>NZ_BSEX01000006.1:866708-922389 GCF_027922045.1 Microbacterium terregens
AGCGAACCGCCCCCACCTGGACCCCGGCCTCCGCCGGGGTACGGCGCCATCGAACCGCACCCGCCTCGTGCTCCTGCGAAAGCAGGAGCCCAGGGTCCCACGCGCCACGCACGTTGCTCTGCTCGGCCCTGCATCCCCACCTGCGCGGGGACACATCACGATGCGCAGCCGCCCCCCCTTCTGCGTACCCCGGCGGAGGCCGGGGCCCAGTTGGGAAACACCCGCGGCTCCAGCGAACCGCCCCCACCTGGACGCCGGCCTCCGCCGGGGTACACCCTCCCGGCCCTGCCGCTGTCCTACCCCGCCAAACCATGGCATGGAGCCGCCACGCTACCCCTCCGGGCAGCCGGTGCGCCCCCGCATCTTGGACTAACTTTCGACTAACCTTTCGCGCGATGACCCTGCCGATCCACGCCGTCCTGCCCGCCCTGCTCGGCCACCTCGCCGCGCGCAGCAGCGCCGTGCTGGTCGCCCCGCCCGGCGCCGGCAAGACCACCGCGGTCGCCCCCGCGCTCCTCGATCAGCCCTGGTGCACTGGCGAGGTCCTGCTCCTCTCCCCCCGCCGCATCGCCGCCCGCGCCGCTGCCGAGCGCATGGCAGCACTTGCCGGCGAACCCGTCGGCCGCACCTTCGGCTACGCCACCCGCATGGACAGCCGCCGCTCGGCCGCGACGCGGGTGACGGTGGTGACCGAGGGGATCTTCGTCGCCCGCATCCAGGCCGATCCCGAACTCGCCGGCATCTCGGCGGTGCTGTTCGACGAGGTTCACGAACGCAGCCTCGACAGCGACTTCGGCCTCGCCCTCGCGCTCGACGCCCAGGCGGGGCTGCGGCCGGACCTGCGCATCGTCGCCATGTCGGCGACCCTCGACGGCGCCCGCTTCGCCCGGCTGCTCGACCACGCGCCAGTGGTGGAGAGCGAGGGCCGCAGCCACCCGCTGGAGCTCCGCCACCTCGGCCGCGCCGCCGAACAGCGGATCGAGGACGGCATGGTCCGCGCGATCCGCACCGCGCTCGCCGACACCGACGGCGGCGTCCTCGCCTTCCTGCCCGGCGTCGGCGAGATCGAGCGCACGGCCGAGCGGCTGGAGGGCCTGGGCCCCGACATCGTCCTCCACCGCCTGCACGGCAGCCTGGAGCCCGGCCAGCAGCGCGCCGCGATCGCCCCCGATCCGGAAGGCCGCCGCAAGCTCGTCCTCGCCACCGCCATTGCCGAGACCTCGCTGACCCTCGACGGCATCTCGACCGTGGTCGACTCCGGCCTCGCCCGCCGCCCGCGCTACGATCGCGCCGCCGGCATGACCCGGCTGGTGACGGAGCGCGCCAGCCAGGCCGCCGTCACCCAGCGCGCCGGCCGCGCCGCGCGCCAGCGGCCGGGCGTCGCCTACCGCCTGTGGGAGGCCGCCGCCACCGCCGGGCTACCGCGCTTCGACCCGCCCGAGATCCTGGAGGCGGACCTCTCCGCGCTGGTGCTCGACTGCGCGCGCTGGGGCGTCACCGATCCCACCACGCTGCGCTGGCTCGATCCGCCGCCTGCCGCCGCCATCGCCGAGGCAAAGGCGCGCCTCGCCACGCTGGAGGCGATCGACGCCGACGGCCGACCGACGCCGCACGGCGCCGTCATCGCCTCCCTCCCGCTCCCCCCGCGCCTCGGCCACATGCTGGTGCGCGCCGGCGAGCGCGGCCTCGCCCAGGTCGCCGCCGAAGTCGCGGTGCTGCTCGGCGAGCGCGGGTTGGGCGGCCAGGACGCCGACCTCGAACTGCGCCACCGCCGCTGGCGCACCGAGCGCGGCCAGCGTGCCGAAGCCGGCCGCCGCATGGCGCAACGCTGGGCAAGGCTCGTCCCCGCAGCCCCGCCCGCGGAACGTGACCCGCAAGCGCTCGCCACCTGCGTCGCGCTCGCCTTCCCCGACCGCGTCGCTCGCCGCCGTGACGCGACCGGCGAACATTGGGCGAGCGTCGGCGGCCGCGGCTTCCGCCTCGACCCCACCTCGCCGCTCGCCAGTGCCGAATGGCTCGCGGTCGCGGAGACGCAGGGCGCCGCCTCGGGCGCGCGCATCCTCTCGGCCGCCGCGCTCGACCTCGCCACGATCGAGTCGCTGTTCGGCGACCGCATCGCCGTGCGCCGCGATGTCGCCTTCGATCCCGCCACCGGCGCGATCAGCGCCGTGCGCGCCCGCGCGCTCGGCGCCCTGCGGCTGAGCTCCGGCCCCGACAGCGCCGCTTCGGCAACCGAGATCGAGGCCGCGCTGCTGGAGGGGGTCCGCACCCACGGCCTCGCCCTCCTGCCCTGGGGCGACGACGCAGCCGCCCTGCGCGCCCGCGCGCGGTTCGCGGCCGAGATGGGCGGCATCGACGATCCCTTGTCGGACGCGGTGCTGCTCGACCGCCTCGACGAATGGCTGCCGCCGCTCCTCTCGGGCAAGCGCCGCCTCGACGCGATCGCACCGTCCGCTCTGACGCAAGCCCTGGAGTCGCTCGCCGGCTGGGACGCGATGCAGGCCGTCCGCCGCCTCGCTCCCGCCCGCTTCGAAAGCCCCGCCGGCTCCACCCACGCGATCGACTATGGTGCCGAGGGCGGTCCGCGCGTCGAGCTGCGCCCCCAGGCGCTCTTCGGCCTCGCCCGCCACCCGACCGTTGCCGGCGGTGCGGTGCCGCTGGTCTTGAGCCTCACCTCACCCGCCGGCCGCCCGATCCAGACGACCCGCGACCTGCCCGGCTTCTGGGCCGGCAGCTGGGCGGCGGTGGCCAAGGAGATGCGCGGCCGCTACCCCCGCCACCCCTGGCCCGACGATCCCGCCTCGGCCTCCGCGACGCTGCGCACCAAAAATGCGGATGCGCGGGCGCGCGAGGGGCGTTAGAGCGTTTGACAACGAACCCCATTTCCCGCGTGGAGAAGCTTGTGCCGTCCGCCCGTATCTACCAGCGCCCCAAGAATTCCACCCAGTCCGGCCGCGCCCGCACCGACATGTGGGTCCTGGAGTTCGAGTCCACCGAGCCCAAGCAGCCGGATCCGCTGACCGGCTGGGCCGGCTCGGGCGACACCCGCGACCAGGTCCGCCTGACCTTCCCGACGGCGGAAGCGGCCCGGGCCTATGCCGAAAAGCAGGGCCTGACCTATCACGTCGTCCCGGCGCCCGAGCGCAAGCTCAAGCTCCAGGCCTACGCCGACAACTTCCGCTAAGCCGGGGGCGGGGGCGGCGCTTACCGCCCCGCCAGGATCCCGGCGCCCAGCAGCAGCAGCAGCTTCACGTCCATCGCGAAGCCTTCGGCGCGCTTGGCGGCGATGAAGGACTCGACCTCGGCGAGCGGCACCCGGTGGACGGTGATGTCTTCACCGTCGACGCCGCCGCCCTCGCCGGTCTTCACCAGCTCGGTCGCCCGCATTAGCGTAAAGCCTTCGGAGACCATGCCGGGCGAGGAATGGAACATGCCCACCGGCTCGATCTTGCCGGGGCGATAGCCCGTCTCCTCCTCCAGCTCGCGCGCGGCGGCGATCTCGGCCCCTTCGCCCGCGACGTCGTCGCCGATCAGTCCGGCCGGCAGCTCCAGGCAGCGCTTGCCCAGCGGCATGCGGAACTGGTCGACCAGCAGCACGCAGCCCTCGTCGTCCACCGCCAGGATCACCGCCGCCTCGATGCCGCGGGCCCGGCCCACATATTCCCACGTCCCCTGCTTCTTGGCGACGATGTACTTGCCCTCCCACATCGTCTCGACGGGGAGATTCGCATCCTTGGTCATAGTTCGATCAATCGGTCCGGTAGTTCGTTGATGTCGTCGGCGCTGCGCGGGAAGTGCTCGGCGAGCACCACGCCCACCTGCTCGACCGCGCGCGCCATGCCCTCGCCGACGCGCCCCTCGCGCACGGAGGCGACCAGCGCCGCCATCGCCTCGCCCCACACCTCGGGCGCGACCTTGGCGTGGATGGCCTCGTCGGCGATCAGCTCGGCACGGTGCTCGGCCAGCGACAGGTAGAGCAGCACGCCGGTGCGCGCACGCGTGCGCTTCTCCGCCGCGGTGCGGAACAGCCCCACCGCCCGCCTGCGCACCCGCCGCGTCTTGGTGGCACCGGGCGTCATCGCGATCCGCAGCTTCGGGATGGCGAGCAGCAGCCGAACGACAAGGAACGCCAGCGTCTGGAGCAGCAGCGCGATCAGCAGCAGCACGCTCGGGTGCACCACCTGTGTCCAGGGATCGAACACCCGCTCATACAATGCCGCCGCCATGCCGGGCCACACCGACAGCAGCGCCAGCACCAGCAGCATCGCCAGCACCGCCCAGTGCAGCGCCACGTCGTGGTACGAGTCGGATCGGCCCGCGACCACCGTCACGATCTCGCCGTCCGTGCCGCGCTCCGCCGCGGCCACGGCGGCCGTGACCGCCGCATGATCCTGTTTGCTCAGATGCATCACCAGCTCCCCGAAGCGCCGCCGCCGCCGAACGACCCGCCGCCGCCGCCGCCGAAGCCGCCGCCGCCCCAGCCGCCACCGCCGGAGCCGCCGCCACCGCCACCGCCCCAACCGCCCCAGCCGCCGCGGTCGTCGTCGTCGCGCGAGCCGTGTTCGATCGCATTGGCGATGGTCCACAGCACGATCGGCCAGTCGCTGCCGCCGCCGCCCCGCGAGCGATAGCGCCGCCCGCGCCACTTGCCTCCGCTCCCGCTCCGGCCACCCCGGCCGCGGAACATCGACAGCAGCACGAACAGCAGCACCATGCCCCAGAACACCAGCCCCAGGGGGAAGCCGCCGCCGTTGCCGCGCTTGGCCGCGGTGCTGTGGGTGCGGTCATATTCGGCGGCCGCCGCCTTGGCCCGCGCCTGCGCGTCGGCGTCCGGCAGCGACAGCTGCGTCGCCAGCGCATCGGCGCCCGCGACGATCCCGCCCGCCAGGTCGCCCGCCTTGAACCGCGGCAGGATCGTGCCGTTGATGACGACGCTCGAATAGGCGTCGGTCAGCACCGGCTCCAGGCCGTAGCCGACCTCGAGGCGCACCTTGCGCTCGTTGGGGGCCACCAGCAGGATCGCGCCATTGTCGGCGTCCTTCAGGCCCACCGCCCAGGCCCGGCCCAGCCGATAGCCATAATCCTCGATCGGATAGCCCTGCAGGTCCGGCACCGTCGCCACCACCAGCTGGTGGTTGGTCTGCTGCTGGAGCTGGTCGAGCTTCTGGGTGAGCGCCGCCTCCTGGTCGGGCGGCAGGACGTTCGCCGCATCCACCACGAAGCCGGTGAACTGGGGAAAGTCCTGCGCCTGCGCCGCGCCCGCGCTTCCCAGCGCGAGCAGCGTCGCCAGCAGCAGCCGAACCAGCGCCATGGCCCGGCTCAGCTGGCGTTGCCGAAGTTGACCGTGGGTGCGGTCTCCGCGCCCGCCTGCGCCTGGAACGGCACCTTGGGCTTGGCGCCATAGAAGATGCGCGCGCCCACCGCGTCGGGGAAGGTGCGGATGCGGGTGTTATAGGCCTGCACCGCCTCGTTATAGTCGCGCCGCGCGATCGCGATGCGGTTCTCGGTGCCTTCCAGCTGGCTCTGGAGCGCCATGAAATTCTGGTTGGCCGTCAGCTGCGGATAGGCCTCCACCACCGTGCGCAGCTGGCCCAGCGCCTGGGTCAGCTGGTTCTGCGCCTGGCTGAACTTCTCGAACTGCTGCGGGTCGGACAGGTCGTCGGTGGTGATGTTGATCGAGGTGGCACGCGCGCGTGCCTCGGTCACCTTGGTCAGCGTACCGGATTCATGGGCGGCATAGCCCTTCACGGTCGCGACCAGATTGGGAACCAGGTCGGCGCGGCGCTGGTACTGGTTCTGCACCTCGCCCCACTTCGCGTTCACGTTCTCCTCGGCGGTCGGGACGCTGTTCACCCCGCAAGCCGCGAGCAGCCCCGCACCCAGCATCGTCAGCATCGTCCGAAAGCGCATCTGTCTCTCCTCAAGCCTTGCCATCGTCACTTGTAGCGGGGCAGGAACGCTCCGCGAAGGGCAATCGATCAACGAGGGATTCATGACGCTGTTGCACGAGTTCCGAAAGTTCGTGGCGCGCGGCAACGTGCTCGACCTGGCGGTCGGCGTCATCATCGGCGCCGCGTTCGGCACCATCACCAAGTCGCTGACCGACGACATGATCATGCCGGTGATCGGCTGGCTGTTCGGCGGCTTCGATTTCTCGAGCTATTTCCTGCGCCTGGGGCCGATCCCCGCCACCTACACCGGCTCGCCCGACAACTACGCCGCGCTCAAGGCCGCCGGCGTGCCGCTGTTCGGCTATGGCCAGTTCGTGAGCGTGGTGATCAACTTCATCATCCTCGCCTTCATCGTCTTCCTGCTGGTGAAGTTCGTGAACCGCGCGATCGCGGTCGTGCACGAGGAGCAGAAGACCGGCACCGCACCCCCCGCCGCCGATCCGCCCGAAGTGGCGCTGCTGCGCGAGATCCGCGACGAGCTGCGCGCGCGCAGGGACGATGCGGGCGCGTAAACGCCGAACCGTTCGTGCCGAGTAGAGACCGAGCAGCTCCGCAGGAGCGTGTCGAGGGCTCGTATCGAGGTACCGCCCCAGGCGCCCGCCCTTCGATACGTCGCCTCGATACGCTGCTGGCGCAGCTACTCGACGGCTATTCAGGGCAAACGGAAGAGAGGGGCCCCGCCCCTCAGTGCCCGCCGCGGCAGGCGAGCGCCTCGACCAGTTCCTCGATTCGCGCCGGGTCGCCCGCGGCGATGACCTCGCCGTTGCTGGCCGCGTGGAGCGGGTCGCCCGCCCAGTCGCACATGCGCCCGCCAGCACCCTCCACCACCGGCACCAGCGCGGCGAAGTCGTGGAGCTTCAGCCCCGCCTCGATCACCACGTCGAGGTGGCCGGAAGCCAGGCACGCATAATTATAGCAGTCGCCGCCCAGCACGGTGCTGCGCACGGCCCCGTCGACATGCTCGAACGCATGGAGCTGGTCGTCGGTGAACAGCGCGGGGCTGGTCGTCGCCAGCAGCGCGTCGGCCAGGTCGCGACAGCGGCGGGTGCGCGCCTCCTGTCCGTTGAGCGTCGTCGGGCGCCCCACCACCCCCAGCCAGCGTTCGCGCAGGATCGGCTGGTCGATGATGCCGAGCACGGGCCAGCCGTCCTCCACCAGCGCGATCAGCGTGCCGAAGATCGGCCGTCCGGCGATAAAGGCGCGGGTGCCGTCGATCGGATCGAGCACCCATTGCCGGCCGCTGGTGCCGGCGCGCTCGCCTTCCTCCTCGCCCAGGATGCCGTCCATCGGCCGCTCGGCGATCAGCAGCCGGCGCATGGCGGCCTCCGCCTCCTTGTCGGCGAGCGTCACCGGGGAGGCGTCCTCCTTGGTCTCCAGCCCGAACTCGGTGCGGAAGCGGGGGCGGATCGCGGCGCCCGCGGCATCCGCGAGGCGCAGGGCGAGGTCGATGTCGGTCTGGGAAACGGCCATGCCCATCCCTACCCCCGGCACGGCCGCGCGCCAACCACCAAGCCGCGCGAAGCCGCGTGACGGCGCCCGGCCGCCCGGCTAGGCTGGCGCATGTCCTGCGGGAGTTCGACCATGCGTCCGATGCTGCTGATCGCTTCGTTGCTGCTGCCCTTCGCCGCGCCCGCCAGTGCGGCACTCGCGCCGGGAGCCAAGGCGCCCGACTTCGTCGCCAAGGGCGCGATCGCGGGCAAGCCCTTCACCCTCCACCTGCGCTCGCAGCTCCGCAAGGGGCCGGTGGTGCTCTACTTCTTCCCGGCCGCCTTCACGGGCGGCTGCAATGCCGAGGCACGCGCCTTTGCCGAGGCGGTCGACGACTTCCGCGCCGCCGGTGCCACCGTGATCGGCATGTCGGCCGATCCGCTGGACAAGCTGGAGGCGTTCTCCGCCCAGCATTGCGCGGGCAAGTTCGCGGTGGCGAGCGCCACCCCGCGCGTGGTGCGCGGCTATGACGTCGCGCTGGGCCGCCCGGCTCCGGGCAAGAACGCGCCGGTCCGCACCAGCCGCACCAGCTATGTGATCGCGCCGGACGGCCGCATCCTCTACGCCCATGACGACGCCAGCCCGCTCGAGCACGTCCAGCGCACGCTGGCGGCGGTCCAGAGCTGGCACCGCCAGCACGGTGGCGGGCGCAGCTGACCCGCCGCCGCGCCACGCACCAACTGGTGGCGCATCACACCGCGAGCGCCCGGTGACTTTCGCCAACATGATGCAGGCGGCTGTTCCCGTACTCGTGTTTTCAAGCACTTAGGAAATTGGCACGACCCCTGCAAAGTCCCTCGCATCGATCGCCGGATGGTCCGGCGGCCGAAAGGATCAGGGAGTTTCCACCATGTCGACCCGTCTCCAGACGCTGCAGTTCAGCTTCGCTTCGCTCGTCGCCGCCGTCGCCTTCGCCTCGCTGACGATCAGCGCCGCCGCATCGGTCGTCCCGGTCGCCTGACCGGGACAGCTTCTCCTTCGAACCGGAGACCTGCCATGCGCCCCTTTTTCATCGCGCTCGCATCCTTCGTCACCACCGCCACGGTGATCGTCGCGACCAGCGTGCCCTTCACCGGCGGCATCGCCTGACGCGAACCCGTCTTTGCGCCCGCCCCTTGTTCCGTCTCCGCAACGACCCTTAGGGTGTGCCGGGGAGCCAAGCCGCCGCTCAGCGGTTCTCCAGGACGGAAAGCAGCAAGAGGAACTGGGATGCTCGAACATCTACCACGCTGGCTCGGTGCGCTCCTGCACGACGTGCGCGCCGGGGCGAGCAAGCTCACCATCGTGGACCCGGCGCTCGGCGACTTCGCCGCGCTGAACCTCGCGAGCCCGGCCTTTGCCGATGGCGCGCGGCTGCCGGAACGCTTCACCGCCGACGGCACCGGCGTGTCGCCGCCGCTCTACTGGACGGGCGTCCCGGCCGGCACCGAGTCGCTCGCGCTGGTGGTGGAGGATCCCGACGCCCCCGCCGCCCAGCCGCTGGTGCACGCGATCGTCTGGGGCATGCCGCCCTCGACCGACCAGCTGCGCGAGGGTGCGATCCAGGCGGATGGCGACGGCGCGCTCGACGGCAGCGACGTCGGCCGCAACAGCTATCTGCGTGAAGGCTGGCTGCCGCCCGATCCACCGAGCGGCCATGGCGAGCATCGCTATGTCTTCCAGCTGTTCGCGCTCGGGCCGGGCGAGGATCTCGATCCCACTCCCGGCCGTGGCGCCGTCGTCCATGCCATGGCCGGCCGCGTGCTCGCCGCCGGCCTGCTGACCGCCACCTATTCGCGCGACGAACCCGCCGACATCGGCCCGGTCGGAAGCGCGGTGCCCGCCTGAACCCCACGTGTCCCCGCGCAGGCGGGGACCCAGGGCCAACCAGAACACACGGCAGCGCGTGTAACCCTGGGCTCCCGCTTTCGCGGGAGCACGGGCGGACGCGCTTACCCGTTGACGATCGTACCGCCGTTCGGGTGCAGCACCTGCCCCGACATGTAGCTCGCATCCTCGCACGCCAGGAACAGGAAGGACGGCGCCACCTCATTGGGCTCGCCGCGCCGACCCATCGGCGTCGATTCGCCAAAGCTCTCCAGCTTCTCCGGCGTCGCGCCGCCCGAGGGATTGAGCGGCGTCCAGATCGGCCCCGGCGCCACCGCGTTCACGCGGATGCCCTTTTCGATCAGGTTTTCCGACAGGCTACGGGTGAAGGCAGTGATCGCCCCCTTGGTGGACGAATAGTCCAGCAGCTCCTTCGACCCCTGGTACATGGTGACGGAGGTGCAGTTCACGATCGCCGCGCCCGGCTTCAGGTGCGGCATCGCCGCCTGCACCAGGAAGAACATGCCGAAGATGTTGGTCTGGAAGGTGCGGCGCAGCTGCTCCTCGGTGATGTCGGTGATCTCCTTGTCGGCATGCTGCTCGCCGGCATTGTTCACCAGTACGTCGAGCTTGCCGAACTCGGCGATCACCTGCGCCACCGCCTGCTCGCAAAACGCCTTGTCGCCGACGTCGCCGGCGATGGTGAGCGCGCGCCGGCCCTCGCCCCGCACGATCTCCGCGGTCTTCTCGGCATCGTCATGCTCGCACAGATAAACGATCGCGACGTCCGCGCCCTCGCGCGCATAGAGCGCCGCCACCGCACGGCCGATGCCGCTGTCGGCGCCCGTGACGATCGCCACCTTGTCCTTCAGCCGCCCGGAGCCGGGATAGCGCGGCGTCCAGTCGGGCTTGTCATCCATCCGGCTCTCATGGCCGGGCAGCGCATCCTCATGGATCATCGGGTCGAAGTCGCTCATCGCGGAAGGCCTTTTCGTCTCTGGGGGTTAGCCGGAGAACGGGAGGCCGCAGCCGATGTTCCGACGTGGTCGCCTCGGCCCGATTGCCCCTTACGCCCACCCCGTTTGTCTCGAGTAGGGATCGAGCCCGTCGAGAGCCCGTATCGAGAGAGCCACAACAACCGGTCTCTCGATACGCCGTCTCGACGAGCTCGACGGCTACTCGAGACGAACGGAAGAAGGTGAGGATTCGACGCTCGTTCTGAACGTCGGGCGACCCTACAGGTCGAGCTTTTCGTAATCCGGCGGCGGCGCCACGCCCTCCATCCGCTCGGCAAGCAGCGGGCGGAAGCTCGGGCGGCTCTTCATGCCCACGTACCAGCGCTTGGCCGTCGTGTGCGTCTTCCAGTCGATCCCGCCCAGATAGTCCGCGACAGAGATCTGCGCCGCGGCCGCCAGATCGGCCAGGCTCATCGTCGCCCCGCCCAGCCAAGCGCGGTGGTCGAGCAGATAGTCGATGTAGTCGAGATGCTCGACCGCCGCCTTCATCGCGTCGCGCAGCGCGCGCGTGTCGGGCGGCAGGCGATGGACGATGCGCTTCTCCATCCGCTCCAGCAGCAGCGGCCCGGTGATCTCGCGGAAGAAATGCGTGTCGAACCAGGTGACGAGCCGGCGGATCTCCGCCCGGTCGGCCGCGGTGCCGTTCAGCATCGCCGCCTTGTCGACCGTCTCCTCGAAATATTCGCAGATCGCCATCGAATCGATCAGCGTGACGCCGCGCTCGACATCCACCATCACCGGCGTCTGCCCGGCAGGGTTCAGGTCGAGGAACTCGTCGCGGCGCGCCCAGGGCGACTCGCGCACGGGTTCATAACCGACGCCCTTTTCCGACAAGAGCAGGCGGACCTTGCGCGAAAAGGGACACAGCGGGAATTGCAGGAGCTGCCACATGGCTTTGCTGTTAGGCGGGCGGGCACGCGGGCGGAAGGGGCTTGATGCAGGACAGGCATAGAGAATGACGGCAGTGCTGTGGCTTGCAGGGGCGATCCTGCTGGCGGAAGTGTCGCGCCACCGTGCCGCCTGCGCCGGCGCGGTGCTGCTCGCCTGCCTGTCGGGCACGACATTGCCCGACCTCGACCTCTCGCTGGGCCTGGTCCACCGCAGCATCCTCACCCACGGGCCGCTGCTGCCGGCCCTGCTGCTGCTCGGGCCGCCTCGCTGGCGAGCCGCGGCGGCGGGGCTCGCGCTCGGCATCGGCCTGCACGTCGCGGCCGACACCTTTCCCAACGCCATGACCGGCTATGCGACGGTGAAGCTGCCGTTCGCCGGCTCGATCGGCGCCACCGCCTCCTACCTCTGGCTCGCCGCCAACGCGCTCGCGCTCACCATCGCCGGCGGAATGCTGCTGGCGCGCGAGTTCCCGCCCAGGTGGCTGGCGGCGCTACTGGCGAGCAGCGCCGCGATTGGCATCGCCTATCTGTTCGTCACCGACGGCGGCTGGCCGGCGCTGGGCGTCTACGCCGCCTTCGGCTGGCTCGCCGTCCGCCAGCGCAAGCAGGCGCGGATCGGCTGACGCCTCAGCGGCAGGTGGTGTTCGGCCGCGTCGCCTCCCACGCCACCGCCTGCAACCGCGCGGCCATGTCGCTGCCGATGCCGAGTTCGATCGCCGAAGCCTCGTCGCGGCCCAGCGTCCGCGGATCGCGGCCGGTGATCTCGGCGAACACGATCAGCGCCTCCAGATAATAGCCGTACACGCTCGCGTGATACTGGTCGTAGGACCAGAGCGGCGCCTGGTTGTAAGCGATGCCGTCATAGGGGTTCGCATCCGCCACCCCGCGCGCGATCGCGCAGTTGAAACCCTCGCCCACCGGCAGCACCCGCGTGCCCGGCCGCACCGTCGCTGCCCGGTCGTACGCGCGGCGCAGGTCGCGTCCCATGGTCTCGATCGGCTTGCCCTTCCACGGGCTGGGCTTCTGGAACACCAGGTCCGGCCGCGACCAGGTCGCCATCAGCCGCAGGTCCACCTTGGGATTGCGCGCCGCGAACAGCGCGGACAGGCGCCGCACGCCCTCCACCAGCCCGGCGGGATCGCCCGGCTTCTCCGGATCGAGGGTGCTGTATTCCTGCAGCACCACATGGTCCCAGGCGCGGTCCAGCCGGTCGCGCCGGTTCTGCCAGTGCCAGTTGAGCGTGCGGCCCCCGGCCGTCTCCAGCGACACCTGATAGTCGAGCCCGGCCTGGTCCGCGAAGCGCTTGAACAGCGCCGGCACGCCGCCCAGCCCCTCGCCGTTCAAATCGGTGACCGTGTCGGGACGATATTTCCACGCGGGCGAGTTGGCGCCGAAGGTGAAGCTGTTGCCGACGAACAGGATCGTCTCCGCGCCCGCAGGCGCCGTCCCCGCCAGCAGCGTTGCCGCCACGATTCCGATCCAGCGTGCGAACTTCATGCGTCTCTCCCGATGCGCCGCCTCTCCGGCCGCCCGCCGCTTCATCGGCATTCGGCGCGCAACTGCAACCGCCTTCGCACAAGGCGGGAGAAAAGATCCGGCGATGTGGGAGAGTGGATGCCCCGCGTGGATTCGAACCACGATTGACGGAGTCAGAGTCCGTAGTCTTACCATTAGACGACAGGGCAACGTCGTGAGGGCGCGCTGTTAGGGGGCGCGCGCGGCGCGGTCAAGCCTGTTTTCACGCGGATGCGCGATCGACGCGCCGCGCACGCTCCGGCGACCCCAGCGGGCGCCCCGTCGCGGAACTCGCCGTCGCCGCCGTTCCGGTTCCAGCCTCGCCTTGCCGTTGCCAGAAGGTTCCGCTAGCTTTTCCGTCAAGCACCGAGCGGCGGATCTCCGCCGTGACGGAACAGAACATAAGAAGAAAGTGACGGCATGGGGGAATCGACCGCCCGGTTGCCGCACCGGCGGGGCGTCGCCCCCGCCCGTTCGGGACCACATGCACCAGCGCAATCGCGCTTTGCCAAGGCACGCCATTTCGCGGCGCTGGACCTCGGCACCAACAACTGCCGGCTGCTGATCGCGCGGCCGCAAGGATCGGGCTTCGCGGTCGTCGATGCCTTTTCGCGAATCGTGCGACTCGGCGAAGGGCTTGCGGCGACCGGCCGGCTGAGCGAAGCCGCGATCGAACGCACCATCGCCGCGCTCCGGATCTGCGCCGACAAGCTGCGCCGCCGCAACGTCACCCTGTCGCGCGCCGTCGCGACCGAGGCGTGCCGGCGCGCGACCAACGGCGCCGACTTCATCCGGCGCGTACATGAGGAGACCGGTATCTTTCTGGACGTGATCTCGGCCGAGGAGGAGGCCCGCCTCGCCGTGCTCGGCTGCCATGCGCTGCTGGAGCCGGGCGACGGCCCCGCGCTGGTGTTCGACATCGGCGGGGGCTCGACCGAACTGGTCCTGCTCGACACCGCGGGGCCGGTCCCCCGGGTCGTGGACTGGCACAGCACCCCCTGGGGCGTGGTGTCGCTGACCGAAAGCCTGGGCGCCGGCCGCGCCGCGCCGATTGCCAGCGGCGCGTTCGACGCGATGCGCGCCTGCGTGTCCGAAAGCTTCGCACCCTTTGCCGCGCGCCTGCCCGAGGTCACCGGCCAGCGCCGGCTGCTCGGCACCAGCGGCACCGTGACCACGCTTGCCAGCGTCCACCTCGGGCTCGACAGCTATGATCGCTCGGCGATCGACGGGCTGATCGTGCCGGCCGACGCCATGCGCCAGGTCAGCCGCCGGCTCGCCGGGCTGGAGCTCTCCGGCCGCGCCAAGGTGCCCTGCATCGGGCCCGAGCGCGCCGATCTGGTGGTGGCCGGCTGCGCCATCCTGGAGGCGATCCTGGACCTGTGGCCGGCCGAGCGCCTCGGCATCGCCGATCGCGGCATCCGCGAGGGGATTTTGCGCCGCCTGATGCAGGGGCGCTACGCATGAGGGGCGCACCTCCGGGGCGCCAGCGCGTCCGCACCGCCCGCGGCCGCACCGCGCAATCGACCCGCTGGCTCGAACGCCAGTTGAACGATCCCTACGTCAAGCGCGCCAAGGCCGAAGGCTATCGCAGCCGCGCCGCCTTCAAGCTGCTGGAGCTCAACGAGCGCTTCCACCTGTTGCGCGGCGTCAAGCGCGTGGTCGACCTCGGCATCGCGCCGGGCGGCTGGTCGCAGGTGGTGCGCAAGCTCGCGCCCTCGGCCGCCATCGCCGGCATCGACCTCTTGCCCGTCGATCCGATCGACGGCGTCACGATCTTCCAGCTCGACTTCCTCCACGAAACCGCGCCCGACCTCCTGCGCGAGGCGCTGGGCGGCGAGGCGGACCTGGTGATGTCGGACATGGCGGCCAACACCGTCGGCCATCCCCAGACCGATCACCTGCGCACCATGGCGCTGGTGGAGGCGGGCGTGATGTTCGCCTGCGAAGTGCTGCGCCCCGGCGGCGCGTTCGTCGCCAAGTCGCTGGCCGGCGGCGCGGACAATGCCCTGATCGCCGAGCTCAAGCGCAACTTCCAGACCGTGAAGCACGCCAAGCCGCCGGCGAGCCGCAAGGGTTCGTCGGAATGGTATGTGATCGCCCAAGGCTTCAAGGGCCGCGCGAAGGTGGAGCCGGAGGAGTAGGCGCACGGCAGGCCCGCCGCGAGGGGGGCCTCTCCACTGCCAGCTGGGCATCGTACCCCGGCGAAGGCCGCGCCTTCTGCGAAACGGGCGCCGCCATCCTCTGGTCACACCCGTATTCCTGCGCAGGCAGGAATCCAGGGCCAAGCAGACCAACGACTTGCGGTGCTTGGAACCCTGGGCTCCTGCCTCCGCAGGAGCACTGTCAGGGTTTCGCAGATGTCCCGCGTTCGTCGAGGTACAGGTCGGCCCTACCCCGCTGCGCCTGCGGGATCAGGAACTGAAGGACGAGCTCACCACCCCTCCGTGTTTCCACGCCTCCGCCCATGCCTTGCCTTCGGCGAGGCGTTGCGCCACTCCCCGGCGCATGAACGCTCCCGCTCCCAAGCCCTGGGTCCTCGACATCGCGCCCTACATCCCGGGCCGCGCGACCAACGACGGCGGCCGGCCGGTCGTGAAGCTCTCGGCCAACGAGAACCCGCTCGGCACCTCGCCCGAGGCGAAGGCGGCGTTCGCGGCAGCCAACGCAAGCCTGGAACGCTATCCCGACCCGAGCGCCACCGCATTGCGCGAAGCACTCGCCGCCGCCCACGGCCTGGACCCTGCACGCATCATCTACGGCACCGGCTCGGACGAGCTGCTGCACCTGGCCGCCGGCGCCTATGCCGGCCCGGGCGACGAGGCGATCTATGTTCGCTACGGCTTTGCGGTCTACGACATCGCGATCCGCCGCGTGGGGGCCACCCCGGTGGTGGCGCTCGACCGCGACTATGCCACCGACGTCGACGCGATCCTGGCCGCGGTGACCGATCGCACCACGCTGGTCTATGTCGCCAACCCCAACAACCCGACCGGCACCTTCGCGCCCGCCGCCGAGATCGCGCGCCTGCACGCAGGACTCCCGTCGCATGTGCTTCTGGTGCTCGACCAGGCCTATGCCGAATATCTGGAGCCGGAGGACGACGATCTCGGCCTCCAGCTGGTCGAGGCGCATGACAACGTGTTCGTCACCCGCACCTTCTCCAAGATCCACGGCCTTGCCGCCGAGCGGATCGGCTGGGGCTATGGCTCGGCCGCGGCGATCGACGCGATGCACCGCATCCGCGCCCCCTTCAACGTCACCACCGCAGGCCAGATGGCGGCGATCGCCGCCGTCGGCGATACCGGCTTCGTCGAGCGCAGCCGCGCCCACAACCGCCAGTGGCGCGAGTGGCTGGCGGGCGAGGTCGCAGCCCTCGGCAACGCCGGCCTGCGCGCGGTGCCGTCCGAAACCAACTTCCTCCTCGTCCTGTTCGAGGGGCCGGTTTCGGCGGAAACCGCCTACAAGGGGCTGATGGACGCCGGCTACATCACCCGCTGGCTGCCGGGCCAGGGCCTCGCGAACGGCCTGCGCATCACCATCGGCACCGAAGAGCAGATGCGCGGCCTAGCCGAGGCGCTGCGGGGGATCGTCGGCTGATGCTGCCGTTCGCCCGCGTCGCCGTGATCGGCCTGGGGCTGATCGGCTCGTCGGTCGCGCGCGCGGTGCGCGAGGCGATGCCGGGCGTCCGCCTCACCGGCCACGACGCCGACCCCCAGGTGCGCGAGACCGCCCGTGCGCTGAACCTCGTCGACGACGTCGCCGACCATCCCGGCGCCGCCGTGCTCGATGCCGAGCTGGTCGTGCTGTGCGTGCCGGTCGGCGCGATCGGCGCCGTCGCGGCAGAGCTCGCGCCCGACCTGCCCGAAGGCGTGATCGTCACCGACGTCGGATCGAGCAAGGCGAGCGTCGCCCAGGCGCTGGCGGAGGCGCTTCCCGGCGTCGCCGTCGTCCCCGCCCACCCGGTCGCCGGCACCGAACGCTCGGGGCCGGACGCGGGGTTTGCGACGCTGTTCCGCAACCGCTGGTGCATCCTGACGCCGGCCGAGGACGCCGACCCCGTCGCCGTCGAGCGCGTCGCCGAATTCTGGCGCCGGCTGGGCGCCGACATCGAGCAGATGGCGCCCGAGCACCACGACCGCGTGCTCGCGGTCACCAGCCACCTGCCGCACCTGATCGCCTACACCATCGTCGGCACCGCCTCGGACCTGGAGGAAGTGACCCAGAGCGAGGTGATCAAATATTCGGCAGGCGGCTTCCGCGACTTCACCCGCATCGCCGCGTCCGATCCGACGATGTGGCGCGACGTGTTCCTCAACAACCGCGAGGCGGTGCTCGACATGCTCCAGCGCTTCTCGGAGGATCTGTCGGCGCTGCAGCGCGCGATCCGCTGGGGCCAGGGCGACGAGCTGTTCGACCGCTTCACCCGCACCCGCGCGATCCGCCGCTCGATCGTCGAGCAAGGCCAGGACGACGCCCGCGCCGACTTCGGCCGCAGCCACGAATAGGGGGGCTCACCCACCACCGTACCCCGGCGAAGGCCGGGGCCCAGTTGGGCAGCAGGCCGTGATGGAGCATATCCTCGCCGTGCTCCTGCGAAGGCAGGAGCCCAGGGTTCCGCGCATGATCGCCGTTGCTCTGCTTGGCCCTGGATCCCCGCCTGCGCGGGGATACGGTGAAGGGGCGAACGGGCCTGCTTCTTGAGTCAGCACGGCGGGTGTGCCGCGGCCCACCACCGCCTTCCCAACTGGACCCCGGCCTCCGCCGGGGCGCAAGTACGCCTCAGTCCGCGAACGGATCCCGCACCAGGATCGTGTCCTCGCGCTCGGGGCTGGTCGACACCAGCGCCACCGGGCACTGGATCAGCTCCTCGACGCGGCGGATGTACTTGATCGCCTGCGCCGGAAGCTCGGCCCAGCTGCGCGCACCCGCCGTCGACTCCTGCCAGCCCGGCATCGTCTCGTAGATCGGCTCCACCTTCGCCTGGTCGGCGGCGTGGGCGGGATAATAGTCGAGCGTCTCGTTGCCGAGCTTGTAGCCCGTGCAGATCGAGATCTCCTCGAACCCGTCGAGCACGTCGAGCTTGGTCAGCGCGATGCCGGTCACGCCGGACACCGCGACCGACTGGCGCACCAGCACCGCGTCGAACCAGCCACAGCGGCGCTTGCGGCCCGTGACCGTGCCGAACTCATGCCCGCGCTCGCCCAGCCGCTGGCCGGTCTCGTCCTCCAGCTCGGTCGGGAACGGGCCCGAACCGACGCGGGTGGTATAGGCCTTGGCGATCCCCAGCACGAAGCCGACCGCGCCCGGACCCAGGCCCGAACCGCCCGCCGCCGTGCCGGCGATGGTGTTGGACGAGGTGACGAACGGATAGGTGCCGTGATCGATGTCGAGCAGCACGCCCTGCGCGCCTTCGAACAGGATGCGACGGCCGCGGGTGCGCGCCTCGTTGAGGTCGCGCCACACCGGCCGTGCGAACGGCAGCACGAAGCCCGCGATCTCGCGCAGCTGCTCGAGCAGCGCGGCGCGGTCGATCGGCGGCTCGCCGAAGCCCGCGCGCAGCGCGTCGTGGTGGGCGGACAGGCGATCGAGCTGCGGATCGAGCGAATCGAGATGCGCCAGGTCGCACACGCGCAGCGCACGGCGGCCGACCTTGTCCTCGTACGCCGGACCGATGCCGCGGCGGGTGGTGCCGATCTTGCCGGCGCCGCTCGCATCCTCGCGCAGCCCGTCGAGGTCGCGGTGGAACGGCAGGATCAGCGTGCAATTGTCGGCGATGCGCAGCGTGTCGGGGGTAACCTCCACGCCCTGCTCGCGCAGCCGCGCCACTTCGTCGCGAAGCGCCCAGGGGTCCAGCACCACGCCGTTGCCGATGACGGACGGCGTGCCGCGCACGATGCCCGACGGCAGCAGCGACAGCTTGTAGGTCTTGCCGTCGACCACCAGCGTATGGCCGGCGTTGTGCCCGCCCTGGAAGCGCACCACCACATCGGCACGCTCCGCCAGCCAATCGACGATCTTGCCCTTGCCCTCGTCGCCCCATTGAGCGCCGATTACCGCCACGTTCGCCACGCCAGTTCCTTTATATGCGTGAAAAGCGGGGCCGCCCTAAAGCGCGGGGGCGTCCGCGTCCACCCGTAGAGGACACGCGCGGCGCAGCGGGCAGCCGGGACGCAGCCCGATCAGTATTTCTGCTGGCGCTCGTAGAGCGAGCGGTAATGCTGGATACGAGTCACGCGCAGCCCCGGCATGCCGGACCGGTCGATCGCGCGCTGCCAGCTGGCGAACTCCTCGGGCGAAAGCCTGTAGCGGCTGCAGACCTCGTCGATGGTCAGCAGCCCGCCGTTCACCGCCGCGACCACCTCCGCCTTGCGCCGGACGACCCACCGCGTCGTATCGGGCGGCGGCAGCGAGTCGAGCGTCAGCGGCTCGCCGAGCGGCCCGATCACCTTTGCGGGACGGATCTTCTGGTTCTCGATCATCTTCTACCTCTAGGGGCGCCGGCCTGCCCCAACACGACCGACTCCCGGTTCTGATCCCTGTTATGCCTGGCGGGTAAAGATTCCCTTCATCCCGCCCCTTCCCCTGCCGCCACCCGCGGCGGCCGCAGCGCTTCCGCCACCGCCGGATGGAAGGCCCCGTGGCGCGGCGACAGCAAGCCTTCGCTTGCCCGTGCCATGGCGACCTTTGCCTGCACCCGGGCGGTGGCGCTTGCCGCCTGGCGCGCGCTTGCCCCCGCAAGCAGCACGGCCAGATCGACGGGCAGGGCGGTGACCGCAATGCCGCGCTCCAATCGGGCGAAACTCAGGTCCAACGAGGCTCCTTCCAACCGTTCGGTAGCCGTCCGGTCTAGGGAAAGATGCTAAACAGCCCGTAAAAGCGGCTCCCTTCCGTCCTGCTTTTTGCATCCGCTCGTCGCGCCTCCTATGTGGCCGCCCATGATCGAAGGCGATTTCCAGCTCGAGTCCCCGGTGCGCGCACGCCGCATCGTCGTCGCCATGTCCGGCGGCGTCGACAGCTCGGTGGTGGCCGCACTGGCCGCGCGCACGGGCGCGGAGACGATCGGCGTCACGCTCCAGCTCTACGACCATGGCGCCGCCGTCGGCCGGGCGGGCAGTTGCTGCGCCGGCCGCGACATCCGCGACGCACGCGCGGTGTGCGACAGCCTGGGCATCGCCCACTATGTCTTCGATCACGAGACCAGCTTCCGCGAGAACGTGATCGACGACTTCGCCGACGAATATCTCGCCGGCCGCACGCCGATCCCGTGCGTGAAGTGCAACATGGGCCCGAAGTTCACCGACCTGCTGGCGCTCGCCCGCGATCTGGGCGCCGATTGCCTGGCGACCGGCCACTATGTCCGCCGCGTGCTGGGGAGCGAGGGTGCCGAGCTCCACCGCGCCGTCGATCCAGCGCGCGACCAGAGCTACTTCCTGTTCGCCACCACCCGCGCGCAGCTCGATTTCATTCGTTTCCCGCTGGGCGGCATGCCCAAGGCGCGGGTGCGGGAGATCGCCGCGGAGATGGGCCTGGGCGTCGCGGCCAAGCCCGACAGCCAGGACATCTGCTTCGTGCCCGACGGCGACTATGCCGGGCTGGTCCGCAAGCTGCGCCCGGGCGCCGACGCCGGCGGCGAGATCGTCGACCTGGAAGGCCGCGTCCTCGGCCGCCACACGGGCCTCGTCGGCTTCACCGTCGGCCAGCGCCGCGGCATCGAGATCGGCGGCCAACCCGAGCCGCTCTATGTCGTCCGGCTGGAGCCGGAGAACCGGCGTTTGGTGGTCGGTCCGCGCATCGCGTTGGCGGTGGGCGCTGCGCGCCTCGCCGACATCAACTGGCTGGGCGGCGACCGCGGCCAGCCGCTCACCGCCAAGGTCCGCTCGATGGCCAAGCCCGTGCCCGCGCGGCTAGAGGGCGACCGGCTGGTGTTCGAGGCTCCGGAATATGGCGTGGCACCCGGCCAGGCGGCGGTGCTCTACGCCGGCGACCGCGTGCTCGGCGGCGGCTGGATCGCGGCAACCGAGTCGGCGATGGCGCTGGCGGCCTGACGGAGTCTTAGCGCTCTCCCCACCAACACCGTTTATCCCGGGTAGCCATCGAGTAGCGGCGCAGCCGCGTATCGAGAGACAGGTTGGCGCTCGGAACCGTACCTCGATACGAGCCCTCGATACGTTGCTGGCGCAGCTACTCGGTCTACTCGGCACGAACGGGGAAGGAAGGGCACAATACCCTCAGCCCGCCCACCCTCACGGCAGCAGGAAGCTTCCCTCGATCACCGTGACGCAGCGCCCGCCCAGGACCGCGCGCTCCCCATCCAGCCGCACGTTCAGCCGCCCGCCGCGCGCGCTCGCCTGATAGGCGGTGAAGCGGTCGCGCCCCAGCCGCTGCGTCCAATACTGCGCCATCACCGCATGGGCGGAGCCCGTCACCGGGTCCTCGGCGATCCCGCAGCCCGGCGCGAACACCCGGCTGATCACGTCGGTGTCGCGGCCCGGTGCCGTGACGATCACGATCGCCTCGCCTTCCACCATCAACCCGGCGGGATCGGGCTGGAGCTGCTCGACCGTCTCGGCATGCGCCACCACCGCCAGCGCATAGCCGTTGGCGTGCCACAGCGTCTCCTCGACCGCACAGCCCAGTGCCGCGACGATCTCCGGCAGCGGCTTCGGCTCGGGCGTCCAGGCGGGCAGCACCATCGCATAGCCGTCCCCGTCGCGCGCCACCTCCAGCACCCCGGCACGGCGCGTGCGGAACCGCACCCGCTCCAGTGCGGGATCGGCCGACAGCAGCGTGTGGCCGCTCGCCAGCGTCGCATGGCCGCACAGCATCACCTCCTCCGTGGGGGTGAACCAGCGCAGCTCGCGGTCGGCCTCGCCGCTCGCGTCGGGCACCAGGAAGGCGGTCTCCGACAGGTTGTTCTCGGCCGCGACCTGCTGGAGCACCGCGTCCTCGGGCCAGGCGTCGAGCTGGAGCACCGCCGCCGGATTGCCGCCGAAGGCCGCATCGGCGAACGCGTCGACCTGCGTGAAGGGTACCCGCATGCTCATCCTCCCACCCGCTTGCCGAACCAGTGCGGTGTCACGTCCGCTTCCACCAGCGGATTGTCGGTGTCGACGTGGCCCTCGGGATCGAGGTGGATCAGCACCTCCACCCGCGGATAGGCGCGGCGCAGGTTCTTCTCCACCGCCTCGACGATGTCGTGCGCCTCGGCGACGCTGAGCGTGCGGTCCACCTCCATGTGGAACTGCGCGAAGTCGTGGCTGCCGGAGCGGCGCGTGCGGAAGTCATGGATGCCGCGCAGCCCCTCCTGGCGCGCTGCCACGTCCAGGAACGCCCGCCGCTCGGCCTCGGGCCATTCCTTGTCCATCAGCTGGTCGATCGCCTGGCTCGACGCGCGGAACGCACCCCAGGCGAGCCACAGCGCGATGGCGATGCCGAACACCGGGTCGGCGCCGGACCAGCCGACATAGTGGTCGAGCGCGATCGCCACGATCACCGCCAGGTTGAGCAGCAGGTCCGACTGATAGTGGACGCTGTCCGCGCGCACCGCGACCGATCCGGTCTTGCGGATGATGGAACGTTGATAGGCGAGCAGCGCAAAGGTGCCGACGATCGCCACCATCGACACGCCGATGCCGAACTCGGGGTCGGCGGTCTCGCCCGGCTCGGCAAAGGCGGCGATCGCGCGCCAGGCGATGCCAACGGCGGAAGCCGCGATCAGCGCCACCTGGAACAGCGCCGCCAGCGCCTCCGCCTTGCCATGGCCAAAGCGGTGGTCGTGGTCCGCCGGCGTCGCCGCCAGCCGCACGCCGTACAGCGTCACGAGGCTGGCGAGCAGGTCGAGCGCGGTGTCGGCAAGGCTGCCGAGCATCGCCACCGAGCCCGTGGTCCACGCCGCCACGCCCTTGAGCGACAGCAGCGACACCGCCATCGCGACCGACGCGATGGCGGCGCGCACCGCATAGGGGATGATCCGCCCGCGCTCGGCCTCGGTCATGGGAACAGCAGCCCCTCGGTCCAGCCGTCCGCCGTGCGGGTGAACAGCCGCCGCTCGTGCAGGCGATAGGCGCGGTCCTGCCAGAACTCGATCGTGTCGGGCACGACGCGATAGCCACCCCAGTGCGGCGGGCGCGGCACGTCGCCGCGCGCAAAGCGCGCCTGCACCTCGGCGAACCGCTCCTCGAACCGCTCGCGCGCCGCCAGCGGCCGCGACTGGAGCGACGCCCAGGCGCCGAGCTGCGAGTCGCGCGGCCGCGACGCGAAATACACGTCCGACTCGGCATCGCTCGCCTGCACCACGGCGCCTTCGATTCGTACCTGCCGGCGCAGCCCCTTCCAGTGGAACAGCAGCGCCGCCTGGGGATTGGCGGCGAGGTCGCTGCCCTTCCGGCTCTCGCGATTGGTGTAGAAGACGAAGCCCAGCTCCGGGCCATGGCCCTTCAGCAGCACCTCGCGCACCGACGGGCGCCCGCCCGCGTCCGCCGTGGCCAGCGCCATGGCATTGGGGTCGTTGGGCTCGCTCGCCGCGGCTTCGTCCAGCCAGGTGTCGAACAGCGCGAAAGGGTCGGTCGTCATGCGCGGCCCTATACGCCGCTTCGGCCCGTTTCGCACCCCTGGCCCTCGTGCCGATTCCGAGCGGAGCCGGGAACGACTCTTTCTCCTGGGAATTGAATCGGTTGCGCAACAAGGAAACGGCGATGGCGGCAAGGGCGTATTGGCAGGGGCAGATACGGCTCGCGCTGGTGTCGATCCCCGTGGAAATCTATCCGGCGACCAAGTCGGGCGCGGCGGTCTCCTTCCGCCAGATCCACGAGCCGACCGGAAAGCCGATCAAGTATGAAAAGAGCGTGGCCGGCGTCGGCCCGGTCGATCCCGACGAGATCGTCAAGGGCTATGAGGTCGAGAAGGGCAACTACATCCTGCTCGAACAGGATGAGATCGACGCCGTGAAGCTCGAGTCCAAGAAGACGCTTGAGCTCACCCAGTTCGTCGATGCCGACGAGATCGACGTGCTCTACTATGAAAAGCCCTATTTCGTGGTGCCGGCCGATGACCTCGCCGAAGAGGCGTTCATCGTCCTGCGCGAGGCGCTTCGCCGCAGCAGGAAGGTGGGCCTCGGCCAGCTCGCGCTGCGCGGCCGCGAATATGTGGTGAGCCTGAAGCCCTGCGGGCGCGGCATGATCCTGGAGACGCTGCGCTATGCCGACGAGGTGCACCGCGCGCAGGGCTATTTCCGCGACATCCCCGACGAGAAGCCCGACGAGGACCTGCTCGACCTCGCCGAGACGCTGATCGCCAAGAAAACCGCCAAGTTCGATCCGCAGGAATTCCACGACCGCTATGTCGATGCGCTGAAAGACCTGATCGAGCGAAAGAAGAAGTCCAAGGGCAAGATCGTCGACACCACCGACGACGAGGACGCGCGTCCCACCGGCTCCAACGTCGTCGACCTGATGGCCGCGCTCAAGAAGTCGCTGGAGAAGCCAGGCGACACCAGCGGCAAGCCCGCACCCAAGAAGCGCACGACGAGCAAGGCGGCGAACGACGCGGCCGAAGACAAGCCCGCGCGCAAGCCGGCCGCGAAGAAGCCGGCCGCCAAGCCCGCCGCCAAGGCCCCGGCCCGCAAACGTGCTTGACGCTCGCCCCGCGCCCCACACCCGTATCCCGGCGCAGGCCGGGATCCAGAGCCCAGCAGTGCAACGGCCAGTGAGTCCCACCTGGACCCCGGCCTCCGCCGGGGTACGGGATAGGCGGATCGCCGAGGCACCAACCGGAGGTGATCTGCGTGGCTGAAAAAGACCCCCTCGCCCTCTACAACGCCAAGCGCGACTTCAGCCGCACCGCAGAGCCGGCCGGCACGCTGGAGCCCGGCCACGGCAACCGCTTCATCGTCCAGAAGCACGACGCGACCCGCCTTCACTGGGACTTCCGCCTCGAACTCGACGGCGTGCTCAAAAGCTGGGCGGTGACGCGCGGCCCCAGCCTCGATCCCGACCAGAAGCGACTGGCGGTGCGGACCGAAGACCATCCGCTCTCCTATGGCGACTTCGAAGGCACCATTCCCAAGGGCGAGTACGGCGGCGGCACGGTGATGCTGTGGGACGACGGCACCTGGGCGCCGATCAAAGGTAAGTCCGCCAAGGACCTGGAGAAGGGCCATCTCCACTTCGTCCTCGACGGCGAGCGGATGAAGGGCGAGTGGCTGCTGATCCGGCTGAAGCCGCGCGGCCGCGAGAAGAACGAGAACTGGCTGCTGCGCAAGATCGACGACGCGGAGGCCGGCGGCGCCGACACCCTGGTCGAAACCGCGCTCACCAGCGTGAAGACCGGCAGGACGATGGACGAGATCGCCGCTGGCAAGAAGGCCGCGACCAAGCCCAAGGCAAAGGCCAAGCCGGCCGCCAAGACGGCCACCAAGGCCGCCGCCAGGCCCGAGCCCCGCGCCCCCGCCAAGTCCCGCGCGAAGACCGCGCAAGCCGGCAAGCGTCCCGCCTTCACCGAACCGCAGCTGTGCACGCTGGTCGACGCTGTGCCCGCCGGCAACAGCTGGCTGCACGAAGTGAAGTACGACGGCTATCGCGCGCTGGTCGCGATCGGCAAGGGCGGCCCCACCATCTACACCCGCAGCGGCCTCGACTGGACGGCCAAGTTCCCCGGCATCGCCGAGGCCGCCGCCGCAATCCCCGCCGGCAGCGCCCTGATCGACGGCGAGATCGTCGCCTTCAAGGATGGCCGCCCCGACTTCTCGACGCTGCAGGAGGCGATCAGCAACGGCGGCGACATGGCCTTCTTCGCCTTCGACCTGCTCGAGGTGGACGGCGAGGACCTACGCGCCCTGCCCCAGGTGCAGCGCAAGGACCGGCTGCGCCCCCTCATCGAGAATGTCGACGCGCGGCTCCACTATTCCGAGCATGTCGTCGGCGCCGGCGAGAAGCTGTTCGAGGCGATGTGCCGGGAGGGCTATGAGGGCGTCGTCTCCAAGCGCGCCGACGCCCCCTATCGTGGCACCCGCTCCAAGGGCTGGCTCAAGACCAAGTGCATTCGCCGGCAGGAGTTCGTGATCGTCGGCTGGTCGCCCTCCACCGCCGCCAGCCGCGGCCTGCGCTCGCTGCTGCTGGCGGTGAACGGGCCCGACGGCCTGGTCTACGCCGGCAAGGTCGGCACCGGCTTCAACGCCGACACCATCGACGACCTGCGCGAGCGCCTCGACACCATCGCCACCAAGACGCCGCCGGTCTCCGTCCCCCGCGCGGCGGCGCGCGGCGCGCACTGGGTGAAGCCGAAGCTCGTCGCCGAAGTCGCCTTCGCCGAATTCACCGCCGAGCAGGTCATCCGCCACGCGAGCTTCGTCGCCCTGCGCGAGGACAAGCGCCCGGAGGAAGTGGTCGCCGAAACGCCCGAGGCCGCGCCGGCGCGCGGCAAGGCCGAGGTGCCGACTTCCTCGATCAAGATCACCAACCCGGACCGGGTGATCTTCCCCGAGGACGGCGCCACCAAGGGCGACCTCGCCACCTACATCGCCCAGGTCTCGCCAATCATGCTGCCCTGGGTCGCCAACCGCCCGATCAGCCTGGTCCGCTGCCCCCAGGGGCGCGCCAAGCAATGCTTCTTCCAGAAGCACGACGCCGGCAGCTTCGGCGACCATGTCGACCATGTCGACATTCGCGAAAAGGACGGCTCGACCCAGCCCTATCTCTATGTCCGCGACCTCGATGGGCTGATGGCCTGTGTGCAGATGGGCACGATCGAGTTCCACGGCTGGGGATCGCGCGCCGAGGATGTCGAGCGCCCCGACCGGCTGGTGTTTGACCTGGACCCCGATGAAGGCCTCGATTGGAAGGACGTCCAGCGCGCCGCCGAGGATCTGAAGCGCCACCTCGCCGACATGGGCCTCGCGAGCTTCCCGATGCTGTCGGGCGGCAAGGGCGTGCATGTCGTCGTCCCGCTCACCCCCCAGGCCGAATGGCCGGCGGTGAAGTCCTTTGCCGATCGCTTCGCCCGCGCCATGGCCGCCGCCGAGCCCGAGCGGTTCACCGCCACCATGTCGAAGGCCAAGCGCGTGGGCCGCATCTTCATCGACTGGCTGCGCAACCAGCGCGGCGCCACCGCCGTCATGCCGTACTCCGCGCGCGCCCGCCCCGGCGCCCATGTCGCAGCCCCGGTCAGCTGGGCCGAGTTCGGCGACATCGAAAGCCCCAAGCGCTTCTCGATCCACGATGCTGCCGAGCTGATCGAGCGCGCCAACGGCCGCGGCCTCGCCGGCTGGGGCATCGCCGACCAGCCCTTGCCCGATCTTTGACGGGGCACCCCGCCACCGCGAACGGTTGCGCTGCAGCACGGATTATGGTCGACACCCTCCAGCTGCAACCGGAGTGTTGAATTGGCGAGCCGCGCCCTAGCCAGCCTGTTCGACGCACGGACGATCGCCGGCCGCTGGGCCGCCGACTATTGCGCGCACGCGCCTGCGGGCGACGTGCTGTGCGACTCGGCGGACCGCGCCGCCTGGCTCGCGGCGCTGGAGGAGCTTGCCGCCACCACCGGCGACTCGCTCGACCACGCCCGTGAACGCGCGCAGCGCCAGGCCGACGATGTCGGCCTCGGCCACCGCATGCCCGGTGAGAGCGAGGAGCGTCGCTGGCCGCTGTCGCCCGTTCCGCTGCTGATCGACAGCGACGCGTGGCAGGGCATCGCCGCCGGCATCGCCGAACGCGCCGAGCTGGTCGAGGCGGTGACCGCCGATCTCTACGGCCCCGGGCGGCTGGTGTCGGAGGGGGCGATTCCCGCCGCGCTGGTCACCGGCAGCCCCTTGTTCCTGCGGCCGATGGTCGGGGTGACCCCGCCGGGTGGCCACCATCTCCATTTCTTTGCTGCCGACCTCTGCCGCGACGCGGACGGGCGCTGGCGCGTCCTCGCCGATCATCTGCGCGCGCCGGTGGGCGCCGGCTATGCACTGGAGAACCGGCTGGCGATCGCGCGCACGCTGGGGGGCCTGCAGGGCCGGCTCAACGTCCGCCGACACGCCCCCTTCTTTGCCGCCATGCGCGACGGCCTCGCCGCCACTTGCCGCCGCAGCGAACCGCGCATCGGCCTGCTCACCCCCGGCCGGCTTAACCCCAGCTATGCCGAGCAGGCGCATCTCGCGCGCTATCTGGGCTTCCTGCTGGTCGAAGGCGCCGACCTCGCCGTCCGCGACGACCGGCTCTACGTCCGCACCATCGCCGGGCTGAAGCGGATCGACGCGCTGTGCCGCCGGGTCGATCCCCGCCTGCTCGATCCGCTCGCCTTCGACGCCAGCTCGACGATCGGCGTGCCGGGTCTCGTCGACGCGATGGCAGCCGGCAACGTCGTCGTCGCCAACGCGCCGGGGGCGGGCATGCTCGAGGCACCCGCCTTTTCCGCCTTCCTGCCCGCGCTCGCACAGCGGCTGAACGGCGCCCCGCTCCAGCTTCCCAACATCGCCACCTGGTGGTGCGGCCAGCCGGCCGAGCGCGCGCACGTGCTCGCCAACCTCGATCAGATGGTGGTGGCACCCGCCTTCGGCCCCGCCCCGCTCGGCCTTCCGGGCGGGGGCCCGGTGCTCGGTGCCGATCTCGATGCCGACGCGCGCCGGCTCCTGGCCGAGGACATGGCGCGCCGGCCGCAGGACTATGTCGGCCAGGAAGCGGTCTGCCTCTCGACCATGCCCTTTGCCGAGGGGGAGCGGCTCGCCCCGCGGCCGTTCACCCTCCGCGTCTTCGCCGCGCGCGACGCGGACGGCCGGTGGGCGGTGCTTCCCGGCGGCTTCGCGCGCCTGGGCGGTGAGCCGGATACCCGCGCGACCGTGATGGGCGAGGGAAGCTGGTCCGCCGACGTCTGCGTCCACGGCGCCGATCCGGTGCTCCCCGTCTCGCTCCTGCCCGTCGCCGGCGCGGTCGAGCTGCGCCGCAATCCCGGCACCCTGCCCAGCCGGGTCGCCGACAATCTCTTCTGGCTCGGCCGCTACCTGGAACGCGGCGAGGCGCTGCTGGGCGCGACCCGCGTGCTGCTCGGCCATTCGATCAGCGCCGACACCGGCGCCGCACTCGCCGACGAGACCGTCGCGCGGCTGGTCGCGCTGATCGCCGACGCAGGTGCCGCCCCTGCGCCTGCCGGTCGCCGCCGCCGCGAGCTCGTCGAGTTCGCCCGCATCGCGATCGACGGCACCGAGGGCCAGTGGCACAACGTCCGCCAGATCAACCGGCTGGCCGCCGGCATCGGCGCCATCTCGCGCGATCGACTGTCGGCGGACATGATGCGCCTGCTCGACGCGCCCCACCCCAGCCGCGGGGGGCTGCTCGACCGTGCCGGCTCGCTCCAGCGCCGCTACGCCGCCTTGGCCGGACTCTCGGCCGAGCACATGGCGCGCACCGACGCCTGGCGCTTCCACGATCTCGGCCGGCGGCTGGAGCGGGCGCTCGCGATCACCCGCGCGCTTCGCACCTTTGCCGGCTGCGAGGCGACCTCGGACGACCTCTCCACGCTGCTGGACCTCGCCGACAGCCAGATCAGCTATCGCCAGCGCTATCTCACCAGCTTCGGGCGCCTGCCCGTGCTGGACCTGGTCGCGCTCGACCCCGGCAACCCGCGCGCCATCGCCTTCCAGGTGGGGGCGATCGCCGATCATCTCGCCCGGCTACCCGTGCTGTCCGACTCCGGCATCGCCGAACCGCAGCAGGCACTCGCGACCGCGGTGCAGGCGATGGTCACTACCGCCACCGCCGCCAGCCTCGACCCGGCCGCCATAGGCGCACTGGAGGCCAGGCTCATGGACCTCTCCGACGCGATCGCCGCGCGCTATTTCCTCCAGGGGGCCGAGCCGTTGCGCGGCTCCGGGCTGACGCTCGCATGATGCGCTACGCCATCCGGCATGTGACCCGCTTCGAATATGCCGATGCGGCGGGCTTCGCGCGGTGCAACCTCCGGCTCAAGCCGATCCTCTGGTC
The DNA here is from genome assembly GCF_027922045.1 of Microbacterium terregens. The sequence continues at coordinate 896,333 of NZ_BSEX01000006.1, forward strand.
CGGCCAGACGCTCGACGACTATCACCTCTCCGTGGAGCCGGGCGGCGAGATCGCCCCCGCACGCGCGCAGGCAGGGCTCGCCAACGTCATGCGGCTGGTGGTCGAAAAGCCGGAGCGGGAGCTCACCATCGAAAGCCGCGCGCTGATGACGGTCGACCGGCCGCTGCCGATGCCCGCCGCCGACGACCCGACCCTGGCAGAGATCGCCGCCTGGGCGCGCGACAGCCGCGACGTCGGCCCGGCGAGCCCCGCCAGCTACCTCTTTCCTTCCCCCCATATCCCGCTCGATCGCAACATCGGCGCCTGGTGCGCGGAGGAGCTCGATCCGGACCGCGGCGCCCTGGAGGCGGCGATCGCGCTTGCCCAGCGCATCCAGCGCGAGTTCGCCTTCGACACCACCGCCACGCTGGTCGACACGCCCCCGCACGTCGCCTTTGCCCAGCGCGGCGGCGTCTGCCAGGATTTCGCGCAGATCATGATCTCGGGCCTCCGCGCCGCCGGGCTGCCGGCCGCCTATGCCTCGGGCTACCTGCGCACGCTTCCCCCGCCGGGCGCGCCGCGGCTGGTGGGGGCGGACGCGACCCACGCCTGGGTGCTGCTGTGGTGCGGCGACCGCCTCGGCTGGATCGGGGTCGATCCGACCAACGGCATCTGGATGGCGAACGACCATGTTATCGTGGCCGTCGGCCGCGACTATCCAGAGATCGCGCCCATCGACGGCGTGGTGCTGGGGTCGGGCGCCCAAACCATGTCCGTCTCGGTAGACGTCGCGCCGATCGAGGACTGAAGGCGCGCCTCAGCGCACCAGCGCGCTTCCCGTCAGCAGCGCGATCAGCGCCGGGTCCCGCGTGCTGCGCGGATCGGCACGGATCGCGGATTCCTCGCGCCCGATCGCCCGGAAGATCGCCTGCCCCGCCTGCTCCGCGCCGGTGCGTGCCAGCGCCATATAGTCGATGCCGGTGCGCGCACCCGCCACCGCAGTCAGGATCTCCAGAGCGTCTGATCGCAGGCCGGTCGAGAATTCGGGGAACATCGCCTCCACCAGCGCGCCGCCCACCTGCCGCTGCAGCAGGTCGGTCGCCGCCGTCGGGCCGCCGCGCAGGATCGCGATCGCGTCCGTGACGGTCATCGACCGGATCGAATCGAGCACCACCGGCGTCGCCCGCTCGGCCGCGTCCACCGCCACGTCGTTCAGCGCCATCGCCACCCGGCTGCGCACCGCATTGGTCCGCAGCAGCGCGCCCAGCACGTCGTTGCCGCCGGTGTCGGGCAGCGTCAGCCGCGTCAGCTGGTCGTCATAGAAGCCGCCGGGCTCCGTCAGCCGGGCAAAGGCGCGCTGGCTCGACAGCGTCAGCAGCCGCCGCACGCCCTCCTCCACGCCATAGCTTCCCAGCGTCGTGGCACAGCCCGGCAGGGCAAGCAGCGGCAGCAGCAGCGCGGACTGGACGAGCAGGCGGCGGCGGGCGGGGGAAGCGCAGGCGGTCATGGCCTGCGAAACGGGTGCGCCCCGGCTTCGTTCCGCTCCGGAAATGGATGCCGTGCCCCCATTGCCGCCGCGCCCTGCACCGCCTAGCTAACGGGCATGGCAGACCCTTACGCAACCCTGGGCGTAGCCCGCGACGCGAGCGAAGCGGACATCAAGAAGGCGTATCGTACGCTCGCGAAGGAGCTGCACCCCGACCGGAACAAGGACAATCCCAACGCCGCCGAGCGCTTCAGCCAGGTGACCCAGGCCTATGACCTGCTCACCGACAAGGACAAGCGCGCCCGGTTCGATCGCGGCGAGATCGACGGCGACGGCAATCCCACCGCGCCCTTCGGCTTCGGCGGCGGCGGCCCCCGGCCGGGCGGCGGCGGGCGCACCCAGTTCGACTTCGGCGGCGGCGGCGATGCCGGCGGCTTCGAGGATCTGTTCGAGGGGCTGTTCGGCGGCGGCCAGCGTGGTGGCGGCGGCTTCGGCGGCGGCAGCTTCGGCCGGCGCCAGGCGCCCAAGGGCGCCAACGTCCCCTATCGCCTCGCGGTCTCCTTCACCGATGCCGCGACGCTCAGCCCGCAGCGCATCATGCTGCGCGACGGCAAGACCATCGACCTGAAGCTTCCGGCCGGCCTCGAAAGCGGCACCCAGATGCGCCTCGCGGGCAAGGGCGATCCGGGCCCTGGCGGCGCCGGCGACGCGATCGTCACCATCGAGGTGCAGCCCGACCGCTTCTTCACCCGCGACGGCGACGACGTGCGGCTCGACCTGCCGATCAGCCTGGCAGAGGCGGTGCTGGGCGGCGAGGTGCGCGTGCCCACCGTCGAGGGCGCGGTGATGCTGAAGGTGCCCAAGGGCTCGACCTCGGGCAAGGTGCTGCGCCTCAAGGGCCGCGGCTTCCACAAGAAGGGCGGCGGTCGCGGCGACCAGCTGGTGACGCTGATGGTGGACCTGCCGGTCGGCGACGACGCGCTGGTCGAGTTCGTGCAGGGCTGGCCCGGCCGCGACCAGGATCCCCGGTCGAAGCTCGGCCTGTGAGTGATCCCCGCGCCGGCTCCGACCTTCCGGTCGGCGCGGTTTCCCCCGAAAGCCCGGAGGCACGGCGGCACCGCCGCGCGCCGCTCCTGTCGCGCATGGGGCTGAGCGAGCGGGTGATCGAGATCGTCCGCCGGGTCGCGGTCGGCACCTATACCGACGGCTTCACCCACGCCGGCAACCTCGCCTATCTCTCGCTCGTCACCCTGTTCCCCTTCTTCATCGTGGCGGCTGCGGTCGCGCGGCTGGTGGGGCGCACCGGCGATGGCGTTCACGCGGTCGAGGCGTTCCTGCGCACCGTCCCGCCCGAAGTTGCAAGCGTGCTCGAAAAGCCGATCCTGGACGTGCTCCAGGCGCGCTCGGGCTCGCTCCTGTGGCTGGGCGCGCTGGTCGGGCTGTGGACCACCACCGGCTTCATCGAGACGGTGCGCTCGATCCTGCGCCAGGCCTATGGCATCCCCTTCAGCCGGCCGTTCTGGGAATATCGCCTGGGCTCGATCGGCCTGATCGTCGGCTCGGTGATCCTGGCGATGGCGGCGTTCAGCTTTCAGGTGGCGCTCCTGGGCGTCGAGCAGTTCATCCTGCGCGTGATGCCCTTCCTGACCGACACGGCGCGCATCCTCTCGGTCGCGCGGCTCGCGCCGGCGGTCGCGCTGTTCGTCGCGCTCTACATGCTCTTCTACACCCTCACCCCCAGCAAGTATCGCTACAGCAAGTGCCCCAAATGGCCGGGTGCGGCGCTGACGGCCGGCTGGTGGCTGGGCACCACCGCGCTGCTGCCGCTGTCGCTCGACTTGCTCGGGGGCTATGATCTCACCTACGGGAGCCTGGCAGGCGTCATGATCGCGCTGATCTTCTTCTTCGTCGTGGGGTTGGGGGTGGTCGTCGGCGCAGAGTTGAACGCGGCGCTGGCGGAAACCCCCGAAGCGGGGCTAGAGGAGCCGGCCGAGTTGAAGGAGGATACAGCGGCGTGACGGGACTGATGCAGGGCAAGCGTGGGCTCATCATGGGGCTTGCCAACGATCGTTCGCTGGCATGGGGCATCGCCAAGGCGCTCCACGAGCAGGGCGCGGAAATGGCCTTCACCTACCAGGGTGAGGCGCTGGGCAAGCGCGTGAAGCCGCTCGCCGAGCAGCTGGGCTCCGACACGCTGATCGAATGCGACGTGTCGGACATGGGCGCCCTCGACCGCGCGTTCGACGAGCTGGCGCAGAAGTGGCCGACGATCGACTTCGTCGTCCATGCGATCGGCTTTGCCGACAAGAACGAGCTGCGCGGTCGCTATTACGACACCAGCCTCGAAAACTTCCTGATGACCATGAACATCTCGGTCTACAGCTTCACCGCCGTCGCCAAGCGCGCGCGGGAGATGATGCCGAATGGCGGCAGCCTGCTGACGCTGACCTATTATGGCTCGGAAAAGGTCGTCCCCCATTACAACGTGATGGGCGTGGCCAAGTCCGCGCTCGACACCTCGGTCAAGTATCTGGCCGTCGACCTCGGGCGCGACAACATCCGCGTCAACGCGATCTCGGCCGGCCCGATCAAGACGCTCGCCGCCTCGGGCATCGGCGACTTCCGCTACATCCTGAAGTGGAACGAGCTCAACTCGCCGCTCCGCCGCAATGTCACCATCGAGGATGTCGGCGGCGCCGGCCTGTACATGCTCTCCGACCTGGCGAGCGGCGTCACCGGCGAGATCCACCACGTCGACGGTGGCTACAACGTCATCGGCATGAAGGCCGAGGACGCACCCGACATCGCACTGTCGTGAGCATCACCATCCGCCCGGCCTCGGGCGGGGACGTGGCCGCCATCGACGCGCTGCTGCGCACCGCCTTTCCGGCACCCGACGAGGCGATGCTGGTCCAGCGGCTGTGCATCGACGGCGACATGGTGCTGACGCTGGTCGCGGACGACGAGGACGACGGCATGCTCGCGGGCATGGTGGCGTTCAGCCGCATGGCCGTGGACATCGCGGGCAAGCCCGTCGCCGCCGTCGCGCTGGCGCCGGTCGCGGTCGCCGCCTCCCACCGCCGCCAGGGCGTGGGCGAGGCGCTGGTGCGCGCCGGGCTCCAGCATCTCGCCGACGCGGGCGTGCACCTGTGCTTCGTGCTCGGTGATCCGGACTATTACGGCCGCTTCGGCTTTGCCGCCGATTGGGCAAAGGGCTTCGCCTCGCCCTACGCGGGCGACTATCTGATGGCGCTGCCGCTGCAGCAGGGCGCCATGCCCTGCGGCGTCCGCGGCGAAGCGACGCACGCCGGCGCCTTTGCGCTGCTGGGGGAGGCCGCATGAGCGTCAACAGCTTTGGCCGGGTGTTCCGCTTCACCACCTGGGGCGAGAGCCACGGCCCGGCGATCGGCGCGGTGGTCGACGGCTGCCCGCCGGGGATCGCCCTCACCGAAGCCGAGATCCAGCCGTTCCTCGACGCGCGCCGTCCCGGCACCTCACGTTTCACCACCCAGCGCCGCGAGCCCGACGAAGTCCGCATCCTCTCCGGCGTGTTCGAGGGCCGCACCACCGGCACGCCCATCTCGCTGATGATCGAGAACGTCGACCAGCGTTCCAAGGATTATTCGGAGGTCGCCCAGGCCTATCGCCCCGGCCACGCCGACTACGCGTACGACGCCAAATACGGCTTCCGCGACTATCGCGGCGGCGGGCGCTCGTCCGCGCGCGAAACCGCGTCGCGGGTGGCCGCCGGCGCCGTCGCCCGGCTGGTGATTCCGGAAGTGACGATCACCGCCTGGGTCGAGGCGATCGGCGGCGACGCGATCGACTACGCCCGCTTCGATGCTGCCGAGATCGGCCGCAATCCCTTCTTCTGCCCCGATCCCGAAGCCGCCGTCCGTTGGGAGGCGCTGGTCGACCGCGCGCGCAAGGCCGGCTCGTCGCTTGGCGCCGTGGTCGCCTGCGAGGCGACCGGCGTGCCCGCCGGCTGGGGCGCGCCGCTCTATGCCAAGCTCGACAGCGAGCTCGCCGCCGCAGCCATGTCGATCAATGCGGTGAAGGGCGTCGAGATCGGCGACGGCTTCGCGGCCGCGGCGCTTTCGGGCGAGGAGAATGCCGATCCGATGCGCCCGGGCGAGGACGGCCCCCGCTTCCTCGCCAACCACGCCGGCGGCATCGCGGGCGGGATCGCCACCGGCCAGCCGGTCCGCCTGCGCGTCGCCTTCAAGCCGACCAGCTCGATCCTGACGCCGATGGAGACCATCAACCGCGCCGGAGAGGCGACGACGCTCGCCACCCGCGGCCGGCACGACCCCTGCGTCGGCATTCGCGGCGTCCCCGTAGTCGAGGCGATGGTCGCGCTGGTCCTCGCCGATCAGAAACTGCTGCACCGCGCCCAATGCGGCGGAATCAACCTATGATAAAATAAGGATTTTTCGGCCGAGAATCTTGGCGAAAACATGGCACTTCTCGCAATCCACGGCGTTGAGCCCTCGGTTTTGGAGAAGGAAACCCCATCATGCGCAAGACAATCCTGATCGGTATGCTGGCGGTTTGTGGCTCAGCCGCCGCGATCGCACAGACGACCACGAGCCCGACGACGACGAACCCGACGGCCAATCCGACGACCACGCCGGGCACGGAAACGACCACCGACTTGCAGCGCGGGACGCAGACCACCAGCCCCGACACGTCGACGACGACGACCCCCAACCGGTCCGATCGTCCGTCGCGCCGGGGTTCGCGGACGAACCGCGGTTCCACCACGACCATGCCGGACCGTTCGAACACGCCCGGCTCGACCACCACGTCTCCGGACGGCCTCCCCGGCAGCTCGGGCGGCACCAGCGGTAGCTGGAGCAGCTCCGGCGGCAGCGGCACCACCGGCACCGGAACGACTGGCACCACCGGCACGACCGGGACGATGGGCACCGGCAGCACCGGGAGCGGAACCACCGGCACCGGTGGCAGCTCGGGTGGCGGCACCGGCGGCAGCTCGGGCGGTCGCTGATCGCCCCTCCCGGCACCCGCCGGGACCCTTCGCACGTCCAGCCGGCGGCACGACGCCGCTGGCTGGCGCGCGCTTTCCCTGCCCGGGGCCGCGTCCGGAATAGCTCCGGCACGCCGTTGCATCTACAAGGCGCAGGCCCCCGCAACCGGAGACCTGCCGAATGTCGTTCGAGCCCCCCTACCAGCCCGATCCCGCCCGCTATGATGGGCGCATGCCCTATAGGCGGTGCGGTCGCAGCGGCCTGGACCTGCCGGCGATCAGCCTCGGCCTCTGGCAGAATTTCGGCGGCGCGGACGTGTTCGAGACCGGCCGCGCGATCCTGCGCCGCGCGTTCGACCGCGGCGTCACCCACTTCGATCTCGCGAACAACTATGGCCCGCCCTATGGCTCGGCCGAGGAGAATTTCGGGCGCGTGATGGCGCACGACTTCCGCGCCCATCGCGACGAGCTGCTGATCTCCACCAAGGCCGGCTGGGACATGTGGCCCGGGCCGTACGGCGGCATCGGCGGCAGCAAAAAGTATCTGATCGCCAGCTGCGACCAGAGCCTGAAGCGCATGGGCCTCGACTATGTCGACATCTTCTATTCGCACCGCGTCGATCCCGACACGCCGCTCGAGGAGACGATGGGCGCGCTCGCCCAGATCCACGCCCAGGGCAAGGCGCTCTACGTCGGCATCTCCTCCTATTCGCCCGAGCTGACCCGCCAGGCCGCGGCCATCCTCGCCGAGCACAAGGTGCCGCTCCTCATCCACCAGCCGAGCTATTCGATGCTCAACCGCTGGATCGAAGGGGGCCTGCTGGAGACGCTCGCCGACCTCGGCACCGGCTGCATCGCCTTTTCCCCGCTCGCGCAGGGCATGCTCACGAACAAATATCTCGGCGGCGTCCCCGCCGATGCCCGCGCCTCGCGCGGCGGCTCGCTATCGCAGGGGCTGCTGACGGAAGAGAATCTCGCGCGGGTACGGGCGCTGGGTGAGATCGCCCAGGCGCGCGGCCAGAGCCTCGCCCAGATGGCGATCGCCTGGGTGCTGCGCGATCCCCGCGTCACCTCCGCGCTGATCGGCGCGCGCACCGTCGCCCAGCTCGACGACAGCCTCGATGCGCTGAACCGCCTCGACTTTTCCGAGGACGAGCTCGCCCGCATCGACGCCCATGCGGCCGAAGGCGGGATCAACCTGTGGGAAGGCTCCTCCAGCCTTCGCGAGACGCCGCCGGCCGGCGGCCGCAGCGCCGCCTGACCGGACGGGGCGCTCCTAGCGGGCGCCCCAGTAGAGCCGCATCGGATTGTCGACCAGCAGCCGCCGCTGCAGGTCTTCGCTCGGGGCGATGCGCGGGATGATGTCCACCAGCGCGCCGTCGTCGGGCATGTGGCTGGTCATGTTGGGGTGCGGCCAGTCCGTGCCCCACAGCACCCGGTCCGGGAAGCGCTCCACCAGCGTGCGCGCGAACGGGACCACGTCGTCGTAGCTCGGCGGACCCGACTTCGACAGCCGCTCGGGGCAGCTGACCTTGCTCCAGACATTCTCGTGCTCGGCCATCAGCCGGACGAAGCGGCCGAACTCCGGCCCGTCGACCGGCTTGGTCACGTCCGGGCGGCCCATATGGTCGACCACCACCGTCGTCGGCAGCGACGTGAAGAAGTTCCAGCGCTCCTCCAGGTCGGCCGCCTCGAAATAGATGACGACGTGCCAGCCGAGCGGCGCGATACGGTCGATGATCGCGCGGTAATAGGCGTCGGGCTTGGGATCGACGAGCCGCCGCACGAAGTTGAAGCGCACGCCGCGGACGCCGGCCGCGTCCAGCGCCGCCAGTTCCGCGTCCGTCACCGTGTCGCGCACCGTCGCCACGCCGCGCGCGCGCCCGTCCGCCGCCTGAAGCGCATCGACCAGCGCGCGATTGTCGGCGCCGTGGCAGGTCGCCTGCACGATCACGTTGCGCGCGAAGCCCAGGTGATCGCGCAACGCGAACAGCTGCTCCTTGCTGGCGTCGCAGGGCGTGTACTTGCGCTCCGGCGCATAGGGAAACACGTCGCCCGGCCCGAACACATGGCAATGCGCGTCCACGGCGCCCGGCGGCGGGGTGAAGCGCGGCGTGCTCGGCGCCGGGTCCCAGCACAGCCAGTTCGGATCTATCTGAAAGTCGGCCATCAGAGCCCCCGTGCCTTCAGCTGCGCGTCCAACCGCGGATAGACGCGGCGGGCATTGCCCTCGAACACCTTGCGCTTGTCCGCGTCGGGAATCGCCAGCGCGTCGATATAGCGCTTGGTGTCGTCGAAATACTGGCCCGTCTGCGGGTCGATGCCGCGCACCGCGCCCACCATCTCCGACCCGAACAGGATGTTGTCCACGTCGATCACCTCGAACAGCAGGTCGATTCCCGGCTGGTGATAGACGCAGGTGTCGAAGAACACGTTCTTCATGACGTGCTCGGTAAGCGGCGGGCGCTTGAGCATGTCCGAAAGCCCGCGATACCGCCCCCAGTGATAGGGCACCGCGCCGCCGCCGTGCGGGATGATGAAGCGCAGGTCGGGGAAATCCCGGAACAGGTCGCCCTCGATGAACTGCATGAAGGCGATGGTGTCGGCGGCGATGTAGTATGCGCCGGTCGCGTGCATCGCCGGGTTGCAGCTGCCCGACACGTGGATCATCGCCGGCACGTCCAGCTCGACCATCTTCTCGAAGAACGGGTACCAGGCGCGGTCGGTGAGCGGCGGCGCGCTGAACTTGCCGCCCGACGGATCGGGATTGAGGTTGCAACCGACGAAGCCCAGCTCGGTCACGCACCGCTCCAGCTCGGCGATCGACTGGTCGATCGACAGCTCCGGCGTCTGCGGCAGCTGGCACACGCCGACGAACGTCTCGGGGTAGAGGTCGACCACCCGCTTGATGAGGTCGTTGGAGCGCTCGGCCCAGATGCGGTTGGTGGCGGCATCGCCGACGTGCGGCGCCATGGCGGAGGCGCGCGGCGAAAAGATCGTCATGTCGGCGCCGCGCTCGCGCAGCAGGCGCAGCTGGTTGGCCTCGATCGTCTCGCGGATCTCGTCGTCGCTGATCTGCGGATAGGCGGGATCGATGTCCCCGCCCGCCTTGAACGCGCCCTTCTGCTGCTCGCGCCACTCGGTGTGCTTGGCGGGTGCGGTCGTATAATGGCCGTGGCAGTCGATGATCATTGGTCGTGCTTTCCTGTGGCGGCGAGGACGGCATCGGCCTTGGCGGCCAGCCCCTCGGGAAGCGGAGAAAGGCCGAGGCTGCCCAGCCGCTGCTGCCAGTCGGCGGTCGCGGCCGCCATGGCACCCGACGGGCCGAGCGCGGCGGCGGTGGCGGCGGATTCGCGCATCTCGGCGGCGCGGCGCAGCCCGTGGACGAGCATGCGGTCGAGGTTGTAGTCCCCCCGCGTCCGCCAGTCCCAGCCGGGGAAGCTCGCGTCGAGCGAGGCGAGCACTTCCTCCTCGATCCCGGCAGCGCGCGCGGACAGCAGGCATTCGGCGGTCAGCGCCTCCAGCCCCTTGATGACGATCGAGCGCAGCATCTTGATCGCGCTTGCGGCCCCGACGTCGCCGGGAACCACGCGCGCCCGGAAGCCGATCCGCTCCAGCAGCGCCCGGCCCGCCTCGGCATGGGGTCCCGCCACCAGCAGCGGTACCGACAGCAGCGCCGGGCGCACCGGCGCCATCACCGCCACGTCGACATAGCGGCCGCCGGCCGCCTCGATCGCGGCTGCCGCGGCGCGCTTGGTCTCGGGCGCGACGCTGTTCATGTCGAAGAACAGGCTTCCGGCCATGAGCCCCGCCGCCGCATCGCTCGCCGCCGCAAGCGCCTGGTCCGCAGTGACCAGGCTCAGCACCGCCCCGGCGCCACGGAGCGCGTCGGCGGCGCGGTCGCAGCCGGTGACCTGCCAGCGCGCATAGTCGGCGCGCTTGGCGACGGCGGCCCCGCCTTCGGTCTTGATGTCAAAGGCGCGGATCGCGCCCGGCGGCTGCGCGCCCCAGCCTTCGCAAAAGGCCTGCGCGGCTTCGCCGAAGCCGATGAACGCCAGGGATACTGCTCGGTCCATGGTCCCGAGCTAGTGCGCCGGCACGTCCTCAGGCATATCGGAACGGTTGGCTCTCCATTGCTTTTCCGGAAGTCCAGTCCGCGCACACCTCCCGGAACAGTGCCACGAACGTGCTTTGCAGCTGCGTCGGGTGCCAGTCGTCGCGGTGGGTGAGGCCGATGCTCCGGCGCAGCGTCTCGCCCGCGCCGGCGATCTCGACCAGCAGCCCCGCGCGCTGCTCGAACAGGAACTGGTCGCGCGACATCAGCGTCAGCCAGTCGTCCTCCAGCATCAGTCCCCGCAGCACCAGCACCGATCCGCACTCGATCCGCAGCCGCGGCGGCTCCAGCCCGCGATCGACGAACATCCGCTCCCAGCGCGCGCGCACCGGCGCCCCTTCCGCGGCGATGACCCACGGGAAATCCAATAGCCGTTCGAATGCGAAGCCGGGCTCGGCGCGTAGCGGGTGCCCGGCGCGCCCGACGATCACCGGATCGTCCAGGAACAGCGGCGCCTGCACCACGTCGCCCACCGGCAGCGGATCGCGCATCGCCCCGACCAGCAGGTCCAGGTCGCCCTGCCGAAGCGCCCCCAGCATCTCCAGATACGGCCCCTCGACCACGTTCACCGACGCACCCGGGTAGGCGCGGGCGAAGCGCGCCAGGGTCTGCGGCAGGAGGATCGCGCGGGCGAGCGGCATGGTGCCGACGGTGACGCGTCCCGCCCCCTGGTTGCGCAGCGCCTCCAGCTCATCCACGCCCGCCTGCAGCTCGGCACGCGCCAGCCTGGCGAAGCGCAGCAGCCGCACCGCCGCCCGGGTCGGCTGCACCGTGCGCCCCTGCCGGGTGAGCAGCGGCACGCCCAGCAGCTGCTCCAGTTCCCGCGCGGCACGATGCAGCGCCGGCTGCGACATGCCGGTGCGGGTGGAGGCGAGCGCGAAGCTCCCCGCCTCGTCCACCGCGATCAGCGCGCGCAGCTGGCCGAGCGTGATCCGCCGTTCCACGCGCGGCAGCGGCGGCAGGCGCGCGCCCCGCCGCACGCGATGTCCGCCGCGCGCCACATAGCCGAGCGCCCGCTCGATGCGCGCGGTCATCAGCCGCCCGGCCTCGGTGGGGCTCACGCCGCCGGGCTGGCGGTCGAACAATGCGTGGCCCAGCTGCGCCTCGACCTTGGCCACCGCCTGGGTCAGCGCCGGCTGCGACAGGTTCATGGCCTGGGACGCGGCGCTGATGCTTCCCAGCCGCGCCGCCTGCGCCACCGCATCCAGGTGCCGCAGGTTCATCTGAGCGAATGCGATCATGTGACACACTTCAGCACAGCTTATGGCTCGTGCGCAAATCCACGTCCCCGATTCCGGAACGGCGGCCTAGAGAGCGGCGCAACGAGTTTGTCGAAGGAGCCAGGATGCCCAGCGTCGTCACCACCGTAGAACGCGCAGATCCGGCCGTCGTCGCCGGTCTCGCCCATGCCGGCGTCGCCACCGTGCACGAGGCGCAGGGCCGCATCGGCCTGCTCGGCAGCCGCCTGCGCCCCATCTATTCCGGCGCGCGCATCGCCGGCTGTGCGGTCACCGTGTCGGTGCCGCCGGGCGACAATTGGATGATGCACGTCGCCATCGAGCAAGTAAAAGAAGGCGATATCCTGGTGGTGGCACCGACCTCCCCGTGCGAGGACGGCTATTTCGGTGACCTGCTCGCCACCTCCGCCCTGGCGCGCGGCTGCCGCGGGCTGGTGATCGACGCAGGCGTGCGCGACGTGCGCGACCTGACCGAGATGGGCTTCCCCGTCTGGTCGCGCGCGATCTCGGCGCAGGGCACGGTCAAGGAGACGCTGGGATCGGTCAACGTGCCGATCGTCTGCGCCGGCGAGCTGGTGAACGCGGGCGACGTGATCGTCGCCGACGACGACGGCGTCTGCGTGGTCCGCCGCACCGATGCCGCGGCGGTGCTCGAGAAGGCCCAGGCGCGCGAGGCCAAGGAAGCCGAGAAGCGCGAGCGGCTGGCCAAGGGCGAACTCGGCCTCGACATCTATGCGATGCGCGAGCGGCTGGAACAGAAGGGCCTTCGCTATGTCTGAGGGCATTCGCGCGATGTGGATGCGCGGCGGCACGTCCAAGGGCGGCTTCTTCCTCGCCGAAGACCTGCCCGCGGAGCCGGCCGCACGCGACGCCTTCCTGCTGCGCGCCTTCGGCTCGCCCGATCCCCGCCAGATCGACGGCATGGGCGGCGCCGACCCGCTGACGTCCAAGGTCGCGGTCGTCTCGCGCTCGGCGCACGAAGGCGCCGACGTCGACTATCTGTTCCTGCAGGTGTTCGTCGACCAGACGATCGTCACCGATGCGCAGAACTGCGGCAACATGCTCGCCGGCGTCGGCCCGTTCGCGATCGAGCGCGGGCTGGTCGAGGCGCAGGACGGCGAGACCCCGGTCTCGATCTTCATGGTCAACACCGGCAAGCTCGCCACCGCGACCGTCCGCACCCCCGGCGGCACCGTCACCTATGAAGGCGACGCCCGCATCGACGGCGTGCCCGGCACCGCCGCGCCGGTGCCGCTCGCCTTTGCCGACATCGCCGGCTCCAGCTGCGGCGCGCTGCTCCCCACCGGCAACGCCGTGGACGTGATCGGGGGCGTGGAGACCACGCTGATCGACAACGGCATGCCCTGCGTGGTGCTGCGGGCCGCCGATGTCGGCATCACCGGCTATGAGGATCGCGAGACCCTCGACGCCGACGAGTCGCTCAAGGCGCGGATCGAGGCGATCCGGCTGGAGGCTGGGCCGATGATGAACCTGGGCGATGTCGCCGACCAATCGGTGCCCAAGATGATGCTGGTCGCCGCCCCGCGACACGGCGGCGCCATCAGCGTGCGCTCCTTCATCCCGCACCGCTGCCACGCCTCGATCGGCGTGCTGGGAGCCGTCAGCGTCGCCACCGCCTGCCTGATCGACGGATCGCCCGCGCACGCGCTGGCGGTGGTGCCGGAGGGCCGCTCCAAGACGCTCGACGTCGAACATCCGACCGGTGCCACCGGCTGCGTGATCGACGTGGACGAGCGCGGCACGATCACCGGCGCGGCCATGCTGCGCACCGCCCGCAAATTGTTCGACGGCATGTTGTTCGGCTGAACCGCCGCCCGCCGCCCCAACGAGAGATAAAAAGAATGACAAGCATAGGAGAGACGACGAAGCGGGCCGGACGGTTCGGCATCTTGGGCCAGCTGTGGTTCCAGGTGCTCGCCGGCACGGTGATCGGCATCCTGCTCGGCCACTTCGCACCCGGCACCGCCGTCGCGATGAAGCCGTTCGGCGACGCCTTCATCAAGCTGATCCGCATGATGATCGGCCCGATCATCTTCGTGACGGTCGTCCACGGCATCGCCGGCATGAACGACATGACCGCCGTGGGCCGGGTCGCGCTGAAGTCGATCCTCTATTTCGAGGTGATCACGATCATCGCGCTGGTCTTTGGCCTGGTCGCGGTCAACCTGTGGCAGCCGGGCGCGGGCATGAACATCGACGCCGCCGCGATCGATACCGCCTCGATCCAGGGCTATGTCGCCTCCGCCCACGACCAGTCGATCACCAGCTATCTGATGGCGATCATCCCCGACACCTTCGTGAGCGCGCTGACCGAGGCGCATGTGCTGCAGGTGCTGTTCGTGGCGGTGCTGTTCGGCATCGCCATCGCCTCCATCGGCGAGCGCGCGAAGCCCGTCATCGACGTGATCGACAGCGCGTCGCAGGGCTTCTTCCGGATCATCGGCTACATCATGTATTTCGCGCCGCTGGGCGCGTTCGGCGCGATCGCCTTCACCGTCGGCCAGTTCGGCACCGCCTCGCTGCTGTCGCTGGGCGAGCTGATCCTGGAGTTCTTCGTCGTCTGCGCCCTGTTCACCGCGGTGGTGCTGGGCGGCGTCGCCTGGTGGTGCGGCGTCAGCCTGTGGCGCCTGCTCGGCTATCTGTGGGACGAGATCGTCGTGGTCGCCGCCACCACCTCGACCGAGACGGTGCTGCCGCGCCTCATCCAGAAGATGCAGAAGGTCGGCTGCGAGGAAAGCGTCGTCGGCTTCGTGATCCCCGCGGGCTATTCGTTCAACCTCGATGGCACCTGCCTCTATCTCACCACCGTCGCGGTGTTCCTGGCGCAGGCGACCAACACCCACCTGACCTTCGGCCACGAGCTGGCGCTGATCGCGGTGCTGCTGCTCACGTCCAAGGGCGCGGCGGGCATCGCCGGTGCGGCCTTCGTGGTGCTGGCCGCGACACTCAACACCACGGGCGTCATCCCGGTCGCCAGCATCGCGCTGATCCTGGGCATCCACCGCATCCTCGCCGAAGGGCTCACCTTCGTGAACCTGATCGGCAATGCGCTCGCCACCGTCGTGATCGCCAAGTGGGAGGGCAAGCTCGACGAACGCACCCTCGCCGCCACCATCGGCACGCGCAAGCTGCGCGCCAAGCACAACATCGCCGCCGCCTGATCCGGCTGCGACGACCATGACAACCGGCCGCGGCGCGAACGCGGCCGGACAGGAGATTTCGATGCCCGTTCTGACCACCACCGCAGCCGCGCTGCTGCTCGCCGGACAGGCGCAGGCGGCGCCGCTGCCGCCCGACACGCGCGACGTGCCCGCCACCGCCACCCCCACCACCAGCGCACCGCCGCTGACCGGGGAGGGCGAGCGCGAGAGCGGCCGCGATGCCGCCGCCGCCTTCTCCCCGGGCGCAACCCAAGCCGCCCCCGCCGACCAGAGCAAGGCGCCCACCGGCTTCGCGCGGTTCCAGCGGAACAACGCGATCGGCAAGGCGCTACGCTCGCTCAACGACCAGGGCGTCGATCTCACGCTCGACTTCGTCGGCAACGTCGCCGCCAATCCGATCGGCGGCGTGCGCCACGGCAGCGCGGAATCGCACTGGGTGATGGCCGCTGCCGACATCGATCTCGAAAAGGCGCTCGGCTGGTCCGACACCAAGCTCCACGTCCAGGGCGCCTGGTTCACCGGCGACAGCCTGGGACGCGATTCGATCGGAAACTCGATCAGCTTCCAGCAGACGTGGCGGCCCGTCTCCGGCCCTCGCCTCACCCAGCTCAACATCGAGCATGATTTCGGCAAGCTCAACCTGATGGTGGGGCGCGCGGCGGTGAACAGCTATTTCAACAACTCGCCGCTCAACTGCGCGTTCATGAGCAACACCAGCTGCCTCACCGCCTATGGCGCGATCAGCGACATCGGCATCACCGCCTATCCGAACTCGTCCTGGGCGGCCAAGGCGCGCTATGCGATCGACGACCGCTGGTACGTCCAGACCGGCGCCTTCGAATACAACAACGACCTCAACGCCAAGGGCAAGGGCGGGCTCGACTTCTCGCTCGGCAAGGGAACGGGCGTGCTGATCCCCGGCGAAGTCGGCTACCAGACCAGCTTCGCGCAGGAGCGCCTGCCGCGTCGCTACCGCCTCGGCTTCTATCTCAACACCGACGGCGGCCAGAGCCCCTATTTTGACGCGAACGGCAATTCCGCGGCGCTGAGCGGCCTTCCCCGCGCCGGGCGCGGCGGCAACCGGCTGGGCCTGTATGCGATGGCGGACCAGACGGTGGCGCGCGCGCAAGGCGCCAGCAAGCGCAACCTGGCGCTGTTCGGCCGCTTCTTCCTCAACGCCGGCAACGTCCAGTCGATCGACTGGTTCGCCTCGGCCGGGTTCGTGAAGACCGGGACGTTCAAGGGCCGCGACAACGACACGATCGGCCTGCTCGTCACCAACACGCATTTCAGCGACCAGCAGATCGCCTATCTCCGCGACCTGCGCGCCAAGGCGGGCGGCACCGGATCGCCCGAGGCGAACGAGATCATCACCGAACTGAACTATGGCTGGGCGGCGCTGCCCGGGCTCCGGATCATGCCCAACGTCCAGTACGTCATCAATCCGGACCCGATCTATGCGACCAGCCGCAAGACCGACATTCCGGATGCCGTGGTGCTGGGCCTGCGCGTCGACGTGCACCTGGCGCAGCTGTTCGGAGGCTAGGCCCCGCCTGGGGCGGACCCGACCCGCAGCAGCACGCGCAAAGCCTCTCGCGGTCAGGCGCAGCGCCCCGGGGGCAATCCCCCGGGGCGCTGCCGGTTACGCCCGCAGCTGCTTCACCGCATGGTCGGCCGCACGCGCGGTCATCGCCATGTAGGTCAGCGACGGGTTGACGCAGGACGCCGACGCCATCTGCGCGCCGTCCGTCACATAGAGGTTGGACGCGTCGTGCGCCTGGTTCCAGCCGTTCAACACCGAGGTGCGGGGGTCGGCGCCCATGCGCGCGCCGCCCATCTCGTGGATGGCGTCGCCGGGCACATGCTCGCCCTCCCAGCTGCGCACGTTGAGGAGGCCGGCGCCCTTCAGCATCGCCTCGCCCTGCACCCGCGCGTCCGCCATCATCTTGAGCTCGTTCTCGCGGAAGCGCACGTCGAAGCGCATCAGCGGGATCCCGAACCGGTCCACCTTGCTGGCGTGGAGCGAGACGCGGTTGTCCTTGTACGGCAGGCATTCGCCGAACGCGCCCATGCTGAACTTCCACGGCGCATAGCGGCGCAGGCCCTGCTTCATCGACGCGCCGAAGCCGACCGGCGGTGACGGGTCGCGGCTGGCGCTGCCCTGATAGCCATAGCCCCGCCTGAAGCCCACGCCCTCCTCGCCGCCGATGTTGCGGAAACGCGGGATATAGACGCCGCCCGGACGCCGGCCATATTCGATCAAATCGGTCATGCCGGGGATCTCGCCCGACACGCCCACGCGGAAGATATGGTCCATCACATAGCGGCCCAGCGTCCCGCTGCTGTCGAAGTGGCTGCGCTCGCTTCCCGGCGCGCGCGAGTTCATCAGGATCTGGACCGACGCCATCGCCGATGCGCAGACGAACACCAGATCCGCCGACACCGTCTGCGCTTGGCCCGTCTTGGCATCGACATAGCGCACGCCCGTCACCCGCTTGCGCGCGGAATCATATTCGACGTTGGTGACCACCGCGTCCGACTGGAGCGTCAGCCGCCCGGTCGCGCGCGCCGCCGGCAGCGTCACCGCCTGGGTCGAGAAATAGGCCCCAAACGAGCAGCCGTTGCTGCACTGGTTGCGCATCTGGCACTTGGTGCGGTTCTGCTCGGGCTTGTCCTCGGTCAGGTTCGACAGGCGGGTGTGGATCAGCTTGCGGCCCGGGAACTTCGTCTCCAGCCGCTGCTTCAGCCACTGCTCCGCGACGTTCATCGGCATCGGCGGCTGGAACTCGCTGTCCGGCAGATAGGGCAGGTTCTCGCGCGAGCCGGATACGCCGACATACTTCTCGACATAGCTGTACCAGGGGGCGACGTCGTCATAACCGATCGGCCAGGCGCCATCGATGCCGTCGCGCTTGTTCGCCTCGAAGTCCTCGGGCGCCCAGCGGAAGCTCCACCGGCCCCAGATCAGCGACTTGCCGCCCACCGCGCCCGGGCGGATCCAGTAGAACTTGTCCCCCTCGTCATAGGCATAGGGGTTCTGCCGGTCGTCGTTGTAGAAGCGCTGGTTGCTGGGCTGCACATAGCCGTGGCGCGCGATGAAGTAATTGCTGTCCATCACCGGCTTGGGCATGATGTTGCGCGCCGGCACCTCGAACGCGGGCTTGCCGTCGTACGGATAGCCCTCGCCATGCTCGACCATGACGCCCCGGTCGAGCATCAGGACGCGCAGCCCCTTTTCGGTCAGTTCCTTGGCGGCGAAGCCTCCGCTCACGCCCGATCCGATGACGATCGCGTCGAACCTGTTGGTCGAAGCCATGATGTTGTTCCCCTGCCCGTACGTGCTCAGAACCGCAGCGCGCGGAGCGTCTTGAAGCTGGTGGTGATGTCCGGAAGATAGGGCGCGGGCGCCTCGTCGTTCTCGACATAGAAGTGGCGGACCCCGGCGCTTCCCTTCAGGCGGAACAGCGCGGCGAAGTCGGTCTTGCCCTGGCCCACGGCGGTCATGCTGCGGTCGGCGCGCATGTCCTTGACGTGATAGGCATAGATGCGGCGGTTCAGCCGCTCGATCAGCCCGGCCACGTCCTCGCCCGCGTGTGCTGCCCAGTAGAGGTCGAGCTCCACCTGCACCAGCGACGGGTCGGTCTCCTCGATCAGCCGGTCGAACAGGCTCTTGCCGCCCGGCTTCACCGTGAATTCGAAGTCGTGGTTGTGGTAGGCAAAGCCCAGCCCCGCCTTCTTCAACTCGGCGCCGAAGCGCGCGATGTTGGGCAGCGCCGCCTTCCACCCGGCTTCTGTGCGGTGCTGGTCCGTCATGTACGGCAGCACCACCGTGTCGGCGCCCAAGGTCTTCGCCATGGTCACCGATCGCTCGAACTGGCCGAGCAGCGCGTCATAGCCGATGTGCACCGACGGCGCGCGCAGCCCCAGCCGGTCCATCGTCCGGCGCAGCAGCGCATGATCCATCGCGTCATAGCCGCCGCCGCCGAACTCGACCTCGCGATAGCCGATGCGCGCCACCTGCCCCAGCGTCGCCACCGGGTCCTTCTGGAAGAGCTCGCGCACGGTGTAGAGCTGGAGCCCCACCGCCGGGATCTGGGCTGCATGGGCGGCCGGGATGATCCGGTTCGACAGGGCGATGGCCGCGGCGCCCCCGGCGCCCGCGAGCAGGGTACGGCGGCTGATCATGCGCTGTAGACCTTGTTGACTTGGGAATAGGGGAAGGCGCCGTTGTATTCGCCCGGCACCGGCAGATATTCGCGCTCCTGGGTGATGCCGATCTCCGACGTGTAATAGCCGGTGATCACCATCTGGCGCATCGCTTCGAAGAAGTCCTTGCCGCCCGGGATCTGGCCGTTCATCGCCAGCGTCAGCAGCGCATCCTGCTGCTCGGGCGTCGCCTTGGCGGCGGAGACCTTATAGTCCTTCAGGCTGCGGGCTTCGACCGCCTCCAGCCCGGCCAGGATCGGCTTGCGATCGTCCGGCACGCCCCAATCGGCGAGCAGCTTTTCGATGAACATCGGCACGCCCGCTGCGATCGCGCCCGGCGTGTCGGTGGTCGGGATGATCCGCTCGCTCAGCGCCGTCACCAGCGCGCGCTGGTCGGGTGTGAAGACGGCCGTGCTCGGCGGGCCGTCGGAGATCACCGGCACCCGCGATGCCTGGGCCGCACCGGCCGCGCGCGCGATCGGCGCGAACAGTCCCGCCCCGAACATCGTGACGACGCCGGCAAGCGCCGTTCTGCGATCGATCACTTGGCCTCTCCTCCCGTGGTGCGAAGCATTCGTGCCTCCCCTTCTTATTGTGCGTCGATTTCCCGATAGGCGGCGATCAGCCGGTCCTCGCCGGCGCGGCCCTTGACCGAATTGCCGTGCTCCATGCCGATCACCCCGGCATAGCGGCGCTGGCGCAGCCACCGGACGATGTTGGCGTAATGGATCTCGCCGGTGCCGGGCTCGTTGCGCCCGGGATTGTCGCCGAACTGCATATAGCCGATCTCGCTCCAGCAGGCGTCCATCACCGGGATCAGGTTCCCGGACTGGATCTGCTCGTGGTAGAGGTCGGCCAGGATCTTCACGCCCGGGCTGTTGGCGCCGCGCGCCACGGCATAGCCCTGGGCGATGCTCTGCATGTAGACGCCGGGATGGTTGGTGCGCGTGTTGAGCGGCTCCATTACCATCGCGATGCCGTGGGGTGCGACGATGTCGCCGGCGCGGCGCATGACGTCGATCACCCGCGCGGTCTGGATCTCCACCGGCACCTTGGGGTCCATGAAGCCGGTGACCACCGTCATCCGCGTCGCATTCAGGCGCTTGGCGACGTCGATGGCGCTGCGGACGTCGGCCAGGAACGCCTCGCGCTCGGCGCCGTCGTTGGCACCCAGCAGCGGCCGCGACTGCGACCATTTCGGCATGCTGGCGACGAACACGCCCATCGCCATGCCGCGCTGCTGCAGCGCCTTGGCCATGCGCTGCTGTTCCGCGACCGGCCGGCTGCGCGCCTCATTGTCTTCCCAGGCGGTGAAGCCCTGGTCGGCGGCATAGGCGATCTGCTCGAGCAGGCCGCCGCGGCTGGCGAAGCTGCCCTCGTGCGGCGCATAGCCGAGCGAAAAGCGGGCGGCGTTGGAGCCGCCGCCGCCCTGCGCCAGGCCGGCGCTCGCCGCGAGCGGCGCGACCGCGCCGGCAGCCAGCACGGTGCGACGCGAGACCGTCATGCCCCCCGCCCGATCATTTGCCGCCCTGCGCCTTCAGGAACGCGATGATCGCCTTGCGCTTGGCGGCGTCGGCCATGCCGATCGGCATGCGCGTGCCCGGCACCTTCTTGGTCGGCGCGGCCAGGAACTGGTCCAGCGTCGCCTCGTCCCAGCGCAGCTTCGACGCCTTCATGGCGTTGGAATAGTTGAAGCCCGGCACCGCGGCCGCGGGCCGGCCGACCACGCCGTTCAGGTTCGGCCCGACGCCGTTGCGGCCACCCTTGTCGACCGTGTGGCAGGCCTTGCACGCGGCAAAGGCCGGCGGCGGCGCGGTCTGCGCGACGGCCGGTGCCGCGGTGACGGCCAGCATCGCTGCCGCCGCCCCCAGGCTGATGATACGCTTCATACACTCTCTCCCGGATCGATGCTGGTCCACTTCCGGTCCGAGGCCGCATTGGCGACCACGGCCTCGACGAATTTCATGGTGCGAAGCCCGTCGCCGACCCCGGGGAACCACCGCTCCCCTTCGCCACGGATCGCCGCCGCGAAGCCACGGTAGAGGTTGGCGAACGCCTCGACATAGCCCTCGGGATGCCCCGCGGGCGTGCGCAGCAGCCCGCTCGCACCGTCGCTCAAGCCCGGCCCGCCCGCGCGCAGGATCTCCGCCGGCCGGTCGAGCCAGCGCAGCGTCAGCGTGTTGGGCTCCATCTGCGCCCATTCCAGCCCGCCGCGCTCGCCATGGATGCGCAGCTTCAGGCCATTTTCCTCGCCGGCCGCGACCTGGCTCGCCTTCAGCGTGCCGCGCGCGCCGCCCTCGAAGCGCAGCAGCGCGCTCACGTCGTCGTCGAGCCGGCGCCCCGGCACATGGATGGTCAGGTCCGCCGCCACCGCCTCGGCGCGCAGGCCGGAGACATGCTCGGCGAGTTGGAACGCATGGGTGGCGATGTCGCCCAGGCAGCCGCCGATCCCGGCCCGCGCCGGGTCGGTGCGCCACTCGGCCTGCTTGTTGCCGGCCTCGTCGATCGGCGCGCTCAGCCAGCCCTGGAGATATTCGACCTGCACCAGACGGATCGCGCCCAGGTCGCCGCGCGCGATGCGCGCCCGCGCCTCCTCGACCAGCGCATAGCCGCTGTAGGTGAAGGCCAGCGCGAACGTCCGCCCGCTCGCCTCGGCCGCCGCCGCGATCGCCTCCGCCTCGGCGACGCTCATCGCCATCGGCTTTTCGCAGAACACGTGGAAGCCCACCTCGAGCGCGGCGATCGCCATCGGCGCGTGGAGATGGTTCGGCGTTACGATCGCCAGCGCATCGATGCGCACTTCCGCCGGCAGCGCACGCTCGCCTGCCAGCAGGGCATCGAGCGAGTCATAGACGCGCGCGGGATCGAGCCCCAGTTGCTCGCCGGTGCGGGTGTTGCGCCCCGCATCGGTGCTGAACGCCCCTGCGGTCAGCCGCCAGTCGCCATCCAGCGCGGCGGCCATGCGATGCACGGCGCCGATGAACGCGCCCTCGCCGCCACCCACCATGCCGAGCCGGAGCGGCTGCCGCATCACTCGCCGCCTTCCTTCAGGCCCAGCAGCGATCGGATCGCGGCCCGGTCGACGCCGCTCGCAGCGAAATCGTCGAACGGCCGCTCGGTCACGTGGATGATATGGTCGCGGATGAACGGCGCCCCCTCGCGCGCGCCATCCTCGGAACGCTTGAGCGCGCATTCCCACTCCAGCACCGCCCAACCTTTGTAGCCATATTGGGCAAGCTTGCTGAACACGCCGACGAAGTCGACCTGGCCGTCCCCGGTCGAGCGGAAGCGCCCGGCCCGGTTCACCCAGCTCTCATAGCCGCCATAGACGCCTGAGCGACCGGTCGGGTTGAACTCGGCATCCTTCACATGGAAGCACGCAATCCGGTCGTGATAGCGGTCGATGAAGTCGAGATAGTCGAGCTGCTGCAGCACATAGTGCGACGGATCGAACAGGATGCGCGCACGCGGGTGCTCGCCCACCGCCGCCAGGAACCGCTCCCACGACGCGCCGTCGTGAATGTCCTCGCCGGCGTGGATCTCGAACGCGCAGTCCACGCCCGCATCCTCGAACGCGTCCAGGATCGGCGTCCAGCGCCGCGCCAGTTCGGCAAACGCCTCCTCGACCAGCCCCGCGGGCCGCTGCGGCCAGGGATAGACATAGGGCCAGGCCAGCGCGCCCGAGAAGGTCGCATGCGCCGACAGCCCCAGGTTGGCGCTCGCCTTGGCGGCGAGCGTCACCTGCTCGACTGCCCAGGCCTGGCGCGCCTCGGGCTTGCCGTGCACCTCGGCCGGCGCGAAGCCGTCGAACAGCGCGTCATAGGCCGGGTGCACCGCCACCAACTGGCCCTGGAGATGCGTCGACAGTTCGGTCGGCTCGATCCCGAACCGCGCGAGCCGCCCGCGCAGCTCGTCGCAATAATCCTTGCTCTCGGCCGCGGTCTTCAGGTCGATCAGCCGCGGGTCGCACGGGATCTGCACCCCCACGAAGCCCAGGCCCGCGGCCCATTCGGCCAGCCCGTCCAGCGTATCGAACGGCGCGGTGTCGCCCAGGAACTGCGCCAGGAAGATGCCCGGCCCCTTCATCGCGGTCATGCGCGCGCCTCTCCCTTGGTCTCGTCGCGGAAGCTGATCTGGAACAGGATCGCGACCACCGCCGCCGCGATCGCGGGGTACCACCACATGTGCTGCCAGTCGGCGACGCTCGGCGTCTCGGGCAGCTGGGCATAGAGCAGGCCGCCGATCTGCGAGCCCAGCAACATGCCCACGCCATAGGTGAACAGCGTCAGCATCCCCTGCGCCTGCGCGTTGACGCCCTTGGGCGACGCGATGGTGCCGGTGTAGATCGCGCCCGCCACGAAGAAGAAGTCGTAGCACACGCCGTGCAGCGCCACGCCCAGGTAGATCGCCCACAGCGAGTCGCCCCCGTCGCCGATCGCGAACAGCGCATAGCGCACTGCCCAGGCGATCATGCCGACCAGCAGCAGCGGCTTCACCCCGAAGCGGCGATAGAGCCACGGCATGGAGAACATGAAGGCGAGCTCGGACATCTGCCCGATCGTCATGGTGCCGCCGACATTCTCGATGCCCGCCGTGCCGATATAGGCGGAGGCATAGGCGTAATACATCGCCAGCGGGATCGAGATCAGCGTCGCTGCCGCGATGAAGATCAGGAACGAGCGCTGGCGCATCAGGCCGAACGCCTCGACGCACAGCACCTGCCGGATCACGCTCTCGTCACGCGGCGCGTCCGCCTCCACATTGGGAAGGGTGGCGCTGTAGACCCCGAGCGCGATCGAGACGACGGCGGCGACGGTGAAGATCTGCGGGCTCGCCGACAGCCCCGCCCAGCCGATGATCAGCCCCGCCGCGATCCAGCCCAGCGTGCCGAACGCGCGCACGAACGGGAAACGATCGACCCGCTCGCCAAAGCTCTTGAGGGCGATGGTATTCGCCAGGCCGACGGTCGGCATGTAGAGGATCATGTAGCCCAGCAGCAGCCAGACGAAGCTGTCGCCATGCTCGGGCGTCACCAGCGAGGGCAGCACGAACAGCAGCACGCCGCCCACCAGGTGCAGGATCACCATCAGCATCTTGGGGCTGAAATAGCGCGCGGCCGCCATGCCGAGCAGGAACGAGCCCACGATCGAGGCGATCGGCCCCACCGAAAAGGCGTTGGCGATCAAATTGCCGATGCCCACGGTCTGCATCACCAGACCCAGGGTCACGTTCCACGCGCCCCAGACAAAGAACTGCATGAACATCAGGGCGCTCAGCCGCCCCGTCAGCATTCCCGACGCCGGGCGCACGTCACCCGTCAACGTCCCTTCGGCAGCGACCATGCGCTTATCCCCTCCGCCGCAGTTTTCCTGCTCTTGAGGACAGCCTAACAGCGCGAACCGCCATGTAAAGGATTACATCACCCGCTATCGACAGCGTACGCGGCACGCGACATGAAGTGGGCATGACGACGATCATCCAGGTCGCCGCCGTCGCCGGGGTGTCCACCGCCACGGTGTCGCGCGTGCTGAGCCAGCCTGCGCGCGTGGCCGAGCAGACGCGCCGGCGCGTGCTCGATGCCGTCGACGCGCTTGGCTACCAGCCAAATGTCGCCGCGCGCAGCCTGCGCACGCTGCGCGCGGCCAAGATCCTGCTGACCGTCCCGGACATCTCCAATCCCTTCTTCGCCAGCGTGATCCGTGGCGCGGAGGAGGCGGCGCGCGATGCCGGCTATTCGGTGGTGGTGGGCGACACCCGCCACGATCCGGAGGTGGAGGATCAATACGCCGACATGCTCTCGCGCCGCGAGGTCGACGGGCTGGTGTTCCTCGGGCATCGCCTGCCGGCCAGCCTCGCCCCGCTGCTCGCCGACCAGGGACCGGCGGCGCCGATCGTCAACGGCTGCGAATACAGCCCCGACATCGGCGTGCCGAGCGTCCACATCGACAACGCGGCCGCCAGCAGCGACGCGATGGAGCATCTGATCGCGCTCGGGCACCGCGATATCGGCGTGATCACCGGCCCGGCGATCAGCCCGATCAGCCGCGATCGCCTGACGGGCGCCCTGCGTGCCGCCGACCGCCACGGCCTCGGCGACCAGTTGCAGCTGCGTGCCGGCGACTATTCCGCCGCCTCCGCCTTCCAGCGCGCGGGCGAACTGCTTGCGGGCGGGGTCACCGCGATCTTCTGCTTCAGCGACGAGATGGCGATGGGGGCAATGAGCGCGATCGCCCAGGCAGGGTTCTCCTGTCCCGGCCAGGTCTCGGTGATCGGCTTCGACGACCTGCCCCTCGCCCGCTTCTTTTCGCCGCCGCTCACCACCATCGCCCAGCCCAAGGGCCTGATCGGCCAGCGCGCCGTGGAGCTGCTGGTCGACATCCTGCGCGGCAGCACCCCCGCCCGCCGCCAGCTGACCCTCACCCACGACCTCGTCATCCGCAACAGCACCGCCCCCGCCCGCCGCTAGCGACCGCCCGTGGTCGGCCGCAGCACCGCGACGATCCTCTGCGCACCCACGCAACACCAGCAAAGCAGCGAAACCGCGCCTGGCGCCCGCGCTCGAAAGACGCCGTCGATCCCGGGAACCACTTCATCGTACCCCGGCGGAGGCCGGGGCCCAGTTGCGGTGAGCCCTGTTGGGGAGCGCAGCGTATGAGGCAGGGTAGGTCTGACGCGCGCGAGCGAAGCGCCAAGGCTCGGACGCGCACGACCGCTCCCGTGCGCGATCGCCGCTTCAGGTCGTCCTCCACCGCCATGCCCCGGACGCAACAAAGCCCGCTGTCTTGCGACAAGCGGGCTTTGTTGTGTTGTGTGTTTGGTTGCGGGGACAGGATTTGAACCTGTGACCTTCAGGTTATGAGCCTGA
>NZ_BSEX01000007.1 GCF_027922045.1 Microbacterium terregens
TTGCAGACCATGAGAGGGCGATGCGGGCGCTAGCAGCGCAATACGGGTCCACCCTTCGGCGGCACATGGAGCGGCTGGGATCGGACGAGGAATTCCTTGACGACCTCAAGCGGCGTCTGGGGCTGGGTATCGCGGAGGCCGCGTAACCCATCAAAATTGTCGCGCGGTAGCGGGGCGGCAGCAAGGGAGCGTAGCTCCCCCACGCCAAGCCCATTGACGGCCAGCCAAAGGTGCTGCACCTTCCATCATAGGTGCTTCACCTCGGAGGAACCGTCTCGATGCCTTCTCCCTTCCCTCGCCTCACGATCGTGCTGACGCATGAGCAGCACCACCTCCTTTCCCGCCTCGCGTCGATCCAGCAGAAGTCCCAGGCCACCTACGTGCGGCATCTGGTCGACCTGGCTACGCCCTCCCTCCGCGCCCTCCTGACGCCGCTAGAGCAGGCCGTGGCCGAACAGGAGGCGATGGACGACAACCTGCAAATGGCGCAGGAACAGGGCCTACAGGAGGCCGAGGAGGAGTTAGAGGCCCAACTAGAGTTCGCGGA
>NZ_BSEX01000008.1 GCF_027922045.1 Microbacterium terregens
CAGGGCTGCGAGCATCTGGCCGGTCTGGTTGTTGTCGTCGTCGATCGCCTGCTTGCCCAGGATCACCAGCTGCGGCTGCTCCTCTTCCACCACCTTGGCCAGCAGCTTGGCGACGCCGAGCGGCTCGGGACGCACGTCCGCGGTGATGAGGATCGCGCGGTCGGCACCCATCGCGAGCGCGGTGCGCAGCGTGTCCTGCGCCTTGGGCTCGCCGATCGAGACCACGACCACCTCGGTGGCGACGCCCTTTTCCTTCAGGCGGATGGCTTCCTCGACGGCGATCTCGTCGAACGGGTTCATGCTCATCTTGACGTTGGCCAGGTCGACGCCCGACCCGTCCGCCTTCACCCGCGGCTTCACATTATAGTCAAGCACCCGCTTGACCGGCACCAACAGCTTCATGTGTTTCTCTCCGTGAACGGAAATGCCGGGGACCCTATAGCAAGGGGCCCGCCGCGGCCATGGTTCGAGGCGGTGCCCCGGTCCTTGGCCGGGGCGGGCCCCGAGAATTGGTCGAGCTTGCGGGACGGGTGCGAAATGCACGCGCCTTCCGCGAAATCCTCCGTATCCCTGCGAAGGCAGGGATCCAGGGTCCGGCAGAGCAACCGCTGGGGGCTCTTGGAACCCTGGGCTCCTGCCTGCGCAGGAGCACGGGAGGTGGGCGTGGCGCCCTTTTGCAGCCGCTTTCCCAACTGGGCCCCGGCCTTCGCCGGGGTACTAGGTCTGTCCCGGGGCGGCCGGCTGTTTCCGCTTAGCTCAGCCTAAACTTCCGCGCCCCCGCCGCGTGGGCGGGAGCGCCTAGTGGATCAGGCGGCGACCTTCTTCACCTCGGCCACGATCTTCTTGGCGGCGTCGCCCAGGTCGTTGGCGGGGACGATGGCGAGGCCGGAGTTGGCGAGGATTTCCTTGCCCTTCTCGACGTTGGTGCCTTCGAGACGGACGACGAGCGGAACCTGCAGGTTCACTTCCTTCGCCGCGGCGACGATGCCGTCTGCGATGATGTCGCAGCGCATGATGCCGCCGAAGATGTTGACCAGGATGCCCTTCACCGACGGATCGGACAGGATGATCTTGAACGCGGCCGTCACCTTCTCCTTGTTGGCGCCGCCGCCGACGTCGAGGAAGTTGGCCGGGAACATGCCGTTGAGCTTGATGATGTCCATCGTGGCCATCGCCAGGCCGGCGCCGTTCACCATGCAGCCGATGTCACCGTCGAGCTTGATGTAGGCGAGGTCGTACTTCGACGCCTCGAGCTCCATCGGATCCTCTTCGGTCTCGTCGCGCAGCTCGGCGATGTCCTTGTGGCGGAACATCGCGTTCGAGTCGAAGCCGACCTTGGCGTCGAGCACCAGGATGTTGCCCTGCTCGGTCAGTGCCAGCGGGTTGATCTCGATCTGCGAGGCGTCGGTGGTCTCGAACGCCTTGTAGAGCGCGGCTGCGACCTTAGCGGCCTGCTTGGCCTGGTCGCCGCTCAGCTCGAGCGCGGCTGCGACCGAACGGCCGTGGTGCGGCATGAAGCCGGTCGCCGGATCGACGTCAAAGGTGTGGATTTTCTCGGGGGTCGAGTGGGCGACCTCCTCGATGTCCATGCCGCCCTCGGTCGACACGACAAAGGCGATGCGGCCGGTCGCGCGATCGACCAGCAGCGCCAGGTAGAATTCCTTGGCGATGTCGGCACCGTCGGTGATGTACAGGCGGTTGACCTGCTTGCCGGCGTCGCCGGTCTGGATCGTCACCAGCGTGTTGCCGAGCATGTCGGCAGCGTGTGCGCGGACTTCGTCGAGGCTGAAGGCGAGGCGGACGCCGCCCTTTGCGTCAGGGCCGAGTTCCTTGAACTTGCCCTTGCCGCGGCCACCGGCGTGGATCTGCGACTTGACGACATAGAGCGGCCCGGGGAGGCGGCCTGCGGCCTCGACGGCCTCGTCCACGGTGAAGGCGGCATAGCCGGCGGCGATCGGCGCGCCGAACTTCGCGAGGAGTTCCTTGGCCTGATATTCGTGAATGTTCATGGAGAAGTTCCTGCCTCGCATGGTTCGAGAAACGGAAAAATTCCGGCAGCCTTAAGCACAGCGCGTGCGGTAAATCCACCCCTGAACACCATTGATGCGATTGCGAAGCGGTCGCAATAAAGATCAGCCCGCCAGGCCCGTCGCACAGAGAGCGGCGGAACTGGTTGTGACGCCCAGGATTTCCGGATCACCTAGGGCGCGAACCTCGCGGAGGAAGTCCGGCAGCGACCGGGCGTCGCGGGCGTGCGGCAGGTCGCCGAGGCGGCGAAGCTGGGCGAGGCTGAGGCGATCGACCATGCGCTCCGCCATGCAGCCGGAGACGCGCGGCGACAGCCCGGCACGCTCGAGGCCGGTGCGCACCCGTGCTTCGGGCAGGGCGCAGCCCGCCAGCGCCGCCGAGGCGGCGACCAGCGTCCATCCAAGTCTCGCACTCATCATGGTGCATCGCTATATCGCGGCCATGCACTGGGCAATCGGCATCGCGCTGTTCATCGGCACCGTGGCTGGCATGGAGCTGTTCGCCTATGCCGCGCACCGCTGGCTGATGCACGGGCCGGGCTGGTTCCTGCATGCGAGCCACCATCGCCCGCGCACCGGCGCGTTCGAGTGGAACGACCTCTATGCCGCGATCTTCGCGGTGCCGTCGTTCGTGCTGATCCTGGGCGGGGTGCAGCTGGGCTGGTGGCCGGGCTGGGCGTGGATCGGGACGGGGATCGCCGCTTATGGCGCGATCTATTTCGGCTTTCACGACGTGATCGTGCACAAGCGGGTGCCGCACCGCTACCTGCCGCGTTCGGCCTATATGAAGCGGATCATGCAGGCGCATCGGCTCCACCATGCGGTGGGCACCAAGGAGGGCACGGTGAGCTTCGGCTTCCTGTGGGCACCCAAGCCCGAGGCGCTGAAGGCAGAGCTGCGGCGGCGCGGCAATGCGGGGGCGCGCCAGCCGGGCGATCCGCGCAACGCGCCGCTGACCGAGGATCACGCGTGAGCATGGCCGACCGGCTCGGCCGCTTCGCGATGCTGGTGCTGAGCGGACTTTCGACGCTCGCGCTGATCGGGGCGCTGGCGACGCTGTCGCGCGGGCCGACGTTGCCGCCGGGTTCCCTCGTGAGCCGGCCGGTGCCGCCCGACGGCATCCCACCCGTCGATCCGCGGCAGGACAGCTTTGCCGGCGTGGAGCCGACGCCGATGGGCAAGGTGACGCCCGAGGTCGCACAGGCGATCGCGCAGCGCGAGTCGGCAGCGGCCGACAGCCGCATCGCCGACTCGCTGGAGACGCTGGCCTATGCGGTGCTGGCGCTGGCGGGCTTTGCCGCGGCGGGGCTGCTGGTGCTGCTGCGGATCACGACGCTGATGGCGCGGATCGCCGAGCGGGAACGGTAGGCGAACCTGTGCTCCTGCGGAGGCAGGAGCACAGAGCCAGGAACGGTGTCGCTTGGTACCCTGGGCTCCTGCCTGCGCAGGAGCACGGGAAGGAGGGCTGCCCCCCGATCAGTTGAACAGGCTGGAGACCGAGGCTTCCTCGGCGATGCGGCGGATCGCTTCGGCGATCAGCGGGGCGATCGTCATGTGGCGGATCTTTTCGGCCCCGGCGATCACGTCGTGGTTGCCGATCGAGTCGGTGATGACGAGTTCGGTGAGCGCCGAATTCTCGACGCGCGAGACCGCGCCGCCCGACAGCACGCCATGGGTACAATAGGCGACCACGCCCTCGGCGCCCGCGGCCTTCAGCGCGCCGGCGGCGTTGCACAGCGTGCCGGCCGAGTCGACGATGTCGTCCACCAGCACGCAGAAGCGGCCGCGCACGTCGCCGATGATGTTCATGACTTCCGACTCGCCCGGCTTCTCGCGGCGCTTGTCGACGATCGCGAGGGGGGCGTTGCCCAGGCGCTTGGCGAGCGCGCGGGCGCGCACCACGCCGCCGACGTCAGGCGAGACCACCATCAGGTTGTGCTCGCCATAGCGGGTGGCGACGTCCGCCGACATGACGGGCGCGGCGAACAGATTGTCGGTCGGGATGTCGAAGAAGCCCTGGATCTGCCCGGCGTGGAGATCGACCGACAGGACGCGGTCGGCACCCGCCACCGTCACCAGGTTCGCGACCAGCTTGGCCGAGATCGGCGTGCGCGGGCCGGGCTTCCGGTCCTGGCGCGCATAGCCGAAATAGGGGAGCACCGCCGTGATCCGCCGTGCCGACGCGCGGCGCAGCGCGTCGATCATGATCAGCAGTTCCATGAGGTTGTCGTTGGCGGGGTAGGAGGTCGACTGGAGGACGAACACGTCCTCGCCGCGGACATTCTCCAGCACCTCGACGAAGATCTCCTCGTCGGCGAAGCGGCGGACGCTCGCGCGGGTGAGGGGGATCTCCAGATAGCCTGCGATCGCCTGCGCGAGAGGAAGATTGGAGTTGCCCGCGAGGAGTTTCATGTCCGACTTTCGTTGCCCACCGATGCGGCCGTCCTTAGGCACCGTGACGGTTTAGTGAAAGAGGGATGCGGCGGCGAGAGGACCAATCTGGTACCGGACGTGCCCTAAAATCGACACCGGGCGGCGGCACGGCAGCGGTGCCGAGGATCATCGGGAGTGGCGTTGCGCATGAGATTCCAGCGGTTCGGAGCGTTTCTGGCGGCGGCGGCGATGGTGCTGCCGGCCGCGGTGCAGGCCGAAAGCCAGCAGTTCGACCTGCCCGGCCCGGCCCTGCGCATGTCGGTGACCCGCGGTGGCGCCACCCTGCCGATCGCCAAGGTGCCGAGCATCGCCGCGGGCGACCGCATCAAGATCGCGGCCGAGCTGCCCGGGAGCCAGGGCGTGCGCTACCTGCTGGTCGCCGCCTTCCTGCGCGGCGCCACCAACCCGCCGCCCAAGCGCTGGTTCTTCAAGGCGGAAAGCTGGGAGCGCAAGAAGGGCAGCCTGGACCTGGAGGTGCCCAAGGGCGCCGAGCAGCTGGTGCTGTTCGTGGTGCCGGAGACGGGCGGCGGCTTCGACGCGGTGGTGGACACGGTGCAGCGCCAGCCCGGCGCCTTTGTGCGCGCCTCGATCGAGCTTTCCCAGGCCTCGCGCGACCGGGCGCGGCTGGACCTGTTCCTGGACGGCATCCAGGATGCCGAGCGCAACCGCCCGGCCGAGATCCCGGCGCGTACCGAGCAGCTGACCCGCGCGCTTTCCATCAAGGTGCGCGACGAGTGCCTGCAACAGCCGGTCGAGCAGCGCGCCGCCTGCATGGGGCAGAGCGAGAACACGCTGCTGCTGACCGACGGCACCCGCACCTCGCTGGCCGAGACGCTGGTGGGGGCGCCGACCGACCTGGCGCTCCAGATCGCCGCCACGCCCGAGGGCGGGTACGGCTATTACAGCCCCTACATCGGCGTGGTGCGCGACGTGGCGCGGCTGTTCGGCGCGTTCCAGACGACGCGCTTCACCTATATCCCAGCGCTGGCGCAGCTCGACGGCGAGCGTGCGGGGCTGCTGCTCAACACCGCGCCCTCCTTTGCCAGCCCCAAGTCGGTGATGGTCGTCGGCCTGCCGCCGGTGCGGCCGGTCGATCCGCCGCTGCTGCGGGCCGGTGCCGACCAGGTGCTGTGCGCGCCGCCGGGCGAGCTGGTGCTGCCGGTGACGGGCGCGCCGCTGGTCTATGCGACCGACTATGCCCACGCCATGGCGCTGCGGGTAAAGGGCCCCAACGGCGCCACCGTCGACCTGCCGGCGCGCGCGGACGCGCTGCGCGGCGGCTATGTGGTCGCGGCCAATCTGCTGGCGGGGCAGAAGGAGCCGGTGGAGGCGCAGCTGCACGGCAACTGGGGCTTTGCCCCGATGGACGGGCCGAGCTTCCGCCTGCAGCCGCCCCGGGGCGGCTGGCGGATCGCGGGCGAGGGCGCGGGCGTGGTCGTCGGCCGCGATAATGCGCTGACGCTGGAGGGCGGTGCCGCCGCCTGCGTCTCCCGCCTCTCGCTGCGCGATGCGTCGGGGGCGGTGCAGGAGGTCGCGTGGAAGGCCGCGGGTGACGGCAGCATCGCCGCCACCCTGCCGCTCGCCAAGGCCAGGCCCGGCAAGATGACGCTGCTGGTCGAGCAGCAGGGCGTCGCCCAGCCGGAGAGCATCGCGATCGCGGCGCTGGCCGAGGCGAGCCGGATCGACCGCCTGCGCTTCCACGCCGGCGATGCCGAGGCGACGCTCTATGGCGCGCGGCTGGAGAAGGTGACGCGCCTGACCGTCGGCGATGCGGTGTTCGAGCCCGCCGACCTCGGCCGCGAGGGCAAGGCCGACCGGCTGGTGCTGCGCGCGGCCGCGCCGGTGGCGGCGCCGGCCGCGGGCCAGCCGTTCCAGGCAAAGGCGGTGCTGGCGGACGGGCGCAGCCTGTCGATCGACGGCACGGTCGAGGCGCAGCGGCCGATGGCGGCGGTGGTGAGCCGCACCGTCGCGCGCGGCGGCAGCGAGGGGCTAGCGATCCGCATCGAGGGCGACACGGTGATCCCCAACGACGCGCGGCTGACCTTTGCGCTGAAGGGGCAGGGCTCGACCCGCTTTTCCGGCACCGAGAGGGTGGAGGTCGCGACCGAGGACGGCCGCGCGACCACGCTGCTGCCCGTGAAGCTCCAGGACGCGACGATCGCGATCGCGAGCATCGCCCCGGCCGAGGCGCTGGGCGGCTCTGCCTATGGCCCGCTGCGCTATCGCGTGGTGCAGGGCGAGGCGTCCGGCCCCTGGGCGCCGCTCGGCACCCTTGTCCGGCTCCCGCGGATCGCGGGCGTGGCGTGCGCGGACGGTCAGGAGCGCTGCACCCTGACCGGCAGCGACCTGTTCCTGCTGGACGCGGTGGCGAGCGATCGCGGCTTCGCCCAGCCGGTGCGCGTGCCGGAGGGGTTCACCGGCACGAGCCTGGCAGTGCCCAAGGCCACGCCGCTGTACCTGCAGCTGCGCGATGATCGCACGGCGGTGGCTAGCGTGGGGAAGTGAGAGGCCGGGGGCGGGTCGGGGCGACGTGTTCGTCGATGCCGATGCGCCAGGACTCACCCGTCCGTGGCTGGAATCGTGCCCCTGAAGCTGCGCCGCCTGCATCGTACGCCGATGGCGCAGGGTTATTACTCCGCGGGGGCGGGGGGCGGCCACTACCGCTACCCGGTTATCGCAAGGCTCAGGCGCCAACCACCACCCGAGGTCCATCCTTGCCGAACGGGCCGATCAATTTGCGGTACTCGGCTTCAGGGCGCCCATAGCCCTCGCCTGCCAGTTCTTCGAGCTTCTGGCGATCGAGGATAAGAACCCGCCCACGCGTGGACCGGATCATGCCCGCACCTTCCAGCACGTGCAGTGACACCGTCACCCCCGATCGCTCGGCTGCGATCATCATCGCCATGAATTCGTGCGTCAGCGCGATCTCGTCGCTGTCGCTGCGATCATGGCACATCAGCAGCCAGCGGGCGAGCCGGGCTTCGATGCGTTGATGGGCATTCGAAATGGCACTGTCGGCGGTCTGGATGATGAAGGTCTGGACGTAGCGGAGCAGCGTTGTCCGCAAGGCGGCGCTCTGGCCTATGGCCGCCATGAAATGCGATGCCTCCATGCGTAGCCCGGTAGCCCCGTCGACCTGGATCAGGATCTTGTGCGGCGAGGTGTCCGCGCCAAGCAGCAGCGGTGTACCGACGAACCCCTCCCGGCCAAAGATGCCGACTTCCGTGGGACCAGAGTCAATCTTGTGCGCCACGACGGAGCCGACGCCGCCCTCTGGGAACCAGACGTGTTCGATCGGCTGATCAGGGTGAACCAGTACGAGCTCCCGATGCAGT
Organism: Microbacterium terregens; assembly: GCF_027922045.1. Next base: position 7,796 of record NZ_BSEX01000008.1, read on the forward strand.
TTCTGGCGCGTCAGGGACGGCTTGAGCAATGCCAGGTCTTCGGACGACAGTGCGCCGAGTAGCAAGTTGCTGGTGTAACGATCTTTTGGATGCGACATGCGCGCGCGCCTCGTCTGGGGGCGAAAGCGCAAATGTCCTCCGGCCGCTCGCGCCCTAAATGTTGGCGAGCGATGGCTTAGGGTCAGGACCCATTGATGTGAGCGTCGCGATCTGATTCAGGCTCCGCAAGGAGA
>NZ_BSEX01000009.1 GCF_027922045.1 Microbacterium terregens
CAGGGCTGCGAGCATCTGGCCGGTCTGGTTGTTGTCGTCGTCGATCGCCTGCTTGCCGAGGATCACCAGCTGCGGCTGCTCTTCCTCGACCACCTTGGCGAGGAGCTTGGCGACGCCGAGCGGCTCGGGACGCACGTCCGACGTGATGAGGATCGCGCGGTCGGCACCCATGGCGAGTGCGGTGCGCAGCGTGTCCTGCGCCTTGGGCTCGCCGATCGAGACCACCACGACCTCGGTCGCCACGCCCTTTTCCTTGAGGCGGATGGCTTCCTCGACGGCGATCTCGTCAAACGGGTTCATGCTCATCTTGACGTTGGCGAGGTCGACGCCCGACCCGTCCGCCTTCACCCGCGGCTTCACATTATAGTCAAGCACCCGCTTGACCGGCACCAACAGCTTCATGCTTCTCTCTCCCAAGCACGGGCATAGCCCGCGATCAGATCCGTGCAGATGGCAGCCGCCGGGCGGATGGCGTCGACGGCGCCCACGCCCTGTCCGGCAGACCAGATGGTTTTCCACGCCCGCGCCTCTTCGGCGAGGTCGAGGGTCGGCGTCTCGCCCGGCTGCCAGCCATTGGCCTCCAGGCTGGGACGCAGGAAGTTCGCGCCGACGCCGGTGACGGCGACGGTATGGACGACGTCTGCGGCACAAGAACCGACCATCATCGCCTTTTGCTCCGCACTGGCGAGGCTTTCTTCCGAGGCGATGAAGTGGCTGCCGAGGTAGCCGAAGTCCGCGCCCAGCATCCGCGCGGCGGCGATGTGACGCCCCTCCGACAGGGCGCCGGCAAGCGCCAGCGGCCCGTCGAAGAAGCGGCGGATCTCTGCCACCAGTGCGAAGGGGCTGAGCGTGCCGGCATGGCCGCCGGCGCCCGCCGCCACCGCGATCAGCCCGTCGACGCCCGCCGCCACCGCCTTTTGCGCGTGCCGGGTCGAAATCACGTCGTGGAAGACGAGCCCGCCATAGCCGTGCACCGCGTCGATCACTTCGGGAACAAGGCCGAGCGACGTGATCACCAGCGGCACGCGGTGGCGAACGATCGCCGCCAGATCGTCCATCAGCCGCGTGTTGCTGCGATGGACGATCAGGTTGACGCCATAGGGGGCGCTACGATCGTCGAGGGCGGCCTCGATCTCCTCGAGCCAGGCGACGAACCCTTCCGTGGTGCGCTGGTTGAGCGCGGGGAAGGTGCCGACCAGCCCCGCCCGGCAGCAGGCGGTGACCAGTGCCGGGCCGGAGATCAGGAACATCGGCGCGACGATCGCGGGTATCGCGAGCCGGTGTTCCCAGGCGGGGGGCATCATCGCGTCAGCCCCCTCAGAAGGCGTCCTCGGCGAGCGCCATCGTCGAGCGCTTGCCGGACTTGATCGCCAGGAAGGCGGCGGTCGCCTGCGGCAGGATGCGGTCGAAGAAGAAGCCGGCGGTGGCGATTTTCGCCTTGTAGAAGCCGGCTTCGTCGGTCCCGTCGGCAAGCTTCTGGTGGGCAATGCGTGCGGCCTTCAGGAAGCAATAGCCCATGCCGACCAGGCCCAGCAGGCGCAGATAGTCGGTGGCGGCTGCACCCGCTTCCTCCGGGTCCTTCATGCCGCGTTGTGCGATCATGCCGGTGGCGAGCTGGAGCGCGCCGAACGCCTGGCGCAGGCCCTGCGCCATCGGCTTGATCGCCTCTTCCCCTTCATGCGTGTCGAGGAAGTTCGACACCGGGTGGAAGAAGGCGCGCAGGTTGCGGCCCATGCGGGCCGGCATCTTGCGGCCGACGAGGTCGAGCGCCTGGATGCCGTTGGTGCCTTCGTAGATCATCGCGATCCGGGCATCGCGGACATACTGCTCGACGCCATGCTCGCGGATGTACCCATGGCCGCCATACGTCTGCACCGCGAGGTTCGCCGACTCATAGCCGAGGTCGGTGAACAGCGCCTTCACGACCGGCGTCATCAGGGCGATGAAGTCGGTGGCGCGGGCGCGGACTTCCGGATCGGCCGAGGCTTTCTCCGCATCGAGCGCACGGCTGACCCAGCCGCCGAGCGCGCGGCACCCTTCCGTATAGACGCGCGCCGTCATCAGCATGCGGCGGACGTCGGGGTGGACGATGATCGGGTCGGCGGGAAGGTCGGGGCGCTTGGCACCGCCCAGCGCACGACCCTGCAGGCGCTCGCGCGCATAAGCGACGGCGCTCTGGTAGGCGGCCTCACCGATGCCCAGGCCCTGCACGCCGACCGACACGCGCTCGGTGTTCATCATCGTGAACATCGCCGCCATGCCCTTGTGCGGCTCGCCGACCAGCCAGCCCACGGAGTCGTCGAAGTTCATCTGGCAGGTGGCGGACGCCTTCATGCCCATCTTGTGCTCGATGCCGGCGACGGTGACGCCATTGGCATTGCCGAGCGAGCCGTCGGCGTTGGGAACGAACTTGGGCACCAGAAACAGGCTGATGCCCTTCACGCCCGGAGGTGCGTCCGGCATGCGGGCGAGCACCAGGTGGACGACGTTGTCGGTCAGGTCGTGGTCGCCGGCCGAGATGAAGATCTTCGAGCCGGTGACGCGGTAGCTGCCGTCCTCCTGCGGCACCGCGCGGGTGCGCAGCAGGCCCAGGTCGGTGCCGCAATGCGATTCCGTCAGACACATCGTACCCGACCATTCGCCCGACACCATCTTGGGCAGATAGGCCTGCTTGAGGTCTTCGGAGCCGTGGTCCTGCAGCGCGGTGGTCGCGCCGTGGGTAAGGCCGGGATAGAGGCTGAACGACACGTTGGTCGCGCAGATCATTTCCTCGACCAGCTTGTTGATCGATTCCGGCAGTCCCTGGCCACCCCATTGCGGGTCCGAGGCAAGCGCTGCCCAGCCGGCTTCGCGGAACTGGTCGTAGGCCTGCTTGAAGCCGGCGGGCGTGCGGACGACGCCGTTCTCGATCCGGCAGCCCTCGATATCGCCGGGGGCGTTCAGCGGCAGCAGGATTTCCTGCGCCATGCGGGCGGCTTCCTCGAGCACCGCGTCGAGCAGGTCGGGGGTGAATTCGGCGTGGGCGGCGAGATCGCCGAACCCGTCGTCGCCGTGCAGTTCGTGCAGCACGAAGCGCATGTCGCGCAGCGGGGCTTCGTAGACTTGCATGTCGATCTCCTTTCCGGCCGGGTGCCAGGCACCCGGCGGCAAAATCAGTTGCGCAGCGGCTTGCCGGTTTCGAGCATCTGCTCGACGCGGGCGACCGTGCGGCTATCGTGGACGCGGGTCATGAAGCCCTTGACCTCCAGCTTGAGGAGATCCGCTTCCTTGACCGTATCGACCAGATCGGCCTCGCCGCCGGTGAGCACTTCGGCGAGGCTGTCCGACACGACCAGGTCGTAGTCGGTGGCGATGCCGCGCTTGTGGAAGCTGTCCGCCGCCATGCGCAGCGCCAGGCGGCCGCTGGCGCCGGGCAGCTTGAACTCGGGCGGGGCCGGCGGGGTGTAGCCGTCGACCAGCGACAGCGCCTTGGCCTTGGCATCGGCGAGCAGCCGGCTGCGGTTCATGGTGATGCCGTCCTTGGCGCGGAGGAACATCAGTTCCTTCGCCTCGGCCGCCGACTTCGACACGGTCGCGGTGCTGACCGTCTCGAACACCTTGGCCACCGCCGGCATCGGGCCCTTGGGAAGCTGGCCCGACTGCTGCCAGCGGTCGATCATCTCGCCATTGCCGCCCCAGCCCGGGATCAGGCCGACGCCGGTCTCGACCAGGCCGATATAGGTCTCGGCATGGGCCTGGACCGCATCGGCGTGGAGCACGATCTCGCAGCCGCCGCCCAGCGCCATGCCCGCAGGCGCGGCAACGACGGGGAAGGGGGCGTACTTCAACGCCTTGAGCGCCTGCTGCCCGGCCACGACCAGCGTCTGCACCTCGCCATAGGCGGCGATGTTGAGCGCGAAGAGCGCGAGGCCCAGGTTCGCACCGGCCGAGAAATGACTGCCGTCGTTGTAGATCACCAGCGCCTTGAAGCGATCCTTGACGATCGGGATCGCCTGCTGGATCAGCTTCATGACCTCGCCGTCGAGCGCGTTCATCTTGCCGGTGAACTCGATGCAGGCGACGCCGTCACCCACGTCCCAGAGTGCTGCCGAGCCGGTCTTGGCGAGCGGTTCGCCGGCCCGCTTGACGTCCTCGAGCATCAGCACGCCTTCGGGGCGGACGATGTCGTGGTACGCGCCGTCGAGGCCGAAATACTGGCGCTTGCCGCCTTCGATCCGGTAGAAGCTGCCGCTTCCGACCTGCTCCAGCAGTGCCGGGACCGGGCGGTTCTCGGCCTTCAGCCGCTCGACCAGCTTGGCAGCACCAATGCGGTCGACCAGCTCGAACGGGCCGAACTTCCAGTTGTAGCCGAGCTTCATCGCGTCATCGATCGCGACGATGTTGTCGGCCGCTTCCGGCACCAGCATGGCAGCGTAGCTCAGCACATGGCTGAGCACCGTCCAGGCATAGTCGCCGACCTTGCCCTTGGCGCCGAGCAGCTTGCCCAGATCCCGGTCGGCGCCCGAGGGCAGCGACGCAGGCTTGCGGCTGTCGCGGTACTCCCCGGTGACGAGGTCGATCGACTGCTTGACCTTGCCGCCGTTCGAACGGTCGAGGCGATAGAAGCCGCCCTTGCCCTTACGACCGGTATAGCCTTCCGCGATCATGCGATCGACGAGGGGCAGCGGGCGCACGGTGTCGAAATAGGGATCGCCCTGCGGCAGCGTGGCCGTCAGGCTCTTGGACAGGAGCGGCATCAGGTCGACGCCGACGAGGTCGATCAGGCCGAAGATGCCGGTTTTGGGCACGCCCATCGGCTTGCCGCCGATCTGGTCGGCTTCCTCGACGGTGAGGCCCAGGTCCATCGCCGCGTTGATCGCGACCGCCAGCCAATAGGTGCCGACGCGATTGGCGATGAAGCCGGGCGTGTCGTGCGCCGGGACGACCGTCTTGCCCAGGCTGCGGTCGGCGAAGTCCGACACGCGCGCGACCAGCTCGGGATCGCTGTCGGGGCCGGCGACGACCTCGATCAGCCGCATGTAGCGCGGCGGATTGAAGAAGTGGGTGATGAGGAAATCGCGGCGGAACTGGTCCGAGCGTCCCTCGACCAGCTGGCCGAGCGGGATGGTGGAGGTGTTCGACGACACCGCCGTGCCGGGGCGCTTCGCCGCCTCGATCCTGGCATAGAGGCTCTGCTTGAGGTCGAGCCGCTCGACGATCGCCTCGATCACCCAGTCGCACTCGGCGATGCGATCGAGATGGTCGTCGATGTTGCCGGTCTCGACCAGCTTGGCCGCACGCTTCGACATGAAGGGGGCGGGGTCGGTCTTGAGCAGCTTGGCGACCGCACCCTCGGCCACCGCATTGCGGTTCGCCTCGTCGCGGACGATGTCGAGCAGCAGCACCGGCACGCCGGCGTTGGCGACCTGGGCGGCGATGCCGGCACCCATGGTGCCGGCGCCGATCACGCAGACCTTACGGATGGGCTCGCTCATTCGGCTGCCTCCAGCAGGGTGGCGATGCCCTGGCCGCCGCCGATGCACTGGGTGGCGAGCGCATACTTGCCGCCTTCACGCTTCAGCAGCGACGCGGCCTTGCCGACGATGCGTGCGCCGGTGGCGCCGAGCGGGTGACCGATCGCGATCGCGCCGCCGTCGATGTTCACCTTGGCGGTATCCAGGCCGAGGTCGTGGATGCAGGCGAGCGCCTGGCTGGCGAAGGCCTCGTTGATCTCGATGACGTCAAGCGCGTTGGCGTCGACGTTGCCGCGCTCCAGCGCCTTGCGCGAGGCACCGATGGGGCCGAGGCCCATGACCTCGGGCTCCAGGCCGGAGATGCCGACCGTCTTCAGCCGGGCGAGGATCGGCAGGCCGTGGGCGCGGGCATAGTCCTCGCTGGTGACGAGCACGGCGGCCGCGCCGTCGGTGAGCGGCGAGGAGGTGCCGGCGGTGACCGAGCCTTCCTTGTCGAACGCGGGCTTCAGGCCGGCCAGGCCCTCTGCGGTCGTGTCGGGGCGGACGGTGCCGTCTTCGCTCACGACGCCGTTCTTGGTCTGGATCGGCACGATCTCGTCATTGAGGCGACCGCCGGCCTGCGCGGCGGCAGCCTTCTTCTGGCTGTCGACCGCAAAGGCTTCCTGGGTCTCGCGGGTGATCTGGTACTTGGTGGCGACGCGCTCGGCGGTCTCGCCCATGCCCATGTAGGCGCCCGGCATCTTCTCTGCGAGCGCGGGGTTGGGGAGGGGGTTGTAGCCCATCATCGGCACGCGGCTCATCGATTCGACACCCGCGCAGATGAAGACTTCGCCCGCGCCGATCTGGATCTGGCCCATGGCGATATGGATCGAGCTCATGGAGGAACCGCAGAAGCGGTTCACGGTCATGCCGCCGACCGACAGCGGCAGGTCGCCGAGCAGGCCGACCAGGCGCGCGACGTTCATGCCCTGCTCGCCTTCCGGGAAGGCGCAGCCGACGATCAGGTCCTCGATATCCTTGGGATCGACGCCCGTGCGGTCGATCAGGCCGCGAATCACCTGGGCGGCCAGGTCGTCCGGGCGAACCCGGGCCAGCGCACCCTTGTGCGCGGGATGAAAGGGAGAACGGGCATAGCCCGCGATCACGACGCTCTTCATCTCAATCCTCTCCGAGGCTTCGGGCATCCTAACGGCACCTTTCGTTCCTAATGGTGCGAGATTTCCCTATACGTCAACCGATTTCTGTTTAAGGTAGGAACAGGCGCCGACATGTCGAGAGCCCGCGTGAAAGCGAGTCCGACGGAACGAGAGCAGGCGGCGCCGGAGAGGAGGCAAAGGCCGCATGTGCAGTTTGACGCAGCCCCATTGGATGCTGGAGCACGCCCGATGAGCGCGGCGATGCCCGTGACCGAGCGCGCCCCCGCCGGCGCGGTGCCGGCAAAGATCGAGCCCCGGCTGATCCCGACCCTGCTGGCGCGAGCGACGTCGCAATATCCGCAGCGCACCGCCATTGATTTCCTGGGCCGCACCTGGACCTATGCCGAGATCGGCGAGCAGGTGGAGCGTGCCGCCCGCGGTCTGCAGGACCTGGGCGTCCGCCCCGGCACGCGCGTCGGCCTCTGCCTGCCCAACACGCCTTATTATGTGATCGCCTATTTCGCGGTGCTGAAGATCGGCGCGGTCGTGGTGGCGATGAACCCGCTCTACGTGGAGCGGGAACTGCACCACCTGCTGGTCGACTCCGGCGCCGAGGTGGTGATCGTGCCGGACCTAGTCGCGATCCACGACAAGCTGCTCGCCGCCTGCGCGGGGACCGAGGTGCGCCATGTGGTGGCCGCTTCGCTCGCCGACGTGCTGCCCTGGGCCAAGTCGATCGGCTTGCGCCTGTTCAAGCGCCGCGAACTCGCGCGCATCGGCAGCGATCCCCGGCACGTCCGCTGGAGCCGGCTGGTGTCGAACAACGCCGCGCCCGATCCGGTCGCCCAATCCCCGAGCGATCTGGCGGTGCTCCAATATACCGGCGGAACCACCGGCGAGCCCAAGGGGGCGATGCTCAGCCACGCGAACCTCACCGCCAACAGCCAGCAGATGGTGCTTCACGTCGGCCGCCCGCCGGACCAGCAGGAGCGCACGCTGGGCGTGCTGCCGCTGTTCCACGTCTTCGCGCTGACCACGGTGCTCAACTATTCGGTCGAGACCGCGGCCGAGATGATCCTGTTGCCGCGCTTCGAGATGGACCAGTTCCTGGCCACGTTGAAGCGGACGCGCCCGACCCAGATCTTTGCGGTGCCGACCATCTACAATGCGGTGAACCAGCTGGCCGAGAGCCGGGTGCCGCGGCTCGATTTCTGCCACACCTGTATCTCGGGCGGCGCGCCCCTGCCGCTGGAGGTGCGCCAAGCGTTCGAGGAGCGCACCGGCTGCCGCGTGGTGGAGGGCTATGGCCTCTCCGAAGCGTCGCCGATCATCGCCTGCAACCCGCTCAACGGCGGCGTGGTGAAGAGCAACAGCACCGGCCCGGCGTTTCCCGGCACCGTGCTGGAGATCCGCGACCTGATCGACCCCAGCAAGCTGATGCCGCAGGGCGAGCGTGGCGAGGTGTGCGTGCGCGGGCCGCAGGTGATGATGGGTTATTGGCAGCGGCCGGACGCGACCGAGGAGTGCTTCATCGACGGCGCGCTGCGCACGGGCGACGTCGGCTATTTCGACGCTGACGGCTATCTCTTCCTGGTCGACCGGATAAAGGACATGCTGCTGTGCGGCGGCTACAACGTCTATCCGCGAGTCATCGAGGAGGCCCTGTATGAACATCCGGCAGTGGCCGAAGCGGTGGTGATCGGATTGCCGGACCGGTATCGCGGCCAGGCACCCAAGGCGTTCGTGACCTTGCGGCCGGGCCATGAAGCGAGCGTCGAGGAGCTCTGCGGGTTCCTGCGCGGGCGGATCAGCAAGATCGAGATGCCGCGCGAGGTCGAGATCCGGGAGGCCCTCCCCAAGACGCTGATCGGCAAGCTTTCCAAGAAGGAGCTGGTTGCCGAGGAACGCGCCAAGGCCGAGCAGGCGGGCGCGGCCGCATGAGGCGCGCGGCATCCCTGCGCCAGGCGGATCACCCTGCCGAGCCAGAGGACGACGAGCAGCTGTCGGGCATCCAGGAGGTGTCGGCGGAGCTTGGCGTCACGATGCGGACGCTGCGCTTCTACGAGGATCAGGGCCTCATCGAGCCGCGCCGCGTCGGCACCACGCGCATCTATACCCGGCGCGAAGTGGCGCGGATGCAGCTGATCCTGCGCGGCAAGCGGCTGGGCTTCTCGATCCGCGAGATCAAGGAGTTCCTGGACCTCTACGACGCCGACCCGCAGCACCACGAGCAGATGCGCCAGCTGGCCCTGCGGGTCCACGACCGCATCCAGCGGCTGCGCCGGCAGAAGCAGGCGCTGGAGGAGACGCTGGGCGAACTGGAGCAGATCGAGCGCGAGGCGCTGGAGCGCCTGCCACCGGGCGTGCGGCCTGCGATCGAGGGGCTGTCGTAGGGGGGGGGGCGGCGGAGCGCGCGTGTTCTTATGCCGGCTCGCGCATGACCGAGACGCGGAAGGTCGCGACGCCGCGGACCGGCGTGCCGGTGGCATTGCTGGCGGGCGTGAAAAGCGGCTTGTTCATTACCGCGGCACAGGCGATCCTCTCCACCCCCGGCTCGACATCGCCGGCCACTGGCTGGCAATCGTCGACCTTCCCCTCGGCGGAAACACCGACGCGGAACAGGTCGTTGATTCGCGGCCGCGCCGATTGGCCGGCGACCGCCAAGACGTCCTGGTCTGAAATCCACTCATCCCGGTTCTTGCGCGGAACCGGTGGCCGACCACCGGCCTCGAACTGGGCAGGGTCGGCGCCCCACTCGATCAACTGATCCGCGCTGCAACGGCGAAGCGCCGCGACCGCCCTGGCGGCACCGGGAACCGGGACCACGGCGCTGGCGCCCCCATGGGTTGCCACGGCCACCGTTTCAGCGCTGGCAAGCTCGTCGAGAAGTGCAGGCGCGATGCCCTGCATCCAGAAGAGCGGCGTACCCTCCGGCGATAAAGCCATGCGGGCGTAGCCTTTGAGCACATGGTGCGACGGCCCGAACGTCAGGCTTGCGGGGCCAGGTGTCCCCTCGGCCTTGAGGTTCGGGCTGGCGAGGGCAAGGCGGTAGCTGTCGCTCCCAGGTGCCGTTTCGATCGACAAGGTGGAGGCGGGTTCGTTGCTTTGGCGCTCCAGCAGACACTGTGCCGATGCAACCTGCAAGGACCACCGGGGTCCCGAGGCCGCCGATTCCACCTGAGCCGCACCGACGAGCGCCAGCGTACCCAGAACCGCGCCGATCATTGCATTCCCCCAATCCCCATCCACAGAGCCTAGCAGCCCCCGACCGGGGCGCAAGGGAAGGGGCGGATCCTCAGAGCGGCAACACTCCAGGTCGCACGTCTGTCCTGTCGTGGAGGACGGCGCGGTCCATCAGGCTGAGAGCTTATCGGACCGGCTGAAACGCGGCGTAGTTCGCGGTGGAGTGGATCCGCCCCGACTTGCCGAGCAGCGATCCGGTCAGGGTGGTTTCGGAAGCGGCCGGCACGACCTGGCCGCCCGGCAGCAGCGCAAAGCGACTGACGACATCCATGCTCTTGACGGACGCGACCATCATCATGCGGAAACCCTTGGTGGAGGTGAACCGGACGCGCTCGACGAACGGCGTCTTGGCCCGGACGTTCACCCATGCTTCCGCCTGGGTGTCGGCGGAAGCGTCGTGGGACCCGATCTTCACGGATCCGGCCGGAAGCCGGGCAAAGCGGTAGGTGACATAGCCCGGCGTCGGCTCGCTTCGGGTCGCCGGCGCGCCGAACCATTTCGCAAGCTCGGCATAGGAGGGGTCGGGACCGCGCTTCGCCTTGCGCGACTTCTCGGCTTCCTTGGCCGTCGGCGCGCGACCGTCCACGCTGACGAGCTGCCAGCGAAGCGCGGCCGGGCGGCCGGGATCATACTGCTCCACCACCGTCGTGCGGGCCGAACCGGTGCGGTCGGTGATGCTCGTCCGCTGGAAGCGGAATGCATCCGGGCGGCTGGCGCGCATCGCCGCCACGACGCGGTTCTGCAACTCGTCGGCGCGCGCCTCCGGCCCGGCGAGGGCTGCGGCAGCGGCAACGAGCAAGATGGTATGGTTCAGCACGTTCAGCCCTCCGGCGATGCATGGGCGCGTCCACGCGGCAGCATTGCCCGATTGCAGCGCGTTGGCGAGCGGATTTCGCGTGGTTGCCGCCGCTCAGCCGGTATTGCGACCGCGGTTGCGGAGCTGCCTCGCGAACCTCAGTGCGGCACCGCGCCCAGTTCGACGCCGGTCTTGTCGTGGAGGGCAAAGCGATCGACCAGGTCGGCGCTCGCGCGGTTGTAGCCGATCACCTCGACCTCGCGGCCGTCGCGGCGCAGGCGGGCGACGATCTTGTCGAGCGCGCCGACCCCCGAAATATCCCAGAAGTGCGCCGCGGAGACGTCGATCACCACGCGGGCGGCGCTGTCCTCCGCCTGGAAGGCGCGGGTGAAGCGATCGACCGAGGCGAAGAAGATCTCGCCCTGGACGCGGTAGGTGGCGGTGCCGTCCGCGCCGGCCTCGCGCTCGACCGAGAACATGCGCCGCACCTTGCCGGCGAAGAAGATGCCCGACAGCAGCACGCCCGCCAGCACGCCGCCGGCGAGATTGTGGGTGGCGACGACGACCGCCACCGTCACCAGCATCACCGCCGAGGAGGTGAGGGGATGGCGGCGCAGGTTCAGGAGCGAGTTCCAGCTGAAGGTGCCGATCGACACCATCACCATCACCGCGACCAGTGCCGGCATGGGGATGCGGCCGACGATGGGGCCGAGCACGGCGAGCAGGAACAGCAGGAAGGTGCCGGCGGTGAAGGTCGACAGGCGCTTGCGACCGCCGGAGGTGACGTTGATCACCGACTGCCCGATCATCGCGCAGCCGCCCATGCCGCCGACCAGTGCGGCTGCGATGTTGGCGCCACCCTGGCCTAGGCACTCGCGCCGCTTATCGCTGTCGGTGTCGGTCATGTCGTCGACGATCTGGGCGGTGAGCAGCGATTCGAGCAGGCCTACCGCGGCCATGGTCAGCGAATAGGGGAGGATGATGCGCAGCGTCTCCCAGCTCAGCGGCACGTTCGGGAGGGCGAGGCTGGGGAGGCCTTCCGGCAGCTTGCCCATGTCGCCCACGGTGCGGACCGGCAGGCCGAGCGCGATGCTGATCGCGGCGAGCACCAGGATGGCGACGAGCGGGGAGGGCACCGCCTTGGTCACGCGCGGTACCAGGTAGATGATGGCGAGGCCGCCTGCGACCATCGCATAGGTGTGCCAGGTGACGCCCACGAACTGCGGCAGCTGCGCCATGAAGATCAGGATCGCGAGCGCGTTGACGAAGCCCGTGATGACCGAGCGCGACACGAACTGCATGAGCAGATCGAGCCGCAGCAGTCCCGCGACCATCTGGATCAGCCCCATCAGGATGGTGGCGGCGAACAGATATTCGACGCCATGGTCGCGCACGAGCGGGGTCACGACGACGGCGACCGCGGCAGTCGCGGCCGAGATCATGCCCGGGCGGCCGCCCAGGAACGAGATCACGATCGCGATCGCGACCGAGGCATAGAGGCCGACGCGCGGATCGACGCCGGAGATGATCGAGAAGCCGATCGCCTCCGGAATCAGGGCCAGGGCGACGACGATGCCGGCGAGCACGTCGCGGCGCGCCTCTGCGGCGCTGGTGAACCATTCGGTCCGGAAGCGGGAAACGGGGTTGGTCATGTCAGAAAACCACGGGCAGGCACATGGCGCCGCACGTTGCGCGGCGTCTTCGCGGTCCATGTGATCTGTTGTCCGGCGGATCGGCGGCCGGAATAGCCACCCGGGATTGCACCGGGTCCTTGCGAGTTGCGCTGCCACCTAGTGGCGCCATCCCGCGGATGCAAGCCCGCGCCGAAGGGGCGCAAGGGCAGCGATTGGAGGAAACGAGTGCCGGCAGCTGGTGCCGGCGGAATGGCTGCGGAGCCGTCCGGATCGCCGGACGGCTCCGACAGGCTCAGCTCATGTGGGCGTTGAGCAGCTTGTTCATCTCGAACATGGAAGCCTTCTTCTTGCCGAAGAGCTTCTCGAGCGTCTCGTCCGCCAGGATCTCGCGCTTGTCCTGCGGGTTCTGCAGGTCGTTCTTCTTGATGTATTCCCACATCTTGCTGACCACCTCGCTGCGGGGCAGCGGATCCTTGCCGGTGATCTTCGCCAGGTCTTCCGACGGCGTGACGGGCTTGGCGATACCGCCGCGAGCGGCGCCGGTCTTTGCGGTGGTGGTCGAAGTCTTGGCCATTCTGGTTCTCCTTATATCCTGCGGTCCGAACCCCTGGGTCGCCGCGTGGTTGCCTTGCTTATGCGCGGTTTGGGGAGGCTTGTCGCTTGTGAAGACGTGCGGCACCACCGGGAGATCGTGCAAGAGCGGCGCGTGGCGGGCGACGTGCGCGTGCGCATCGCTCGCGAGACCCCCCGGTTCGCTCGCCGGCCTGTCGTGCTCCATGGTGCCGATGCGTCCGTCCTCCCCCTGCGCCACGCGGCCCGCCATAGCCGCGGTTCCCTTTTGCGCGACGAGGAATTAACGCTGCCTTCTTCGAGACGTCAACGCGGTGTGCGCCGGGCGCGACGTTTTGTGGCTCCGGCGGGGTGCTTTGCGCCGGCCGAGGGCATGACCGGCCAAGGGAAGTAGAATGCAAGCCGACAATCCTGCCACCGCAGAGGGCGACCTGGTCGCGCCGCAGCCCAAGCTGCCCGTGCCCGACGAGGTCGCGGATGCGATCCGCACGCTGATCCGCTGGGCCGGAGACGATCCCGAGCGCGAGGGGCTGCTCGATACGCCCAAGCGCGTGGCGCGCGCGTGGAAGGAATATTGCCAGGGCTATGGCGAGGACCCGGCCCATCACCTGTCGCGCACCTTCGAGGAGGTGGGCGGCTATGACGAGATCGTGCTGCTGCGCGACATCCCGTTCCAGTCGCATTGCGAACACCACATGGCGCCGATCATCGGCAAGGCGCACATCGCATATCTGCCCAAGGACCATGTCGTGGGCATTTCGAAGCTCGCGCGCGTGCTGCACGGCTTCGCCCGCCGGCTGCAGGTGCAGGAGCGGCTGACCGCGCAGGTCGCCGACTGCATCTGGGATCGGCTGGCGCCGCGGGGCGTTGCGGTGGTGATCGAGGCGAGCCATGCCTGCATGACGGCGCGCGGCGTGCGCACGCCCGGCGTGACGATGACGACCAGCCGGATGATGGGCGTGTTCCGCGACGACGACCGCAGCCGCAAGGAAGTGCTGGCGCTGATGGGGCTGGGGTGAGCTTGGCTACGGGCTGAAAACCAGCCGCCGTACTCCCGCGAAAGCGGGAGTCCAGGGTTGCGGAGCGGAGCGCCTGTGGCCCTGGGCTCCTGCCTGCGCAGGAGCACGGGGGGCGAAGCTGAGCCAGTATCGTACCCCGGCGAAGGCCGGGGTCCAGTTGCGGTGGTCTGGCTGCCATGGCGCGCCCTCGCACTGCCCTCCCAACTGGGCCCCGGCCTTCGCCGGGGTACAGCTTGCGGGTGAGGTTAGGCCGCCACGCGGTTCGCTGCGCTGAGCGCGGCGCGGACGGTGGCCGTCGCCACGTCGGCGTCGATGCCGGCGCCGAACACGCGGGTGCCGTCGGGCAGCGTGCATTCGAGATAGGCGGCCGCCTGGGCGTCTGAACCGTTGCCGATCGCGTGCTCGCTATAGTCGACCACGTCGAGGTCGATGCCGCAATCGTCGCGCAGTGCGGAGAGCAGGCTGGAGAGCAGGCCGTTGCCCTTGCCGGAGATCGACCGCGTCTCGCCGTCGAGCCGCAGTTCGCCCACGAAGGTCCGCGCCTGGCCCGCGGCACCATGGCTTTCCGAGTAGTCGACCAACTCGAAGCGGTCGCCGCTGCTCGGCAGGTAGGCCGCCTCGAACGCGCCCCAGATGTCGGCTGCGTTCAGTTCGCGGCTGGTCTCGTCGGCGACGCGCTGGACGTGGCGGCTGAAGTCCGCCTGCATGCGCTTGGGGAGCTTCAGCCCCTTGTCCTGCTCCAGCACCCAGGCGACGCCGCCCTTGCCCGACTGCGAATTGACGCGGATCACCGCCTCGTAATCGCGGCCCAGGTCGGCCGGGTCGATCGGCAGATAGGGTACGTCCCACAGCCCGTCGTTGCGCTGCGCCTGTGCGGCGAAGCCCTTCTTGATCGCGTCCTGGTGGCTGCCGGAGAAGGCGGTGAACACCAGCTCGCCGGCATAGGGGTGGCGCGGGTGGACGGGCAGCTGGTTGCAATATTCGACGGTGTTGATGACCTCGTCGATGTTGGAGAAATCGAGGCCCGGATCAACGCCTTGCGTGTACATGTTCAAGGCCAGTGTCACGAGATCGCAATTGCCGGTGCGCTCGCCATTGCCGAACAGGCAGCCCTCGACACGGTCGGCCCCCGCCATCAGGCCGAGCTCGGCGGCAGCGACACCGGTGCCGCGGTCGTTATGCGGGTGGAGGCTGATCACGACGCTGTCGCGGTTCGGCACGTTCCGGCAGAACCACTCGATCTGGTCGGCGTAGACGTTGGGGCTCGCCGCCTCGACCGTCGCCGGCAGATTGAGGATCAGCGGCTTTTCCGGGGTGGGGCGCAGCACGTCCATGACGGCCGCGCAAACCTCTACGGAGAAGTCGAGCTCGGCGGTGGAGAAGGTCTCCGGCGAATATTCGAAGCGCCAGTCGGTGTCGGGGCGCTTGCCTGCCTCGTCGCGCAGGATCTTGGCGCCGGTGATGGCGATCTCACGCACTTCGTCGCGGCTCATGCCGAACACGATGCGGCGCCAGGCGGGGGAGACGGCGTTGTAGAGGTGGACGATCGCGGTGGGCGCGCCCTCCAGCGACTGGAAGCTCTTTTCGATCAGGTCGCGGCGCGACTGGGTCAGCACCTGGACGGTCACGTCGTCGGGAACGCGGCCGTTGCGGACCAGGCCGGAGATGAAGTCGAATTCGGTGGCGCCGGCGGAGGGGAAGCCGACCTCGATCTCCTTGATGCCGACCTTTACGAGCAGGTCGAAGAAGCGGGTCTTCTTTTCCGCGTCCATCGGGTCGATCAGCGCCTGGTTGCCGTCGCGCATGTCGGTCGACAGCCAGCGCGGCGCCCGGGTGATCGTCTGCGACGGCCACTGCCGGTCGGGCAGGTCCACCTGGGGGAAGGGGCGGTATTTGGTCGAAGGATCGCGCAGCATCGCAGCCTCTTTGCAGGTCGCCCGCGCGCAAGCAGCCGCGGGGCGTCGTTCAGCGGTTCGGTCGGAAGAAAGCAGCCCTTAGGGGCCGCGCACGCACGCGCGACACGCCCCTAAGGGCGGATAAGTCGAAGAAGGCGCAGTGCTGCGATCACGGGCGCCGTCATGGCCCGTGGGGTCCAACTTGTCCAGCCGCTTTGACGCGAGCGCGAAACGATCCGGAAGAAGGTGGAGGGGGCGCGATGCTGCGCCCCCTTCCAGGGATGCTCAGGCCTTTTCGAAGGCGACGGTGATGTCGAGTTCGACCTCGTCCGACACGGCCGGGATGCCGTAGTTCATGTTGAAGTCGGAACGCTTGAGGACGGCGTCCGCCTCGAAGCCGATGGTCTCCTTCTTCGACATCGGGTTGGCGCCGGCGCCGGTGAAGCGGGCGTTGAGCACCACGGGCTTGGTGACGCCGTTCAGCGTCAGGTTGCCGGTGATGGCCGCGCGCGTGCCGTTCACCTTCACCGCGGTGGAGGTGAAGCGCGCGGTCGGCGTCACTTCCGCGTTGAAGAAGTCCTTGCTCATCATGTGCTTGGTGAGCCCGGCGCTGGCGGTGGTGAGCTTGCCCACCGGGATGGTGATGTCGAGCTTGGCGGCCGCCGGCTGCTTGGGGTCGAGCACCAGCGTGCCGTCCGCGTCGCCGAAAATGCCGAAATAGTCGTTGAAGCCCAAATGGTTCACGCGCCAGCCGATCAGCGTGTGGCCCGGGTCGGTCTTGTAGGTGCCCGCGGTGACGCGGCTCACGTCCGTGGTGCCGGGGATCGCCATCTGCTGGGCGACGAGCGGGGTGGCGACGACAAGGGCGGCGCCGGCGAGGATCAGGGGCATGCGCATCGGAAGGTCTCCACCAACGGAAAAGGACGGCGGATTTGTCTGCCGCCGCCCCCTCGCTGTCAAACCGGCCAATGCGAAACGAGTCGTTTCGCGGGCGTTCGGTTTCTCGCCCCCGCTGCCCGCCAATTTCCCCTGTTCCGTTTGCCTCGAGTAGCCGTCGAGCTTGTCGAGACGGCGTATCGAGAGGGCGGCGCGTAGCCACAGGTCTCTCGATACGGGCTCTCGACAAGCTCGATCCCTACTCGAGACGAACGGGGTGGAGGAAAAGAGCTCAGTTCTTGTCCTTGTCCACCAGCTTGTTGGCGCCGATCCACGGCATCATCGCACGCAGTTCGCTGCCGACCTGCTCGATCTGGTGGCGCTTGGCGGCGCTGCGGCTGGCCTTGAGCTCCGGCTGGCCGGCGCGGTTGTCGAGCACGAAGTCCTTCACGAAGCGGCCCGACTGGATGTCGGCGAGGACGCGCTTCATCTCCTTCTTGGTCTCTTCGGTGATGATGCGCGGGCCGGTCTTGATGTCGCCGTACTCGGCGGTGTTCGAGATCGAGTAGCGCATGTTGGCGATGCCGCCTTCGTACATCAGGTCGACGATCAGCTTGAGCTCATGCAGGCACTCGAAATAAGCCATCTCGGGGGCGTAGCCCGCCTCGACCAGCGTCTCGAAGCCGGCCTGGACCAGCGCGGTGGTGCCGCCGCACAGCACGGCCTGCTCGCCGAACAGGTCGGTCTCGCACTCCTCGCGGAAGTTGGTTTCGATGATGCCCGAGCGGCCGCCGCCGACGCCGCTAGCATAGGCGAGCGCGATGTCATGCGCGTTACCCGAGGCGTCCTGGTGGACGGCGATCAGGCAGGGAACGCCGCCGCCGCGGACGTACTCGGAGCGCACGGTGTGGCCCGGGCCCTTCGGCGCGATCATGATGACATCGACGTCGGCCGGCGGCTCGATCAGGCCGAAGTGGACGTTGAGGCCGTGGGCAAAGGCCAGCGCGGCGCCGGGACGCAGATTGCCCTTGATGTCCGCGTCATAGACCGCGGCCTGGTGCTCGTCGGGCGCCAGGATCATGAGGATGTCGGCCCAGGCGGCGGCTTCCTGATTGGGGAGCACCTTGAAGCCTGCGTCCTCGGCCTTCTTGGCGCTGGGCGAGCCGGGGCGGAGCGCGATGGCGATGTTCTGCACGCCGCTGTCGCGCAGGTTCTGCGCATGGGCATGGCCCTGCGAGCCATAGCCCAGGATCGCGATCTTCTTGTTCGACAACAGGTTCAGATCGGCATCGCGATCATAGTAAACGCGCATGTTCTTCCCTTTCGGTTCGGTCTTGTGCGCCCTTGCGGGGCGGTTTGGTTCTGCGTTCCTGCCGCTGCAGGAGCGGGATGGGATCAGGCGGCTTCGCGGCCGCGGGCGATGGCGACGATGCCGGTGCGGGCGACCTCGACCAGGCCGACTTCGCGCATCAGTTCGATGAAGGTGTCGACCTTGCCGGTGCCGCCGGTCACCTCGAACACGAAGCTGGAGATGGTCGCGTCGAGCACCCGTGCGCGATAGACCTCGGCCAGGCGCAGCGCCTCGATGCGGTGCTCGCCCGAGCCGACCACCTTCACCAGCGCGAGTTCACGCTCGACGTGCGGGCCGAGCGCGGTCAGGTCGACGACCTTGTGCACCGGCACCAGCCGCTCGAGCTGGGCGATGATCTGCTCCATCACCGGCGCGGAGGCGGAGGTGACGATGGTGATGCGGCTGATGAGATCGTCTTCCGAGATGTCGGTGACGGTCAGGCTCTCGATGTTGTAGCCGCGGGCCGTAAACAGCCCGGCGATGCGCGCCAGGATGCCCGGTTCGTTGTCGACGATGATGGCGAGCGTGTGCCGCTCGCGCACTTCTTCCTTGATGTGCATGGTTCAGCCGATCTGGTTGAAATCTGTGGGAAAGAGGAGAGGCGGTGCCGGTGTCAGACCAGCGCCTTGGCCTCGTCGTCCATCTCGCCCGATACCTCGCTCGCCCACAGGATCATCTCCGTGTGCGCCGCGCCCGAGGGGATCATCGGGAAGCAGTTGGCGAGCTTCGACACCCGGCAGTCGACCACCACCGGACCGTCATGCGCGAGCATCGCCTGGATCCCGTCGTCGAGATCGTCGGGATGCTCGATGCGGATGCCCTTCCAGCCATAGGCCTCGGCCAGCTTCACAAAGTCCGGCAGGCTTTCGCTGTAACTCTCGGAATAGCGGCCCGAATAGGTCAGCTCCTGCCACTGGCGGACCATCCCCATATATTCGTTGTTGAGGATGAAGATCTTGACCGGCAGGCGGTATTGGGTCGCGGTCGCCAGCTCCTGGATGTTCATCTGGATCGAGGCTTCGCCGGCGATGTCGATCACGAGCGCGTCCGGATCGCCCAGCTGCGCGCCGATCGCCGCGGGCAGGCCATAGCCCATGGTGCCGAGACCGCCGGAGGTCAGCCACTTGTTCGGCGCCTCGAACCCGAAGTGCTGCGCGGCCCACATCTGGTGCTGGCCGACCTCGGTCGAGATGATCGGCGCGCGATCCTTGGTCGCTTCGTACAGCGCACGGATCGCCCGCTGGGGCATGATCTCGTCCGCGCGATCCTCGAAATCGAGACAGTGCTTGGCGCGCCAGCCGGCGATGCGGGCGAACCATTCGCTCAGGTCGGGCGTGGGATAGGCCCGGGCCTTCCAGAGCTCGATCATGGCCGCAAGCGCGCGGCCGCAATCGGCGACGATCGGCAGGTCGACGCGCACGTTCTTGTTCACCGAGGACCGGTCGATATCGACGTGGATCTTGCGGCTGTGGGGGCTGAAGGCGTCGAGCCGGCCCGTGACGCGATCGTCGAAGCGCGCGCCCAGACAGACGATCAGGTCGGCCTGGTTCATCGCCAGGTTCGCCTCATAGGTGCCGTGCATGCCGAGCATGCCGAGCCACTTGTCCGACGACGCGGGCAGCGCGCCGAGGCCCATCAGCGTGGAGGTGACCGGCGCGCCGGTGATCGCCACCAGCTCGCGCAGGAGCCGCGAGGCCTCGGGGCCCGAGTTGATGATGCCGCCGCCGGTGTAGAAGATCGGGCGCTCGGCCGCGGCCAGCATCTCGACCGCCGCCTCGATCGCGGCCGCGTCGGGCTCGACCTGCGGGCGGTAGGTCTTGTGCTGGATCGGACCCGGCGCGCTGTAGCGCGCGGTCGCGACCTGCACGTCCTTGGGGATGTCGATCACGACCGGGCCAGGGCGACCCGAGGTGGCGATGTGGAACGCCTCATGCACCACCGAGCCGAGCCGCTCCGGGTCCTTCACCAGGTAATTGTGCTTGGTGCAGTGGCTGGTGATGCCGACCGTGTCCGCTTCCTGGAACGCGTCGGTGCCGATCAGCCCGGTCGGGACCTGCCCGGTGATGACCACCATCGGGATAGAGTCGAGCAGCGCGTCGGTGATGCCGGTGACGGCATTGGTCGCGCCGGGGCCCGAGGTGACCAGCACGACACCGGGCTTGCCGGTGGAGCGGGCATAGCCCTCCGCCGCATGGGTCGCCGCCTGTTCGTGGCGGACCAGGATGTGGCGGATCTTCGACTGCTTGAAGAGCGCGTCATAGATCGGAAGCACCGCGCCGCCAGGATAGCCGAACACGAGCTCCACGCCGAGATCGACCAGCGCCTCGACCAGGATTTCGGCTCCGCTTTTCTCGACCACGTCACGTCCTCCTTACTTCGCAGCTGCAGCAGCAGCCTCTCGGACGCAGGCCGCCTATCGACAGGAAAGCAAGGATGCAAGGCTAGTCGGACAACTTTTGTTCAAAAAAAGCTTCCAAGTCGCATGATTCCGTCGCGGTGGCGCGGTGCCAGTCGGCGGGCGGCTGGTTGCGAAACCAGGTGTATTGGCGCTTGGCATATTGGCGCGTGGCGAGGCGGCTCTCGGCAAGTGCCTGTTCCCGCGTGATTTCGCCGCGGAGACAGGCGGCGATCTGCGGCACGCCGATCGCACGGCGCACCGGGGCGTCGGGGCTGAGGTCCTCGCGGGCGAGCAACGCCGCGACTTCCCCGATCGCGCCGCCTGCGAACATCGCTTCGAGCCGGCGGTCGCAGCGCTCCACCAGCCACGCCCGGTCGGGAAGCAGGATGAGCGGCACCAGATCGATGCGGTCGGCGATGCCGCCTTCGCGCGCGGCCTGCCACTGGGCGAGCGGCCGGCCGGTCGAGCGCACCACCTCCAGCGCGCGGGCCACCCGCGTCGTATCGCTCGCGCGCAGCCGCCCGGCCGCCTGCGGGTCGAGGCGCGCGAGCGCGGCGTGCGCCTCTGCCACGGGGAGCGCGCGAACCTCTGTGCGGATGGCCGGGTCGATCTCCGGGACCGGGGCGATGCCGTCCAGCAGCGTGCGGAGATAAAGGCCGGTGCCGCCGACGAGGACCGGCAGCCGCCCCTCCGCCAGCGCCGCGTCGATCGCCACGCGCGCCTCTGCCGCCCAGCGGGCGGCGGAATAATCCTCCCCGCCATCGACATGGCCGAACAGGCGGTGGGGAACCTGTGCCTCTTCTTCGGCGCTCGGACGGGCGCTCAGCACGCGCAGGTCGCGATAGACCTGGGCGGAGTCGGCATTGATGACAGTGCCGCGGTAGCGTTCGGCGACGGCGATCGCCAGCGCGGACTTGCCGCTGGCGGTCGGCCCTGCAATGAGCGCGACCTTCGGCAAAGGGGTATGCACCATGTTCATCGCGACGCTGATAGCAGCCGAACGCATCGGCGCAGGCGATATTTCGACAGCGGCGGACCGGCTGGCGGCGGCGGGCTGTGCGCCCGGTGCCGTCGCGTGGATCGAGGAAGGACGCGCGGCGGACGTGCCGTTCGCGCACGGGCCCGATCTTGCGCGTGGCGTGCTGGAAGGCGCGTTTGCGGGCACCGACGTGGTGGTGCAGCCGGCGGCAGGGCGGGCCAAGCGGCTGCTGATCGCCGACATGGATTCGACCATGATCACCGTCGAGTGCATCGACGAACTCGCCGACTATGCCGGCATTAAGCCGCAGATCGCCGAGGTCACCGAGCGGGCGATGCGCGGCGAGCTCGACTTCGCCGCTGCGCTGGACGCGCGAGTCGCGCTGTTGAAGGGCCTGGGCGAGGACGCGATCGAGCGCTGCCTGGCCGAGCGCGTGCGGATCACGCCGGGTGCCGAGGCGCTGGTGAAGACGATGCGCGCGAACGGGGCCGAGACGATCCTGATCTCGGGCGGCTTCACCCGCTTTGCCGAGCCGGTCGCGCGCCAGATCGGTTTCGGCCGGGCGATCGCCAACCGGCTGATGATCGCCGACGGCGTGCTCGACGGGACGGTGGCGAAGCCGATCGTGGACTCGGCTACCAAGGAAGCGACGCTGGTCGAGGCGATCGCGACGCTGGGGCTCGATCCGGCGGCGACGCTGGCGGTCGGCGACGGGGCCAACGACTTGGCGATGATCCGCCGGGCCGGGTTGGGGGTCGCGTTCCATGCCAAGCCGATCGTGGCCGCGGCGGCGGGCGCGCGGATCGACCATGGGGATCTGTCGGCGCTGCTCTATGCGCAGGGGTATGCGCGGGATCGCTGGGTGCTGGAGTAAGCCAGCCGTACCCCGGCGGAGGCCGGTCCGGTTGCGGTGGTGGCGGCGCGCAACCGTCGGAGCTTTCCCAACTGGGCCCCGGCCTTCGCCGGGGTACAGTATGGGGGGCGAGGCGATCTGTCGCTGCAGCTAAGCGCGCGTCGTGTTCGTGGCCCTGGGCTCCTGCCTTCACAGGAGCACGGGTGCGGGGAGGGTGCGCCTGCAAGTGAAGAGGCGTACTCCCGCGCAGGCGGGAGTCCAGGGTTGCAGGAGGCTGCGGCCGCGGCTCGCCTTGCGCTAGCGTCAGCGGAGCCCAGCCCTCGTCAGCGCTTCACCGGGAGGCAGGACTTGACCGCGGAGCAGGCGCGCGTGGCCTCTGCGCTGGAGGCGTAGGGGCCGACCAGCAGCTTGGTGACGGCGCCGGCCTGGACATATTCGGGCGTGCGGCCCGGGAACTTGGCCCGCATCTGCGACCACAAGGCCTGGGCGCCGCCGCTCTCGCGGAAAGCGCCGAGCTGGACGCGCCAGCCACCGCCGGCCACGGGAGCGGCGGCGGGCGGGGTCGGGCGGGCGGCCGCGGCCGGCGCCACCGGTGCCGCGCGCACCGGGGCAGGGGCCGGTGCGGTGCGTACCGGCGCGGGCGTCGCGGGTGCGGTCCGAACGGGTGCCGCGGGTGCGGCCGGAACGGGTGCCGCCGGTGCGGTGCGCGCAGTGGTGACGGCTGCTGCCGGCGCTGCCGCAGCGACCGTGGTGGCGGTCACCGGCGCGCGTGCCGCCTGTGCCTCGATGGTGCGGGCCATCTCCAGGCCGCGCTGGCGATCCTGGAGCGAGACGTACTTGTCCATCTGCGCCAGAGTCTGCGACGCCTGCGGCAGCCCCGAACTGGAGGCACGGGTCATCAGCGCATAGGCCCGGACCCAGTCCTTCGACACGGCGTCGCCGTTGAACAACATGGTGCCGAGCACGAACTGCGCACGCGCCTCGCCGCGGGCGGCGGATTGTTCGAGCCACTTGACCGCTTCCTGGCGACGGCCGTTCTGGAACAGCGCCAGGCCATAGTTGGTCACCGCCTGCGGATGGCCCTGGGCGGCCGCCTTGGCATACCATTGCTCCGCCTGGGCGAGATCGGCGGGCACTCCGCGGCCGAGCTTATAGGCCTGGGCCAGGTTGAACTGGGCGTCCGGGTCGCCCTTCAGCGCCGGACCGCGCCATTCCTTCACCGCGCGGGCGAAGTCGCCGCGGGTCCAGGCGTCCACCCCGTCCTTGACGTCGGCAAATGCCGGCTGGCCGAGCAGCAGCAGGGCTGCGGTCCCGAGAAAAAGCTTGGCTCGCATGGTCTTCATCCTTCCGCGTCGCTGCCCGCTTATCGCGGCGTGCACCCGGGCGCCACCCTCGTGGGCAATGCCGTGCGTGCGCGTGCGGGCTTGCTCGTGCCGCCTCCATTAACCCAATCTTATCCGGAAACGGGACAGGTTGCGCGTGCAATCAAGGGACCGGGAATGGGTGACGTGCAGGCGGCTGGGGCAGGGGTGGAATGCTGAGGAGCCGTGCCCTGTTTTCCGTGGGCGCGTCCGCCCTGTTGCTGGGTGCCGGATGCAGCACCAGCGGCTCCGGCGACCTCCCCGTGGCGAGCGACGCTGCAGGGGCGCGCAGCCAATCGCGGATCGACAAGCTCGTCAACAAGGCGGAGGTCGCGATCGCGGAGCATCGCGGCTCGGCTGCCGTGAAATACGCCGAGCAGCTGGTGGCGCTGTCGCCTTCCGATCCCGCCCACCGTGCGCTGCTGGCACATGCCTATCTGCAGGCGGGACGCTTCGCCTCGGCCGCGCAGGCGGCGGGCGACGCGCTGGCGCTCGACCCGCGCGATCCGCGTGCGGCGCTCGACCTCGCGCTCGCACAGACGGCACTCGGCGACTGGACCGCGGCGCGGGCGACGCTTGCCACTTATGCGGAAGTTCTGAGGCCGGCGGATCGCGGGCTGGCGCTGGCGCTGGCAGGGGATCCGATCGGCGGGGCGGTGCTGATCGGCGAGGAAGCGCGCGGCGCCGCGGCGAGCGCGACCGCCCGGCAGAACCTGGCACTGGCGCTCGCGCTTGGCGGGCGCTGGGCGGAGGCGCGTGCCGTAGCGGCCGTCGACCTGACCGGCGACGAGCTCGAGCGGCGAATGCGCGAGTGGATGGCGTTCGTGCAGCCGACGACCTCCTCGCAGCAGGTGGCGACCCTGCTGGGTACCGAGGCGGTGGCCGATCCGGGGCAGCCGCTGGCGCTCGCGTTGGTGCGCCCGGTTGCGGCGGCACCGGTGGCAGTGGCGCAGGCGCCGGTGTCGGTCGAGGCGGAACCCGCCGACGCAGCGCCCATCGGGGGCGTCCGCTTCGCACCGCGCCAGGAGATCGTGCAATCGATCGCAGCGCGCGTGGCGGTTGCGCAGGATGCAGCGCCACGGATCGAAGCGGCCGCGCCCGCGCGGGGACGCTATTACGTGCAGCTCGGCGCGCATGAGGACGCGGCCGTGGCAAGAGATGCCTGGGAGACGGCGCGGCGTCGCTATCGGGCGCTGGCAGGGCTCACCCCGTCCGGCGTGGAGGCGCGGGTCGGCGAGGGCCGCTTCTATCGCCTGTCGGTGGGCGGCTTTGCCCAGCCCGAGGCGGTCTCGCTGTGCGAGCGGCTGCGCGCGCAGGGCGGGCGCTGCTTCGTCCGCGCGGAGGCGGGCGACCGGGTAGCCGCCTGGGCCGCGCGCGAGCGGCAGGTCGCCGCCCGCTGACCGGCGGGCCGCTTCAGAGGAAGCGGCCGCCCTTCATGACCTTCAATGCCTTGCCCTGTACGGGCAGGCCGTCGAACGGCGTGTTGCCGGCCTTGGCCGCCATGCGCTCGGCGGAGATCAGCCAGGGTGCGTCGGCATCGGCGATCAGCAGGTCGGCGGGATTGCCGGCCGCGAGCCTGCCGGTGTCGATGCCGAGCACGCGCGCCGGATTGACGGCGAGCAGCGCGAACAGGCGATCGAGCGTGAGCACCTCGTCGCGGACCAGCCCGAGGCCAAAGGCGAGCAGCGTCTCGGCACCGGCCATGCCTTCGCTCGAATCGGTGAAGGGCAGGCGCTTTTCCTCCGGCCCGCGCGGGTCGTGGCCCGAGCACAGCACGTCCACCGTCCCGTCGCGAACCGCCGCGAGTGCGGCCTGCCGGTCCTCTTCCGACCGCAACGGCGGCGAGAGATGGGCAAAGGTGCGATAGTCGTTGAGCGTGTTGTCGGAGAGCAGCAGGTGCGCGGGCGTGATGCCGCAGGTGACCGGCAGCCCGCGTGCCTTGGCGCGGCGGACGAGGTCGAAGCCGGCGGCGGTGGTGACCTGGCGGAAGTGGAGCGCGGCGCCGGTCTCCTCGACGAGCATCAGGTCGCGGGCGATCGCCAGCGCCTCGGCCATCGACGGGGCGGCCGGCAGGCCCAGCCGGCTGGCGGTCTCGCCTTCGGTGGCGACAGCACCCTCGGCGAGGCCGCCGTCCTCGGCATGGGCGATGACCGTCAGGCCGCAGTCGCGGGCGTAGCGCAGCACCTTGCGCATCACGCCGGAGTTGCCGATCCAACGGCGGCCGGTCGCAACCGCACGCGCGCCCGCGCTGGCGTTGATCGCCATCTCGGCGAGGTCGGTGCCCTGGAGGCCGCGCGTGGCGGCGGCGATCGGGTGGATCCAGAGGTCGGGCTTGCCCGCCTTGGCGGCGCGCTCGACGATGCCGGGATCGTCCAGCACCGGAGACTGGTCGGGCATGAGCCCGACGCGGACGATGCCGCCGGCACGGAACGCGGCGGGGTCCACCGCGAACACGCCGAGGTCGACGATGCCGGGGGCGAGCAGCTTTCCGCGCACGTCGATGCGCTCGGCACCTTCGGGGATGGCGACGTCGCCCACTGCCGAGATGCGATCGCCCTCGACCAGCAGCGTGCCGGTGGAGACGCCGTTGGTGGGGCAGACGAGCGTCGCGTTGACGAAGGCGAGGGTCATGCCCAGCCCTCCACGCCGCGCGAGCGCCGGGTGAGCACGTCCAGGCACGCCATGCGGACGGCGACGCCCATCTCGACCTGTTCGGTGATGGCCGAGCGTTCCAGGTCGTCGGCCACCTCGGAGGTGATCTCCACGCCGCGGTTCATGGGACCGGGGTGCATCACCAACGCGCCGGGCGCCGCGCGCTTCAGCCGTTCGGAGGTGAGGCCGTAGCGCATGTGATACTCGCGGGTGGAAGGAATGAAGCCGCCGTTCATGCGCTCGTTCTGGAGGCGGAGCATCATCACGACCTCGGCGCCTTCGAGCGCGGCGTCGAAGTCGGTGAAGGGGGTCACGCCCATGCGCTCGATCTCCGCCGGCATCAGGGTCGAGGGGGCGACCACGCGCACTTCGGCAGCCAGCGTGGTGAGCGCCAGGATATTGGAGCGGGCAACGCGGCTGTGGAGGATGTCGCCGCAGATCACGACCTTGCGGTGGGCGATGGCGCCGGTGCGGCGGCGGATGGTGAGTGCGTCGAGCAGCGCCTGCGTCGGATGCTCGTGCCAGCCATCGCCGGCGTTGAGCACGGGGCAGTCGACCTTGCCGGCGATCAGCTTGACTGCGCCCGAAGCGGAGTGGCGGATGACGATCACGTCGGCGCGCATCGCGTTCAACGTCACCGCCGTGTCGATCAGCGTCTCGCCCTTCTTCACGCTCGACTGGGCCGCGTGCATGTTGACGACGTCGGCGCCCAGCCGCTTGCCCGCGATCTCGAACGACAAGAGCGTGCGCGTCGAGTTCTCGAAAAAGGCGTTGATCTGGGTGATGCCGTCCAGCCGCCGGTCGCTCTGAGCGCGGCTGCGGTTGGCCTCCACCCATTGTTCCGCCTCGTCGAGCAGGAACAGGATCTCGTGGGGCTGGAGACCTTCGATGCCGGTCAGGTGGCGGTGCGGAAACACGGCGCCCCCGGGGATCTGGGCGGCGGGGCTGTGATCGGAAATGTGCATCGAGGGGATCGCCTAATCCCCGCGGCGGACACGCGCAAGGCGTGCAGGGCCATCGGTCAGCTAGGCTGGACCAACGTATCCTGTTCCGTTCGCCTCGAGCAGGCGTCGAGCTTGTCGAGACGGCGTGTCGAGAGGTCGCGCACGCCGCCCCTCTCGATACGCGCTCTCGACAAGCTCGATCCCTACTCGAGGCGAACGGGGGAGGTTCAGGCGAGGCGCAGCTGCGGGCGGCGGCCGAACACCGACGGCGCACCGGCCGTGAGCGCGAGGTAGAGCGCCATCAGGCCGGTGAACCACATCGCGTCGTTGCGGGCGAGCATCCAAACGATCGCGGGGGTGAAGTTCTCCGTCCCGCCCAGCACCATCGCGGTGAGGTAGGTCACGACTTCATAGGCGACGAACGCGCCTGCGATCGCGGCGACCATGCGTGCGAGCGACAGCGTGCCGGTGGAGCCGCGCACCGCATGGGCGACGCCGAAGCCGGCGAGCGTGCTCACCGCGATCGCGACCCCGCGCAGGATCGTCATCGGGTCGGTCGGATAGCCGAGGAAGCCGAAGCCGATGATCTGGTTGAGCAGCCAGGCGCCCAGCACCGCCATGATGCCGGCGCGACGCGAGAGCGTGAGCGCCGACGCCGCGGCAAGCGCCGCGAACGGCGTCATGCAGGCGAGCGCGAAGCTGCCAAGGACGGCGGCGCCGTCGATGGCGACGAGCCAGCTGAGGTCGCGGGCGGAGCTGCTGCTGCGGGAAGCCATTGGTATCATCCTGTCTGTGTCCGCCGCCCATAGCGCAGGGGCGGGCGCGCGTCAGCTGTTCACCAGCGCGTCGATTGCGGCCTGCAAAATATGCGCGGCGGCCATTTTGTCCACTGCCTCGGCGCGCTTGGCGCGGCTCATGTCCTGTTCGATCAGCACGCGCTCGACCGCAACGGTCGACCAGCGCTCGTCCCACAGCAGGATCGGCTGGCCCAGGTCGTCGAGGTTGCGGGCAAAGGCCCGGGTCGACTGGGTGCGCGGCGAATCGCTGCCGTCCAGGTTTAGCGGCAGGCCGATGACGAGGCCGACCGTCTGGCGCTCCGCGATCAGCGCGACCAGCGCAGCCTTGTCCTTGGTGAACTTGGTGCGGCGGATCAGCACGGCCGGGCTCGCAAAGCTCCAGCCGGCGTCGCAGGCGGCGGTGCCGATCGTCTTGGTGCCGACGTCCAGGCCGAGGAGGCGGCCGCCATCGGGAAGCGCTGCGCGGAACGCGGCGGAGTCAGTGGTGATCATTGCGCCTTCCACGCCTTCAGGCGGCGCGCGGCGTCGGCGCGCACGCTGCCCCAGAACAGGCTGTAGTCATAGACGTGATAGTTGTTGCCCGGCAGCACGTAACTGCCGACGTCCGGCGGGCTTGCGCCGATCAGCAGGAAGCCGCGCCCGTCGCAGCGCGCCGCCACGCGGCCGGGTTCCAGCGTCGCGTTGGTGAGGTTGGCGTTCGGGAACAGCGTGCCCAGGTTCGCGCTTGCCGGCGCGTCCGCCCCCGGCGTGCCGGTGATCGGGTTGGTGCAGATGAGCGGCGTGCCCTTGCGCGAGGCACCGGTGAAGCCGTTGGTCGCATCGAAGGTGTCGGTGATCAGGCGCGGATCGGCGGGCTCGGCAAAGGCCTGCCACGACAGGATACAGCCGGGCTGGTCGGCCGCGGTGCATTCGGGCAGGCCGAGTGCCGGCAGGTCGGCGGTGCGCGACACCGGCCAGCCCACGACATAGGCGGCGACGATGCGGCGGGCGAGCGGCTTGCCTGCGACCCGATCGTGCAGGAGCCGGGTGAGGTGCAGAGAGCCCTGGCTATGCCCGGCAAGCACGATCGGACGGTTCGGGTCGACCTGGCTGAGGAACGAATCGAACGCCTGCAGCACGTCGGCATAGGCGAGGTCGAGCGCGCGCTCGGCATCGCTCACGGTCGTCAGGAATGCGCCGAACGTCGCCTGGCGATAGCGGGGTGCCCAAACCTCGCCCATCTCGTTGAAGGCGCTTGCCTGGCCGCGCAGGAACAGGGCAGCGCGCGCATTCGCCTCTTCGTCGGCGAGCGGCGCATTCCACTGGTTCTTGCGGAGGTAGGAGGTCGGGTGGATGAAGAACACCGCTGCCTCGGCACGCTCCGGCACGCCCATGCCGGGCGGCGTCCAGCGCGCCGGGTCGTTCGGCGTGCCCGGCCGCGCGAGCCACATGTCGGGATTGGCATAGGCCGCGGGCGCAGCCGCCGGCTGTTCCGCGAAGCGCGCGCTCGGCACCATGCTCCAGCGCAGGAGTTCCGCGCCGAACATCCGAAATGCAAAGGTGCCGCCGAGCGCGAGCATGACCAGAATTGCCACTCCGTAGAGGAATTTGCGCGCCACGCGGGCTCTCCGTTGTGCAGTGCAGCATCGAGGAGGTCGACGCAACCGGCTTCCCGTGCGGCAAGCATGCGCATTACGCAACCGTCGGGCCATATGGCGCAGAGGCCGCCGCCCGCTTGTGGCGGGGGTGCGGGGATGCTAGCCGCGGACCCATGTCCGTAGACACTGCAACCGTGAAGCGCGTGGCGAGCCTCGCGCGCATCGCCATCACCGATGCCGAGGCGGAGCGCCTGGCGCCCGAGCTCGGCAACATCCTGGGCTGGATCGAGCAACTGGGGGAGGTGGATACCTCTGCCGTCGAGCCGATGACCGCCGTCATCCCGAACACGCTGCGCCTGCGCGAAGACGTCGTCACCGACGGCAACGTGCGCGACGCGGTGCTCGCCAACGCCCCCCAGGCCGAACACGGCTTTTTCACCGTGCCCAAGGTGATCGAATAGTGACCGAGCTTACCGACCTGACCGTCGCTGGTATCCGCGACGGCGTGCGCTCCGGCGCCTTCTCCGCGCGCGAAGTCGCCGACGCATTCGTGACCGCGGTGTCGCGCGCCAAGGATCTGAACGCCTTCCTGGTGGAGACGCCCGACCACGCGCTCGCCGCCGCCAAGCAGGCGGACGACGCGCGTGCGGCCGGCGAGACGCTGAAGCCCCTGGCCGGCGTGCCGATCGGCATGAAGGACCTGTTCTGCACCAAGGGTGTGACGTCCACCGCTGCGAGCCACATCCTAGAGGGCTTCACGCCGACCTACGAGTCGACGGTGTCGCAGCGGCTGTGGGACGCGGGCGCCGGCATGCTCGGCAAGCTCAACATGGACCAGTTCGCGATGGGCTCGTCCAACGAGACCTCGGCGTTCGGCAACGTGATCTCGCCGTGGCGGCGGGGCGGCGGCGACAATGCCCCGCTCGCGCCCGGCGGCTCCTCTGGCGGCAGCTCGTCGGCGATCGCGGCGCGGCTGTGCCCGGCGGCGACCGGCACCGACACCGGCGGCTCGATCCGTCAGCCCGCCGCCTTCACCGGCATCAGCGGCATCAAGCCGACCTATGGCCGCTGCTCGCGCTGGGGCGTGATCGCGTTTGCCTCGTCGCTCGACCAGGCGGGGCCGATGGCGCGCGACGTGCGCGACTGCGCGATCATGCTGGAGGCGATGTCGGGCTTCGACGTGAAGGATTCGACCTCGCTCGACCTGGCCGTGCCGAAGTGGGAGGCGGGGCTTTCGTCCAACCTCGCCGGCAAGCGCGTGGGCATTCCCAAGGAATATCGCGTCGACAACATGCCGGCCGAGATCGAGGCGCTGTGGCAGCAGGGCATCGACTGGCTGAAGGACGCGGGCGCCGAGATCGTCGAGGTGTCGCTGCCGCACACCAAATACGCGCTGCCGGCCTATTACATCATCGCGCCGGCGGAGGCGTCGTCCAACCTCGCGCGCTATGACGGCGTTCGCTATGGCCAGCGCGAGCTGCCCGAGGGCGCCAACCTGCAGGACATGTACGCCGCCACGCGCGCCGCCGGCTTCGGCGACGAGGTGAAGCGCCGCATCATGATCGGCACCTATGTGCTGTCGGCCGGCTTCTACGACGCCTATTACACCCAGGCGCAGAAGGTGCGGACGCTGATCGCGCAGGACTTCGAGAAGGCATGGGCGCAGTGCGACCTGCTGCTCACCCCGACGGCGCCGTCGGCGGCGTTCGCGCTGGGCGAGAAGTCGGACGATCCCATCGCCATGTACCTCAACGACGTCTTCACCGTGCCGTCGTCGCTCGCCGGCCTGCCGGCGATGAGCGTGCCGGGCGGGCTGGACGCGGGCGGCCTGCCGCTCGGCCTCCAGGTGATCGGCAAGCCACTCGACGAGCAAGGCGTGCTGAACGCCGGCCTCGCCATCGAGGAGCGCGCCGGCTTCACCGCACGTCCCGAGGCTTGGTGGTAGGACATGTTCTGGATCGAACTTGCAGGAGCGATCATCGACGCAGTCGCTGATCGCCTCCTGTTTCGATCCGAACGTCCCGCTAAGCGGCGCAAGATCAAGCTGGGTACGCCCGCTAGGAAGCGGAAGGCGCATCCACTGTTCAAACGAACTCTGACTGGACAGACGCAGAATGACTGAGTCCACCTACCGCATCCGTGGCGCCACCGGCGACTGGGAGGTCGTGATCGGCCTGGAGGTTCACGCCCAGGTCACCTCCAAGGCGAAGCTCTTTTCGGGCGCCGCCACCGAATTCGGCGCGGAGCCGAATACGCAGGTGTCGCTGGTCGACGCGGCCATGCCCGGCATGCTGCCGACGCCCAACAAGGAGTGCATCCGCCAGGCGGTGCGCACCGGCATGGCGATCGACGCGCAGATCAACAAATGGTCGCGGTTCGACCGCAAGAACTATTTCTACGCCGATCTGCCGCAGGGCTATCAGATCAGTCAGCTCTACCACCCGTTGGTTGGCGAGGGCCGGTTGCTGATCAGCCTGGACGAGAAGGATCCGGACGCCGAGACCAAGGAGATCGGCATCGAGCGCATCCACGTCGAGCAGGACGCGGGCAAGCTGATGCACGACCAGCATCCGACGCGCTCCTATGTCGACCTCAACCGCTCGGGCGTGGCGCTGATGGAGATCGTCAGCCGCCCGGACATGCGCTCGCCCGCCGAGGCCGGCGCCTATGTCCGCAAGCTGCGCACGATCCTGCGCTATGTCGGCTCGTGCGACGGCAACATGGAGGAAGGCTCCATGCGCGCCGACGTGAACGTCAGCGTGCGCAAGCCCGGCGAGCCGTTCGGCACGCGGACCGAGACCAAGAACGTCAACTCCGTGCGCTTCGTCATGGCGGCGATCGAGTATGAGGCGAAGCGCCAGGTGGAGGTGCTGGAGGATGGCGGCCGCATCGTCCAGGAGACGCGGCTGTTCGATCCCGACAAGGGCGTGACCCGTTCGATGCGGTCCAAGGAAGACGCGCACGACTATCGCTACTTCCCGGACCCGGACCTGTTGCCCCTGGTGCTGGACGACACGTTCCTGGAGGAATGCCGCCAGTCGCTGCCGGAGCTGCCGGACGCCAAGCGCCAGCGCTATGAACAGGCGCTGGGCCTGTCCGCCTACAACGCCGCGGTGTTGACCGCAGAGGCGGAGACGGCGCGCTGGTTCGAGGCGCTGTTGGCCGAAAGCGCGCTGGTCCAGAAGAAGAGCGAGAGCGAGGTCGCCAAGGCCGCGGCGAACTGGCTGATCTCCGACCTGTTCGGTGCGCTCAATCGCCTGGGCAAGGACATCGGCGAGAGCCCGGTGACCCCTGCGCAGGGCGCCGAGCTGCTGGGCCTGGTCGCCGACGGCACCATCTCCAACACGCTGGGCAAGCAGGTGTTCGAGATCATGCTGGAGACCGGCGAAGGGGCCGGCACGATCGTCGAGGAGCGCGGGCTCAAGCAGACCAGCGACACCGGCGCGATCGAGGCGGTGATCGCCGAGGTGATGGAGAAGAACGCCGACAAGGTCGCCGACTATCGCGGCGGCAAGGACAAGCTGTTCGGCTTCTTCGTCGGCCAGACGATGAAGGCGATGGGCGGAAAGGCCAATCCGGCGGTGGTGAACGAGCTGCTGAAGAAGACGCTGGGGTAAGGCGCTTCGGAGGGGCGGGGGAGCTTCCCCCCGCCACTCTTGTACCCGGGCGAAGGCCGGGGCCCAGTTGGGGGACGCGTGAGAGCGCGTACGCATCCGATCCATCCTCGTACTCCCGCGCACGCGGGAATCCAGGGCCAAGCAGAACAACGGGTGCCGGCGTTCGGAACCCTGGGCTCCCGCCTTCGCGGGAGCACAAAGGTGGCAGAGAGGGCGGCCTTCACCCCCGTCCCCCAACTGGGCCCCGGCCTTCGCCGGGGTACAGGTTGCGTCTGGGGACGGCCCAGCTGCCGATCCGGGTGCCTGGGAACCTCGCGCAGCATCTGCGCGTCGGTACACGCATGACTGCCGCCGCTCTCTCGCTTCCCATGCCGCTCCAGCGCCGTCTGGAGCGCGAAAGTGCGTCGCTGTTCGCAGGCGACGGCATGCCGCACATCGACTTCAGCCGGCCGGCCGGGGAGCCCGCGCTTGCCGCCGCCGACTCGGTGTCCTGGCGCGTGTTCAAGAACCCGGTGTCGCTGTTCATCGGCGGCGTGGCGGCGGTGCTGCTCGAACTCGGCGAGCCGCGCGTGCGGTCCGGCGTCTGGGAGCACAGCAGCTTTCGCAGCGATCCGGTGACGCGCCTGCGCCGCACCGGGCTTGCCGCGATGGTCACGGTCTATGCGCCCGCCAGCGTCGCCGAGGCGATGATCGCCGGGGTGGGACGCCAGCACGCCCGCGTGCGCGGCACGACGCGGGAGGGCCATGCCTATGCGGCGATGGATCCCGAGCTGCTCGACTGGGTGCAGGCGACCGCCTCGTACGGCTTCCTGATGGCCTACCACCGCTTCGTCCAACCGCTGGACGCAGCCGAGCGCGACCGCTTCTGGCGGGAAGCGCAGCCGGGCGCGCGCCTGTTCGGCGCCACCGGCACCGCGGACAGCGAGGCCGGCTGGGACGCCATGCTCGAGGCCATGCTGCCCAAGCTGCGTGCCGCGCCGGAGATCCGCGAGTTCCTGACGATCATGCGGGACGCGCCGGCGTTCCCGCGTGCGCTGCGTCCGATGCAGCGGCTGCTGCTGCGCGCCGCCGTCGATCTGCTGCCAGCGAGTGCGCGGGAGGTTCTGGAGCTTGGGCCGGAAGCCGGCCTGCCGCGCGGCGGTGCGCGGCTGGTGCGGGCTGCGGGCATGGGGGCGGATCGGCTGGTGATCCGCAGCGCACCACCCGCGCAGGCATGCCGCAGAATGGGTCTGCCCGCGGAGTGGCTGTACCGCGCCGCCTGAGCGACGCGGTACCCGGCCGATTACTGCTGCGTCAGGTCCTGGTTCTTGACCACGCCGCCGGTGCCGGCGGTGCCGGCGAACTCGCCCGGCGGGTCGAGCGGGGAGGTGGTGCCGACCTTGGACCCGAGCCGCTCGACGTCGTCCGAACGGGCCTGCACGGCCTGCTCGATGTCGGTGCGGGTGTCGTTGTCCGCTGCCGGATCACTGTCGGGGTGGGGGCTGCGTTCGCGATCGCTCATGAAACTCTCCTTTACGCGTGCATGATCGGCTGGCCGGGGGCCGGCGTGATCACCGGGTCGGCGCCCGGACTGGGATAGTCGATGTCCGGACCCGGCGGGCTGATCTCCGGCGGGGGCGCCGAAGGCTGGCCGGGCTCGGCGGGCTGCGGCGGCGCCTCCGGCTGGGGCGCGTCGGGCGCAGCCGGGTTGCCGGGTGGGGGCGGTGCCTCCGGTGGGGCGGCCGGGATGGGGGGCTCTACGGGCATGGTGTCTCTCCTTGGACGCGCATTGAACGCGCCAGGGAGGCCCGCGGTTGCCACGACGCTTGCTCCAGCCTGTGTGGCTGCTATAGACGCCGCCGTGCCGGCGGTGTCCGCTCGCGGGCGTGGCGGAACTGGTAGACGCGCTGGATTTAGGTTCCAGTATCGAAAGATGTGGGGGTTCGACTCCCTTCGCCCGCACCAGCTTCGCTCTCGCAAGCGAAGCTTGTAGGACACCGTGATCCCGATCCTATTGGACGAAAGCTGTCGAGAATGCAGACTGTCGAGACGTTGAACGAGGGTTTGAAGCGGGCCTACACGCTCACCATCACCGCGGCCGAAATCGACGCCAAGGTCGATGCCGAGGTGAAGCGCGTGTCGCCGCAGATCCGCATGCCCGGCTTCCGTCCCGGCAAGGTTCCCGCGAACCTGGTGCGCAAGATGCACGGCCCCGCGCTCACGCAGGAAGCGCTCAACACCTCGATCCAGGAAGGCGTGCAGACGCTGCTTTCCGAGCAGAAGCTGCGCCCCGCGCTGCAGCCGCAGGTGTCGCTGGACGAAGGCTTCGAGCCGGGCAAGGACGCGGTCGTCAAGGTCGAGATGGAAGTGCTCCCGGACGTGCCGGCACCCGCCATCGAGGGCATCAAGCTCGAGCGTCTGACCGTTCCGGCCGACGAATCGGCGATCGACGAGCGCATCCAGCAGCTCGCCAGCCAGAACAAGCGCCACGAAGATGCGCCGGAAGGCCATGAGGCTGCGACGGGCGACCTGGTCGTCA
Organism: Microbacterium terregens; assembly: GCF_027922045.1. The sequence continues at coordinate 35,670 of NZ_BSEX01000009.1, forward strand.
TGGACTTCGCCGGCAAGGTCGACGGCGTGGCCTTCGAGGGCGGCACCGGCGAGGGCATGTCGATCGAGATCGGCTCGGGCCGCCTGATCCCGGGCTTCGAAGACCAGCTCGTCGGCATCAAGAAGGGTGACGAGAAGACCATCGAGGTCACCTTCCCCGAGGATTACGGCGTCGACACGCTCAAGGGCAAGCCGGCGACCTTCGACCTCAAGGTCACCGACGTCCGCGTGCCGGCCGGCGAGACCGTGGCGGACGACGAGTTCGCCAAGGCGCTGGGCCTGGAGAGCCTGGAGCAGCTGCGCGGCATCCTGAAGGATCAGGCCGGCCAGGAGCTCAACAACCTCACCCGCACCCACATGAAGCGCAAGCTGCTCGACCAGCTCGCTGCCGACCACGACTTCGAGGTTCCGCCCTCGATGGTCGAAGCCGAGTTCAACCAGATCTGGGCGCAGCTCCAGCACGAGGCGACCCATGAGGCCGACCCCGAGGCGGCGATGGCCGAGCTGGAGAACGAGCGCGAGGATTACCGCGCGATCGCGGTCCGCCGCGTCCGCCTGGGCCTGCTGCTGTCGGAGATCGGCCAGGCGAACGGCGTCGAGGTCAGCCAGCAGGAAATGCAGCGCCTGATCCTGCAGGCAGCGCAGCAGTATTCGCCGCAGGACCGTGAGCGCTTCATCCAGTACGTCCAGCAGGAGCCGATGGCGGCCGCCCAGCTGCGCGCGCCGCTGTATGAGGACAAGGTCGTCGACTTCCTGTTCGACAAGGCCGAGATCACCGACCGCGAAGTGACCCGCGAGGAGCTGGAAGCCGCGATCGAGAGCGAGGACGGGTTCGCCAGCGGCACCCACGTCCACAACCATGATCACGACCATGACCATGACCACGCGCATGGCCACGACCACGATCATGCGCACGATCACGACCACGGCACCGAAGAAGCGGCTGCCGAGCCGGTGAAGCCGAAGCGCAAGTCGACCAAGAAGGCCGAAGCCGCTGACATCGAGCCGGCCGCCGCCGACGCCGAGGCAGCTCCTGCCGCGCCGAAGAAGAAGGCTGCGACCAAGAAGGCTGCCAAGGAAGAAGGCGCTTCGGACGAGGCCGGCGAGGCCGCACCGAAGAAGAAGGCCGCCAAGAAGAAGGCCGACGACGCTGCCTAAGCGCGCGTCCGACCGGATCATGGAAGGGCTGCAGGTCGACCGCGACCTGCAGCCCTTTTCTTTTGGCGGGACCGGCGGCGGTACGAAAGGCGAGGGGCGCGTCGGCTCGCTTCGCAGGTGCAGTTGCGGGTGCGCTGTTCCAGCGCGGTGCTTAGGCTTTATGGGCACTGTCCCCGGGACGTCATGAGGATGAGCGGATGATCTTGCGCAGCGACGAGACTCAGGATGTGGAGGTGCCCGGCAGCGGCGCGATGCGGATGCATCTGTTCCGCCCGGCGATCGAGGGGCGCTTCCCGGGCGTGCTCCTGTTCTCCGAGATCTACCAGGTCACCGCGCCCATCCGTCGGCTCGCGGCGATGATCGCCGGCAACGGCTATGTCGTGGCGGTGCCGGAGGTCTATCACGAGTATGAGCCTGCCGGGACGGTCCTGACCTACGACCCTGCGGGCACGGACCGCGGCAACGCGCTCAAATTTACCAAGCCCGTCGCCGCCTATGACGCCGATGCAAAGGCTGCGGTGACGGCACTCCTCCAGAACCCGGCATGCAACGGCCGGGTGGGGACCTTCGGCGTGTGCCTTGGCGGGCATCTCGCCTATCGCGCCGCGCTCGATCCGCGCGTGTCGGCGGCGGCCTGTTTCTACCCCACCGACATCCATTCCGGGACGCTGGGCGAGGGCCGGTCGGACGACAGCCTGGCGCGCATGGCCGAGCTGAAGGCGGCCGTGATGTTCGTGTGGGGCCGACAGGATCCGCACGTGCCTTTTGCAGGCAGGGAGGCGATCCGCCAGCGCCTGGAAGAAGTCGGCGCCGCCTATGAATGGCACGAAGTCAACGCACAGCACGCGTTCCTGCGCGACGAGGGCCCGCGCTACGATCCCGCGCTGTTCCTGCAGACGATGGGGCTGACGCTGGCATTCTACCGGCGCACCCTGGGATGAACCGTGCGGCGGGGTCGACAGCACAGGGGAAGCGGATGTTGCAGAGGATTGGCCTGACGGTCGCACTCCTGCTGGCGGGCTGTGACGGCGCGCACAACCCTTCCCCGAGCGAAAAGGCCGGCGCGGTGCCGACGCCCGCACCTCCGAGCCCAACTGGATCTTCTCGGCCCGCACTCGAGCCTCTTCCGGATACGCCCACCGCCGCGCCTGCGCCGGACGCGCCGCTGCCGCCGGAGGTGGTCGCGTTCCGCGAACGCCGCGACGAGTGCGATCACTTCCGCGGGGAGGACCCGTATGACGAGGAACGCGCGGCCTTCCTGAGCGAGGCGCTGACACGAACCTGCACGGGCACAGACGCCGAGCTGAAAGCATTGCGGGCGCGATATGCGGGCGACCCGCGGGTCCTGGCTGCGCTGGCCGAGTATGAGGACGAGGCCGAATAGCCGCATCGCACGCCTTCCCAGACCGGGCACTCCTCCCTTTTCTGCTGGCGGAGGCGGGGCGGGATGGGTAGTCGCGGGCGCAGTCCAGACGCTACCGGAAGCTGCATGAAGATCGCCGTCCTGCTGCCCTGCTACAATGAAGAGGCTGCGATCGCGCAGACGGTGGCGGGTTTTCGCGAGGCGCTGCCGGACGCGACGATCTACGTCTACGACAACAACAGCCGCGATCGCACCGTGACGGTCGCGCGCGAGGCGGGGGCGGTCGTCTGCTCCGAGCGCATCCAGGGCAAGGGCGCCGTCGTGCGCCGCATGTTCGCCGACATCGAGGCCGACGTTTATGTGATGGCGGACGGTGACGCGACCTATGACGCCAGCGTCGCGCCGGCGATGGTCGCGCAGCTCGTCGGCGAGCAGCTCGACATGATCGTCGGCTCGCGGGTCGAGCAGCACCAGGCCGCCTATCGCCGCGGGCACCGGTTCGGAAACCGCGCCATGACCGGCATTCTCGCCCGCCTGTTCGGGCGCAGCTTCACCGACATCTTTTCCGGCTACCGCGTCTTCTCGCGCCGTTTCGTGAAGAGCTTCCCGTCGCTGTCCGGCGGGTTCGAGATCGAGACCGAGATCAGCGTCCATGCGCTCGAGCTCAAGATGCCGGTCGCCGAGGTCGAGACCTGCTATTTCGCGCGGCCGGAGGGGTCGCATTCCAAGCTCAGCACCTATCGCGACGGCTGGCGGATCGCGCGGACGATCGCGACGCTCTATCGGTTCGAGCGGCCGCTGTGGTTCTTTGGCGCGGTGGGCCTCCTCCTCGCGGCCGTCGCGCTGCTGCTGGCGGTGCCGCTGGTGGTCACCTATCTACAGACCGGCCTCGTGCCGCGCTTCCCGACCGCGATCCTGGTGACGGGCCTGATGATCCTCGCCTTCCTGTGCGGATTCTCGGGGCTGATCCTCGACACGGTGGTGCGCGGGCGGGTGGAGGTGCGGCGGCTGGCCTATCTGGCGCATCCGGCCCCCGGCAACTGACGTCCCGCCGCGGATCGCACCTCGCGGCCCTTGCGCCGGGCGATCCGAGCGCCGATGTTGTGTTTCGAACCTTACCAAGCGGGAACCCAATGCAGGACATCCACGACGCCCTCGTCCCCATCGTCATCGAACAGTCGAGCCGCGGCGAGCGCAGCTTCGACATCTATTCGCGCCTGCTGCGCGAGCGGATCGTGTTCGTGACCGGTGGCGTCGAGGATCACATGGCGTCGCTCATCACCGCCCAGCTGCTCTTCCTCGAGTCCGAGAACCCGAAGAAGGACATCTGGATGTACATCAACTCGCCGGGTGGCGTGGTGACCGCCGGCATGGCGATCCACGACACCATGCAGTACATCCGTCCGCGCGTCGGCACGGTGTGCATCGGACAGGCGGCGTCGATGGGCAGCTTCCTGCTCGCCAGCGGCGAGCCGGGGATGCGCGTCGCGCTCACCAACGCGCGCATCATGGTCCACCAGCCGTCGGGCGGCGCCCAGGGCATGGCCTCGGACATCGAGATCCAGGCCAAGGAGATCCTGCGCATCCGTCGCCGGATGAACGACCTGTACGCCAAGTACACGGGCAAGCCGCTGGAGGAGATCGAGCGGGCGATGGATCGCGATACCTTCCTGGAGGCGGAAGAGGCCAAGGCGTTCGGCCTGGTCGACCAGGTGTTCGACAAGCGCCCGGCCCCGACCGAGGAAGCGCCTGCGGCCTGATCCGCGGCTGGAACATGCCCGCGCCTGAATCCGGCGGCGCGGGCAACATCCTGATAACCCACGTGTTTTATGGATTGCCGGACCGGTGCCCGAGTGTAGACTGTCGGGCGGTGTAACGCGCCTAGGTGCGCGGGAGAGAAGTGAATGACCAAGCTCAGCGGCGGTGACTCCAAGAGCACGCTCTATTGCTCCTTCTGCGGCAAGAGCCAGCATGAGGTGCGCAAGCTCATCGCCGGCCCCACCGTGTTCATCTGCGATGAGTGCGTGGAGCTGTGCAACGACATCATCCGGGAGGAGACGAAGTCTGCTCTGGTGTCGAAGAAGGACGGTGGCGTCCCCACGCCGCAGGAGATCTGCGACGTGCTGGACGACTATGTCATCGGGCAGAAGCAGGCCAAGCGCGTGCTTTCGGTGGCCGTCCACAACCACTACAAGCGCCTGAACCACGGCCAGAAGGGCGCCGACGTAGAACTGGCGAAGTCGAACATCCTGCTCGTCGGCCCCACCGGCTGCGGCAAGACGCTGCTCGCCCAGACGCTGGCGCGCATCCTCGACGTGCCGTTCACCATGGCGGACGCGACCACGCTGACCGAGGCCGGCTATGTCGGCGAGGACGTCGAGAACATCATCCTCAAGCTGCTCCAGGCATCCGACTACAACGTCGAGCGGGCGCAGCGCGGCATCGTCTACATCGACGAGATCGACAAGATCAGCCGCAAGGCCGAGAACCCGTCGATCACGCGCGACGTGTCGGGTGAGGGCGTGCAGCAGGCGCTGCTCAAGCTGATGGAAGGGACCACCGCGTCCGTTCCGCCGCAGGGTGGCCGCAAGCATCCGCAGCAGGAATTCCTGCAGGTGGACACGACCAACATCCTGTTCATCTGCGGCGGCGCGTTCTCGGGCCTGGAGAAGATCATCGGCGACCGCCTGCAGGGCAAGTCGATCGGCTTCGGCGCCTATGTGGCCGCTCCCGAGGAGCGCCGCACCGGCGAGGTGCTGCGCCAGACCGAGCCGGAGGATCTGCTCAAGTTCGGCCTGATCCCCGAGTTCGTCGGCCGTCTGCCGGTGATCGCGACGCTCGAGGACCTGGACATCGACGCGCTGGTCAAGATCCTGACCGAGCCGAAGAACGCGCTGGTCAAGCAGTACCAGAAGCTGTTCGACATGGAAGGCGTCCGCCTGGGCTTCAACGACGACGCGCTGGTCGCGGTGTCGAAGAAGGCGATCGATCGCAAGACCGGTGCCCGTGGCCTGCGCTCGATCCTGGAGGGCATTCTGCTCGACACGATGTTCGACCTGCCCGGCATGGACGGCGTCGACGAGGTGGTGGTCGACAAGGACGTGATCGAGGGCCGCAAGGAACCGGTCCGCGTCTATGCGGAAAAGCAGAAGGCGGGAGACGCCGCCTGATCGGCGGCGCGCCCTAGCCAGAACCACGAAACGGGCGCCCGCAACGGCGCCCGTTTCTGCTTTGGGGCTGCGGATAGGGGGGCCGCGGCTGCAAGAACGGAGAATTGGAAGATGAACGCGACAATCGCGACGCTGCTCGGCGGGGCGCTGCTGGCCGCCGCCCCTGCGTCCGCACAGGCGGCCGATCCGGGCGCCTGCACCGCTGCGACGCAGACCCGGCTGATGGTGACGGTGCGCGGCCTCAAGAACAGCACCGGCAAGGTCCGTGTCCAACTCTACGACGGCGCCGGCTTCCTGAAGAAGGGCCGCTGGCTGGGCCGCGTCGAGGCACCCGCGCGCGAGGGAGCGACCATCTGCATCGCCGTGCCGCGCGCCGGCGACTATGCCGTGGCGGTCCGCCACGACGCGAACGGCAACGGCAAGTCCGACTGGAACGACGGCGGCGGCTTCTCCCGCGATCCCAAGCTGTCGCTGATGCGCCTGGAGCCGGACTTCGCCAAGGTGGTGATCCCGGTGCGCTCGGGCGAGAACCGCGTGGCGGTGACGATGAACTATCGCCGCGGGCTGAGCATCGGGCCGGTCAAATAGAGCTCGATCCCGCACCCACCTCGGAGAGCTGTCCGAGGTGGGCGCGAGACTCTGCTAATCGGCCTGCCGCACGCGGAATACGTCACCGCCAGCATCGACTACGTACAGTTCGCCCTGCAGGTCCTCACCGAAGAGGGCGGGGTGGCCAAGGGTACCCTGGTCCGGTGCAAAGTCCGCCGTACGGCGTTCCAGCGCCGCTGCCCCGAGCGTGATTCCGGCAACAATCTTCGATCGCGGGACCGAGAACACGATCCCGCTCTTGTCCGCAAAGACATATTGATCCCGGAGCGAGGCGACGGACCCGCGATATACGTAGCCGCCGACGACCCCGCCGCCCTCAGGCCGCGTGTACTCGATCGCCGGATCGATCGCGTCCTTGGGAGCCGGCGGGAGGACTACGCTCGTGCCCTCCTTCGCGGGCCAGCCGTAGTTGCCGGCGTTTGCGGTCGAGACGAGATTGATCTCTTCCTTTCCGGTTTCGCCCCGATCCGCCACGAGGAGCAGGCCGCTGGTGAAGCTGGCGCCACGAGGATTGCGGAAGCCCTTCGCGATCCTGGTGGCAACGTAGTACTTGGGCGAGGCCCCAGCGTATGGGTCGGGGTTGTTATCGACCCGGAGGAGCTTGCCGAGAATGGAGGTGTCGCTTTGTGCAGTTCCAGCGGGATCGCGACTGCCGCCTCCGTCGGAGGTGACGACATAGAGCTTTCCGTCCGGTCCAAACACCATGGAAGCGGCATAGTTGTTGGTCGGTTCGTGTACCTCGGCTGCTACCGAAAGGACGGCCTCGCCGCAGGACGGTGAGAGGAACGTCCCTTGACGGCGACAGGCGGTGATCAAGACACGTCCCTCCCACCCGCTGAACACCGCGTAAAAGCGTCCATCGCTCGCGTAATTTGGCGAGACTGCAATCGCCTGGAGACCGCGCTCGCCTTCGGTGTCGACGGAGAGCGTCAGGAAAAGCGTCTTCTGGCCAGTCGCAGGATCCAGCGTGTAGATAGCGCCGCCGCGTTCAGCGACGAACAGCGATGTACTACCGGGAACTGGAACGATGGCGACGGGATCCACGAAGCCTGTAGCCACGCGTGTGAGTGCGATGCCTTCCTTGCTGTTCGTGACGCTGACCCGCAGGTCGAGGGTCGTGCGGGCCTGCCCGTCGCTGACCTGGAGTTGCACTTCATAGACGTTGTCGGCGTTCGCATCGGCCGGCAGGTCGTAGTTGGGCGCGGCAACGAACTTCAGCGTGGCTCCCGACAGGACGAACGCGGCGGCATCAGCCCCGCCCGAGATCGTGAAGGTGAGCGCGCTTCCTTCCGAATCCGTCGCTGCCGCCGTGTAGGTGAAGTCGGAGCTGTTTTCGACGACGTTTGCGGTTGCCGCCGAGGTGAACGCGGGCGCCTTGTTAGGAGGTGGTGGTGCCGGCGACGCGGAATCATCAATGCCGCAAGAACTCAGCATCAGCGCACCCGCGACGGCACCGCCCGCGAGCAGCCAAGAGCGCATCGCGCTCGTCTTCCAGACTTCCATTATCCCCCCCGAGATTATCTCGTCTGGCGAGGATAGGAGCCAGTCAGATCGGTGCGCAAGCGATTTGCAGCGGCACCTTACCCCGCCGCCTTCGCCAGCCCGCGCGACAGCTGCAGCGCGCCATGGAGGCGCGAACGCGGGTCGGGCCAGGCGCGGGAGATGGCGAGCTTCATGTCGGGGCGCAGCTTCGCAGCGCCGCCCAGGCGGTCGACATAGGCGAGGAGGTTGGGGACGTTGGGGAAATTGTCCTCGTGGAAGGTGACGATCGCGCCGCGCGCGCCGACGTCGATCTTGGCGATGCACGCGCGCTTGGCGTTGAGCTTGGTCTCGATGAGTTTGAGCAGGTTCTCGGTCGCCTCGGGCAGCTTGCCGAAGCGGTCGATCAGCTCGGCGGCGAAGGCGTCGATGCCGGCGCGGTCGTCCACGTCGTTGAGGCGACGGTACAGGCCCATGCGCAGGTCGAGGTCGGGGACATAGTCCTCCGGGATCAGGATCGGCGCGTCGACGGTGATCGAGGGTGAGAACTCCTTGGGCTTGTCCTCGCGCAGGCCGCCGGCCTTGGCGTCGAGGATCGCCTCCTCCAGCATCGACTGGTAGAGTTCGTAGCCGACTTCCTTGATGTGGCCCGACTGCTCGTCGCCCAGCAGGTTGCCGGCGCCGCGGATGTCGAGGTCGTGGCTGGCAAGCTGGAAGCCGGCGCCCAGCGACTCCAGGTCCGACAGCACCTTCAGCCGCTTGGTCGCGGCCTCGGTCATCTGCCGCTCGGGCGCGGTGTTCATATAGGCATAGGCACGCGTCTTGGCGCGGCCGACGCGCCCGCGCAGCTGGTAGAGCTGGGCCAGGCCGAACTTGTCGGCGCGGTTGATGACGAGCGTGTTGGCGGAGGGAATATCGAGGCCGCTTTCGACGATGGTGGTCGACACCAGCACGTCGTAGCGCTTGTCGTAGAAGGCGGACATGCGCTCCTCGACCTCGCTCGGGCTCATCTGGCCGTGGGCGACGACGTAGCGGATCTCGGGCACGTCCTCGCGCAGAAACTTCTCGATGTCGGGCAGGTCGGCGATGCGCGGCGTCACGAAATAGGCCTGGCCACCGCGATAGTGCTCGCGCAGCAACGCCTCGCGGATCACCACCGGATCCCAGGGCATGACATAGGTTCGCACCGCCAGGCGATCGACCGGCGGGGTCTGGATCACCGACAGCTCGCGCAGTCCCGACATCGCCATCTGCAGCGTGCGCGGGATCGGCGTCGCGGTCAGCGTCAGCATGTGGACGTCGGCCTTCAGCGCCTTCAGCCGCTCCTTGTGGGTGACGCCGAAGCGCTGCTCCTCGTCGACGATGACGAGCCCCAGCCGCTTGAAGTCGATGGTCTTGGACAGCACCGCGTGGGTCCCGACGATCACGTCGACGGTGCCATCGGCCAGGCCTTCCTTGACCCGCTTGGCCTCGGCGGCGGGAACCAGGCGGGAGAGGCGGCCGACGTTGATCGGAAAGCCCTCGAACCGCTGGGTGAAGTTCATGTGGTGCTGGCGCGCGAGCAGCGTGGTGGGGCACACCACCGCGACCTGCATGCCGGCCATCGCCGCCACGAACGCTGCGCGCAGTGCGACCTCGGTCTTGCCGAAGCCGACGTCGCCGACGACCAGCCGGTCCATCGGCGTGCCGGCGCCCAGATCGTCGAGCACGTCGCCGATCGCGCGGTCCTGGTCCTCGGTCTCCTGGTACGGGAAGCGGTCGACAAAGGCGGGATAGCCGCTGGGATCGGGCTCGGCGACGTCGGCCGGGCGGAGCGCGCGCTTGGCGGCGGTGAGGATAAGCTCGCCCGCGATCGCCTGGATACGCTCCTTCATGCGGCTCTTGCGCCGCTGCCACGCCTCGCCGCCCAGCTTGTCGAGCGTCGCACCCTCCTCGCCCGATCCGTAGCGGGAGAGGACTTCCAGGTTCTCGACCGGCACGTAAAGCTTGTCGCCGCCTGAGTAGCTCAGCGCCACGCAGTCGTGCGGCGCGCGCGACACCGGGATCTGGGTCAGCCCCTCATAGCGGCCGATGCCATGCTCGGTATGCACCACCAGATCGCCCGGCGAGAGCGTCGCCAGTTCCTGCAGAAAGGCGTCGGTGTTCTTGCGCCGCTTGGCCCGCCGGACCAGCCGGTCGCCCAGCATGTCCTGCTCGGTCAGCACCGCGACATTGGGCGCGGTGAAGCCGTGGTCGAGCGGCAGGACGATCAGCGTCGGCCCGCGCTCGGCCGCACCCAGCGCCTCCTGCCAGCCATCGGCGGCGATCGCACCCTTGAGGCCATGATCCGCGAGCAGCCCGGTCAGCCGCTCGCGCGCACCCGGCGAATAGCTGGCGAGGATCGCCTTGCGGCCCTCGCGCTTGAGCTTGGCGAGGTGCGCGACCACCGCCTCATAGACGTTGTTGCCGGCGGTACGCTCGGGCGCGAAGTCGCGGGGGCCGTCGACGCCGAAGTCGAGCACGGTCGCGCTTTCCGGCTCGTGAAACGGCGTCACCTGATGCGCGGCCGCCTCGTCGAGCCGGCGCGTCCATTCCTCATTGTTGAGGTAGAGCTGGTTGGGGAGCAGCGGGCGGTAGCTGCCGGGATCGGCCGACTGCGCGCGCGCGCGGTTGGCGTGATAGTCGGTGATGCCCTCGAACCGTGCCTCGGCGGCGCCGGGCGTGCCCGCGTCGCGCACGATCACCGCGTCGGCGGGCAGGTGCTCGAACAGCGTTTCCAGCCGCTCCTCGAACAGCGGAAGCCAATGCTCCATGCCCGACAGGCGGCGGCCGTCGGAGATCGCCTGGTAGAGCGGGTCGCCGGTCGCGGTCGCGCCGAAGGTCTCGCGATAGCGGGCGCGGAAGCGCTTGACGCTTTCCTCGTCGAGCAGCGCCTCGGAGGCCGGGAGCAGGGTGAAGCCGTCGATGCGGCCGCTGGTACGCTGGTCGGCGGGGTCGAAGGTGCGGACGCTTTCGATCTCGTCGCCGAAGAAGTCGAGCCGCAGCCCCTGTTCGGCGCCCGAGGGGAAAAGGTCGACCAGCCCGCCGCGGACCGCGAACTCACCCGCGTCGTGGACCGTCTCGACCCGGACATAGCCGTTGCCCTGGAGCAGCTCGGCAAGCCGATCGAGCGAGATGCGCTCGCCCGGCGCCAACCGCGCCACCAGCTGGCGGATGCGGAACGGGGTCAGCACCCGCTGGGTGACGGCGTTGACGGTGGTCACCAGCAGGCGCGGCGCCTTGGCCGGGGTCTGAAGCGCGTGGAGCGTGGCCAGCCGCTCGGACATGGCGCGCAGCGTCGGGGAGGCGCGGTCGTAGGGGAGGCAGTCCCACGCCGGGAAGCTCAGTACCTCCAGCTCGGGCGCGAAGAAGGGCGCAGTCGCCGCCACCGCGCGCATCGCCGCCTCGTCCGGGGCCACATAGACCACCCCGCCGGCGCTTCCCCGCGCCAGATCGGCGAGCAGGCTGGGCAGGAACCCCGCCGGCACGCCCGAAAGCGTGAGCGGGCGGCTGGCGGACAGGATGGTCTGGAGATCGGGCATGTCGGGCGCGGGCGTTCCGTTCGGTCTGGGACGTGGGAAGGCGGGATGGCCCTTCAGCGGGCGATCGGCACGTAGTTCAGGGTCTTGAGCGCGGCCATCACCGTGCCCCCGAACTGCGGCGGCACCGGCTGGGTTCCCATCGCCCAGGCCATGATGTCGACGTCCTGCTCCTCCAGGAAGGTTTCGAACCACGCGATCTCCTGGTCGCTCCAGCCTTGCCCGTGCGCGTCGAAGAAGCCGCCGATCATCAGGTCGGCTTCCTTGGTGCCGCGGTGCCAGGCGCGGAAGCGCAGGCGCTTGAGACGGGTTTCGCGGTCCATGGGATCTCCAACGGCAAGGAGCCGGCGGACGCGAACGGCCGTCGGCGAGTCAGTGCGACGCCGCTTCCCGACACGGGCCGAAACGCGGTAGGGGCAGCAGATAGTCATGCGTCCCCAACTTCTCAATCCGCTGTTCGCCGAGGTCACCGCTCTGAAGGGTGTCGGTGCCGCCATGGCCAAGCCGCTCGACCGGCTGGGCCTGTCGCGCGTGATCGACGTCGCCTTTCACCTGCCGAGCGGCTGGGTCGACCGGCTGCCGCGCGACACGCTCGACATGGCGGACGCGGGGCGGATCATCGCGATCACGCTGACGCCGACCGACTATCGGCTGAGCGCGGGGCGGGGGCCCACGCGGGTGCAGGCGCAGGATGCGGCCGGCAATGTCGTCAGCCTCGTGTATTTCGGCGGCAATGCCGGCTGGGTGAAGAAGCTGCTGCCGCTCGGCGAACCCAAGCGGGTGTCGGGCAAGCTCGAGACCTATGGCCAATCACTCCAGATCGTCCACCCCGATCAGGTGCTGCCGCTGGAGGAAGCGAGTGGCCTGCCGGAGCGCGAGGCGGTGTACCCGCTGTCGGAAGGGCTCACCTCGCGGCGGGTCGCGGGGCTGGTCGAGCAGGCGATCGAGCGGGCGCCCGAACTGCCGGAATGGATAGAGCCGAGCCTGCGTTCCACCCGCGGCTGGCCGAGCTGGCGCGAGGCGCTGGCTCGCATCCACGCCGACCCGGCCGATGCCAAGGCGCGCCAGCGGCTCGCCTATGACGAGGTATTCGCCAACCAGCTCGCGCTGCTGCTGGTGCGGGGCGAGGCGCGGGCGAAGCGCGGCCGGCCGCTGACCGGCGACGGCAGCGTGCGCGCGCGGCTGCAGCTGCCCTATGCGCCGACCGGCGCGCAGGCGCGGACGATCGCGGAAATCGAGGGCGACCTGGCGCAGGTGCAGCCGATGCTGCGGCTGCTCCAGGGCGACGTGGGCTCCGGCAAGACGCTGGTGGCGATCATGGCGCTGCTGATCGCGGTGGAGGCGGGGGCGCAGGGCGCACTGCTCGCCCCGACCGAGATCCTGGCGCGACAGCATGGCGAGACGCTGACCCGGCTGCTCCAGCCGATCGGCGTGAATGTCGCCGTGCTGACCGGCCGCGACAAGGGGCGCGCGCGCGAGGCGACGCTGATGGGGCTGGCCGACGGCTCGATCGACATCCTGGTCGGCACGCACGCGATCTTCCAGGAAGGTGTCGGCTATCGCGACCTGGGGCTGGTGGTGGTGGACGAGCAGCACCGCTTCGGCGTCGCCCAGCGGATGATGCTCCAGGCGAAGGCGCAGCGCCCGCCGCACCTCTTGGTGATGACCGCTACCCCGATCCCGCGCACCCTGACGCTCGCGCAATATGGCGAGATGGACGTCAGCCGCCTGGACGAGATGCCGCCCGGCCGCGAGCCGATCGAGACGCGCGTCGTTTCGGAGGATCGGCTGGACGAGGTGGTCGACGCGCTCGCGCGCCACCTGTCGAACGGCGGGCAGGCGTACTGGGTGTGCCCGCTGGTCGAGGAGAGCGAGAAGAGCGACCTCGCCGCCGCCGAGGCGCGCGCGGAGGGCCTGCGCCAGCGGTTCGGCGAGAAGGTCGGGCTCGTCCACGGACGCATGAAGGCGCCCGAAAAGGACGCGGCGATGGCCGATTTCCAGGCGGCGCGCACCGGCGTGCTGGTGGCGACCACGGTGATCGAAGTCGGTGTCGATGTACCCAACGCGACGCTGATCGTGATCGAGGCGGCGGACCGCTTCGGCCTCGCCCAGCTCCACCAGCTGCGCGGGCGCGTGGGACGGGGCGGGGGGACCTCGCGGTGCCTGCTGCTGCGCGGCAATGCGCTCAGCGAAACCTCCCGCGCGCGACTGGCGCTGATGCGCGAGAGCAACGACGGCTTCCGCATCGCCGAGGAAGACCTGCGGCTGCGCGGCGCGGGCGAGATCCTGGGTACCCGCCAGTCGGGCGAGATGCAGTTCCGCCTGGCGACACCAGAGATGCTCGACGACCTGATGCCGGCCGCCAACGGCGACGCCCGGCTGCTGGTCGACCGCGACGGCGGCTTGCACGGCCCGCGCGGCGAGGCGGCGCGGCTGGCGCTCTACTTGTTCGAGCGCGATGCTGCCGTGGGACTGCTGCGCTCGGGCTGAGGATCGAAGGGCGGCAGCGGCTCCAGCACGGCGGCGAGTAGTTCGTAGTAGCTCGCGCGGTCGATCGGCAGGTCGAACACGCAGCCGAAGCGCTTGCCCTTGGCCCAACGCACGTCCGCACCCATCACGCCGACTACCGGCAGGATCAGCCGCAGCCGGTCGCCGGGCTGGAACGCCAGGTCGGTGGTCGCGGAAAGGCCGTGCGAGGAGATGTTGAGGACGCGCAGTTGCAGCGCCTCGGCCGCAGGACCGAAGCCCCGCGCCTCGAACTGTACTTCGTCGCGCACGTGCGACGGCTCGACCGCCCCCGCCGTCGTCTGCCTGAACTTCTCGTCCATGGCGCCCCCTTGCGGCGAATGGATATCAGCATTGGCGGGGATGGGGAAGGATGGATGCTCGGGCGGTACTTGGCACCGTCTCGGGGAGGTACCGCCTTTTCTCGTATCCCCGGCGACGGTTGATCTCAGTACCCCGGCGGAGTCCGGGGTCCAGTTGGGAAGGCCGTAGTGAAGGCCCGCACCCTCGCAGCCGCCCCCACCTGGGCCCCGGCCTCCGCCGGGGTACGAAGAAGGAAGGGGGCGCGCTTCGTGCTCCTGCGAAGGCAGGAGCCCAGGGTCACGAGCGCAACCCGCGGTTGCTCTGCTCGGCCCTGGATTCCTGCCAGCGCAGGGATACGACAGCTTTTGCCGCTAGCGTGCCGGCGTCACGCCGCCGGCAGCAGGATGCCGTGATGCTTCTTGCCCGAGGACAGGCGCACCGGTGCCGATACGGCGATCTGCATCGCCTCATCCGTGATCTTCTCGCCGTCGACGCGGGCGCCGCCGCCCTTGATCAGCCGGCGTGCCTCGCCCTTGGAAGCGGCAAGCCCCAGCGCCACCAGCGCGTCGACCGCGGTGATGCTGCCCTCCGCCAGCTGGTGCGTGGGAAGCGCATCCCCGGCAGCACCCTCTTCAAAGGTGCGGCGCGCGGTCTCGGCCGCCTGGGCCGCTGCATCCGCACCGCGGCAGAGCGCGGTCGCGGCGTCGGCCAGGATCTTCTTCGCCTCGTTGATCTCGGCGCCTTCGAGCGCCTCCAGCCGGGCGATCTCGTCCAGCGGCAAGTCGGTGAACAGGCGCAGGCGGGTGCCGACGTCGCGATCGTCGGTGTTCCGCCAGAACTGCCAATAGTCGAAGTGCGACAGCAGATCCTCGTTCAGCCACACCGCGCCGCCGACCGACTTGCCCATCTTGGTGCCGTCGGCGTTGGTGAGCAGCGGCGTCGTCAGTCCGAACACCGTCGTGCCGTCGACCCGGCGCGACAGGTCGACGCCGTTGACGATGTTGCCCCACTGGTCCGATCCGCCCATCTGCAGGCGGCAGCCGGCGCGGCGCGACAGCTCCAGGAAGTCGTATGCCTGGAGGATCATGTAGTTGAATTCGAGGAAGCTCAGCGACTGTTCGCGGTCCAGGCGCATCTTCACCGAATCGAAGCTCAGCATCCGGTTGACCGAGAAATGCTGGCCGATGTCGCGCAGGAACGGGATGTACTCGAGCTTGTCGAGCCATTCGGCATTGTCGAGCATGATCGCGTCGCTCGGCCCGTCGCCGAACGTCAGGAAGCGCTCGAACACGCGCTTGATCGAGGCGACGTTCGCCTGGATCGTCTCCTCCGTCATCAGCTTACGCGCTTCGTCCTTGAAGCTCGGGTCGCCGATCTTGCCGGTGCCGCCGCCCATCAAGACGATCGGCTTGTGGCCGGCGCGCTGCAGCTGGCGCAGCATCATGATCGAGACGAGATGGCCGACGTGGAGCGACGACGCGGTCGGATCGAACCCGATATACCCCGGCACCACTCGGCTCGCCGCAAGCGCATCGAGCGCCGCCGCGTCGGTCACCTGGTGGATATAGCCGCGCCCGTCGAGCAGGCGGAGGAGGTCGGAGTTGTACTGGGTCATCGCTCGATCATTCTGCTGTTTGCGCGGCCTCCCTAGCCGCTCGGCGCCCGCGAAGTCGAGAAGATGCGATTTCCGGCGCATTTGCGCGTCCTGCGCCTCTTGGCAGCGCCGCTGCGCCCGCCTAACCCGATGCCCATGCTTGCAGGGCTTATTTTCGCGACCGAGGACGCCGAGGGGCGCGCCGGCACGCTCGCCGCGACGCTGCCCTTCGGGGGCATGACGCTGATCGAATATCAGGCGCGGCTGCTCGCCGCAGCCGGCGTGGGGCAGATGGTGGTAGCGGTGGGACGGGTGACGCCCGCGCTGCTGGGCGCCGTCAGCCGCATCGCCAAGCGCGAGGTGACGGTGGACATCGTCCGCTCCGCCGAGGAAGCGTCCGCCAAGATCCATCCGCTCGCCACCGTCGTCGTGATCGCGGACGGGCTGGTGACCACCGACACGATGCTGCACGCGATGGCCGGCGAGGCGCCCGACGCGATCCTGGTGACGCCCGAGGCGGAGGCGAGCGGCGCGGTCGAGCGGCTCGACCGCGGCCAGTGCTGGGCAGGCGTCGCGACGCTTTCGGCGCAGCGGCTCGCCGAAGTCGCGGCGCTGCCCCGCGAATATGATTTCCAGTCCACCGTGCTGCGGATCGCGGTGGAGGCGGGCGCCCGCCACGTCGCGCTCCCTGCCTCCGCTCGCCGATCGGGTCATGGCGTGGAGCGCGATGCGCAGGTGCTGGCCGGGCGCAGCAACGACGTGCTGGGGGCGCTTGCCAACCAGCGCACCGGCTGGGCGGACCGCTGGTTCTTCACCCCGATCACGCGCTTCCTTTTGCCCCAGCTCGTCCGGCGCGAGGTGCCCGCCTGGGCGACCGCGGTGGCGGGCGGGGGCGCGGGGCTGCTCGCGCTCGTGACGCTGGGGCTGGGGCATCCGGCGCCCGGCATGCTCCTCGCGCTCCTTTCGGTGATCCTGCTTTCGGCCGGGTCGCTGCTCAGCTGGCTGCGGGGCGACAATGTCCGCGCGAGCCAGCAGGAACAGGGCATCCTCCTCCTGGCGGTGCTTTCGGCGCTGCTGCTCGGCATCATCGCCTCGCTGGCCGCGGGGCATGCGACGCCGTTCGTGCTGGCGCTGTGGGGGGTGGCGAGCAACACCGTGGCCGATCGCGTGCCGGTGCGCCCGCGGCCATGGTATGCGAGCGCCGCCTCGCAGGTGCTGCTGCTGACGCCGTTCGCGCTGCTGGGCCTGGCGACGCTGGGCCTGGCCCTTGCGACGCTGCACGCGGTCGTCAGCCTTGCCGCGGCGGTTGAAGCCAGCCGTCACAAGGCTTAGGCCGGTCTTAACGACCGCACGTTAGGCGAGGGTGCATGGCCGCCCGTTCGACCCAGATGGATACCGATCCCGCAGCGCTGCTCTCCCATGCGGCGGCGCGCGGCATGCGTGCGCAGGTGCGGGCGGCGCCGCCGGTGGCCGCGTTGTTCGCGCCGCCGACCGATCCCCTCGACGATCGCACCCGCGCCGCCCTGTCCGAGCGGCTGGAGCGGCTGGTCCGCACCTCCGCCGATCGGCTGGCCGAAGTGGCGGCCGCGCGGCTGGACGCCGCGGCCGAGCCGGCTTTGGCCGCACGGATCCGGGGCGAGGCCGAACAGGTCTGGGATCGGCTTGCCGCGGTGCCGACGCTGTGGGACGAGACGCTGCTTGCCGAACTGCTGGCCGAAACGCGGCTGGCGCTGCTTGCCGCCGCGCTTCCGGTTCGCGCGCCCTTCAACCCCGACCAGCCGAGCCTGCTCGCGCGGCTCGCCCATTCCGACGACGCCCTGATTGCCGAGGCCGCCAAGCTGCTGCTGCTCCACGGCAGCGGCGGCGAGTATGCGACGCTCCAGCAGCTGTGCTGGCCGATCGCGGCGGCGCTGCGCCAGAATGCGACCGATCCGGAGGAGATCGCGCTGCTCGACCGCGCGCTGATCTCGGCGGTGGAGCAGTTGCGCGGGCAAGACAATGAGGCGCCGGCCGCAGCCCGGCTTGCACGCGCGCTGCGCCGCGATGTGGCCACGCTGCCGGAACTGATCGAACAGGCGCTTTCCGACCGCCGGCTCGAACTGGTGGTGGCGCTGGTCGCGGACGCGGGAGGGCTCGGCACCCGGGCGGTGCGGGACCTGGTGCTGGAGCGCGATCCGGCGCCGCTCTGCATGCTGCTGCGTGCGCTCGACCTGCCGCGCGAGACGCTGGCGCGCATCGGCTTTGCGCTGTGCGAGGCCGATCCGGCACGGGACCTGGACGCGTTCGCCGACCTGATCGACGAAGTCGCCGCGGTGCCGCTGCAGGCGGCCTGGCGGGCGGTGGCGGCGATGGCGCTTCCCGCCGGCTATCGCACCGCGCTGCTCGCGCTGGGCGATGGAGCGGGCGCATGAGCGCCTTTGATCGCTACCACCAGCCGGCTTCCGCGATGCTCGATGCCGACGGGCGGCTGCGCCATGCCGAGCCGCGGCTGGCGGGGCTGAACGCCCGTGCCGGCGGCGAGCCCGGCCAGCCGATCGCGGTTCCCGCCATGGCGGAGCTGGTGCGCATCAGCCTCCGCCTGGGCATCGATGTCGCGCGCAAGATCCTGGTCGCCGATGGCGAGGACGACGTCGAGCTGTGGGTGCAGGTGGAGCCGGAGGGCGACGGCCTGCGGCTGACGGTCGGCGCCTGGGGGCTTCCGGGCGACGGCGAGGGGACGCACGACGAGGCCGACGCCGCCGAGTTGCTGGCGCTCGATGCCGACTGGCGCTGGGAGGCCGATAGCGGGCTCCACCTGACCTATGTCTCGCCCGCCGCGGGCACCCGCTTCGGCTTCGATGCGACGGACGTGCTCGGCCGCCCGCTCACCTGGCTGTTCCAGCTGACCGACGATGGCGAGGGCGGCTTCCCGATGCTGGGCGCGATGGCGTCGCAGCAGCCGTTCGAGGGGCAATATGCGACGCTGCGCGATACCGGGCGTACGGTGCTGCTGTCCGGCGTGCCGCGCACCGACGCCGGAGGGCGCTTCGCAGGCTTCATCGGCGCGGCCCATGCCGTCGAGCCGGACGCGCCCGAGGCGCAGCCGGAGCCGCAGGGCCTGCCGCAGAACTTCGGCAAGCGGCTGCGCGCGGCGCTGCGCCAGCCGCTCGACCAGATCGTGGCGCATGCCGACAGCATCAGCGCGCAGGCGGACGGGGCGCTGCTCCAGGACTATGCCGACTATGCCGGCGACATCGCGAGTGCCGGCCGCCACCTGATGGGCCTCGTCAACGACCTGGAGGATGTGCAGGCGGTCGAGGACCCGGACTTCGCGATCGCCGTCGAGTCGCTGGACCTGGCCGACGTGACCCGTCGCGCGGCCGGGTTGCTGGCGGTGCGGGCGGAGCGGGCCGGGGTGACGATCGACCGGCCGGGCGCGCACGAGACGCTGGCGGCACGCGGCGAATTCCGTCGCGCGCTCCAGATCCTGGTCAACCTGATCGGCAATGCGGTGCGCTACTCCCCGCCGGGGGCCACCGTGTGGGTGCGGCTGGAGCGCGAAGGGCAGATCGCCTGCGTCATCGTGGCCGACCAGGGCAAGGGCATCGCGCCCGAGGACCAGGCCCGCATCTTCGAGAAGTTCGAGCGGGTCGACCCGAGCGAGCAGGGCGGAAGCGGCCTCGGCCTCTACATCGCCCGGCGGCTCGCCCGCGCCATGGGCGGTGACATCGTGGTCGACAGTGCGCTCGGGGAAGGTGCGCGCTTTGTCCTCACCCTGCCGCTGGTGGAGTAGAAGGGCGGGGCCGGCTCAGCCGCAGCCCAGCACCGACTTCACCTCCAGATATTCCGCAATGCCGTGCGCGCCATATTCGCGGCCGTTGCCGGACCGCTTGTAGCCGCCGAACGGCATGTCGGCATCGGGCACGCCGCCGTTCACATAGACCATGCCCGCGCGCAGCCTGGGGACCAGTCGCCGGGTATCCTCGGGCGCGCCGAACACGACTGCGGAGAGGCCATAGTCGGTGTAGTTGGCAATCCGGACGGCGTCTTCCTCGTCCGCATAGGCGATCACCGTCACGACGGGTCCGAAGATCTCCTCACGCGCGATGGTCATGTCCGGGGTAACGCCAGAGAAAAGCGTCGGGCGCACGTAGAAGCCGCGCTCGAAGCCTTCCGGGTGGCCGAGGCCGCCCACCTCCAGGGTCGCGCCCTCGGCGAGGGCGCTTGCGATCAGTTGCTGGACACGCTGCCATTGGGCCAGGTTCACCAGCGGGCCGATGTGATCGCCCGCTTCGCGCGGATCGCCGACCCGGACCGCCGCCATCGCCTGCCGCGCGATCGCGATCGCCGCCTCCTGCTGCGCGGCGGGGACCAGCAGCCGAGTGGGGGCGAGGCAGCTCTGCCCGGAATTGAAGGTAACGCTGCCAACGGTCGCGCGCGCGGCCGCTTCCAGATCGGCGCTCGGCAGGACCAGCGCGGGTGCCTTGCCGCCGAGTTCCTGGTGGACCCGCTTGACCGTGGGGGCCGCCGCCTGCGCCACGGCGATGCCCGCACGGGTGGAACCCGTGAAGCTCACCACCTCGACATGGCGGTGCCCGGCAAGCGCCTCGCCGGTGACGCCGTCCCCCTGGACCAGGTTGAACACGCCTGGCGGTACCCCCGCCTCGGCCATCACCTCGGCGAACAACGCGGCACAGCTCGGCGCTTCTTCCGAGGGCTTGAGCACCATGGTGCAGCCGGCGGCGAGCGCGGGCGCGACCTTGGCCACGATCTGGTTCATCGGCCAGTTCCACGGGGTGATCAGTGCGGCGACCCCGATCGGCTCGCGCAGGATCGCGTGGCGACCGCGGCGTTCCTCCCATTGCACCTCGCCGAGGGCACGAAGCGTCGCCCGGAGGTGGTCGACGCCGGACATGGCTTGCGCATCGCGCGCCATGCTCGCAGGACAACCGACCTCCCGCGTCATGGCGGCGGCAAAGGCGTCCAGCCGCGCCTCGTAGGCGGCGAGGATCGCCTCCAGCAGCGCGGCGCGTTCGGCGACGCTGGTGCGGGAGAACCCGTCGAACGCCCGCCGCGCGGCCGCCACCGCACGGTCGACGTCGGCGGCGCTGCCCAGCGTCAGCTGAACACAGACCTCGCCCGTCGCGGGATCGCGTACCTGCGCGGCGCGACCGCCGCGGCTTTCGACCCAATGGCCGTCGATGAAATGGGGAGGGGTTGGCATGTCGTCTTCCTGGCCCCGCGATGGCGCGGGGGCAAGCGTCGCAGTGCTGCCGCCTCGACGCAAAAGGGGCGTCCGGATCGCTCCGGACGCCCCTCCTGCTTGGCGATCGTGTGGACGATCAGGCCGAATAGTACATGTCGAATTCGACCGGGCTCGGGGTCATTTCCCAGCGGGCGACCTCGCCGCGCTTGACCTCGACATAGGCCTCGATCTGGTCGGCCGAGAACACGTCGCCCTTCAGCAGGAAGTCGTGATCGGCTTCCAGGCTGTCGAGCGCCTCGCGCAGCGAACCGCAGACGGTCGGCACCTGGGCGAGCTCTGCCGGCGGCAGGTCGTACAGGTTCTTGTCCATCGCCTCGCCCGGGTGGATCTTGTTCTGGATGCCGTCGAGGCCGGCCATCATCAGCGCCGCATAGGCGAGATAGGGGTTGGCCATCGCGTCCGGGAAGCGGATCTCGACGCGCTTGGACTTGGGGCCGGTGCCGTACGGGATGCGGCACGAAGCCGAACGGTTGCGCGCCGAATAGGCGAGCAGCACCGGCGCCTCATAGCCCGGCACCAGCCGCTTGTAGCTGTTGGTCGACGGGTTGGTGAAGGCGTTCAGCGCCTTGGCATGCTTGATGATGCCGCCGATGAAATAGAGGCAGGTGTCCGACAGACCCGCATAGCCCTCGCCCGCGAACAGGGGGTTGCCCTCGTTCCAGATCGAGAAGTGGGTGTGCAT
Source organism: Microbacterium terregens (assembly GCF_027922045.1). The sequence continues at coordinate 57,334 of NZ_BSEX01000009.1, forward strand.
GCCCGAGCCGTTATCTTCCTTGATCGGCTTCGGCATGAAGGTCGCGGTCTTGCCGTACGCATGCGCCACCTGGTGCACGACATACTTGTAGATCTGCATGCGATCGGCGGTGGTGGTCAGCGTGCCGTAGGTCAGGCCCAGCTCGTGCTGCGCGGCGGCCACCTCATGGTGGTGCTTGTCGCAGGGTAGGCCCATTTCGAGCATGGTGGAGACCATCTCGCCACGGATGTCGACGGCGCTGTCGACCGGCGCGACCGGGAAATAGCCGCCCTTGGCGCGCGGACGGTGGGCCATGTTGCCCGACTCATATTCGCGGCCGCTGTTGGTCGGCAGCTCGATGTCGTCCAGCTTGTAGTAGCTGCTGGAATAGCTATTCTCGAAGCGCACGTCGTCGAACATGAAGAACTCGGCCTCGGGACCGACGTAGACGGTGTCGCCGATGCCGGTGGTCTTGAGGTAGGCCTCGGCGCGCTTGGCGGTCGAGCGCGGATCGCGCGCATAGAGCTCGCCGGTCGACGGCTCGACCACGTCGCAGAACAGGATCAGCATCGGCGTCGCCGAGAACGGATCGACATAGACCGCGTCGAGGTCGGGCTTGAGCACCATGTCGGACTCGTTGATCGCCTTCCAGCCCTCGATCGAGGAGCCGTCGAACATCAGGCCGTCGGTCAGCTCGTCCTCGGTCAGGATCGAGGCGACCATCGACAGGTGCTGCCACTTGCCCTTGGGGTCGGTGAAGCGAAGATCGATCCACTCGATCTCCTGGTCCTTGATCATCTTGAGGATCGTGCTGGCGGTATTGGCCATGGAACTAAGCCCTTTCTGGATAAAACCATTACCCCGCGAGGCGCCCCCCCGCGGCGGATTTCGTGCAGTGCGTCGAAAGAAATGTCCGGTCAGATGGCGTCTTCGTTGCGCTCTCCGGTGCGGATGCGAAGCGCCGTCTCCACGGGGATGACGAAGATCTTGCCGTCGCCGATGCGGCCGGTCTGGGCAGCGCCCGCGATCGCCTCGACGACGCGATCGGCGAGGCTGTCCTCGACGACCACCTCCAGCTTCACCTTCGGCAGGAAGTCGACGACATATTCGGCGCCGCGATAGAGCTCGGTATGGCCCTTCTGGCGGCCGAAGCCCTTGGCTTCGGTGACGGTGATGCCACTCACGCCGACCTCGTGCAGCGCCTCCTTCACCTCATCCAGCTTGAACGGCTTGATGATGGCCTCGATCTTCTTCATGCCTCGCGTATTCCCCCCGGCCGAACACGGCCACGCACACAGGTGCCGACAATCAAGAACCGTGCCAGAGCACGAATCGCGGGGGCGAGCATCCCCGATCCGGCTGCGCCTGTCGATCCTGCCCGCCTTTTCGGCACAGCCCTGGAAAATGCCCGCTTTTTGAGCAGGGCGACGGCCTTGGTCGGGGTCAGTATGCTCCGGCTGCTGGCAGGGGAGCGGCAAGGAACGGCCGAAGTATTCGCCATAAGAGGAGCCCACTCCGGCGAGCCTATTACTTGCGGGGCGCAATCTTTCCTGCGCAGACTGGCTGCATGAAGAGAATGCTGCTGCTCGCCAGCCTGGTGCTGCCCGTAAATACGGCATCTTCGCAGTCGCTTCCGTCGCCACGCCCGGCGGTGCCTTGGCAACTGCTCGCCTGGATGCCGGGCGAGGTGCGCTGCGGCGGCACCAGCGTGGTCCCGCTGGCGCTGCGACGTCCGATCACGAGCATTCGCCGGGGCAACCAATATGATGCGACGGACGCACTCACCTATCGCTTCCGCATCGATGCCAGCGGCCGGACGCTGTCGATCCGCAGGGAAGGGGGTGGAGCGCCGTGGAGCGACGATGTCGCGCCGTCGCTTGCCGCCAGCCGGTTCGGGGCGGGCGCTCCGCAGGCGGACTGCACCATCCGCTATACGCTGCGCGCGATGTCGCCCGAGGAAGCGCCGGTCGGGGACCTGATCTCCTATTCCCTCGAACCCCAGTCGGGCGAACTGCCGCCCGATGGCTGGGCCCGGATCCAGTCGCCCCAGGCATCGTGCCTCACGGAACCGCGGCCCCGGCCGCTGGTCGCCGTGTATCCCGATTTCGACAAGCTGCCGGGCACGCCGGGCGTCAAGCACTGGACGATGGTCGCCTATGATCAGGATGCGCGTGGGCGGCCGATCCATGTCCGCACGGTAGAGGGCACGGGGAGTGCGGCGCTGGACCGCGCAGCCGTACGGGCGGTGCGCAAATCCCGCTTCACGGGCGGCGCGCGCGCCGGCTGCCTGTTTCCCTTTTGGCGAGCACCGACGACCCTTGCGGCGCCCACGCCTCCCTCCGAGGACAGCCTCCGGCCCGCCGACAGCAACTGCCCGCATTCCGGCGATTGGGCCACGCCGCCGACGCTGACCTACCCGAACGGCTATCCGCGCCGCGCCATCGAAGGGTGGGCGGTCGTCGCGTTCGACGTGGCGCCCTGGGGCGAGCTCGGCAACCTGCGGGTGCTGGCGAGCGAACCGACGGCGGATTTCGGCGAGCAGGCGATCCATGTCCTGCGTTCGGCGCGGAAGCCCGCGTCCGCGACCGGGCGCTCGGGCTGTGTCGACCGGGTGATCTTCAAGATCGGCTATGGCGGATTGCCGCTCGGAAAAGATCCGGCCTGAGGGGAGGGGGGCAGTCGCGGCGTCTCTGTTCTTCGCGCCCGGTTCGTGCGACCAGCGCGACAGCCCCTTCCGGCCTTGGTTGAAAAGACGATGAGCATCCCGACCGCAGCATTCCTTGCACTCGCGCTGCAATCCCAGGCGGCGGCGCCTGCGCCCGCAGTCGCGCCCGGCACCATCGCGGTCGAGGTGGCCGAGGATGCCACCGCCTCCGATCGGCTGTTCACGGACGCGGTCACCCGCGCGCTTTCGGACGCCCGCTTCGTTTCGCTGCCGCTCGAGAGCCACAGCCGCTACATCGCGCGCGTGACGGTCACGCGCACCGAGAGCGGCGCGGTGGCGGCAAAGGCAAAGGATCCGCCGGCGATGGCGGCGCTGGGCCAGGTGTTCGTGCCGCTGCCCTCGGGCAAGAGCCAGATCCGCGGCCTGGTCTCGACCGACCTGTCGGTCGACATCCTGCTGCGCGGCGGGGACACGCCCGTCTGGAGCGGCCGCGCCTCCACCGTGCAGGTGGAGGGAAGTGCGGCCGATGCGCCCGCGACGGTCGCGACCAAGCTCGCTTCCGCGCTGATGCGCCAGTTCCCGCGGCGCGATCCCGTCTCGGTACCCTGAGCGCCCACCGCGGCCATGCGGCCGCGGTGAGGTTCAGTCCCGGCCCGAACGGGCGGCGCCGTTCGTCACGCCGCCAGCTTGGTGGCGTCCTCCCGGCCGGCGATCAGCGCGTCCACCACGCCCGGATCGGCGAGCGTCGAGGTGTCGCCCAGGCTGCCGAAGTCGTTCTCGGCGATCTTGCGCAGGATGCGGCGCATGATCTTGCCAGAGCGCGTCTTGGGCAGCGACGGGGTGAACTGGAGCGCGTCGGGCGTCGCGATCGGCCCGATCTCGCGGCGGACCCACTGGATCAGCTCCTTGCGGAGCGCCACGTCGCCTTCCTCGCCCGCGTTCAGCGTCACATAGGCATAGATGCCCTGGCCCTTCACGTCGTGCGGCATGCCGACCACCGCGGCTTCCGCGACCTTGGCATGCGCCACCAGCGCGCTCTCGACCTCGGCCGTGCCCATGCGATGGCCCGACACGTTGATGACGTCGTCCACGCGGCCGGTGATCCAGTAATAGCCGTCGGCATCGCGGCGACAGCCGTCACCGGTGAAATACTTGCCGGGATAGGTGGTGAAATAGGTCTGGAAGAAGCGGTCGGCGTCGTTCCACACGGTGCGCATCTGCCCGGGCCAGCTGTCGGCGATCACCAGGTTACCCTCGGTCGCCCCCTCCAGCACCACGCCTTCGGAATCGACCAGCTGCGGGAGGACACCGAACAGCGGCTTGCTCGCCGACCCTGGCTTTAGCGCCGTCGCGCCGGGCAGCGGGGTAATCATGTGACCGCCGGTCTCCGTCTGCCACCAGGTGTCGACGATCGGGCAGCGGCTGTCGCCGACGACGCGGTAGTACCATTCCCACGCCTCCGGGTTGATCGGCTCGCCGACCGACCCGAGCACGCGCAGCGAGGCGCGGCTGGTCTTCTTCACCCACTCGTCGCCCTCGCGCATCAGCGCGCGCAGGGCGGTGGGCGCCGCGTAGAAGCTGGTCACCTGATATTTGTCGACGATCTGCCAGAAGCGGGAGAAGTCCGGGTAGTTGGGTACGCCCTCGAACATCAGCGTCGTCGCGCCGTTCGCGAGCGCGCCATAGACGATGTAGCTGTGCCCGGTGACCCAGCCCACGTCGGCCGCGCACCAGAATACTTCGCCCGGGCGATAGTCGAACACATATTGGTGCGTCATCGACGCCCAGACCAGATAGCCGCCGGTGGTGTGGAGCACGCCCTTGGGTTTGCCGGTCGATCCCGAGGTATAGAGGATGAACAGCGGCTTTTCCGCGCCCATCGGCTCGGGCGGGCAGTCGGTCGACTCCGCCTGCACGACATCGTCGTACCAGAGGTCGCGGCCCTCCTGCATCGGCACCTCGGCGCCGGTGCGGCGGACGACGATCACCGTCTCGACGATCTTGCCGGCTTCGTCCTCCAGTGCCGCGTCGACATTGGCCTTGAGCGGCACCCGCTTGCCGCCGCGCAGCCCTTCGTCGGCGGTGATGACCAGCTTCGACCCGCAATCCTGGATGCGGTTGGCGAGGCTGTCGGGGGAAAAGCCGGCGAACACGATCGAATGCACCGCGCCGATCCGCGCGCAGGCGAGCATCGCGAATGCGGCTTCGGGGATCATCGGCAGGTAGATGGTGACGCGATCGCCCTTCTTGACGCCCGCGGTCTTGAAGGCGTTGGCGAGGCGGCTGACCTCGTCCTTCAGCTCCGCATAGCTGATCTTGCGCTCTTCGCCCGGCGTGTCGCCTTCCCACAGGATGGCGATGCGGTCCGGGTCCTTGGCGGCGTGCCGGTCGACGCAATTCTCGGCCACGTTGAGGATACCATCCTCATACCAGCGGATGTGAAAGTCCGCTTCCTCGAACGAGGTGTCCTTGATCCGCTTGGGGAACCGCACCCAGTCGAGCCGCTCGGCCTCGCGCGCCCAGAACGTGTCCGGATCGGTCGCGGCCTCTTCGTACATGGCGGCGTAGCGGTCCTGGTCGATCAGCGCCTTTTCGGCCCATTCGGCCGGCACGGGGTAGCAGGACTGGGTCATCATCCTCTCCATTCTCTACGGTTCGAACGCGCCGCCATCGGGCATGTCGCCACGAGCCGATGGAGCCGGCGCGCGACCGGTGTCCCCGCCATTCTCCCGCGCCCGCGCCCCCGTGCGCAAGACCAAAATGGGACGAAGGGAGCGGATGGAAGGATCAGCGATGCGCGACCCAAGCGCGCGGACCTGCGATTTCCCCGATCCGACCAATCAAGTGGCTCGACCCGCAATTCGAATGCCGCCACCATGGTCGCAATCGGACCCCCGGCGCGAGCGGCGCTCGGAACCGACCCGGTGACGGCCCCGCACGAAGGGCCACGCCGCGCTTTGCGAATCGAAGGAGAGGGGCAGCACATGGCGACCGCACCGGGGGACATTCCCAAACACCACCCCGCCACCCAGAGCGAGAAGCTCGTCATCGCGGCCTCCTCGCTGGGCACGGTGTTCGAGTGGTATGACTTCTACCTCTACGGCCTGCTGGCGACGATCATCACGGCCCAGTTCTTCTCCGGCGTGAACGAGACCACCGGCTTCATCTTTGCCCTGGCGGCGTTTGCAGCGGGCTTCGCGGTGCGGCCGTTCGGCGCGCTGGTGTTCGGGCGGATCGGCGACATGGTCGGCCGCAAGAACACCTTCCTCGTCACCATGGGCATCATGGGCCTGTCGACCTTCATCGTCGGCCTGCTGCCGAGCTATGCCACCGCAGGGGTCGCGGCACCGATCGCGCTGGTGGTGCTGCGGTTGCTCCAGGGGCTGGCGCTGGGCGGCGAATATGGCGGCGCCGCCACCTATGTCGCCGAGCATGCGCCCAACAACAAGCGCGGCCTCTACACCAGCTTCATCCAGACGACGGCGACCTTCGGGCTGTTCGCGGCGCTGCTGATCGTGATCGGGACCCGCTTTGCGGTGGGCGAGGAAGCCTTTGCGAGCTGGGGATGGCGGGTGCCGTTCCTGATCTCGATCGTGCTGCTCGCGGTGTCGATGTGGATCCGCCTGCAGATGAGCGAAAGCCCGGTGTTCCAGAAGATGAAGGCCGAGGGAAAGACCTCCAAGGCGCCGCTCACCGAGGCGTTCGGCACCTGGCGCAACCTGAAGGTGGTGCTGGTGGCGCTGCTCGGCGCGGCGATGGGGCAGGGGGTGATCTTCTACACCAGCCAGTTCTATGCGCTGTTCTTCCTGGAAAAGATGCTGCGCGTGGACGGCGCCACCACCAACATCCTGGTGGCGGTCGCACTGCTGATCGCGACGCCCGCGTTCGTCTTCTTCGGCTGGCTGTCCGACAAGATCGGCCGCAAGCCGGTGCTGCTGACGGGCTTTGCGCTGTCGGCGCTGCTCTACTATCCGCTGTTCCAGGTGATGTCGCATGCCGCCAACCCGGCGCTGTACGAGGCGCAGCAGACCACGCCGGTGTCGGTGGTGGCGGACCCGAACGAATGCTCGGTCCAGTTCGACCCGGTGGGGAAGAACAAATTCGACAGCAGCTCCTGCGACATCGCCAAGGCCTATCTGGCGAAGGCCGGCATCTCCTACGGCAACGTCGTGGCGCCTGCCGGGACGACCGCGAGCATCCATGTCGGCGGGCAGGTGCTGCCGGCGGTGGACCCGGCGACGGTGACCGGCCCCGCCCGTGCCGATGCGATCAAGGCCTATGGCGCCCAGGTGCAGCAGGCGCTCACTGCCGCCGGCTACCCGGCGGGCGCGGCCGATCCGGCGCGGATCGACAAGCCGATGGTGGTCGGCATCCTGATCCTCCTCGTGCTGCTGGTGACCATGGCCTATGGCCCGATCGCGGCGCTGCTGGTCGAGCTGTTCCCGACGCGGATCCGCTACACCGCCATGTCGCTGCCCTATCACATCGGCAACGGCTGGTTCGGCGGCTTCCTGCCGACCACGGCGTTCGCGATGGTCGCGGCCACCGGCAACATCTACTACGGCCTGTGGTACCCGATCGTGATCGCCGCGATCACGCTGGTGGTGGCGCTGCTCTTCCTGCCGGAAACGTTCCGCCGCGACATCGACTCCTGATCCGCAGCGGGAGGCGGGGTGGGGCGGTCGCGCTGGCCGCCTCGTCCTCGCTCCCGCCGCGGCGCGTTGACCAACGCCTAGCCGCTGCCTACCTCCGGAACCCATGAACCGCCCCGCTCCTGATCTTCCAGCCGCATGAGCGCTCCTTCGATTGTGCTCGTCGAGGACGATGCCGCACTCCGCACGCTGACCGCCCGCGCGCTCCAGGAGAACGGCTATCTCGTCCGTACCGCCTCCGCAGCGGACGAGATGTGGGAGGCGCTGGACGCGCATCCTGCCGACCTGGTGCTGCTGGACATCATGCTTCCGGGCACCAGCGGGATCGAGCTCTGCCGGCAGCTGCGCGAGCGCAGCAACGTGGCGATCATCTTCATCAGCGCAAAGGGCAGCGAGTCCGACCGGGTCGCCGGCCTGGAACTCGGCGCCGACGACTATCTCCCCAAGCCGTTCAGCACCCGCGAGCTGCTGGCGCGCGTCCGCGCGGTGCTGCGCCGCGGCGGCCGTGAGGTACCCCCCGGTGCGCGGGAGGAGGGGCTCCGCCGCTTCGACGGCTGGACGATCGACCTGCGGCGCCGCGAGACCCTTTCGCCGACCGGCGCGGTCGTCGACCTGACGGGCGCGGAGTTCGACCTGCTGGCCGTGCTGCTCGACCACGCCCAGCGCGTGATCGCACGCGAGCGGCTGATCGAGCTGTCGCGCACCCGGCTGGGCGACAGTTCCGATCGCAGCATCGACGTGCTGGTCAGCCGCCTTCGCCGCAAGCTCTCGGGCGCCGGCGGCAGCGCGCCGATCATCACCGTGCGCGGCGTCGGCTATATGCTCAACGTGCCGGTGGAGCGCGCTTGACCCGGTTTGCGCGCTTCGTGCACCCGTCCTTCGGCCTGCTCGGCCGCATCGTCGCGATCCTGCTGCTCACCACCGCGCTCGAATTCGGCGTCAGCACGCTCTTGTACGAGCGCGCGAGCCAGTTCGCCGTCCGCGACGACGAGGCACGACGGCTCGCCGAGCATCTCGTGATCGCGCGCCGGCTGATTACCGAGAGCCCGCCCGAGCGCCGCGAAGCCATGGCGGCCGAACTCACCACCGATCGCTACGAGTTGCGCTGGAGCCCGGAGCTGCCGCCCCCCGCGCGCATTTCGCCATCGCTGGACGGGATGCGTGAGCAGGTGGTGGACTGGGAGCCGTCGCTAGCGACCTCGGACCTGCGGTTGCGGCTCACCTCGCCCGGGCGCAGCTCGGTCGTGACGGGGGGCATACGCCTGTCGGACGGCAGCTGGCTCCATTTCCGCACCCTCGAATCGCTGCGCACGCTCAACCTCGCATGGGAGCGGGTGCTGCTGGCGCTGATCCCGGCCATCGCCCTGATCGTGATCGGCGGCCTGCTGGTGCGGCGTACGCTGCTGCCGATGCGCCAGCTGGCGACCGCCGCCGATCGGGTGGGCCGCAGCGGTCCCGATGGCGCGCCGATCCGTGTGTCCGAGGCGGGGCCCGGCGAAGTGCGCCGCGTGGTCGCCGCCTTCAACCGCATGCAGGCCCGCATTCACAGGCTGATCGACGATCGCACCCGCGCGCTGGCGGCGGTCGGCCATGATCTGCGTACTCCTCTCGCGCGCTTGCGGCTGCGCGCCGAGCGGGTGGCGGACGACGAGCTTCGCGAGACGCTCGACTCGGACCTTGCGGAAATGGAGTCGATGATCGCCTCGTTGCTCGCGTTCCTCGGAGGAGAGGGCGAGCCCGAGCAGCCGGTGCTGATCGACCTGGCGGTGCTGAGCGCGACCGTGGCGGACGAGGCGGCCGACCTCGGGCAGAACGTGACCTATGACGGGCCGGACCATCTGGAGTGCCGGCTGCGCCCGTCGGGCATGAAGCGCGCGCTGGTGAACCTGGTCGAGAATGCGGTTCATCACGCCGACACCGTGTGCATCCGCCTGGCCGCGCATGCCGATGCGGTGGTGCTCTCCGTCGAGGACGACGGGCCGGGCATTCCCGAGGACTCGCTGCCGCTGGTGCTCGAGCCGTTCGTCCGCCTGGATGCCGCCCGCAAGCGCGACACGATCGGCTTCGGCCTGGGCCTGTCGATCGTCGTGCGGGCGGTGGAGGCGGAGGGCGGCCAGTTCCGGCTGTCGAACCGCCCCACCGGCGGACTGTGTGCGGAGATCCGCCTGCCGGTGCCCGGCGCCGCCTGAGGCGCGGCACCGGCGTGGCCAGGTCAGCCGAGGGTGCGGCGGACCAGCACCAGCGTCGGATCGTCCTCCAGCGGATGGGCGGTGAAGCCCATTTCCTGCTCCAGCTCGATGGCGGCACGGTTCTCGCGCGCTTCGATCGATTCGAGCGTCTTGATGCCGCGCGCCTCGGCATAGGCGGCGATGTGCTCGAGCAGCGTCCAGCTGATGCCGCGGCGCTTGTGATCGGTGCGGATCGAGATCGCGACCTCGCCGCGTTCCAGCTTCGGATCGGCCGCGAGCATGCCGGTCGCGAGGATGCGGCCCTCGTCATCGAGCGCCAGGAAATTCTCGGTGCGATCATGATCGACCGCGGTCATCGCGACGAGCCGGTCGTGGCCCACCTTGTCGAGCGCGATCAGGAAGCGGAAGCGGATGTCGTCTTCCGAGACATGGCGGAAGAATTCGGCAAGCCGCTCCTCGTCACCCGGCCGGGCCGGACGGACGTGGAAGGTGAAGCCGCTCCGCGTCGTCAGCGATCCCGTCCACCGATCGGCGTTCGCCACCGGCTGCCCGGTGCCGACCCGCGCCATGTCTTCGCTGTTGTGATCGCTCATTCTGGCATCTCCCTCGTTGCGGCGCGCCTTGCCGGGGCGTGCGCGCCAGCATGCCCCAAGCCTCGGCCCGTGCCGACAAGCCCAGGCTAGGGGATGCGGCGACCCGCGGCCAGCCTGCGATGGACGGCTTCGCCGCGGCTGCCCTTGTCCTGGCGCAAGGAACGCCGCGCGCCGAAGCAGCGACACGCCGCCGCTCAGAAATACGGCGGCTTGGTGTAGCCCGCGGGGCTCAGCGTAAAGATCTCGCAGCCGTCCTCGGTGATGCCGATCGAATGCTCGAATTGCGCGGACAGCGAGCGGTCGCGGGTCACCGCCGTCCAACCGTCGTCCAGCACCTTCACGTCGGGCTTGCCGATGTTGATCATCGGCTCGATCGTCAGGATCATGCCGGGCTTGAGCTCCGGGCCGGTGCCCGGGCGCCCCGCGTGCACCACCTCCGGCGCGTCGTGGAACAGCCGGCCGACGCCATGCCCGCAGAAGTCGCGGACCACGCCATAGCGGTGCGCCTCGGCATGCTGCTGGATCGCATGCGCCACGTCGCCCAGCCGGTTGCCGGGCCGCGCCTGCTCGATGCCCAGCATCATGCAGTCATAGGTCACCTCGACCAGCCGCCGCGCCTTGATCGGCACGTTGCCGACCAGATAGGTGCGGCTGGTGTCACCGTGCCAGCCGTCGAGCAGCGGGGTCACGTCGATGTTGGCGATGTCGCCGTCCTTGAACACGCGCTCGGACGGGATGCCGTGGCACACGACATGGTTGATCGAGATGCAGGTCGAATGGGTATAGCCGCGATAGCCCAGCGTCGCCGGCACCGCGCCCGCATCGTCGATCATGCGGAAGATCATCGCGTCGATCTCGGCGGTGGAAACGCCCGGCACCACGTGCGGCGTGACGGCGTCGAGCACCTCGGCCGCCAGGCGTCCCGCCTTGCGCATGCCCTCGAACGCTTCGGGGCCATGCAGCTTGATCGCGCCGGTGCGCGCCAGGGGAGTGTCGGCGGAGACGGTTACATATTCGGTCATGCCCCGCGATATAACGGCTCGGGTGCCGCTTTGCGAGGGCGGGGACGGGCGCTATGCAGGGGACATGACCGTGCGCACCTGGACCGCCGCCCTGCTCGTCATCGGAGACGAGATCCTTTCCGGACGGACGCAGGACCGCAACGTGGCCCAGCTCGCGTGCTGGCTGAACGTTCAGGGCATCCGCCTGGCCGAGGTGCGGATCGTCCCGGACCGGCAGGAGGCGATCGTGGAGGCGCTCGACGCGCTGCGATCGCGCAACGATTATTGCTTCACGACCGGCGGCATCGGGCCGACCCATGACGACATCACGGTGGACGCCGTAGCGGCGGCCTTGGGCGTGCCCGTGGTGGTCCATCCCGAGGCACAGGCCATGCTGGAGGCGCATTACGCCGAGCGCGGCGGGATCAACGACGCCCGCCTGCGCATGGCGCGCGTGCCGGAGGGCGCGACCCTGATCGCCAACAGTCAGTCGGGCGCGCCGGGGATCCGCATCGGCAACCTCTTCATCCTCGCCGGCGTGCCGCATATCGCCGCGGCGATGCTCGACGCGCTCACCGGCACGCTGGAAGGCGGGCTGCCGGTGCTTTCCACCACCATCGGCTGCTGGGTCGGGGAGAGCGAGGTCGCCGACCTGCTGCGCGAGGCGGAGCGCGCCCACGCCGGCGTCTCGATCGGCAGCTATCCCTTCTTCCGAGAGGGGCGAGTGGGCGCCAACTTCGTGATCCGCGCGACCGACCGGCAGCTCCTCGACGCCTGCACCGCCGAGCTGGAAGCGCAGCTCGTCGCGGCCGGATATCCGGTGGTGACCGGCGGCATCTGAACCGCTGGCGCGGCTGCGCCAGTTCGCGACCACTATCGCTCTCATTGCTCCATGGGATCGCGTCCTGTCCAATGGTGCAGGCGTGGTCGCCGCACGGCCGAGTCGCTGCGGCCGCACGAGACCCCGCTTCCCCAGTACCGCAGCTGGCTTCGAGGTGCCTCAACCGGCGGAACATCCTCCGCCACAGTCACCCGAAGGAGGTGCGAAGTACCCACTCGACAAGCAACTTGTTGCGCGGCAAGTTGCGTGCAGAAAATAAGGAGATAGGGGATGGATACGATTCTTCGTGTCGCGCGTGCAGTATTCGCCGCGCCTCGCCGCTACTTCGAACATGCGCTCCGCGCGCCCGAGCCGGGCCAGTGCGGCTGCGGCGCGGAAGCCGAGATCGGCCGAACCAAATGCCACGAGTGCTGGCTCGACGAATAGGCGACCGGCTCGGCCGCGAGGCGGCTGGGCGATCCTCTCCAAAACGGCGGCGGGTCCGGCGCGATCCGGCCCTGCCTCGACGGGGCCGCTCCCGTGATGCCCGGCGCGCGCCTCCGATCGCGGACGGGCGGACCTCGCGCTGGGTGGGGGGCTGCGGGCAGACGGCGCTCGCCCGGGGCAGACGTGCGGGTAACCATCATCGCCATTGACGAGGCGATGAGAAGCATGGCAGTTGCCGACCGTCGCAAGCGTCCCGGCGCGTGCGGCCGAGCCGGACCACGGCCTCGCGGGTGTAGCTCAATGGTAGAGCAGAAGCTTCCCAAGCTTACGACGAGGGTTCGATTCCCTTCACCCGCTCCACTTCCCTGAAGCTGAGACGATCGCGACGGCGCAAATGACGCGGGCGTGATCGGCCTTTCCCGCGCAGCATTCCGGCCACGCCATGCTCCTGCGCTTCGGCGTGCCTCGCGGCGACTGCTTGTGAGCCCCTGAAGCGCTTCAGCGTAAGCGCCGCGCGGACGCTACAGCCGCATCTCCTCCAGCGGGACGCCGTTGGTCTCCGGCATGAAGCGCCACACCCAGACGAGCTGCAGCAGCATCATCGCGCCGAAGAACAGGAACACCCAGCCGCCGACGCGGCCCGCCACGATCGGGAAGATCCATGTGATCGCCGCGGCCATCACCCAATGCGTGGTGGAGCCCAGCGCCTGGCCCTTGCCGCGCACTTCGCTTGGGAACACCTCGGACAGGAAGACCCAGATCACCGCGCCCTGGCTGACGGCAAAGGCGGCGATGAAGCCGAGCATGCCGACCAGGATCAGCGTCCCGTCCGCCACCGGCTGCTCCAGCTGGAAGCCGACCAGGAACAGCGCGAGCGCGCAGACGAGGGAGCCGACGTAGAGCAGCGGCTTGCGCCCGAAGCGATCGATCAGGAACAGCGCGAGCACGGTGAAGGCCAGGTTGATGCCGCCCACCGCCACCGACTGGAGCATGGCGCTGTCGGTGCCGGCACCGCCCAGCGCGAAGATGCGCGGCGCATAATAGAGCAGCGCATTGATGCCGGAGAGCTGGTTGAACATGGCGATCGCGATCGCGCAACCGACCGGCACGGCATAGCGGCGCTGGAACAGCTGCGGCTGGCGCTCGCGCACTTGTGCGCCCTGCATGGCGGCGATCTCGCGCTCCGGGTCGGCGGAGCCCAGCCGTTGCAGCACGTCCAGCGCGTCCGCGGATCGCCCCTTCACGACGAGCCAGCGCGGGCTTTCGGGGAGCAGCAGGGTGACCAGCAGGAATAGGGCGGAGGGCGCCGCGACGATCCCGAGCATCCAGCGCCAGGCGACGTCCGCGTCCATGCCGCGCGCGATCAGATAGTTGGAGAGAAAGGCGAGGAGGATACCGAGCACGATGTTGAGCTGGTTGAGCGCGACCAGCCGGCCGCGAAAACGCGTTGGTGCAACCTCCGCGATATAGACCGGCGTGACCACCGAGGCCGCGCCGATCGCAAGGCCGCCGAGCGTGCGGAACAGCAGCAGCACCGGCCAGCTGTTCGCCAACCCGGAGCCGAGCGACGAGACCAAATAGGCAATGGCGATCGCCAGCAGCATGCGCCTGCGGCCGAACCGGTCGGCGGGAGCACCTGCCGCGAGCGAGCCGATCACCGTCCCGATCAGCGCGGAGGCGACCGTGAAGCCGAGCGCGGGATCGGACAGCGCGAAATGCGCCTGCAATGCCTGGGTGGCACCCGAGATCACTGCCGTGTCGAACCCGAACAACAGGCCGCCCAATGCCGCGCCGAGCGCACTGAGCACGATTGCGGGCGACATGCGCCCCGTGTCCGCATGGGCAGAAAGCTGCCGGTCGTCGCGTGGCTGTTCGTGCGGCCGCATCGCATCCCCCCGTTCGCGATCGGCATCACCGTGCCGTACGCTTTGTCGGGTTCGAGGCTATCGCCTGCCGGAGCGCCTGTCCAACCTGCGGCAGCCGTAACCGGGTTCAGTCGGCCGAACGACCTTGGGCCGCGAGTGCCAGCACGCGTTGCGCCTGTTCCAGGTGCAGCCGCTCCACCATCGCCCCGTCCAGGCGGATCGCGCCCAGGCCGTCCGCGTCCGGGCTCGCAAAGGCGGCCACGATCGCCTCGGCCCGCGCCACATCCTCGGGGCTTGGCGAGAAGGCAGCGTTGCAGGCGGCGATCTGGCGCGGGTGGATCAGCGTCTTGCCGTCGAAGCCCATGGCGGCACCCTGCCGGCACACCGCCTCGAACCCGGCATCATCGTCGATCGCATTGTGGACGCCGTCCAGCACCGTGAGTCCCCAGCCGCGCCCGGCGGCGAGCGCGAGGGTCAGCAGCGGCAGCAATTCCGCGCGATCGGCGGAGAGGCGGCAGCGCATCTCCTTGGCGAGATCGTTGGTGCCGATCACGAACGCCTGGAGCCGCGTGCGCTCTGCTGCCGCAGCGATGGCGCCGAGCGCGGGGATGGCACGGCAGGTCTCGATCATCGCCCAGATCGGCGCGCGCTGCATCTGCGCCTCGACAGCGTCGATGTCGGTTGCGGCATTCACCTTGGGAACCAGCACGGCGTCGAAGGGGGCGGTGTCGGCGGCGGCGAGGTCGTTGGCCGCCCAGGGACTGTCGAGACCGTTGATACGCAGCACCAGCTCGCGCGGGCCGAACCCGCCTGCTCGCGCCGCCGCCACCGCCGCCTCGCGCGCCGCCTGCTTCTGCTCGGGCGCGACCGCATCCTCCAGGTCGAGGATCACCACGTCACAGGGAAGGGTGCGTGCCTTCTCAATCGCCCGCGCGTTCGACGCCGGCAGGAACAGCGCGCTGCGGCGGGGGCGAAGGTCGCTCATGCCGGCCGTTCGGGCAGCAGCAGCGAGGCATCGCCATAGCTGTAGAAGCGATAGCCGCTGGCGATCGCGTGCGCATAGGCCGCCTGCATCCGGTCCAGCCCCATCAGCGCCGAGACCAGCATGAACAGTGTCGAGCGGGGCAGGTGGAAGTTGGTCATCAGCCCGTCGATGCCGCGGAAGCGATAGCCCGGCGTGATGAAGATCGCGGTGTCGCCCTCGAACGGACGGATGATGCCGTCCTCCCCACTGGCGCTTTCGATCAGGCGCAGGCTGGTGGTGCCGACCGCGATCACGCGGCCGCCGTCGCGGCGCACCTGGTTGAGCCGATCGGCGGTCTCCGCGTCGAGCCGGCCCCATTCGGCATGCATGCGGTGCTCGTCGGTGTCGGCGGCCTTCACCGGCAGGAAGGTGCCGGCGCCGACGTGCAAGGTGAGCGTCGCGTGGCCGATCCCACGCGCTTCCAGCGCCGCCATCAGCCCGGGCGTGAAGTGCAGCGCCGCGGTGGGGGCGGCGACGGCACCTGCCTCGCGCGCGAACAGCGTCTGGTAATCCTCGGCATCGCGCGCGTCGGTCTCGCGCTTGGAGGCGATGTAGGGCGGAAGCGGCATGCGGCCGGCGCGTTCGAGCAGCAGCTCGACCGGCTCGTCGCCCGCGAACGCCAGCAGCACGCTGCCGTCGTCACCGCGCTCGCCCGCCGTCGCCGACACGCCGGCGCCGAAGTCGATCACGTCCCCGTCGCGCAGCCGCCGTGCGTTGCGCACGAAGGCGCGCCAGGCGCGCGGCCCCTCGCGCTTGTGCAGGGTGGCGCCGATGCGTGCCTCGCCGCGGCGGCCCTCCAGCTGGGCGGGGATGACGCGGGTGTCGTTGAAGACCAAGAGGTCGCCCGGGCGGAGCGCGTCGGGAAGGTGGGTCACCACCGCGTCGCGCGTGCCGGCCTCGTCGAGCACCAGCATGCGCGCGGCGTCGCGCGGCGCCGCCGGGCGAAGCGCAATGCGCTCCGCCGGCAGTTCGAAGTCGAAATCGTCTACATTCATCTCAGGCGTCCGCCGAACGACCGGCGTGGATGGGTCAGCGCTTGGCCGGGCCGGACGGCAGCGTCAGGTTCTGGTCCTCGGCCGGAACGGTCGAGGCGGCAGCCGGTGCCGGCTGGTACGGCGGGGGATTGTCGGCAGCGATATAGGCGTGGACGACGCGGGTCGGGTTCGCCGGCGGCTCGCCGCGCTGGATCGCGTCGACATACTGCATGCCGTCGAGCACGCGGCCGAACACCGTGTACTTCTTGTCCAGCGCCAGGCGCGGCGCGAGCATGATGTAGAACTGGCTGTTGGCGCTGTTCTCATCCTGCGCGCGCGCGGCGGCGACGGCGCCGCGGACGTGGGGAAGATAGTTGAACTCCTTCTCCAGGTCCGGAAGCTCCGATCCGCCGGTGCCGTCGCCCTTGGGATCGCCGCCCTGGGCCATGAAGCCCTCGATCACGCGGTGAAAGGGCAGGCCGTCGTAGAACTTCTGGCGGGTGAGCGTCTTGACGCGCTCCACTGCCTTGGGGGCGACGTCCGGGCGCAGCCAGATGGTGACGCGGCCACCGCTCGACAGGTCGAGCAGCCACAGGTTCTCCTTGTCCGTGGTCGCGGGCGGTGCCGCGCGGCCGGGAACATCGATCAGCTGGGCTGCGGCGGGCAGCGCGAACAAGGACGCGAACAACGCGAAAACAACGGCAAACAGGCGCATTTCCACCCCGGGGATAAGTTCTCGGCCAGGGGCTTAGAGGATTTCCCGCGGCGGGGGTAGGGGCGCGTTTTCGCTCCCGACGCCCCCGTCTCAGGCGGCGGCGAGCGCCTCCTCGCGCTCGGCGGCCTGGCGTGCCCACATCTCGGCATAGACGCCGCTCTTGCGCAACAGCTCGGCATGGGTGCCGCTCTCCACCACCTGGCCCGCCTCCAGCACGACGATGCGGTCCGCGTGGACCACGGTCGACAGGCGGTGGGCGATGACAATGGTGGTTCGGCCCTGCTCGATCGCCTCTAGCGTGGAGAGGATCTCCGCCTCCGTCCGGCTGTCGAGCGCGCTGGTCGCCTCGTCCAGGATCAGCACCGGCGGGTTCTTGAGCAGGGTGCGGGCGATCGCGACACGCTGCTTCTCGCCGCCCGAAAGCTTCAGCCCGCGCTCGCCGACGCGCGTGTCGTAGCCGTCCGGCAGGCTCTCGATGAACGGCGCGATCGCCGCACCGCGGGCGGCCGCCGCGATCTCGTCCGCCGTCGCGCCGGCGCGGCCATAGGCGATGTTGTAGCCGACCGTGTCGTTGAACAGGACGGTGTCCTGGGGAACGATGCCGATCGCGGCGCGCAGCGAATCCTGCCGCACCTGGGCGATGTCCTGCCCGTCGATGGTGATGCGCCCGCCGGTCGGGTCGTAGAAGCGGAACAGCAGCCGCGCGAGCGTGGACTTGCCCGCACCCGACGGACCCACCACCGCCAGCGTGGTGCCAGCCGGAACGTCGATGTCGATGCCCTTCAGGATCGGCCGCTCCGGATCATAGCCGAAGCGGACATCCTCGAAGCGGACATGCCCGTGCGACACGGCGAGCGCCGGCGCGTCAGGGAGATCGCGCACCTCGGTCGGCGTGTCGATCAGGTCGAACATGGATCCCATGTCCGTCACTCCCTGGCGGATGGTGCGATACACCATGCCGAGCAGATCGAGGGGGCGGAACAGCTGGGTGAGGAGGGTGGAGACCAGCACCACGTCGCCGGGAGAAAAGCGCCCGCTCGCCCAGCCGAACACCACCAGCGCCATGCCGCCGGCCAGCATCACGCCGGTGATCAGCGCCTGGCCGATGTTGAGGAGTGCGAGGCTGTTCTCGCTGCGCACGGCTGCGGTCGCATAGGCGGCGACGGCACGCTCGTAGCGCTCGGCCTCACGGCCCTCCGCTCCGAAATATTTCACCGTCTCGAAGTTCAGGAGCGAATCGACGGCATGCGCGACGGCGCCGGTGTCGAGGTCGTTCATCCGCTCGCGCAGCGCGTTGCGCCAGTCCGTCACCCAGCGGGTGAAGAGGATGTAGGCGGCGACCATCACCACCGTGCCGACCACCAGCCACCCGCCGAAGCGGACGCCGAAGATGCCGAGCACCAGCGCCAGTTCGAGTACCGTCGGCGCGATGTTGAACAGCAGGAAGTAGAGCATCGTGTCGATGCTCTTGGTGCCGCGCTCCACCACCTTGGTGACGGCGCCGGTGCGGCGTTCGAGGTGGAAGCGCAGCGACAGGCCATGGAGGTGGCGGAACACCGTACCCGACAGCCGGCGCGCGGCATCCTGGCCCACGCGCTCGAACACCATGTTGCGCAGGTTGTCGAACAGCGTCGCCCCGAAGCGCGCGGCCGCATAGCCGACGATCAGCGCGACCACGAGCCACAACGCGTCGCGGCTGCCGGCGCTCATCGTGTCGATCGCGTTCTGCAGCGCGAAGGATGCGCCATAGACCTGCACCAGCTTCGACAGGACCACCAGCAGCAGCGCGCCGACGACGCGCAGCTTCAGCCCCGCCTGACCCTTTGGCCAGAGGTAGGGGAGGAAGCGCCGGAGGGTCGCGATCATCGGCCGCTGGGATGCGGCGGGAGCAGAAGTATCAGGAGGCATCGGATCCCGATTTGGGATGTCCGGGGCCGGTGCGCAACGGACCGAACAAGTCCCGACGGTGCAAGGTGGATGGAACCGGATGTAATCTCAATCGCTTGACTCCTCGAAAGGAAGTCGAATGAGCTCGATCTTGTACGTCATCGCAATCATGGGTTGTGCCGATGATTCCAGCCAGTGCCGCAGTGCGCGGATCGAGCCGGCGACCTATAGCAGCATCCAGTCGTGCCAGGCGGCGATGCCCGACGCGCTGGTCCGCAACACGGACCTGAGCTACCCGACGATCGCCGCCGCCTGCCAGCAGCAGAGCGCTCGCCTCGCCAGCAACGAACCGCCGCAGCCGAGCCGCGGCGGCTGACCGGCGCTCGTTTCGGCCAACGAAAAAGGGCCGCGGCTTGATCGAAAGCCGCGGCCCTTTTCGTGTCCGGCCCAGGCGGGATCAGGCGACCTGTGCCGTCGGCTGCTCGTTGGGATCGCGCAGCACATAGCCGCGGCCCCACACCGTCTCGATGTAGTTCTCGCCGTCGCAGGCGGTGCTGAGCTTCTTGCGAAGCTTGCAGATGAACACGTCGATGATCTTGAGCTCGGGCTCGTCCATGCCGCCATAGAGATGGTTCAGGAACATCTCCTTGGTCAGCGTCGTGCCCTTGCGGAGCGAGAGCAGCTCCAGCATCGCATATTCCTTGCCGGTCAAGTGGACGCGGTTGCCGTCGACCTCCACGGTCTTGGCATCCAGGTTCACCGCCAGCTTGCCCGTCTTGATGACGGACTGGGAATGGCCCTTGGAGCGGCGCACCACGGCATGGATGCGGGCGATCAGCTCTTCCCGATGAAAGGGCTTGGTCACGTAATCGTCCGCGCCGAAGCCGAACGAGCGGACCTTGGTGTCCATCTCGCTGATGCCGGACAGGATCAGGACCGGCGTCTGCACCCGGGCGACGCGGACCTTCTTCAGAACCTCGTACCCGTGCATGTCGGGCAGGTTCAGGTCGAGAAGGATGATGTCGTAGTCATAGAGCTTGGCAAGATCGAGCCCTTCCTCGCCGAGATCGGTGGTGTAGACGTTGAACCCCTCGGCCTCGAGCATCAGCTCGATCGCCTTGGCGGTGGTGGGTTCGTCCTCGATCAACAAAACGCGCATCGCAGTCCCCCTGTGCGGCGAGCGAACCGGAGGCGGCGCGCCGTAGGACAATCATTAACCTAAACCGAAGTGAAGGCAAAAGGTTAACGCGATCCTAAATCTCTCGTACGTCGAACGCGTACGTAGGCGGATTGTCACACGTCTTCGCCCAGCGTCTCCCGCAGGTAGAGGCTGCGGATCAGCGTGAAGATCACCACCAGCAGCGCTGCCGAGAAGAAGAGGCCGAACAGGCCAAAGACCATGCCGATGGCGATGATCGCGAACAGGGTGATGGCAGGCGGGATCGCGATCACCCGCGCCTGGACGAAGGGCGTGATGAAGTTGGTCTGCAGCAGGCGCACGACCGCATAGGTGACCAGGGCACCGATCAGCGGCCCGGTACCCTGGGTGGCGCCGAGCCCCAGCGCGGGGATCATCGCCGCGGTCGGCCCGACATAGGGGATGAACTCGCTGAGACCCGCCAGCAGCCCGAGTGCGGCGGCGGACGGCACGCCCGAAATCCAGAGGCCGATGCCGATCAGCACCCCCATGCTGGTCATCAGGATGATCTGCGCGCGCAGCCACAGCCGCAGCGTCTCGGCCGTGTCGTCGAGCGCATCCGCGAACGCGTCGCGCTTGGAACGCGGGATCAGCAGCAGCGCGCCGCGGCGGTAGATCCCCGGATCGGCCGCAAAGAACATCGCGCCGGCGAGCAGCAGGATGCAGTTGAGCAGCAGCTCGCCCGAACCCTGGACGAGCCCGCCGATGTCCTGCGCGATGCGGGAGCCGGCAAACGCCGCCTCCACCGCCTCGACGATGCGCGCGCCGACGGGCGAGTGCGACATCCAGGCGGCGAGGTCGGAAAGCAGGCCCGGCAGCGCCAGCACCAGGGCGTTGACCTGCGATCCGAACTGATAGCCGAACAGCCACACCAGGAAAGCGACGGAGGCCAGCACCGTCACCATGCCGGCCGGCACCCGCGCCCGCTCGGGTACGCGCAAGCGTCGCCCGTAGATGTCGGCCAGCGCGTGGATCACGGTCGCGCCCAGCATCGAGCCGAACGCCAGGATCAACAGGTTGAGCGCGCGATAGAGCGCGACCGCAACCGCGCCGATCAGGATCAGCAGGACGACGCGGCGCAGGAAGCGGGCGTCCTCCGCATCCGGGCGAAGCCGGTTCACTGGCGGCTCGCGCACAGCTGGCGGAAGCGCTCCGCCAGGAACTCGATCAGCACCTCGACCCGTGCGGGTCGCAGCGTGCCGGGCGGGGTGAGGAGGTGCAGCGCCATGTTGGTCTCCCGCCAATCCTGGAGCAGCTCGACCAGCGTGCCGTCCGCCAGATCCTGGTCGACGATGAAGTCGGGCAGGCGCGTGATGCCGAGACCCGCGCGGAGCGCCGGGAGCATCGCCTCGCCGCTGTCGGTGCAGAGGGGACCGGCCGGCCGGATCGCCACTTCCTCGTTCCCGCGGCGGAACTGCCAGACGAAGGGCCGGCTGGCGTTGGTATAGGCCAGGCAGGCGTGGTGGGCGAGGTCGGCGGGGTGTTCGGGCCGGCCGTGCTTTTCCAGATAGGCGGGGGCCGCGACCAGGTGGAGCGTGACCGGCGCCAGCCGGCGCACCCGCAGGCTGCTGTCGGGGAGCTCGGCGACGCGCAGTGCCACGTCGATTCCCTCCGCGACGATGTCGGTCGGCGCGTCCGACAGCGTCAGGTCGACCTCGATGCCGGGGTACAGGGTCAGGAAGTCGGCCAGCGCAGGGGCGACGCGGGTCAGGCCGAAGTTCATCGGCGCGGCCAGGCGCACGCGCCCGGTGGGCGTGCTGTTGGAATCGCGCGCGACTTCCTCGGCCTCGCGCGCTTCGGCCAGGATGCGGGCGGCACGCTCCGAAAGGGCGCGGCCGCTTTCGGTCAGGGTCAGGCGGCGCGAGGTGCGGTGGAACAGGGTCGCACCCAGCCGCGTCTCCAGGCGGCTGATCGCCTTCGACACCGTGGCCTTGGACGTGCCGAGCGCCTGTGCGGCACCGCTGAAGGAACGGTGTTCGACCACGGACGCAAAGATCGCCCAGGCCTCGAAATCAGGTAGCATCATCCGACAGCACCTCCGTGCTTGCAGCTATAGCGGCGCAACGATCAGTTTCCAACGTTTCCGTTTACGTCGTGATAGGAGCGCCTACCTTCTGACCAACGGCTCGATGCCAGCGGAAAGGAATTTCCCATGATCGACAAGCGCAGTTTCGAAGGCCTGGGCCATGCAGACCATGGTTGGCTGAACGCCCGGCACCATTTCTCCTTCGCCAACTATCATGATCCCAAGCGGATGGGATGGGGCGCGATCCGCGTCTGGAACGACGACGAGATCGCACCCAACAGCGGCTTCCCGCCGCACCCCCACCGCGACATGGAGATCATCACCTACGTGCGCAGCGGCGCGATCACCCATCAGGATTCGATGGGCAACACCGGTCGCACGGCGGCAGGCGACGTGCAGGTGATGAGCGCCGGCACCGGCGTTCGCCATGCCGAGTATAATCTGGAGCCGGAGACGACCCGGATCTTCCAGATCTGGATCGAGCCGCGGCTCAAGGGCGGCGCGCCTTCCTGGGGCGCCAAGCCGTTCCCGCGCGACGATCGCTCGGGCCGGCTCGTGACGCTGGCGAGCGGCTTTGCCGAGGACGCCGACGCCTTGCGCATCCGCGCCGACGCACGGGTGCTGGGCGCGACGCTGAAGGCAGGCGAGACCCTGACCCACGAGGTGGGCGCAGGCCGCCACGCCTATCTGGTGCCGGCAACCGGCGCGGTGGAGATTGACGGCGTGCGGTTCGACGCCCGCGACGGCGCGGCGATCGACGGCGGTGCGACCGTCTCGATCACGGCGCTGGAGGATGCGGAGATCGTTCTGGTCGACGCCGAATAACGAGTTTCCCGGGCCGCGACGTGCGGCCGGGGAAGGGGGCCTGCCGATCTCTCCCTCCCTGAGGCAGGCCCCCGATTTCCAAGGCCATGGGCGGGCAGAAGCAAGGAGACATGCGATGGCAAAGGTTCTGGTGCTCTATTACTCGTCCTATGGCCACATCATGAAGATGGCCGAGGCGGTCGCCGAAGGTGCCCGCGGCGCCGGGGCGGAAGTCGACATCCGCCGCGTTGCCGAGACGGTGCCGGAGGATCTCGCCCGCGCCTCGCACTATGTGATGGATCAGCCCTATCCGGTGCTGGAGGACGTCAACGAACTCGCCAATTATGACGCGATCATCGTCGGCACCGGCACCCGCTATGGCCGCATGACGAGCCAGATGGCGGCGTTCTGGGACAAGACGGGCGGCGTCTGGGCTCGCGGCGCACTGATCGGCAAGGTGGGCGGCGCCTTCACCTCGACGGCCAGTCAGCATGGCGGGCAGGAGACGACGCTGTTCTCGATCATCACCAACCTGCTGCACCACGGGCTTGCCATCGTCGGCCTCGACTATGGCTTCCAGGGGCAAATGGGCGTGGACGAGGTGCGCGGCGGATCGCCTTATGGTGCGACCACCATCGCGGGCGGCGACGGCAGCCGCCAACCGCACGCGGAGGAACTCGAGTCGGCGCGCTACCAGGGTCGTCGCATCGCGCTGACCGCGGCCAAGCTCACCGCCTGACGGTCGGCGGGGCCAAGAGGCGCGCGCCCATGTGATCGGAAGCGGTACCCCGGCGAAGGCCGGGGCCCAGTTGGGATAGTGCCGGATTGAGGCACGACGACCTCCCCACCTGAGCCCCGGCCTGCGCCGGGGCACTGCCTGGGCGATCCTCGGATACTACCGTCAGGGTCGCGGAGGCGTCGCAGGCCGCGGCGCCAGCAGCCGCTTGTCCTCGGGGCGGTTCGGGTAGGCGGGGAAGCGTGCGGCCGCGGGCGCGAACAGCCTGCGCGCGGTTGCCGCGCCCGGTGCGTTCGGCGTGCGGCCGACCCAGCGCCAATGCCACGGCTCCCACTTCACCTGCTGCTTGTTGCCGGCCGGGAAGGACTGCTCAAAGCCGAACTCGGCGGCATGGGCGATCAGCCATCGCCCCGCGGGGGTAGCCGCGAAACAGGCCTCCGCATCCGGGCAGCCGCCGCGATCGCGCGTGCCGAAATCGACGACATAGCCGGTCGCATGTTCGCTGAACCCCGGCGGGGCCGAGGCCCAGGCGCGCTCGCGAAAGCTGCTGCTCTCGTCCGGATTGATGCCGCCACAGAAGGTCTGGCGCTGCAGACGGACCGAGCGGTGGCAGGACACCGCGCGCAGCTTGCCCGCGATCGCCGGATCCTGGTCGGCGCGGGCGAGCAGTGCCTGCAGGTCCGCGAGCATGGCCGGGTGGATGCGACAGCTGCCGCCCGGCGCGAATTCCTCCGGCGCCGGGATCAGCGCGGTTTCCGTCGTATCCGGGTAGGGGAAGTGGTTGAACAGCCGCCCGTCCGGCCCCGGCTGAACGATGCCGCGGTCGCACAGCGCGATCGGCGCGCGGTTGACGGCGACGGCTGGCGGCGGTGCTGCGGGGGCAGGCGTGGGGGCGGGCACCACCGGCGCCTCGACGGGAGCGGGCCTGGGCGCCGAGCAGGCGGCAAGCGCCAGCACCAGCGCAGCGGACATCCGCAGGGAGTTACGCAATCCAACCTCCTGAACCGCACGGGGCGGCGCTGCCGCCTTTCGGCGCCTGCGCTCTGGCATGTCGGCGGCGGCGGTGGCAAGGGACCAGCATGCTGGATGACCTAGTGCTCTTCATCGATGGCGAAGCGATCGTGATCGACAAACCGGCGGGCCTGCCGGTCGACCGCCCGCGCGACCGCAGCCCGAGCATCGAATCGCGGCTGGACGAACTGACCTTCGGCTTCCAGCGGCTGCCGACGCCGGTCCACCGCCTGGACCGCGACACCAGCGGCTGCCTGTTGCTCGCCCGCAATCCCAAGGCGCACGCCCGCTTCCAGCAGGCGTTCGAGGGCGGGCTGGTGCAGAAGCGCTACCTGGCCGTGCTCGACGGGGTGCCGGCGGAAAGCTCCGGCACGATCGACCTGCCGCTCGCCAAGGTGAGCAGTCCGGAGGCGGGCTGGCGCATGGTCGGCGATTCCAAGGGCAAGCCCGCGCGCACCAACTGGAAGCTGCTGCGCGCCGACGGCGGCCGCGCGCTGGTCGCGTTTTTCCCCGAGACGGGACGCACCCACCAGATCCGCGTCCATGCCGCCGAGGGGCTGGGCGCACCGGTGGCGGGCGACCCGGTCTATGGCCGGGCGGGCGGCCCGATGCTGCTCCACGCCGCGCAGCTCACCGTGCCGCGCGGCAGCAAGCCGCCGGTGGAGGCGATCGCGCCGCTGCCGCCCAGCTTCGCAGCGGCTGGGTTCGGGGACAGCTGAGGCGCCGTCCGAATGGCAGCCATCCCGATCACCCGCTCGATCCACATCGACAGCGACGAACTGGTCGAGAGCTTCACGCGCGCGAGCGGGCCGGGCGGGCAGCACGTCAACACCACCGACAGCGCGGTGCTGCTGCGTTTCGACGTGGCGGCCTCCCCGAACCTGCCGGAAGCCGTGAAGAACCGGCTGGCCGAGCTGGCGGGCTCCCGGATGACGCGCGAGGGCGTGCTGGTCTTGCGCAGCGAGGGGGCGCGTTCCCAGCTTCTCAACCGAGAGGAAGTGCGCGAGCGGCTGGTCGCTTTGATCCGGGAGGCGACCTTCGTGCCGCGCAAGCGCAAGCCCACCAAGCCCAGCCGCGCGGCAAAGGCGCGGCGGGTGGACGAGAAAAAGGGCCGCAGCGCCGTCAAGGCCGGACGCGGCAAGGTCCGCTTCGACTGAGCGCCGGGCCGCAACAAGGAAAAGGAACGCCATGTACGTCTTCGACATCGCCGCCGGCTCCAAGCAGGAGCTGTACCGCGAACTCGCCAGCGCGCTCGACGCGCTCACCGCCGACGAGCCGGATGCGATCGCCAACATGGCCAATGCGGCGGCGCTCTTGTGGGAATATCTGCCCGACCTCAACTGGTCCGGCTTCTACCGCAACGTTGCCGACGAGCTGGTGCTGGGGCCGTTCCAGGGCAAGGCCGCCTGCATCCGCATCCCGTTCGGCAAGGGCGTGTGCGGCGCCGCTGCGTCCACCCGCGAGACTCAGCGCGTGGAAGACGTGCACGCCTTCCCCGGACACATCGCCTGCGACGCGGCCAGCCGCTCGGAACTGGTGGTGCCGATCGTCCACGACGGCCGCCTGCTCGGCGTGCTCGACCTCGACAGCCCCTCGCCGGCGCGCTTCGATGCCGAGGACGCCGCCGGCTGCGAGCTGCTGATGCAGCGCCTCGCCCCCCGCATCGCGGGCGCCTGACCTCGCGTCACTCGGTGGGAGTGGGCTCCGGCGTAGGGCTCGGCTGCGGCTCGGGAAGCGCGACCGCGATGTCGACGCGGCGGTTGCGCGCGCGGCCGGCTTCGTCGTCGCTGCCGTCCGTATTGGCGTTGGGCGCCACCGGCCGGTTCTCGCCGAGCGCGATCACGGTGATGCGATCCTTGGCCACGCCTTTCGCGACCAGATAGTCGCGCACCGCCTCCGCGCGGCGCCGCGACGCGCGCAGGTTGTCCGCGTCCGAACCCTTCGAGTCGCTGTGGCCGCTCAGCCGGATCGGGCCGCCCGCCTGGAGCGCGGGTTCGGCCAGCAGCGTGTCGAGCGCAGCCTTGGCTGCGTCGTCCAAGGCCACTCCCTTGGGGAACTGGACGGTCGCCTCGATCGGCTCGAGCGGCGGCGGCGTGGGTTCGGCGTCCGGTTCGGTTTCCGGGCGGATGATCGACTTGCCCTCGGGCGTCGGCTCCGCCGTCGGGGCGATGTTGACGACCTCCAGCTCGGCGTTGTTCTCGGCCGGGGCGGGATCGGCGCGGTTGCCCTCGGAAGGGCCGCATCCCGCCAGGAGCGCGGCCAGCCCGCCGGCCGCCACCGCGTGGCACAAGGTCCGTTTCATCGTTCCTCCCCAATCAGGTTCTCGTTTCGGGTCTCCGGCTCGCGCACGCGGGGCGGGGCATAGGAGACGATCACGTCGCCGGGCTGCGGCGTCGGCCGGGTGGCATGCGTGAAGAAGCGCAGCGTCCCGTTCTTGCGCAACAGCAGCAGCATGTCGGCCTCGTCCGGCAGCACCGCCTTTGCGTCGGCAAAGTCGAACTGCTCGCTGATGCGGGTCTTGCGGAAGGACCAGCCGGCCCGTTCCCGCTCGGTAATTTCCTCGACGCCGAGGCCGGAGGTGAACAGCGCGCGGCCACGCAGCGCCTCCGGCAGCGCGCGCGGATCGCCGCTCGCGTCGCCCAGCTGGTACACCGCGTCGCGCCCGATCTGCGGCGCGAACTCGCTGCACACCAGCGCATTATAGGCTTCGTTCTCGGAGGTCGCGGCCAGGACCTGGAACTGGCTGAGGTCCAGCTGCTCCTCGGTCGCCTCGGCCAGGATCTCGCCGTGATAGGTCGGGATGCCGCGCTGGCGGGCGGGGGAGAGCCGCTGCCAGCTGCTGTCGCTCACCAGCACCGGCACGTCGAGCGAGCGCAGATGCTCGGCAAGCGCCAGGCTCCAGTCGGTGCTCCCCACGATCAGCAGGCCGCGCTCGCTGGCGCCGGTGACCTTCAGCCAGCGGGCGACCGTGCGGATGCTGAAGCCGTGGGCGATGATGGTCGTGACCACGACCGCAAAGGAGAGCGTCACGAGAATGTCGCCGTCGCTGTAGCCGAGCCGGTCGAGCCGGAGCGCGAACAGCCCCGACACCGCGACCGCGACGACCCCGCGCGGCGCGATCCAGGCGATCAGCAGCCGCTCGTTCCACGGCACCCGGCTGAACGCGAGGCTGAGGAGCACGGTCGCCGGGCGCACCAGCAGCAGCAGTGCGACCAGGAAGCCGGCGAAGCGCCATTCGAAGCGACGCAGCACCTCCAGGTCGAGCTGTGCGGAGAGCAGCACGAACACGCCGGAGATCAGGAGGACGGTGATGTTCTCCTTGAACGGGTGGACGTCGCGCAGCGAGTCCAGCTTCATGTTGGCCAGCGCGATGCCCATCACCGTCACGGCCAGCAGCCCGGTTTCCTGCTGGATCAGGTTTGACAGCACGAAGGTGCCGATCACCGCGACCAGCAGGACGGGCGCCTTCAGATACTCCGGCACATGCCCGCGCGGGAACGCCCAGGCGATCGCCCGCGCCACCGCATAGCCGATCAGGCCCGCGAGCACTGCGGCCGCCAGCAGCGACACGATCACCCCGCCCAGCGACGCGCCCGCCTCCGATCGACGGAGATATTCATAGGTGATGACCGCACAGAGCGCGCCGAAGGGATCGTTGACGATCGCCTCCCACTTCAGGATCGCGCGGGGCCGCGGCGCGACGTTGCTCTGGCGCAGCAGCGGCAGGACCACGGTGGGTCCGGTGACCACCATGATGCCGGCGAACAGGATCGCGACCGGCCACACCAGCCCGGCGACATAATAGCAGGCGAGCGCTCCCAGCGCCCATCCGACCGGGATGCCGATCAGCGCCAGGCGGGTGACGGCGCCCTCGGTCTTGCGCAGCTCGCGGAAGTTCAGGCTGAGGCCGCCCTCGAACAGGATCACCGCGACGGCGATCGAGATCGCCGGTTCGAGCAGCGGGCCGAAGGCGGCATGCGGGTCGATCAGGCCGGTGACGGGACCCGCGAAGATCCCCGCCACCAGCATCAGCGCGATGGCGGGCCAGCCCGTTCGCCAGGCGACCCATTGCGCGCCGATGCCGAGCACGCCGATGAGCGCGAAGAGGAGAGCCTGTTGTTCCATGCGACCGGCGATACCCACCTGGACCCGGTGTCGCAAATTCGCGTGGCTTTGGCGGGGGAGGCGGCTATCCCCGCGCCATGGCAACTCCGACCGTCTCCGTCCTCATCCCGGTCCACAACCGGGCGCATCTGGTGGGGGATGCGATCCGCAGCATCCTGGGCCAGCGGTTCGGCGACTTCGAGCTGGTGGTGGTGGACGACGGCTCGACGGATGACTCGGTCGCGGTGGTCGAGGGTTTCGGCGATCCGCGCATCCGGGTGGTGCGGCACGCCCGGAACCTCGGCATCCCGGACGCGCGCAACACCGGCCTGGATGCCGCGCGCGGCCGGCTGATCGCCTGGCTCGACAGCGACGACATCGCCCGGCCGGAGCGGCTGGGCGCGCAGGTCGATTTCCTTGCCCGGAACCCGAACGTCGCGCTCGTCGGCGGCTGCGCGGGCAAGATCGACAAGGACGGCCGGCGCAAGCGTGGCGTGCGGGTTCCGCCGCTCAAGTCCGGCGACATCGCCGCCTGGCTGCTGTTCCGGTCGGCCTTCCAGCAATCCTCGGTGATGGGCCGGGCCGAGGTGCTCAAGGCAAATCCCTATCAGCCGAGCTTCGACGTGTGCGAGGACCTGGAGCTCTTCGTGCGCCTGTCGCGGAACCATAGGCTGGCGAACCTGCCGCAGGTGCTGGTCGACCGGCGCGTGCATCCCGGCCAGACCGTGTGCCAGCGGCAGGACCGCATCCGCGAGTGCAAGGGCGGGCTCTACGCCGGGCCGCTTACGGAGCTCGGCATGCGGTTCGACGCCGAGGATCTTCGCCGCCACACGATGCTGGGCAAGACGAAGCTGAAGGGCGTCGAGGCGCCGCCGGACTTTCTGCGGTGGGCCGATGACTGGCTCCAGGCGCTGCGCGCGCGCAATGCGGAGAGCCGCTACGTTCCGCCCGAGGGGATGGCGCTGGCGACGGGCTGGTTTTGGCTGCTCGCCTGCCGCGTGGCGATGCCGACGCTGGGCCGGGCCGCGGCGGTGCGGACCTACCTGCGCTCGCCGCTGGCGCGGGGACTGATCCGCGGCCCGGCGCGGGGCTGGCTGAGCGCAAGCGCGCCCCTGCTGCTGGGCCTCCGGCGCTAGCCGACGAGGCGGCGGACGAGGTCGAGATCGGAAGGCTTGTCGACATCCACCGCCGCCAGGCCGAACGGGCTCGCAACGGCCCGCGCGGAAATGCCCGCGGCGGCGCCCAGCCGCATGAGGGCCTGATCGAGCGTGAGCCGCCCGACCAGATAGCGCAGCAGCGTTCCGGTGCCGAGCCGACGCACGATCCGCCACGGCCGCTTGCGGTCCGCCTCCACCTGCGACCACAGGTCGAGCGCCGCGTTCGCCTTGGGCGTCGCCAGATAGAAGAGGTTGCACCCCGACCAGCTGCCATCGGCGAAGCGCAGATAGGTGCGTTGCGTGTCCGGCACTGCTGCCTCGATCACGTCGCGGCGGGCGAGCAGCGCGGTCACGTCCGCGCCCGCCGGCGTCGCCGCCAGGAACGCGGTGATCCACTCCGGTTCGAGCAGCGCATGGTCGGCGGTGGTGACCAGCAACGGCGTGCCCAGGGTCTCGAGCCCGCTGCGGGTGCTCCGGCTGGGGCCGGCCTCTGCGGGCAGCACCTCGACGCCGAGCGTTTCCGCGTGGGCGGCAACGGCCGGGTCGGAGACGGAGACGCCGATGCGGGTGGCGCCGGCTGCGCGGAGCGACCGGACGACGCGGGCGAGCATCGTCACGCCGCCGACTTCGATCAGCGCCTTGGCGGGCACGCCGGCATAGTCGGCCACCGGATCGACGCCGCCGCGCGAGCCGGCGAGCACCAGGGCGTGGAACGCGCTCATGCCCGTGCGCGCGCGCGCCAGACCTTCCACAGCACGCCGGGTGCGGCGAGCAGGGGGTGGCGTTCGGCCCAGGGCGTCAGCTTGACGGGTACGCCGGTATGCCGCTCGACCTTCCACGCGCCGTAGCGCGCGGCCCCGTCGAGCAGGAAGGCGGCCTTCACCAGGCGCAGCGCGTTGAGCGGCTTGCCCAGCCGCCGGCGCGATCGCCAGCGGCGCAGCAACTGCGCCCGTGTCTCGGCGTCCAGGATCGGCGACACCCCGTCCGGCGTTCGGCGAACCTCGATCCCGGCCGCTTCCCAGGCGAGCAGGAGAAGTTCGGCATAGCGTTGCGGATCATAGGCGAGGATCTGGTCCTCGCGGCCCGGCTGCTCGACGCGCAATTCCGCGCGATAGGTTTCCCGGAACAGCGCCT
This sequence comes from Microbacterium terregens, assembly GCF_027922045.1. Next base: position 88,315 of record NZ_BSEX01000009.1, read on the forward strand.
TCCAATAGGCCGCTGGCGCGCCGTGAGTGGGGCCGAGCACGGCGGCAAAGCGAGCGGCGGTGATCGCGGCCGCCGCGATCGCGTCCACGACCGCTTCCGCCTGCGCCGCGCCGGCGATCCACAGCAGGGCGCTCGGCTGCACGAAGCGGGTCCAGATGGTCGTGTCGGCCAGTTCCCCGCTCGCCGCCTCCGCAAAGACGGAGAGCGGCATGGTCGCGACCTTGGCCTGGAGCATGCGGCCGCCGACGCGAACCTCCTCGAAGCTGATGTCGGGCCAGATCCGCTGCGACACCATGCCGCGGACGCCGGGCGCCGGCGGCCCCTCGGTCAGGACGTAGAAGTCGAGCAGCCCGTCCAGGTCGCCGGTCCGCAGCACCGAGCCGTAGAACAGCACCGCCGATCCCCCAAGCCGGCCGGCGACGACCGCGGCTGCCTCGACGATCTCGGGCCGGACCTCGGCCGCCAGCATGTCGGCGATGGCGCGACGAAGCGGGCGCATCACGGCGTCACGAACTGGAGTGGCCGGCCCTGGCGCACGGTGATGGTGCCGCCGTCGTAGAGCTCGCCGTCAAGGATGAAGCCACCCGCCAGCGTAACCGTGAAGGAATGGACGTCGTGGCGGCGGTAGCCGGCCTGCTCCAGCCACGCGGCTTCGGAGCCGCGCAGCAGGGCCGGCACCGCGCGCGAGAGGCGAGTGGGGGGCGCATCGACCGCCAGCATCTTCAACCCGGCGCGCTCGTGGCCGAAAGGCTTGAGCCGCAGCGGCAGCCGCTCCAGCGTCGAACTGAACAGGATGTAGAAGGTCTTGTCGACCGGGGCACCCTCGTCAAGCTGCAGCCGCATCGGCTCGCCCGCGCGCCACTCGTTGGCATGCCCGCCGAACATCGTCTGGGCGACGCCCCAGAACAGCGAGACGCCGACCGCGAAGCTGTTGAAGGCGCCGGCCTTGTGCGTGCGCTGCGCCAGTTCGGTCGCACGCACGAAGGCGCCCGCCCCGAACAGGAAGCCGCACAGCTCCGGCTTGCTCGCATCGCCGCGCAGGATCTCCACGGACGCCCGGGTGCGGACCCCGCCATGGGCGCCTGCTTCCAGCGCATCCTGTACCGTCCAGTCGTTCGGGATGCCGAGGTCGAGCGCAAGCGCGTTGGTCTTGCCCGAGGGGACGACGGCCAGCCGGGGCAGGGCGTCCCCGAAAACCTCCTGTGCGCAGGTGAGTACGTCCCGCACGGTGCCGTCGCCGCCGTCGACTACCAGCAGCTCGATGCCGGCGTCCCGGAATTCGCGCAGCGCCTGGGCCAGCGCCGGGTGGGTCCGGGGGCCGCGGTACAGGAGGTTGGGCGTATCGGCCGGCACCACTGCCGCTTCGGCACCGCGCGTGCGGTTGCGATGGCTGCGGCTGTTGCTGATGATCCCGGTGCGCGGATGGCCGGCGCGGCGTGCGCCACGGTCCGGGACCATCGTTCCAGGGGGAGTAGGGGACGCCATCTGCTCTGCCGGTTCCGAGGTAATCTTCTTCAAACGCGCCCCCGGGGTACGATGCTTGAACGGGAGGCGGGCCCATGCACCGCACGATTGGCCCGTCCGCGCCCATATCGTGGCAGTTTTGTGGCGACCGCCGCCTTCGGCAACCCCTATCGCACGGTTTCGCCGGGGAAGCGCCCGGCTTTTACGACCTATCGGCCATAGCGCGTGCGGATGGCGATGCTGCCGCCGCTGGCGGGCAGCGGAAAGCGCGTCGCCTTGAACGAGGGCAGGCCGAAGGTGGTCGGCGCATCGTTGGAGAAGCCGTACCCCTCCTTGGGGGCAAGGGCCGTGCGGTTGAACTTATGGTCGCCGTTCTCGTCATGGTAGGTGGCAAGCGCATAATGGCCGGGCGCCAGCCAGAAGCAGGCGCGGGTGGTCGGCGCCGTCGCCTTGACCCGCGCACGCGCGAGCTTGGCGCCGCCTTTCAGGAAGCGGCTGCTGTCGTCCGGATAGACGGTGAAGGCGACCTCGCCATCGGCGCTGCGCACGCTGGTGGCGGCGACCTCCAGCTTCACCTTGCCGTTCCCCGGCGTGCCGACGCAGGCCGGCGCGGCCTGGGCGGGAGCGGAGAAGGCGGTGGCGCCCGCGAGCAGGGCAAGCGCGGCAAGAGCGGTACGCGACATCGAAGACTCTCGTTGCAACAACTGGGCGTCCGCTATGCGCTCGCCCGGATGAACGGGAGATGGGCGGGGCCTATGCCACCGCCCCTTCGGTCCGCAGCCGGTCCCGCCGGATCGCGAGGCCGAGCATCAACGCCAGCAGCACGGCCGTGACCACCGAGGCGATCAGCACCCCGGCCGCGATACCGTTCGCCCCCATGCTGGGCGCCAGCAGGAATGCCGCCGCGAACATGGTGCCCGTGGCTGCCAGCCGGACGAAGAAGGCGCTGCCGGCGCGATTGGCCGCCATCAGCACCGGCTCGAAGCCGACGGTGCACAGGTCGATGCAGCCCGCCGCCGTCAGCCACAACAGGCTGGAATAGGCGTTGGTGAACTCCGATCCGCCGACCAGCGCCAGCACATGCTGGCCCCCCAGCAGCAGAAGCCCGAATACCAGCGCGGCGACCAAAGTCGCGACCGAGACCGAGCGCACCAGGAACTTGCCCACCTTGCGCAGGCCGCCCGCGTCGATCGAGCGCACGATCTCTGGAAAGGCGGCGCGGGCGAGGAGCTGCGACAGCTTCGTCATCGCCTGTGCCAGCTGCACCGCCAGCCGGAACTCGCCCGCCGCGGTGGTGCCGGCGACGCCGCCCACCAGCAGCAGCGGGAACTGCTTGCTGGACAGGGTGAAGGTCGCATTGGCGTTGGTGCTGACCGCGAACTGGACGATGCCGGGGTTGTCGGTCACCACCGCGCGCAGGCCGTGGCCGTGGCGGCGCATCAGCCGCAGGTTGCCGGTCCGCGCGACCATGAGCCAATAGGCCGTGGCCGTCAGCAGCTCGGCCGCCATCCACGCGACCAGAAAGCCTTGCAGCGTCGGGTGGATCAGCGCGACCAGCCCTGCGCCGACGAGCCGCACCACCGGCGTGGCGCTGTCCGCAAGTGCGGCGAGCGAGAAATTGTCGTTGAGCCGCAGGATGCCGAGCGGCGTCGAGCGCAGCGATAGCAGCTGGATGATCGTGAAGATGAAGGTCGCGCGCCACAGCGTCGGGCCGATGCCCAGCATCTCGCCCCACAGGCTCAGGATCGTGGCGGCGACGCCCACGCCCACCACCGCGCTCGTCGCGTCGAGGGCCGTGCAGGCGCGAAACAGCCGCCCCAGCCGGTCGAGGTCGCCCGCCGAACGATGGGCGGTGCCGTAGCGGACGATGATCTGCCAGGTCTGGAAGCCCACCAGAGCGACCAGCACCTGCGAAGCGCCGACGATGATGGAGAAGCGCCCGAAGTCGGTCACGCCCAGCGTGCGCGTGACGATCGCCAGGTAGAAGAGCGACAGCACGGCGGTGACGCCGCGCCCGGCGAGCAGCCATCCCAGATTGTGCGCGACGCTGCCCAGCCCCTTGCGCGGGGTGCCGGTGCGCGCGGCGAACGGGTTCACGCGAGCCAGCTGGTGATCCTTTCGCCGTGACGGGCCACCCACATCGCCTGAAACAGGCGAACCAGGTGCACCACCAGCGAGATCGCGGTCCAGGCCGCCACCCCGATGATGCCCCAGTCGGGACGCTGCACCAGCAGCAGGAAGAACAGGATCACCATGTTCGGGTTCCGGCGCGCGGTGATGAGCCGGAACCAGCTGTCGAACCGCTCCCAGACATGGATGTGCATGCCGAAGCGGACGATGAACGCGCCCTCGATCAGCCGCTGGGCGACATAGCCGAACAACATCGTGCCGATCACCAGCCAGAACATCTGGTCGGAAAGCGGCCGGCCATAATCGGCGCAGCCCGCGGCCCAGGCCCACCACCAGAAGGGCGGATGGACCAGGTCGACGCCATGGTCCCAGGCGTTGCCGAGCTTGGACGAGGTGATGGTGCAGCGCGCGAGCTTTCCGTCCACGGTGTCGAACACCATGAAGACGAGCCCGGTGGCGAGCCCGGTCCAGAACCACCCGTGCCAGAAGGCGACCGTGGCGACGATGCACAGCACGCTGCCGGCAGCCGTCACCTGGTTGGGGGTGATCCCCAGCCGTGCGGCGATGCGGGTGAGGGCGAAGGCCCATTCCGGCCAGAGATATTTGGTGAGGAGGTCGGTCACCCCCTTGTAGGCGCCGGTGTAGCTCGCCCGCTCGATGCCGGGCACCGCCTCGGGCACCAGCAGCTCGACGAACGGCTGCTCGCGCTTGCGCAGCGCCTCGTTGAAGATGCCTTCCTCGGCCTCGGCCCGGATCTCGTCCATGCCCGCTTCGGGCGAGACGGGCGCCTGCGCCTGCATCGCGGCGAGCACCGCCTCACGCTGCGCGGCGTTCGTCACGTGCGCGAGCGCGGGCACGCCGTTGCGGCTCACCAGCGTACCGGGCCGGCCGGTCAGGTGCGCGATCCAGACGGGATCGAACGCGAAGCGCAGGTTGACCAGGATCGTCGGGCCGGTCGGCTGGTCGGTGAAGGCCAGATCGCGCGAGGCGGCGATCCGCCGCACGCGCTCTTCGTTGGTCATGCCCCACAGCAGCGTCGGGTTGCTGCCGACGGGCGCGACTGCCGGCCGGGGCTGGGCATCCTTGGGTCTCATATCCGGGCCGATACCCGATCGTGCGCCGATTGCGAGAGGAAAGCCGTCATCCCGAGTGGCGCCCCGCCAACACGCCCAGGATTTCGGATGCGGCGCGCGTCGGTGCGGCGCCGCTGGTGTCGCCCAGCGAATCGCTCGCGAGCGCCGCCTGCGCATCCGCAAAGCGCGGGTGCTCGGTCCCGGCGCGGGACAGGGCGGGAAGGACGCCGTCGAGGCTGTCCACCACTTCGCCGGCGACCCACATCGCGTAGGAGGGATCGTCCTGCCAATGCGCCCCGCCCGCGTTCAGGAATACGCACGGACGCGGCCGCACCAGGAATTCCAGCACCTGGCTCGACGTGTCGCCCAGATAGACGTCGGCGGCGGCGGTGTAGCTGCCGTCCACCGCGGCAAAGCTCTGGTAGTCGCAATGCGTGTCGCCGCGGCCCTTCAGTTCTTCGCACAGCGCACGAACCTCCGGCGCCCGCTCCACCAGCCGCTGGTGCGGCGCGAAGATCAGGTTCCACTTGCCCTCGGCGAGCACCTGCCGGACGACCTGCTCGCCCCAGCGCCACCAGGAGGAGCGGTGCTGCTGCCAATGCGGATTGTAGAGCAGCACCGGGCGGTCCTCGGCGAAGTCCGGCCTCGCATAGCTGCGCTGGCGGAACCCCGCCTTCACATAGCCGGTGGCGACGATCCGCTCCGGTGGCATGCCCCGCACCAGATAGGTCTGGCGCTCGCGCTCGCTCGGCACCAGCGTCCGCCAGGCCGCGCGGCGGCGGCGGTCGTCGCGCGCGCTCATCGAGCCGACCCCGTGCGAGGTCTTCACGAAGCGCGTGGGGAGGAACGGCAGCAGCCGCGGCAGCCACAGGGTCGTCTGCTCGGCGCAGACCGCGACGGGCACCCGTGCCAGGCGCGGGGCAAGCCCGGCGAGCATCGGCAGCTTGGGCGGGAGCGGCGGGTTGGTGCCGGCGTCCACCGCAACCGTGCGGAAGCCCGGCGCGCGGCGGATGCGGATCGGCGCGTGCGGCCGCCCGGCCAGCCAGCCGCCGATCAGCGCCTCGTGCATCGACGTGCTGACCCACAGGTCCTGCGGCAGCTCCGGCGCGAGGTCCGAGAGCGCTTCCACGATCGGGAAGAGGTGCGGGATCAGCAGTGTTTCGCCCAGGAACAGAAAGGCGACCCGGTCCCGCATCAGGCAGGCGTTCCTTGCGCCGTGCCCCAGGTGTCGATGTCCTCGGGCCGGTCGATCTCCTGCCACTTGCCGGCCTGATGCTCGATGGCGGTGACGCCGACGGTCGCGGCCAGTTCGGCGACGATCGCATGATGATAGGCGGCATGGCCGCTGTCGCGCTCGATCACCGTTTCCAGCGCGCGGGCGTAGGCGCCGTCCTCCCCGGTGCTGGTGATGACGCCCAGCGAGCGGTGGGTGGTGCGCGCGCTGTCCAGGTCCTTGGCTACCGCCGTCACGCGGTCGTCCGCCACGGCCACCCGCATGTCGTCCAGCACGGGGCCGCGGATCGGCTCCACGACCAGGCCGATGCCGGGCGGCGGCTGGCGCAGGGCTTCGCTCAGGACCGCCTGCTCGAACACCGTGTCGCCGTTCAGGAGGCAGAAGGGCTCGAGCAGGTGCGCGCGGGCGACCCAGACGCTGCCGATGCTGTTGCTCACCGACCAGAACGGATTGAACACGGTCGAAACGCGCAGCGGCAGGGCGCGTTCGGCGACGAACTGGCGCACCTGCCGGTGGCGATATCCGACGACGACCGCGGCTTCCTCGATCCCCGCCTCGGCAAGCGCGGTCAGCTGTTGCAGCAGGATCTCGCGCCCCTGCACCTTCACCAGGCACTTGGGGATTTCCATGGTGAGGGGCAGCAGCCGGGAGCCATAGCCCGCGCTCAGGATGACCGCTTTCATGGTCCCGCCTTAGCCGCTGGGCCCGTGCTTGTCAGCTTCGGCGGCACCAGGGGCGCTCCGCCGCCTCAGCCGAGCGCGCGGATGAAGCCATAGGTGCTGGTGATCGTCAGCACCGTGCCGACCAGGATCAGCATGGTCTTGGTCGGGATGCGCTTGGCCATCACCGCGCCGAACGGCGCCGCGACGATGCCGCCGATCAGCAACCCGAGCGTCGCGGTGGCGAAGTCGCGGATGCCCAGATGGTAGATGAAGGTCGCCGACACGGTCAGCGTCAGGAAGAACTCGACGCTGTTGACGGTGCCCACCACCTTGCGCGGCTCGACGCCCTGGACGAGCAGGTTGGAGGTGACGATCGGGCCCCAGCCGCCGCCGCCCGCCGCATCCAGGAACCCGCCGACGAGGCCCAGCGGCTCGACGACCTTGGGCTTGGCGTGCTTGGGCGGGAACAGGATGCCGCGGATCAGCAGGTAGATGCCGACCGCAACGAGATAGCCGAGCACGAACGGCTTCACCGCATCGCCATCCAGGTTGGTCAGCAGATAGGCGCCGCTCACGCCGCCGATGACGCCGGGGATCAGCAGCCGCAGGAACAGCTTCTTGTCCACGTTGCCCGACAGGACGTGGCTGATGCCGGACACCGCGGTGGTGAAGGTCTCGACCACGTGAACGTTGGCGGACGCGCGCGCCGGCGGAAGCCCGATCACCGCCACCAGCAGCGTGTTGCAGATGACGCCGAATGCCATGCCGAGCGCCCCGTCGACGATCTGGGCGCCGAATCCCACGGCAATGAACGGCAGCAACGCTTCTACGCTGAACGAAGGATCCACGGCATCTTCCCTGTTGTTGCGGTTCGACCATGCCGTGGCGGAGTTCGCCCAACAACATAGATATGGTTTGAACTGGTCCGGGCGGTCGGACGCCGGCGCGGCGGGGGGAGCGCGTCCACCGCGCCGGCATCGCCCCTCTTTTTCTAAAAGCGATAGCGTGCCGTCACCTGGGCGGTGCGCGGGTCCCCCGGCACGCCGGAGAACATGCCCGAATTGCCCGACTGCGGCGTGAGCAGCGTCATATAGTCCTTGTCGAACAGGTTGCGGACCAGCCCGAACACTTCCCAGCCCGCGTCCGCGGCGAAGCCGACGCGCAGGTTGATGGTCGTGTAGCCGTCGATGCGGAGGTACTTCGAATCCGATGCGTCCGCGAAATAGCCGGTGCGCGACTGACCCTCGATGCCGACATAGGCGTCGCCGTTCAGGCCGGTCGGCCGGCGATATTCCGCGCCGTAGGAAAAGGCCCAGCGCGAGGTGCCTGGCAGATCCTTCCCCGAAAGGTCGCACACCGTCGTCCCAGACGCGATCAGCTCGAGCGGGCACGGGGCATTGTCGAAGGACACATAGTCGGCGTCGGTGAAGGCGGTGCGCAGATAGGCCGAGAGGCCGGAAACCGGCGCCAGCACCAGGTCCAGCTCGGCGCCCTGCGATCGCACGGAATCGATGTTGGCGAGGTAGCCGCGCAGCGCACCGGGGCCGGTATCGACGACGTTCGCCTGGAAATCGTCCACGTCGGTGCGGAACAGGGCGAAGTTGGCCGTGAGCTTGCGCCCGAACCACTGGCTCTTGATGCCCACTTCGTAGGACTGCGACTTTTCCGGGCTGACGATCGCACGATCGAGCGCCGGGTTGTTGGTGGCGTTGAACGGCAGGCCCGCCAGGTTGATGCCGCCCGACTTGAAGCCGCGGGCATAGCTTGCATAGGCGAGCAGGTTCGGCCGCGCCTGCCACGACAGGTTGATGTCGCCGGTCAGCGCGTCGTCGCTGAACTTCACGTCATAGGCCTGCGGACGGAAGATCGAGAGCTTGGCCGCCTGGAGCGCCGGGTCGTTGGTCTGGAGGCCGCCGGACACGACCGCTTCGTAGTCCGCGGTCTTGTGCTCATAGGTGTAGCGTAGCCCCGGCGTCAGCCGCAGCGTATCGGTGATGTGCCAGGTGACCTGCGCGAAGGCCGCATAGCTCTGGATGGTCGACAGTGCCGACGAGGTGGTGATGTAGCCGTCGAGCAGGTTGGACGGGATCGCGGTGCCGTTCGCCGTCTGCGTCCCCAGCAGCCAGAAGGCGGCGTCCGAACCCCATTCGGTGACGTTCTGCCCGCGCAGCTCCTGGTAATAGGCATAGAGGCCGAGCGTATAGTCGAGCCGGTTCTGGCCGTTGGACGCGAGCCGGATCTCCTGGCTCAGCTGATCCTGCTGCACCGGGTTCGCCGACTGCGGGAGGATGTCGAGCGCGGTATAGTCGCGGTCGTTCGCCGGCTGCCAGTCCCACCAGCGATAGGCGCTGACCGAGGTGAGGGTGCTGCTGCCCAGGTCCACATCCGCGATCGCCGAGATGCCGCCGATCTCGGACCGCGCCTTCAGCTTGCCATCCGCGTCGGCAAGCCGGTCATAGGGGTCGAGGCTCGGCGGACGATAGCCGAGCGCGGCGGAAAGTGCCGGGAACTGGCGGCTGGCAGGCCGCAGCGTCTCGCCATAGCCGGCATAGACCTGGGTGCAGCAATCGGCATCGGACAGGTTGTAGTCGGCGATCAGGCGCACCCGTACGTCGTCGTTCGGCTGCCACAGCAGCTGCCCACGGACGGCGAAGTTGTCGAGGTCATTGACGTTGCGGCCGGTCAGCGTGCTCCGCACGAACCCGTCGCGCGTGGTCTTCCCCGCCGCCACGCGGAACGCCAGCGTCTCGCTGATCGGCCCGGTCACCGCCGCCTTGATCTGCCCGAACTTCTGCGTGCCGATCGAGGCCTCGAACTCGCCCTCGGGCTTGAAGTTCGGCGACTTGGTGGTGATGTTGACGGCGCCCGCGGTGGTGTTCTTGCCGAACAGCGTGCCTTGCGGCCCGCGCAGGATCTCCACCCGCTCGATGTCGAGCAGGTCGAACGCGGAGGCCGCCGGGCGGCTGTTGTAGACCTGATCGACATAGAAGCCGACGCCCTGCTCCAGGCCGTCGTTGGCAAGGCCGAACGACACGCCCAGGCCGCGGATGTTGAGCGCGGTGTTGCGCGGGTTGGACGAGGTATATTGCAGCGTCGGCGCCTGCTGCGACACCTGCTGGATGGTGAAGGTGCCGGTGCGGGCGATCTGCTCGGCGCCCAGCACGGACAGCGCGATCGGCACCGACTGCGCGCGCTCGGCGCGGCGACGGGCGGTCACCACGACGTCCTCGCCTCCAGCGGGTTCGGCGGCAGGCGCCCCCTGCACCTCGGCTGCCGCAACGGCTTCGGCCGCCGGGGCGGGCGGCTCCGTGCTCGCCAGCGGAGCCGTGGTCTGCAACGCCAATATCACCGCAAGCGAACTCGGCACAATCAACCTCCCTGTTGTCTATCGGCGCCAATCTCCACTGATTTAGTGGAGTATCAACATGGATGCTGCTTTACCAGCGACAAGCAGGGCTATCGGACGGGCGATGGCACCGTTTCGGCGGGGCTAGGCAGGCGCGGCAGGAGGCAGGTTGTGGAAGGGCTGGGCGCTAGTCCTCGCGCGCCTCATCTGCCGGTTCCTGGGCTTCCGGCTCCTTCGGCTCCTTGGGCTTCGGGAGGTATTTCGTCGGGAGGGGCGCAGGAGTCACCGGGCGCCCGGCGGGATCCTTGTTCGCCGACGCCGACACCTGCTCGGGCGCCATCGCGTAGATTGGCCCGACGCTGTTGCCGGTCACGCGATAGCGCGCGGCCGTCTTGGGCGGCGCGAACAAGGCGATCGGCAGCGGTGCCACGCCCTTGCCGAGGATGAAGCGGTTGTCGCTCACCTCGATGGTCGGGTTGGCCCCGAGCGGGCGTGCGCGAATGCCGATCGACTCATCCGCCTGCGGGGTCAGGACGCGCACCTCGTTGCCGCGGATCACGGTCCGCGTGGCGCCGCCGCCCAGCATGCGCACCGGATCGCCGGCGGGCTTGTCGAACACCAGGCGGTTGTCGAGCATCTGCAACTCCCCGGTGCTGAGATAGGAGAAGTCGCAGCCGACGTTCTCGAACCGGTTTCCCTGCACCAGCATCCGGCTGAAATAGCTGGCGGTGCAGGTGCCGGCGCCGCGTTCCCCGGCCCATACCAGATGGTTGTTGAGGAACTGGACGTCGATGCTGCCGTCGTTGCGACGGAAGCCGGAGCTCCTGAGGGCCAGCAGCGACGTGCCCTTCGGCTTGCCATAGCGCCCCTTGCCGAAGCGGATGTGGAGCGTGGAGCCACTGCCGTCCTGGCTGCCGTAGTTGTCGCGAAAGACGATGTTCTTCGCCGCGTAGAAGGTGACGTAGCAGAAGTTGCCGACGTTCTTGACGATGTTGTGGTGGGCAAGCGCGTTGAAGCAGCCCTCGAAGTCGACGCCCACGTCCGTCATGGAGTCGATTTCGTTGTAGGCGACGAGGATCCCGTCACCGTTGTTGCCATAGACGCCGCCGTTCCCGCCCGACAACTTGTTGTGGGTGATGTAGACCTCGCGCACGCGGCGCATGAATTGCGGGGCGCCGCCCTCGCGGTAGCGGGCGCCGCCGCCCCACCAGCTCACCTTGGCGAAGCGGCCGACGTTGCCGACGGCGGCGACCCGGCGGGCGAAGTTGAACCGTACGACCTGGCTCAAATAGGAGCCCGCATCGACCCGGTTGTCGTAGACGAAGATGTCCTCGTTGAGGTCGTCGGGCCGGGTGGGATGGAAGCCCGCGGCAACTGCGGGGTCCACGATCTCCTTGCGCCCCTTGTTGTAGCTGCGGTTCACCTTGCGCAGGTGCGTGACCAGCAGCGCGCCCATGCGGTCCGTCGAGCAGCGCGTGACCGAGACGTTGCGCAGATTGTTGCCGACCAGGATCAGCCCCAGCGGCTTGTGCGGTTCGGGCCGCACCACGCGGATACTGTCGATATGGATGTCGCGCAGGAAGTCGGCCGGATCGCCGCTTGCGGGCGCTGCGGTGAACAGGCCGGTATCCTTGCCTTCCACCCGGATCACCGAAGCGTCGCCGGCTCCCAGGATCGTGATCGGTGCCGAAAGCTTGATCTGGCGGGTCACGCGGATCGCGCCCGCCGGGATCAGCAGTATCTTCACCCCGCTCGCGATCGCCTTCTCGAACGCCTCGGTATCGTCGGTCTTGCCGTCGAGTGTCGCGCCGAAGCTGCGAATATCACGCCCTTTGCTGCGGGCCGCCGCGAAGCCCGCGTAGAGCGCGCGCCGGGTCGGGGCCCAGCTCGGCCAGTCCGCATCCTCACCCTCGGCGCCGACCCCTCCGCCGGCACGCGAATGCGTGGCCGCGAAGGCACCCACGGCGGCGAGCCCCGAGAGCGGCAGGAGCGAACGGCGGGTGAAGCGAAGGCGGTGCGAGGCGTCGGACATGAAGGGCAAACTCGTTCAACGGAAACGACGTTCCCTCTCGGCGGCGCGGCCGAGCGAGGCACGCGGCTTGCGGCGGCCGGTGCGCCGGCTCCGCCGAAGCGGGAGGTCAGTCGATCCGGCGGGCGGACAGGATGCGGACGGGATCGGCGATCATCTCGCCCTTGAAGTGGCCGCCTTCGCTCACGGGCGCGTTCAGGATGCGGTGGACGACCTCCATCCCCTCGACCACCCGGCCGAACGCCGCGTAGCCGAGGTTGTCGCCTTCGCGGCTGGGGTCCGCGTCGAGCGAGGGCTGCGCGCCCACGCTGATGGTGAAGTCGCCCTGCGCGGTGCCGGGCGCCAGGCGCGCGATGGAGATCGCGCCGTCGACATGGCGCACGCCCGTTTGGGTGGTCGGCTCATGCTTGATCGGCGGCAGCACCCGCTTGGGGGCGTTCTGCACGCCAAACTGGACGAAGCCGAAGGTCGGGGTGACGCGCACCGTGCGGTAGAAGACGGTGCCGTCCAGCCGCTTCTCGTCGACATAGCGCAGGAAATTGGCGGTGGTGATCGGCGCGCGGCTCTTTTCCAGCTCCAGCACGATGCTGCCCTCGCTGGTCTCGACCTTCACCCGCGCCATTTCGGCGGCGGGAGGGGCGGCGGCAGGCGTCTGGGCGAGGGCGGGAGCGGCGCACAGCGCCGCGACGAGCAGGAGCAGGCGTTTCAACATGGGGCACAGCCTATGCGCTCGGCCGTTACGACGCCAGCCGGGGCGCGGCTTTGCGCAGCCGGAGCTTTTCTTTGCTGGGACAGCGCGGGCCGCATCCCCATGTTGCGGTCACACCCGCCGTGCCGTTAATGGCGCGACAGTTTCGAGACGGAAAAGAGATGACCACCCACACCACCCGCATGCTGATCCTCGGCTCCGGCCCGGCCGGGCTCTCCGCCGCCATCTATGGCGCGCGCGCCGGCCTGAACCCGATCGTGGTGCAGGGCATCCAGCCCGGCGGGCAGCTCACCACGACCACGGACGTCGAGAACTACCCCGGCTTCGCGGAGGTGATCCAGGGCCCCTGGCTGATGGAGCAGATGCAGGCCCAGGCCGAGCACGTCGGCACGCGGATGATGTACGACACCATCGTCGAGGTGGACGTGAGCCAGCGCCCGTTCCGCCTGATCGGCGACGGCGGCGACGTCTATGAAGGCGACGTGCTGGTGATCGCGACCGGTGCCCAGGCACGCTGGCTGGGCCTGGAGACGGAGGAAGCGCTGAAGGGCAAGGGCGTCAGCGCCTGCGCGACCTGCGACGGCTTCTTCTACCGCGGCAAGAAGGTGGCGGTGATCGGCGGCGGCAACACCGCGGTCGAGGAAGCGCTCTATCTCACGAACCACTCGCCTGACGTGACGATCATCCATCGCCGCGACAGCTTCCGCGCCGAAAAGATCCTGCAGGAACGGCTGTTCGCGCACGACGCGGTGAGCGTGCTCTGGAACAAGAAGGTCGAGCGGTTCATCGACGGCGGCGGCAACGTCGGACTGGTCGGCATCGAGCTCAAGGACACGGTCACCGGCGAGCTGTCGCAGATCGAGGTCGACGGCGGTTTCGTCGCGATCGGGCACCATCCCGCGACCGAGTTGTTCCGCGGCCATGTCGAGCTGGACGAGGACGGCTATATCGTCGTGGAGAAGGGCTCGACCCGCACGAACGTGCCGGGCGTGTTCGCGTGCGGCGACGTCACCGACAAGGTCTATCGCCAGGCCGTGACTGCGGCGGGCACGGGCTGCATGGCCGCGCTCGACGCCGAGCGTTTCCTGGCCGAGGCGGACTTCGAGAAGATCGCCGAAGCCGCCGAGTGATCTGCCTCTCCTCCGTTTGTCTCGAGTAGGGATCGAGCTTGTCGAGAGCCCGTATCGAGAGAGCCACAACGACCGACCTCTCGATACGCCGTCTCGACAAGCTCGACGGCTACTCGAGGCGAACGGAGAAAGAGCCAGCGGCGTAGCCTAGCCGAGGGCCTCCCGCACGCGCGCGTGCAGCCATTCGGCGTCGGGGGCGCGCGCGAAGCTGTGGCTGGCGGTGTCGTGCTCCAGCACGGGGATGCGGCTGCGGATCGGGTCGAACACGGGTCCGCGCCAGGCATCGGCGCAGGCGATCGCCGTGTTGTCGCGTCGTGCAAGCAGGAGCGTAACCGGAACCTCGCTCCCGGCGAGGCTGGCGGCGACCTGGCCGGCAAGTGCGCGCGACCGCGGGCGCGCGAGCGCGCGTACGCCACGTGCCAGCTTGCCCAGATCGACCTGCCCGCGCAGCAGCCGGAGCCAATGCCTGGGGTCCCGAAGCCGCTCGGCATAGCGCGCGCGCACCGCGGCGGGCGGGGGCGTGTCGCCCTCGTTCTCGACCAGCCACGGATTGGCGAGGAGCAGCGCGTCGATGCCCGCCGCTTGGTGGAACAGGGCCAGCGTCGTCGCGGCATCGCAGTTGCCGAAGCCCAGGATGCGGGTGAGGTCGGGTGCCTCTACGCGAAACGCCGCGACGGCGGCGGCCAGGTCCGCGCCGCTGTCGGCAAAGCCGCGGTTCTCGCCCGTCGAATCGCCGATGCCGCGCCGGTCGTAGCGGAACACGGGCCACCCGCCGGCCGCGATCCGCTGCGCGAGCAGGGCCATGCCCCGGTGCGCGCCGATCCGCAGCTCGTTGCCGCCCGAGACGATGAGCAGCCCGGCGCTGCCCGGCGCCGCGTCCAGCGTCGCGGCAAGCCGCTCGCCAGCGCAGGGGAACTCGATCAGGCGGCGCGCCACGTTCGCACCCAGTCGGCAATGTCGGCGGCAAGTGCCTGGGCGAGCGCGGGATCCGCGTCCGGCTCGGCGCGCCGCCAGGGCGACGGATAGGGTAGGCGGCGGTCGGCCGGGCGGGCATCGTTCTCCAGCCGGACGATCCGGTCCGGCGTGCCGATGTCCGCCCCGGCGAGCGCATCGAGCAGGCGAAGGCCGATCCGGTTGCCCGCGATCTCGACCGCCGCCCCTGCGGCACCCTCGCGTACCCCGTCGCCGTGCTCCTGCGCAGGCAGGAGCCCAGGGTTGCTCTGTTCAGACAAGCGTTGTTCTGCTTGGTTCTGGATCCCTGCCTGCGCAGGGATACGGTCGTGTGCGGAGGTGCCTTGCGTCTTTCCCAACGGCCTCACGCCTTCCGGCGTCCCGGCCGAACGCGCGGTGCGGTGCAGCTCCCGCAACAGCTCGGCACCGGTCTGCGGCGACAGCGACCAGCGCGCCTGAACGTCTGCTTCGCCGTCGAGCAGGGCCCCGGCGCGAATGCTTGCCGCGAACCGAGGCTGGGGCAGCGTCGCAACGCATGCGGCAAACGCAGCGCGCCAGTCCGCCAACGCGGCGTCTTCGGTCGGGAGCAGGCTCTCGCCCTGGCCCGGCAGGTCCGGAAGCACCCCTGCGATGCCCATGTCCGACAGCTGGCGCAGCACCGACACCATCAGCGTGCGGGTGCGGTTCGCCTCCTCAAAGGGCGGCAGGGCAAGCACCACAACCGGCCCGGTGGCGGGACCGAAGCGAAGCATCGCCTCTGTGCCGCCGGGCCAGTCGTAGCGGTCGATCAATGCACCGCCTTGCCCATGGCGAAGCGGGTCAGCGAGCCGAAGGTCGCCAGCGTATCGCCGTCGATGTCGTCGTCCTCGATCAGGATCCCCAGCCGGTCCTCGATCTCGGTGAGCACCCCCGCCACCGCCATGGAGTCGAGCTCCGGCAGCGCGCCGAACAGCGGCGTTTCGGCATCGAACGCCGCCACCCGCTCGGCCGACAGGCCCAGCACCTCCCGCAGCACGGCCCGCACGGTGTTCTCGATCTCGTTCGCCTGTTCCGGAACCAAGGGATTTTCCTCTTGCTGATTGGACCCGCTGTTAGTCGTCGCAGGCCCGAAAGCCAAGCTGCGCGCATGATGCGGGCGTGGCTTTGGCGACGGCATCGGCTATGCGCTCGCCCATGGTTCCGCTCGATCCTGTGCCCCAGCCCCTGGACACGTTGCCGTTGCGGGGAAACCCGGCGGCGCCCGCGCTGGCGGGCAAGGACGGCACGCTCTCCTACGCCGAGCTGGAGGCGGCGGTGGGCCGCCTCGCGCACTGGCTCCACGTGCGGGGGCTGGCGCCCGGCAGTCGCGTCGCCGGCTGGTTGCCCAAGTCGCGCGCGGCCTGCCTGATGCCGCTCGCCGCTGCCCGCGCCGGGCTGGTGCACGTGCCGATCAACCCGGTGCTCAAGCGGGCGCAGGTGGCGCATATCCTTGCCGACAGCGGCGCCGCGCTGCTGCTGACCCAGCCGGTGCGTGCCGGGCTGCTGGAGGCAGGCGACGTCCCCGCGGGCTGCGCGGTTGCGGTGGAGGAAGAGGCGCTTGCCCATGCGGCGGGGGCCTTGCCGCCGTCACGCGCCGACACGGACGCGCTTGCCGCGATCCTCTACACCTCCGGCTCCACCGGGCGGCCCAAGGGGGTGATGCTCAGCCACGCGAACCTTTGGCTCGGCGCCATCTCGGTCGCTCATTATCTCCGCCTATCGCCCACCGACCGCGTGCTCGGCGTGCTGCCGCTGAGCTTCGACTATGGGCAGAACCAGCTTTTCTCCACCTGGGCGGCGGGCGGTTGCGTGGTGCCGCTCGACTATCTGACCGCGCGGGACGTGGTGAAGGCGGTGGAGCGCGAGGGGATCACCAGCCTGGCCGGTGTACCCCCGCTGTGGACACAGTTGCTGGAGGCGAACTGGCCCCCCGAGACGGCAGCCCGGTTGCGCCGGCTCACCAACTCGGGCGGCGCGCTGACGACCCCGATGGTGCGTGCGCTCCGCCAGCGGTTCCCACAGGCCGATCTCTACCCGATGTACGGCCTGACCGAGGCATTCCGCTCCACCTTCCTCGATCCCGCGCTGGTGGACGACGCGCCGGACGCGATCGGCCGAGCCATTCCCTTTGCCGAGGTGCTGGTGGTGCGCCCCGACGGCAGCCGCGCGCAGGCCGGCGAGCCTGGCGAACTCGTCCATGCGGGGCCGCTGGTGGCGCAGGGCTATTGGCAGGACGCGGAGCGTACGGCGCAGCGCTTCCGGCCTGCGCCCGCCTTTGCGCGGAGCGGCGGCACCGCCGTCTGGTCCGGCGACACGGTCGTGGAGGGGCAGGACGGCCTGCTTCGCTTCGTCGGCCGCGACGACGAGATGATCAAGAGCGCCGGCAACCGCATCAGCCCCACCGAGGTCGAGGAGGCGGTGCTTGCCGGCGGGGAGGTGGCGGAGGCCGCGGCGTTCGGCGTGCCCGATCTGCGGCTCGGCCAGGCAGTGCTGGTCGTCGCGCGTGCCAACGGCCCCGCCGAGACGGCAGAGGCAGCCTTGCGCGAGCGCCTGCGTCGCGAGCTTCCCGCCTTTCAGCAGCCCGCCCACTATCGCTGGCGCGATGCGCTGCCGCGCAACGCCAATGGCAAGCTTGACCGCAGCGGCTTGCGCGCCGCCGTGCTCGCCGAGTTCCAGGAGATGCCGCAATGAAGCCGATCGGCCCGATCCCGCCCGCCTTTGCCGGGCAACGGCGGCTGACCATCGGCGGCGAGGATGCCGAGGCGCTGGTCGCCCGCGCCGGCGACACGCCGCTGTTCGTCTACGACCTGGGCCTCGTCGCCGAGCGGGTGGACCTGCTGCGAAGCGCGCTGCCAGCGGGGGTGGGCATCCACTATGCGATCAAGGCGAACCCGCATCCCGATCTGCTTGCCAACATCGCGCCGCTGGTCGACGGGCTCGACGTCGCTTCGGGCGGGGAACTGGCGCACGCGCTGGCGGTGAAGCCCGCGGCCGAGATCAGCTTCGCCGGCCCCGGCAAGCGCGACGACGAACTCGCGGCTGCGATCAAGGCCGGCGCCACCCTGAACGCGGAGTCCGAGGGAGAGGTGGCCCGGGCGATCGCGATCGGCGATCGGCTCGGCATCCCTCCGCGCCTGGCCGTGCGGGTTAACCCGGACTTCGAGCTGCGCGGCTCGGGCATGCGGATGGGCGGGCGCGCGTCTCCCTTCGGGGTCGATGCCGCGCGCGTGCCGGCGCTGGTTCGCACGATCCTCGCCTCAGGGGCGGCGTGGCGCGGCTTCCACATCTTTGCCGGCTCCCAAGCGCTCGACACCGCCGCGATCATCGAAACCCAGGCCGCCACCGTGGCGCTCGCTGCCCGGCTGGCCGACGAGGCCGGAGCCGCGCCGCCGCTCGTCAACTTGGGGGGCGGCTTCGGCATTCCCTATTTCGCAGGCGACCTGCCCATCGACGTCGCGGCGATCGGCGCTGCGCTTGGGGACGCGCTGGCGGCGCGCCCCGCCACGCTGGCCGACAGCGCCTTCGCGATCGAGCTCGGGCGATGGCTGGTGGGGGAGGCGGGCGTCTACCTCACCCGCGTCATTGACGTGAAGGACAGCGGCGGCGAGCGGTTCGTGATCGTCGACGGCGGGCTCCACCATCAGCTCGCCGCCAGCGGCAATTTCGGGACGGTCGTGCGCCGCAACTACCCGCTTGCCGTCGCCGGACGCCTGGCGGAGCCCGCAACCCAGACCGCCTCGGTCGTGGGCTGCCTGTGCACGCCGCTCGACCGGCTCGCGGATAAGGTCGCTCTGCCCGAGGTCGCCGTGGGCGACTTGGTCGCGGTGTTCCTGGCCGGCGCTTATGGCGCGACCGCGAGCCCAGCCGCCTTTCTCGGCCATCCGGCGGCGCGCGAGCTGGTGGTCCAGGGGAACCGCCGGACCTGAAGGTCGTTGAGCCGCTTCCGAATGGCCGCTGGGGGGCTGGAGTGCGGCAGGCAGGCGTCGGGAAGCTTCCCGATATGGCACGCCGACCCAGGGGAACCGCCGGTTTCTACCTAACCCTATGTTTACCGGGCCGGGTATAGGGCAGCAACGATCCTGCACCCCTTGGGCGGCGGGCGATGAGCGAGGGGTTCGATATGCGCGTGCACAGCTTCCCGGCGGCGGCCGGCATCATGGCCATGGCAGCGATGCTGCTGGGCGGATGCGCCGCGACCCGCCCCGAACTGCCGGCCGCGCCCTTCGTCACCGCGCAGGAGACGCCGGGCGAGGATTATGTGATCGGCCCGCTCGACCAGCTCAACGTCTTCGTGTGGCGCAACCCGGAGCTGTCGGCGAAGGTGCAGGTCCGCCCCGATGGCCGCATCACCACGCCGCTGATCAGCGACATGCCGGCGGTCGGCAAGACGCCGGCGATGCTCGCCCAGGACATGAAGCTCGCGCTCGGCGAGTATATCAAGGACCCGCTGGTGTCGGTGATCGTGGAGAATTTCTCCGGCACCTATAGCCAGCAGGTGCGCGTCGTCGGCGCCACCGAGAAGCCGGCATCGCTGCCGTACCGCGCCAACATGACGCTGCTCGACGCGATGATCGCGGTCGGCGGCGTGAACGAGTTCGCGGCCGGCAATCGCGCGCGGCTGGTGCGCTATGACCGGACGACCGGCAAGCAGCAGGAATATGGCCTGCGCATCGCCAGCCTGCTGAAGGACGGCGACACCTCCGCGAACGTGCGGCTGGCCCCGGGGGATGTTATTATCATCCCGGAAACCATGTTCTAAAGGGCCGCTGGTGGAGGGTCTCTTCGACGAACTGCGGGTCGCCGCGCACCTGGTGTGGCTACGTCGCTGGGTGGCGCTGGGCGTCGCCTGGGCGATCTGCCTGGTCGGCTGGCTTGCCGTGTCGCAGATCCCCAACCGCTACACCTCCACCGCGCGCCTGTCGGTCCAGCTGCGTTCGATCCTGCCCACCAGCACCGCGACGGGCGGCATCCAAGACCAGCAGGCCGAAGACATCGACCGCGTCCGCCAGACGCTCGCTTCCGCCTACAACCTCGAGAAGGTCGTCCGTGGCACCAGCCTGGCGAAAACCGTCGCCAACGACCGCGACGTCAACGACCGCATCGTGATGCTGCAACAGGCGATCCGCATCGTCGCGCAGCAGGACAATCTGTTCGAGATCTCGGCGACGCTGGGCGATCCCCGGCTGGCGCGCGAAGTCGTGCAAAAGATGATCGACCTGTTCGTCGAGGAGAATCTGGCGAGCGGGCGCGACGCGACCAGCCAGTCGCTGCGTTTCCTGGACCAGCAGCTGGGCGCCCGCCAGCAGCAGATCGCCCAGGTCGAGGCGAAGCGGCAGGGCTTCCAGGCGCAGTTCCTGAACCTGCTGCCGGGCACCGGATCGCTCGACGAGCGGATGAGCCAGGCGCGCGAACAGCTGGCGCAGATCGACGGCGAGCTTGCGGCGGCGAACACCAGCCTGTCCGCCGTGAACAACCAGCTTGCCGCCACGGCGGCGACGGTCGCCGGCGACGCGGGAAATGTCGCGGCCGGCCCGGCCCGCGCGCGCGTTGCGTTGATCGAGGGCCAGCTGGCGGAAGGCCGCGGGCGCGGCTGGACCGACCAGCATCCGGACATGATCGCGCTCAACCGCCAGCTTGCCGCCGCACGCGCCGCAGCCAGGAACGAGCCGGTGACGCGCAGCGGCGGATCGGCTGCCCAGACGAACCCGCTCTACTTCCAGCTCCAGTCGATGCGCACCGAACGCGCCGCCCGCGTGGCCGAACTGGCGCAGCGCAAGGGGCAGCTGGAGGCACAGCTCGCCGGCATCCAGGCCCGCATGGCCCGCGATCCGGCCGCCGCTGCCCAGCAGGCCCAGCTCGACCAGGACATCGCGGCCATGAAGACGCAGTACGACCAGCTGCTCGCCGACCGCGAACAGGTCCGCCTGCGCCGCCAGGTCCAGAACGAGACCGATGCGGTCAAGTTCAGCCTGATCGATCCGCCCAGCCAGTCGAGCGTGCCTGCCTCGCCCAACCGCCCGCTGCTGCTGTTCGGCGTGCTGATCGTCGGGCTTGGCGGTGGCGTCGCCAGCGCCTTTGCACTCGGCAAGCTGCGGTCCGGCTTCTCCACCGCCGCGCGGCTGGAGCGGGCGAGCGGCCTGCCGGTGATCGGCTCGATCGGGCAGGTGCTGACGCAGACGCAGCACCAGCTGCGGCAGCGGCGCCTGAAGCTTTTTACCGGTGCCACCGCGGCGCTGGGGGTCGCTTTCGTCGCGCTGATCGCCGTCGAGTTCCTGATGCGGGGGCTCGCGGCGGCATGAGGGGGGATCCGATCAACGGCGCTCCGCCGCCGCCGCGCCGTCGCGGCTCGCTGCTCGAGCGGGCTGTCGAGCGCTATGGCTTCCAGCCAGGCGCCGGCCTGCGCCCGATGGGCCCGGCACCAGCGTCCGCGGCGAACCCGGCCGAACCCGCTGCCCCCTCGATTCCCGCTCGCGCACCCGAGCCGGTCGACCGGGTGCGGCTGGCGGAGCGCGGCATGCTGGTGCCGGGCGGGCCCGTCACGGCGCTGGCCGAGGAATTCCGCCTGGTGAAGCGCCAGCTGCTGCTCGCCGCGCGCGAGGGCGACGCCGCGCGCTCGCGCAGCGTGCTCGTCTGTTCCGCCCAGCCCGACGAGGGCAAGACCTTCTGCTCGGTCAACCTCGCGCTGTCGCTCGCGGCCGAGCGCGACCTGGAAGTGCTGCTGGTCGACGCCGATTTCGCCAAGCCCGACGTGCCGGACACGCTCGGCATCCCGAGCGGGCCGGGACTGCTCGATGCGCTCGCCAATCCGACGATCGACGTAGAAGCGTGCATCATCCCGACGGATGTGCCGAACCTGTCGGTGTTGCCGGCCGGTGCTCGCAGCGACAACGACACCGAACTGCTGGCGAGCGATCGTGCCCATGCCCTGCTCCAGCGGCTGGAGCGGGCGAACCCGCGCCGCTTGATGGTGTTCGATTCGGCGCCGGTCCTCGCGGCGTCCACCGCGACAGCGCTTGCGGAGCATGTCGGCCAGGTGCTGGTCGTGGTGCGCGCGGATCGCACCAGCGAGAGCGACCTGCGCGAGGCGGTGGCGCTGCTCGATGGCTGCGACACGGTGCAGCTGCTGCTGAACGCCGTCTCCCTCCAGCCGCGCGGCCGCCGCTTCGGCAGCTATTACGAAGCGGAGGAAGAGGCGTGAACCGTGCCGCGTGGCTGGCCGGTGCGGGCGTGCTGGTGCTGACGATGCCGGATCCGGCCCAGGCGCAGGGGCGCCGGGTCGAGGTGTCGCCCTATATCGAGGTCGGCCAGGTGCTGTCGGCGGACCTCACCAATGACGATGTCCTCACCTACACCCAGCTGACCGCCGGGGTGGACGCGGTGGTGCAGAGCCGGCGGGTACAGGTGCAGCTGTCCTATCAGTATCAGCGCACCATCGGATGGGGCGACGAGGCCCGCGACAGCGACGTCCATTCCGGCCTCGCCCGGGCGAATGCGCAGCTCACCCGCACCGTCTCGGTCGAGGCGGGGGCGCTCGCGACCCGCACCCGCGCCGGTATCGGCGGCGGCTCGCCCGCCTATCTCGCCGGCTATGACGGCAGCAGCACGCAGGTCTACTCGCTCTACGGCGGACCGACGCTCGCGACGCGGGCCGGCCCGGTCGCGGTCAACGCGGCCTATCGCCTCGGCTATACCAAGGTGGAGGCGCCGGACCTGTTCCGCGACGAGACCGGCCGCGAGCTGGACTTCTACGACGATTCCACCAGCCACCAGCTGACCGGCAGCCTCTCCACCCGGCCGGGCACGGTGCTGCCGGTCGGCCTCACGCTTTCGGGCGGGCTGGTGCGGGAGGACACGAGCCAGCTCGACCAGTTCTACGAGGGCAAGTTCCTGCGCCTCGACGCGCTGATGCCGGTGAGCCGCGAACTGGCGGTGGTCGGCGGCATCGGCTGGGAGAAGATCGAGGTCGGCCAGCGCGATCCGCTGCTGGACGCACAGGGCTTCCCCGTCGTCGACGGGAACGGCCGCTATGTGACCGATCCCGATTCTCCGATCCGCCTGGCCTATGATGTCGATGGCGTGATCTGGGACGCGGGCGTCGTCTGGCACCCGAGCCCGCGCTTCCAGCTGGAGGCGCGGATCGGCCAGCGCTACGGCAGCATGATCTACACGGGATCGCTGACGTGGCAGACGGCACCCAATGCCGGTCTCCAGGTCCGGGTTTACGACACGGTCACCACCTTCGGTCAGCAGCTGACCAGCGGCCTCGCATCGCTGCCGACCAGCTTCTACAACGGCGGCGCCGATCCGTTCGGCAACCGCTACAGCGGCTGCGTGTTCAGCGGCGGCACCACGCCCGGCGGCGTCCCGCAGCCCGGCACCTGCCTAACCCCGGTGTTCCAGTCGATCTCCACTGCCGTCTATCGCGCGCGCGGGGTCGACGCGGTCTATGCCGTCAGCCGCGGCAACACGCGGCTGGGGGTAGGGGCGGGCTACACCAACCGCCACTATTTCCTGCCGGAGGTGCCGGGTGCCGACATCTACCGCAGCAACGACGAGAGCTATTACGCGCAGGCGTTCGCGCAGCGGGCGCTGGACTCGCGTTCGGGGGTGACCGCGGACCTCTACGCCAACTATTTCACCAGCGGGATCGACGGGGCGCTCGACAGCTGGGGCGGCGGCGCCCAGGGCGCCTATTATCGCAGCTTCGGCCGGGCCTATGGTACCTTGTCGGCCGGGCTGTACACTTTCGATGTCGAACGGAGCGAAAGCGCCTGGATCGCCCAGGCACTGCTCGCTTTCGGCTACCGCTTCTGAGGAGGCCGGGACGATGTACGACGATTTCTATGGCCTTTCGGGCAAGCCATTCCAGCTCACGCCGGACCCGGCCTTCTGGTTCGACACCGGCACGCATCGCAAGGCGATGGCGTACCTCACCTATGGCCTAAGCGAGGGCGAGGGCTTCATCGTCATCACCGGCGAGCCGGGCGCGGGCAAGACCACGCTCTTGGGCCACGTCCTTTCGACCATCGATCCCGCGCGCCTGAACGTGATCCGCCTGGTCACGACCCAGCTGGAGCCCGAAGACCTGTTGCAGGTCATCGCATCGGGCCTGGGCACCGATCCGACGGGTCTCTCCAAGGCGCAGCTGCTGTCCGCGATCGAGCGCGGGCTCCACGCGGTCGCGCGCGCCGGCCGCCGGACCCTGCTGGTGGTGGACGAGGCGCAGTCGCTGCCGCTCTCCGCGATCGAAGAGCTGCGGATGCTGTCCAACTTCCAGGCCGGCGGCCACGCGCTGCTCCAGATCTTCCTGCTAGGGCAGCCCGAGTTCCGCGAGCGCCTGCAGGGCTCCGGCCGCGTCGAGCAGCTGCGCCAGCGCGTGATCGCGATGCACCATCTCGATCCGATGGAGGCGCATGAGGTCGAACCCTACATCGTTCACCGCCTGTCGCTGGTCGGCTGGAACGGCCGGCCGGACTTCACGCCCGAGGCGATCGAGGCGCTGCATCGCTGGTCGGGCGGCGTGCCGCGCCGGCTGAACCTGTTGATGAGCCGCGTGCTCCTGATGGGCGGCGTCGAGGAGATCGAGCGCTTCGACGCGGCCGAGATCGACGCCGTCGGCGCGGAGCTGGCCGATGACGTCGGCCATTCGGAAGAGGCGGAGGAGCATGTGCCCGCCGCTACGCCATCGCCGGACGCCGCCCGCCCGGCCCGCGGCGTGCTCCACGCCGTGCCGTCGCCGGGCAGCGCGCAGACGGCCGAGCTTGCGGCCATGACCGATCGCATCGCCAAGCTGGAGGCGCGCCTCGCCGATCAGGACGAGACGCTGCGCCGCGTGCTGATGCTGCTGGTCGACTGGGTGGAGGGCGAGGAGCGCCGGCCCAACATCGACCGGCTGCGCGGCAACGCCGCCTGAGCCGCCGGCCATGCGCAACGCCATGTCGGTCGACGTCGAAGAATGGTTCCAGGTCGGCGCCTTTGAAGCGGTGATCGCCCGTGAGGACTGGCCGCACCTGGAAAGCCGGGTCGAGGCGAACACCGATCGCGTGCTGGCGCTGTTTGCCGAGACGAACACGACCGCGACCTTCTTCACGCTCGGCTGGGTGGCGGAGCGGGCGCCCGGCCTGATCCGTCGCATCGCCGATGCGGGGCACGAGGTCGCCAGCCACGGCTGGGATCACCGGCGCGTCTTCACCTTCACCCCCGATCAGTTCCGCGCCGATGTGGCGCGGGCGCGGTCGGCGCTGGAGGATGCGGGCGGAGTGGCCGTCACCGGCTATCGCGCGCCCAGCTTCTCGATCGACGCGCGCACCCCCTGGGCGCACGCGGTGCTGGCGGAGACGGGGTATCTGTATTCGTCGAGCGTGGCCCCGGTCCGCCACGACCATTATGGCTGGCCGGACGCGCCGCCGCATCCTTTTCGCCCGCTTGCCGGCAGTGACTTGATCGAATGGCCGATCACCACCGCGCGCGTGCTCGGGCGGCAGGTGCCGGCGGGAGGTGGCTTCTTCCGGCTGTTGCCGGGCGCCATCACCGAACGCGCGGTGGCCCACGCGAACGCGGGTGAGGGGCGCCCCGCCATGTTCTATTTCCACCCGTGGGAGATCGACGCCGGCCAGCCCCGGGTGGCCGGTGCGCCGATGCGCTCGCGCGTGCGCCATTACGCCCGCCTGGGTGCGATGGAGGGCAAGCTGCGCCGGCTGCTGCGCCGGCACCGCTGGGGACGTGCCGACGCGATCGTGGCCGCGGAGGCGCAGCGCGCGTGACGCAACTCGTCGCGGGAGTGACCGTCCGCACCGCCCGGCTGGACGATGCGGCCGAGCGCGCGCGCATCGCCGGCTTCGTGGCCGGGCAGCCGGGGGGTACGCCCTTTCACCTGCCGGCCTGGGGCATGGCGACGGCGCGGGCGACCGGCCAGCGTTTCGCGATGCTGGTGGCGGAGCGCGGCGGCACGCTGGCCGCGATCCTGCCGCTCACCACCGTGCGATCGCGCCTGTTCGGCACCGCGCTGGTTTCGACCGGCTTCGGCGTCGCAGGCGGTCCGCTCGGTGAGGATGCAGCGGCGCAGGCAGCGCTGATCGAACGGGCGCTGGAAATCGCGGACGAAGAAGGCGCGCCGACGATCGAACTGCGCGGCGGCCCGGCGCCCCGCGGAGCCGGCTGGACGGTGGACGAGGGCCGCTATCTCGGCTTCGTCCGCCCGATCGCCGCGGACGATGCGGCCGAACTCGCCGCCATCCCGCGCAAGCAGCGCGCCGAGGTCCGTAAGGCGCTCGCTGCCGGCTTCGAGATCGCAACCGGCCGAAGCCGCCGCGGCCTGGCCGAGCATTTTGCCGTCTATGGCGAGTCCGTCCGCAATCTGGGCACCCCGGTGTTCCCGCCGGCGCTGTTCCGGGAAGTGCTCGACGCGTTCGGGGCGGAGGGCGCCGACATCCTGACCGTGCGCCATGAGGGTTGTGCGGTCGCAAGCGTGCTCAGCCTCTACTGGCGCGGCACCGTGTACCCCTATTGGGGCGGCGGGACGCGCGCCGCCCGCGCGCTGCGGGCCAACGACGCCATGTACTTCGCGCTGATGCGGCACGCCCGCGATCGCGGCTGCACCGCCTTCGACTTCGGCCGGTCCAAGGCCGGCACCGGGCCGGCCGCGTTCAAGAAGAACTGGGGCTTCACGCCCCAGCCGCTCGCCTATGCGACCTGGACCCGCGACGGCGCCGCGCCCCGCGACGCCAGCCCGCTCAACCCGAAATATCGGCTGAAGATCGCCGCCTGGCAGCGGCTGCCGCTCGCCGTCGCCAACCGGGTCGGCCCCTGGATCGCGCGCGGGCTCGGCTGATGGGATCGATCCTGTTCCTGGCGCACCGGGTGCCGTTCCCGCCCGATCGCGGCGACAAGATCCGCGGCTGGCACGTGCTGCGGCACCTGGCACGCCGCCACCGGGTTTATCTCTGCGCCTTTGCCGACGATCGCCGTGATCTTGAGCCGCGTCCCGAACTCGTGGAGGCGACCGCCAGCCGCAAGATCCTGTGGCGCGGCAAGGGGCGTGCGCGCGCCGTCGCCGAGGCGCTGGCGACCCGTCTCCCATTCTCGCTCTCCGCTTTCGATGCCGCCGCAATGCGGGCGGCGGTAGAAGAGGTGCTGGCACGCGAGCCGATCGAGGCGATCTACGTCTTCTCGGGCCAGATGGCGCAATATCTGCCCGCCGACCCCGAGGCCCGGGTGGTAATGGACTTCGTCGACATGGATTCCGCCAAGTTCGCCCAATATGCCGGCGCTGCGACAGGGCCGATGCGCTGGCTGCTCGCACGCGAGGCGCGGCTGCTCCAGGCGTTCGAGGCCAAGGTTGCCGAGCGCGCCGACGCCAGCCTGTTCGTCAGCGAGGCAGAAGCCGCGCTGTTCCGGAAAGCAACGGGTGCGCCGCGCGTCCGGGCGATCGGCAACGGCATCGACACCGGCTTCTACGATCCGGCTGTGGTTCAGCCCGTTTCCGAAACCGCGCCCCTGATCGTCTTCACCGGCCAGATGGACTATCGCCCCAACGTGGATGCAGTCACCTGGTTCGCAGAAGCCGTGCTGCCCAAAGTCCGGGAACGCCATCCAAGCGCACGCTTCGCGATCGTCGGGCGCGCGCCGACGCCGGCGGTCCGCGCCCTGGCCGAGCAGCCCGACGTGCTGGTGACCGGCGAGGTGCCCGACGTTCGCGGCTGGCTGGCTGCGGCGAACGTCGTGGTCGCGCCGCTCCGCATCGCCCGGGGTGTCCAGAACAAGGTGCTGGAGGCGATGGCGATGGCGCGTCCGGTGGTTGCCTCGCCGGAAGCGGCGGAGGGGATCGACCACGACGGCTGCCTTTCCGTGGCCCGCGTGCCGACAGACTTCGCGACCGCCATCTCGAACTTACTCGCCGATCCCGCCCAGGCCTCCCGGATCGGTGCCCGTGCACGCGCGCAGGTGCAGCGCCGCTACGGCTGGGATGCGCAGTTGGCACCGCTCGATGCGCTGCTGGAGCGGGAGGCGGCATGAGCGGGACGCTCGCATCGCCGCCGCTCGCCGCCGGCCTCGGCTCGCGCTGGCTCACCTCGCTGGCCTGCCTCGCCGGCACCTGGGCCGCGCTGTTGCTGATCTTCCGGCGGGACGTCGCGCACATGCTGGGCATCTGGTGGAACTCCACCACCTACGGCCATTGCCTGTTCGTGCCGCCGATTCTCGCATGGCTCGTGTGGCAGCGGCGGCGGGAACTGGCGCAGCTGCATCCCCAGGCGTGGGGACCCGGCTTGCTGGCGGTGGCGGTCGGCGCCTTCGTTTGGCTCGTCGGCGATGCGGCGGCCGTCGCGCTGTTCCGCCACGCCGGGTTGGTGACGATGCTTGCCGGGGCGGTTGTGGCGCTGCTCGGCCCCCATGTCGCGCGCGGGCTCGCCTTTCCGCTCGGCTACATGGCGTTCCTGGTTCCCTTCGGCGACTTCCTCGAAATGCCGCTCCAGGCGCTGACCGTCCGCCAGACCATGGGACTGCTCCACCTGCTCGGTGTCCCGGCCGTCGTCGATGGCGTGCTGATCACCATCCCGAACGGCTATTTCGAAGTGGCGGAGGCCTGTTCGGGCACGAAGTTCGTGATCGCGATGGCCGCCTATGGCGTCCTGGTCGCCAACGTCTGCTACGTCCGCTGGCAGCGGCGCGCGGCCTTCCTCGCGATGGCGCTGGTCGTGCCGGTGCTGGCGAACGGCGTGCGCGCGGCGGGCACCATCTATGCCGCGCACCTGACCTCGGTGGAGGCAGCCACCGGCTTCGACCACATCGTCTATGGATGGGTGTTCTTCGCGCTGGTGATGGCGGCGGTGATGGCGATCGGCTGGCGCTGGTTCGATCGCGATCCCGACGCACCCTGGTTCGATCCCGCCGCGCTGCAGGCGCCGGTCACTTGGACGCTACGGCTGCCGCTCGCAACCGCGCTGGTACTGGCGATCGCGCTGCTGTTCGCCGGCTGGGGCTGGGCCGGCGAGGGCCGGACGGCCCCGCTTCCCGCACGCTCGACCCTGCCGGCGGTGCCCGGCTGGCGCCAGGTGTCGGCCGCCGAGGGGCCGGCTTGGGCGCCCAACTATCCGGGGGCCGATCGCCTGGTGCTGGGCCACTATGTCGATGCGCAGGGCCGCCGGGTCGACTTGGCGGTGGCCGTCTATGCCGGCCAGCGCGAAGGCAAGGAACTGGTGGGCTTCGGCCAGGGCGCGATCCGCGAGAACGATCGCTGGGTCCGCATCGAGGACCTGCCGCCGCTCGCCGGCAGCAGCGGCGTGCGCATGACCGCGCCCGGCCCGGTCGAACGCCAGACCTTCACCTGGTACCGGCTGGGCGACGTCACGACCGGCAGCGCCCGCCGGGTCAAGCTGGAGACGCTCAAGGGAAAGCTGCTCGGCGGCTCGCCGCTCGCCGTCGCCGTCCTGGTCTCGGCGCATGGCGGTGGCCCGGCGGCGCGCGCGGCGGCCGACGACTTCCTCGCCGCCGCAGGGCCGATCGACCGGCTGGCCGCCTCGGTCGCCGGGAGTGCGCGCTGATGTGCGGCATCGCCGGCCTCTATTATCCCGCGCTCCCCAAGCCCATCGAGCCCGCGCGGATCGCGGGCATGACCAACGCGCTCGCGCATCGCGGCCCCGACGGATCGGGCATCTGGACGGCACCGGGCGTCGGGCTCGGCCATCGTCGGCTCTCGATCATCGACGTCGCCGGCAGCCCGCAGCCGATGGCGACGCCCGGCGAAAGCCACGTCGTCGCCTTCAACGGCGAGATCTACAACTATCGCGAGGTGCGCGCCGAACTCGCAGGCCTCGGCGCCCGCTTCACCACCGATGGCGATACCGAGGTCCTTCTCCACGGCTGGCGCGCCTGGGGACCGGGGCTGTTGTCGCGGCTGAACGGCATGTTCGCCTTCGCGCTCTACGATGCGGAGGCGCGCAGCCTGTTCCTGGCGCGCGACCGGCTGGGCGTGAAGCCGCTCCACTATGTCGAGCTGTCGGACGGCGCGATCGCCTTCGCGTCGGAATTGAAGGGGCTGCTCGCTCATCCGCTGGTCCGTCGCGCGCCCGATCTGGGTGCGATCGAGGATTATATGGCGCTCGGCTATGTGCCCGACGACGCGAGCATCGTCGCCGGCGTGCGCAAGCTGCCCGCCGGTCACTTCCTGCTGCTGGAGCGCGGCCGGCCGGTGCCGGAGCCGGTGCGGTGGTGGGACGTGGATTTCTCGCAGCGCGCCAAGGGCTCGACGCGCCACCTGACGGCGGAACTGGTGCACCACCTGCGCGAAGCCGTGCGCTCCCGCATGGTCGCCGACGTGCCGCTCGGCGCCTTCCTCTCCGGCGGCGTCGACAGCTCGGCAGTGGTCGCGTTGATGGCGGAGGCCAGCCGCCAGCCGGTGAAGACCTGCACCATCGGCTTCGAGGAGGCCGATCACGACGAGCGGGCCCATGCCGATCTGGTCGCCCGCCGCTTCGCGACCGAGCACCGCACCCGCGCCGTCGCCTCGAACGACTTCGGCCTGATCGACACGCTGGTCGATGCCTTCGACGAACCCTTCGCCGACGCCTCGGCGCTCGCCACCTACCAGGTCTGCGCGCTCGCGCGGGAGACCGTGACGGTGGCGCTGTCCGGCGACGGCGCGGACGAGGCGTTCGCCGGATACCGCCGCTACCGCTTCCACGCCGCCGAGGAGCGGGTGCGCGGGATGCTCCCGGCGCAGTGGCGTTCGCGGCTCTTCGGTACGCTCGGTGCCGCTTATCCCAAGGCCGATTGGGCGCCGCGGCCGCTGCGCGCCAAGACAACGCTGCTCGCGCTCGCCGACGATGGTGCGACCGCCTATGCGCGCGCAGTCGGGGTCACGACGCCGGCAACGCGGGACCGGCTCTACACCGCCGCGACGCGCACGGCGCTCGGCGGCTATCGCGGCGAGCAGCGCTATGTGGCCACGATGCGCGGGGCGCCGGCGCGCGATGCGCTCGACGCCGCCCAATATGCCGACATCCAGCACTGGCTGCCCGGCGACATCCTCACCAAGGTCGATCGCACCAGCATGGCGGTGAGCCTGGAGGCGCGCGAGCCGCTGCTCGATCATCGCCTGGTGGCGTTCGCCGCCACGCTGCCGCCAGCCCTTCGGCTGCGCGGCGCGCAGGGCAAGTGGCTGATGAAGAAGGCGCTCGAACCCTGGCTGCCGAAGGAGATCCTCTATCGGCCCAAGATGGGGTTCGTGACGCCGGTCAGCGCCTGGTTCCGCGATGCGCTCGCGGCCGAGGCGGCGACGCTTGCGCGCTCACCGGTGCTGGCGAACTGGTTCGATCCGGCCGCGGTCGAGCGGCTCGCCGCCGATCATCGCGCCGGCCGGGCGGAGCATGGCCGTACCCTGTGGCAGCTGGTCATGCTCGACCGATCGATGCGCCGCCTGTTCGGCTGAGGGGCAGGGCGGCCGCAGCCGCCCCACCGCTTACTTCGCGCGGCGCTTGCGGGCGAAGGCGAGTGCTGCCGCGCCGCCGCCCAGCAGCAGCATGGTGGCCGGCTCCGGCACCGGTGCCGGCGTGCCGCCCGACGAACCAGTGCCGCCGGTGGAGCTGTGGCCACCGGTCGAGCCGGTTTGGCCGCCGCTGGAACCGGTGTGGCCGCCGCTGGAACCACCCCACCACCACCAGCCGGTGGCCGATGCGGGGGTGCTTGCGGTAGCGATCAGCGCCGCGCAAATCATAGTCGAAAGCTTCATCTCGGTTCCCCTGTCACGTTCGTTACCGGCGGAATACCAGCGACGGAGAAATCGAGTAAACGAAGGGTTTACGCTGCGGACGGTGCGGCTGTGCCAGCGTGGGACCCAGACGCACGGCTTCAGCCGAGGTGTGGCTGCATCCACAGATCGAACAGTTGGAGCCAGCCGCGCCCGGGCGCTGTTTCCGGCAGGTGCTTCGCGCCGAAGCCGTGCCCGCCCTTTTCGAAGAAATGCACCTCCACCGGCACCTTGGCCGCGCGGGCGGCGGCGAGCACGTCGAGGCTCTGCTCCAACGGCACCAGCGGATCGTCCATGGCATGGACCAGGAACAGGGGCGGGGTCGCGCCCGTGATGCGCGGCGGCGTGTCATAGCGGCGGCGGGTCGCCTCGTCGGGGTTCGGCCCGAGCAGGTTGTTCCCCGAGCCGCTATGGGTCCCCGGCCTGGAGAGGCTGGTCACGGGATAGACGAGGCCGGAATAGGCCGGGCGAGCGGACTGGCGGTCGGCCGCATCCACCGGCGTGTAGATCCGGTCGTCGTGGCCGACGGTCAGCGAGGCGGCCAGGTGCCCGCCCGCCGAAAAGCCGAGCACGCCGAGCTTGGCGGGATCGATGCCATAGCGCCGGGCATTGGCGCGGATCAGCCGCATTGCGCGCTGCGCATCCTGCAGCGGCACGTCCGCGCGGTTCGCCCAGCCATCGCCCGGCAGGCGGTAGCTCAGCACGAACACGGTGATCCCCAGCGGGTTGAGCACGCTGGCGACGTCGATTCCTTCGTTCTCCAGCGAGACGAAGCCATAGCCGCCGCCCGGGATCGACAGCACCGCGCGGCCATCCGGGCGCTCGGGCCGGAACACCGCCACGATCGGATCGGCGGTGCCCCGCATCCACAGTTCCGGTTGCGCCGGGTTGCCGCTCATCTCGGGCCTGGGGGTAGGGAGCTTGGCCGGCGCGCCCGGCGCCTTGCCGGGCCAAAGCCGGAAGTGCTCCCCCGGCGGCCACGGCGTCATGCCTGTCCGAGCCTGTGCCTGCGCGCCCTGGCTGGCGGCGGCGGCGACCGGCAGCGCGAGTGCGGTGCCGAGCAGCGTGCGGCGGTCGATCGTCATGGTGCCTCTCCCTGTCTTTGGAACCACAGGTACCGCGACGAGGCCCAAAGAAAAACCCGCCCGGGACATGCCCGGGCGGGTTCGTTCCTTCTAGTCGGACAGGCTTACTTGCCGTTGAACAGCTTGGCCCAGCCGCGCTTCGCACGGTTCTTCCAGTGGCCACGGTGATAGGCGTCGGACGCCAGCAGCGGCATGACCGAGCCCGCTTCCGCGAACACCATCTGCTCGATGCCGGTGTTCACCTTGCCCCAGCTCGCCGCCTCCTGGAGGGTCGAGGACGAGCAGGCGCCGTCGCGCACGTCGGCGACGGTGATCTGCACCGCGTACTTGTGCACTTCGACGTCGTCGTGGCCCAGGATTTCCGCGCAGACGACCGTGTCCTGGATGAAGTTCTTCGGCACGCCGCCGCCGATCATCAGCAGGCCGGTGGTGCCGGCTGCGATCTTGATGTCGGTCAGCTCGCGGAAGTCCGCGATCGAGTCGATGGTGAGGTAGGGCTTGCCCGCCTTCATCGCGTCGACCTGGTGCTTCACGAGACCGAAGCCCGCCGAGCTATCGGTGAACGCCGGGCAGAAGATCGGCACGTCATGCTCGTAGGCGAGCTTGACGAGGCTGTTCTCCTTCTTGCCGTGCTCGACGAGATACTTGCCCATCTCGCGGATGAACGCGCGCGAGCTGTAGGCGCGGGGCTCCAGCGTCTCGGCGATCTCGAAGATCGTGTGGTCGACGTTCTGGAGGTCTTCCTCGTCGATGTAGGTGTCGTAGATGCGGTCAATGTAGAGCGAGCGCAGCGTGTCGTCGTCGGGGATCTCCAGCGCCTGATAGTGCTTGTGGCCAAGGCCCTCGAAGAAATCCATGTCGACGATTGTCGCACCGGTGGCGACGATGCCGTCCACCATGTTGTTGCGCACGAGCTCGGCATAGAGGTCCATGCAGCCGGCGGCCGAGGTCGAGCCCGCGATCACCAGGAAGATCGAGCAGTTCGGGTCTTCCAGCATCTGGTTGTAGATGCCGGTCGCACGCGCCAGGTCGCGGCTGGTGAAGCTCATCTTCTGCATCGAATCGATGATCGGACGCGCGTCGAAGCTCTTGATGTCGATGTGCTCGACGACGGACGAGAGCAGCTCAGCCTTGCGCTTGTCGTTGATCTTGGTGTCGGTCATGATGTTCCCAATAGTCAGGACCGGCGTCGTTCAAGGGGACGCACGAAACCCGTCAAGGGCGGCGGAGGCCGTCAGCGCCCGCCGCCCATATAGGTAGGCCTTGCGGCCGTTAAAGCTTGATGACGTTCGAGCGCTTCGCGCGTTCGGCCGCTTCCAGCGCGACGTAGAGCGAAGCCATCGGCTCGTCGGTGACGATCACCGTCTCTTCCGAACCGAAGCCGTTGAACGCCGTCCGCATCGCGCAGCCATAGGCGCCGAGCATGCCGATCTCGACATAGTCGCCCGCCCGGATGTCCGCCGGCAGCTCGAACGGACCCGCCATGTGGTCCATGTCGTCGCAGGTCGGCCCGTAGAAGCTGAAGCCCACGTCCTTGGCGTCCGACTCCGGCTCGCGCAGCAGCTGCACCGGAAAGCGCCAGCCGATGTGCGCCGCATCGAACAACGCGCCATAGGCACCGTCGTTGATGTAGAGCTCGGCCCCGCGGCGCTTCTCCACGCGCACCACCAGCGAACTGTACTCGGCGCACAGCGCGCGGCCCGGCTCGGCCCACAGCTCGGCCGAATAGGACACCGGCAGGCTTTCGAACGCGCGGTGGATCGTCTCGAAATAGCGCTCCAGCGGCGGCGGCTCCATGCCCGGGTAGGTCGACGGGAACCCGCCGCCCACGTCGATCACGTCCACCGTCACGGCTGCCTCGACGATGGCGGCGCGCACGCGCTCCATCGCATTGGCATAGGCTTCCGGCGACATCGCCTGGCTGCCGACATGGAAGCAGATGCCGAGCGCGTCGGCCGCCTGGCGCGCCGCGAACAGCAGTTCCTTCGCCTCGTGCGGCGCCGCGCCGAACTTCGACGCGAGGCTCAGCTTCGAGTGATCCGACGACACGCGCAGCCGGACGCACAGCGTCAGGTCCTCGGCGCCACGGGTCGCACGGACGATCTTTTCCAGCTCCTCGGTCGTGTCGAGCGAGAAGACGCGCACGCCGTGGGTGAAATACGCCTCGGCGATCGCTTCCTCGGCCTTGACCGGGTGCATGAAGCACAGGGTCGCGTCCGGAAGCGTGCGCGAGACGAGCCGCACCTCCGCGATCGAGGCGACGTCGAAATGCGTGATGCCGCTGTCCCACAGGATCTGCAGCAGATCCGGCGACGGGTTCGCCTTCACCGCATACATCGACCGGCCCGGAAACTTCTCGACGAAGAATCGGGCGGCCCGACGCGCGGCGTGCGGACGGACAAGCGTTACCGGCTGGACCGGAGCACGCTGGGCGATGTCGACGCCGCGGACGACGTCAGAGTGGGCGATTGCTAGCCCCAGCGCGCTATGGTGTTCGGCCAATTCAAGGGACCTCCAACGGGGTAGTTCGACACAAGAGCTGCCTTGCGGTTGGAAGTCCCATGGGGCAGCGGATGGCGCACATAGGGTCGGTGAACCGGCGTGTAAAGCGCCTGACTCGCATCACGGCCGCTGCGGAGACGAAATGTGACCATCGTGCGACAGCCCACACGCGCCGGAGTGCGGGACGCGGCTGCAAAGATCGCCCAAATCCTTCCCCCGACACCGCTTTTCGCGGCCGAAATCCGCGGGTGCCGGGTCGCGTTCAAGGCCGAATCGCTCCAGCCGATCGGTGCGTTCAAGGTCCGTGGCGCCTGGCATCGCCTGACCGCGCTCGACGAAGCGGCCCGCGCGCGGGGCGTCGTCGCCTTCTCGTCGGGGAATCACGCGCAGAGAGTCGCCTGGGCGGCGCGGCGGCTGCGGATGCCGGCGACGATCGTCATGCCGGCCGACGCGCCGGAGGTGAAGCGGGAGGCGACGCTGGCGCTCGGCGCCGAGGTGGTGCGCTACGACCGCCGCAGCGAAAGCCGCGAGCGGATCGCGGGCGAACTCGCCGCCGCGCGCGGCGC
Organism: Microbacterium terregens; assembly: GCF_027922045.1. Next base: position 123,958 of record NZ_BSEX01000009.1, read on the forward strand.
GACGCTGGTGCCGAGCTTCGACGATCCTTGGGTGATCGAGGGGCAGGGGAGCGCCGGCATCGAGGCCGCGCAGCAGATGGAGGCGCAGGGTCTAGGGTCCGTGCGCCACGTCGTGACGCCCTGCGGCGGCGGCGGCCTGGCCGCCGGCCTCGCGCTTGCCCTTCCGGACGCGGAACTGACGGTGGTCGAGCCGGAGGGCTGGGACGACATGCGGGCGTCGCTGGAGGCCGGCTGGATCGAGCCGGTGGCGCCGGACGCGCCGGACACCGCATGCGACGCGCTCCAGACGCAGCGGGTGTCGCCGCTCACCTTCGAGGTAATCGCGCGCCGCGGCGCCACCGGCGTCGCCGTCAGCGAAGCCGAGATCCGCCACGCCCAGCGCTGGGCCGCGCGCCAGCTGCGCCTGGTGGTGGAGCCCGGCGGCGCGGTTGGGCTTGCGGCGCTGCTCGCCGGCAAGGTGACACCGGCAGACGGCATGCTGGTGCTGCTGTCGGGCGGGAACGTCGACCCGCACGCCTATGCGGCGGTGCTGGCGGGAGAAGACTAGGGCGTGAACCCATCAACGACCGCTTCTAGGGCGAGCATTGAACGACCGATTATGGGTGGGGAGCGGACGCGCCGATGTTCGCCGCGCAATCCTATTCATTGTGGCCGACATGCTGCCTCAAAAGAGACGCGCCGCTCACGAATCCCAGAATTGGCACAATGATGAAGATCAGGAAGAGTAAGCCGTTAATAAGAACATTAGAGAAAGACATTCTCGTAAGGTCAATTGGATGAACGCTCATTTCCCAAACATACATGTTTACTGTGGAAACTGTGAATATAAGCAATTATCCTTATCGGCTGCCAAAATAAGACGCTTGCGAGCAAGATAAAGCTGGAAAAGCCACAGATAAAATTTACGATATTGTCGTAGATTGCTATTTCTCCGCTTAAATATGCTAAGCCGTAGATGATCAGCTGAAGAAGCGCCAGCGACGCGCAGATTACGTAGCTACCGTAAAAAAGCTTGGTCATTACGGCATAAGAGCGAAGCCGAGCGAGGTCCGCAATGGGGCGTTTGCCGCCAGTCCGCTTTTGGGGTCCGGTTTCGCCGCGGCGAACTGCGAGGAGTGGTGCAAAGCGGAGTGGTCGCTCTGCGCAACAGACGAAAGAAGACGGTAGCGGGCTAAACCGCGTTCGGATCGCGGGGATCGGCAGGCCGTTCACAACTGCGCGTAGTCTGCGGTTTCGGGCTGCATTCTTCCGTGGATCACATCCGAGATCGGCAACGTAGATACGATCAAGGCCAACTCCGATCCAGCGGATCGAGATCATGCCCGCGTCGGTGACGTACGGAGTATCTGCCGGGCAAGTTTCAGATAAGAACCGCTTAGACATTTCATCCGTCGGGCCAGAAGCGGACTTGAACATTTCGACACGTTTCAGAAACCGTGCGTAGGCGACAGGACTGACCTCAAACGATTTTGGCTTTTGACCTTCGGCCGCGATGTTGGCGACAGGCTCGTCACTGCCCTTTGCATCTAACGTCACGGTCAGGCCAGGAGCCTGAACCTCAACCCTGCTGACCTGCGCTGTCATTCTGTCTGACTCGCAACCGGCGACCAGCATGGCCACAAAGCAGAGGATCAATGACCGCATCCGAGAAGTATGCGGATGTGGCGGAACGTCTGCAACTGGGCGTTAGCGGTTGTTCCCGTCGAAGTCGTCGCGACTTGCCGCGGCCTCTTCGTCGATACTCGAACCGCATTTCGGGCAGGGGTCTACCACCCATGGATAGAAGACCGCCCCGCGCTGGTTGACAAAACCGTGGTGACATGGGCGTCGTCGGATGGAGCGGATCAGTAGCACTAACGAGATGCATGAGGTGGCGACCCAGATGAACCGCCAAGGCATCGGCAATGCGGGGGACCACGCCCCGGTCGCGCATACGATGCTGTAGAACATCATTTTCAACGAAGAACTGGTCGACCGTTGCATCAGGCACCCACTTTGCTGGTGCGTCGTCCAATCGGCGTGGTGGCGTCGGCGAGCCAATTTTGCACCTTAGCGCCGGTACCTCCTTGTGCAACGCGGAACGTCTGTACTGAAGCGGGGCGTCGCAAGGCACAATGTCCGAAAGTGGGCGTTCGCAGACCGTCGGCTTGATGAATCCACGACCCAGCCCGCCCGCCCCGGCGGAAGACCGGCCCTAGTGCTTCCCGCCCTTCCGCTGCTGCGCACGGCGGGAGAGCATGTTCAGCAGCTCGACCAGCACCGAGAAGCCCATCGCCGCGTAGATATACCCCTTGGGCACATGGACGCCGAAGCCGTCGGCGATCAGCACCGCGCCGATCATGAGCAGGAAGCCCAGCGCGAGCATCACGACCGTGGGGTTGCGGGCGATGAAGTTCGCCAGCGGATCGGCCGCCAGCACCATGGCGCCGACCGCGGCGAGCACGGCGATGATCATCACCGCGAGATTGTCGGTCATGCCGACCGCGGTCAGGATTGAATCGATCGAGAACACCATGTCGAGCAGGATGATCTGGACGATCGCCGATCCGAAGGTGATCGCCGCCACCTGCTTCTTGTCGAGCAGGTCGTCGCTCGGGGTGGCGTCCACATTGTGGTGGATCTCCTTGGTCGCCTTCCAGATCAGGAACAGCCCGCCGGCGACCAGGATCAGGTCGCGCCAGGAGAAGGCGGTCTCGAACGCAGGCTGCCCATAGTCGTTGAGCGGACCCGTGATGCCGAGGTCGAACACCACCGCCGTCAGCCCGACGAGCCAGGCGATCATGGAAAGCAGGAGGAGCCGCATGCCGAGCGCGAGGCCGATGCCGACCTTGCGGGCGCGAGCCCGCTGCTCCTCCGGCAGCTTGTTCGACAGGATCGAGATGAAGACGAGGTTGTCGATGCCGAGCACCACCTCCATCACCACGAGCGCGATCAGTGCGGCCCAGGCTGTCGGGTCGGAGAAGAGTGCGAGAAGGCTTTCCATCCCGCCAGTCTATGCGGCGCCCGGCGCCGGCACAACGCCGCAGCGACGCTAGGGCTGGGGACGCTGGGTGAAGTCGATGCGGATGCGGACCCAGGCGCCGATCATCGGCTTTCCGCCGACCCGCGGCGGCCGGACGCGGAACTGCCACGCGGCCTGGCGGATGGCGCCCGCCAGCCGCGATCCCCGCGGAGAGTCGCCCAGCTCGCGGCAGTCCTCGACGCGGTAATCGGCGACGGTGCGGCAGGCGATCTCCGCCCATGCGCCGGCAGGGGCACCCTGCGGCGGCATATAGGCGCCAAGCTCCCGGTCGGTCGGCCGGCGATACCATTCCGCCCGGTACAGCCGTTCGCCGCCGGGTCCTTCGCCCGGACCATAGGCCGCACCACTATCCGCAGCGTCGCCGCCGTCGTTCGCCGAACCGCTGTCGGCAAGTTCGGCGCCCTGCTTCGATCGGATCGCGCCGATGTCGGACGCGGCGAAATCCTCGCTGCTCAGGACCAGCATGTTGGGGGTGGGCTGTGGAGCGGGCGGCGCGCTGGGCGGCGGTGGCGGTGCCGTCACCGCGTCCTTGGGGCGGCTGCGTGCGGTGGCGCCGCCGCCGGGCTTCGGCACCTCGGGGTCGCCGGCCGCCTGGGTCTCGGGCGGGTCGGGCGTGATGTCGAACACGGGGGGCGCCGCCTCGGGCGGCGGGGGCGGCAACAGCCGCGGCGCGAGCGTCAGCAGCATGATCAGGATCAGGACGTTGATCCCGACCGCCAGCAACAACGCGACCGTGCGGGGCCGGCGGGACGCGCGATACGACGAGATGGGATCGGACGCCGCGCGCATTGCTGGCGCGCCTACACCGCGCGCGCAGGCGCCGCAATCATGTGTTGGAAACGGCCTCCGGGGACGCGCGGCGCCCCCGGGCTGCCCGGTCAGCGGATCGGCGAGTTCGGGTCGAGCCGCATGTCGAGATAGCGGTCCACGCTGCCCATCAGCTCCGGCATCTCGTGCTCGAAGAAGTGGTTCGCGCCGGGGATCACGTCGTGGTGGATGGTGATGTGCTTTTGCGTGCGCAGCTTGTCGACCAGCTTCTGGGTCGCGGCCGGCGTCACCACCTCGTCCGCCTCGCCCTGGATGATGATGCCCGAGGAGGGGCAGGGCGCCAGGAAGGTGAAGTCGAACATGTTCGCGGGCGGCGCGATCGAGATGAAGCCGCGGATCTCGGGACGGCGCATCAGCAGCTGCATGCCGATCCACGCGCCGAAGCCGAAGCCTGCGACCCAGGTCGTCTGCGCTTCGGGGTGGAAGCTCTGCACCCAGTCGAGCGCGGAAGCCGCGTCCGACAGTTCGCCGACGCCGTTGTCGAACGTGCCCTGACTCTTGCCGACGCCGCGGAAGTTGAAGCGCAGCGTCGCGAAGCCGCGGCGCTGGAAGGTCTTGTAGAGCTCCTGCACGATGCGGTTGTTCATCGTGCCGCCGGCATTGGGATGCGGGTGGAGGATCATCGCCACGGGTGCGCGCGGGCGCGGGGCGGGGGCAAAACGACCTTCGAGGCGCCCTTCCGGGCCGGGAAAGATGACTTCGGGCATGGGTTTCCTGCCGAGAGAAATGGGGCGCGCGGTTGGGCGCAGCAAGCTGCGCGCTATATAGGCGGCAAGCTTTCCCGCGCAATCGGAACGATACTTGGCCGAACGACTCTATCTGGATCATGCCGCGACAACCCCGATGCGGCCGGAGGCGATCGCCGCGGTGGCAGAGGGCATGGCGCGCTGGGCGAACCCCTCGTCTCCTCATGCGGAGGGGCGCGCGGCGCGCCGCATGCTGGAGGACGCCCGCGCCCGCATCGCCGCAGCGCTCGGCTGGCCCCATGAGGTGATCCTGACCAGCGGCGCCAGCGAGGCGATCGCGCTGGCGCTCGGGCGGGCCAAGGGCGTGCGGATCGCCGTGTCGCCGACCGAGCATGACGCCGTCCTGCGCGCGGCGGGCGATGCGGAGCGGCTGCCGGTGGATGTGGCAGGCCGGGCTTCGCTGCCCGAGCCCACCGGCGAGCGGCGGCTGTTCGCGATCCAGGCCGCCAATTCGGAAACGGGCGTGCTCCAGCCCCTCGACACGCTCGCGGCCGAGATCCGCGGACGCGGGGAGCTGTTGTTCGCCGACTGCGCACAATCGGCGGGCAAGCTCCCGCTGCCGGACGCGGACCTAATCGCCGTCTCCGCGCACAAGCTCGGCGGGCCGCCGGGCATCGGCGCGCTGCTGGTGCGCGACTTCGCGGTCCTCGAACCCACGGGCGGCCAGGAGCAGGGCTACCGCGGCGGGACTGAGAACCTGCCCGGCGTGCTCGGCTTCGCGGCCGCGCTGGAAACGCCGCGCGACTGGCTGGAGCAGGCGACCGAATGGCGCGCCATGCTCGACGCGGCGGTGATCGCAGAAGGCGGGGAGGTCGTCGCCGGGGAGGCACCCCGCCTCGCCACCATCGCCGCCTATCGCATGCCAAGCGTCGCCTCCGCCGCGCAGTTGATCCGCTTCGACGGCAGCGGCATCGCGGTGTCCGCCGGCAGCGCCTGCTCGTCTGGCAGCCTCAAGCCCAGCCACGTGCTCGGCGCGATGGGCTGGGAGGCGCAGTCTGCGCGGGAAGTGGTGCGGGTGAGCTTCGGCTGGAACACCCGTGCCGAGGACGCCCGCCGCTTCGCCGACGCCTGGACCGCGATCGCCCGGGAAGCGCGGGCGCGGGCGGCATGAGCTACCTCGACTATCAGGCCACGACCCCCCTCGCGCCCGAGGCACTGGCGGCGATGCTCCCCTGGCTGGAGCGCCAGCACGCCAACCCGCACTCCCCGCATCGCGAGGGCCGCGCCGCCCGCGCCGCGGTGGAAGTGGCGCGCGGACAGGTGGCCAGGCTGCTGCCGGAGGGCGGCCGCGTCGCCTTCACCTCCGGCGCCACCGAGGCGCTCAACTGGGCGATCCAGGGGACCCAGGGCTCGATCGTGACGCTCGCGACCGAGCACGCGACCGTGCTCGACACCGTCGCTGCCGAGGCGCGGAAAGGCCGTGCGGTCACCATCCTGCCGGTGAGCAGCGACGGCCGCGTCGACCTGAAGGAAGCCGCCCGCGCGATCCTGCCCGGCACCGGCCTGGTGGCGGCGATGCTGGTCAACAACGAGATCGGCGTGATCCAGCCGATCGCGGAGCTCGCCGCACTCGCCCACGCCGCCGGCGCGCGGTTCCTGTGCGACGCGGTGCAGGGCTATGGCCGGGTGCCCGTTCCCGACAGCTGCGATCTGGTCGCCGTCTCCGGCCACAAGATCCACGGGCCGAAGGGTATCGGCGCGCTGTGGGTCCGCGACGGCGTGCCGCTCGCGCCGCTGCTCCACGGTGGAGGGCAGGAGGCGCCGGGACGTTCCGGCACGCTCTCGCCCGCGCTGTGTGCCGGCTTCGGCGCCGCCGCCCGGCTCGCGGTCGAGCGGCAAGACGAAGACGCGGCGCACGTCGCCCGTCTCGCTCAGGCGGCACGGGCCGCGCTCGGGCGCGATTGGCGGGTGAACGGCTCCACCGAGCACCGCTATCGCGGCAACCTCAACCTGCGGCGCGAAGGGCTCGACGTGGCGCGGTTGATGAGCGACCTGCGCGACATCGCCTTTTCCGCGGGCTCCGCCTGTGCCAGCGGCTCGGGGCGGCCGAGCCACGTGCTTCGCGCCATCGGCCTGTCGGACGCGGAGGCGCGATCGAGCATCCGCATCGGCTTCGGCCGCACCACCACCGAGGAGGAATTGTTGAACGCCATCACCCGGATCGACGCAGCGGCGCGCGCGCAAAAGGTGGCGGCATGATCGTCCGCTTCATCGGCGTCGACGGCGCGATCGAGGAAGCACGCGGTGCTGCCGGCGATCGGCTGCTCGACCTCGCTCAGGCCTATGGCCAGCCGCTGGAGGGCACGTGCGACGGGCAGATGGCCTGCTCGACCTGCCACGTGATCGTCGCGCCGGAATTCGCCGACCTGCTGCCCCCGCCGTCGGAAGAAGAGGAAGACATGCTCGATTTCGCCCCCGGCGCCACGCGCACCAGCCGGCTCGCCTGCCAGATCACGCTCACCGACGCGCTCGAAGGCCTCACGGTGCGCATGCCCGGCCAGCAGGCCGACGCGAGGCGGCGCTGATGCGGCGGCGCGAGTTCGTCGCCGGCGCCGCGGCCGCAGTGCTGCTGCCGACCTGGCTGGAGGCGCTGGGCAGCGCCGCCTTCGCTGCGCCCGCCGATCCGCTCGCCGCGATCGCCAGCGAGGCAGGCGGCCGCCTGGGCGTGTCGGTGCTGGACACGGGCACCGGGCGCCGCCTGTGGCTCGACCCGCTGGCGCGCTATCCTTTGTGCTCGACCTTCAAGGTGCCGCTTGCCGCCGCGATCCTCGCGCGCGGCGATCGTGGCGAACTCGACCTCCAGCGCCCGATCCGCTTCACGCAAGGCGATCTCCTCGACTATGCCCCGGTGGTACGCGAGAACCTGCCCCGCGGGCAGATGACGCTCGCGGAGCTGTGCGCCGCTGCCGTCGAGTGGAGCGACAATGCCGCCGCCAACCTGCTGCTGCCGCAGCTCGGCGGGCCGTCCGGCCTGACCCGCTTCCTGCGCTCCGCAGGGGACACGATCACCCGGCTCGACCGCGTGGAGCCCGAGCTCAACGACTACAAGCCCGGCGAACTGCGCGACACGACGACGCCGATGGCGATGACGACGCTGCTGGCGGCGCTGCTCACGGGCGACGTGCTGGAGCCGGCGTCGCGCAAGCAGCTCACCGACTGGATGATCGGCTGCCGCACCGGCGACAAGCGGCTGCGCGCCGGGCTGCCCAAGAGCTGGCGAGTCGGCGACAAGACCGGCACCAGCGGCAACGGGCAGGCCAACGACATCGCCATCGCATGGCCGCCGAACCGCAAGCCGATCCTGATCGCCTGCTACCTCGACGCGCCCGGGATCGCGCCGGAGAAGGCGGACCAGGCGATCGCCTCGGTGGGGGCGCTGGTGGGACAGCTGTTCGCCTGAGAGATCTTCCGCGGCTCCACCATTCCCCACCTGTTTGTCTCGAGTAGGGATCGAGCTTGTCGAGAGCCCGTATCGAGAGAGCCGCGCGCGCCGACCTCTCGATACGCCGTCTCGACAAGCTCGACGGCTACTCGAGGCGAACGGAAAAGGAAGGCGCGGACAGGAACAGTGCTGTCTGCGAAAACCGTCGCATCCCCCTTGCCGCAGCCCCCTGCCATCGTCCAAACGCGCCGGCATGACCGTTGCCGTCGACATGGGAACCGATCCGGCCGGCAAGCCGGTTCCGATTGATCTCGAAGAACTTCTCGCCACCCGCCTGCTGGTTCAGGGCAATTCGGGCTCGGGCAAGTCGCACCTGCTGCGCCGCCTGCTCGAACGCAGCGCGCGCCACGTCCAGCAGGTGGTGATCGACCCGGAGGGGGACTTCGTCACCCTGTCCGCCGCCTATGGCCACATCGTCATCGATGCGGTCGACCACAGCGAGCGCGAGGTGGCGAAGTTCGCCGCGCGCGCCCGCGAGCATCGCGCCTCCGTCGTCCTCAGCCTGGAAGGGCTGGAGGCCGAAGGACAGATGCGCTGCGCCGCCGCCTTCCTCTCGGCGCTGTTCGATGCCCCGCGCGAGCACTGGTATCCAGCGCTCGTCGTGGTGGACGAGGCGCAGCTGTTTGCCCCCACCACCGGCGGTGAGGTGGCGGAGGAAGTCCGTCGCGCCTCGCTCTCGGCGATGACCAACCTGATGTGCCGCGGCCGCAAGCGCGGCCTCGCCGGCGTGATCGCGACCCAGCGCCTCGCCAAGCTCGCCAAGAACGTCGCGGCCGAGGCGTCCAACTTCCTGATGGGCCGCACCTTCCTCGACATCGACATGGCCCGCGCGGCCGACCTGCTCGGAATGGAGCGTCGCCAGGCCGAACAGATCCGCGACCTCCAGCGCGGCACGTTCCTCGCGCTCGGCCCGGCCGTCACGCGCCGGCCTGTGGCGGTGCGGATCGGCGCGGTCGAGACCTCGGCGCGCAGCGGCAGCCCCAAGCTGACGCCGCTCCCCTCCGGCCAGGTCGCCGACATCAAGGACCTGCTGCTCGCTCCCGTCGAGGAGATGCTGCCGCTGCCGATGCCGGTCCGCCCGGCGCCGCCTCCCGAAGAGGTGATGGCCGCGATCGAGCGCCCGGCCGGGCCGATCGCCACCCCGGCACTGCCCGAGCGTTCGGAGGAGGAAACCGACACGATCATCGCCGACGTGCTGCGCGCGATCCTGTCCGACGACGACGCGGCCCAGCGCCCGGCGGCGATGCTTTACCAGGACTTCGGCGTGCGCTGCCGCATGGCGGGGCTGTCGCGCCCGCCGCTCGACCTGCCAGCCTTCACCCGCCGCCTGTCTTGTGCCCGCGCCGGCATCTTCGAATCGCCCGAAGACGAGTGGGGCGACGCGCTCCAGCTCGCCGCGTCGCTGCCCGACGACATGCTTGGGCCCTTCCTGCTGATCGCCCGCGCCGCCCGCGTCGGCGAGCCATGCCCGAGCGACGAGGAGATCGCGCGCACCTATGGCACCAGCTCGATGGGCCGCGTGAAGCGGCTGGTCGCCTATATCGAGAGCCGCGACCTGTTCGTGTGCCGCACTGACCTGTCCGGCCGCAGATCGATCACCCTGCCGCATCTCGGCTGGACCACGGAAGCGTCCGAAGTCGCGGCGTAACGACCACGCTCCGTCGTTTCCCCGCGAAGGCGGGGATCCAGGGCCAAGCAGAGAAACGGCTGATAATGCCTGGTGCCCTGGGCTCCCGCCTTCGCGGGAGCACGGAGAATGTGTCAGGAGCAGCCTGACTCTCGCCACCCAAACCCGTACCCTGGCGAAGGCCGGGGCCCAGTTGGGAAGACCGCCGTGAGGCACGATCCGACCAGATCGCCCCACCTGAGCCTTCGCCGGGGTTCGCTCGCGGCCCCTACAGCCCCAGGTCCGCCGGCCCGAACGCATGCGGCAGCAGCTCCGACAGCCGGTGCTCCTCGACGGCATCGCCCTCCGCACCCGCGCAGAACACCTTCAAGTCGCGCCGCCCGATCTGCGCCGCCTCGTTCAGCACCTGACGGCAGCGCCCGCACGGCCGCACCGGCACGTCGCCGGTCGCGACGCCGTCGACCATTATCCCGCCGATCACCGCCACCTCGGCGATCTCGCCCAGCCGCCCTTGCGCGCTCGCAGTGGCGACCGCCACCGTCTCCGCGCACAGCGACAGGCCGTAGCTCGCATTCTCGAAATTGGCGCCGGTGATGACGCTGCCGTCGGTCATGCGCAGGGCGGCGCCGACGGCAAAGCGCGAGTAGGGCGCATGGGCGTTGCGGGCGGCGGTGCGCGCCGCCGCGATCAGGGCTTCGGTATCGGTCATGGTGCTACGACATCCCAATGGACGGGGCGGTCGACGCCGTCGATCCGCCGGATGGTGCTCGCCTGCCACATCCGCCACGGACGTGCCAGATAGAGGGGCGCGAAGAACTCCTGGGCGGCCCACAGCGGCCGGTCGACGGCGCCGCTCACGGCGTAGGCCTTTTCGAACGGCTCGGAGACCTTGAGCAGCATCGGCGAACCGGTGTGGTGCTCCACCACCTCCAGGAAGCGTCGAATGCCGGCAAGGACCTGCGCACGCTCCGGGCGGCGGGCGCAGCCTTCGTCCAGTTCCAGCTCCAGCACCGTCGGCAACGCGTCGATCGCGCGGGGCACGAAGGTGACGAACGCGTCCGCCTGCGCCTCCGTCGCCCGGCACAGCGAGAACTGGTGGATCACGCCGCGGCGGATGCCCGCTTCGCCCAGTGCCGCCCAGTTGGACTGGAACAGCCGGTCGCGCCGCGTGCCGTCGCCGATCGCGCGGACATAGGCGAAGTCGACGCCGCGGGCCCGCGCCGTCAGCCAGTCGACCGGCCCGGTCTCCTCCGACACGTCGATGCCCTGCACCGGATACTCGCCCGTCGAGGGCCGCCAGTCGGTCGCATAGTGCCAGCCCGCGGCCCCCGCGAGACACAGCGCCGCCGCGATGGCGAGCACCGCCTTCAAAACCCGCATTCCCTGAATTCAACCCCTGATGTGCAGCACGCAGATGAGCGTGAAAAGGCGGCGCGCCGTATCGAAATCGATCTCGATCTTGCCGGCGAGCCGCTCGATCAGCAGCTCGGCGCCTTCGTTGTGGAGACCCCGGCGCGCCATGTCGATGGTCTCGATCTGCTGCGGCGTCGCCTGGCGCAGCGCCTGGTAATAGCTGTCGCATATCGCGAAATAGTCGCGGATCGGCCGGCGGAAGCGGGCAAGGCCCAGCACCAGCGTCTCCAGCGGCGTGTCGTCGGCGCGACGGATGTCGATCGCCAGCCGCCCGTCCTCCACGCGCAGGCGCACGCGGTACGGCCCGGCATAGCCGTCGGCATGCACCCGTTGCGGCGCGAAGCGGTTGCCCTCCAGCAGGTCGTAGATGGCGATCCGCCGTTCCTGCTCGACGTCGGCGCTGCGCCAGAGAATGGTGCGCTCGTCGAGCGAGACGTCGATGATCCGCGGATCGGCCATGGTGGAGCAGCGCTTAGCCGTTTGGCGCGCCTTGGCAACGCCCAAGCCGGCAAAACGCACCTGTCCACAGATGTTTCGCTTAGGGTCGCTTGAGCTTGGCCGCCGCGTCTGGGAAAAGCAGGCCCATGGCCACACTTGCACATATCGGCGGCTCGTCCGCTCCGTCCCCGGCTGCGCGCCTCCCCCAGAACGTGGAGGCCGAAGCGGCGCTCCTGGGCGCGATGATGATCGACAACCGGCTGGCCGACGACATCGTCGAGCGACTCGAGCCGGACCATTTCTTCGAACCCGTCCACGCCCGCATCTTCGAAAAGATTCGCGACGTGCGCCGCCAGAACATGCTCGCCAACCCGGTGACGCTGCGCCCGTTGTTCGAGGACGACGCCGGCATGCGCGAGCTGGGTGGCCCCGGCTATCTCGCCCAGCTGACCGGCAGCGGCGCGGGCCTCTTGGGTGCCAAGCAGTTCGCCGAGCAGATCTACGACCTGGCCCAGCTGCGCGCGCTGATCACCGTCGGCACGACGCTCGTCGAAAACGCGCTCGACACCAGCCAGACGATCGACCCGCGCAAGCAGATCGAGCAGGCCGAAGAAGCGCTGTTCCGCGTCGCGGCCGAAGGCACCACCGCCAATACGGTCAAGAGCTTCGCCCAGGCGACGACCATGGCCGTGCAGATGGCCGATCGCGCGCTCAACTCGGGCGGTGGCCTGTCGGGCGTCACCACCGGCCTCGACAGCATCAACTCGCGGATCGGTGGTCTCCACCATTCCGACTTGATCATCCTCGCTGGCCGTCCCGGCATGGGCAAGACCTCGCTTGCCACCAACATCGCCTTCAACGCCGCGCGCCGCTTCATGGACGATCAGCGCGCCGGCGTGGAGAAGGGCAAGTCGGTCGGCGCCAAGGTCGCGTTCTTCAGCCTGGAAATGTCGGCCGACCAGCTCGCCACCCGCGTGCTCGCCGAACAGTCCGGCATCAGCTCCGAAGCGCTGCGCATGGGCAAGATCAGCAAGGCGGAGTTCGTGAAGCTCGCCGATGCCGCGGCCGACCTCGAATCACTGCCGCTCTACATCGACGACACCGCCGGTCTTTCGATCAGCGGCCTGCACACCCGCGTGCGCCGTCTCCACCGCCGCCTGGACGACCAGCTCGGCCTGGTGGTGGTCGACTATCTCCAGCTGCTGCAGGGCACCGGCCGATCCGACAACCGCGTCAACGAAATCTCGGAGATCAGCCGCGGCTTGAAGACGCTCGCCAAGGACATCGGCGTGCCGGTGATCGCGCTTTCGCAGCTCAGCCGCGCGGTCGAACAGCGCGAGGACAAGCGCCCGCAGCTCTCCGACCTTCGCGAATCCGGCTCGATCGAGCAGGACGCCGACATGGTCTGGTTCGTCTACCGCGAGGATTATTATGTCGCCGCCAAGGAGCCTAAGCGCCCGCGCGACGGCGACGACGCCCGCGTGTTCGAGGATCACGCGAAGTGGGCGGTCGACATGGAACGCGTCTATGGCCTCGCCGAGCTCATCATCGCAAAGCAGCGCCACGGCGCCACCGGCAAGGTCACGATGAAGTTCGAACCGACCATCACGCGCTTCAGCGACTATGTCGGCGAGAACTACGGCAGCTTCGACAATGAGTGACGCGGGCGGGCAGGGGACGCGCGACCGGCTGATCCTGATCGACCCGGCGAGCACCGACCCGGCCTATCCCGATGCGCACTACTTCTGCTTCGACTGCATCGTGATCGAGGGCGTGCTCGCGGCGTATCCAGGCTTGCGGGAGCGCCTGGACGTCGAGCACGTCGCCTGGGCCCGCCCGCGCGAGCGGGTGGTGGCGCTGGTAGGGGAGGCGCACCAATCGCTCCCCCTTCTGATCCTCGCCGATGATGCGCCCGCGGCGCTCGCGACCGGAGAGGCCAACGGGCTGCGCTTCGCCGACACCCGCGAGGCCATCCTGGAGGCGCTCGCCGCCCGCCACGGCATCCCCCGCCGGCACCCGTAAACCGCGACCGCGCCACCCTCATAGACCACGTACCCCGGCGAAGGCCGGGGCCCAGTTGCGGCGCCATCGGGCGTAGGCGCACCACCGTTCCAGCCGCCCCGGCAACCGGGCCGCCGCGACACCCGCAACAGCTCGCCATACCGCCGTATTCCTGCGCAGGCAGGAATCCAGGGCCAAGCAGAACAACTGCTCGCGGAGTTCCAGAACCCTGGGCTCCTGCCTGCGCAGGAGCACGGTGAGGGTTTTGACCGAAGGGCGCGGCAACCCCACGGGCCAGCGCGGCATTGTCGAAGTCAGCGCGCCCCCGCACCCTCACCCCAACTGGGCCCCGGCCTTCGCCGGGGTGCGCCGTCTCGCTTGTGGCACCTGTCGGCTACCAACAGACACCCGCGATCCTAGGCCGTTGCGGTGGTATCCCTCCACAACTTATCCACAGCTTGTGCAGCGATCATTCACCGAGCGATGCACGTATCCGCTCACGGCCTATCCACAGGTTATCCACAGGGCTTTGCACATGCTGTCCACAGCCCGTCCACAGGCTTGCACACGACCCATACACAGCCTGTCCACCGCCAGTTTCAACCCCGATCCACCCCGGACCAACGCCGCGCCCACCAATTGCCAACAACTTATCCACAGGCTCGTCCACGCCCAGCAGACGCGCGAACGCCCTCCCACAACCACGAGAGCGCCGACCGTTCAGAAGGATACGCAAAACGCCCCCAGCCTCCCGCTTCCGCGAGAGCACTAAGGGCGCGAGGGGAAAACCGCGGCCGCAGCCGCGCCGGTCAGAAGACGGGCTGGTTCGGGTCGCCGTCGGGAATGGGGGTGTGGATCCCGCATTCGGTCTTGTTCCAGCCGCTCCAGCGGCCGGAGCGCGGGTCTTCGCCCGGCGCCACCTTGTTGGTGCACGGCTGGCAGCCGATCGACGGATAGCCCATCGCCACCAGCGGGTTCACCGGCAGGTCGTGCGCGGCGAAATAGGCGTCGAGCTCTTCCTTGGACCAGGTGATCAGCGGGTTCACCTTCAGCCGGTCGCCGTCCAGCTCGAAGCGCAGCAGGTTCGCGCGCGTCGCCGCCTGGAACGCCTTGCGCCCGGTGAAGCTCGCGTCGAACCCGGCCAGCCCGCGCGCGAGCGGCTCGACCTTGCGGATCTCGCAGCAGCCATCCGGGTCATAGGACCAGCGCAACCCGCTCTCATCCCGCGCCGCCAGCCGTTCGGCATCGGGCTGGAGGATGCGCAGGTCGGTGAGCCCCAGGAAGCGCACCAGTTCGTCGCGATAGGCGATCGTCTCCGAGAAATGCTTGCCCGTGTCGAGGAACAGCACCGGCACCGACCGGTCGACGCTCGCCACCAGGTGCAGCAGCGCAGCCGATTCGGCCCCGAACGACGACACCACCGCCACGTCGCCCAGCAGCCCTTCGCCCAGCGCCACGCGCAGCATTTCCTGCGTGTCCACGCCGCGGAAGCGCTCGTTCAGCCGTGCGGCATCCGCCAGCGTGAAGCGGGGCTGGAGGTCGAGCCGGTCGATGATCCGCAGTGCAGCATTACCCATGACGCAGTTTCCACACCGGTTGCACCGGGTCGGCAGCCCGCTGGTAGAAGTGCGCGTAGCGGCTCAGCGCCGCCTCCGCCGTCGCCTGGTCGATCGGCGCCTCGGGCGCGAAGCTGTCGAAGCCACAGCGCCGCATCGGCAGCAGCTGGTCGACCAGCACGTCTCCCTGCGCGCGAAGCTCACCCTCATACCCGGCCTCGCGCAGAAGCCGTGCCGACGAATAGCCGCGCCCGTCGCGGAACTTGGGGAAGCTCACCTCCACCAGCGCGATCCGGTCGAGATAGGGGAGCAGCGCCCGCGCGTCGTCGCCGGCCTCCAGCCGCACCGCCGTGGCGTTGGACTGGCCCAGGAACGCGTCCAGCGTCACCGCCGGCTCGTCATGCGGGGCATCGTCGCGAAAGCGCAGGAAGCCAGCGTCGGCCGGATTGGTGGTCAGCTCAGCCATAGATCGCCTCCTTGAACGGCTCCATGCCAATGCGCCGGTATGTGTCGACGAAACGCTCGCCCTCGTGACGCTCGGCCAGATAGCGGTCGGTGACGCGTTCGATCGCGTCGACGACGCCGTCTTCGGAGAACCCCGGTCCCGTGATCTTGCCCAGGCTCACGTCCTCGGCACCCGATCCGCCCAGCAGCAGCTGGAAATTCTCCGTGCCCTTCCGGTCCACGCCCAGGATGCCGATGTGGCCGGCATGATGGTGGCCGCAGGCGTTGATGCAGCCCGAGATCTTGAGCTTCAGCTCGCCCAGGTCGCGCTGCCGCCCCAAGTCGGCAAAGCGCCCGGCGATCTTCTGCGCAAGCGGGATCGAACGGGCGTTGGCGAGGCTGCAATAGTCGAGCCCCGGGCAGGCGATGATGTCGCCGATCAGGTCCAGGTTCGCCTCGGCGAGCCCAGCCTCCACCAGCTGCTGCCAGACGGCATAGAGGTCCGCCTTGCGGACATGCGGCAGGACGATGTTCTGCGCATGGGTCACGCGCAGCTCGTCGAAGCTGTAGCGCTCGGCAAGCGCGGCCATGCGGTCGATCTGGTCGGCCGATGCGTCGCCCGGAATGCCCTTGGCCGGCTTCAGGCTGATGTTGACGATCGCATAGCCCGGCTGCTTGTGCGCCTTGACGTTCTGGTCGAGCCACACCGCGAAATCGGGATCGCTGCGGTCGAGCGCGTCCGACAGGCCTTCCTCGAACGGCGGCGGCGCGAAATGGGCGGCGATGCGGTCGAACTCGGCCTGCGGCGGGTCGATCCCCAGCGCCTTCACCGCCACGAACTCTTCCTCCACCTGGCGGCGATATTCGTCGGCGCCGATCTCGTGGAGCAGGATCTTGATTCGCGCCTTGTAGATGTTGTCGCGCCGGCCATAGCGATTGTAGACCCGCAGGCACGCCTCCAGATAGCTGACGAAGTCCTCGAACGGCACGAACTCGCGGATCAGCGAGGCGATCATCGGGGTGCGGCCCATGCCGCCGCCCACATACACCGCCGCACCCAGCTTGCCGTCGCGCTCGAGGATCTGCAGCCCGATGTCGTGCAGCCGCATTGCCGCGCGATCCTCGTCGGCCGCGATCACCGCGATCTTGAACTTGCGCGGAAGATAGGTGAACTCGGGGTGGAAGGTCGACCACTGGCGCAGCAGCTCCGCCCAGGGGCGCGGGTCCGTCACCTCGTCGGCGGCGGCACCGGCGTACTGGTCCGACGAGATGTTGCGGATGCAGTTGCCGCTGGTCTGGATGGCATGCATCTCGACCGTCGCCAGCTCGCGCAGGATCGCGGGCGTATCCTCCAGCTTGATCCAGTTGAACTGCAGGTTCTGGCGCGTGGTGAAATGGCCGTAGCCCCGGTCGTAGGTGCGCGCGATATGGCCCAGCATCCGCATCTGGCGGCTGTCCATCGTGCCATAGGGGACCGCCACGCGCAGCATATAGGCGTGCAGCTGAAGATACAGGCCGTTCATCAGCCGCAGCGGCTTGAACTGGTCCTCGGTGATCTGCCCCGATAGGCGCCGTGCGACCTGATCGCTGAACTCGGCGATCCGGCCCTCGACGATGGAGCGGTCATATTCGTCGTACTTGTACATGCTACCCTCGTCACACCGGCATCCGCCGGGATCGCGCGCCGGTTGGCGCCGCGGCAGTTGTTCAGATCACCCAGCTTCCCGCATCGGGATCGGCAGGCTTCAGCGTCAGGTCGGGCCGCACCGTCGGGCCGAGCGCCCGGATGCGGTCCTTGATATGGGCGGGGCGGGGGCCCTCGGCAGTCGCCTCCGCGTCGATCACATAGGGCACGTTCACGCGCAGCGCGGCTTCCTCGACATGGGCGATCGCCTCGCCATTGCTGCCGACGTCCACCGCGTCCTCCAGGTGCCGGGACCAGCCATTGCCGGTCCACCACACCACGTCACCGCTCGCCAGATCATTGCCCGTCAGGATCTTCACGCCATTGCCTCCGCTGCGGTCGCCCAGGCGCCCAGCTTGTCCTCTGCATCCGCCAGCTGGACCACTTCGCCCACCACGATCACTGCCGGGCTCTGCACGCCCTCGCGCCCGACCATCTGGCCCAGGTCCGCGAGCAGCGTGCGCAACGCCCGCGCGCCGGGCAGCGTGCCGCGCTCCAGCACCGCCACCGGCATGTCCGGGGCAACGCCGTCCGCCATCAGCTTGTCCGCGATCGCCTCGGCGGTCGCCACGCCCATGTAGATCACCAGCGTGCGGCCCTTGCCGGCAAGCCCCGACCAGTCCTGGTCGGTCAGCCCCTTGCACTGGCCGGCGACGAAGCTCACCGCCGAAGACCAGTCGCGGTGGGTGAGCGGCAGCATCGCGCCGGCCGCACAGCCCAGTGCCGCCGACACGCCGGGGATCACTTCCACCGGCAGCCCTGCCGCGCGCACCGCTTCGACCTCCTCGCCACCGCGGCCGAAGATGAACGGGTCGCCGCCCTTCAGCCGCACGACGATGGCGCCGGTCTTCACATGCGCGACGATCAGCGCATTGATCGATTCCTGCGGCAGCGTGTGGCGCGAGCGCCGCTTGGCCACCGAGATGCGCTGGGCGGCGGCGGGGGCGATGTCGAGCACCCGCGCGTCCACCAGCCCGTCGTGCACCACGACGTCGGCGCTTTTCAGCGCTTCGACTGCGCGCACGGTCAGCAGGCCCGGATCGCCGGGTCCTGCGCCCACCAGGATGACGCGCCCACGCGCGTGCGGATCGAGTAGCGTCGGCATGCTGGGCAAATGGCGGTTCGCGCGCGCGGCCGCAACGCCACCCTTGCTTCGCCCGTCCCTAGTGAAACTTTGCGAGCCTTGCGCTCAGCCGTCGCGCAACCCGACGCCGATAGACGCGCGCGCCTGCTCGGCCTCCGACGAGGCGACGGGATAGGCGCAATAGTCCGCCGCGTAGAAGGCACCCGGCCGGTGGTTGCCCGACCAGCCCAGGCCCCCAAACGGCGCCTTGGGCGAGGTGCCGGTGGTCGGCCGGTTCCAGTTGATGACGCCCGCGCGGATGTTCGCCCAAAAGGCGTCGTAGCGCCTGGGGTCCTGGCTCACGAGCGCGGCGCACAGGCCGTAGCGGGTGTTGTTCGCCTCCGCGACCGCGGCCTCGAAGCTTTCGGCGCGGATGACCTGGAGCAGCGGCCCGAAGAACTCGGCGTCCGGGCGTTCGCCCGCCTCGGTCATGTCAACCATTGCCGGGGTAACGAAGGGACGCCCCTCGACCGGCCGCTCCAGATAGCGGATCGGGCGGCCGCCCTTGCCGGACAGGTTCAGGAACCGCTCGGTCAGGCGGTCGGCGGCATCATTGTCGATCACCGGACCCATGAAGGGGGCGGGATCCGCGTGGGGCACGTCGATGATCATCCGGTCGATCAGGGCATTCACCTGCTCCAGCAGCGGATCGGCCAACCGCTGATCGACGATCAGTCGGCGCGCGGCCGTGCAGCGCTGCCCGGCGCCCAGGAAGGCGGACTGCACCACCAGTACCGCGGCCGTGTAGAGATCGGGCGTGTCCCACACCAGGATGGGATTGTTGCCGCCCATCTCCAGCGCCAGGATCTTCTCCGGATGCTCGGCAAAGCGGCGGTTGAGGGCGAGGCCGGTGCGCGCCGATCCGGTGAACAGCAGCCCGTCGATCAGCGGGTGCTCTGACAGCGCCTGGCCGGTGTTGGGCCCGCCGATCAGCAGCCGCACGCAGCCTTCCGGAATGCCCGCCGCCCGATAGCAGTCGACCAGGAACGCGCCGGTCGCCGGCGTCTTTTCCGAAGGCTTGAACACCACCGCATTGCCCGCCAGCAGCGCGGGCACGATGTGGCCGTTGGGAATGTCGGCAGGCAGATTGTACGGCGCCAGCACCGCCAGCACCCCGTGCGGCTTGTGCCGCAGCGCCAGGCGCGAACCCATCTGCGCGTCGAGCCGGCGCTGCCCGGTGCGCTCGGCAAAGGCGGAGATCGACGTGTCGACCTTCGCCATCACCGCTTCCACCTCGCCGCGTGCTTCCCACAGTGGCTTGCCGGTCTCGCGGGCGATCAGGTCGGCGAAGTCCTCCCCACGCGCACGCACCACGTTGGCGAAGCGGCGCAAGGCTTCCGCGCGATAGGACAGGGGCTGCGCTGCCCAGGCCGGCCAGCTCGCCCGCGCCTCGGTGACTTCCGCGTCGACGTTGCCGCAGGCGCCGCGCCACAGAAAGGCGCCGGTTGCGGGTTCGGTCGAGACGAGTTCGGTGTCGCTCATTGGCCCTCGTGGTGAAGCGCGAGAACCTGTGTGCCCCAAAGCTGCGGCGGAAGCCAGTTCGCCAGCCCGGGCGCCACGCCTAGCGCAGCGCCTCGCCCAGCTGCCGGATCTGCGTCACCTTGTCGTGGAGCGCCGACCAGTCGTCCGCCTCGGCGATCGGTGCCCAGATCGCCTCCACTTCCTCGATCGAGAGCTTGCACGGTGCCGCGTCCCAATGCGGGTGGTCGCGCGGCTTGCGCGGCGCATACCCGGCGAGCGCCGCGCGCACCGCGGCAAAGGCCTCGCCATAGCGGGGCTCGTCCGGCAGCGTGCCCCCGAACGCGTCGTGGAAGAAGGCGTCCACCGGCGCGCTCGTCTCCCGCAGGGCAAGCTCCATCTGCCCGACGAGCGTGCGATCCTCGGCCTCGCCACGCGGCGTCACGCCCAGCCGCCACAGCATCGCCTGGCGCACCGCCTCCTGGTAGCGCGGCGCGAACTGCTCGAGCACCGCGATCAGCGGCTCGGAATCCACCAGCGTGCGCAGCGCCACCGCCAGCTGCATCGCGTCCCAGTAGATCGCCTCCGGCTGGCGCCCGAAGGCGTAGAGCCCGGCATGGTCGAAATAGGCGGCCGTGAACGCCGGGTCCCAGGTCTGGGCGAAGCGCCACGGGCCATAGTCGAAGCTCTCGCCCGACACGTTGATGTTGTCGGTGTTGAGCACGCCATGGACGAAGCCCGCCGCCATATACTGGCCCGCGAGCCGTGCCGTGCGGGTCACCACATGGTCGAGCAGCCGCACCGGCCCGTCTTCGCCCGGCTCTTCGCCATAGAAGTGGCGCAGCACATAGCCGACCAGCCGCTCCATCGATTCCGCGTCCTGGTGATAGGCGAGCCGCTGGAAGGTGCCGATGCGGATATGCCCGTGGCTCAGCCGCACCATCACGGCGGAGCGGGTGGGGGAGGGCTCGTCGCCCCGCGTCAGTTCCTCGCCGGTCTCGATGACGGAGAAGGTGCGGCTGGTCTCGACGCCCAGCGCCTCCAGCATCTCGGTCGCCAGGATCTCGCGCACCGCGCCCTTCAGCGTCAGGCGCCCATCGCCGAACCGGCTCCACGGCGTCTGCCCCGACCCCTTGGTGCCCAGGTCCATCAGCCGGCCGCGATCATCCCGCATCTGCGCGAACAGGAAGCCGCGCCCATCGCCCAGGTCGGGATTGTACGACCGGAATTGGTGCCCGTGGTACCGCAGCGCCAGCGGCGTCTGCAGATTGTCCGCCAGCGGCTGGAAGCGTCCGAAATGCGCGATCCACTCGGCATCGTCGAGCGCGTCGAGCCCCACGCTCGCCGCCGCGCGATCGTTGCGGAACCGCAGGATCGTCTTGGGAAAGTCCGCCGCCGCCACCGGATCGTAAAATTCGGGGCCGAGCTCCAGGATCGCCTGTTCGGGCCGATAGGGGACGGTCGACGGATTGGGTTGCGAGCGATTGGCCATACGGCGATATGGGGAGCGATGACCGACAGACGCAACCCGCCCCGTGCCGGCGCCTGGCAGGATGATTTCTGGTGGTCCAACGACGGGCTCCGGCTGCACTTCCGCGATTACGCAGGCCGTGCCGACCGCCCGCCGATCCTCTGCCTTCACGGCCTCACCCGCAACGCCCGCGATTTCGAAGGCGTGGCGGCGCGTCTTTCGGGCGACTGGCGGGTGATCGTGCCGGAGATGCGGGGCCGCGGGGAGAGCGCCTATGCCCGCGATCCCATGACCTATGTCCCGCTCACCTACCTGCAGGACATCGACGCGCTGCTCGGCCAGCTTCAGCTCGACCGGGTGATCCTTTTCGGCACGTCGATGGGCGGCATCCTCACCATGCTGCTCGCGGCCACCGAGCGCGAGCGCGTGGCGGGCGCGCTTCTCAACGACGTGGGGCCGGAGCTGTCGCCGGCGGGTCTCGGCCGCATCCGCAGCTATGTCGGGCGCCAGCTGTGGCATCCGACCTGGATGCACGCCGCCCGTTCGCTCGCCGACGCGCATGGCGAGACCTATCCCACCTACGGCATCGCCGACTGGCTGGTCATGGCCAAGCGCCTGTACCGGCTCAATTCGTCCGGCCGGATCCTGCTCGACTATGACATGAAGATCGCCGAGCCGTTCCGCGTGCCCGGCAACGAAGCCGGGCCGGACATGTGGCCCGCGCTCGACGCGCTGCGCGGACGGCCGGTGGCGCTGGTCCGCGGCGACCGCTCCGACATCCTCTCGGCCGAGGTTGCCGAGCGCATGGCCGAGCGCCTGCCCGACGCGGAGCTGGTCACCGTCCCGAACACCGGCCACGCGCCGACGCTGGAGGAGCCGGAGGCCGCCGCCGCGATCGACCGCCTCCTCGCCCGCCTCGCCTGAAGGTCTCCCGATGCCCGTCCGTATCCTCCACCTCCATTCCAGCTTCGCGCCCGGCGGCAAGGAGCAGCGCGCCGTCCGGCTGATGAACGCCTGGGGCGACCGCGCCGTCCACACCATCGTCTCGGGCGTGCCCGAGCAGACCGGCGCGCGCGACTGGATCGCCAAGGGCATCCGCTACGAGATCGCGCAGAACCCGCCGCCGCTCACCGGCAAGCCCTCGGTCGCACGCTACGAGGCGATCGCCCGCTACGCCTCCCGCTTCGACCTGGTGCTCACCTACAATTGGGGCGCGATCGACGGCGTGATGGCGCGCCGCGCCTTCGGGAAGAACATGCCGCCCGTCGTCCACCATGAAGACGGCTTCAACGAGGACGAGGCCCAGCGGCTGAGCCCCGTGCGCAACATGTACCGCCGCTTCGCGCTCGGCGCCGCCCACGCGCTGGTGGTGCCCAGCCATGCGCTGGAGGAGATCGCGCTCAAGACCTGGCGCCAGCCGCCCGCACGCGTCCACCGCATCGGCAACGGCATTCCGGTCGAGAATTACGCCGCAGGTTGCGCGCCCGACGCGATCCCCGGCTTCCGCCGCAATCCCGGCGAGGTCGTGATCGGCTCGCTGGCGGGCTTCCGCGATGTGAAGGACCTGCCGCTGCTGGTGCGCGCCGTCGGCGGCATCGTCGAGGACGTGCAGCTGGTGCTGGTCGGCGACGGGCCGGAGCGCCAGGCGATCCTCGACGCGGCCGAGGCGATGGGGATCGAGGACCGCGTCCACCTGCCGGGCTTCCTGCCCGAGCCGCATCGCTACATGGGTCTGTTCGACATCTTCGCCCTCTCGTCCAAGAGCGAGCAGCAGCCGATCTCCGTCATGGAGGCGATGGCCGCCGGCCTACCCGTGGTGGCGCCCCCGGTCGGCGACATCCCGCAGATGGTGGCGGAGGAGAACACCCCCTACATGGGCATCGATCGGCACGAGGTGCACCTGCGCGATCGGCTCCAGGTGCTGGCGCAGGACCCCGCCGCGCGCGGCCGCGTGGGCGCCGCGAACCAGGCACGCGCTCGTGCGTTGTTCGACGAGAAGACGATGATTGCTGCCTATGCCGCGCTCTATGAGCAGGCGATGGGCAAGCCCGGGGCGCTGTCGCCCCAAGTGTAATTCTCTCGCGTACGAGGGGATTGGTCGGTAAAGGCGCGCATCGCTGGTCCGCCCAGCCGGTTCGTCGGCATCATTCGGAGGTTGGTTTGTTCAAAGGTCTGTCCCCCATCACCTACAACGGCCGTGAGGTCTGGCCGCTGGTCGAGGGAGGGAAGGGCGTTGCCGCCACCAACCACGCGTCTGCGGGTGCCTGGGCGGCAGCCGGCGGCATCGGCACCGTCTCGGCAGTGAACGCCGACAGCTATGATGCCGAGGGCAAGATCATCCCGCAGGTCTATCGCGCGCTCACCCGCCGCGAACGCCATGAGGAACTGGTCGAATATGCGATCGAGGGCGCCGTCCAGCAGGTGAAGCGCGCCTGGGAGATCGCCGGTGGCAAGGGCGCGATCAACATCAACGTGCTCTGGGAAATGGGCGGCGCGCAGCGCGTCCTCCAGGGCGTGCTCGAGCGCACCCGCGGCATGGTCGCAGGCGTCACCTGCGGCGCCGGCATGCCCTACAAGCTCAGCGAGATCGCGGCCGAGCACAACGTCCACTATCTCCCGATCGTCAGCTCCGGTCGCGCGTTCCGCGCGCTGTGGAAGCGCGCCTATTCCAAGGCGGCCGAATGGCTCGCCGCGGTGGTCTATGAGGATCCCTGGCTCGCCGGCGGCCACAACGGCCTCTCGAACGCAGAGGACCCGCTCGCCCCGCAGGATCCCTATCCGCGCGTGAAGGCGCTGCGCGACACCATGCGTGAGGGCGGCATTTCCGACGATGTGCCGATCGTGATGGCCGGCGGCGTCTGGTACCTGCGCGACTGGAACGACTGGATCGACAATCCCGAGCTCGGCAAGATCGCCTTCCAGTTCGGCACCCGCCCGCTGCTGACCCAGGAAAGCCCGATCCCGGAAGAGTGGAAACAGCGCCTGATGCAGATCGAGGAGGGCGACGTCCTTCTCCACCGCTTCTCGCCGACCGGCTTCTATTCGTCCGCCGTTCGCAACCCGTTCCTGCGCAGCCTGGAAGCGCGTTCGGACCGGCAGATCGCCTTCACCACGCAGGAAGCCGGCGACCACAGCTTCCAGCTGGACGTCGGCGTGAAGGGCAAGAACTTCTGGGTGACGCGCAACGACCTGCTGCGCGCACGCGAATGGTTCGGCGCCGGCTTCACCGATGCGCTCAAGACGCCGGACAACACGCTGGTGTTCGTGACGCCGGAGGAAAAGCAGATCATCCGCAAGGACCAGGCGGACTGCATGGGGTGTCTCAGCCAGTGCAGCTTCTCGTCCTGGGCGGATACCGAGACGAACTCGACCGGGCGCCTGGCCGATCCGCGCAGCTTCTGCATCCAGAAGACGCTGCAGGACATCGCCCATGGCGGTCCCGTCGACAACAACCTGATGTTCGCCGGCCATGCCGCCTATAACTTCAAGCGCGATCCCTTCTACTCGAACGGGTTCGTGCCGACGGTGAAGCAGCTGGTCGACCGCATCCTGACCGGCGACTGATACGAACAAGGGCACGGCCGCCGATCGCGACCGTGCCCTTGTCTTCTGGGCGCGAGAGACGCCCGTGCGGGCTCAGTCGTCCACGACTGTTCCGACTACCGCGCCGCCGACGCCGCCGACCGCAGCACCCTTCTCGACATCGCCGTTCGTCGCCGCAGCAACGCCGGCACCGCCCGCCGCGCCGATGCCGGCACCGGCCAGCGTGGAACAGGCACCCAGCGGCATCGCACAGGCGAGCAGCAGGGCAGGGGCAATCAGCTTCTTCACGGCAGCTTCTCCGGTTTGGTTGGGGGTATCTAACCAAAGCATCGGCCGCGCTGAGGTTCCGCCCGGATGTTCGCCTTTGGGCGTGCACGGCGGTTGAAGCCGGCGGCCCGAACGCACTACGGTGCGCCCCGGGGGACAACAGAGGACGACACATGCGGCATTCGGTGGTTTGGCTTGGCGGAGCGGCGATCCTGGCCGCGGCGGTGGTTCCCGCCGGCGAGGCAGCCGCGCAAAAGCGCAAGCCGCCCTATTACGCCTCCATCGCCGCGGGCGAGGCACGGATGCGCACCGGCCCCGGCAAGAACTATCCGGTCAGCTGGACCTTCCGCCGCGCCGACCTGCCGATCAAGGTGGTCGACATCTACCAGGACTGGCGCAAGGTCGAGGATCCGGACGGCACCCAGGGGTGGATGCAGGTCGGCCTGCTTTCCGACCAGCGCACCGGCTATGTGAACGGCGGGCTGGTCGAGCTTCGCTCCGCACCCAATGGCTCGGCGCACGTCGACTGGCGCGCCGCACCGGGCGTCGTCGGTCGGCTCAGCCGCTGTTCGGCCGGCTGGTGCTATTTCGACGTGAAGGGCCGCGGCGGATATGTCGAGCAGTCCCGCCTGTGGGGCGTCGATCCTGGCGAGGATATGTAAGCCCCGGCGCGACTTCCCATGGTTGAACCCTGGATCTGGCCCGCCGCTCTGGGGCTGCTCGGGCTGGTGTTCGGCAGCTTCATCGCCACCCTCGCGATCCGCTGGCCGGAGGGGCGTTCGAGCCTCGTCGGCCGGTCCGCCTGCGACGGTTGCGGGCGAACGCTCCGCGCGATCGAGCTGGTACCGCTGGCGAGCTTCCTCGTTCAACGTGGTCGCTGCCGAAGCTGCGACGCCACCATCGCGCCAAGCCATCTCGTGGTGGAGCTGCTCGGCCTCGCCATCGGGGTCGCCAGCGGGCTTGCCGCTACCGAGCTTCCCGCGATCGCCGGCGCGGTCTTCGGCTGGCTGCTTCTGGCGCTCGCGGCGATCGACCTGCGCGCCTTCTGGCTGCCCAATCCGCTCACCGCGGCGCTGGCGCTCCTCGGGTTAGGGACCGGGCTGCTCGGTATCCCGCCATCGCTTCCGGACCGGCTGATCGCCGGCGCTGCCGGCTTTGCGGCCCTATGGCTCGTCGCAACCGCCTACCGCCGCCTCCGCGGCCGGGTCGGCCTTGGCGGGGGAGATCCCAAGCTGTTCGGCGCGATCGGCCTCTGGCTCGGCTGGCACGCGCTGCCGCTGGTGCTGCTGCTCGCCTGCCTGCTGGGGCTGGCGGTGGTGCTCGTCACCCGCATCCTGGGCCGGCCGCTCGCCGCCACCGACAGGCTGCCCTTGGGCACCCTGCTGGCGCCGGCCGCCTTCCTCCTGTGGCTGCTCGCACAAGCAGCTGCCTGAGCCTCAGCCGCAACGCACCGGCCTGTCGGCCTAGTGAGCCAAGTACCAAGTCACGCGCAGGGGGTATTCGGAGGCGACCGGCCGTCCGGCGTCGTCCTTGGCAGGATAAAAGGAGACGTGCTCGACGATCAGGTCGCAGGTACCCTCGTCGAGCGGGTCGAACCCGCTGGATTGCGAGATCGTGCACTCCGCAACCGCGCCCTGTTCGTCCACCCGGAGAATGGTTGCCACCAACCCCTGCTTCCGCGCGGCCACAGCTTCGGCCGGATAGTATTTCGCACCGAACCACTTCGCAGGATTGCCCCGAAGCTTCGCCTTCTGTGCCGGAGCCGGCGCGGCCGCGCCCTCGGCCTGAAACATCAGCGCCGCGACCAACAGGATCAGCAAGCCGTCTCTCCCCCATGGCGACAACCCCCGTCGCCGGGCGTGGATAGAGCATGTGCGAGCCGCCTCGTCCATGGGGCACATGTTGCAGACAGCTGTCCTACATGCGCGCAAGATGCTTCGGTGGCGACATGACGGCCGCATCCCTCTCAACCCTCTGCAGAGTCGACAGAAAATCGCGGTGCAGCGTGTTGCGTTGGCCTAACCTTAGACTAACTTTCCGATCCCGTCGGCTCCACGCGATAGTGGATCGGCTTGAACGTGCCGCCGTTGGAATCGGGCGCCGAACAGGCGGTGAGGCCGATCACCAGGTCCATGTGCGCGCGCAGGCGGATGAAGTCGCCCGCCTTGCTGATCGGGGGCAGCACCTTGAGCTTGCCCGTCTCGCCGTCGATCGGCACGTTCATGAAGCAGTTGAACGCCACCGGGATGCGGTCGGGCGCGATGCCATAGGGCTCCAGCGCCGCCGCCAGGTTGCCGAAGCAGCCGCGATGCGGCGGCAGCTTCGGGTAGAAATGGTGGAAGGTATCGTAGGAGCAGGGCGTCAGCAGGAAGTCGTGCCGCCCCACCGTATCCTCGATGATCTCCAGCATCACCTGCGACCGGTTCGAATAGAGCCGGTGGCCGGTGGTGAGGTAAATGGTTTCGGCATAGTCGAGCGTCCGGCCCGAGGAGATCACCTCGTCCAGGTCGTGCGCGTTGAACGCCAGCAGGTCGGCGACCTGCTCGCCGCGCGGATCGATCACCGTCAGCGTCTCGCCCTTCGCCAGTCGAAAGGCGGTGCCGCTGCGCTCGGGAATGACTTGGGTCGAAATCAGGCGTCTCCGGAATAATGGAACGGGCAGCGCCAGCCCGCGTCGACTTCGCGCCCGCTGTACTGGCGCGCTTCGCTGGACGTGCCGTGGGGTGCCAGCATCGGGTTGCGCGATCCTGCCAGCGCCTCGTCGCGCACCAGGATCTTCTCGCGCATGCTCTCGTACTTGCCCTCGGCGCGCAGCCGCTCGAACTGGTCGTGGAGGTTGAACACCATCGCCGGGCGCTCGAACCGCCGGGCAGGGCGGCTGGAGTTGGGGTGGAGGCCCACCACGAAGAACGCCTCGCCGCCGAAGCTCAGCGAGAAGTGCGGGTTCTCGGGGTCCGGGCTGACGCGCGTGTCATACTCCTGGCCCCGCCACACGTCCTTGTCCGACAGCGACTGGACGCGCTGCCACAGCGCACGCTCGAACGCTGCCTCGGACAGGTCGTCGGGGCCGTCGAAGACGACGGCGAAGCTGCGGTACATGGTCTTGTCGCGGCGATAGGCCTGGGCGAAGCGCAGCAGCGCGTCGTGGATGCGCACGTCGTCCCAGGCGCTGTCGATGCGGGTGCAGCCGAACACTTCCAGCGTGCCCTTGGCGAGGGCGGCCTTGGCGCCGACGCACGGAAAGTCGCGCTCGCCGACATGGGCGAACATCATCGCTTCCAGGCGCTCCTGCGCCTCGTGCTTCCAGCTAAACATAGGTTTGGATTTGATCCCTTCGAGCCGCCACTACGTCCGGCAGGCGAGTCGAGTTCCGCCACCCCGGCCATGCGGCCGGGGTGGCGGCGGTCCGCTCAATATTTGTCGCGCCGCGGCTTGTGCTGGCGCTTGCTCGGCAGCTGGTCGGCCATGGTGGCGCCGCGGCGCCCCTGCGGGCGGGGGCGGCCGGTCGTGGAGTCCACGCCGGTCTGGCGTTCGGACTCCGCGTTGATCTCCGCACCGATCAGCACGGCGTAGCAGGAGACATAGAGCCACATCAGCAGCACCACGACTGCGCCGAGCGCCCCATAGGTCGCGTTGTAGTTGGCGAAGTTCGCGGCATAGACGCCGAACCCCAGTGTCGCGATACCCCACAGCAGCGTCGCGGCGACGGAGCCGATCGACAGCCACTGCCACTGCGCCCGCGCCCGGTCCGGCGCGTAGCGGTAGATGAATGCGAAGGTGCTGCTGGCGATGGCGATCGCGACCAGCCAGGTGAGGATCTGGATGGTGATGACGCCCGCGCGGCCCAGCACGTCGACCGCGGTCTGGAGGTAGCCGAGCGCACCTGCCGAGAAGAGGCCGACCAGCGCCGCCAGCACCGCGCCCACCGTCAGCAGCGCGGAGGCGAGGGTGGTCTGGATGATGTTGCGGCTCTCCTCCTCCTCATAGATCACGTTCAGCGCCTGGATGATCGCGCTCGACGCGCGCATCGCACCATAGATGGAGAAGAACAGCGCGATGGCGAGACCCAGCCCGGCCTTGGAGGCCGCGGTGGTCGCGACCGAGATCAGCTGGTCGGAGATAAGCCGCGCCGCATCCGCCGGCACCAGTTCGAAGATCGTCTTCATGTGCTCGGCGACGGTGCTCGGGTCGGCGACCAGGCCATAGGTCATCACGATCGCGCCGAGCAGGGGCACGAAGGAGAGGAAGCAGTAGAAGGCGACGCCCGCCGCCATCAGCGACAGGTTGTGATAGCCGTCCATCGTGTAGACCCGCTTCAGAATGGACTTCCACGCGGCCCAGGGATGCTGCCACGGGTGGGTCGATTCCACCCCCGGGACTTCATGGGGTTCCGGGTGGAGCTTGGTCTCGGTGGGATCGACGTCGGGTGCGCTCTGGCCGGCGGCAGGCGCGCTGCCGGAAGGGGTCGCGGCGTCGGTCATCTGTCATTCCTCGCTTTCGATCGTCCCGGCTGCAACGCGCGCCGCCGCGATCTGGATGCACCCGAAACGATTCCGGGGCGGGCGGGAACCAAGCTGCTTCGTTACGGGTTTAGAGCGGTCCGGGGACGGGCGCGCGCGGGCGCCTGGGAGTAAAGGGGAGCAAGTGGGGGATTCTCGTCGACAGCTGTACTGGAGCCTGCTGGCCAGTGCCTTTGTGATGCCGTCCGCGATCGCTGCTCCGGTCGCCCAGCTCTCCGCACCGCCTGCAACCGAAGCCGGCGGGGCTCCTGCGGCAAGGCCCGCGGATACGCGCACCCAGGATGGGCAGACCGCTGCCGCCCAGCCGCAGGGCGACATCGTTCCCGAGGCAGAGTTCGACAGCTCGCTTCCCCCGCTCAGCGGCGACATCAATGCACCGCTGGAGGCGATGCCTTCCGCCACGCCATCCGCCCAGCCCAACGTGCCGGCAGCCACGCCCGCGGCGAATGCGCCCCAGACCGGCGCAACCGCGGGCGAAGCGATCCCGGACGCGCCGCTGGCCGAGGAGGCGGAGCTCGCGCAGCCGCTGCCGCCGATCGCGACGTTCGACGCCAACCCGGTCGAAGTCGCGGGCGTCGACGACAAGGAAGGCGCCGAGATCCGCTACAAGGTGGCGGTCAACGGCCTGGACGACATCGACACGCTC
This sequence comes from Microbacterium terregens, assembly GCF_027922045.1. The sequence continues at coordinate 154,187 of NZ_BSEX01000009.1, forward strand.
GATCGCTTCGACGCGCTGTCCTCGCTCAAGAAGGACGGCACCAAGGCGGCAAACGCGGCGATGATCACCGCGCGTGCCAAGGAGGACGAGCAGCTCGCAGTCCGTATCCTGCATGCCGAGGGCTATTACGACGGCACCGCCGTCTCGACGGTCGAGCAGCAAGAGGGCGGCACCGTCCAGGTGACGATCAACGTGACGCCCGGCCCGCAGTACAAGCTCGCCTCGATCAAGGTGGATGCGGCGCCGACGACGCCGCCGAACCTGGTCGACAAGGAACTGCCGCTCAAGGTCGGCGAGCCGATCATCGCGGAGCGAGTGCAGGCGGCGGAGGCCAACGTCAGCCTGAAGCTGCCGCAGCAGGGCTATCCCTTCGTCAAGGTGGGCGAGCGCGACATCCTGCTCGACGAGCAGACGGTGACCGGCGACTATACGCTGCCGGTCGACACCGGCCCGCGCTCCTCGTTTGGTGGCTATACGACGGACGGCAAGCTGGCCTTCGACGCGGAGCATGTCGGCGTGCTGGCGCGCTTCGAGCCGGGGGAACTCTACGATACGCGCAAGGTCGACGACCTGCGCGACGCGCTGGTGGGAACGGGGCTTTTCTCCAGCGTCTCGGTGGAACCGAAACGTACCGGGCAGCTTGCGCCGGATGGAACCGAATACGTCGACCTGGCCGTGCACCAGACGGCCGGACCGGCCCGCACGCTGGCGGCAGAGGCGGGCTATGGCACCGGCCAGGGTGTGCGCGTCGAGGGCTCCTGGACGCACCGCAACCTCTTCCCGCCCGAAGGCGCGCTGATCATCGCCGGCGTCGCCGGTACCCAGGAACAGGGCCTGAGCGCGACCTTCCGGCGCCAGAACGCGGGCAAGCGCGATCGTACCGTCAGCCTGACCGCAGCGGCCAACCACTCCAACTACGAGGCCTATGAGGCGTTCACCGGCACCCTTGCCGGCAAGATCTCCTATGATTCCACGCCGATCTGGCAGAAGCGCTTCACCTATTCCTATGGCTTCGAGCTGACCGGCACGAACGAGGACGTCTGGAGCTTCGAGACGAACAAGCGCGACCGCGGCACCTATTTCGTCGCGGCGCTGCCGTTGTTCGGCGGGTTCGACACGTCCGACAACCTGCTCAACCCGACCAAGGGCTTCCGCCTGAAGCTGAACGCAAGCCCCGAGACTTCGGTGCGCGGCGACGTCAGGCCCTATGGCCGCTTCATGGTCGAGGGCACGGCCTATTATCCGGTGACGTCCAGCATCGTGCTCGCCGGCCGGGCACGCGCCGGCAGCATCTTCGGCATCGATCGCGACGATCTCGCGCCCTCGCGGCGCTATTATGCGGGCGGCGGCGGTTCGGTCCGCGGCTTCGGCTACCAGGAACTGGGGCCGCGCGCCCCGGACGGCGATCCGATCGGCGGCCGCAGCCTCAACGAGTTCGCGATCGAGGCGCGCTACCGCTTCGGCAACTTCGGGATCGTGCCTTTCCTGGATGCAGGGCAGGTCTATGAAGGAACGATGCCCGACGCTTCCGACCTGCGCTTCGGCGCCGGTATCGGCGGCCGCTTCTACACCAACTTCGGCCCGCTCCGCGTGGACGTCGCAACGCCGCTGAAGCGGCGCGAAGGCGAGTCCAAGGTGGCCCTCTACATCTCGATCGGGCAGGCGTTCTGATGGCCGAGGAAGTGATCCGCGAACCCGGCGCCGGCGAAGAGCGCGTCGTGGTGGTCGATCGTCGGCCGCTGTGGCAGCGCATCGCCAAATGGGTCGCCATCGTCCTGGCAGGGCTGGTGCTGCTGCTGGTCGTGCTGGTGATCGGGCTGAACACCCGCTCCGGTCAGGGCATCCTGGTCCGCCAGATCAACAATTTTTCGACCGCCTCGGGCCTGAAGGTCCACGTCGGCCGGATCGAGGGATCGCTCTACGGCGCGATGGTGATCCACGACCTGCAACTGCGCGACACCAAGGGCGTCTTTGCCTCGTCGCCGCAGGTCGCGATCGACTGGCGTCCGTTCGCCTTCGTCCGCAGCCATGTCGACGTGCGCTCGCTGACCAGCCCGCTGATCCGCTACGATCGCAATCCCGTGCTGCTCGCCACCCCGCCGAGCGAGGACCAGGGGCCGCTGCTCCCGGACTATGACATCGACGTCAACAAGCTGTCGGTCGGCCGCCTGGAGATCGGGCCGGCGGTCGCGGGGCAGCGCTATGTCGCGAAGATCGACGGCCAGGCGCACATCGCGGACCGACGCGCGCAGATCCAGGCGAACGCCGGCACCATCGCAGGGGGCGGGCTTGCCGGCGGTGACCGGCTGGTGCTGCGCCTGGACGCGGTGCCGGACGACAACAAGCTCGACGTCGACCTGCGCGTGACCGCGCCCAGCAACGGCCTGGTCGCAGGCCTTGCCGGGCTAAAGGCGCCGCTGGTGCTGAACGTCGACGGCCGTGGTGCCTGGAGCGACTGGCGCGGTCGCGCGGCCGGCACGCTCGGCGGGCAGCCGCTCGTCGATCTCAACGTCCTCGGCCGCTCGGGCAACTTCCAGGTCCGCGGCTTCGCGCGTCCGGGGCTTTACCTCGAGGGACCGGTCGAACGTCTGACCGCGCCGCGCCTGCAGATCGCGCTCGACACCGCGCTCGACGAGCGGGTGGTGGACGCCAAGCTCCGCCTGCGTTCGGACGCGCTTTCGGTCGCGACCGATGGCAAGGTCGATCTCGGCCAGAGCCGCTTCGGCGACTTCCGGGTCGAGGCGATGCTGCTCACCCCCGGTTCGATCGCGCCCAACCTCAACGGCCGCTCGGTGCGCGCCGCGGTCGTCCTGGACGGTCCGTTCCGCACGCCCACCGTCGACTACAAGGTCCAGGCTGCCGCCATCGGCTTCGGCGAAACCGTCGTCGAGCAGCTTTATGCCGAGGGCAAGGCGACCATCGACAGCGAACGCATCCTGATCCCGATCAACGCCAAGGCACGGCGCATTTCCGGCCTCAATGCCGCGGTTGGCGGGCTGGTGACGAACGTCGCGATCAACGGCGATCTCGCGATCAGCAACGGCGACCAGGTGCTCTCCGACAACCTGCGCCTCCGTTCCGACCGGATCGACGCGACCGCGATCATCGCCGCGAACCTCTCGACCGGCCGCTACACGGGCGCGTTGAAGGGGCGGATCAACAATTACGAGATCGCCAGCATCGGCATCATCAACCTGCAGACCGATGCCGACCTCTACACCGCTGCCAACGGGGGCTACGGCATCCGCGGCCGCGTGGTCGCGCAGACCAAGCAGCTGTTCAACGAGGGCATCCGCAACTTCCTGGGCGGCAATGCGACCACCTCAGCGAACATCGCCTACAGCCCGGAAGGCATCATCAGCTTCTCGAACCTGAAGCTGAGCGCGCCCCAGTTCCGCATCCTGCGCGGCTCGGGCCGCTACGATCCGGCCGGGCCGCTGCTGGTCAACGCAGACGCCTATTCGACGCAATACGGCCCACTCACCGCGCGCGTGTCCGGCTCCATGGCGGCACCGGTGGTGTCGCTGCGGGCGCCGCGTCCCGGCGTCGGAATTGGACTGGTCGACCTGAAGGCAGACGTGCGTGGGCAGGGGGATCGCTATGCGATCGTCGCGTCCGGCGGCACCAACTATGGCCCGTTCAACGCGAACGTCCTGCTGAGCACGGCACCGCGCCTGACGGCCGACATCCGCTCGGCGCGCTTTGCCGGCGTCGACATCAACGGCCGCGTGCAGGCAACCAATGCGGGGCCGTTCGCCGGGCGCCTGAACTTCTCGGGCTCGGGCATCAACGGCTTCGCCAACCTCGGCGCGGTGGGCAAGTACCAGCGGGCCGACCTGAACGCGCGCGCCTACAACGCCCGCATTCCCGGCCAGGATGGGATCACCATCGGCCAGGCGATCGTCACCGCCTCGGCCGTGCTGTACGACCAGCCGCAGATCGTGGCGGACGCGCAGCTCGGCAACTTCCGCAGCGGCGAGATGGTCGTGACGCGGGCCCGTGCCAAGGTGAACTATCGCGGCGGCAACGGCACGGCGCAGCTGCTGGCAGAGGGTTCCTCGGGCGTGCCGTTCCGCGTGGCCGCCAACGCCCGGCTCAACCCGAACGAGTATCTCGTGGCGCTGCAGGGCGTGGGCAACAACGTCAACTTCCGCACCGCCAACCCTGCGCGGATCGTGCCGGGTTCGGGCGGCTACCGCCTCTACCCGACGCGCATCAACTTCGATCGCGGCTCTATGCGGATCGCGGGCTCCTACGGCGCCGGCATGACGCTCCAGTCGCGGCTCGACAGCCTCGACGTGAGCCTGCTCAACGCGTTCGTGCCGGGCCTGGGCCTCGGCGGCACGGCCACCGGCAGCCTGGACTTCGCACAGCCGAGCGGGGCGAGCTTCCCGCAGGCGGATGCGCGGCTGACCGTTCGCAACTTCACCCGCTCCAGCCTGGCGGCGGTCTCCGATCCGGTCGACGTCGTCTTCGCGGGCGACCTGCGGCCGGAGGGCGGCAGCGGCCGGGCACTCATCCGCCGGGGCACCACCACCGTCGGGCGCATGGTCGCGAACCTGCGTCCCCTGGCGCCGGGTGCCGGATCGTGGACGACCCGCCTGATGGCGGCGCCCCTGTCGGGCGGCATTCGCTACAACGGCCCGGCAGGCGTGCTCTTCTCCTTCGCGGGCCTGACCGACCAGCAGCTGTCGGGGCCGATCGGCATCGCCGCCGACTTCAGCGGGCGCGTGCAGGCGCCGCGGCTGACCGGCGTCGTACGCGCCAACAACCTCACCTACGAGAATGAGGCGCTCGGTACGCGGCTGACCCGGATGCAGATCGACGGCCGGTTCAACAACGACCGCTTCGAGCTGGTGACGCTCAACGCGCGGGCCGGCGAGGGCAGTCTTTCGGCGAAGGGCAGCGTCGGCCTCGCCGCCGACAGCGGCTTCCCGATCGACGTGCAGGCGACGCTCGACAATGCCCAGTTGGCGCGCAGCGATGCGCTCGGCGCGTCGGCGAGCGGCCAGATCCGCGTGCTCAACAATGCGCAGGGCGGCTCGATCACGGGCCAGCTCAACATTCCCGAGGCGCGCTACCAGATCGCGTTCCAGGGCGCGTCGGAGGTTCCCGAGCTCACCGGCATTCGCCGCAAGAGCGAGATCCGTGCGGCCGCGGCCAACCCGCAGCCGGCGGCTCGCGCAGCACCGGTGGGGCTGTTCAAGCTCGACCTGCGGGTGCGCGCGCAGAACCAGCTCTACGTGTCGGGCATGGGCCTGGAGTCTGAGTGGAAGGCGGACCTGCGGATCGGCGGCACCTCGGCGGCGCCCCGCATCGCCGGCGGCCTCGACCTGATCCGCGGCACCTATTCGTTCGCCGGCAAGGAGTTCGACGTCGACCGCGGCAAGATCAGCTTCGAAGGGGACGACTTCACCAACCCGGTGATCGACATCGAGGCGAACACCACCGTCGAGGACGTGACCGCGACGATCCTGGTCGCCGGTACCGCCCAGGCGCCGCGCATCTCCTTCACCTCCACCCCCGCGCTCGCGCAGGACGAGGTGCTGGCACGGCTGCTGTTCGGCCGCTCGGTGACCGACCTGTCGGCGACCGAGGCGATCCAGCTGGCGGCGGCGCTCAACTCGCTGCGCGGTTCGGGCGGCGGCGGGCTCAACCCGCTCGGCAAGCTGCGCTCGGCGACCGGCATCGACCGGCTGCGGATCCTGGGAAGCGACGAGGCGACGGGCCGCGGCACCGCGCTGGCTGCCGGCCAGTACCTGACCGACGACATCTATATCGAGATCATCACCGACGCGCGGGGCTTCACCGCCACCCAGCTCGAGGTGGCGTTGACCAAGGCGCTGAGCGTGCTCTCGCAGACCGGGTCGTTCGGTGGATCGAACGTCAGCGTACGCTACTCGAAGAACTACTGACGGAAAGCCGGCGCGCTTCGGTGCGCCGGCTGTCCAGCCTGCCAACACTGCGCGCCCGGCCTGCCTGCGCAGACGTGCGGTTCGAAAGCGGGGGGTGGCTTAGGCCAGCGCGGCGAGTGCCGCTTCGGCAGCAGCTTCGCCGGTGGCGAGGGCGCCGTGCGCGGTGGAGAAGTCGCTCGCCGAACAGGCCTCACCCGCAAAGAACAGCCGGTCGTCTGGACTCGCGAGAACGGCGCGGGCATCGGCATGGCCGGGGAGGGCATGGCTGTACGATCCGCCGAAGCCGTCCGCCTGGCCCCATGCAGAGGCGGCGATCAGCCGCAGGCCTCGCGCGAACTCCGTGCCGAGCAGCGCGCCGAGCTCTTCCCGTGCAAAGGTCGCGGTGGTGTCCGGGCCCGCAACCTCCAGCGCCGCAGCGCCGCTGCCGCCGAAGAAGCATTCCACCACCGGCCGCCCGAACGGACGCAGATAATAGCTGCCGGTCTCGCTGGCGTGCGGGTTACCGAGCAGGTGGCTGTCCGGCGGCACAGCCTCCGGCTCCTCTAATCGCAGGAACAGTTTGTTGGCGAGCCCAAGCGGCAACTGCGCAGCGGCATGGCAGCGGGCATCGTAGCGGGCCGGAAGCGCGATCCCTCCGCGGGCGAGCACCGGCGTCGCGACGGTCACGATCGCCGTCCGCGCGCGCACGGCGCCGCGCGGGCTCTCCAGCACCAGATGGCCGCCCTCGTCGCGGATGCGCCGCACGGGGGTGCCGAGCGCCACCGTCACCGGCGGCAGCTGTGCCGCCACCAGCGTGCCGTAGCCGTCGCGCACGCGCCAATTGTCGTCGGTCGCGGCATCGTCATAGGCAAGGTAATCGGCCACCGAAAGGTCGGCGAGCCCCGTCCCGTTGATGTAGCCGCTCAGCGCCTCGACATAAGCGTTCCACTCGCCCTCGGGCGGGAGCGCATCGGCGGCACGATCGCTTGGCGGCGGGTCGCTGCGCAGCCGCGCATCCCACGCTTCAAACGCGCGGTCCGCCGCTTCGCGCTGCTCGGGCGGGAAGCCCAGGTCGCGCAGCTGCTTGCCCCAGGCGGTCTCGCTGCGGTCGATCGCGAAGCCGGCATCCTTGGCGATCGTCACCCACGGGTTGCGGTCCGCCGAGTGGAGCCAGCCGCAGCCCATGTCGAGCGGCATGCCCTGGACGCCCAGCGTCCACGCGCGCCCGCCGATACGGTCGCTCGCCTCCAGCACCAGCACATTCAGGCCGCGCCCGTGCAGCCAGCGCGCCGCGCCGATGCCGGCAGCACCGGCGCCGATGATGGCAACGTCGACGTCCGTCATTGCGCGCGCGGGTGCGGCTCCGCGGTCGCGGACTGGGCGCGAGCCTCGGCTTCCGGATGGCCAGGCAGGCCATCGGTGTCGGCGGCTCCGGCTCGCGGTGTGGCGGCCCGCGCCGGATGTGCTCCCTGCGGGTCCATCTCCGCCGCGGCGGTACCGCCAAGGCCTCCGCCGGGGGTCCCGTCCAAGCGGCTATCGGTGAGCACGGCGGCAGCGCTGGTGTCGTCGCGCGCGTCGTTCTGGGGTGTCTCGGGGGCGTTGCTCGGCTGGTTGGTGGCCACGGGCGATCTCCTATAGCCCTTCCAACGCGCGAGCAGCCGAGCCTTTCCCGGTCAGACCGCCTTGCTGAAGCGCTGTGCGTCGGGCTGCCGATAGCGGTCGAACGCGGCCGCCGCGAGGCGTGCATAGGGGCGGCCGTCCGGCAGCACGGTCACGCGGGTGCCGTCGATCCGCACGAGACCTTCCTCGACCAGATCGGCAAGCGCGGGCAGCGCATCGAGCGCAGGAGCGGCGTCGACATTTCCGTCGCACAGCAGCCGCTCGATCAGGCCGGAGCGCAGCCGGTCGTCCGCCGACCGCGCGACGCCGCGCACCGCCGCCAGGCCGCCGTTCGCGACCCGCATGCGGTAACGGCCGACATGCTTCTCGTTCTGCACCAGCAGCCCGTCGTACTGGCTGATCGAGGAGGCCCCGAGACCGATGATCGCCTCCCCCGGCTCGTCGGTGAACCCCTGGAAATTGCGGCGCAGCGTCCCCGTGGCCGCCGCCCGCGCGAGGCTGTCTCCCTGCCGCGCGAAATGGTCGAACCCGATCGCGGCATATCCCGCGCCGACCAGGATGTCATAGGCAAGCGCACTCTGGGCAAAGCGCTGCGCGGCGTCCGGCAGCGTCTCGTCGGGGATCATCCGCTGGCGCGGCAGCAGCCGCGGCATGTGCGCATAGCCGAACATGGCGATGCGATCGGGCGCCAGATCGAGCGCGGCGGCGAGCGTCTCGGCCAAGTCCTCGGAGGTCTGGTGCGGCAGGCCGTACATCAGGTCCAGGTTGACCGCGGCGATACCGGCTGCGCGCAGATCGAGCACCGCCTGGCGCACCATCTCGTACGGCTGGATGCGGTTGATCGCGCGCTGCACATGCGGCGCGAAGCACTGCGCACCCAGGCTCACCCGGGTCACGCCGGCGCGCGCGAGCGCCTCTGCATAGGTCGCGTCCAGCGTCCGGGGATCGAGCTCCGCCGCGATCTCCAACCGCCCTGCGCAGGCAAAGCTCCGGCGCAGCAACTCGGTCAGCCGCACGAAGTCTTCCGGAGGCAGCGCATTGGGGCTGCCGCCGCCGAAATGGATCGCGACGACCCGGCCGCGCATCCGGGCTGCTACCGCGCCGATTTCCTGCTCCAGCGCCGCCAAATAGGCATCGAGGCGGGAGGCGCGGCCGATCGCCCCGGTGTTGCACCCGCAATACCAGCAGATCTCGTGGCAATAGGGGATGTGGAGGTAGAGCGAGACCGGCGTCTCTGGCGCGATGGCCGCAAGCGCCTCCGCCTGTTCGGCCGGGCCGACGCCGGTGTGAAATTCCGCAGCCGTGGGATAGCTGGTGTAGCGGGGCACGGAGCGGCGCGCGAGATCGGGCAGGTAGCGGTGCATGGGGCTGCTTTCTGCTCCCGCGCGCGCGGGCACGTTGACGCGCGTCAAACTTGGGCGCGGGCGTTTGATGCGGGTCAACGCCGCTCCTGGCGTTCGACCGCACAAGGCGGGCTGGAGGCCTGAATGACTGACATCCAGCACCTGTTCGAACCCAAGCGTCCGGCCGCCCGCCGCTGGCACGTCATCGACGAGATCGACCTCGTCCCGCTGCTTTCCGAGCATATGCGTAGCGAACAGCTTTGCCGCCGGCTCGAGAAATGTGCGGACGCGCTGCCGGAGCTGCCGGACGCGGAAGAGATCGAGGCGCTCTGCGACGCGCTCGATGCGCAGGCCGTCGAGCAGGCGAGCCGCGAAGATGCGCTGCTGGACGCCCTGTTCGGGGCGGAAGCGGAGCCGTTGGCAGACACGCTGCTGGCGTACGTCCGCGCCCAGCACGTCACCTTCGCGGTGCAGGCGCAGGACATCCTCGCGGTGCTGCGCCCCCATGCCGTCGATCGCGGGCCGTGCGCGGCGACTCTGGGCTACATGCTGCGCTGCTTCTTCGACGGCTGCCGTGCCGCCATGGCGTTCGAGAAACTGGCCATCCGCACGCTGGCGGAAGCCAGGCTCACGTCGGCCGCGCGCCTGCTGCTCGACAACCGGCTCCAGGCCCGCTGCCGCGTCGCCTGAGCGCTGGGCTCAGGCCGGTTCCGCCCGTTCCTCCAGCGCCGACCGGTCCCGCAGCGTCACCGCGCGGCCGCCGGGCAGGCCGATCACGCCGGAGGCCTTGAGCTTGGTCATCTGCCGGCTCACGGTCTCGATGGTGAGGCCCAGCACGTCGGCGATCTGCCCCCGCGTCAGCGGCAGGTCGAAGGTGATCGGCCCCTCGACGGTCGCGCGGCAGGCGCTGCTGCCGGCGCGGTCCGCCATGTCCAGCAGGAAGCCAGCGATCTTTTCCTCCGCAGACTTGCGGCCCAGCATCAGCATGCGGCCGCGCGCCTCGTCGAGTGCGGCGAAGGTACGCTGGAGCAGCAGCCGCTCCATGCGCACATGGTCCTCCAGCACCTGCTCGAACTGCTTGCGCGGAAAGACGCACAGTTCGGCATCGGTGAGCGCGGTGACAGTGAAGTCGGCTGCGTCCGCATAGGGGCGGCCGATGAAGTCGGCGGGATAGTGCAGGCCGACGATCTGCTCGCGTCCGTCGGCGGTGGAGGCGCTGAGCTTCAGCACGCCCGACAAGAGGTTGGCGCAGATGATGCTCTCATCCCCTGCCCAGATCACCGTCTCGCCCTTGGAGAGTCGCTGCCGCCGGCCGAGCGCGTTCAGCGCTTCCAGTTCATGGTCGGTAAGGCTGCCGCACAGAGCCAGGTCCCGCACCGAACAATCGGCGCAAATCTCAATCGCTGCCATGCAGGGCCTATACGTAACATGGATTGGTTTGTCGCGCGAAACGCGCCGGCGTGCGCGTTGATGCGGGTCAAGGCGCGGGCGAGCCGAGCGGGAGGATAGGGGAGGCGTCGCCGGGCAGCGGCATGGCGCCCGCCGCCCGATGATCCTCCCGCCTTCGACGGGCTGCCGGAGCCTTCCGACAGCCCGCCGCTTTTCGTTCAGATCCCGTGGCGGACCTCGACGCCGGGGATGCCGGGCACGTCCACCTCGAACGCGAACAGGTCGCCCGCATGCGGCTGCTCGGCGCGTTCCGCTGCTGACAGGTGCTTGGAAGCGGTGGTGGCATAGAGCGTCTTGCGCTCCGGCCCGCCGAACGCGACCTTGGTGATGGCGCTGACGGGGAAGCGGATCTGCTCCAGCAGCTCGCCCTTCGGCGAATAGCGGCGCACCCCCCAGCCGTTGTAGAGCCCGACCCAGATGCAACCTTCGGCATCGACGGTGGGGCCGTCCGGATGCCCTTCCGAATTGGGGATCTGGGCGAACAGCCGGGCGTCGCTGAGCGTGCCGTCCTCACCCACGCTGCACGCGTAGATCAGGCCCTTGCCGGTATCGACGTGATAGATGGTGCGACCGTCGGGGCTGAACGCCGGGCCGTTGGTGATCGCGCACGACGGCGTAGAGGCGACGCAGCGCCCGTCCGCGCCCAGGCGATAGATGGTGCCGCTTTCGGCAGTCTCGCCATCGTCCATGGTTCCGAACCACAGCCGGCCGTGCGGATCGACGGTGCCGTCGTTGAGCCGGTTGCCCGGATGCTGCGGCTCCGGATCAACCAGCGGCACGAACGCCCCCGTGGTCGGATCGAAGCGGGCAAGCCCGCTCTGGAGGCCTGCGATCAGTCCTCCGTCCGCACAGGGCAGCACGAAGCCGCATTGGCCCGGCGTCTGCCAGCTCTGGATCGCGTTGGTTTCCGGGTCGAGCCGGTAGATGCGGTAGCTCTTGATGTCGACGAACCAGAGCGCGGCGTCGCGCTCCACCCACACCGGCCCTTCGCCCAGCGGGGCGCCGAGCTGGACGATGCTGACGGGCTCGCTGCGCTGGACGGCCATCACAGCGCCTCCACGCGGCGTGCGCCAAGCGGCGCGAGGAGCGAAGGATAAGCAAAAGACGTGGAGATCACCGGGTGAAGGCCTCTTTGTCGCGGGGAGGGGGCGTGCGGCCGCAGCAGTGCAGCGGGTCTGCAGCATCCTCTCCTGCCGCCGGTTATGTGGGTCCCCGGCAGCATCCGTGGCTCCCCACAGGCTGTCAAGCGCGGGATCCCCAGCTCGGAAAGGAGGTAGTGCGTCCGGGACCGCGGCTCATCGCATCGTTAACTCCTGAGTTACCTTGACCTGCGAAGCCGGCAAGGGTTCAGGGAAATGGAAGCGTATCATGTACAAAGCCCATAAGCTGCAGCTGCTCGTCGCCGCGGGCGCCCTCGCCATCGCCGGCTGCGCCCGCAAGCCGGAGCCGGCGCCGCCGCCGCCTGCGCCCGCTCCCACGCCGACGCCCGCGCCGATGCCCGTGCCTCCCGCAGGCAGCGCCGCGGGGCTGAGCACGCCGACGGCCTTGCCCGACGGCGGCTACCCGACGCCCAATCGCGCGCTTTCGACGGCCGGAAAGGTGTGGCACCTGCGCAGCGCGCTCAATGTCGCCGCGCTCCAGTGCAACGTCTCGGACCCGACGATCGTCGCCCACTATAATGCGCTCATCAAGACGCAGACGAAGAGCTTCGCTGCCGCCCACAAGACGCTGTCGGCCGAGTATCGCGCCGCCGGCGGCGACTGGCAGGACCGCTTCGACGACTCCATGACGCGCCTGTATAATTTCTTCGCGCAGCCGCCCGTGCAGAAGGAATTCTGCGCCCGCGCCGTACCGATGATCGCGACCGCCGCCGGCCTTCCGGCCGGCGCGTTCGAGAGCTTCGCCGCAGGCGCATTGGAGCAACTCGACCAGCCATTCGTGGACTTCTACCGCCGCTACGATCTGTACCGGGTCGAGCTTGCGGCCTGGAAGTCGGGCCAGCAGTCGCCCGTGCCCCGGCTTGGCGTGGACCCGGTCGTGCTGCTCGGCTCCAACGAAGTGACGCTGGCCAAGGGGGTACGCGTCGCGTCGCGCTGAGCCACACCCGCGCCCCTGCGGTTTGCATCGGCCGCCCCCCGGCCGCTAGGGGAGGGGAAGGAGGTGGGCGCATGGATGTGCCCACGCCTTTCCCTGCGCATTGGAGTGGCTGTTGGAATCAGTAACGATCGTTCTTGTGCTGCTGCTGGCAGTGGTGGTCAGCGGTGCCGTCTCGCGGATGGTGCCCTTCGCGGTACCGGCGCCGCTGGTCCAGATCGCGCTCGGCGCGGCGATCGGGCTGGCGGGCGATTGGCGGGTCGCACTGGATCCGGAACTGTTCTTCTTCCTGTTCCTGCCACCGCTGCTGTTCCTGGATGGCTGGCGCATCCCCAAGGACGAATTGTTTAAGGATCTGCCGACCGTGGTCGAGCTGGCGCTTGGCCTGGTCGTGATCACGGTGCTCGGAATGGGGCTGTTCATCCACTGGATGATCCCCGCCATGCCGCTCGCGGTCGCCTTCGCGCTCGCAGCCGTCGTGTCGCCGACCGATCCGATCGCGGTCTCCGCCATCGCCGCGCGCGTGCCGATCCCCAAGCGGATGATGCACATCCTGGAGGGGGAGTCGCTGCTCAACGACGCGTCGGGCCTGGTGTGCCTGCGCTTCGCCATCGCCGCAGCGCTCACCGGCACCTTCTCTGCCTCCAGCGCTGCGCTCAACTTCCTCTGGGTGGCGTTCGGCGGGCTCGCGATCGGTGTTGCCGTCACCATGGCCGTGACCTGGGCCAAGTATCGCGTGTCCAGGCGCTTCGGCGAGGAGATCGGCTCGCAGATCCTGGTCAGCCTGCTGATCCCGTTCGGCTCCTACCTGCTGGCGGAGCATTTCCACTGTTCCGGCATCCTGGCGGCCGTCGCTGCCGGTGTGACGATGAGCTTTGCCGAAATCTCGCGGCAGGCGCTCCCCGCCACGCGCGTTCGTCGCAATTCCGTCTGGGACACGATCCAGTTCGCCGCCAACGGCATCATCTTCGTCCTCCTGGGCGAGCAGCTGCCGGCAATCCTCCACGGCGCGCGTGAGACGGTCGCGCTTACCGGCCACCAGAATGTCTGGTGGCTGGCCCTCTACGTGCTCGCGATCAACGTCGGGCTCGCCGCATTGCGGTTCGTGTGGGTGTGGATCTCCCTGCGCCTCACGCTGCTGCGCCGGGGCGACGCCGGGCAGAGCCCGGAGTGGCGGCTCGTCGCCGCCATGTCCTTTGCGGGAGTGCGCGGGGCGATCACCCTGGCGGGCGTGCTCACCCTGCCGCTGCTTGCTGCGAACGGAACGCCGTTCCCGGCACGGGACCTCGCCATCTTCCTTGCCGCAGGGGTGATCGTCACCTCGCTGGTGGTCGCCAGCATCGGGCTTCCGCTGCTGCTGCGGGGCCTGAAGATGCCGGCGGACGCGTCCGTCCAGGCGGAGGAGGATGCCGCGCGCGTCGCCGCTGCGGAGGCTGCGATCCGCGAGATCGAGCGCGTCCAGCACGACCTAGCCGCCGGCCGCAGCGACGCCGATCTGTACGCGTCCGCCGGAGCCCGCATCATGGACCTCTACCGCGAGCGCATCGAGGCGCGCAGCCAGGAAGGGGAGGCGGCGGAGGCGGCGCGCCGCGAAGATGGCATCGAACGCGAACTGCGCCTCGCGGGTCTCAAGGCGGAACGCGCCGCCATCTTCCGCAGCGCACGCGAACGACGCATCGGCAGCGCCACGTCCAGCAAGCTGGTCCGCGAGCTCGACCTGCTGGAGGCGCGCTACCGGAGTTGAGCGCCGGCGGCGTCCCGTGCCTGGCACCGCGCCAGCATCGCGACGCCGCTAAGCCTCGCGGTTCGCATCATGAAGGGGATCATCCTGCCTCCGTCGTTCCGCTCGGAAGCATGGACGTGAGATGTCAGGGGTGCTCTGACGTCGTGCAGCCTTGCGCTGCAGAAGATGGAGGCCCGACCGGGAATCGAACCCGGGTGCAAGGATTTGCAGTCCTCTGCGTCACCACTCCGCCATCGGGCCTCGACGTCGGGAGGCGGGCACTTGCTCGGTTTTCGCCCCGCGGTCAACCAGGTTTCCGCCCTCGCTCCACTGTGGGCCAGAAAATGGCGGCGGTCGCTTGGCGGCATCGCGCGTGCGAAGTACATAGCAGCGTTCTCAACTAGTGTATTGCACGAATAATACAGACGTGCGACAGGAGCATCATGGACGGTTCGGCAGATACCCTTCGGTTCGAGGAAATGCGCGCGGCGATGGTGGCGAGCCAGCTTCGCACCAGCGCTGTCGACGACTCGCGGGTGGTCAAGGTGATGGGCGAGGTCCCGCGGGAGCGTTTCGTACCCGCCGCCGCACGTCCGATCGCCTATTATGATCGCGACATCGCGCTGGGCAATGGCCGCGCCATGAACGCGCCGCTCGCCTCCGCGCGCCTCATCAACGAGGCGGAGATCGCCTCGACGGACCGGGTGCTGCTGATCGGTGCGGCGACGGGCTATGTCGCAGCGGTGATCGCGGAGCTCGCCGGCTCGGTGGTCGCGCTCGAGGAAGATGCGACGCTCGCCGCCCAGGCGCGCGAGGCGCTTGCCGGCATGGCCAATGTCACGGTGGTCGAAGGGCCGCTGGTCGAGGGCTGGGCTGAGGGTGCGCCCTATGACGCGATCGTGATCGACGGCGCCGTCGAGTTCGTGCCGGACGCGATCGTGCACCAGGCCAAGATCGACGGCCGGGTGACGACGGGCGTGATCGACCGGGGCGTCAGCCGGCTTGCGGCCGGGCGCCGCAGCGAAGGCGGCTTCGGCTTGGTCGATTTTGCGGATGTGGACTGTGTTGTGCTGCCGGGGTTCTCCAAACCGCCCACCTTCCAGTTCTAAAGCCGCGCAAAACCATGGGGGGGAGTATGCGCGCGTTTCGTTGGATCGCCGGGGTCAGTCTCATTGCCTGTGCGGCATCGTCCGCCCAGGCGGAGACGCTGCGTGAGGCGCTGGTGCGCGCCTACAGCAGCAACCCGCAATTGACCGGGGAGCGCGCGAACCTGCGCGCCACCGACGAGGGGGTGCCGCTGGCGCGGGCCTCCGGCCTCCCGCAGTTGAGCGCCGACGGCTCCTATAGCGAGAACGTGCTCAACACGGCGAACAACAGCATCGCCCAGCCGCAGCGGACGGCGGCAGCGGGGGTCAACCTGTCGGTGCCGCTCTACAGCGGCGGCGCGGTGCGCAACTCGGTGCGTGCGGCCGAACGGCGGGTGGAGGCGGGGCGCGCGAACCTGCGCAGCGTCGAGGCGAACGTGTTCACCCAGGTGGTAGCCGCCTATAACGACGTGCTGCGGGACGAGGCGATCGTGCGCCTCAACCAGCAGAACCTCCGCGTGCTGGAGGTGAACCTCCAAGCCTCGCGCGATCGGTTCGAAGTCGGGGACCTGACCCGTACGGACGTCGCCCAGTCGGAGGCGCGGCTCGCCTCCGCTCAGTCGCAGCTCCGCAGTGCCGAGGCACAGCTGATCACCAGCCGCGAGAATTACGTCGAGGTGACGGGTGCCCCTCCCGGCATGCTGGCGCCCCCGCCCGAGCTGCCGAACCTGCCGGGGAACCCGCAGGGCGCGGTGTCGGTCGCCGTCGACAACAATCCCTCGCTCCAGGCCGCCCAGCGCGAGAGCGACGCCGCCGGCTTCGACGTTCGCGTCGCGCGCGCCAGCCGCCTCCCGCGGGTGGCCGCGGTGAGCGGCGGCAGCTATTCGACCGTTCTCAACTCGATCCCCGACATCAACGGCATCCGCATCTCGCCGGACGGTGCGTCCGTCACGGCCGGCCTGCAGCTGTCGGTACCGCTGTTCCAGGGTGGCGGCCCTGCCGCACAGGTCCGGCGCGCGCAGGCGGTGGAGAGCTCGGCGATCGAGCGGGTGACGCAGGTCGAGCGGGCAGTCGTTTCCGACGCGCGCTCCGCGTTCGCCGCCTGGCAATCGTCGTTGCGCGTAATCGAGTCCTCGGAAGTGCAGGTTTCCGCCAACCGCCTGTCGCTGGAGGGTGTCCGCGCCGAGAACAGCGTCGGCACGCGCACCATCCTCGACATCCTCAACGCCGAGCAGGAGCTGCTCAACTCGCAGGTCCAGCTCGTGTCGGCGCGGCGCGACGCCTATGTCGCCGGCTTCGCGCTGCTCGCGGCGATGGGACGGGCCGAGGCGCAGGACTTGGGGCTGGACGGTGGCGCCCTGTATGACCCGACCACCAACTACAGCCGGGTGCGCAACCGCATCTGGGACTGGGACAGCGATCCGGCGCCCAAGCCCATCGCCACCACGACGGTCGGCACGCCCGCCCAGACGCCGGTCGTCACCCGCGAGCTGGAGCCGGAACTGCGGCACGACGTGAACCCCTATGGCATCACGGACGGCGCCGACGCCGCCAATCGTCGGGGTGGCGATGCAGCGACGCGCCCCGTTGACACCAATCGTGCAAACCCCGACAGCTGATCGGTCAGGAAGACGGTAACCATGAGGTTCGCGGTGGGGGACATGAGTACCGAGACGTCGATGGAGGACATCCTCTCGTCGATCAAACGGATCATCGCCGAGGAAGGCGACGGTCCCGTCTCGCGCGTCCGCAAGCCGGTTCGTACGCCAGCCCCGGTGTACGACGAGGACGACGAGGATGAGGTGCTGGAGCTGAAGGACGCCGTGAGCGATCCGCTGCCCCAGCGTTCCGCCGCCGCGCCGGCTGCGCCGGCTCCCGAGCCTGACCGAACGATCCTGTCCGACCGTGCTGCCGAGGCGAGCCGCGGTGCGCTCGAAGCGCTGTCGCGGATGGTGGTGAAGCCGGAAGCTCCGGGCGCGGATTCGCTCGAAGCCCTGGTGCGCGAGATGCTGCGCCCGATGCTGCGCGACTGGCTCGATGCCAAGCTGCCCGCGATCGTCGAGACGATGGTCGCGCGCGAGATCGCCCGCATCAGCGGCCGCGAGTAAGCCGCTCCCCGTGCGGGCGCGCTTGCGTCCGCGCGGTGGCTGCGCCATGCGCTCGGCCATGACCGAGCTTGCAAAGACCTTCGATCCCGCCGCCATCGAGACGCGCTGGTACGCGCATTGGGAAGAGCAGGGGCTGTTCCGCCCCGAGCGGCCCGGTGCCGAGCCCTGGACGATCGTCAACCCGCCGCCCAACGTGACGGGCAGCCTGCACATCGGCCACGCCCTCGACAACACGCTGCAGGACATCCTGGTCCGCCACGCGCGGTTGCAGGGCAAGGATGCGCGCTGGGTGGTCGGCACCGACCACGCCGGCATCGCCACGCAGATGGTGGTCGAGCGCAACCTCGCCAAGGAGGGCGTCAAGCGCACCGACCTCGGCCGCGATGCGTTCGTGGACAAGGTGTGGGAGTGGAAGGCGGAGAGCGGTGGCGCCATCACCGGCCAGCTGCGCCGGCTGGGCTGCTCGATGGATTGGGCCAATGAGCGCTTCACCATGGACGAGGGCTTCTCCAAGGCCGTCCTGAAGGTGTTCGTCCAGCTGCACCGGGACGGGCTGCTCTACCGCGACAAGCGGCTGGTGAATTGGGACCCGCATTTCGGCACCGCGATCAGCGACCTGGAGGTCGAGACCCGCGAAGTGCAGGGCAGCTTCTGGCATCTGCGCTACCCGCTCGCTGACGGATCGGGCGAGATCCGCGTCGCCACTACCCGGCCCGAGACGCTGCTCGCCGACATGGCGGTGGCGGTGCATCCGGAGGATCCCCGCTACACCGCGCTGATCGGCAAGCAGGTGCGCCTGCCGATCACCGGCCGGCTGGTGCCGATCGTCGGTGACGAGCATGCCGATCCGGCGCTCGGATCGGGCGCGGTCAAGATCACGCCGGGCCATGACTTCAACGACTTCGAGGTCGGCCGGCGCGCCGGCATCGAGGCGCGCGACATGCTCAACATGCTCGATGCCAAGGCGCAAGTCACCCAGACCGCCGACGGGCTGATCCCGGCCGAGCTGCTCGGCCTCGACCGGTTCGAGGCGCGCAAGGCGATCGTCGCCCGGTTGAAGGAAGAGGGCTTCCTCGTCCCCCACGTCGACAAGGACGGCGGCGAGCACGACGCCGAGCCACGCACCATCCAGACGCCCTATGGCGACCGCTCGGGCGTGGTGATTGAGCCGTGGCTGACCGACCAATGGTACGTCGACGCCAAGAAGCTCGCCCAGCCGGCGATCGAGGCGGTCCGCTCGGGCAAGACCCAGATCGTGCCCAAGAGCTGGGAAAAGACCTATTTCAACTGGATGGAGAACATCCAGCCGTGGTGCGTCTCGCGCCAGCTGTGGTGGGGTCATCGCATCCCGGCGTGGTTTGCCGAAGACGGCCGCGTGTTCGTCGCCGAGACGGAGAAAGAGGCGCAGGCGGAAGCGGGCGAGGGCGTGGCGCTCACCCGCGACCCCGACGTGCTCGACACCTGGTTCTCCTCGGCGCTGTGGCCGTTCGCGACGCTCGGCTGGCCGGAGAACACCGACCCGACTTTGGGCGGGCGCTATTCCAACGACGTGCTGATCTCGGGCTTCGACATCCTGTTCTTCTGGGATGCGCGCATGATGATGCAGGGGCTGCACTTCATGGGCGATGTGCCGTTCCGAAAGCTCTACCTGCACGGCTTGGTGCGCGCCGCGGACGGCGCCAAGATGTCCAAGTCCAAGGGCAATACCGTCGATCCGCTCGGCCTGATCGACCGCTATGGCGCGGACGCGCTGCGCTTCTTCATGGCGGCGATGGAAAGCCAGGGCCGCGACATCAAGATGGATGAGAAGCGGGTCGAGGGCTATCGCAACTTCGCGACCAAGCTCTGGAACGCATCGCGCTTCGCCCAGGCCAACGGCATCACGGCCTCCACCACGCTGGAGCCGCCGGCAGCGACGCTTGCGGTCAACAAGTGGATCGTGGCGGAGACGGTCGCCTGCGTGCAGGCGGTCGACCTCGCCTTCGCCGACCTGCGCTTCGACGGCGCGGCCAATGCCATTTACCAGTTCGTGTGGAGCCGCTTCTGCGACTGGTATCTCGAGCTCATCAAGCCGGTGCTGCAAGGTGAGGGTGCCGAGGGCGCCGACGAGACCCGTGCGGTCGCGGGCTGGGTGCTCGATCAGATCCTGGTCATGCTCCACCCGTTCATGCCCTTCATCACCGAAGAGCTGTGGCATGCGATGGGCACCCGCTCGAACGACCTGATCGTCGCGCGCTGGCCGATCGCCGACGCGCGCGCGCTCGATCCGGCGGCGAGCCAGGAGATCGACTGGGTGATCCGCCTGGTGAGCGAAGTGCGCGCCGCGCGTACCGAGCTCAACGTGCCGCCGGGCGCCCGCCTGCCGATCCACGTCCGCGATGCCTCGCCGCTGACGGCCGAGCGCTTGGCGGCCCAGGGGAATGTGCTCGCGCGCCTTGCCCGTGTCGACGTGGCGACCGGTGCGGTTCCCGCCGGCGGCGCGCTGCAGATCGTGGTGGACGAGGCGACCTTCGTGCTGCCGCTGGAAGGCGTCGTCGACCTGGAGGCCGAGCGCGCCCGCCTCACCAAGGCGATCGCCGCGGCGGAGAAGGAGCGGGACTCGCTTGCCGCGCGGCTCGACAACCCGAGCTTCGTGGGACGCGCCAAGCCGGAGGCGGTGGAAAAGGCCCGCGCCGACCACGCGGACAAGCAGGCGGAAGCAACCCGCCTCCAGGCGGCACTGGGCCGGCTCGGCTAAGGTCCCGCTGCGGGAGCAGGGCCACGGGCGTCAGCGCTCTTGGCCCTGCTCCCCTGCCTTTGCAGGAGCACTAGTCTTCAGCGGCGGGGGCAAACCTCCAAAAATCCCGTGCTCCAGCGAAAGCAGGAGCCCAGAGCCGCAAGCACCGGACGTTGCGATAAACAAAAGGGGCGGCCCCCTCAGGCCGCCCCCTTCCGTTATCGCCGGCAGCTGTCGCCCGGCCCCGCGTCCAGATCGAGGCACCGTCCGTCGATCTCCCCCGCCGGCACCGGCAGGTGGATCAGCGCGGCGAGCGTCGGCAGGATGTCCACCGTCTCGACTCCCAGCGGCTGCTCGAACGGGGTCATCCCCTTGCGCCAGAACAGCATCGGTACCCGCCGGTCATAGTCCCAGAAGCTGCCGTGCGAGGCGACCGTGGAACCCACCGGCAGCGGCACCGGCGTGACGCGGGGCTTCAGCGGCACCAGCAGGTCGCCCGAACGCTCCGGATCGAACGAGGCGCGCGCGCGCTCCAGCAGCGACCAGGTCTGCGGGTCGGTGTGGCCCGGCATCCGCGTCGCCAGCACCTGGGCGCGGGTGAAGACCGCCTCCACCTGCGGATTGGCGGAAAGCCGGGCGATCGCCTCGCGCTCCACCGCGGCGCGCTGCGCTGCGGTCAGCTTGATGTCGTACCAGATGTCGCCGTTCACGCCGCCCAGCAGCACCGGGCCTGCGATCCCCAGCTTCCGGCCGATCTCCTGCCCGATCACCTTCACGTCCAGCGTGCCGCCCTGGCGGGTCGCATCGGGCATGGCGTGGATGGCGTGGCGCTCGGCGATGTCCTGGCCGCCATGGTCGGCAGTCAGCACCACCTGATAATCGACGCCGGTCGCGTCCAGCACCGCGAAGAAGTCGCCGAGCGAGCGGTCGAGCGACAGCATCTGCAGGCACATCTCGCTGCCTTCGGTGCCAAAGCCGTGGCCGACGTAGTCGGTGGCCGAAGCGCCGACCGAGATGATGTCGGTGGTCTCGCCCTGGCCGAGCTTCATGTCCTGGATCAGCCCGGCGGCAAGCGCCAGCACGGCCCCGTCGAACTCGGGCGAGCGGCGGAAGGCGTTGGTGTCGCCCGCAGCCCGCTCGAACCGGCCGGTGCCGACCGTGCGGGTGCCGACCTGGATCGGCTGCGAACGCGCCTGGCACAGCGCCGGCAGCTCGAGCGCCGGCTGGGCCCGGGCGATCTGCGCGGCGACGGCGGCATTGGCCCGTTGGACCACGGCGGGCATCGTGCGGCCGGCATAGGACACGAAGCCCTTGCCGCCCCACCACCACAGCTCGTCCACCTTGTGGCCGCCCATCATCACGGCCGCGCGATCCTTTCCGGCGACGGAGACGACGCGGGTGGCCGGATTGGCGTTCTTCATCCGCTCGCCCAGCGTCGGCACCTTCAGGTGGCGGTCCGACACCGTATAGTCGTCGGAGTTGCTGCCCGGCACGGTCTCGTCCTCGGCGCAATAGATCTTCTTGTCCGCGCGGGCCGCCTTCTGGTCGTACCAGTCATTGGCCATGATGCCGGTGCGATAGGGCCGCGAGCCCGTCAGGATCGTGGAGTGGCCGGGGCAGGTCTCGGTCGCGGCATGGCTCTGGTAGCCGGAGGGGAACACCGCCCCGTCCAGCAGCCGCGCAAAGCCGCCGGTGAAGCGATTGCGATATTCGGCAAAGAGGTTGGCGGAAAACTGGTCGACCGAGATCGCGACGATCAGCTTGGGGGGCGTGGTCGGCGCCGCAGCGGGGGCCGCTGGCGCCGCGGGGGCTTCCTGCGCGCGCAGCGGTGCCATCGCGGTGCTGCTGAGCAGGCCGGCCGCAATCAGCGACGCGAGCGGACGAACAAGACGCATGAACTAAACTCCTGAGAATGGCAGGGGTGCATCCGGGATGGGACAGGGCTATCCCCGATCGCAGCCGATGCGGCAAGGAAGGTTGATGGCGCGCTTCTGTTTCATGCTTCTGGCGGTGCTGGCGCTGCTCGGCCCGGTGGGCGCCCGCGCGCAGGCGCCGAACCAAGGGCCGCACATCGCGATCCGGCTGATCGCAGAGACGGAGACACCTGCCGCCGGCGAGACGGTCACGCTGGCGTTCGACTCCACGCCGCAGTCCGGCTGGCACGGCTATTGGCAGAACCCAGGCGACGCCGGCGTCGCCACCCGGCTCGACTGGACGCTTCCGGCAGGCGTGACGGCGGGGCCGCTGCTCTACCCGGTTCCCCAGCGGCTGACCGTCGCCGGGCTGATGAACTATGTCTATGAGGGGCCGTTCGTTCAACTCGTGCGGCTGAAGCTGCCGGAGGGACTTGCGCCCGGCACCCGCCTGCCGGTCCGGGTGCGCAGCGACTATCTGGTCTGCACCGAGCAATTGTGCGTTCCCGAACATGCCGATCTCGCGATCGAGCTCAGCGTAGGCGATGGTCGCATCGTGCCGGAGCGTCGCGCCCTTTTCGACCGGTGGCGCGCGGCGCTGCCGCGGCCACTCGGATCGCCGGCGCAGTTCGCGGTCGTGCAGGAGAGGCAGGCGGCGCGTATCCGTATCGGCGTGCCGTTCCCCGCGAGCCAAAGCGCGGCGGACGCCTATTTCTATCCGCTCACGAAGGGCGCGCTCTCCTACAGCGCACCGCAGAAGGTGGCGCGCGACGGCGACCTGCTGGTGATCGAGACCGACGCTGCGGACGGGGCGATGAAGCGGGCGATCGAAGGCGTGCTGGCGACCGGCACCGGCCAGGCGTTCACCGTCTCCGCCCGACCCGGCGCCGTCGCGGAGCCGAGGGGGCAGGGCGGCACCATCCTGCTGGCGCTGCTCGGGGCCCTCGCCGGCGGCCTGATCCTCAACGTCATGCCCTGCGTGTTCCCGATCCTGAGCCTGAAGGCGCTGCATCTGGCGCGCGCTGGCGGGTCCGAGCGGGGCGCCCGGCATGAGGCGCTGGCCTATACGGCCGGCGTGCTGGTGACGTGCCTGGCGCTGGGCGGGGCGATGCTTGCGCTGCGCGCCGCGGGTGTCGCTGCCGGCTGGGCGTTCCAGCTCCAGGACCCCCGCGTCATCCTGCTGCTGCTGCTGCTGGTGACCGGCGTGGCGCTCAATCTCGCCGGGCTGTTCACCCTGCCGACCCCGCGGTTTGCCGGCGAGAGCGGTGTCGCCGGCGCGTTTGCCACCGGGGCGCTCGCCGCCTTTGTCGCGACGCCGTGCACCGGACCTTTCCTCGGGGCGGCGCTCGGCGCCGCGCTGGTGCTGCCGACGCTGGCTGCGCTCGCGGTGTTCGCCGGGCTCGGGCTGGGCCTGGCATTGCCGTTCCTGCTGCTTGGCTTCGTGCCCGCGCTGCGCCGCCGCCTGCCGCGCCCCGGCGCCTGGACGGGACGGCTTCAGCGCATCCTGTCGGTGCCGATGTTCGCAACCGCGCTCGCGCTCGCCTGGATCCTCGGCCAGCAGGCGGGGGTGAACGGCATGGCCCTGGGCCTCGGCGTCGCGCTGTTGCTTGGCCTTGCGCTGTGGTGGACCGGGCTCCGCCAGGCGAGCGGCCGTCCCCGCGCCGGGTGGCCGATGCTGCCGGCCCTGCTGGTCGCAGGGCTCGCGATGGTAAGCGTCCAGCGCGCGCCCGCCCGTGCCGAGGCCGCCGTCACCGGAACCGAGCCGTTCAGCGAAGCCCGGCTCGCCGAACTCCGCGGGGCGGGCAAGCCCGTGTTCGCCTATTTCACCGCCGACTGGTGCGTCACCTGCAAGGTCAACGAGAAGACAGCGATCGAGACCACGCGCGTCCGTGACGCCTTCCGTGCCAAGGCGGTGCAGGTGCTGGTGGGCGACTGGACCGATGGCGATCCGGCGCTCGGCCGTTTCCTGGAGGCGCATGGCCGCGCCGGCGTGCCGCTCTATCTCTGGTACACGCCGGGTACCGAGGCGCCGCAGGTCCTCCCGCAACTGCTGACGGCGGACATGCTGGCCAGCTTGCCGGAGTGAACCAGCCAGAGCGGACCAACTAAAACTTACACGGATTAGTCCACGACCGACTAGAACGAAGCTTTTCGTCTTGTGCGCCGCACAAACCTGTCCCAGCATGGAACTATGTTGCTTGCGGGAGCTTCAGCTAAGTTGATGAAGAGGGCGGCATTCGACGAGATTTGGGGCCATGGCGGACCACAGGCGCCACGGGCGGAACTGGAGGCGCTCGCGCGCTGGATGCGGGAGACGCCGGAGCGCGACCTTGGTCGAAGGCTGCAATCGGCCGAAGCCACCTTCCGCCAGCTGGGCATCACCTTCGCCGTCTATGGCGAGAGCGAAGCGGCGGAACGGATCATCCCGTTCGACATCGTGCCGCGGGCATTCCTCGCCGACGAATGGGAGCGGCTGTCGCGCGGGCTGATCCAGCGGGTTGAGGCGATCAACGCCTTCCTGAACGACATCTATGGCGAACGCCGCATCCTGAAGGAGAACATCCTTCCGCCCGAGCTGATCTGGGGCAATCCCCAGTTCCGCGCCGAAGTGGTCGGCATCCGCCCGCCGCACGACGTGTGGGCGCACATCTGCGGCATCGACCTGGTGCGCACCGGGCCAGACGAGTTCTGGGTGCTGGAGGACAATGCCCGCACCCCCTCCGGCGTCTCCTACATGCTGGAGAACCGCGAGGCGATGATCCGCCTGTGTCCGGAGCTGTTCCGCCAGATGCGCATCGCGCCGGTCGACAGCTATCCGGACCTGCTGCTGGAGACGATGCGCTCGGTGAGCCCGAACGGCTGCGGGCGCAATCCGGTGTGCGTCGTGCTCACGCCCGGCCACTTCAACTCCGCCTATTACGAGCACAGCTTCCTGGCGGATTCGATGGGCATCGAACTGGTCGAGGCCGCCGACCTGCTGGTCGACGACGACGTGGTCTACATGCAGACCATCGCCGGCCGGGTGAAGGTGGACGTGATCTACCGCCGGATCGACGACGACTTCCTCGATCCGCTGGTGTTCCGACCGGATTCGATGCTGGGCGTCCCCGGCATCATGGCCGCCTATCGCGCCGGCAACGTCACCCTCATCAACGCGCCCGGCAACGGCATCGCCGATGACAAGGCGATCTACAGCTACATGCCGGAGATCGTGCGCTTCTATTCCGGTGGCGAGCCGCTGCTCCCGAACGTCGAGACCTGGCGCTGCCGCGAGCCGCAGGCGCTGAAGTACGTGCTCGACAATCTCGATCAGCTGGTGGTGAAGCTGGTGGACGGCTCGGGCGGCTACGGCATGCTGGTGGGCCCCACCGCCAGCCGCGCCGAGATCGAGGCGTTCCGCGCCGCGCTGGTCGCGGAGCCGCACCGCTATATCGCGCAGCCGACGCTCGCGCTCTCCACCGTGCCCACCATGACCGACAAGGGGTTGAGCCCCCGCCACGTCGACTTCCGCCCCTTTGTCCTCACCGGAGGCCAGGGTGTGAAGGTGGTTCCCGGCGGCCTCACCCGCGTTGCGCTCCGCGAAGGATCGCTGGTGGTGAACTCCAGCCAGGGCGGCGGCACCAAGGACAGCTTCGTGCTGCTTCCCGACACGCCCGCACCCGCTGGAGGCCAGCAGCAGAGCCAGGACGGCATGACCCAGATGCAGGGCGAGGGCTGACGCGATGGCGATGCTCTCCCGCACCGCGGCCTCGCTCTACTGGCTCGGCCGCTATGTCGAGCGCGCCGACTTCATCGCGCGGCTGGTGGAGGCGACAGTCCGCCTCGACGCACTCTCCGCCCGCCCGGCGGGCGACGCGGCCTGGGCGAGCGCGCTCAGCGTCACCTATACCGAGGATGCGTTTGTCGAGACCGGCCTGTCGGTGACGCAGGCGCATGTCGCCCGCTTCCTCACCTGCGACCGCAGCCACCCAGGTTCGATCCTCTGGTGCCTGGATGTGGCGCGCAACAATGCCAAGGCGGTGCGCACCGCGCTCACCCGCGACGCGTTCTCGGCGATCAACCGCGCCTGGTTGCAGTTCAACACGCCGACCGCGGGCGATGAGCCGGCCGAGGTGCTGGGCCTCGTCGAGGGGATCAAGGCGGAGACGCGCGGGTTCGAAGGCGCCGTCCATCGCATGATGAAGAACGAGGCGACCTGGTTCATCCAGCTGGGCGCCGCGATCGAGCGGGCCGATAACACTGCGCGGCTGATCGACGTGAAATACCACCTGCTGCTGCCGGAAGGCGAAAAGGTCGGCGGCGTCGTGGATCGTGACCAGTGGACCACCATCCTCCAGACCGTCTCCGCCGTCACCGCCTACCGCTGGCTGTATAACGAGGGGCTGCGGCCCAGTCTCGTGATCGAGCTGCTGCTGTCGCGCGGCGAAGTCCCCCGCAGCCTTGCCGCCTGCGTGGCCGAGACGGTGGAGATGCTCAATCTGCTGGGCAAGCGCGCCGGCCTGCAGGGGGAGGCCGATCGCATGGCCCGCACCCGGCTCGCGCGCATGCAGAAGACGCGCGCAGACGAAGTCATCGTCAGCGGTCTCCATGAGTATCTGAATGCCTTCATTCGGGAGAACGCGATGCTCGACGCCGCAATCGCCCGCCAGTTCCGGTTCATCTGATGCGCATCGAGGTCGAACACCACAGCCGCTACCGCTTCACCGAGCCGCAGGCTCGGGTGGTGCAGTTGCTGCGCATGTTCCCAGACGACACCGTCAACCAAACGGTGGTCGCCTGGCGGATCGACGTGGACTGCGATGCTCGGCTGCGCGAGAGCCGCGACGGCTACGGCAACCTCACGCGCATGCTCTATGCCGAGGGGCCGCTGGAGACGATCGGCATCACCATCTCGGGTGAGGTGCTGCTGAGCGAGAACCGCCGCTGCCTCGACGGTGCGGACGAGCCGCTGCCGCCCGCCTTCTATCTCCGCACAACCCCGCTGTCGGCGGCGGATGCGGCCATGACGGCATTCGCGCAGGAAGCTGCGGGCAGCGGGTCGGACGACGCGCGCGCGGCCCGGATTACCGAGGCGCTGCACGGCCGCTTCTCGATCGAACGCCGCCGCGGCGACGGTGTGCTGCCGGCCGCGGAGGCCTTTGCCGGGGATCGCGCGAGTCCGCGCGACCTGGCTCAAGTTCTGGTTGGCTGCCTGCGCGCGATCGGCCTGCCGGCGCGCTATGTCTCGGGATACAGCCTCGGCGGCTGCGCGCGGCGCGAGC
This sequence comes from Microbacterium terregens, assembly GCF_027922045.1. The sequence goes on from NZ_BSEX01000009.1 coordinate 181,393, forward strand.
GTCCGGCGCCGCATGGCTGGGCGGAGGTGTTCCTGGACGGGCAGGGGTGGCAGATGCTCGATCCTACCGTCGGCGGAGCTCCAGGCCTCGACTATGTCCGGGTCGCCGCCGCTCTCGACAGCGCCGGCGCGGCGCCGATCTCCGGCACGCGCATCGGCCACGGCGACGAGGAACTCGACGTGGACGTGGCGGTCGGCTTGCTCGGCCGCGAAGGCTGAGCCGGGACGCCCCCGCCACGTGGAAGGTCAGGCGAGGACAGCTGCCTCCAAGGGACTCGCGGGCACGGTTTCCATGTCCTCCAGCCGCGTCCACCCGGCCGGCCCCAGCGCCTCGAGCGGGCGGTAGCGGGTCTTGTACGCCATCCGCGCCGACCCCTTCACCCAATAGCCGAGATAGACATAGGGGAGGCCCGTCGCCCGCGCGCGCAGGATGTGGTCCAGGATGATGTAGGTGCCCAACCCCGGACGCAACGGATCGTCGGTACGGAAGAAGCTGTAGATCATCGACAGCCCGTCCGCGTGCTGGTCGGTGATGCAGGCGCCCACCAGCGCCCCCGGCCGCCCATCGACGCTCGGCTCGCGATATTCGATGATGTGCGAGTTGACGGGCGTCTGCTCGACCATGTCGGCATAGTCGCTCTCGTCCATCATCGTCATGCCGCCGCCCGGATGCCGTGCGGAGAGATAGCGGCGCAGCAGCTGGAACTGCTCGTCGGTGGCCCAGGGGCGGCAGGCGGTGACCACCAGGTCGCTGTAGCGCCGTCGCAGCTTGCGCTGAGTCGCATTCAGCTGGAATTCGCCCGCGACCACCCGCACCGAAACGCAGGCGGTGCAGCTGCCGCAGCTGGGGCGATAGGCGACCGACTGGCTGCGGCGAAAGCCGATGCGGCCGAGCGCATCGTTGAGCTCGCCCGCATGGGGACCGGTCAATTCGGTGAAGACCTTCCGCTCCTGCCGGTCGGGCAGATAGGGGCAGGGCGAGGGGCTGGTGACGAAGAAACGCGGAAACCGAAACGGAGCTGTCACCTCTCGACCCTTCCACCGCCGTTCCGCGGACTTGTCCTGAAGCGGGATTATGGAACGTGCCGCCGCCAGATGCAAAGTCGTTTACCATCAAAACGGCGTCGCAATCTGAAACAGGTTGCCGAAGCCCACGAATAGCTGCGGCACCGCTGGCGCCCGGCTGCGCAAAACCCTATGCGGCGGCCATGAAGATCGCATTCATCGGCATGGGCGTCATGGGCGCCCCGATGGCGGGCCACCTGGTGCGCGCCGGGCACGAGGTCACCGTCTATAATCGCACCCGCGCCAAGGCGGATGCCTGGGCGAAACAGCATGGCGGCAGCGTCGCGGGTTCCCCCGCCGAAGCAGCCGAGGGCGCGGACGCGGTGCTCGCCTGCGTCGGCAACGATGCGGACCTGGAGCAGGTGACGCTGGGCGCCGACGGCGCCTTTGCCGCGATGCGCCCGGGCGCGTTGTTTGCCGACCACACCACCGTCTCCGCCGCCATCGCCCGCCGCCTCGCGGACGATGGAGCAGCGCGCAATCTGCTGGTGCTCGACGCGCCCGTGTCGGGCGGACAGGCGGGTGCCGAAAAGGGCGCGCTCTCGATCATGTGCGGCGGCTCGGCGGAGGCGATGGCCGCGGCCGAACCGATCTTCCAGAGCTATGCCGCCCGGATCGTCCATGTCGGCGCGGCCGGCGCCGGCCAGACGACCAAGATGGTCAACCAGATCTGCATCGCCGGCGTGCTCGGCGGCTTAAGCGAGGCGCTGCGCTTTGCCCAGGCATCCGATCTCGATCTCGCCAAGGTGTTCGACGCCATCTCGGGCGGCGCGGCGCAGAGCTGGCAGATGGTCAACCGCTGGGGGACCATGGCGGAGGACCAGTTCGACTTCGGCTTCGCCATCGACTGGATGCGCAAGGACCTGGGCCTCGCGCTTGACGAAGCGCGCAGCAACGGTGCGAGCCTGCCGGTCTCGGCCCTGGTCGATCAATGGTATGGCGAGGTGCAGAAGATGGGCGGCGGCCGCCAGGACACGAGCGCACTGGTGCGGAGGCTCGCCAAGTGAGCATGAAGCGCTGGACCGCCGCGCTCCTCGCCTCGCTGCTCGCCACGGCACCGGCGCATGCCGACGCGCTGGTCGAGAACGTCAACGGTGTCGCACTCGACGCACGCGGCAATGTCGTGCGCTTCGTCGGCGTGCTGATCGGGCCGGACGGCAAGATCACCAAGCTGCTCAAGAAGGGCGACAAGCGGCCGGAAAAGCTCGACTGGCGCAGCGACATGAAGGGGCGGGTGCTGATCCCCGGCATGATCGACGCGCACGGCCACTTCATGGAACTGGGCTTCCGCGCGCTCCAGCTCGATCTGTCGAAGACCCGCTCGCTGGCGGAGGCGCAGGCAGCGATCGCGCATTACGCCCAGGCGAACAGCAACCGCCCGTGGATCGTCGGGGGCGGCTGGAACCAGGAAGTCTGGGGCCAGGGCTTTCCGACCGCCGCTGACCTCGACGTCGCCTATCGCGACAAGCCGGTGGTGCTCGCCCGCGCGGACGGGCACGCCGTGTGGGTCAATTCGGCCGCATTGAAGGCGGCAGGCATCACCGCAAAGACGGTGGCCCCGGCAGGCGGCCGCATCGAGAAGCTGCCGAACGGCCAGCCGAGCGGCGTGCTGGTCGATGCGGCGATGTCGCTGGTCGACAGCCATGTGCCGAAGCCGTCGCCGCGCGAGCGCAACGCCGCCTTCCTCAAGGCGCAGGAACTGCTGCTGTCGAACGGGATCACCGCGACCGCGGACATGGGCACCACGCTCGACGACTGGCTGACCTTCCGCCGCATGGGCGACATCGGCCAGCTGCGCGTGCGCATCATGAGCTATTCGGCCGGCGTCGACGTGGCGCTCCAGGTTGGCGGCAACGCGCCGACGCCCTGGCTCTATGCAGACAAGCTGCGCATGGGCGGCATCAAGCTCTATGCCGATGGCGCGCTCGGCTCGCGCGGCGCCTGGCTCAAGCGGCCGTATGCCGATGCCGCCAAGGAAACCGGCCTCGGCTTCCTTGCCGACGACCAGCTGCTCAACCTGATGAGCCGCGGCGCAATGGACGGCTTCCAGATCGCCATCCACGCGATCGGGGATCGCGCCAACACCCAGGCGCTCGACGCGATCGAAGAGATCGGCTCGACCTACAAGGACGATCGCCGCTGGCGCATCGAGCATGCGCAGATCGTCGACCCCATGGACCTGCCGCGCTTCGGCCGCAACGGCATCATCCCGTCGATGCAGCCGGTGCACCAGACGTCGGACCGCCTGATGGTCGAGGCCCGCCTGGGGCCGGACCGGCTCGCCGGCGCCTATTCCTGGGCGAGCCTGCTCAAGCAGAGCGGCCACATCGCCTTCGGCTCCGACTATCCGGTGGAGAACCCGAACCCCTTCGTCGGCTGGGCGGCCGCCTTCACGCGCCAGGATCCGCAGGGGCAGCCGCCCGGTGGCTGGCAGCCGCAGGAAGCGGTCAGCCGGCTGGAGGCGTGGCGCGGCTTCACCAGCGATGCGGCCTATGCGGGCTTTGCCGAAAAGCGTTTCGGCACGCTGGCGCCGGGCATGCGCGCGGACTTCTTGATCGTCGATCGCGATCCGAGCGAAGCGACGCCCGAGGCGCTGCGCGAGACCCGCGTGCTGGAGACCTGGGTCGGTGGTGAAAAAATGTGGAGCGGCTCGGGCTCGGCGCCGCGCTGACCCATCTGCCTTCTCGTGCGTTCGTTGGGGGTAGGGGCCGCGCGCCCCACCCCAGCGGAGGAGAAGGCATGATCCGGCTGTTTCACGTCAGCGACGTCCATTTCGGCGCGGAGGACCGGGCCGCCGTTGCCTGGTTCGATCGCGCGGTGAAGGCGGAAAAGCCGGACGCGATCATCATGACCGGCGACCTGACGATGCGCGCGCGCTCCCGCGAGTTCGAGCAGGCCTCGGCGTGGCTGGAGGGGCTGCAACGGCCGACCACGGTGGAGGTCGGCAACCACGACCTGCCGTACTTCAACCCCTTCGCGCGCTTCCTGATGCCCTATCACCGCTACAAGCAGCTCGAACGCGTCATCGAGCAGCCGCTCGACATCCGGGGCGTCACCGTGGTGCCGCTCAAGACCACCGCCCGCTTCCAGATGCGGTTCAACTGGTCGAAGGGCTTCGTCGGCAAAAAGGCGCTGCAGGCGTCGCTCGGGCTGCTCGACGCCGTGCCGAAGGGCGACCTGGTGTTCGTGGCGGCCCACCACCCGCTGATCGAGGCCGGCACCCGATCGACCGGCAAGACGCGACATGGGCGGGAGGCGCTGGAGGCGCTGGCGGCAGCGGGCGTCGACGCGGTGCTCTCGGGTCACGTCCACGACCCCTTCGACGTGGAGGAGGTCGTCAACGGCCGCACGATCCGCTTGGTGGGCGCGGGAACGCTGTCGGTGCGCACCCGCGACAACCCGCCGTCGTTCAACGAGATCCGTATCCAGGACGGCAAGTTCGAGACCATCGCCCGCCGCATGGGCGAGGCCGATTATACGGTCACCGAGCCGCAGGTCGCCGCCGAGCCGGTGGGCTGACGGCGGCCCACCTCAGGGTACCCGAACCCCACGGTGCGAGGCCTCTGAGAAACGGGGGCGGCCGTGCTTTGGTCAACCCGTATTCCTGCGCAGGCAGGAATCCAGGGCCAAGCAGACCGACGACCGGCGGTGCTTGGAACCCTGGGCTCCTGCCTCCGCAGGAGCACGGTTAGCGGTTCACAGAGGCGTGCTGGTGCGGGTGACTACTTCGGACTGCTCACCAAACGCGCGTGCCGATCAGCGTCCCCTTGGTGCCGCGATTGACCAGTTCGAAGCGGAAGTTCGGCCAGCGCCGGCGCCAGCGGGCGGCGATCACCCGTTCGCCGGGGCGCGCCGCGTCGTCGAGCAGCACGGTCCCGCCCACCGGCATCCGCTTGAACAGCGTCTCCGCCGCCCCGCGCACATAGGGGTGGATGGTCCAGGGCGGGCCATCGATCAGCAGCAGGTCGATCCGGTCCGGCACCGGGCTGGTGTCGTACCAGACGCCATGCCAGTCCTTGGGGGCGGGGCGCAGCGGTACGGCGTGCAGCGCCGCGTCCACGCCATGGTCGTGCAGCCAGCCAAGCGTCGCCCGCACGAAATCGGCATGCTGGTCCAGGCTGGTAAGACGGCCCCCGCCGTGCAGCTGCAAGGCCTTTGCCGTCACCAGGCTCGACGCGCCGGAGCCGAGCTCCACGACACTTTGTGGATGCGTCGACTTGATGTGGTCGACGATCAGCGAGAGATAGCCGGTATCCGCCTTCCAGCTGCCCAGGTTGGGCAGCGCGTCGGGCGCGAGCTCCAGGTCCGCGAGCAGCGCGGCCTTGGCCGCATCGGATCCGCCGGAGAGGCTGCGCAGCAGCCACGGCCATTGGATCAACGCGAAGCCGATCGTCTTCAGCGTCTCCAGCACCGTGCGGTTGAGATCGTCCTGCCATCCATCGGCATGGGCGAGCGGCAGGAAGGATGTCGTCTCGCGGGAAGTCATGCGGTGCGGCTCCGAACGGCCGGGCGCCGGAGGAGGAGCGGGATCGTCAGGGTCGGCACACGGGTCCTTTCACGCGACTGGCGGCGGGCTGCTACCACCCGATCATGACCGGGCAAATAAAAAGGGCGGCCCCGCACGGGGACCGCCCTTCCAAATGCGATGAGCCGTCGCTTAGCGCTTCGAGAACTGGAAGCTACGACGGGCCTTCGCCTTGCCGTACTTCTTACGCTCGACGGCGCGGCTGTCGCGGGTCAGGAACCCGGCGGCCTTGATCGGCGCGCGCAGCACCGGCTCGTAGCGGGTGATCGCCTGGCTGATGCCGTGCTTCACAGCACCGGCCTGGCCGGACAGACCGCCGCCCTTGACGGTGCAGATCACGTCATACTGACCTTCACGCTCGGCAACGCCGAACGGCTGGTTGATGACGAGACGCAGCGTCGGACGCGCGAAATAGACTTCCTGGTCACGACCGTTGATCGTGATCTTGCCCGAACCCGGCTTCAGCCAGACGCGAGCAACCGCGTCCTTGCGGCGGCCGGTGGCATAGGCGCGACCGTACTTGTCGATCTCCTGCGCGCGCAGCGGCGTGGTCGGCAGGGCCGGAGCCTCGGGAGCGGCGGCGTCCGGGGCCGGAGCTGCGGTCGCCGCTGCGGCGTCCTGCTGCTGCGGAGCGGCCGGGGCCTGCTGCGTCAGGCTGGCCAGGTCGGAAAGGGACTGGCGATTGTCAGACATCAGGCGCCCACCTTGTTCTTGCGGTTCATGCCCGCGATATCGAGGACTTCGGGGTTCTGGGCCTCGTGCGGGTGCTCGGTGCCCTTGTAGATGCGCAGGTTGCGCATCTGCTGGCGGCCGAGCGGGCCGCGCGGGATCATGCGCTCAACCGCCTTCTCCAGGATGCGCTCCGGGAAACGACCCTCGAGGATCTTGTCCGCGCGCACTTCCTTAAGACCACCAGCATAGCCGGTGTGCTTGTAGTAGAGCTTCTGCGTCAGCTTGCGGCCGGTGAACCGCACCTTGTCCGCGTTGATGACGACGACGTTGTCGCCGCAATCAACGTGCGGGGTGAAGCTCGTCTTGTGCTTGCCACGCAGAACATTGGCGATGATCGTCGCCGCGCGACCGACCACCAGGCCTTCGGCATCGACGATATGCCACTTCTTCTCCACCTCGTGCGGCTTGGCCGACTTGGTGGTCTTCATCAGCGCCTTCATAGGCTTGAGACCTCTTTGCTGGGTCGTTGCACCATGCAACACGCCGCCACCGATTCCAGGAGCGGCGCGAACGAGGGGCCGAATGCGCGAGAGGCTGCGCAAAGTCAAGCAAACCGCGGCTTTGCTGACGGGTATTATGATACCAGCCAGCGTGGCTCAGCCGGTTTCCAGTGCTACCCAGTCAACCACCGCGGCAGATGCCTCCGCGCTCCACCACTCGATCGCCGGCAGGTCATAGCCGTGCAGGGTCGCGATGCGGGCGGCGAGCGTTTCGACCAGGTCCGGCCTTGTCTTGAACAGGGCCGCCACCTCGGAGGCCGTCTCGACCGCACCCTGCCAGCGATAGATCGACGTGCAGGGCGCGAGCAGGTTGGCGCAGGCGGCGAGCCGTTCCTCGACCACCGCTCGGCCAATGCGCTCCGCCTCCGCGGCATCGGCGAAGGTCGCCTGGAGCAGCGCGATCCGGCTCATACGCGTCGGGGGCGCCGGCCGATCGCGTGCGCGCCCCAGGCGACGCTTGCCACCAGCAGCGCGCCGACGAGCTGGTGGAGCGCGGCGAGGGGGATGTTCACGCTCGTCATCACGGTCGCGATGCCGAGCAGGATCTGGACGCCGAACGCGCTGTGGATCGCGATCGATGGGCGGCGGTCGCCTGCGCGCCGGGCGAGCCGCGCCAGCACCACCAGCGCCGCCACCGTCACCCAGGCCCACCACCGATGCACGAAATGGATCAGGAACGGATCGTTCAGCAGCGCGTCGCCCAGGCTGCGATGCTGCAGCACGCCTTCGGGGAAGAAGCGGCCGTTCATCAGCGGCCACTCGTTCGTGACCAGCCCGGCGTTCAGCCCGGCGGTAAAGGCGCCGAACACCAGCTGCACGAACAGCACCATCCCGACCAGCAGCCCGGCGCCGGTCAGCCGTGCCGGCCGGCTCGCTGGATTGCGCGCCAGGTCGCGCAGGTCGAGCGCGGTCCACACCAGTCCTGCCAGGATGAAGAGCGCGGTCAGCAGGTGAGTCGCCAGCCGGAAGTGGCTGACATCAGTTCGCTCGACGAGGCCCGAGGCGACCATCCACCAGCCGATCGCACCCTGCAGCCCGCCCAGCGCCAGCAACGCCACGAGCCGCCAGCCATAGCCTCGCGGAATCGCGCGCCGCACGGCGAACCACAGCAGCGGCAGGGCAAAGGCGACGCCGATCAACCGCCCGAGCAACCGGTGGAGATATTCCCAGAAGAAGATCGCCTGGAAGCCGGCCAGCGTCATGCCCTGGTTGAGCTGCCGATATTCCGGGATGCGCTTGTAGTTGTCGAACTCGGCCTGCCACTGCTCGGCGTTGAGCGGCGGGACGATGCCGGTCAGCGGCTTCCACTCGGTGATCGACAATCCCGACTCGGTCAGGCGTGTGATGCCGCCCACCACCACCATGACGACGATCAGCCCGGCGACGGCGAGCAGCCAGGTGGCGATCGCGGCGGGGCGGGAAGGGCGGGCGGTAGGCGCCACGACGTCGGGCGCGATCGAGGGGCTGTGTGCCATGCGCCTGCTCTACGCCCACCGGCGGTGCGCGTCGATGCCGTGGGCACGCCGGTCGCAGCGGAAAAAATCAAAATGTGATGTTGTAACGTGTGTCGGGCGGGACTATCTGCATCGTCCATGGCCAGCAGCAGCATCCCCTTGCGGCGCGACGGTGTGCTCGATCGGTTCGCGATCGGGCTTTCCGGCCTGTGCGTGGTGCACTGCCTGGCGAGCGCGCTGTTCCTGGGGCTCTTCGCCTCGGCCGCCGGGGCGCTGATGAACCCCTTGTTCCACGAAGTCGGCCTGGCGCTCGCGATCGGTTTCGGCGCGCTGGCGCTCGGCCGCGGCATGATGACGCACGGCTATATGATGCCGGCGGCGATCGGCGGTCTCGGCCTCGGCGTCATGATGGGGGCGCTCCACCTGCCGCATGGCGGCGGGGAGACCTTCTGGACGATCATCGGCGTCGGCCTGCTGGCGCTGGGGCACGACCTGAACCGCCGCGCCATCGCCTGACCGCAGGCGGCTTGCCGCGGCCCCGGCGGAGGCTTATCTCATCGCCATGCACGCGCACGACCATCATGAACATTCGGGCGAGGCGCTTTCGCGCGTCGCGGAAGCCACTCTGGTTCGCTCGGGCGAGCAGTGGACGGCCATGCGCGCGCGCATCTTCTCGGTCCTGGCGGGCTTCGAAAAGCCGGCCTCGGCCTATGACATCGCCGATGCGGTGTCGCAGGCGGAGGGGCGCCGCGTCGCCCCGAACAGCGTCTATCGCATCCTGGACCTGTTCGTGAACGCGAACCTCGCGCGCCGGGTCGAGAGCGCCAACGCCTATGTCGCCAACGCGCACCCCGATTGCCTGCACGACTGCATCTTCCTGGTATGCGACAGCTGCGGCCAGACCACGCACATCGATGACGACAGCATCACCCGCACGGTGCGCTCCGCGGCAAGCGGCGCAGGCTTTGCACCGACTCGTCCCGTGATCGAGGTTCGGGGCAAGTGCGCGGACTGCCGCTAGGCGGTCGAGCTTCCGTTTCGGGCAATCGACACTGCGCGCGGCCCGCGCTAAGCCCTGCCGATGGTAGACGTTCCTAATACGCCGCTGCTCGACACGGTCCGGACGCCGGAGGATCTGCGGGCGTTGAAGCCTGCGCAGCTGCGCCAGCTTGCCGACGAACTGCGCCTGGAAACCATCTCGGCGGTGGGCACGACGGGTGGCCACCTCGGTTCCGGCCTGGGCGTGGTCGAGCTGACGACGGCGATCCACTATGTGTTCAACACGCCCGACGACCGGCTGATCTGGGATGTCGGGCATCAATGCTATCCGCACAAGATCCTGACCGGCCGCCGCGACCGCATCCGCACGCTGCGCCAGGGTGGGGGCTTGTCCGGCTTCACCAAGCGCAGCGAGAGCGAATACGACCCGTTCGGCGCCGCCCACAGCTCGACTTCGATCTCGGCCGCGCTGGGCTTCGCCATCGCCAACAAGATCGCCGGCCGGCCCGGCAAGGCGATCGCCGTGATCGGCGACGGCTCGATGTCGGCGGGCATGGCCTATGAGGCGATGAACAACGCCGAACAGGCGGGCAATCGCCTGGTCGTGATCCTCAACGACAACGACATGTCGATCGCGCCGCCGGTGGGCGGCCTTTCGGCCTATCTGTCGCGCATCGTCTCCAGCCGCGGCTTTCTGGGAATCCGTGAGACGCTGAAGAAGGTCGCCCGCCGCCTGCCGCGCCCGCTGCACTCGGCCGCCCGCAAGACCGACGAGTTCGCCCGCGGCATGACGATGGGCGGCACGTTGTTCGAGGAACTCGGCTTCTACTACGTGGGCCCGGTCGACGGCCACAACCTCGACCACCTGATCCCGGTGCTGGAGAACATCCGCGACGCGGAAGAAGGCCCGATCCTGCTCCATGTCGTGACGCAAAAGGGCAAGGGCTACGCCCCGGCCGAGGCGTCGGCGGACAAGTACCACGGCGTCCAGAAGTTCGACGTCATCACCGGCACCCAGGCCAAGGCACCGCCGGGGCCGCCGAGCTACACCAGCGTCTTCGCACAGGCGCTGGTGGCCGAAGGCGAGCGCGACCCGACGATCTGCGCCATCACCGCGGCGATGCCCGCGGGCACCGGCTTGGACAAGTTCCAGACGCGCTTCCCCGAGCGCTCGTTCGACGTCGGCATCGCCGAGCAGCATGCTGTCACCTTTGCGGCCGGCCTCGCCGCCCAGGGGATGCGCCCGTTCTGCGCCATCTACTCGACCTTCCTCCAGCGCGCCTATGACCAGGTGGTCCATGACGTCGCGATTCAAAACCTGCCGGTCCGCTTCGCGATCGACCGCGCCGGGCTGGTCGGCGCCGACGGCGCCACTCACGCCGGCAGCTTCGACGTCACCTATCTGGCGACGCTCCCCAACATGGTCGTGATGGCCGCCGCCGACGAGGCGGAGCTGGTCCACATGACCCACACCGCCGCGCTCTACGACGACGGTCCGATCGCGCTGCGCTACCCGCGCGGCAACGGCGTCGGCCTGCCGCTTCCGACCACGCCGGAACGGCTCGAGATCGGCAAGGGCCGCGTGGTGCGAGAGGGCAAGAAGGTCGCGATCCTCTCGCTCGGCACCCGCCTGGAAGAGGCGCTTAAGGCCGCCGAGCAGTTGGAGGCCAAGGGCTTGTCGACCACGGTCGCCGACCTGCGCTTCGCCAAGCCGCTGGACGAGGCGCTGATCCGCCGCCTGCTCACCACCCATGAGGTTGCGGTGACGCTCGAGGAGGGCGCCATCGGCGGCCTTGGCGCCCATGTCCTCACCTATGCGAGTGACGAGGGGCTGATCGACGCCGGGCTGAAGCTGCGCACCATGCGCCTGCCCGACGTGTTCCAGGACCAGGACAAGCCCGAGAAGCAGTATGACGAAGCCGGCCTCAACGCGCCCCAGATCGTCGACACGGTGCTGAAGGCGCTGCGCTGGAACGAGGGCGTCGAGGAAACCCGCAAGCCGGCCTAAGCGGGCAACCGGTACTCCTGCGAAAGCAGGAGTCCAGGGCCACGAACGCTTCCGCTTAAGGCCCTGTGCTCCTGCCTGCGCAGGAGCACGGAGCTGGTCTTCCGGACCCGCCGGCCCCTCACTCCACGCGCAGCATCATCGCATGCGCCATGCGCAGGAACGACTGCTGCATCTGCGCGCCGAGCGCCGGCTCCACCCGGTTCTCGGCGAGCGCGCGGCTCATCGCATGCACCCATTGCCTGGCAGTCTCGCGCGTGATCGGCATCTCCCGATGCAGCGACATGATGCAGGCCCCCGGCCGCGCCACGAACCAATCTCTCGGGCCGCCAAGCCAAGCGCTGAGGAATTGCGTCAGCGACACCCGCACCGGCAGCAGGTCGGCATCGTGCATCGCCCGAAGCTCGGCATATTCGGGTTCATGCTCCATCAGGTCATAGAAGCGGTCGACGACCAGCCGCACCCCGTCCGCCCCGCCGATGCGGTCGTACAGGCTCGGCGGAGCCTTGGCAGAAGAGGCGGGGGCGGCGGTCATCATCATCTCCAGGCGTGGCAGCGCAGGATCGCGTCTAGGCGGACCAGACCCGATCCGCCTTGATCTCGCGCAACCGCTTGCACGGCCTCAGGGCCGCATCGTCCCTGTGTCCATGAAGCGCTGGTGCCAGGACAGCGCCTCGCCCGGTAGCGACGGCGCGTGCAGGCCATAGCTCCCCTTCAGGGCGCGCGCGTAATAGTCGGCCAGCATCGGGCGGTAGTCGGGGTGCGCGCAATTCTCGATGATCAGCCGCGCGCGCTGCTTGGGGCTCAGCCCGCGCAGGTCGGCCAGTCCCTGCTCGGTGACGATCACCTGCACGTCCTGGTTGATGTGGTCCACATGCGCCACCTGCGGCACGATCGCGGAGATGGCGCCGGCCTTGGCGGTCGAGGGCGTCATGAAGATCGAGATATAGGCGTTGCGGGCGAAGTCGCCAGATCCGCCGATGCCGTTCTGGATGCGCGACCCCATGACATGGGTCGAGTTCACGTTGCCGTAGATGTCGGCCTCGATCAGTCCGTTCATCGCGAGGCAGCCGAGCCGCCGCACCAGTTCCGGATGGTTGCTGATCTCCTGCGGGCGCAGCACCATCTTGGTCCGGTACACGCCCATGTTCGTGTTGAGCCGCTCCGCCGCCTCGGGGCTCAGCGAAAAGCCGGTGGCGGAGGCCATGCGCAGGCGCCCGCTGTCCAGCAGGTCGAGCATGCCGTCCTGGATCACCTCGGTGAAGGCGGTCATGTCGTGGAAGGGGCTGTCGACCAGGCCGGTCAGCACCGCGTTTGCGATGTTGCCGACGCCCGACTGGATCGGCAGCAGCGACGCGGGCAGGCGTCCCTGGCGCACCTCATGCCCGAAGAATTCGAGCAGGTGACCCGCGATCGCGCGCGCGGTCGCGTCCGGCGGGGTGAAGGGCAGGTTGCGGTCGGGCGCGTCCGTCTCGACGATCGCGACGATCTTGTTGGGATCGCAGCGGAAATAGGGTTCGCCGATGCGGTCGTCCGGCCGCACCAGCGGGATCGGCACGCGCGCCGGCGGCAGCGCGGTGCCGTAGTAGATGTCGTGCACGCCTTCGAGCCCGGCGTCCTGCCAGCGGTTGACCTCCAGGATCACCTTGTCGGCGCGGTCGATCCAAGTCTTGTTGTTGCCGACCGAGGAAGACGGGATCAGCGCGCCGTCCGGGCGGATGCCGGACACTTCGATGACCGCGACGTCCAGCGGCCCCAGGAAGCCCTCCCAGGCCATCGGCGCGACCTGACTCAGGTGCATGTCGAAATAGTCCATCTCGCCCGCGTTGATCTTCGCGCGCGCGATCGGATCGGAATTGTAGGGCAGGCGGAACTCGATGCCGTCCGCCTTGGCGAGCGCGCCGTCGAGCTCCGGCCCGGTCGAGGCACCCGTCCAGATGCGGACGCGGAACGGCCGGCCCGCTGCGTGTTCGGCTTCGATCCGCGCGGCCAGCGCCGTCGGCACGGCCTTGGGGTACCCGGACCCGGTGAACCCGCTCATCCCGACCGTGTTGCCGGACGAGATGTGGGTCGCAGCCTCGGCGGCGGTGCAGATTTTGCCGCGAAGCGCCTGACACGCGATACGGTCGACCATTGGGTTCTGTTCTCCGTTAGGGGGTTCCGCGCTGCATCAGCATCGCAGTGATCGCCTGGCGGGCCAGCGGCAGGCGGCTGCCGACCCGGAGCGTCGCATGACGCGCGAGCCGCGCGCCGGGGCGCTCGTCTGTATAGAGCCGCACCAGGAAATTCGTGGCGGCATAGAGCGGCCGGCTGGCGAGCCGGTGCGTCATCTCGTAGCGGCGCAGCAGCCCCGGCGCCGCGATGTCGCCGCCGCGTCGTGCGGCATCGGTCACCAGCTGCGCCAGCGTCGCCTGGCTCTGGAGGCCCAGGTTGAAGCCATGGGCGGTCACCGGGTGCATGCCCACGGCCGCATCGCCGATCAGCGCCGCGCGCGTCGCCGCAAAGTGCCGGGAATAGGTGGTCGCGAGCGGGTAGATGTGCGCGGGCGCGTCCACGTCCATCCGGCCGAGCCGGCCCTGGTACCGCCGCGTCAGCTCCGCCCCCAGTGCTGCCTCGTCCAGTGCCGCGATCCGTTCCATCGCCTTCGCAGGCAGGGTGAGCACCGCGGACGAGCGCCGACCGTTGAGCGGCAGCATCGCCACCGTCTGGTGGTGATCGAACCACTCGGTGGCGACGCCCTGATGGTCGCCCTCGTGGCGAACGCGGCAGACCATCATCGATCGGCCGAGCCGGTTGATCTCCGCCCCGATCCCCAACTGCTCCCGCACCCGCGAGAAGCGCGAGTCCGCCGCCACCAGCAGCCGCGCGGAAAGGACCCGCCCGTCCTCGAGCGTCACGTCGGCGGACCGAGCGTCCGTCCGGATCGCCGCAACGCCGGTGCCGGCAAGCAGCGTCAGGTTCGGCTGGTCGGCGACCGTCCGGTACAGCGCCTCGCGGATGCGATGGTTCGGCACCATCAGGCTCAGCGGGCCGCCGCCGTGGCCGGACGTCTCGAACGAGAGCGCGAAGGGGGAGGCGCCGTTCAGCACCCGCGCCTCGTTGAGCGGCGAGATCTCGTCCGTGGGCAGCAGGTCCCAGGCGCCCAGCGCCTTCAGCGTGCCGATCGAGCGGTGGGTGAGGGCGATCTCGCGCCCGTCAAAGGCAGGGGCGGCGATCGCCGCTTCAGGCTGGCGCTCGATCACGGTCACGCGAAGCGGCGCATCGGCCAGCGAACGCGCTAGGCTCAGCCCGGCGGGACCGCCGCCTATGATCACTACGTCACTATCCATCGCGCGAACCTCCCGTGTGCCGGGCGCTATGCGGGTGCCCTCCTGCGCCCGTCCTTGCGCCCGATCAACCCGCTCCTGTCCGTAAAACGTCTCGGGGCGCTGGAGTGCCCCACCGGGCTCGACATTTGCGCGCAGGCGTTCCACTTCAGCGCCATGACCCGCAACGCCCCTGCGCCGGCCTGGCGCGCGTTGCATGATCTGGGAGCACGCGCATGACGTTGGTTGGTGTCGACTGGGGATCGAGCAACCTGCGTGCCTATCGCTTCGACGCGGACGGTACGGTGATCGACCGGCGCGAATCCCCGCGCGGTGCTGCCCGGCTGAAGCGCGACGAGTTCCCCCAGGTGCTGGCGGACACGCTCGAAGGTTGGCTGGAGGCGGACACGCGGGTGGTGCTCGCCGGCATGGTCGGCGCCCGCGCCGGCTGGCATGAGGCACCTTATCTGCCGTGCCCTGCCGATCCGGCCGGGCTCGCCGCTGCCGCCCTGCGGGTCGAGGATGCGCCGGCCCACTGCTTCATCGTCCCGGGCCTTTCCGCGCGCGACGCAAGCGGCGTCGCGAACGTGATGCGGGGTGAGGAGACCCAGATCCTCGGCAGCGGGCTTTCGGACGGTACCATCGTGCTGCCGGGCACCCACAGCAAATGGGCGCGCGTCGAAGGGGGCCGCATCACCGGCTTCTCCACCGTCATGACGGGCGAGATGTACGCGCTGCTCAGGAACAACTCGCTGCTGGGGCAGCTGGCGGAGGGGGACACGCCCGACGAAGCCGCCTTTGCGCTCGGCGCACAGCGCGCGCTGGACAATCCGGCAGGCCCGCTGCCGCTGCTTTTCTCTGCACGTGCCGATGTGCTGCTCGGCAGCCTCGCGCCGCAGGCGGTCGCCAGCTATCTCTCCGGCCTGTTGATCGGCGGCGAAGTGGCGGCGATGCGGGATGCGACCGGCCAGGGGCTGGTGCTGATCTGCAATGCCATGCTTGCCGCGCGCTACCAGGTCGCCCTGGCGCTGGCGGGTGTGACGGACGTGACCGTGGTCGACGGCGCCGATGCGGTGGCGCGCGGCCTGTGGCGAATTGGAGGATTGCTGAAGTGACGATCGAAACCCTGCTGGGCGGCCTGCCGCTCGTCGCCATTCTGCGCGGCCTGACCCCGGACGAGGCGCCGGCGGTCGCCGATGCATTGTTCGACGTGGGCTTCCGCTGCCTGGAAGTGCCGCTCAACTCGCCCGAGCCGTTCGACAGCATCCGCCGGATCGTCGATCGCATGGGCGATCGCGCGCTCGTCGGCGCGGGCACGGTGCTGACCGTCGCCGACGTCGGCCGGGTGGCGGATGCCGGCGGCAAGATCGTGATTTCGCCCAACAGCGACGTGGACGTGATCGCCGCGACCAAGGACGCCGGCCTCCAGTCGCTGCCCGCCTTCTTCACCCCCAGCGAGGCGTTTCGCGCCATCGCGGCCGGTGCCGATGCGCTCAAGCTCTTCCCGGCCGAACTCGCCGGGCCGCAGGGGCTGAAGGCGATGCGCGCGGTGCTGCCCAAGAGCTTCCCCGTCTTCCCCGTCGGCGGCATCGATCCCGACACCATGGGACCCTATCTGCAGGCGGGCGCCGCCGGCTTCGGGATCGGCTCTTCGCTCTATGCGCCCGGCCGCAGCGTCGAGGACGTGCGCGCCCGCGGCGCGGCGCTGGTCAAGGGCTTCGAGGCGGCTCGGGCAGCCTGACGCACCTCGGCAGCTGCTCTTCAGCTGGGGATCAGCGCGCCTCGACCGAGTCGAGGATGCGCCCGCCGGCCATGAACACCGCGACCGGGCAGAGGGTGAACAACGCCCAACCCCCGGCGCCGGGGTATTGCTCGACATAGTTGAGCCCGCGCTCGACGGCACCCATGCCGAGGCCGTAGATCACCAGATAGGCCTCGAACTTGGTCTTGATCGTGAACAGGCGGGTGACGCGGTTCCACATGGCCGGGACGTAGCAAGCCCCGTGCCAGCGGCAGAAAACTGCGGTTCCGCCCAGTCTCGGCGTAGTTAACTGTCAATTAACTCGACAAGCCCAAGCACTTCGAGCAGCGCCACCCGCGCAGCTTCGATCCCCGCGATCAGGGCAGCGTCCGCGATGGCGTCATGCGCGATCGTCTCCGGCCAATGGCTGCGAACGACCTCCGCAATCCGGTCGAGCCTGGCGTCATCCACCAGGAACCGCGGGTCGATCGTCACGGGATCGGCGACGACACGCAGGCGCAGGCAGGCGGGGCCGCCGCCGTTCGCCATCGACTCGCGCACGTCGACCACTTCCAGCCGGCGGATCGGGCCATTGCCCGCGACATGCTCCTGCAGCCAGTCCCAGACCGACGGCGTCGCTCGCGCTTCCTCTGGCAGCACCAGCGCCTGCACCCCGTCCGGCAGCGTCACCAGCTGCGCGTTGAAGAGGTAGGAGGCGATCGCGTCTTCCAGCGGCACCCGTGCCGCGGGCACCTCGACGATCTCCACCTCCGGCAGCAATCGGCGGAGTTCGGCGTAGAAAGCGGGTGCGTCGGCAAAAGCCTGTTCATGGCAGAACAGCACGCGCTCGTTCGCCACCGCCACCACGTCGTTGTGGAAGGCGCCGGCCGCGATTGCCGCGTCCGATTGCTGCACGAACAAGGTGCGCTTCGAGGCCAGGCCATGCGCCCGCGCCACCGCCGCGCTCGCCTCACGATGCTGGCGGGCAGGGAAGCGCCCCCCGGCAACGCCATAGACGAACACCTCGACGCCGGGCTGATCATGCGCCGCCGAGAGCCGCATGTGGTTCGCCGCGCCTTCGTCCCCGAAGGGTGCTGGCACGGGCGGATGCACCGCAAAGCTCTCATGCGCGAAGGCGAGTCGCAGCTGTGCCAGTGTCGCGGGCCACTCGTGGCTGCGATGCGCCATGGTGACCAGGTTCGCGACGCTCAGGTGGCAACGCCCATCGACCGTGTCGGGCGCAGGGGAGACGGTGGCAGCATTGGCCGCCCACATCGCCGAGGCCGACAACGCCTGCGCCTTCAGGTGCGCAGGTGCCGCCGCATAGTCGGTCGCGAGCGCCGCCAGCCAGCGGTGATCCGGCCGCGGATGCGGCAGCAGGATCCCTTGAGCGAGGCCCAGGGCGAGATTGGTGCGCATCTTGTCGATGCCCTGCAACGCCGCCGCGCGCGGGTGCGAGACCGCACCGGCATTGCGGGTCGCGGCCAGGTTGCCGTGGCTCAGCCCCGCATAATTGTGGCTCGGCCCCACGATCCCGTCGAAGTTGATCTCCCGCACCGCCATCAGTCGCGCTCCACCACCGTCACCTGGTCGCCAGCCTCGACGCCCAGCAATGCGGCACAGTCGGGGTCGAGCAGCACGTCGCCGGCGTCGGCCGCACGCACCTGGCCCAGCGCCACGCGGAAATGCTCCAGCCGCCCGGCCGACACCAGCATCGGCTCCCCGTCGCCGCCCAGATCCGCAACGCGCACCTGCCGCGCATTGCGGATGGTCGCCACCTGGTCGGTCCGCGCGGTCATGGTCGGCCCGCCGTCGAAGATGTCGACGTAGTTCTCATAGTGGAAGCCCTCGCGCTCCAGCATCCGCATCGCGGCGCGGCCGGAGGGGTGGGGCAGGCCGATCACCGAGCGCGCATTCTCCGGCAGCATCGCCGTGTAGACCGGATGCTTGGGCATCAGGTCGGCGATGAACTGGTTGCCGTGGATGGCGTTGAACTGGTCCGCCTCCTGGAAGCTCATGCCGAAGAAGCGCCCCGCCACCCCGTCCCAGAAGGGCGACCCGCCCGCCTCATCGATCACGCCGCGCAGCTCGGCCAGGATGCGGTCCGCGAAGCGCTGGCGATGCGCCTTGATGAACAGGTAGCGGCTGCGCGCCAGCAGCAGCCCCAGCCCGCCGGCGCGCTCGCCCGGATGCAGGAACAGCCCGCCGACCTCGCTCGCGCCCTCCAGGTCGTTCACCAGGTTGAGGATCTCGGCACGGAAGGTCCGGCGCAGCGCCTCGCTGTGCTTGGTGAGGGTCGCGACCCGATAGGAGTAGAAGGGCCAGTGCTGGCCGACCTGGGTGAAGATCTGGCAGGTGCCGCGCACCTCCTGCGTTTCCGCATTCTCCAGAACCAGCACGAACAGCTCGTCTTCCAGGCTGTCGGCGTCGCGCGCAAAGGCGGCGTGGCTCCGCTCCAGCTTTGCGCGTAGCGCCGGCTTGTCGGGCGGCAGGTTGGTGAAGCCGCCGCCGGTCAGCTTCGCCATTTCATAGAGGTGCTGCAGGTCCTCGTCGCGGGCGGCGCGGATGCGAAAGCTCATGCGCTCCCCCGCTCGACCAGCCGCAGGATCGAAAGTGCCGACAGCGCGGCGCGCTCGGCAAGGCTGTCGGGCAGCATATATTCCTCCGGCGAATGGATGGCGCCGCCGCGAACGCCCATGGTGTCGACCACGGGCACGCCGCAGGCGGCGATGTTGTTGCCGTCGCACACGCCGCCGGTGTCGCGCCAGCCGACCGAAAGCCCCAGGCTCTGGCCCGCATCGCGGACCAGCCCGAACAGGCGCTCGGCGGCGGCATCGATCGGCTTGGGCGGCCGGTTGAAGCTGCCGTGGCACTCGACGCGCACGTCGTGCCCCGCGGCCACCTCCGTCGCGGCCGTGTCCAGCGCCGCCTGCGCGCGCGCCGCCGCATCGAGCGAGGCGGGGCGGAAGTTGACCCGCAGCACCGCATGCTCCGGCACGACGTTGTTGGGGCTGCCGCCGTCGATCCGCGCCGGATTGACGGTGAGGCCGTCCCCCGCCGCATCCGCCAGCCGCAGCGCGAGCTCGGCCGCCGCCACCAGCGCGTTGCGGCCTTCCTCGGGATTACGGCCGGCATGGGCGCTGCGCCCGGTCACCGCGAGCGAGAAATTGCCCGTACCGCCGCGCGCACCCGCCAGCGTTCCATCCGCAAGCGACGGCTCGTAGACGAAGGCGGCGGCCTTGCCGCGTGCCGCGCGCGCGATCAGCGGCGCGGAGGAGAGCGAGCCCGTCTCCTCGTCGGAGTTGATGACCACCTGGTAACCCAGCCGCCCCGCAAAGCCCGAGTTCTCGATCGCCTCGAGCGCGGCGAGCATCACCGCTAGCCCGCCCTTCATGTCGGCGACGCCGGGGCCGTTCAGCGCGCCATCCTCGCGCACCCGCATCTTCTGGAACGGGTGGTCCGCCGGATAGACCGTGTCCATGTGGCCGGCGAACAGCAGCTGGATCGACGCCTGTGGCCGCACCGTCAGCAGCAGGTGGCGTCCGTGCTCGATCGGCTGGAGCCGCCCGCTGGCGGAGATCGCCTCGACCGGGTCCGGCTTGATCAGTGCGATCCCGCCCGGCAGCGCGGAAAAGGCATCGGCGAGCAGCTGCGCCATCCGCGCCAGTCCGGCGAGATTGCGCGTGCCGCTGTTTACCGCGACCCAGGGTTCGAGGTGCGCCAGCATCGGGGCAGCGCGCGCCCGTTCGACAACGGCGGCTTCCGCGCTTGTAAGAACATCCATGGGCGCGAGGCTAGCGCGGTTCCGCTCCGGAAGGAACGGGGCTAGAAGGAATAGACCAACGAGGCGCGGGTGGTGGTGTCGGTGGTGACGCTGCCTTCGGGCGGGCGGCTTTCGTATCGCACCGCATAGGAGACCTGCGCGGAGAGCGGCCCCAACAGCTTGGCATCGACCGCCGTTGTGCTGCTGACCGTGCTGTTCGCCTGCGCGGCCAGATAGGCGGAGGCGTCCTGGCGCAGCGTCAGCGCGGGGGTCAGGCGCCAGTCGAAGTCGACCGAACCGCGTGCGGCAAGGCTGCTTTCCTGGGTCTCGTCGGTGAAGTCGGTCTGACGAAACGCGGGGCCGAGTTCCAGGTCCAGCGTCAGCGCGGGCCGCTTGATCGCGCTGTAACCGGCACCCGCGGAAGCCGAGAAGCGGCTGTTGTACCCGACGAAGCGGTCGCTCTCGAACTGTGTCGATCCGTAGACGTAGAGCCGGTCGTCGACCTTGTAGTTCGGCTCATAGGCGGCGAGGTAATATTCCCGGTTCGTGACGCCGTTCGCCTTTTGATAGTCGAGCTGCAGGCGCAGCTTGTGGCGCCAGCGGAAACCCTCGCGCGACAGGTCCAGCACGCCGGTCGCGCCGAAATTGTCGGTGTTGCCCGAACTCGCATAGCCGCCGAGTTCCGCACGCCCCTTCACCAGCGCAAAGAACGAGGATTCCTGGAGCTCGCGGGTGCGTTGGGCGGCGCGATCGGCCGTCCACTTGCCGGTGATCTCGCGGACCAGGTCGATGCTGTCCGGCGCTGCGATCCGCGAATATTTGACCAGCGTCGCGACCTCGCCCTCGTTGCCCGATGCCATGGCGGCATCGAGCATCATCTTGAGCTGCTCGGGGATCGGCGCGTCCTTCTTGGCGGCAGCCGGCGGCGCGGCATTTGCCAGCAGGAGCGGTGCGGCAAGGAAAAGATACGCAGCCTTGGTCACGCGCCTGTCCTTAGCTGCAATGCAGCGAGAGGTGAACCCGCCTTCCGACTCGCTCCGTCGCGTCAGCGCGCGGTACGGCCTAGCGGCTCGGCGAACAGCTCCAGCAGCCGCTCGTACAGCGCACGCTTGAAGCCGACGATCGCCTCCGGCAGCTCCTCCGGCTCGGCCCAGCGCCAGGCGCGGAACTCCGGCTCCGGCGTCGCAATGTCGATGTCCTGCTCCTCGCCCTCGAAGCGGAAGGCGAACCAGCGCTGGCGCTGCCCGCGATACTTGCCGCCCCACACCTTGCCGATCATGTCGTTCGGCAGGTCGTAGGTGAGCTCTTCCGGCGCCTCGCCGATCAGCGAGACCTTGTCCGGCTGCACGCCGGTCTCCTCGCGCAGCTCCCGCAGCGCTGCTTCCAGCGCATCCTCGCCCGGATCGATCCCGCCCTGCGGCATCTGCCAGGCCTCCAGCGTCGAATCGATCCGCTGGCCGACGAACACGCGGCCGTCGCGGTTGATCAGCATGACGCCCGCGCAGGGCCGATAGGGAAGGGTGGTCTCGTTCATGGCATGTCTCCTAGCGGTGCGGCCGCGGCCAAGTCGAGGGGCTCAGCCGGCCGCCTGCGCCAGGACGCGCTCGGCCTCCGCCTCGGTGATGATCTGGCGCAGCGCCACCAGCGCGCCGGCAAGGTCGCCCTGGCTCGACGGGATCGCGCGGCGCAGGTTGAGGAACCCGTGCACATTGCCGCGCGCCTCGCGATAGGTGACGGCGACGCCCACCTGGGCGAGCGCCGCCGCATAGGCACGCCCCTGGTCGCGCAACGGATCGAGCCCGGCGGTCAGCACCAGCGCCGGCGGCATCTCCGCCATGTCGCCCAGCAGCGGTGAGGCGCGCAGGCTCGCGCGCTCTGCCCGATATGCCTCGCCGAACCAGGCGAGCGACTCGCGGGTCAGCAGATAGCCGTCGGCGAACTCGGCGTGGGACGGATATTCGCGGGTGATGTCCGTCACGGGATAGATCGGCCACTGCGCGATTACCGGCGCCGCCGCGGCCCGATCGCGCAGCGCCATGGCGGTGACGATCGCCAGCGCGCCGCCCGCACTGTCGCCGGCCAGCACCAAGCTCGTCACGCCGCGCTCCAGCTCGGCCGGTCCCGCCGCCAGCCAGCGCGCGGCGGTCTCCGCGTCGTCGGGCGCTGCCGGCCAGGGGTGCTCGGGCGCCAGCCGATATTCGACCGCCACCACCGGCAGGTCGAGCATCCGCGCGATCTCCGCACAAAGGCTCGCATGCGAGTCGAGGTCACCGATCACGAAGCCGCCGCCGTGCAGGAACAGCACCACGGGCCCGGGCTCCCGCGCGGGACGCGCGTCGAACAGGCGCGCGCGCAGGTCGCCGTGCGGCGCGGGGATGGTGCAGTCGCGGACCACCGCCAGCGTTCCTGTCGGCAGATCCGCCACGTCCTTGGTTGCCAGGAGCTGCGTGCGTGCGGCGGCCGGCTCCAGCTCATGCATGCGCGGGCCGGGCATGTTCTCGAGATAGCCGAGGAAGGCGCGGACGTCGGGGCGGACGAAAACGGTCAAGGCGCTCTCCTGTGGCGCGGCGTTGCGGCCGCGGTGCGTGCGCTTACCTATGAAGCGTGATCCGCGTCGTCCACCACCCCGACTATGTCGCGCCCGCACCGGCGCGCAGCACCTATCAATGGAACAAGAACGGGCTGGTGCGCGACTTGCTGCGCGCGCAGGCAGCCGGGATCGACTGGCACCAGCCGGATCCGATGCCGCGCCGCTGGATCGAGGCGGTGCACGAACCCGGCTATGTCGCCGAGGTGATCGAGCTTGCCGTACCCCCGGAAAAGGCGCGCCGGATCGGCTTCCCGATCACCGCCGAGGTCGCGACACGCGCGCAGGCGGTGCCCGGCGGCACCTATCTCGCCGCCCGGCTCGCGCTCGAACACGGCTTTGCCGCGAATACCGCCGGCGGAAGCCACCATGCGTTGGCCGACACTGGCGCGGGCTTCTGCGTGTTCAACGACCTGGCGATCGCCGCCAACCGGCTGGTGGAGGAGGGGGAGGCCGCGCGCGTGCTGGTGGTCGACTGCGACGTGCACCAGGGCGACGGCACCGCCTCGCTGCTGGCGGGCCGGCCCGGGCTCGCCACCTATTCGATCCACGCGGAAAAGAACTTCCCCGTGCGAAAGGCACGCTCGACCCTCGACGTGCCGCTCGCGGACGGCGTCGGAGATGACGAGTATTGCACGGTTCTAGCGGAAACGCTGGTTCCTCTGGTCGATGGCTTCGCGCCCGACCTGATCCTCTATCAGGCCGGGGTGGACCCGTTCGCGGGCGACCGGCTCGGCCGGCTCGCGCTCACGCGCGAAGGGCTGGTCCGGCGGGATCGCTGGGTGGCGACGCTGGCGCGCGACCGCGGCATCCCGCTCGCGAGCGCGTTGGGAGGCGGCTACGGCGACGATGCGATGGAGGTGTCGGCGCGGCACGTTGCCTCGATCCTCACGCTGGGTGGGGTCTTCGCCGGATAAGGTCGGTAGCAGGACGGCTTGCGGTGATCGCGCGGAGGTGCATGTAGGGCGCCATGCACGCGCCCCGCTCTTCCTTGCCCTCTTCCCTGACCGCAACGCGCGATCCGCTCCGCTGGCTCGCGCCCGTGTTCGAACGGATGCTCGGCCGGATCGACCAGGGGCTGGGATTCGGCGCGATCGAGGCGACGCTTCCGAATGGCCGTGCCGTCCGGCTCGGCGGCCGCGGCGAGGGGCCGGTGGCGGTGGTGGTGCTCCACCGCTGGCGTGCGATGCTGCGGCTCGCGACCGGCGGCTCTGCGGGCTGGTACGAGGCCTGGGTATCGGGCGACTGGTCGAGTCCGGACCCCGTGCCGCTGTTCGACCTCTTCATGCGCAACGGCCGCGCGCTCGGCAACGTCGGCCGCGCGGGTCGGCTGACCGGCATCGCCCGGCGCTTCGCCCATTGGTCGCGCCGCAACCATCGCGCCAATGCGCGCCGCAACATCCAGTTCCACTATGATCTGGGCAACGACTTCTACCGCGCCTGGCTCGATTCCAGCATGACCTATTCGAGCGCGCTGTTCGCCGATCCCGCCGAGCCGCTGGAGGCCGCCCAGGACCGCAAGCTCCAGGCGATCCTCGACCGCACCGGTACCAGGCCCGGCGACACCATCCTGGAGATCGGCTGCGGCTGGGGCTCCTTCGCCGAGCGCGCAGCCCGCGCCGGTCGCCGCGTCCATGGCCTGACCCTCTCGTCCGAGCAGAAGCGGTTCGTCGAGCAGCGCATGGCCGATGCGAAGCTCGACGGCGTGGAGGTGTCGCTCACCGACTATCGCGACGCCGCCGGCAGCTACGACGCGATCGCCAGCATCGAGATGGTCGAGGCGGTGGGGCAGGAATATTGGCCGGCCTACCTGGACGCGATTGCCGCGCGGCTGAAGCCCGGCGGCCGCGCCGCGCTCCAGTATATCGCGATCGATGACGCGCTGTTCGACGCCTATGCCAACAACGTCGATTTCATCCAGGCCTACATTTTCCCCGGCGGCCTGCTGCTCTCGACCGAGCGCTTCCGCGCGCTCGCCGAGGCGCGGGGCCTCGCCTGGCAGGACGAGCACCGCTTCGGCCAGGACTATGCCGAGACGCTCCACCGCTGGCGCCGCGCCTTCGACGCTGCCGAGGCAGCCGGCGACCTCCCGGACGATTTCCCGCCCGGCTTCGCCAACCTGTGGCGCTATTACCTGATGTACTGCGAAGGCGGCTTCCGCGGCGGCGGCATCCACGTCGCCCAGGTCACGCTGGTCAAGCAGGCCTAACCACCCCAACCGCAACTGCGCAGAAGCACGAGCGCGTCAGTCGACCCGCTCGAAATGCCCCGTCTCAAACCCCGACACCATCAGCGCCGCGATCCGCTCCGCTACCACCTCCGGCGGCTTCACGCTCTCAGGCGCCTCGCCCGGATAGGCGCGTGCGCGCATCTTGGTGCGGGTGGCGCCCGGATCGACGATGGCGGTGCGGATCGCCGTCAGCTGGCGCACTTCCTGGCCGAATGCGGTCAGCAGGTTCTCGAACGCGGCCTTGGACGAGCCATACAGCCCCCAGTATGCGCGCGGGTTGCGCCCCACGCTGGAGGTGAGCCCCACGACCCGGCCGTTCTTCGCCTGGCGCAGCATCGGTCCGAACGCGCCCAGCAGCGCTGCCTGCGCCGTCACGTTTAGCGTGAACAGCTTCGACATCTCCTTGAAGTCGATCGCGTTCACCGGCCCGAGCGTGCCCAGCATCGCCGCGTTCAGCACCAGCATGTCGAGCGCCTGCCAGCGCTCGCCCAGCGCCGCTGCCAGCCGCGCCACGCCGTCCGGCTCGGCCAGGTCCAGCGGCGCGATCGTTGCGCTGCCGCCTGCCTGGTGGATCGCTTCCTCGACTTCCTCGAGCCCGCCCGGCGTGCGCGCGGTCAGCACCACGTGCGCGCCTTGGGCGGCAAGCGCAAGCGCCGTCGCCGCGCCGATGCCGCGGCTGGCCCCCGTCACGAGCGCGAGCTGGTCGGCAAGGGGCTTGTCGGTCATCGAAGGTCCTGGAGCTTGGAAAGGAAGGGCAGGGGTGCGCCGGCGATCAGCCGACGCGCTCCTCCAGCATGGCGAGCTGGTCGACCGTGCGGGTCTCGTCCTGGTCGGTCAGCGGCGTCGGATAGTCACCGGTGAAGCAGGCGTCGCAGTACTTCGGCCGCACCGCTGCGCGCTCCGCCTCGCCCAGCGCCTTGTAGAGGCCGTCGATGGACACGAACGCCAGGCTGTCGGCCTGGATGTATTCGGTCATGCCGCCCAGATCGAGCTTGGCCGCCAGCAGCTTCGCGCGCTCCGGCGTGTCGACGCCATAGAAGCAGCTGTGCCGGGTCGGCGGGCTTGCGATGCGCATGTGCACTTCGGCAGCGCCGGCATCGCGCATCATCTGCACGATCTTGAGCGAGGTCGTGCCGCGCACGATCGAGTCGTCGATCAGCACGATCCGCTTGCCCTCGATCAGCTTGCGGTTGGCATTGTGCTTCAGCTTCACGCCCAGGTGGCGGACCTTGTCGCCCGGCTGGATGAAGGTGCGGCCGACATAGTGCGAGCGGATGATGCCGAGCTCGAACGGGATGCCCGACTGCTGCGTATAGCCGATCGCCGCCGGCACGCCCGAATCGGGGACCGGGATCACCAGGTCGGCATCGACTGGGCTCTCGATCGCCAGCTCGGCACCGATCGCCTTGCGTACCGAATAGACGGAGTTGCCGCCCGAGATCGAATCGGGCCTCGAGAAATAGACGTACTCGAAGATGCACGGCCGCGGGGCATTGGGCGTGAAGGGGCGGATCGAGCGCAGCTCGGTGCCCTTCACGATCACCAGCTCGCCCGGTTCCACGTCGCGGACGTACTCGGCCCCTACGACGTCGAGCGCCACCGTCTCCGACGCAAAGATCACCGAGTCGCCAAGCTTGCCCATCACCAGCGGACGGATGCCCAGCGGATCGCGGCAGGCGATCATGCCTTCCGGCGTCATGCAGATGAGCGAATAAGCGCCCTCCACCTGCTTGAGCGCATCAATGAAGCGATCGAGCAGCGTGCGGTAGTTCGACGTTGCCACTAGGTGGATGATCACCTCGGTATCCGACGTCGACTGGAAGATCGAACCGGTCCGCACCAGGTCCTTGCGCAGGCGCAGGGCGTTGGAGAGATTGCCGTTGTGCGCCACTGCAAAGCCGCCGCTCGCCAGTTCGGCATAGAGCGGCTGCACGTTGCGCAGCGCCGTATCCCCGGAGGTGGCGTAGCGGACGTGGCCGACGGCGGCCGCGCCCGGCAGCGCCTCGATCACGTCGGGCCGGTCGAAGTTGCCCGCCACATGCCCCATCGCGCGGTGCGTGTGGAACTGCACCCCGTCGAAGCTGGAGATGCCGGCGGCTTCCTGCCCGCGGTGCTGCAGCGCGTGGAGCCCCAGGGCCACCAGTGCTGCCGCGCCGTCCGCGCCGGAAACGCCAAAGATGCCGCACTCTTCGCGCAGCTTGTCGTCGTCGAAAGGATTGGTGCTAAACATCGGCCCCACGGGGTTCGCTGAGATGCGAGCGCCATATAGGGAGCGATTTCGGGTTTGTCGCCCTTCTGTCACGAAGAATGTGCGCGCCCCCCCGGATTGCCGCCCCGCTGCCTCCCCGGTAAGCCGCCGCCCATGGACACGCGCGACACCGGCCTCACCCTCGATCCCAAGTACGACGCTGCAGGGCTCGTCACCGCAGTGGCGACCGAAGCCGCGACCGGCGAGCTGCTGATGGTCGCCCATATGAATGCGGAGGCGCTGGCGGCGACGCTGGAGAGCGGGGAGGCCACCTTCTGGTCGCGCAGCCGCAACCGGCTGTGGAAGAAGGGGGAGACCTCCGGCCATGTCCTGCGCGTGGTGGAGGTGCGGATCGACTGCGACCAGGACGCGCTCTGGCTCCGCGTCGAGCCCGCAGGGCCCGCCTGCCACACCGGTGCGCGCAGCTGCTTCTTCCGCCGGATCGAGGACGGCCGGCTGGTCGCGGTCGAATGAAGCGAGGCGTCGCCGCGCTGGCACTGGCGCTTGCGGCCTGTTCGGGAGGCGGCGACCCGGCGAACACCGAGGCACCCGATCTGGAGACGGTCGCGATCGAGCGCGGGGTGGTGCGCGATCCCGGCGACGACTCCCTCACCGGGCTCTACGAGCGGGGCGGCGACCGGCTCTGCCTCGTGCCGCAGGGCGAGACGCTGCGGATCGGCGCCTTCGTGCTCAACGGCGGCCGTCTGGGCTGCAGCGCCAGCGGGACGGCCAGCCAGTCGGGTGACCGCCTCCGGATCGACTTCGGCAACGCCTGCGAGGTGGAGGCGCGGATCGAGGACGCGCGCATCATCTTCCCCGCCAAGCTGCCGCCGCAATGCGCGCAGCGATGCACCGCCCGCGGTACCTTCAGCGGCCTGCGCGTCGAGCGGATGAGCGACGTGCTCTCCGAAGCCGCCGCCCTCCGCGACCCCCGCGGCCGCGCGGTGTGCGGGGGCTAGGACCCAGCACGCCCCGGGCGCAGGTGATGAGATGACCCCGGCCTACGCCGAGATGACATAGGCGAGTGCGCAGCCGGCTAGCGCCCAGTTGCGGACGTCACGCGATCAAGGTGGCGAGCCGCTTCGTCGCGGCATGTATTGTGATCCAGCAGATCGCCGTCAGCGCACCGTAGCTGGACCCGATCGCTGCCCCTTTGAGGAGATTGGTCGCGAGAAATATGAAACCTGCGAACAAGGCTCCCGCAACACCTCCGGCTACCAAGAGCCGAGCATAACGCCCGCCGAGTGCCACGCCAGCTTCACGCGCTGCTGCGTAGAATGGCATAAGTAGCAGTAGTGACACCATGCAGGTGAACGGCAGAGCGACAAGACTCGTACGGTTGAGCTCAGCAAAAAGTAAGATTGATCCAGCCGAACAGCCCGCGAGGGCCGCCGCCAAACTGATGAGGACCAAGCGAATAACAGCCATCAAAGGAGCATAGCAACTAACAGAGATGGGAGCAGCAACGAAGGTCCGCTTCCCGCACACCACCGGCTGTTCGGAAGCGGCTACGAGCGAACGGCAGGAAACGCCCAGTCTCCGCCACTCCGAGCTAGCGTTCCGCTTTCTAATTGCCGACGCTTGTTCATCCTGGCACGAAGGCATTTATGGGCTGGGAAGACATAGCAGTTGAAGCCGAAGCAATGGATTGTGCGGCCCCTCAACGCGCTAACCTTAGAGACTTGATCAATGCCGCCGACGCGCTGAACGCGCCCCAATCGATCACAGTCAATCCCTACGACGGCGGCATATCTCTCCATTGGATTGGCTGCGACTTCGAGATCGCGATCTACGATGATCATTATGAAAGCTATCGCTTCAGCAATGGAGAAACAGCAATCCGTCACTGGCCTCATGCGCCCGGCGACCCGGTTGAGGCGGTGCTCCTTGAGCAGATTGGTGGAGCAGGACCGACTGCTTCTCCTTCATAAGCGTCCATTAGCGGACGGTCTCAAAGCCACCCAATGTCGGTCATTCGCCAGTGCTGCCCGGCTTTCAAAGGAACTACGATGCGACTGGTGCCTCCGGTGCCGCAAGCGCCGCCGCCGGTTGCGAGGCAGGCTTGCGTCGCACGCCGCTCAACCCTGCCGGACCTTCTTCCCCGGCCGCGCCCGGCGCGGGGGAGGCGATCGGCTGTGGCGTGCGGCGCATGCACTGCGGCTTGGGCTGCGGAAAGTCTGCGCAGTTCCACAGCGCGCGTTCCAGGTTGCGGGGCCGGTCGCGCAGGTAGCTGAACGACATTGACGTCAGCTGCTGGGGCGACAGCGTGCCCTTGGCACTCGCCGGAACCTGCCGCGGGTCGGTCCAGCCCATGAACTTGCAATAGGGGCGCTCGCCGCAGGCACGATCCGCGAGGATCGGGAAGCTCGCCGCATCCTTGGCATCGACATGGATCAGGAAGGTGTTGGGTTCGTCCGCAGATGGCTTCAGCGCCGAAGCCGGCAGCGCCATCGCCTTTTGCATCGCCAGCGCCTGAGTCTCCGCCGCCAGCACCTCCGGCAGCTTGTGCGCGTCGAAGTGCGCCGCAAGCTGGGCCACGCGCGGCTCGCTGCCGGTGGCGGCGAAGCGGAACGCGGGCGGGGTTCCCCACCAGCCGGTCCAGCGGAAGAACAGATGCGTGTGCACCGCCAAGATCTTGTCGAGGCTGGAGCTCCAGTACGGCACCACCCAGTCGGTGTGATAATGGGTGGCATGGCCGACGGGCCTGTAGACCGCGCCCGCCAGCGCCGCGTCCGCGACCTTGCGCGCGCGGTCCCAGAAGGGGTCGGAATACCAGCGCGCCAGCGCCCCGTCGCAGGTGAAGGTGAACTGGCAGCCGGTGGCCCGCTCCGAGCCTTGGAACACCACCCCGCACACCGTCTTCGGGAAAGCCGGATGGCGGACGCGGTTCAGCACCACCTGGGCGACCGCCTTCTGCCCCTCCGGATCGTCGCCCGCCTCGTAGAGCACGGCGGCGGCGAGGCAGTCGCTCGCCCGCGCCCGGTCCTCGTCCGGGCCACCGAAACGGAAGGGGCGGGCGGCGGGGTTGGGGCCGGCATGGAACGGGATGCCGGCGTTGAACGCCCGCGCCTCGTCCGCCGTCATGTCCTGGAACTCGATCGGCTCCACGGCCGGCAGTTCGGCGGGGGGCAGCACGCGCCGCGGTGCCGCATGCCGCATCGCGCGGCTGGCCTGGGGCGGCATCGGCGGCGCGTGGGTCACTGCCCATGCCGGCACCAGCACCGCCGCCAGCGCCACGGCCGCCAGCACTCCGTCGAGCACGTGCGAGCCCGTGCCCAGCGGCGCCGCGCGCACGCCTGAGGAATCAGGCGCACGCGCGCCGCGGGACACCAGCATGTGGATCGCTCAGCTTTCCGGCAGGAAGTCCGGAACCGACAGGTAGCGCTCGCCCGTGTCGTAGTTGAAGCCCAGCACCCGCGCCCCGTCCGGCAGGTCGGGCAGCTTCTGCAGGATCGCCGCGAGCGTCGCGCCGGACGAGATGCCGACCAGCATGCCTTCCTCGGCTGCCGAACGGCGCGCCATGTCCTTGGCGACGGCTGCGTCCACCTTGATCACGCCGTCGATCGCCTGGGTGTGGAGGTTGGCCGGGATGAAGCCCGCGCCGATGCCCTGGATCGGGTGCGGCCCCGGCTGCCCGCCGGAGATCACCGGCGAAAGCTCCGGCTCCACCGCATAGACCTTCAGCTGCGGCCACTGCTTCTTGAGCGTCTCGGCAACGCCGGTGATGTGCCCGCCGGTGCCGACGCCGGTGATCAGCACGTCGATCGGCGTGTCG
The DNA here is from genome assembly GCF_027922045.1 of Microbacterium terregens. Next base: position 212,321 of record NZ_BSEX01000009.1, read on the forward strand.
GCGAAGTCCTCCAGGATTTCCTGCGCCGTGGTGCGGACATGCACGTCGACGTTGGCGGGGTTCTCGAACTGCTGCGGGATCCAGGCACCCGGCGTCTGCTCGGCCAGTTCCTGCGCGCGCTCGATCGCGCCCTTCATGCCCTTCTCGCGCGGGGTGAGGTCGAAGCTCGCGCCATAGGCCAGCATCAGCCGGCGGCGCTCGATCGACATGCTTTCGGGCATCACCAGGACCAGCTTGTAGCCCTTGACCGCCGCGACCATCGCCAGGCCGACGCCGGTGTTGCCGCTGGTCGGCTCGATGATGGTGCCGCCGGGCTGCAGGTCGCCCGAGGCTTCCGCCGCCTCGATCATCGCAAGCGCGATGCGGTCCTTGATCGATCCGCCGGGGTTCGAGCGCTCGGACTTGATCCACACCTCGGCGTCTCCGAACAGCCGCTGGATCCGGACGTGCGGCGTGTTGCCGATCGTCTCCAGGATGGTGTTGGCCTTCATTCTGCCTTCTCCTTGACGGGTGTGAATTCCAGCGTCGCGGGCGCCTCGAACGTGCGCGCCCGGCGAAGCTCCGGAAAGATGCGTGCCCACAGTGCCGTCACCAATATCGCACCGATGCCGCCTGCCACAACCGCCGCCACGGGGCCGATCGCCGCCGCCAGGAAGCCGGATTCCGCCTCGCCCAGTTCGTTCGAGCCGGAGATGAACAGCGTGGACACGGCGCCCACCCGGCCGCGCATGTCGTCGGGGGTGTAGAGCTGAATCAGCGACTGGCGCACATAGACGGACACCATGTCGGCGGCGCCCAGCACGAACAGCGCCGTCAGCGCCAGCAGCACCGCCGGTGCGCTGTCATGCCCGACGGCCGACTTTCCGAGCAGCGGCAGCAGCGCCGGGGCGCTGAGGCCGAAGGCCACCGTCGCCCCGCCGAACACCGCCACCGCCGCCAGCATCTTCACGCCGACATTGGTCCGGAGCGGCCGCCACGAGAACCACAGCGCCACCGCAATCGCGCCGACCGCGGGGGCTGCCCGCAGGTGGCCGAGGCCATCGGCGCCCACCTTCAGGATGTCGCGCGCATAGACGGGCAGCATGGCCGTCGCGCCGCCCAGCAGCACCGCGAACAGGTCCAGCGAGATCGCCCCCAGCACCAGGCGGTTCTGGCGCACATAGGACAGGCCCTCCAGCATCTGGCGGAACGGGTTGGCAGTGCCGCGCACCGAGTTGTGCGGCACCCGCCCGATCAGCGACAGCATCAGGAAGGAGAAGCTGAACAGCGCCCCGGACACGGCATAGGGCAGCCAGTGGCTCGCGGCGTAGAGATAGCCGCCCATCGTCGGTCCCAGCACCGTGCCCGCCTGCCACGAGACCGAGCTCATCGCGATCGCGGTCGGCAGGATGGCCTTGGGCACCAGATTGGGGGCAAGCGCCTGGAGCGACGGCCCGGCAAATGCGCGCGCCACGCCCAGCAGCGCCGCCACGAAGAACAGCAGCCCTAGCGTCACATGCTCATGGTAGCTCGCGACCGCCAGGGTGATGGCGCATCCCGCCTCGATGGCGACCGAACCGCGCGCGATCCAGCGGCGGTCGACCCGATCGGCGACCCAGCCGGCGACCAGCGAGAGGACGAGCAGCGGCAGGAACTGCGCAATGCCGATCAGCCCGAGGTAGAAGGCGGCTTCCTTCACGTCCATCGTCCGTCGGGCGAGGTCATAGACCTGCCAGCCGATGACGATCACCATCGACATTTGGGCGAGGGTGGTGGACAGCCGGGCCAGGAAATAGGCGCGGAAATTGTGGATTGCGAACGGGTGCTGGACGGCGGCCATGTTCAGGGCTCTATGCGGGGGCGGCGCCATCGGCAATCACGCTTTGCAGGCTGCTTGCGATGCCACGGGCGGGGGCGCGCGGCGGCATGCCGCCGCGCGCCGGGGATCAGACGATGGTGCCGCCGTGGGTCGCCGCCACCGGATCGCCAAGGAACGCGAGCAGGTCGTCGGTCAGCCGGTCCTGATCGGTCGCGAACAGGCCGTGGGGGGCCCCGTCATATTCGATCAGCGTGGCGCCGGGGATCGCCGCGGCGGCCGCCCGGCCGGTGGCGTCGATCGGCACCGTGTCGTCCGACGTGCCGTGGATCACGAGCGTCGGCATGGTGAACGCGGCGAGGTCCGGCCGGAAGTCGGTGAAGGCGAACGCCTCGGCACAGGCGAGCGTGGGCTTGAGCCCCGCCTGCTGCGTCAGGTTCCACGCCCAGTGCAGCCGCTCCTCGCTCACCGGGCTGGTGATGAAGCCGACGCCGAAGAACTGGTCCAGGAAGTTCGCCATGAACTTCGGCCGGTCCGCCTCGATCTGCTGGCTGATGTCCTCCAGCTGCGCGCGCGGCACCCCATGGGGGTTGTCGTCGGTCTGGAGCATGTAGGGCACGACGGACCCGACCAGTACCGCCTTTGCCACGCCCTTGCCGCCATGGCGCGACAGGTAGCGCGCGACCTCGCCGCCACCCATCGAGAAGCCGACCAGTGTCGCGCCCGAGGTGACGCCACACGCCTCCATCACGTCGGCCAGGTCGTCCGACAGCGTGTCATAGTCGTAGCCGGACCACGACTGTTCCGACCGGCCGAAGCCGCGACGATCATAGGCGATCACGCGATAGCCGGCGTTGGCGAGCGCGAATGCCTGCGGGTCCCAACTGTTCGAGGACAAAGGCCAGCCGTGGATCAGCACGACCGCGGGTCCGCTGCCCCAGTCCTTCACATACAGCTTGGTACCGTCGCGGGTCTCGACAGTCGGCATCGGCAACTCCTTGTGCGGGGAAGCGGGCGGCCGGCGAAGGACTGCCGGCAGGGAAGCGGCGGCGGTCAGCCGAGGGTGACGTCGGCAACCTTGTCGGCGTAATCGGCCTTGGGGTCGACCCCCAGCAGGATCTTGATGCCGGCGAACAGGCTCGATTCGTCCAGCCAGATCTTCGCATGCTCGGCATCGAGCCGGATCAACTCCAGCTTGGGATCATCCTTGCCGCCTTCGTACCAGGCGGCGGCGAACCGGTTCCACAGCCGGTCGATCATGGCGCGATCCTGCTCCACGACCAGGTTGCCGTGGATGCTTGCGAACACCTCGTGGTTCTTCGAGGCAAAGTGGGCGGTGGCGCGGGTGCCCTCGCGCATCTCCTTCACCAGCGTGTTGTCCTTGGTGGTGAAGAACCAGATCGGCCCGTGCTCCGCGCCGTCCAGCGTCTGGCCCGTCATCGGCTGGGCGTGGCCGTCGCCGACGCCGTCGATCCCCAGCATCAGCGTGCGATCGGATTTCAGCGCCTTCCAGAAGCGGGTCTGGATTTCCTGGGGCGTCGGCATGCGGCTCTCCTGCAGTTCGCCGCGCCAACGGGCGGAACGCCAAGGTGGTTCCGGTGGGGAGCCGGGACGCGCGTCCCGGCTCCGGCATGGGTCAGAGCGTGCAGCGGCGGGTCACGCCACGGCGCACCGTGTAACTGTCGGTGCGGCTGTTGTAGCTGCGGTAGCGCTGCTGGCAGGCGCGGACGTGGCGGTACCAGTCGTTCTGGCGGCCGCGATAGGCGGCGGTCGGCGCACCGGGGCGCGCACCCCAGCCGTTGTTCCAATTGCCATAGCTGTTGCCGCGCGTGGTCGTGGTCGTGCGGGTGACCGTCCGGACGGTCGTGCGGCTCTGCTGGTGCTGGCCCTGGGCGTGGGGTGCGGGATCGTGTCGCGCCTGTGCGGAGGCAGCGGGGGCGATCATGACCAGGACGGCGCCAAGCGCGCCTGCGAGCAACTTCTGCATGGACTTCATACTCCTTCGGTCCGCCGATACACTGGCGGCGGGGGCAGAACCCCTAGCCGAAGGAATGTTTCCCGCAGATGAGCAAGAGCGGCGGGCGCGTCAGACAGGCATCTCGACGGCCCGGAAACTAAACCGGCAAGCCCACGTTGTTTGGCCGTAACGAAAAAGGATCAAACGATGAAGCGAGGCTGTTTGCTGTGGGTGCTGGGCGTGCCGCTCCCGGTGGTGCTGATCCTCTACTTCCTGTTCTTCCGCTAAGCGCCGGCCGCCGCTTGGCCTTCGGCGCAAGCGGCGCCCGCCGCGGCTAGGGCTGCACGCAGAACTCCACGTCCGTCACATAGATACGCTCGACGCACTGCTCCGCCGCCCAGGCGAGCCCCGCGTCCTCGGCGGCCTCGCGCGTCTCGAACGGCGGCAGGCCGATCAGCGCCACCGACTGCACCTCGTCCCCGTCGCCGCAGGCGACCAGCGCCGCGCCAGACAGGTCATACCGGCCGTCCGAAAGCGCGACGATGCTGATGCAGTCGACGTCGCCCGGCGCCACCTCTCCGCTCGGCAATCGGATGATTTCCATGGCTCACCTCCTCTTGATGGAGCCGCAACGCGCCAAGGCCGGAAAACGGTGCACCGGCGCCGTTAGACCGGGGTCGGCGCGGGCCCCACGCGCTGTTCGGGAAGCGGCGCCGTCCTCAGTTGCCCATAGCGCGGCTCGAAGATCGCGTGCCGGGCGGCCCAGGCACCCGCGCGCGCGCCCGCGGTCCATTGAACCGCAAGCGGCGAGAGCAGCAGCCCCAGCGTGACGGGCAGCAGCCACAGCGCCGTCACCGGCATCAGTGGCGACAGGAGCAGCAGCACCACCCCGAACCCCAGGTGCCAGCGATAGCGCGGCAGGATGTCGCGCATGGCGAGGCCGTCGCGCTGCCGGCTCTGCGGGTCCCAGGCGGACCGTTTGCCCGCGGCGATGCCAACCAGGTCGATCGTCTGCGTCAGCGCGATCGCCGGGGCGACCAGCATCGAGAGCGGCACGTCCAGCAGCACCGACCGGCCGATCGTCCGCCACCCGCCCAGCGCCTCGCGGCGCTCGCGGTCAGCCGTCGCCCAGATGACGCTCAGCAGCTTGGGTCCGAACAGCAGCAGCAGCGTCACCGCCAGCACCACAGCCGAGGTGCCCCGGTTCATCAGGCTCGGCTCGCCCACCAGCGCCTGGACGATGCTGGTCAGGATCAAGAGCAGCCAGAGCGGCGAGGCGAGATAGGCGGATGCCCCCAGCAACAGCTGCAACCGGTTGATCCAGTGAAACCCGGAGGCGCCGAGCAGCCGCAGGTGCTGGATGTTGCCCTGCGCCCAGCGCCGGTCGCGGACGGCGGCATCGATGAGCGTCGGCGGGTATTCCTCGAAGGTCGCATCCGTCAGCACCATGTGCACGCGCCAGCCGCGCCGCCGCAGCAGCGCTGCCTCCACCATGTCGTGGCTCATGATGGTGCCGCCGAACGGCGGTCCGCCGGGAAGCTCGGGCAGGCCGCAGCAGGCGGCGAACGCCTCGACGCGGATCAGCGCATTGTGGCCCCAGAAGGTCGCCTCCGACCCGGACCACCACACCAGCCCGGCGGTGGAGATCGGGCCGTAGAGGTGGCTCGCGAACTGCATCCAGCGCTGGAACAGCGTGGTCGCGCCGATCACCATCGGCACCGTCTGGAGCAGTGCCACCGCCGGCCGCCGGTCGAGCACCTGCGCCATGCCGATGATCGTGTCGCCGCCCATCAGGCTGTCGGCGTCCAGCATCAGCATATAGTCGTAGGCGCCGCCGAACCGCCGGATCCATTCGGCGACGTTGCCCGGCTTGCGCCCGATGTTCTGCGTCCGCCGGCGATAATAGAGCGCGCAGTCGAGCTGCTGCGCCAGCGCCCGCCACGCCGCGACTTCCTCCGCCTCCGCCTCGGGCGCGGAATCGCTCAGGATGAAGAAGTCGAAGTGCTTGGCCATGCCGCCCTGGGCGATCGCCTCGGCCATCTGGGCGATGCGCCCATAGACCGCCGCCACGTCCTCGTTGTGGACCGGCATCAGGATGGCGGTGCGGCCCTTAAGCGGTGCCGACCAGCGCGGCGTGGGCATGAAGCCGGGACGCAGGCCGGTGATCAGCAGCAGGAAGCCGATCGACGCATTGATGAACCCGAACGAGATCAGCGCGAACAGCGGGAAGAAGATCACCAGCAGCAGCGCGTCGGTGACACTCCAGCCATCTGCGACCAGCGACTCCTTGAGCGCGGTCGAGGCGGCGGTCGCCAGCATCGCGGTGAGCAGCACCAGCAGCACGCGCCTGGCGAGCAGGTCGCCGCCGTCCTCGCTGGGACCCGACCAGGGTTCGGGAATCCGGCGCGGGGGCGGCGGCCCGTCGAACTGCTGGACCGGCATGTCGATGGGGGCCTCTGCCGGGAGGCGAGCCGGCTGCTTCACCCGTTGAACACCGGAAACAACAGCGTTTCGCTGAGCGCACGGTTGCCCCGCTTCAGGAACAGCCGCACGTCGGCCGGACCACTGCCCTCGGGCGCGATGTCGGCGGTGATCCGCCAGCGGTTCTTCTGCCCGACCACGGGATAAGCGGCGCTGGCGATCAGCTTGCCGCGCGCGACGTCGATCGCGGGCGAGACCCCGCTCGACCGGTCGAGACCGGCAAGGCCCGTGCCCTCGAAGTCCACGACGAGCTTGCGCGCGCCCTTGGTCGGTGCGTCTCCGGGCCGACCGGCGACGCCGGTCCAGCTGTCGACCACATGCGCGGTCGCCTGGGACAGCGTCGGATCGTCCGATCCCCAGCGCAGGCCATAGTCGAACTGCAATCGCTGGCCCGCCTTGGGTGCCTCTGCCGGCACCCAGAAGGAGACGATGTTGTCGACCGTCTCGGCCGCGGTCGGAAAGGCGAACAGCACCACGTTGCCGCGGCCCCATTGCCCGCGCGGCTCGACCCACAAATTGGGCCGGCGATCATAAAAGGCGCCGTCGTCCTGATAATGGTCGAAGTCGCGGTCGCGCTGGAGCAGGCCGAAGCCGCGCGGGTTCTCGTCGGCGAAGCTGTCGAGGGTTTCGTGCGGCGGATTGACGAGCGGGCGCCAGATGCGCTCGCCGCGTCCCGTCAGCAGGGCGAGACCATCGGAATCGTGGATCTCCGGGCGCCAGTCGACGGCCGCGCCGCGGTTGCCCTCGCCATACCAGAACATGCTGGTGGCGGGCGCGATGCCCAGCCGTTCGACGTCGCGGCGCAGGTGCAGCACCGCCGACACGTCCTGCTGCACGCCGTTCTGGTGGCGGCTGGCGATGCGATAGGCGCCGGTCACGCTGGCGCCGTCCATCAGCGCATAGACGGTATAGGCGTCCGCACCAGTGCGCTCGATCCAGAACTCGGTGAAGTCGGGGAATTCCTCGCGCCCCGGAATGCCGGTGTTGATCGCGATCCCGCGTGCCGACAAGCCATATTGGTCCTGCGACCCGGCCGTGCGGAAATAGGAAGCGCCCTGGAATGCCATCCAGTCGCTCTCCTTGCCCAGCACCATCGCGCGGAAGCCGGCGATGCCGAGCGGCGGCGCATGGCCGGACACCGCCTGGAACAGGTCGCGCGAGAAGGGGACGGCGTGCGCCTGGCCGTTCTCGACGATATTGATCTTCACCGGGGTCGGCGCATAGCGGCCGAGCGGGAACAGGCGGATGCCGCCCGCCAGCGTCTCTTCCGGCCGATAGCGGATCGAACCTACCGCGTCATAGTCGATCGCCGCGGCCGCCGCGACGCGCTCGGGCGCGCGATAGGGCTGGCGCGCGAGGGTCGCGGCGCGCTCCTGCAGTGCCTCCCAGGAAAAGGGCTGGGCCGGGCTCTGCGTCTTGCGCGCCATGGCGGCAAACGGGCCGCCGAAAAGAGCTGCCAGGCCGGCAGTGGCGACGATCTCTCGTCGGGTCGGGTATCGCATGCGGGCTCCAAGCCGTGATCGGGCAATTTGTTGCAGCGCAACAGATGCCTGAACGCAAGGGCACGCCTTTCGGTTCAAATCCCCAACGCGGCCGGCCGTGCAGAGAAGCGGAGCGACAGCAAGGCCGCTTCCGCCACGCCCACTCAGCCGATCGTCACGAAGCTGTCGAGCACGCGCTTGCGCCCGCCGGTCTCGAAATCGATCTCCAGCTTGTTGCCCTCGATCGCGGCGATCGTGCCGTATCCGAACTTCTGGTGAAACACGCGCAGGCCCAGGCTCACGTCGCTGCGGCCCTTGTTGCCCAGGCTCACCGCACTCGCGCGGCTTTCGATCACACGGGGGGCGTCGCGGGTGAAGGTCGAGCCGCTGCTCGCCGCCCGCTGCCAGCCCGGCCCGCGTCCGGTGCCGCGGCTGACGTCCGCGAACGGATCGGCCCGCTCGGACCAGTTCGCGCGCCACAGGCTCTCGCCGCCAGCCATCGTCGTCTCGGCGTCGATATGCTCGGCCGGCAGCTCGCCGACGAAGCGGCTGGGGAGCGAGGAGGTCCACTGCCCATAGATACGGCGATTGGCGGCGTGCAGGATCACCGCCAGCCGGCGCGCGCGCGTGATCGCGACATAAGCGAGGCGGCGTTCCTCCTCCAGGCTGGCGAGCCCGCCCTCATCCAGCGAGCGCTGCGAGGGAAACAGGCCTTCCTCCCAGCCGGCGAGGAACACCGTGTCGAACTCCAGCCCCTTAGCGGCGTGGATCGTCATGATGGTGACCTGCGGCTCCTGGGTGGCGCCTTCATTGTCCATCACCAGGCTGACATGCTCCAGGAACGCGCCCAGGCTGTCGTATTCCTCCATCGCGCGGACGAGCTCGTTGAGGTTCTCCAGGCGCCCGGCGGCCTCGGCCGACTTCTCCGCCTGCCACATCGCCGTATAGCCGCTCTCGTCGAGCAGTTGGCGGGCGAGTTCCGGATGGGGCAGGTCGCGCGCCATGTCGCGCCAGCGGGCGATGTCGCCGACCAGCCGGCCGAGCGACTTGCGCGCCGCCCCGGTCAACTCGTCGGTGTCGAGGATGCGCGCCGCTGCCGTCATCAGCGGGCTGCCGGTCGCGCGCGCATAGCGGTGCACGGTCGCCACCGCCTTGTCGCCGAGGCCCCGCTTGGGCACGTTGACGATGCGCTCGAACGCCAGGTCGTCGGCGGGCTGATTGACGACGCGCAGGTAGGCGATGGCGTCGCGGATCTCCATCCGCTCGTAGAAGCGCTGGCCGCCGACGATGCGATAGGGAAGGCCGATGGCGATGAACCGGTCCTCGAACTCGCGGGTCTGGTGCTGCGCGCGCACCAGGATCGCCATCTCGTCATAGGACTTGCCCGCGCGGCGGCACGCCTCCATCTCCTCGCCGACGCGCCGCGCCTCCTCGGGGCCATCCCAGACGCCGATCACGCGCACCTTCTCGCCCGCGTCGAGCTCGGTCCACAGCTGCTTGCCCAGCCGGCCGCTGTTGTTGGCGATCACGCCGCCGGCCGCACCCAGGATGTGCGGGGTGGAGCGGTAGTTCTGCTCCAGCCGGATCACCTTGGCGCCGGGGAAGTCGCGCTCGAAGCGCAGGATGTTCTCCACCTGCGCGCCGCGCCAGGAATAGATCGACTGGTCGTCGTCGCCCACGCAGCAGATATTCTTCCGCTCCTGCGCCAGCAGCCGCAGCCACAGATACTGGACCGAGTTGGTGTCCTGATACTCGTCCACCATGATGTAGCGGAAGCGCTGCTGATAGTGTTCCAGCACATCGCGATGGGTGCGCAGGATGGTCAGCACGTGCAGCAGCAGGTCGCCGAAGTCGCAGGCGTTCACCGCCTTGAGGCGATCCTGATACTGCTGGTACAGCTCGCCGCCGCGACCGTTGGCGAAGCGCTCGCTCTCGCCCGCGTCCACGTCGGCGGGCGTCATCCCCTTGTTCTTCCAGCTGTCGATCACGCCGGCGAGCTGGCGGGCAGGGAAGCGCTTCTCGTCCAGGTTGGCCGCCACGATCAGCTGCTTCATCAACCGCAGCTGGTCGTCGGTATCGAGGATGGTGAAGTTCGACTGCAGCCCCACCAGCTCAGCATGGCGGCGCAGCATCTTCGCGCCAATCGCATGGAAGGTGCCGAGCCACGGCATGCCCTCCACCGCGTCGCCGACCAGCCGCCCGACGCGCTCGCGCATCTCGCGCGCGGCCTTGTTGGTGAAGGTGACCGACAGGATTTCCGACGGCCACGCCTTGCGCGTGTACAGCAGGTGCGCCAGCCGCGCCGTCAGCGCCGCGGTCTTGCCCGTGCCTGCGCCCGCCAGCACCAGCACCGGGCCCTCGCTCGTCAGCACGGCTTCGCGCTGCGGTTCGTTGAGGCCACGCAGGTACGGCGGGTCCTGGGGCGAGGGGGTCGTCTGCGGCACGTTCATGCGCGAACAGCTAGGGAACGAAGCCCGCCGGGGCAAGGCTTGAACCGTGCCGTAAACGTCGCGTCCCCGGCCGCCTGCGAATGGTGCGACAGACGCCCCGGCAGCTGCCGTATCCCTGCGCAGGCAGGAATCCAGGGCCAAGCAGATCAACGACCCGTGGCGCCCGAACCCCTGGGCTCCTGCCGTCGCAGGAGCACCACAGGGGAAGATACCAGATGGCTTTCTTCGCTTCTGATGACTGAGAAAGCGCAAGGATGCTGCTCCAGCGCCAGCTTCTTCGGCAACAAAGATGCGTGCGCAGGTTGACCTCCCGCAACTCCACCGCCAACCAGCCCGCATGACCGCCCACCGTTCCGCCGCCGCGCCAATCCCGGCCGCCGTTCTGCCCACAGCCGGCGGCCCCTCCAGCCGCCGCATCCTGCTCGCCAGCCTCGTCGGCACCTCGGTCGAGTTCTACGACTTCTACATCTACGCCACTGCCGCGGCGCTGGTGTTCCCGACCTTGTTCTTCCCGGCCGAGTCGGAATCGGCGCGGCTGATGCTGAGCTACGCCAGCCTCGGCCTCGCGTTCCTCGCCCGCCCGCTCGGCGCGGCACTGTTCGGCCACTTCGGCGACCGTATGGGCCGCAAGTCGACGCTGGTCGCCTCGCTGATGCTGATGGGCGGCTCGACGCTCGCGATCGCGTTTTTGCCTACCTACGGCCAGGTCGGCCTGCTCGCCCCGTTCCTGCTGTGCCTTCTGCGCTTCGCCCAGGGGCTCGGCCTTGGCGGCGAGTGGGGCGGAGCGGCGCTGCTTGCGGTGGAGAATGCGCCCAAGGGCTGGGCCGGCCGCTTCGGATCGGTGCCGCAGCTCGGCGCGCCGGTCGGCTTCCTCGCCGCCAATGGCCTGTTCCTGCTGCTCGGGCTCGGCCTGGACGAAGCCGCGTTCCGCAGCTGGGGCTGGCGCCTGCCGTTCCTCGCCAGCGCATTGCTGGTTGGCCTCGGCCTGTGGGTTCGCCTCAAGCTCACCGAGACCGCCGAGTTCCGCGCCGCCCTGGAGCACGAAACCCCCGCGTCGGTGCCGCTCGCCGAACTCTTCCGCAGCCATCTTCGCGGCACGCTCGCCGGCACGTTTGGCGCGGTGGCCTGCTTCGCGCTCTACTACATCGCCACCGCCTTCGCGCTTGGCCACGGCACCACGCGTCTCGGCTTCTCGCGCGACACCTTCCTGTCGATGCAGCTGTTCGCGATCCTGTTCATGGCCGCCGGCATCGCGCTCGCCGGCTGGTGGGCGGATCGCAGCACCACCGGCCGGGTGCTCGCCTTCGGCTGCGGGGGCGTGATCGTCGCCGGCCTGCTGATGCAGCCGCTGATGGGCGGCGGCACGATCGCCGCCGTCACTGCGTGGCTGGCGATCGCGCTGTTCGCGATGGGCTTCGTCTACGGGCCGCTCGGCGCCTGGCTGCCGGGCCTGTTCCCGCCGCGCGTGCGCTACACCGGCGCGTCGATGGCGTTCAACGTCGGCGGCGTGATCGGCGGCGCGGTGACGCCGATGGCGGCCGAGGCATTCGCCCAGGCGGGCGGGCTCACCCCGGTGGGGCTCTACCTCGCCGTCGCCGGGCTGTTCAGTCTTGCAGGTCTGTGGCTGGTTCCGCGCGGCGGAGCAAAGTGAGCTTCGCCTTGCCATAGACGCGCTCGGCATCGATCACGAAGCCGGGCGCATCGGCGTCCTCCGTGCGGCCGGTCTCGACGCTCACCCAGGTCGCCGGCCCGATCCAGCCGAGCCGCGCGAGCTTGTCGGCGGCCACCCAGCCGGCGCCGCTCGCATAGGGCGGATCCATCAGGATCAGGTCGAGCGGCGTGGCGGTCGGCCCCAGCGCCAGCACGGATTGCGCCCGCACCTGCGCGCCCTTGGCGCCGAGCTTCTCGACATTGGCGCGCAGTGCATCGAGCGCATGGCGGTCCTGCTCCACGAACAGGCACGACGCCGCGCCGCGCGACAACGCCTCTAGCCCCAGCGCGCCCGATCCTGCGAACAGGTCGGCGACCGCCAGCCCCTCAAAGCTGCCGACGCGGCTCGCCAGCATGGAGAACAGCGCCTCGCGCGTGCGATCCGCGGTCGGGCGGGTCGCTTCACCCTTGGGTGCGGCGATCGGACGCCCACGCCACTGGCCGGAAATGATGCGCATCAGCCGCGACCCTTGGGAGGACCGCCGGGCCGTCCACCCCGCGGCGGACGGGCGGGACCATCCCCCCGCGGCGGACGCGGTGCATCACCGCGCGGCGAGCGTGTAGCGTCACCACGCGGCGAACGCGGTCCCTCTCCGCGAGGAGCGCGCGGGCCATCGCCCCGCGGCGCACCCGCGCCATAGCCAGAGCGCGGCCCGTCGCCACGCGGCGGCCGCGCCCCCTCGGGGCGGGCCGTGCGTGGACCTTCGCCGCGGGGGCCGCGAGGGGCATCACCGCGGGGTGCGGCAGCGCCATAGTCCCCGGACCTCGGCTTCCCGAATGCACTGCGCGGTCCATCCGCGCGCTGCGGACGCTCGCCCCGCTGGGGACGCTCCGTCCGCTCGGGGCGTTCGCCACGCGGCGGACGCCGATCGTCGCGCGCCGGGCGTTCGCCACCAAAGGCTGCGGACAGCGTACGGCGGGGCTTGTCGCCACGTCCCGCCTCGGCAGGGCGCTCCGCCCGCTCGGCGGCCGGCTTGCGGCCGGTGCGGTCGGCAAATGCCGCTGCGCGCTGGCCACGCGGGCTGCGCGGCGCGCCGGCCTCGTCGCGGCGGCCGGCGAGACCGTCCTTGCGGCGCGGCCCGCGTTCGGCCGTGCGCTTGCCAAAGCCACTCCCGCGCGGCGCCTCGCCCGTGTCTTCGTCCGCGGGTCGGCTGCGGCGGAACGCCTGCGGGTGCGGCTGCACCTCGCGCGCGACCCGCTCGCCATAGGGGACCGGTGCGGGACGCGGACGCGCCGGCGCGGTGCGATCGCGCGACGGTTCGCGCCGCCACGCCTTCAGCGCGGCCGGATCGGCGCCTTCGGGTGCCGGCTTGCTGGTCGGCCGGTCCTTCAGCGTCTTGCGGAATGCGACCAGGTCGTGCTGGCGGATCTCGTCCACCGACGCGATCGGCATGTCTTCCAGATAGAAGGGGCCATAGCGGGTGCGGATCAGGCGAGAGACCTGGAGGCCGAGATATTCGAGCACACGCCGAACTTCGCGGTTCTTGCCCTCCGTCAGCGTCATTTCGACCCAGACGTTGGTGCCGGTGCGCCGTTCCATGTTGGCGTTGATCGGGCCGTAGCGGACGCCCTCGATCTCCACGCCCAGCATCAGGTCTTCCAGCTGCGCCTGGCTCACTTCGCCATAGGCGCGCGCGCGGTAGGTGCGCTCGACGCCCGTCGCCGGCAGCTCCAGCTGGCGCTTGAGCTCACCGTCCGTGGTCAGCAGCAGCAACCCCTCGGTATTCAAGTCGAGCCGCCCGACCGGCATCAGCCGCGGCAGGTCGCCGGGCATGCGATCATAGATCGTCTGGCGGCCATGCGGATCGCGCGCGGCGGTCAGCACGCCCGCGGGCTTGTGATAGCGGAACAGCCGGGTGGGGGCGGCGGCCTGCACCGGCTCACCATCCACGGTGATGCCGCGCAGCGAGGTGAGCAGCGTCGCCGGCGTCTCGATCGGCACGCCGTCGAGCGCGACGCGGCGCGCCTCGATCAGCCGTTCGACGTCGCGGCGCGAGGCAACCCCGGCGCGGGCGAGCAGCTTTGCGATTCGCTGCGGTTCATTGGTCTTGGACGTCGACACGATGGGGAAATGCTATCCTGTTACGCCTGCGCGACGAAATCGTGCGGCGGCGGTGATCGTTCGATCGGTTCGGGTGTTTCTACGCTATAGGGCAGACCCCGTAGAGAGGGAAGCGAGCGGCGGATGTTGTTTGGCAAGAAGAAGCGGCGGATCCAGCGCATCCTGGTGGTGGAGGATGAGCCGTTGGTCGCATTCGACGCCGAACATCTTCTGGCGGATTCGGGATTCGAGATCGTCGCCACTACCGATCTGGTGAGCGAAGGCCTCGCCGCGGTGAACAGTGACGCCCCGATCGACCTGGTGCTGGTGGACGTGTCGCTGAGCGACGGCAGCGGCATCGATGTCGCGCGCGCGGCCCGGCAGCGCGGCATCCCCGTGATGTTCGTGACGGGTGCCTGCCCGGAGGGGGCGCGCGAACTCGCGATCGGCTGTCTTGCCAAGCCTTATCCCCAGCGCGACCTGCTCGCCGCGATTGAGGCGCTGGAAACGCTGCTGGACGGCAAGGCCCCGCGCAAGCTGCCGAGCAGCTTCAGCCTCTTCGCGAAGCTCGCTTGAGCATGTTTGCCGGAGGGGTGACCGAACGATAGTCCCGACGTCCCGCGTGCTTGGTTGCTGTCCGTAAGACACGCGGGACGACGGGTGACGTTTCGAGGCTCCAGTCCGGACCCTCGCCGTCGGCCACGCTTCTATCACTCCCTGGAGATGAACCCCAGCCGAATGGGTAGGATTTGCGGCAGGCCGATTTGCGCCCCTTCAAAAGCGGCGGGAGCGCGTTAGGGTGCGCGCGGTTTGCTGCCGGGGCGGCGTTTCAAGGAAAGTGCAATGGTTGAGGTCGCCGGCGAGCGCAACGGGGGCAGGCGCCGCGTGGCAGCGATGGCGCCCTATGTGCGGCCAAAGCCGCTGGTCGCCTTCCTGCTCGGCATCGCCAGCGGCTTCCCGCTCACGCTGCTGCTCGGCACCATGGGCTTCTGGCTAGCGAAGGTCGGCATCGACAAGAAGACCATCGGCTTCGCGATCGGGCTCACCACGCCCTATACGCTCAAGTTCCTCTGGGCGCCGCTGATCGACCGGCTGCGCTTGCCGGTGCTCACGCGGCTGGTCGGGCAGCGCCGCGCCTGGCTGTTCTTCATCCAGGCGCTCCTGTTCGTATCCGTGTGGATGCTCGGCGCCAGCCAGCCGGAGCTCCACCTGGGGCTCTTCGCCTTCTGGGCGATCGTGACGGCCTTCCTGTCCGCGACCCAGGACATCGTCATCGACGCCTATCGCATCGAGATCCTCTCCGACGAGGAACTGCCCTTCGGCACCGCCAACAACCAGTTCGGCTATCGCATCGGCAACCTCATCGCCGGCGTCGGCACCATCGCCATCGCCTCACCGGAGGGGTGGGGCCTCGGCTGGGCGCTGGGGTATGGCCTGACCGCCTTCTGCGTCGTGCCGGCGATGCTGGGCGCCTTGTATGCCGGGCCGGGCCGCCACGATGCCACCGTCGCGCGCGAAGGATCGCACGGCCAGTGGCTGCGCGACACCGTCGTCGGGCCCTTTCGCGAGTTCCTCCGCCGCCGCGGCGCGGTGCTGATCCTGCTGTTCGTGCTCATCTACAAGCTCGGCGACGCGATGGGGCAGGCGATGCTCAACCCGATGATCGTCGAGCTCGGCTTCTCCGACACCGAGTTCATCGCGATCAACAAGGTGGTCGGCTTCTGGGGCCTGATCGTCGGCACCGCGCTTGCCGCGCCCTTCATGGCCTGGCTCGGCATGGGCCGGGCGCTGATCGCCTCGGGCGTGCTGATGATGCTGAGCAATCTGACCTTCGCGATCCTCGCCATGCACGGCCATTCCGTGACCTGGCTGACGATCGCCGTCGCAACCGAACAGGTGACGAGCGGCATCGGCCTGACGGTGTTCGTGACCTATCTCTCGGGTCTCTCGAACCTCGCCTACACCGCCACCCAGTTCGCGCTCCTGTCCTCCTTCGCCGCGGTTGGGCGGACGTGGCTCGCCGCACCCGCGGGGCTGGCCGCCGATGCGCTCGGCTGGGTCGGCTTCTGGCTGCTGACCATGGTGGTGGCGCTGCCGGGGCTGCTGCTGCTGGGCCTGTTGTGGCGGCGCGGTTTCGTCGTCCAGAACGTCCGCCAGCCCGGCACCGAGAAGGTGCCGGACGAGGCGCCCGCCGCCGCCTAGTCGAGCGGCCGCCCGCCGTCGCGGAACGCCAGCGAAAGCAGGTGGGCGGTCGCGATCAGCCCGCCTGCATGCCGTACGCCTAGGAGGTCGCGCAGCAGCAGCTCGGCCCGCTCGGGCTGCGTCTCGACGGAGCCGAGCACGTCGACCAGCGCTGCCTCTCCGGAGGTCATGCGCGGGCAGCAGCAGGGGGCGATCTGGATCGGGTTCGCGGAGGTCTTCGACACCTCCGCCATCAGCGCGCGGAGCAGCAGCAGGGGCCGTCGGAACTCACGGCCGAACGCGGTCATGTACGCGTGCGCAGCCGCCGCGTCGTGGAGCCCGTGTGCCCCCGTGCGGCGGATGCCATAGAGGAGCAGCAGCCGGTCTTCATGCGAGGGCCAGCCGTGCGGCAGCATCTCGGACAGGGAATGCAAAAGGGGCTGGGCGGTGGTCATGCGAGTCTCCTGCCGCGAGGGATGGCAGCAGGTTCGTACGACCTCTATTGCAAGTCAATATCAATAAGACGCATCAATCCGGCAGTTCGTCGTTCGCCTCCAGAACCGTGCCCGCCAGGTAGAGCGAGCCCAGCACCAGCACCACCGGCGGCTCCCCTGCGTCCGCCCGCCCGGCCACCATCCGTAGCGCCGTCGAAACCTCGCCGGCGACCGCGGTGCTCGTGATGCCCAGGCGGTGCGCCGTCTCGACCAGTTCGGCCGGGCTGTGATCCACGTGCCCAGGCACCGGCACTGCCGTCAGGCTCGCGACGAAGGGGGCGAAGGGCGCCAGCAGCCCCTCGACGTCCTTGTTGGCGAGCATCCCCAGCACCAGGTGGACCGGGCGGCCGTGCGCCACCCGCTCGATGGTGTCCGCCACTGCGTCGGCCGCCGCCGGGTTGTGCCCGCCGTCCAGCCACAGCTCGGACCCGGGGGGCAGCAGCGCGAGCAGCGGGCCCCGCGCCAGGCGCTGCATCCGCGCGGGCCAGCGCGCCTCCCGCGCTGCTGCGGCAAAGGCAGCGTCCGGAACGGCGATCCGCGTCTGGTGGCGCAGCGTGGCGATCGCCAGCGCCAGGTTCGCAGGCTGGTGCGGCCCGGCGAGCGCGGGGAGCGGCGTCACCAGCGTCCCCTTCGCGTCGCTGTAGCACAGCTCGCCGCTCTCGACCCGGAACGACCAGTCGCTGCCGCGGGGGAAGAGCGGCGCACCGGCTGCGCCCGCCACCGCTGCAACCGCCTCTGCCACGGTCGGCGGATAGGCCATGGTGATCAGCGGCACGCCGGGCTTCGCGATGCCAGCCTTCTCCCGCGCGATCGCCTCGGCGGTGTCGCCCAGGAACGCCTGGTGATCGATGCCCAGCTGCGCGATGGCCGTGGCGGCGGGGGCCGGGATCACGTTGGTTGCATCCAGCCGCCCGCCAAGCCCGACCTCGATGATGCAGGCGTCCGCGCGCGTGCGGGTGAAGGCGAGGAAGGCGACCGCCGTCGTCACCTCGAAGAAGCTCGCACCGATGTCCGCGCCCGCATCCAGCACCTCCGCCAGCAGCGCTGCCAGTTCCGCGTCGCCGATCAGGCGGCCGGCGACCCGGATGCGCTCGTTGAAGCGCACGAGATGCGGGCTGGTATAGACGTGGACGGTCTTGCCCGCCGCCTCCAGCGCCGCGCGCAGGAAGGCGCAGGTCGACCCCTTGCCGTTGGTGCCGGCGACATGGATCACCGGCGGCAGTGCCCGTTGCGGATCGCCCAGCCGCGCGAGCAGCCGCGTGATCCGGTCGAGCCCCAGCACGTCGGCCCCCGGGCCGAGTGCCATCAGGCGGTCGATCTGGAACTGTACGGCGGGATCGGCGGAACGGGCATGGTCGGGCATGGCAGCGCCCTTAGCGCCGCTTGGCGGCGCCGTCGCGGGGGAAGTGGCGCCGGCTCGTGTCGGAGAGCCGGCGCCCGCGGATCACGCCGCCTGCTTGTTGCCCGCGCAGAGGAAGTCGATCAGCTCGGCCAGCGTGCTGCGCAGTTCCTTGCGGTGGGTGACCATGTCGATCAGGCCATGGTCGCGGTAGTACTCCGACGTCTGGAAATCGTCCGGCAGCTTCTCGCGGATCGTGCTCTCGATCACGCGGCGGCCGGTGAAGGCCAGCGTCGCCTTGGGCTCGGCGATCTGCACGTCGCCCAGCATCGCATAGGCCGCCATCACGCCACCCGACGTCGGATCGGTCAGCACGACGATGTACGGCAGGCCCGCATCATGCAGCATCTCGATCGCCACCGTGGTGCGCGGCATCTGCATCAGGCTCAGAATGCCTTCCTGCATGCGCGCGCCGCCCGATGCGGTGAAGACGATGAACGGGCAGTTCTGCTCGATCGCCTTTTCTACGCCGGCGATGAACGCCTCGCCCACGGCCTGGCCCATCGACCCGCCCATGAAGCCGAAGTTCTGGACGCCCACCACGGCCTTGTGCCCGTCGATCGTGCCCAGCGCGTTGATCCAGGCATCGCTATCACCGGTGCTGGCGCGCGCGGCCTTCAGCCGGTCGGCATATCGCTTGGAGTCCCGGAACTTGAGCGGGTCCTCCGGCACGGTCGGGCTCGGCAGGGTTTCGCAGCTGCCCTCGTCGAACAAATAGGCGAACCGCTCCTTGGGGCCGATGCGCTCGTGATGGTCGCACATCGGGCAGACATATTGGTTCTCCTCCAATTCCTTGGTGAAGACCATCTGCCCGCAGCCCTTGCACTTGTGCCACAGATTGTCGGGCGTCTGGCGCGGGGCGACGAAGGGGAGCGCGTTGCGAACGCGGGTAATCCAGCTCATGCAAGTTCCTTCCGGGCGCTCGCCAGCGCGGTGGCGAGCGACTGAATATAGGTGCGCACCGGCTCCGCCGCAGCGGTGCCGTGTACGCCGACGATCTCCACGATCGCCGATCCGACCACCACGCCGTCGGCCACGCCGCCGATCGCGGCTGCCTGTTCGGGCGTGCGGACGCCGAAGCCCACCGCGATCGGCAGGTCGGTCGATTGCTTCAGCCGCGCCACCGCCTCGTCGATCGAGGCCTGCGCCGCCTGCTGCTTGCCGGTGATGCCGGCGACGGACACGTAGTAGAGGAAGCCATCGGCCCCATCTAGCACCGCCGGCAGTCGCGCCACGTCGGTTGTGGGGGTGGCGAGGCGGATCGGCGCGATGCCGTGCGCGCGTAGCGCCACGCCCAGGCTGTCGTCCTCTTCCGGCGGGATGTCGACGCAGATCACGCCGTCCACGCCCGCATCCGCTGCGGCCTCCGCGAACCAGTCGGCACCGCGGCGGACCATCGGATTGGCATAGCCCATCAGCACCAGCGGCACGTCGGCGTGCCGGCTGCGGAACTCGCGCACGATCGCCAGGATGTCTGCGGTGGTGGTGCCCGCGCCCAGGCTGCGGATGTTCGCCAGCTGGATCGCCGGCCCGTCCGCCATCGGATCGGTGAACGGCATGCCCAGCTCGATCACGTCGGCCCCGCCCGCAACCAGCGCGTCCAGGATCGCGCCCGTCGCCTGCGGGTTCGGATCGCCAGCGGTCACGAAGGTGACGAGCGCCGCGCGACCCTGCTCACGGCAGCGCGCGAAGGTGTCGGCGATGCGGCTCATATCGCGACCCCAAGGGCGGCTGCGACGGTGAAGATGTCCTTGTCGCCGCGCCCGCACAGGTTAGCGAGGATGATCTGATCTTCCCGCATTTCCCGTGCCTTGCGCGATACCGCTGCGATCGCGTGCGAAGGTTCTAGCGCGGGGATGATGCCCTCGGTCCGGCACAGCAGCTGGAAGGCGTCGAGCGCCTCCACGTCCGTCACCGCCTCATACTTCACCCGGCCGATCTCGTGCAGCCAGCTGTGCTCCGGCCCGATGCCCGGATAGTCGAGCCCGGCCGAGATCGAGTGCGCCTCGGCGATCTGACCGTCCTCGTCCTGCAGCAGGTATGTCTTGTTGCCGTGCAGGATACCCGGTGCGCCGCCGGCAAGGCTGGCCGCATGCTGCTTGTCCAGGCCATGGCCCGCCGCCTCGATGCCGAGCATCGCCACCTCGGCGTCGTCCAGGAACGGGTGGAACAGCCCGATCGCGTTGGAGCCGCCACCGATCGCCGCCACCAGCAGGTCGGGCAGGCGGTTGATGCGCGACAGCATCTGCGCCCGCGCCTCGCGCCCGATCACCGACTGGAAGTCGCGCACCAGCTCCGGATAGGGATGCGGGCCGGCCGCCGTGCCGATGATGTAGAAGGTGTCGTGGACGTTCGCGACCCAGTCGCGCAGCGCCTCGTTCATCGCGTCCTTCAGCGTCGCCGCGCCGCTCGCCACCGGGCGGACTTCCGCCCCCAGCAGCTTCATGCGGAACACGTTCGGCTGCTGCCGCTCGACGTCCTTGGCGCCCATGAAGATGGTGCAGGGCAGGCCGAAGCGCGCGCACACGGTCGCGGTCGCCACGCCGTGCTGGCCCGCGCCGGTCTCCGCGATGATCCGGGTCTTGCCCATCCGCATCGCCAGCAGGATCTGGCCGATGCAGTTGTTGATCTTGTGCGCGCCCGTGTGGTTGAGCTCGTCGCGCTTGAACCACACTTGCGCGCCCATGCCCGGCGCCGCGCTCTCGCGCAGCGTCTCGGTGAGCCGCTCGGCATAGTAGAGCGGGCTCGGTCGCCCGACATAATGTTCGAGCAGGTCGTCGAACTGGGCCTGGAACGCCGGATCGGCCTTGGCCGCGCGATATTCGCGCTCCAGGTCCAGGATCAGCGGCATCAGCGTCTCGGCGACATAGCGGCCGCCGAACTGGCCGAAATGGCCGCGTTCGTCGGGCTGGGCGCGGAAGGTGTTGGGCGCGTTCATGGCCCCGGCTTTAGCAGCGGCGGGGACGCCCTCAACCCCTTTCCGCGCGCATGCCACCCTCAGACGCGGGTGACGGCCCCCAAGAAGGCGCCGATCCGCGCCGGATCCTTGACCCCAGGCGCCTCCTCGACCCCGGACGAGACATCGACCAGCGGTGCGCCGGTACGCGCGATCGCCTCGGCCACGTTCGCCGGATCGAGCCCCCCCGACAATGCCCAGGGCAGCGGGTGCCGGAACCCGTCGAGCAGCGTCCAGTCGAAGCGCAGCCCCATGCCCCCCGGCAGTGCCGCGCCCGGCGGCGTCTTGGCATCATAGAGGATGCGGTCCGCCGCCCCGGCATAGCTGCGCGCGGCATCCAGATCGGCGCGGGTCTTCACCGCCACCGCCGCCCAGGTGTCCCGGCGCAGCCGGCTGCGGATCGCCGCCACCCGTTCGGGCGCGGTCTTGTGCAACTGGATCGAGTCGAGCCGCCCCGCCGCCGTCGCTGCGTCGAGCAGCGCGTCGTCCGGATCGACGAACACGCCCACGCGCCGCACCTGCGCGGGCACTCGCGCCGCAAGCCCAGCGGCCAGGTCCAGCCCGACGTTGCGAGGAGAGGGCGGGAAGAACACGAACCCGACGTGGCTCGCCCCTCCGGCCACGGCCGCATCGAGGGTTGCCGGCGTCGAGAGGCCGCAGATCTTGGCGGAAACTGGCATGGCAGCCCGATAGAACAGCCGGGCGGCAGGCGCGAGGGGAAAGCACATGCGCTCGCCCTTCCGGGTCTCAGGCGGCAGGCGCCGGGACAACCGAGGCTCAGCGCTGGGCCGAATGCTCCTTGGGGCCTGCCGTCGGGACTCGCCGGGCTTGCTTGTCGGGGGCGCGGCAGATCCGCCGCACCGGCTGACAGGCGATGCCGATGTTGGAGCATTGCTGCCGGCCTGCCACGGTCGTGCAGGCACGGCACTGCTGCTGCACCTCTACACAGCTTTGCGGGCTCGCAAGGAGCGCAAGGGCGACTGCCAACATCGTCCGAGGCTGCGCCTCGACGGTCTGGCTGTCAACCAGGCGGAAACAGCCCGCCGCCGCGATGGTGCTCGCCCGGGAGGGGGAAGCTTACAGCGTCGCGCCGATCGCGCGTGCTGCCTCGTCGGGATCTTCCGCCTGGGTGATCGGTCGCCCGATCACCAGGATCGAGGCGCCGGAGTCCAGCGCGGCACGCGGAGTGACCACCCGCTTCTGGTCGCCGACCTTGCCCTGCGCCGGACGCACGCCCGGCACCACGAAAAAGCCGTCGCGCCAGGCGGCACGCGCAGCGCGTACTTCCTCGCCCGAACAGACGATGCCGTCGACACCCGCGGACTTGGCGAGTTCCGCCAGCCGCACGACCTGTTCGTGCGGGTCCGGGGACAGGCCGATCGAGCGCAGGTCGTCGCCGTCCAAGCTGGTGAGCATCGTCACCGCCACCACCTTGGTACCCGTCGGCGCTGCCGCCTTGGCATCCTCCAGCATCGCCCGGCCGCCGGCGGCATGGACGGTCAGGATCGCGGGCTTGATCGGCCCCAGCGCCTGGATCGCCTTGGCGACCGTGTTCGGGATGTCGTGGAACTTCAGGTCCAGGAAGATCGGCAGGCCGATGTCCGCCATCTCGCGGACACCCTGGCGGCCGTTCGCCATGAAGAATTCCAGCCCCAGCTTGATGCCGCCGACGTGGCGCTGGACGCGCTTTGCCAGCGCCTTGGCACGTTCGAGATCGGGAGTATCGAGAGCGACGTAGATCGGAGAGGTCATGAACGGTCCTGGATAATCGTGCCCGGGACGCCCGGCGTGATCGGGTGCTCGCCCAGCGCGTTGTCGGTCACCGGCGCGTCCACGGCATGGACCGGGGTCACGGCCGGGGCCGGCACCACACGGGCGGCCGGCAGGTCGCCGGGCGCCAGCGCGGCCGGCGGCGTCGCCTGTGCGGCACGCAGGTCCGCCAGCGCCCGCTCAGTCGCGGCGATCCGCTGGCGTGCCCGCCACCGCACCGTCACCAGCGACAGATAGGCCGGCACGAAGCCCAGCAGGAAGGTGACGACCAGCAGCAGCGGCAGGTTCACGTCCGCCACGACGCTGCCCCACAGTCGAACGGGCACCATCGCCATGTTGTTGAGGCTGAAGGCCACCACGACCCCGACGAGCAGTGCCCAGAACAGGGTTTTCAGGAATTGCATGGCCGTGCCCCTATGGTTTGCGGTCGCCGCCTGCTTAGGCGGGGAGCGCCGCGCGGGCAAGGGAGGGTCGGGAGCGGGCGCTTCAGGCGCGGTCCACCACCGCCCAGATCGGCAGGTGGTCGGATGCGGTCCGTGCCGCCGCCGTGTCGTGGACGCCGGCGTCCACGATCTTGAGTTCGGGCGAGGCCATGATCCGGTCGAGCTTGCCCACCGGTCGGCGCGCGTGGAAGCTCGGGCCGGTCGCGGCAAACCGGTGGTGCCGCGCAAAATCGCGCAGGCAGCCCGACGCTGCGCTCCATTCGTTGAGATCGCCCATCAGCACCGTCGGCATCGCGCGCGCAGCGCTGTCGCAATGGCTCAGGATCGCCGCGGCCTGCTTGCGCCGCCACAGGCCCGACAGGTCCAGGTGCATGCCGACCGCGCGCAGCAGCATGCCGCCGATGCGGAGGTCCGCCGACACCGCGCCGCGCGGCTCCAGCGCCGGCAGTTCGATCCGCTCGCAATCCAGCACCTGCGCCGACTTGCGGACCAGCAGCGCATTGCCGTGCCAGCCCATGCTCTGCGCCCGCGCCGCCACCGGTACGGCGCGCCAATCGGTATGCTCCTCCAGCATGTGCTCGGGGATGACGCCCATGCGCTGGCCGAAGCGCCGGTCGCATTCCTGCAGCGCGATCACGTCGGCGTCGATCTCGCGCAGCACTTCCAGCGTGCGCTCCGGCCGCCGGCGCCGATCGGTGCCGAGGGCCTTGCGCATGTTGTAGCTCGCGATCTTGATCATCCGGCGGCACCTGTGGGGAAAGCTTCGGGTGTTCGAACAAGTGCCGCGGCGCCGCAGTGGTTCCGCGTGCGAAAGGATTCAGGCGGCCCGGCCGCTTATCCCCGCGGCAGGGTGATGGTCGCGAGCAGGCCGCCCCCGTCGCGATTGGCGAGCGCGATCGCGCCGCCGGCATCGCCCACGATCGCCTGCGCGAGCGCCAGGCCCAGGCCGATGCCACCGGTCTCGCGGTTGCGCGACGTTTCCAGGCGGGTGAATGGCTGGAACACCCGGGCGATCTGGTCCGGCGGAATGCCGGGGCCGCGATCGGCCACCTCGATGCGCACCCGCGCCGGATCGGCGACCAGCCGCACCTCCGCGCCGCCCGCATATTTGACCGCATTCTCGATCAGGTTGCGGATCGCGCGCCGCATCAGCGTCGGCCGCAGGCGCAGCCGCTGGCGCTCCGCCTCCTCGAACGAAACG
Source organism: Microbacterium terregens (assembly GCF_027922045.1). The sequence continues at coordinate 236,680 of NZ_BSEX01000009.1, forward strand.
TCGGCACCCAAGTCGCGGAAGTCCTCGACCACCGCGTCCACCAGTGCCGCCAGGTCCACCTGCGTCTCCGGCTCGCTCGGCCGGCCCAGCCGCGCGAGCGACAGGATGTCCTCCAGCGTGCGGTTCATCTCGTCGATGGTCTCGGCCATGCGGGCGCGGTCGGCATCGTCCTCGACCGATTCGATACGGACGCGCAGCGCTGCCAGCGGCGTGCGCAGGTCGTGCCCGATCGCGCCGAGCATCCGGTCCTTTTCCTCCAGCATCCCGCTCACGCGCACGCTCATGCCGTTGAAGGCGGCGATCACCGCGCGCACGTCACCCGGCCCGGATTCCTCCACCGTGTTCGCCGCCGATCCAGGGCGATAGTCATGCGCCGCCTGCGCCAGCGCCCGCAGCGGCTTGGAGATGCGGCGCCCGATCCACAGCACCGGCAGCAGCACGAAGCCGTAGAGGATCAGCGTCTGCGCCACGAGCTGCCACACCAGCCCCTGCTGCGTGTTCGGCCAGGGCGTCTCCAGCACCAGCCAGCCGCGGCCCGGGATCTCGGCCGCCACCTTCAGCGTGGCCCCGAACCGCCGAAGCCGCTCGGCATGCACCCGGTCCATCCGGCGCACGACGGGGCTGTCCGGATCAACCAGCCGGATCTCCGTCTCGATGCGGCCGACCTGAAGCCCAGCGTCGGCAAAGGCGCTGCGAACCGCCGCCTCGAACTCGCCGTCGCTGGGTTCCTGGTGGGTCAGCGGGTTGTCCGGCACCAGTCGCACGGCGCGCGGGCGGTCCCGATCGGGTCCGCGCGGGTCCACGGGCCGGCCGCCGCGCAGGCGCTCCGCCGCGTCCACCATGCGGGTCACCGCCGGCACCGTCACTTGCGCGAAGCGCACGGCGCGCCGCTCGCGCAGCAGCATGCCGAAGTTGATCGCCTGCGCGACGAACAGCGCGATTGCGACCAGCAGCGCGATCTGGCCGGAGAGGCTGCGGGGCCACAGCCGGTTCAAAGCCGGGTGACCTCGCTAGCCAGCGTATAGCCGCCGCCCCAGACGGTCTTGATGATCTCGGGGTTCTTGGGATCCGTCTCGATCTTCTTGCGCAGGCGGCTGATCTGGTTGTCGATGGCGCGATCGAACGCCGCCGCTTCGCGCCCCTGCGTCAGGTCGAGCAGCTGGTCGCGGGTCAGCACTTGGCGCGGTCGCGTCACCAGCGCGTGGAGCAGGTTGTACTCGCCGGTCGACAGCGGCACCGACACGCCCTCGCGATCGACCAGGCTGCGCTCGCCGCTCTTCAGCACCCAGCCGGCAAAGGCGAAGGAGCCGCTTTCCGGCGCATGCTGGCGCACGCCGCCGGCGGCCAGGCGCCGCAGCACCACCTTGATGCGCGCCGCCAGTTCGCGCGGGGAGAAGGGCTTCACCACATAATCGTCCGCGCCCATCTCCAGCCCGACGATGCGGTCCGTCTCCTCGGCGCGCGCGGTCAGCAGGATCACGGGCGTGTCGCTGGTCTCGCGGATGTGGCGGCACAGCGACAGCCCGTCCTCACCCGGCATCATGATGTCGAGCACCACCAGGTCGATCGCATAGGCCGCCATGCGCGCACGCGCGCCCTCGGCGTCGCCGGCTTGCGTCACGCGAAAGCCCTGCTTGGTCAGATACTGGGCAAGCGGCTCCCGGATCGAGCGTTCGTCGTCGACCAGCAGCAGGTGGGGAATATCGGCCATGGAAAGGGGACCTATCACACTCCCCGGCCGGCGACAGCCGGGCGGAAAGCGCCGGGCGGCGTGGCACCGCCCGGCGGGGAACGTCAGTCGTTTGCGCCCTGGGCGGCTGCCGGCGGCGGGGCGTGACGGCCCGAGCGCGCCTTCATCCGCTCGCGCAACGCATTCTGCTCGGCGGCGTCGATGCGACCGTCGCGGTTGGCGTCCATCCGCTCGAAGCGCGTGGTTGCCGCGGCGCGGAACTCCTCGCGGCTGATCGCGCCATCCTTGTTGGCGTCGACGCGCGCCAGCATCCGCTCGCCCATGCCGCCGCGCCGGTGCATGCCGGGCGCTGGCTTGCCGGCCGGAGCCTCGCCGTCGGCCGCGGCTGGAGCATCGGCGCCACCGCGACGATGCGGCGGGCGCAGCTCGGTCGCGTCGACCTTGCCGTCCTTGTTCTGGTCCATCCGCGCGAACTGGACGTCGGCGGCTGCCAGCGCCTCCTCGCGGGTGAGGACGCCATCCTTGTTGGTGTCGATCATCGCCATCAGGCCGGCACGGCGCGGCGCCGGGCTGCCCTGCTGGCCCGCCTGGGCGACGCCGGTCAGCATGGTGGCGCCCAACGCTGCCGCAACTACGAACTTCTTCATGGCAAAAGCCTCTGCATTGCTTGCCGGGGCAGGCTGCCGCGGCGACGGTTCGTTATCTGGGCCCAGCCTGTCGCACCGGTATGTCGCGCGACCGGAAAACTGTCGCAAATTGTCTCGGCGCTCAGTCCCGCTTCGCCGTCTGGCCGAACAGGTTGCGACGCGCTTCCTCCGTCATCTCGCCGCCGCTCGCATTCACCTGTTCGCCAAGCGCATAGGCGCGCTCGGTCGCAGGCCGCGTGCGGATCGCCTCGAACCAGCGCTGGACGTTGGGGAAGTCGGCCAAGTCCTGACCCTGCGCCTCATGCGGTACGATCCACGGATATGCTGCCATGTCCGCGATCGAATAGTCGCCGGCGATGAACGCACGTCCTTCCAGCTGCCGGTCAAGGACGCCGTACAAGCGATTGGTTTCCTTGACGTAGCGATCGATCGCATAGGGGATCTTCTCGGGCGCATAGCGATTGAAATGGTGGTTCTGGCCCAGCATCGGGCCAAGGCCGCCCATCTGCCACATCAGCCACTGCGTCTGCTCGACGCGGGCGCGCAGGTCCGGCCCCAGGAAGCGGCCGGTTTTCTCCGCCAGATAGAGCAGGATTGCCCCGGATTCGAAGATGCTGATCGGCTCGCCGCCGTCCGCCGGTTCGTCGTCGACGATCGCGGGCATGCGGTTGTTGGGCGCGATCTTCAGGAAGTCGGGCGCGAACTGCTCGCCCTTGCCGATGTTCACCGGATGGATGGTGTAGGGGAGGCCGGTCTCCTCCAGGAACAGCGTGATCTTGTGGCCGTTCGGGGTCGGCCAATAGTGGAGATGGATCATCGGCAGGGCTCCTTGTGTCGGTCGGGAGAGATGGGCGAGCGGGTCGACGCGTGCAAGGCGAGGGAACGTGCGCAGCCCGTGCGCGTATGGTCTCCAGGCGCGGCGGTGACGGTCGCGCGCGGCAAGGGGAGAGCGCGATGGCGAACGGCAGCCCGGCAGCAGGGGCGCAGCCCTCAGCCTTGCGGTCCTGGCGCGGAGGGCGCGCATGACCACCCACGACACCTCGCAGATGCTGGGGACACGCCCGGCCGACGACCTCGATGGCGCCGCGCTCGCTGAGTGGATGCGCCAGGCGGTCGAGGGGTTCGAAGGGCCGCTCGCCTATGTCCGCTTTGCCGGAGGGCGCCGCAACCGTACCTACCGCATCGACACGCCCGAGCGCGCCTATGTGCTCCGCCGCCGCCCGTCCGAGCCGCAGGGGGCTATCCATCCGCTCGAGCGCGAGTTCGGCCTGCTCCAGGCGCTGCAGCCGACCGGCTTCCCCGCGCCGCGTCCGCTAGCGCTCTGCACCGATGCCTCCGTGCTCGGCGAGCCCTTCTACGTGATGCAACTTGTGGAGGGCCGCACCCTCTGGGACGAGACCATGCCCGGCATGACGCCCGCCCATCGCCGGGAACATTACGACGCGTGGATCGACGCGCTCGCAGCGCTCCATGCGATCGACCCGGCGCCGCTCGCATTGGACGCCATCGGCTTCACCGAATGCCGGCTGGATCGCAAGCTCGGGCATTGGACCGCCAAGCCCGCGGCTCACGCCACGCCCGATCTCGCCCGCCTTGCCGGCTGGCTCCCAACTGCGCTTCCGGACCGTACACCGCCCGCGATCGTCCACGGCGACTTCCGTCTCCAGAACCTCCTGTTCTCGCAGGAGGGCGTTCGCGTGGCCGCGGTGCTGGACTGGGACCAGGCCGGCATCGGCGACCCGCGCATCGATCTCGCCTATGTGCTCGCGCGCTGGGTGAGCGGCACGGAGCTTCATCCGGGCCTGGACGAACGCGCCGGCGCCGAAAGCGGCATCCCCTCGGCAGACGAGATGGTGGCACGCTACTGCCAGGCGACCGGTCGCGAAGCAGGCACGGCCCTCGACTGGCACCTCGCCTACACGCTCTTCCGCCTCGCGATCCTGGAGCAGGAAGAGGCCCCCGCCCACAGCGCAACCCTGGCCGCCACCGCCTGGACCTACGCCCAGCGCGCCGGGGCTTGAACCTCGCTCGCGCAAGCCCCGCGAATTCGTACCCCGGCGAAGGCCGGGGTCCAGTTGGGAAGGTTGCAGTGACTTTCGGCCCGTCCAGCCGGATGAAGGTTTCCTACCGTGCTCCTGCGCAGGCAGGAGCCCAGGGTTCCAGGCACCGAAACTCGTTGCTCTACTTGGCCCTGGATTCCTGCCTGCGCAGGATACGGCGGTATCGCACGACCGACACATCCTCGCGCACCCCTCCGCCGACCGGCCGTCACCCCCGCTTGCGGATCAGCCCTTCCTGCGCGACGCTCGCCACCAGCCGCCCGTCGCGCGTGAAGATGCGCCCGCGGTTGAACCCGCGCCCGTTGCCCGCCCAGGGGCTGTCGGTCGTGTAGAGCAGCCAGTCGTCGAACCGGAACGGCTCGTGCAGCCACAGCGCGTGGTCCAGGCTTGCCGTCTGCATGCGCGGATCGCCCAGCCGTACCGAGTGCGGCATCATCGACGTGCCGAGCAGCAGCATGTCGCTGGCATAGGCGAGCACCGCCCGGTGCAGCGCGGGATCGTCGGGCAGGGGGGCGACCGTGCGGAACCAGCTGTGCTGCACCGGCGGCCGCGGCTCGGAGCGCAGCCAGTCGCCCGGCGCTACCGGCCGCATCTCGATCGGTCGCGGCTGGGCGAGGAACTTGCGCACCGGGTCCGACAGCTCGCCTGCCATTTCCGCCTGCACCTGCGCTTCGGATCCCAGCGCCTCGGGCGGCGGCACTTCCGGCATCGCGTCCTGGTGGTGCAGCCCTTCCTCCTGATGCTGGAAGGAGGCGGCGAGTACCAGGATCGGCTGCCCGCGCTGCAACGCCATCACCCGCCGCGTGGCGAAGCTCCGCCCGTCGAAATCCCGCGTCACCCGGAACAGGATCGGATGCTCGGCATCGCCCGCGCGCATGAAATAGGCGTGGAGCGAATGCGCGACCTTGTCGTCGACGGATCGCTGCGCCGCCTGGAGCGCCTGGCCGATCACCTGGCCGCCGAACACCCGCCCGCGCCCGCCGGGCAGCCGCGCCCCCCGGTACAGGTCGGTGTCCAGTTCCTCCAGGTCGAGCAGCGCGGTCAGCGTCTCGACCAGCCGTTCCGGGGTGTGCGTCATGGAAATAGTCGTTCCTTCGATCCGATCGCAGCATTAGGCACATGCTTTACGTATTCGGCAAGCGCTTATCCGCCCGGCTTGACGGGGCCGGCCGCCGGGGCTTGAAGCCGCGCGGTGTCCACGCACCAACCGATCGAACCGCCGCCGGGCTCCGCCTGGCCCGCCTGCACCCTTGGAGAGGCGACGGCGCGGCTCACCGCACCCGGCGCGCGCTACGAGATGGAGACGGTGGCGATCCGCGGCGTGCCGACCCGCACTTGGAAGCACGCCCCGCCCAGCCTCGCCGCGCTCGCCCAGGCCGCCCGCGCGCATGGCGATCGCCTGTTCCTGATCCACGAGGACGAGCGCGTGACCTTCGAGGCGGGCTATCGCGCGGTCGCCACGCTCGCCGCAGCGCTCGCCGCGCGCGGCGTCGGCAAGGCGGATCGGGTGGCGATCGCCATGCGCAACCGCCCGCAATGGCCGATCGCGCTGATGGCGATCGCGAGCCTGGGCGCCATCGCCGTGCCGCTCAACGCCTGGTGGACCGGCGGCGAACTCGCCTTCGCGCTCGCCGACACCGGCGCCCGCCTGCTGATCGCCGACGCCCGCCGCCACGAACGGCTGCTCGACTATTATGCGGATCTGCCGGCGCTGGAGGCGGTGCTCGTCTCCGGCTCACGCGACCTGCTGGGCGGTGACGCCGAGCTCCTGGAGGCGATGATCGGCAGCCCGAATGATTGGGCGTGCCTTCCCGAGACTGTGTTCCCCGAAGTCGAGGTCGCCCCCGACGATCCCGTCACCATCTTCTTTACCAGCGGCACCACCGGCGGGCCCAAGGGGGCGGTCGGCACCCACCGCAACCTGATGAGCAACATCCTCTCGTCCGGCTTCGTCTCCGCCCGCACGCTGCTGCGGCGCGGGGCGCCGCTGCCGGAGCGCTCGCCGGCCCAGACGGTGCTGCTGCCGATCCCGCTCTTCCACGTCACCGCGTGCAGTGCCTTCCTGATGATCGCCCTCGCGACCGGCGGCACGATCGTGCTGATGCGCAAATGGGATGCCGCCGCCGCCATGGCACTGATCGAGCGGGAACGGATCGAGGCGATCGGCGGGGTCCCCGCCATCGCCTGGCAGCTGCTCGAGCACCCCGACCGCCCTGCGCGCGATCTCTCCTCGCTTGTCCGCATCGCCTATGGCGGCGCGCCCGCTGCGCCCGAGCTCGCCCGCCGGATACACGCGGAGTTCGGCGCGATGCCCAGCAACGGCTGGGGCATGACCGAGACTATGGCCACGGTCGCCAGCAACGCGGCCGAGGACTATCTCGCCCGCCCGACCAGCTGCGGCCCGCCGGTTGCGACCGCCGACCTCAAGATCCTCTCGCCGGACACGGGCGAGCCGGTCCCGCAGGGAGAGGTGGGCGAACTCTGGGCACGCGGGCCGATGGTGGTGCAGGGCTATTGGAACCGGCCGCAGGAAACCGCCGCCGGCTTCGTCAACGGCTGGGTCCGCACCGGCGACCTGGCGCGGATCGACGCCGACGGCTTTTGCCACATCGTCGATCGCCTGAAGGACGTGGTGATCCGCGGCGGTGAGAACATCTACGCGGCCGAGGTGGAGGACGTGCTCTACGCGCACCCGGCGGTCACCGACTGCGCCCTGGTCGGCATCCCCCACCACACGCTCGGCGAACAGCCGGCGGCGGTCGTTCATCTCGCGCCGGGGATACACGCCGACGAGGCCGAGCTGCAGGCCTGGGTCCGCGCGCGCCTCGCCGCCTTCAAGGTGCCGGTCGCGATCCGCTTCGTCGAGGCCACGCTGCCCCGCAACGCCAACGGCAAGATCCTGAAGCGCGCGCTGCGGGAGATGTTTGCCCCGGCTTATGACACCATGCGTGCTCCTGCGAAGGCAGGAGCCCAGGGCAACAGACGCCACCGCCCGCGACCCTAGGCTCCCGCCGCCGCGGGAGCACCGGCAGCTTGGGGCAAGTGTACCAAGCTCTACACTCGTACCCCCGCGAAGGCCGGAGTCCAGGCGGAATGGCCTCGGTGGCTAAGGAGCAACGACCTCGCCCTTTTCGGGCATCTTTACGCCCGGCTCAACCGCGCCAGCGTCGCCAGCGTCGCCAGCGTCGCCAGCACCCAGAACCCTGCCAGCGTCAGCACCGCCGTCAGCGCGGCGAGCGCATGCCACCCGCCATGCTCCCAGAACCAACCGCCCAGCGTTCCCGTCACGCTCGACCCGACATAGTAGAACAGCAGGTACAGCGACGCCGCATGCCCCTTGGCGCCCTGCGCCACCCGCCCGACCCAGCCGCTCGCCACCGAATGGCCGATAAAGAAGCCGATCGTCAGCAGCGTGATGCCGGCCACGATCCACACCAGGCTCGCCGACAGGGTCAGCGCGATCCCGGCCAGCAGCAACGCCAGCCCCACGCCAAGCGTGCGTGCGCGGCCATGCCGGTCCGCGAGCCGCCCCGCACTGGAGGAGGCGACCATCCCCAGCGCGTAGGTCAGGAAGATCATGCTGCTCGCGGTCTGGCCCAGGTGATAGGGCGCGGCGGCCAGCCGGAAGCCGGCATAGTTGAACAGCGCCACGAACACGCTCATCAGCAGGAAGGCGAGGGTGAACAGGCGCAGCAGCCGGGGGTCCCGCAGATGTGCCCGCCACGTCCGAAGGTGGAAGCCGAGGTCGAAGCCCCGCACCACCGCGAAGTTGCGCGACGCCGGCAACAGCAGCGCAAAGCCCACCGCTGCCGCCAGGTCGAGCGCTCCCAGCAGCCCCATCGCCCCGCGCCAGCTGGTGAGGTCCGTCGCCAGCCCCATGCCGACGCGCCCCATCATCCCCCCAAAGGCGGTCCCCGCGACATAGAGGCCCATGGCGCGGCCCAGGTGCGCCGGGTCGATCTCCTCGGCCAGATAGGCCATCGCCACCGCCGGCACGCCGCCCAGTACCAGCCCTTCCAGCGCACGCGTCGCGAGCAGCAGCGCGAAGCTCGGCGTCAGTGCGGCGACGAGGTTGAGGACGGCAGCGCCCGCCATCGACGCGAACATCAGCCCACGCCTGGGCACCATCTGCGAAAAGGCGCCCGCCACGAAGATCGCCAGCGCCAGCAGGCCGGTGGTCAGCGACAGCGCCAGCGAGGCAACCCCCGGCGCCACACGGAAATCGCGCGCGAACTCCGGCAGCAGCGGCTGCACGCAGTAGATCAGCGAAAAGGTGGCGAACCCGGCCAGGAACAGCGCCAGGCTGATCCGGCGGTAGGCGCGCGTCCCATATGCCGTCCATTGCGGCTGGCGGGGCGGGTCGGTGTCGGGCGCTTCCAGAAGAACGGTGTCAGTCACGCCCGCCATGTGGGCAGGCCTGGCCACTCTGTCCAATCGACGCTTCGGATCAGTCGATCTCAGCCTGCGTACGGATCATAGCTGCCAAAGGTCCAGACGTTCCCCTCGGGATCGCGCGCGCTGTAGCTGCGGCCGCCATAGGGCTGGTCCTCGGGCGGCAGGAAGATCTCGGCACCTGCGGCGGCGGCCGTCGCGGCATGGCCGTCGACATCGTCCAGCACCAGGTAGAGCGACTGGGTCACGCACCCGGCCTCGGCGGCCGTGCGCATGCGCGCCGCCTGTGCAAAGGGCGTGTCGATCGCGGACGACACCATGATCATCTGCCCCGCCCAGACAAGTTCGGCATGGTCTACCCGGGAAGGCGTGTCCGCGTCGCTGTAGACGGCGTACCGCACGAAGCCGAAGGCCGCGCACAGGAAGTCGATCGCACGCGGGGCATCGGCGTAGCGCAGCACCGGGATCAAGGCAGGACGCACTGTCATCGCGACTCTCCTCGAACGCGGGCGCAGGCCCGCCTCGCCGGCGATGCTACGCCTCTACCTGGCTGCTACGCCAGCGTCTCGTCGTCGCGATACTTGATCTGGAGGTAGCGGTTGCGGGTCGCCAGGCTGTCGAGGTCGCCCTGCGCCAGCTGGCGGCTCATGTCGGCGATTTCCTCGTCGATCAGCTTCAGCCCCTCGACGAGCTGGTCGTCGGGAGTGCGGCCATTGCGCTCCACCCGGCGCAGCGGCTCGGGCACCCGCTGGTAGCCGCGCACCAGCTCCGGCAGCTGCTCGCCCACCAGCTTGCGCACCTCGGCCGCGGCCGGCTCGCGCTCGTCCAGCGCCCCCAGCTGCTGGCTGAGCGTATCGAGCCGCACGCCGATCGAGTCGGTGAGCGTGCGTGCCGGCGCGGGCAGGGCGGGGCGCTGCGTTTCCAGCCAGCGCTCAGTCTGCTGCGGCAGCGCCTTCAACGGCGCGGTCGCGAACGTCTCGGGCGTCGCCGCCGGTACGACCGGGAAGATCGCGAACAGCGCGGTGGCGGCGATCAGCAGCGCCATCACCAGCATCGCGCCGCCGATGCCCAGCGGCACGACCCAGCCGACCACCAGCGCCCCGATCAAAATGGCGAGGTCCGCGGCCGCGATGCGGCCCAGCCGCCGCAGCACCTCCGCCTCGCGCCTGCGCTTCACGCGCTGCGCGCCGCCGCGATAGCGATCGCGCGATCGCTCCAGCACTTCGGTCGATCGGGCGATCTGGTGGTCGACTTCGCTCTGCATGGCGGTTCCTTACAGCGCCTCGAGCTTGAAGGTCTCGCCGCCGCTGCCGGCGTTCTGCGCGGCGCCCTCGGCCCGGGCGATATAGCCCTTCGACCGCTCGACTTCGTTCGACAGCGTGGTGACGGTCGTCTTCATGCTGTCGAGCGCCTTCAGCTTGAACACGTCGATCGCGTCCATCGTGTCATAGATGTTCTGGAACGCGCGCTGCAGCGTCTCGACCGGGATGGTGGAGGCCGCCGCCTGCTCGTGGATCTGCGCGGTCTGCGACTTGAGCAGCTTGCCCGTCGAATCGATGATGTTCGCGGTCGTGGTGTTGAGCGCGGTGATCTGTTCGAGCACCAGCTTCTGGTTGGTGAGCGCCTGCGCCACCGTTACCGCCGTGCGCAGCGCGCCGACCGTGGTCGTGGAGGCGCGGTCGACGCCCTTCACCAGCTCGACATTGTTCTTCTTGACCAGGTCGAGCGCCAGATAGCCCTGCACCGTCACCGCCATCTGGGTGAGCAGGTCCTGGGTGCGCTGGCGGACGTAGAACAGCGCGGTCTCGCGGATGGCCTTGGCCTTTGCGGGATCGCTGTGGTCCAGGTCGTTGGCCCGGTCCTCCAGCTTGCGGTCCATCTCCTTGGACAGATAGATCATCTGCTCCAGCCGGCCCATCGCCGCCCACAGGTTCTGCCGCTCCACGTCGATCGCGGCATTGTCCATCAGCAGCTCGTCCTTGCCGGACTGCAGGCTCTTCAGGATCTGCGCAATGTGCGTCTGCGAGCTTTTGTAGCTGTCGAAATAGTCGCGCATCTTGTTGCCGAACGGCAGGATGCCGAACAGCTTCTTGGGCGCCAGCAGATTGCCCTGCTTGCCGGGATCCAGGTCCTCGATCGTGCGGCGCAGCTGGGCGAGATCGGCGCCAACGCCGTTCTCGCGGTCCATTGCCTTCACCGGCCGGTCCAGGAAGCGGTTCGACTGGCCCGCGGCCTCGCGGATCTCGCGCGCGCCCATGTTGGTGATCGCGTCCACGCGCTTGCCGAACTCCGGCGAGTTCACGTCCTGCGCGATCAGGTCTTCGATGAAGCTGTCGACGCGGGTTTCCAGCTCCGACTTCTTCTTGTCGTCCACCGGCACCAGCCCGGCAGCCTTGGCAGGCGTCACGGCGGGCACGGGATCCGGCGCTTCGAGTTTCAGCTCCTGTTCCGCCACCTGCGTCGCCATATCGTCTCCTGTGCTTGGTCCCTTGAGGATAGTTGCTTGCCGCGGCCGTGCAAGTGTATCAGGCAAATAACACGCGCCGCAGGGGGGTACGTTGCTGGAGTTGCTGATCGGGGCCACGCTCGTGCTGGGCCAAGTGGAGGTTCCGCCGCCTGCCGTCGACCCGCTGACTGCGGAATCGAGACCGGCGACGCCGATCGCTTCGCCGCGTTGCTCGCGCGCACGGAGGGCCCGCTGACGGCCGAGCAGATCCAGCGCGACTATCTGGACGGCGCGAGCGACGGGGTGCGGGTGTTCACCCCCGGTCGCATCCGCGATGCCGCCCATCTGGCGCGCACCGTCGCCGCCAAGCGCGGCCTCTATACCGAAGCCGTTCGGGAATGCCTGCCGGTCGTCAAGGCCACGACGCCGGAGCTTCGCGCCACCTATCTCGCGCTGAGTGGCCTGTTCCCGGGCCGGCCACTCCCACGCATCTACCTGGTGGTGGGGGCGGACAACTCCGGCGGAACCGCAGCGCCGGGCATGCAGGTGCTCGGACTGGAGACGCTGTGCAGGATCTCCGGCAGTCCCGAGGCACTGCGCGCCGTGCTCCGGCAATTCTATGCGCACGAGACTGTTCACGCGTTGCAGCGGGACAGCGACGAGCCGTCGCCCGGCGGACCGCTGCTGCGATCCGTGCTGGCCGAGGGCGCGGCCGACTTCATCGCGGCGCTGGCGACCGGTACCGAGATGGACCCGAAGCGCGCGGCCTGGGGCAGCGCCCGCGAGGCGGCGCTCTGGCAGATGCTCAAGGCCGACCTGGCGACCACCGCCGACACCAAGGGCGATCCGGCGCGCGGCTCGCCCGCGGAGGTCGCGATGCATCGCTGGGTCGGGAACTATGGCAGCGCGCCCGAGGGCTGGCCTGGCGAGGCCGGATACTGGATGGGGCAGCGCATGTGGGAGCGCTGGTATGCACGCCAGCCCGACAAGCGCCGCGCGCTGGAAGAGATGTTGACGATTTCCGATCCGCTGGCCGTGCTCGACGGCGGCCGCTTCGTCGAATGACCTTTCCGCGGCGCACGAAATAAGCTAAGGGCCGCGCCGAAACCGCCCGCGCACTGCGTCGGCCACTTTCCGGGAAATTGAATGAGCCTGCGCAACATCGCCATCATCGCGCACGTCGATCATGGCAAAACCACCCTTGTCGACCAGCTGTTCCGCCAGTCGGGCACCTTCCGCGACAACCAGCGCGTGGAAGAGCGCGCGATGGACTCGAACGACCTCGAGAAGGAGCGCGGGATCACCATTCTCGCCAAGCCGACCTCGGTCGAATGGGCGCCTCCGGGCGGCGGTGAGCCGGTCCGCATCAACATCGTCGACACGCCCGGCCACGCCGACTTCGGCGGTGAGGTGGAGCGCATCCTCTCGATGGTCGACGGCGTGATCCTGCTGGTCGACTCGTCGGAAGGCGCGATGCCGCAGACGAAGTTCGTGACCGGCAAGGCGCTGAAGCTCGGCCTCAAGCCGATCGTCGTCGTCAACAAGATCGACCGTTCGGACAGCCGCGTACAGGAAGTGCTGGACGAGGTCTTCGACCTGTTCGTGTCGCTCGACGCCACCGACGAGCAGCTCGACTTCCCCGTGCTCTACGCGTCGGGCCGCAACGGCTATGCCTCGGACAACCCCGACGCGCGTGAAGGCACGCTGATCCCGCTGTTCGAGAAGATCGTCAGCCACGTGCCGGCGCCGAATCTCGACGTCGACGCGCCGTTCAGCTTCCTGGTGACGCTGCTCGATCGCGACAACTTCCTGGGCCGCATCCTCACCGGCCGCGTCCAGTCGGGCACGGTGAAGCTCAACCAGCCGATCCACGCGCTCGACATGGCGGGCAACGTGATCGAGACCGGCCGCGCGTCCAAGATCATGACCTTCCAGGGTCTGGAGCGTGTGCCCACCGAAGAGGCGAAGGCTGGCGACATCATCTCGCTCGCCGGTCTCGCCGTCGCAACCGTGTCGAACACGATCTGCGACACGACCGTCACCGAGGCGATCCAGGCGCAGCCGATTGATCCGCCGACGCTGTCGATGCGCTTCGCCGTCAACGACTCGCCGATGGCGGGGCGTGAGGGTTCGAAGGTCACCAGCCGCATGATCCGCGATCGCCTGGAGCGCGAAGCGGAGTCCAACGTCGCGATCAAGGTCACCGAGAGCGAGGACAAGGACAGCTTCGAAGTCGCCGGTCGCGGCGAGCTTCAGCTGGGCGTGCTGATCGAGACGATGCGTCGCGAGGGCTTCGAGCTCGGCATCAGCCGTCCGCGCGTGCTGTTCGGCACCGACGAGAACGGCGCCAAGACCGAGCCGTACGAGACGGTGGTGATCGACGTGGACGACGAGTTCTCGGGCACGGTCGTCGACAAGATGAACCAGCGCAAGGCCGAGATGACGGACATGCGTCCGTCGGGTGGCGGCAAGACCCGCATCACCTTCTCGGCACCGTCGCGCGGCCTGATCGGCTACCACGGCGAGTTCCTGTCGGACACCCGCGGCACCGGCATCATGAACCGCCTGTTCGAGCGCTATGGCCCCTTCAAGGGCACCATCGAGGGCCGCAAGAACGGCGTGCTGATCTCCAACGGCGCCGGCGAGGCCCAGGGCTATGCGCTCGGCCCGCTCGAGGACCGCGGCATCCTGTTCGTCGGCCACGGCGAGGCCCTCTACGAGGGCATGATCATCGGCGAGAACGCCAAGACGGATGACCTCGAGGTCAACCCGATGAAGGCGAAGCAGCTGACCAACTTCCGCGCATCGGGCGGCAAGGACGATGCCATCCGCCTGACCCCGCCGAAGAAGATGACGCTGGAACAGGCGATCGCCTACATCGACGACGATGAGATGGTGGAAGTCACGCCGAAGAACATCCGGCTGCGCAAGCGCTTCCTCGACCCCAACGTGCGCAAGCGCATGTCGCGTTCGAAGGCGGCCTGATTCCGGCCTAGCCTTCGCGATCTGCGAACCAACGCAAGAGGCGTCGGATGCACCAGCATCCGGCGCCTTTTTGCTGACCGACTAAACCCTGGCTGAACAACGGGTTACCCCCCGGTTCAGCGCATCCGCGCTACTGCCTGCCTGTCGTGCCCGTTGCGTGATCTCCGTCACGCCCGGACGCGAGAAGAGAGGAGGAGTTCGGAGATGAAATCCTTGTTGAAGAAGGCCGGGCTGGGCGTCGCGCTTGCCGCCACCGCGCTGACCGCGTCCGCGCCTGCAGAAGCCCAGCGGTACCGCGGCGGCTATTACCCGCACGGCGGCTACCACGGCTACTACCCCGGCTATCGGGGCTACCGCGGGCGCAGCTCGGCCGGTCCGGCGATTGCGGCCGGTGTCGTCGGCGTGGTGCTGGGCGCGGCGCTCGCATCCAGCGCCAACGATCGCCGGTATCGCGATCGCTACTACCGCGACCGCGGCTACGCCTATGACTATGACGACCGCTACTATCGTCAGCGGGGCTATTATCCCGCCGACGGCTATTACGCCTATCGCTATCGCGATCACCGCCAGTGCTGGGATGAGCAGCGCTTTGATCCCTACTACGGCTATCCGGTGCGCGTGCGCGTCTGCAACTGACGCTGCCACCATCGGAGGGCGGCGCGGGCAGGGGCCACGCGCCGCCCTTTTTTTGTTGGCGCGGACGCGGTTTTGCGCCATGCGGCCGCGCATGAGCGATACACCCCCCGACCACCTTTCGATCAACCCGCGCAGCCCGCATTTCGACCGCGAGGCGCTGGAGCGCGGCGTCGGCATCCGCTTCAAGGGCGTGGAGCGCCGCGACGTCGAGGAATATTCGATCTCCGAAGGCTGGATCCGGGTGGGCCTCGGCAAGAAGGTCGACCGCCACGGCCAGCCGCTCACGATCAAGCTGATCGGCCCGGTGGAAGCCTGGTTCCAGACCGGCACCGAAGACGAAGCAGCGGCCGGCGAAGCCGAGCAGGGCTGACCGTCCGACCCTGGGCGCGCGGGTCGCGATGCCCGCGCGCTACTCCGCCGCCTCGGCCATGGCGGCCAGGCGTGTGAGTGCGGCCACATGCGTTCGAAACGCCTGCTTGCCGGGCGTCGTCAGCGCCAGCCAGGTTCGTTGCCGCCCCCCCATGCTGGCCTTGCGCAGCCGGACATAGCCTGCCGCATCCAGCTGCGCCGCGTGCTTGGACAGCACGGACTCGCTGATGCCGATGGCTTCCCGGATGCGGACGAACTCCACCTCCTCCGCCTCGGTCAGCAGCGCGCAGACCTGCAGGCGCACGGGGGCGTTCAGCACCGCATCATAGCCCGGGATCGCGCTCACAGCGGCGCCGCCAGTTCTTCGCGCCAGATGCGGTCGAAGCGCCGGCTCGCGAGCGTCGCCACGACGCCGCCGATCACGCCCAGCGGCAGCGGTGCCCACAGTATCCCCAGGCGGAAGCGGAGCACGACGCCAGCCATCAGCAGGCCCAGCATCAGCACCGCGAATGCGATCACGGTCGGCCGGGTGCTGCCGGCGCGATACCCGTTCACCGAAAGCCCCGTGCGCCGCTTCCAGAACCGGAACAGCAGCGCCATGCCGGCGATACTCACCGCCACCCCAATCGAGATCAGGTGCTCGGGAAGCGCGTAGCTGGCGATCAGCGCCGCGATGGCGACGCCGTAGAGGGGCGCGTACCAGCTGGTGCCAAGATCGCCGGCGGCCATGCGGGAGCGGGCGCGATTGGTGGCGGCAAGCGCCAGCGCGGCGCTGGCAGGATCAGGCGACTCAGGGTGCGACATCAGCGTTTCTCCACTTTCCGATGTGGAAAGTGACACTCACTTTCCACATCGTCAAGTGACGCCGTGCGCCGGAACTCAGTGGACGAAGCGTGCCACCACGTCGCGATAGCTGCGGCTGACCTTCACCTGTGCGCCCGAATCCAGCACCAGGAAGCATTCGCCGTTGGTATGCGGCTTCACCTGCTTCACCAGATCCAGGTTGACGATGGTGGAGCGATGCACGCGCTGGAACCGGCGCGGATCGAGCCGCTTCTCCAAGTCCTTCATCGTCTCGCGCAGGATCAGCGTGTTGTCGCCGGTGTAGATGCACATATAGTCGCCGGCCGCGTCGATCCGCTCGATCGTGTCGACGTCCACGCGGAAGATCTGCCCGCGATCCTTGATGTTGATGAGCTTCTCGAACCGATTAGCGTTGTGCGCACCGCCGTCGCCGCCGTCCGACAGCGTCTCGGCTGCTTCGGGTGCAACCTCGGCCAGCACTTCCTTCAGCCTGTCGACTTCGGCCTGGCCGCGCTTCTCGTTCAGCCGCTGGCGCACGCGGTCGAGCGTGTCGGCCAGGCGGGCGTCGTCCACCGGCTTCATGAGGTAATCCACGGCCTGGGCCTCGAACGCGCGCAGGGCGTGGTCGGAATAGGCGGTCACGAACACCACCAGCGGCGGCTCCACCTCCATCAGCCCCTGGACGACGGAGAAACCGTCGAAGCCCGGCATCTGGATGTCGAGGAACACGAGGTCGGGCTTGTGGGTCTTGATCGAGCGGATGGCCTCGCGGCCGTTGACGCACTTGTCGACGATCTCGACGTCTTCATGCGCCTGCAGGCGCAGTTCCAGCCCCTGGATGGCCAGCGGCTCGTCGTCGACTAATATGGTACGGATGGTCATGCAGCCTCTCGCGTGCGTTCCTCGACCTGGAACGGAATTTCGATCTCGACGCTGAACCCGCTGCCCGGAATCGACCGCGTATCGAGGCGATGGTCTTCACCATATGCCTGCGCCAGTCGCTCTCGGATGTTTGCCAGTCCCACGCCGGTCGATAAGGTCGGCCTGCGCGACGCTTCGTTCAAGCCCGGGCCGGTATCCGAAACGCCAATCTGCACCCGTTCCCCGGCGAGCCGAGCCGTGACCGCGATCTCGGCACCCTCTTCCTTCGGGGTGACCGCGTATTTGATGGCGTTTTCGACCAGCGGCTGCAGCAGCAGCGAGGGCAGGCGGGCGTTCGCTACCCGCGGGTCGATGTCGAACCGCATCTGCAGCCGCTCCTCGAAGCGCATCTTCTCGATGTCCAGGTAGAGCTTCAGCGTCTCCACCTCCTGCGACAGCGTCACATGCGCGGTCGGTTCGTTGGCGAGCGTGTAGCGCAGGAACGACGCGAGCCGCGACAGCATGATGTTGGCGCGCTCGGTGTGCTTGAGCAGCACCAGCGTGGAGATCGAGTTGAGCGTGTTGAACAGGAAGTGCGGGTTCAGCTGATAGCGCAGCATCGCCAGCTGCGCCGACGACGCCTGGTTCTCCAGCGCCTGCATGGTGCGGGTCTGCTGCTCGACGATCAGGTAGAAGTTGATGCCGAAATAGAGGGCGGACCAGCCGGCCAGCACCGTGAAGGTGAGGAACAACAGCCCCGGCAGCAGCGAGAGGTCCAGCACTGCCGTCGACGGCGCGTTGGCGCGCGAGAGCGAGAAGGTATAGGTCTCGATGATCGCATAGAGCAGCGTGGCCGCGAACAGCGTCAGCAGCGTGCAGATGATCGCCCACATCCGGGGCAGGCGCCGATAGCTGCCGTAGAGCACCGACATCAGCAGCGTCAGGCAATAACCGACGATGGATTCCACGATGACGCCCAGCACCACCTTGAGGCTGGGCGCATTGAACACCGTGGAGACGGTGCGCAGCAGCAGATAGCCGCTCCATCCCGCGGCCTGCAGGATCCAGAAGGCGCGGCTCTTCTCTTCGAAGAACGGGCGCGAGAACAGGGAAGACACGGCAGCCATCGTGCCGCCGCCTTACTGCGGGTCAACTTCGTGGGGAAGGGGCGCGGGAACCACACCCCCCGCCAAAAAGCAAAACCGCCGCTCCCCGGATGGGGAACGGCGGCCTGCTTGTAGTCCGGTTCGGATCGAGGGCTTAGAAGCCGATCACGATCGAGCCGCTGACGGCGCGGGGAGCACCGAACTGCACGAACGGAACGCTCGTGTTGTTCGAGCTGCCGCTGATGTAGCCGACGTAGAACTCGTTGAAGAGGTTCGACACGTTCAGCTGGAAGAAGGTCTTGTCCAGACCGAACTGGGCCAGCGAGAAGCGTGCGTCGAGATCGACCAGCGTGTAGCCGTCCACCTTCGCCGGGAACACTTCGGTTACGACGCCCGAGATCGTCTGCACCAACGGCTCGTTGATGTCGTTGATGTAGCGCGGTCCGGTGTACTTGACCTGCGCGCCGAGTTCGACCGGGCCCAGCGTGCCCTGCAGGCGACCACCGAAGCTCCACTTCGACAGGCCCGACTCCTGCTTGCCGGCGGTCGGCAGGAAGGTGTTCGCACCGGTCTGCAGGTCGTCCTGGATCTCCGAGTTCAGGTACGAACCGAAGACATAGGCCGTGATCTCGCGGATCGGCTGCACCGAGATGCTGCCGTCGAAGCCGTAGCGGTCGACCTTGCCGATGTTGCGCGAGACGCTTTCACCAAGCTCCGCATCGAACGCGGTGGCGATGCGGTTCTTGAACTTGATGTAGTAGCCACCCAGCTGCGCCGTGACGATACCGGAGCGGTAGCGCAGACCGAGGTCGAAGCTGTCCGTGGTTTCCGGTGCCGGATCGGCCCCTTCCGTACCATCGGCGAAGTACAGCGCGCTGTACAGCGTGTCGGTGCCCGGGACCGAGAGGCCCTTCGCGTAGCTGGCGAAGATGCTCGCCTGCGGCGTGATGTTGTAGGTCAGGCCGACGTTCGGAAGCGCACGGTTGTACGTGTAATCACGCGAGCGCGGTGCCGCATAGGTCGGGTTGGCCGCCGCATAGCCGGAGGCGTTGTCCGAGGCGACGCAGTCGACGTTGCCGTTGGCTGCCGTGGTGAAGCAGTTCTGGTTCAGGTCGCGCTTGAAGAACGGTACGCGCAGGCCGAGGTCGAGGACGAGGTTGTTCTCGAGGAACTCGCCGCGGTACTGGCCCGACACCTGGTTCAGGATCGCGTACGACTTGCGATCACGCTTCTGAACGACGTTGCCGTTGAGGTCCGTGATCGGGTCGTTGATCGGGAATACGTCGAACGGTTCGCCGTTGCTGTACAGGAAGCCGGTTTCGCCGGTCTGACGATGGCGCGCGCGATCGTAGGTGTAGGACAAGCGGACGCGGTGTGCGTCGTTGATCTGATACACCAGGTTCGAGATCACCATGTAGCGGTTGGTCACGGTCTGGCTCGGAGCGAGCAGGGTGACGCCGTTGGCGTTGCTGCTGGCGCATGCCGCGCCGCTGGTGCTGCAGGTGTCGAGTACGTCGCCGTCGAAGTTCAGGTCACGGCCGAAGTAGTACTGGCCGCCGATGAAGCCCGTGTAGTTGACGCCGTTGATGGTGCGGACGCCCTCGCGGCCGGTCACCGTGCCGCCACCGTTCGCCTTGGTGTACTGATAGCTGGGATCAACCGTCAGGGTCAGGCCATCGGCGATCGTGAAGCGCGAGGTACCACGAATGTTGCCGGTGTTCGACGGGTTGTAGCGGCGGTCATACTGGGTGCCGCAGCTGTTCGTCGCATCGACCACGCCGGTCTCCGGCGTGTCGGTGCTGCACACCGGAACGTCGTAGCTGGCTTCATCGAAGTTGGTCGGGAAGCGGTTGCCGCTGCCGGTGCCGGTTTCGCGGCCGGGATCGCCACGCAGCGGACCCGAACCGAAGAAGTTGTTGCGAGCCTGGTTGTAGTGGCCTGCGATCGAGATGAAGTCGCCGTTGCCGCCCAGATCCTGGTAGATGCGAGCGTTGTACTGCTGCTTCTTGATGCGGCCGTAGTTGTTGAACGGGTTGTCGTACGAAACCCACGAGGCCGAGGCGAACGCCTTGGTGCCCATGCCGGTGATGTCGCCGGTGTCGATCATGCCGAACACGCGGTGATAGTCGTACTCACCATAGGAAGCGGTGAACATCGCGCCCAGCTCGTCGCCGGGGACGCGGGTGCGCAGGTTCACGGTGCCGCCGACGGCCGAGGCAGTCGGGCTGTCGACGTCGGTCGCGCCCAGGTTGACGCTGACGTTGTCGATGATCTCGCTGTCGACCTGCTGGTTGGTGTAGATGGCATAGTTGCCGCTGTCGTTCAGCGGAATGCCGTCCAGCGTCTGCGAAATGCGCGACGAGTCGAAGCCGCGAATGCGGAAGCCGCCGCCCGACGAACCATAGGGGTCGTTGTTCTGGAAGCTGACACCCGGAACCAGGTTGATGACGTCGTTGATCGTCTGGCCCGGACGCTGCCGCTGGATGATCTCGCTGTCGAGGACCACCTGCGCCTTGGGCTGGTTCGGAAGGTCCACGCCCCCGATCGTGCGATCGGCCCGGCCCGTGACGACGACTTCGCTACCCTCGTTAAACTCCTGCGATGCAGTCGACTGCGCCATTGCGGCAGCCGGAATGACCAGCGCGGCAAAAGCCACGCCTGCAAAAAGCTTCGTACGCATGTGTTCCCCTATCGTGAGCGGATGCTCAGACGCGGTGCCCGTTCACCGTCTGGCCGCCCCGTGGGCGATTCATATGTCCGCTTTGTGACAATGAGGGGAGGGGGAACCAAAAGCTTTTTGCTGCGTTGCACAAACGCCACACTTGGCGGTTCCCCGGAAATTAGCCTGCTGTCGTAACGATTTGCGCCCACTCGCTCTCGTTTACCACGCGGACCCCCAGTTCCGCGGCCTTCTTGAGCTTGGATCCGGCGTTCGCACCGGCGACGACCAGCCCGGTCTTGGCGGACACGGACCCTGCGACGCGCGCGCCCAATGCCTCCGCCTGCGCCTTCGCCTCGTCGCGCGACATCGTCTCCAGCGTTCCGGTGAACACCACCGTGAGGCCGGTTACTTCCGAGTCGCGAATCTCCGGCACGAAGGCGGGCGGCGATACTTCGCCCAGCAAGTCCGCCCAAAGATCCCGGTTGTGGGGTTCTGCGAAGAAGTCGGCGAGCGCGTGGCCCACCGCTGCGCCGACGTTCTCGACGCCGATGTGCTCGGCGATCGCCTTGTCGACGCGCGCCTGGAACTTCTGGTCGCTCTCGCCGACCACCGGCGCCATTCCCTGGCGCAGGGCGATGATCTCGTCGGCCAGCAGCTGGATCGCGGGCAGGGTGGCATAGCGCTTGAGCAGGTCGCGCGCGGTCACGATGCCGATGTGGCGGATGCCGAGCCCGAACAGCAGCCGCACCGGATCGGGCGCCCGCTTCGCCTCGATCGCGGCCAGCAAATTGTCGACCGAGATCTCCGCCCAGCGCTCGCGCGCCAGGATGTCGGCGCGCCGGTCCTTCAGGCGAAAGATGTCCGCCGGCGAATGCAGCAGCCCGTCGCGCACGAACGCCTCGATCGTGGTCGCGCCCAGCCCCTCGATGTCGAGCGCGCCGCGGCTGGCGAAATGCTTGAACCGCTCGACCCGCTGCGCCGGGCAGATGAGGCCGCCGGTGCAGCGGATGTCGACCTCGCCTTCCTCAGCGACGGCATCGGAGCCGCACTCCGGGCAATGGGTCGGGAACGCCCAAGGCTCGCGCGCCACGTCACGGGTCAGGTTGTCGACGATCTGCGGGATCACGTCGCCGGCGCGTTGCAGCACCACGCGGTCGCCCGGCCGCACGCCCAGCCGCGCGATCTCGTCGGCGTTGTGCAGCGTCGCGTTGGTGACGACCACGCCGCCGACCGTCACCGCCTCCAGCCGCGCGACCGGCGTCAGCTTGCCGGTCCGACCGACCTGGATATCGATCCGCTCCAGGGTCGTCTGCGCGCGCTCGGCGGGAAACTTGTGCGCCAGCGCCCAGCGCGGCGCGCGCCCGACCTGGCCGAGCCGCGCCTGCCAGTCAAGCCGGTCCACCTTGTAGACGACGCCGTCGATGTCGAACGGCAGGTCTGCACGCTGCGCCTCGATCGCGCGATAGACGCCCAGCGCCTCCTCGAGCGTCGGGGTCAGCGCAAAGCTGTCGGCGACCGGAAAACCCCAGCCGGCGATCGCCGCCACCACGGCAGCCTGGGTCTCGCCCGGCAGGCTGCTGGTCTCGCCCCACCCGTGCATCAGGAACCGCAACGGCCGGGTGGCGGTGACGCCTGCATCCTTCTGCCGCAACGATCCGGCGGCAGCGTTGCGCGGATTGGCGAACTGGCGCGCCTTGGCCCGATCGGTCGCCTCGGCCAGCAGCCGTGCGTTCAGCGCCGCGAACGCCGCCTTCTCCATATAGACCTCGCCGCGCACCTCGAAGAGCTCAGGCGCGTCTGCGGGCAGCGTCTCGGGAATGTCGGCGATGGTGCGGACGTTCGCCGTCACGTCCTCGCCGACCGCGCCGTCGCCGCGGGTCAGCGCGCGCACCAGCCGGCGGTCCTCGTACCGCAGCGAGCAGGAAAGTCCGTCGATTTTCGGCTCGGCCGTCAGCACCACCGGCGCATCGGCACCCAGCGCCAGAAACCGGCGCACCCGACCCAGGAAATCCGCGACCTCTTCGTCGGTAAACGCATTGTCGAGGCTCAGCATCGGCCGCGCGTGGGCCACCTTGGCCAGGTGCCCGGTCGGCGTGGCGCCAACCTGCCGTGCCGCCGAGTCGCTCAGCACCAGGTGCGGGAAGGCAGCCTCGATCGCCGCGTTCCGCCGGACCAGCGCGTCATAGTCCGCGTCGCTGATCTCGGGCGCATCGGCGTCGTGATAGAGCTGGTTGTGGCGCGCGATCTCCGCGGAGAGCGCGGCGAGCTCCTGGGCGGCGTCCTGGTCGGTCTGGGGCAGCGGGTCCATGCCCGATCGGTACGCACGGCCGCCGCGCCGATCAAGGCGCGCGCACGTCGATGCGACAGCGGTTTTCGTGGCCGCCCCCATGTTGCATAGGGGCGCAAACCCAACATGGACCCGCAATGACCACCATCATCACCGAAGCCGACCTGATCGAAAGCGTCGCCGACGCCCTCCAGTTCATCAGCTACTACCACCCGATGGATTACATCCGCGCGCTGGGCCAGGCCTATGAGGCCGAGCAGAGCCCGGCGGCCAAGGACGCCATCGCCCAGATCCTCACCAACAGCCGCATGTGCGCGGAGGGGCATCGCCCGATCTGCCAGGACACCGGCATCGTCACCGTGTTCGTGAAGTGGGGCCAGGACTGCCGCCTCCAGTCGAACCGCTCGCTGCAGGAAGTCGTCGATGAGGGCGTCCGCCGCGCCTATCTCCACCCGGAGAACAAGCTGCGCGCCTCGATCCTCGCCGACCCGGCCTTCACCCGCCGCAACACCCGCGACAACACGCCGAGCGTGATGCACGTCGAGATGGTGCCGGGGAACACGGTGTCGGTCGACGTCGCGGCCAAGGGCGGCGGCTCGGAGAACAAGACCAAGTTCAAGATGATGAACCCCAGCGACTCGATCGTCGACTGGGTGCTGGAGATGGTCCCGCAGATGGGCGCCGGCTGGTGCCCGCCGGGCATGCTCGGCATCGGCATCGGCGGCACCGCCGAAAAGGCGATGCTGCTCGCCAAGGAATCGCTGATGGGCGCGATCGACATGGCGCAGCTTAAAGAACGCGGCCCCCAGAACGACATCGAGGCGCTGCGCATCGAGCTGTTCGACAAGGTCAACGCGCTCGGCATCGGCGCGCAGGGGCTGGGCGGCTTGTCCACCATCCTCGACATCAAGATCCTCGACTGGCCGACCCATGCCGCGTCCAAGCCCGTGGCGATGATCCCCAACTGCGCCGCCACCCGCCACGCACACTTCACCCTCGACGGCTCGGGCCCCGTCTATCTGGAAGCGCCCAAGCTCGACGAGTGGCCCAAGGTCGAGTGGAAGCCCTCGGCCGAAGCCAAGCGCGTCGACCTCGACACGCTCACGCCCGAAGTGGTGCAGTCGTGGAAGCACGGCGACCGCCTGCTTCTGAACGGCAAGATGCTCACCGGCCGCGACGCCGCCCACAAGCGCATCGCTGACATGCTCGCCCGCGGCGAGGAGCTGCCGGTCGAGTTCAAGGGTCGGGTGATCTATTATGTCGGCCCGGTCGATCCGGTCGGCGAGGAAGTGGTTGGCCCAGCTGGTCCCACCACCGCGACGCGCATGGACAAGTTCACCCGCATGATGCTCGACCAAGGCCTGCTCGCGATGGTGGGCAAGGCCGAGCGCGGCCCAGCCGCGACCGACGCCATCCGCGAGAACAAGAGCGCCTATCTGATGGCGGTCGGCGGCGCGGCCTATCTGGTCGCCCGCGCGATCAAGGGCTCCAAGGTCGTCGGCTTCGAGGACCTCGGCATGGAGGCGATCTACGAGTTCGAGGTGCAGGACTTCCCCGTCACCGTGGCCGTGGATGCGGAAGGGCAGAACGTCCACACGCTCGCGCCGCTCGTCTGGCGCGAGAAGATCGCCAAGGAACGCCTGCTCGAAAACGCCTGACATCGGCCAAGCGGGGAGGCGCGCCACCTCCTCATGGCTCCTGTATCCCTGCGCGAGCCGGGATACAGGAGCCAAGCAGACCAACGGCTGTCATTGCGAGACCCTGGGCTTCTGCCTGCGCAGGAGCCCAAAGGGGCAGGGCGATTACGTCGACGCGTGCAGGCCGCCGTCGATCGGGTGATAGGCGCCGTTGATGTACCCCGCGGCGTCGGACGCGAGGAACGCGACCAACTGCGCCACCTCTTCGGGGCGCCCATAGCGTTTCGCCGGCAGCGCCTTGGCACGCTCGGCCTCCGAACCCTTGCTGCCTTCGTCCAGCGAATCCATCATGCGACTGTGGATCGGGCCTGGGTTGATGCAGTTCACCCGGATGTTCTTGTCGGCGACCTCCATCGCCGCCACGCGGGTCAGGCCCAGCACCGCATGCTTGCTGGCGTTATACGCGGAGGTTCCCGGCGATCCGCTCAGCCCTGCTACGCTGGACGAGTTGACGATCGCGCCGCCGCCCTGCTCCAGCATCACCGGCAGCACGTATTTCAGCCCCAGGAACACGCCGTCGACATTGACCGCCATCACCTTCTTGAAGGCGTCCAGCGGATAGTCGCCGATCGGCTTCACCGGCCCCTCGATCCCCGCATTGTTGAAGAAGACGTCGATGCGGCCGCCGAACGCCCGCTTCGCTTCCTCCACATAGTTGCGCACCGACGCTTCGTCGCTGACGTCCGCCTCCACGATCACCAGCCGATCCGCGTCGATCCGTTCCTTCAGCACGTCCACATTGGCGCCGGCGATGTCCACCGCGACGATCTTTGCGCCGCGTTCGGCCATGAGCACTGCCGTCTCGGCACCGATGGCGCCTGCGGCTCCCGTGATGATCGCGACCTTGTTTTCGAAACTGCGTGCATCCGTCATGGTAGACCTCGTCCGTTGCATGCCAGGATTTCTGCAATGGACGAGGATGCGGCGCGGTTCCCCCACGGCGCCGCACCCCGCGGGCGCTTCGGCGCCTCTCAGGCGGCGAGCGTCTCGCCGCGGTTCGCTTCCGTCACCGCCGCGCGCAGGTCCCGGGCGAGGGCGTCGACCCGGGAGAGGTCCGCATCCCACGCGAACATGAAGCGCGCGCCGCCGCCGATGAAGGTATAGAAGCGCCAGCCCCGCGCACGCAGCCCCTCCAGCACCGCCTCCGGCGCGCGCAGGAACACCGCATTCGCCTCGACCGGGAACATCGGCTCGATGCCCGGCAGGTCGGCGATCGCCGTCGCGAGCCGCCGCGCGCACTCGTTTCCGTGCGCGGCGTTGCTCAGCCACACGCCGCTCTCCAGCATGCCGACCCACGGCGCCGCCAGGAAGCGCATCTTGGAGGCAAGCTGTCCCGCCTGCTTGCAGCGATAGTCGAAGTCGACGGCGAGGGCATGGTCGAAGAACAGGATCGCCTCGCCGGCCGCCATGCCGTTCTTGGTGCCGCCGAAGCACAGCACGTCGACGCCCGAGCGCCAGGTCATGTCGGCCGGCGAGCAGCCGAGCGCCGCGCAGGCGTTGGCGAAGCGGGCGCCGTCCATGTGCAGCCGCAGGCCCAGCTCGCGGCAGGTCGCGGACAGCGCCCGGATCTCGTCCAGCGAATACACCTGGCCGGTCTCGGTCGGCTGGGTGATCGTCACCGCGCGCGGCTTGGGGAAGTGGATGTCGGAGCGGCCGGTCGCGAGCGCGCGCACGGCCTCGGGCGTCAGCTTACCGCCCTCGGTCTGCGCGACCAGCAGCTTGGAACCGTTGGAGAAGAACTCCGGCGCGCCGCACTCGTCGGTCTCGACGTGGGCGGAGGAGGAGCAGATCACGCTGTGGTAGGACTGGCAGAGCGCCGCGAGGGCAAGCGAATTGGCCGCGGTGCCGTTGAACGCGAAGAACACTTCGCAGTCCGTCTCGAACAGCGTGCGGAACGAGTCGGAGGCACGCTGCGTCCACGGGTCCTCGCCATAGGCGGGCACATAGCCGCGATTGGCCTCGTCCATCGCCGCCCATGCCGCGGGACAAATGCCGGCGTAGTTGTCGCTGGCGAACTGCTGGGGTTCTTGGGTCATGCCTTTGTCGTACCTCGTTGGAGAGTCGGTGCGACGCGTGGCTTGGGTCCCGTGGTTTGCCGACCGGCCACATCCCTTCCCGCGAAGCGCGAAGGCACCACCTTGCTCGGGAGCAGGTTGGTGTCGGGGTCGCCCCGACTCTCGATGCTGGCGCGCCTCTAGCAAGCTCGCTGCGCTGCGGCAAGATGGGCGAGCGCCACCGCTTCGTGCTCCTGCGCAGGCAGGAGCCCAGGGCCAAGCAGAACAACAGCGCGTAGCGCTTGGTACCCTGGGCTCCCGCCTGCGCGGGAGCACGGTAAAGGAAGTGCGGAGTCGGGTTCGATCAGTCGACGAAGGCGCGCTCGATCACGAACTGGCCCGGCGCCGCATTGGAACCCTCGACGAAGCCCATGCCCTCCAGCATCGCGGCGAAGTCGCGGATCATTGCCATGCTGCCGCACAGCATGATGCGGTCCGTCTCCGGGTCCAGCTTCTTCGGGCCCTGCACCGGCTCACCGAACAGCGCGGCGCTCTCGATCAGGTCGTTGATGCGGCCGGTGTTGCGGAACGCCTCGCGGGTCACGGTCGGGATATAGTGGAACTGCGCCTGCGCCTCTTCCGACACCAGCGGATCGTCCGCCAGTCGTGACGCGAGCTCGTCATGATAGGCGAGGTCGCTCACCTGGCGCACCGAATGCACCAGGATCACCTGGTCGAACATCGAGTAGACGTCCGGGTCGCGCGCCAGGCTCAGGAACGGCGCCAGGCCGGTGCCGGTCGAGAAGAAGAACAGTCGCTTGCCGCCGGTCAGCGCGTCGGTGACGAGCGTGCCGGTCGGCTTCTTGCCCAGATACACTTCGTCGCCGGGCTGAATCAGCTGCAGCTTGGAGGTGAGGGGGCCGTCCTCGACCTTGATCGACAGGAATTCCAGCTCCTCGGCATAATGCGGGCTGGCGATCGAATAGGCGCGCATGATCGGCTTGGTCTCACCCGGCAGCCCGATCATCACGAACTCGCCCGAACGGAAGCGAAAGCTCGACGGCCGCTCGACCGCGAACGAGAACAGCCGGTCGTTCCAATGGCGGACCCACAGCACCTTGGCGTTCAGGAACGCCTTGGTTTCCGGAATGAGCACGGGTTCGCGGACGTCGGTCATGCACTTCTTCCTTCAGCCGCGTCTGGACAGGCGCGGTTCGTCTTGCCTGGGCTTGTTGCGAGGGCATCGCACTATGGGCTGCACGGCGCCCGGTCAACCAAAGCAAAGCTTGTGCCCCGCGTTGCCGCTGCTTCACCGCATCCCCATATTGGAGGCTTATGGCGATCCAGATCCGCACCAGCCTTGCCGAGCCGGAAACCGGCCCCTCGTTCGTGCCCCACCGGCCGGCACGCCCGCCCAAGGTGGAGGGCGGCAAGCCGTTCAAGCTCGTCTCTGAATATGAAGCGTCGGGCGACCAGCCGACCGCCATCGCGGAACTCGTCGCCGCGGCCGAGGCCGGCGAGCGCGACCAGGTGCTGCTCGGCGTCACCGGCTCGGGCAAGACCTTCACCATGGCCAAGACGATCGAGGCGCTCCAGCGTCCGGCGCTGATCCTGGCGCCCAACAAAATCCTCGCCGCGCAGCTCTACGGCGAGTTCAAGAGCTTCTTCCCCGAGAACGCGGTCGAATATTTCGTCAGCTACTACGACTATTACCAGCCCGAGGCCTATGTGCCGCGGTCGGACACCTACATCGAGAAGGAAAGCTCGGTGAACGAGGCGATCGACCGCATGCGTCACTCGGCCACGCGCTCGCTGCTCGAACGCGACGACGTCATCATCGTCGCGTCGGTGTCCTGCCTCTACGGCATCGGCTCGGTCGAGACCTATTCGGCGATGATCTTCGACCTGAAGAAAGGGCAGGTGGTCGACCAGCGCGAGATCGTGCGCAAGCTCGTAGCCCTCCAGTACAAGCGCAACGACGCCGCCTTCCAGCGCGGCGCCTTTCGCGTGCGCGGCGACAGCCTGGAGCTGTTCCCGTCGCACTATGAGGACAGCGCCTGGCGCATCACCTTCTTCGGCGACGAGATCGAGGCGATCACCGAGTTCGATCCGCTGACCGGCAAGAAGGTCGCCGAGCTGAACTCGGTCCGCGTCTACGCCAACTCGCACTATGTGACGCCCGGACCCACGCTCAAGCAGGCGAGCGAGGCGATCAAGCATGAGCTCGCCGAGCGGCTGAAGGAGCTGCACGCCGAGGGCAAGCTGCTGGAAGCGCAGCGGCTGGAGCAGCGCACCAACTTCGATCTGGAGATGATCGCCGCCACCGGCAGCTGCGCGGGCATCGAGAACTATTCGCGCTTCCTCACCGGCCGCCTGCCGGGTGAGCCGCCGCCCACGTTGTTCGAATATCTCCCCGAAAACGCGCTGCTGTTCGTGGACGAGAGCCACCAGACGATCGGCCAGGTCAACGGCATGGCGCGCGGCGACCACCGTCGCAAGATCACGCTCGCCGAATACGGCTTCCGCCTGCCGTCGTGCATCGACAACCGGCCGCTGCGCTTCAACGAATGGGACGCGATGCGCCCGCAGACCGTCTGCGTCTCGGCAACGCCGGGCGGCTGGGAGCTGGAGCAGACCGGCGGCGTATTCTCCGAACAGGTCATCCGTCCCACCGGCCTCATCGACCCGCCGATCGAGATCAAGCCGGTCGAGGAACAGGTCGACGACCTCATCCATGAGGCGAAGAAGACCGCGCAGGCCGGCTATCGCACGCTGGTCACGACCCTCACCAAGCGCATGGCCGAGGACCTGACCGAGTTCATGCACGAGGCGGGCCTCAAGGTCCGCTACATGCACTCCGACGTCGAAACGCTGGAGCGCATCGAGCTGATC
Source organism: Microbacterium terregens (assembly GCF_027922045.1). The sequence continues at coordinate 266,208 of NZ_BSEX01000009.1, forward strand.
CGCGACCTGCGCCTGGGCGTCTATGACGTGCTGGTCGGCATCAATCTGCTGCGCGAGGGCCTCGACATCCCCGAATGCGGGCTGGTCGCGATCCTCGACGCCGATAAGGAAGGCTTCCTCCGTTCGGAAACCTCGCTCATCCAGACGATCGGCCGCGCCGCTCGCAACGTGGAGGGCCGCGTGATCCTCTATGCCGATCGCATGACCGGCAGCATGGAACGCGCGATCGCCGAGACCGACCGCCGCCGCGAAAAGCAAAAGGCGTACAACCTCGAGCACGGCATCACGCCGACCACGATCAAGCGCAACATCGGCGACATCATCGCCCATGTCGCGTCCAAGGATCAGGTCACGGTCGAGATCGACGAGGAACGGCCGCACATGGTCGGCCACAACCTGCGCTCCTACATCGAGAGCCTCGAGAAGAAGATGCGCGAGGCCGCCGCGAACCTGGAGTTCGAGGAAGCCGGGCGCCTGCGCGACGAGATCCGCAGCCTGGAAAACGAGGAACTCGGCCTCCCGGTGGCGGAGCACAAGGCGCCGGTGATGGGCCGCTCCAACGAGGGCAAGCCGGGGACGCGCAAGACCCGCTACGGCAAGCAGCAGAAGACCCGCATGAGCCACCGGCGGGCCTAGCCGGGTCGCGGCGCAGGAGGGGGCGGCACGCAGGCGACGCGATGGCCGCGCGCCGGCCTTCTCGTCAGAACGTCACGTATAAAGCGGTCATCAGTCCGTGCTCCATGACGTCCGGGTCGTCGTCGTTGAAGCGATACTGGTTCATGTAGCCGAGCTGCGCGCTGAGGTTCTTCGTGACCGGCACGGTGGCGATGGCCCAGTTGCGCATCCGCTCATGTCCCCGGTCCTGGAAGCCGGTGCTGTTGAGGTTGAAGTAGCTTTCGTGCGCCAGACGCAGTTTGACGTCGCGGTAGACGGGCAGGGTATAGGTGATCTCCGGACGAACCCGGTGCCCCGTCTCGCTGTCGTCACTCCGGAAACGCTGCTCCAGGCGAACGCGACCCGCCAGCTGACCTGAACCCAGCTTCGCGATCGCGAACCCGACCTGCTGGCGCGGCCGCCATTCCGTGTTCTGAACTTTGCCGCCGCGCGGCCGGACCACCCGGTTCAGGCCGCCGGTCAGGGTGACCCCGGTCGCGACCTGGACCGTGAGTGCAGCGAGATACTGGCTTTCGTACAGTTCGCCGCTGTCATCGCTGAACCGCTGGTTGGTCTCCAGCTCCAGCTTGAGCCCTTCGCGCAACTCGGTGGAGGCGTTCGCCGTCAGCCACAGCTGCGCGTCGTGCTCCTGCGCCGCCGCCGGAGTGGCAGCGGCCGCCAACGCGAGCGCCAGGGCAACGGAAAAACGCAATTCGGGCCTCCTGCCGATCTCGGCGCCTGCCCCTCTGCGCCCAAAGCGTCGCGCGGACAACGGGGATGCTGCACACGCCGGCGTGCCCGGAAAAGAAGATCAGGGACGGGTGCACGGGATCTTGGATACTGGCGCTGGACGCACCGGGAGGCCTCCAGAACCACTCCGCCTACGTCTGCCCACCCGGCAGGCGAACGATCCCGAAGCCCAACGCGAGTCCAAGCAAAATCCCGGCTGCCATATTGTCGATGAGCGCGCCGAAGATGATGCCAGCGCAAAGTCCCAGCGGAAACCCCAAACCTTTCCCCTTAGCCACGCGGCCTCCCTTTGCGAGTCTGGCTGCTCCCGGACGCCCCATCAGAGGGAAGGTGCGGGTCCACGTCAAGTCGTCCAGGAGACCTTTCCTCCCATGCCTCTGCTATTCGGCGGCTGCATTAGTAGCGCTTGTTCAAGCTGGTCGCAGCGACTTTCGTGGCATGGTGCACTGCTGTGGCATGAATTCAACAAGGGATCTTGCGCCTTTACAGTCGCCGAGGTCTATTCTGCCTGTTTCGATTGGCAGGCGAGAGGAACTGCCCGCAGGCCGGTAGGAGGGACGTGGCATGCAGATGGGGCGTTCACAGCGCAGCCCTCGCCGTGCGGCAAGGACAGCACGGTGGATCTTGCCGGTGGTTCTCCTCTCGACCGGTATGTCGACCGCTCAGGCGCAGGATCTGCCGAGCCCGGCTACATCCGAGGAAGTCGAGGCGCTCGGGGACCAAGAGATCGTGGTTCGCGGCATGACCGAGCATGAGCAGGCGAGGGCGATCGCGCGTTACGTCGACGGACTGACGCGCATTGCCCCGTTCGATCCGCTCGCGCGGTACGAGCCGGATGTTTATTGTCCCGCCGTCTTCGGTCTCAGCAAGGCACGAGCGGAACAGATCGTCGCCCGCATGCGACTGGTGGCCGAAGAAGCCGGCGTCAGACCAGCGGCGCCGGATTGCGCGCCGAGCGCCTTCGTTTTCCTCGTCGACGACACGCGCTCCTTCCTCAAGCTGTTCAAGAAGAAGTGGCCTCTCTTCTTTGCGGGCGCCGCGGACGCGCCGTCGGCGGATGTGAAGGGAAGGGGGGTCTCCTGGCAACTCACCCGTGACTTTGACCCCCAGCACATGCCGCTCAGGAGCAAGGGGTTCGGCATTCGGGTGGTGTCAGGGTTTCAAGGGGGATCGCGCATCCTGTCCATGATGAGCCGAGCCGTGGCAGCTTCAGTCGTCGTTGTAGAGCGAGACTCGCTTGTGGGCCTGTCGGGTACTCAGATCGCCGACTATGCGCTGATGCGCACCTTGACGGATGCACGCTCCAGCGACCTGCGCGACACCGGGCAGTTCAGCATCCTCGGCGTGATCGACACGCCGATGGGCAGCGCGGCGCCCGCTTCCTTGACGACCTGGGACTTCGCCTACCTCAAGGGTCGCTACAAAGGAGATCCAAGGTTTTATGGAGCTCGGCAGGCAAGCATTATTCGTGCTGCCATTCGTCGGGAGCTGAAGCGACGCAGCTTTCAGACCCCCTAAGGCCCGCCTTCCTTCCCTGAGGATGGGGCGCAGCAATCCCCGCAGTCGGGCGCTGCCTCGCCGGTGAATTTCTGCCTCACCGCGCACCTGTTGCAACTCTGCAACGCTGTCACAGAACGTTCATCATAGCGTCATCTTGGGCTTGAAGGGAAACGGAACAGGTTCTTTTATGTCCCTTCGGGCCCGTTCTGGGCTGGAATTTGGGGGCATTGTGAAATCTTATAATCTGTCCGCCGCAGCGGCGCTTCTGCCGCTCGCGATTGCATCTGCTGTTCCGAGCTATGCACAGACGACCACCGGTGCCGACGCCACGCAGGTCGACGAGGCAACGAGCCCTCAGTCGCCAAACGCGGGCGCCGACGCCGCTCCGGGCCAGATCGTCGTTACCGGTTCGCGCATTCGCCGCGACGAATTCTCGGTTGCCGAGCCGCTGACCGTCATCGGTCGTGACGAAATCACCCAGGCCGGTTTCGCCAGCGCGGCCGACGCGCTGCAGAGCGCGGCCGTGACGCAGGGCGCTTCACAGATCAACAACGCCTATGGTGGCTTCGTCACCGACGGCGGCACCGGCGCCAACACGCTGGGTCTGCGCGGCCTCGGGCCGGCACGCACGCTGATCCTGCTGAACGGTCGTCGTCTGGCACCGGGTGGCACCCGCGGCTCCCTCGTTGCAGCCGACCTCAACGTGCTGCCGAACGCGATCATCGACCGTATCGAAGTGCTGAAGGCGGGTGCGTCGTCGGTCTATGGCTCCGACGCAGTCGCAGGCGTCGTGAACATCATCACCGATCAGGCGCTGACCGGCCTCCAGCTGGATCTTCAGACCAATGTTCCGCAGGTCGGGGCCGGCATCGACCGGCGCGCCAGCGCTTCATTCGGGGTGACGACCGATCGCCTGAGCATCATCGGATCGGTCGAGTATCGGAAGCGTGAGGCACTCGCACGCAACGACGTTCCCTTCTTCGACTGCCCCATTGGCGGCTTCCTGGATGGCGAAGGTTCGGAATTCGGTTCCGGTGACGCCTTCCCGCCCGGCGATCCCCGCGCCTGCTTCACGCTCGATAACGGCGGCGTCACCATCAACACCCTCGGGTTGCCGACGCGCGATGCGATCGGCCGCACCAGCGGTGTGGTCGGGCGGTTCAACCGCTTCGTCCCGGCGCCGGGTGTCACCACCGGTCCGTTCCCGGGCTATCTGGGCGTCGGCAACTATGACCGCGACACCTTCGATCCGATTCAGGAGGAAGAGCCGCTCATCACCGGTGTGAAGACCTACACGGGCTACCTGTCGGCTACCTACAAGCTGAACGGCCTCGGCAATGCGGAAGTCTATGGCGAACTGCTCGGCACCCGTCGCAAGTCGTCGTCGCCTCTCTATCGCCAGCTCTCGCTCGACTATCTCCAGGGTAGCCCGCTGCTTCCGGCCGATCTCCGCAACGGCTTGTTCGCGAACCCGACGGTCACGTCCAGCGGCCGCAACATCGCGGCGCGTGCCTTCATCGGCTACGGGCTGACGGCGTCGGACCAGACCGTGGACTACGTCCGTGCGTCGGGCGGCATCCGGGGCGACTTCTTCTTCGAAGGCTGGCGCTACGATGCATACGTCGGCAAGTCGTGGAACGATGGCACCTACGAGGCGGAATCGTTCCTGTCCGATCGACTCGCGAACTCGCTCAATGTCGTTGCAAACGCCGATGGCAGCTTCAGCTGCGCCACCCAGGCGGCAAATCCGACCTGCGTCGCGGCTCCGGCGCTCAGCGCCGCGGTTATCGGCGGGAACCTTCCGGCCGAATTCCGCAACTACATCGTTGCGAACACCATCGGTAAGACGCAGTTCCGCGAAACCACCTATGCGTTCGGCATCGATGGTCCGCTGTTCACGGCTCCCGGTGGTGACGTCCAGCTGGCCCTCGGCGTCGAGCACCGGCGTCAGAGCATCAATGACCAGCCCGATCCGAACTCGGTCAGCGGCAACCTGTTTGGCCTGACCGCAGCGATCCCGACGGTTGGCAAGGACAACGTGAAGGAAGCCTTTGGCGAACTGTACGTTCCGCTGCTTGCGGATAAGCCGTTCTTCTATCGCCTGAACTTCACGGGGTCCCTCCGGTACACGGACTACGCCTCCTATGGCTCCGACTGGACCTACAAGGTCGCGGCGGAATGGGAGCCGATCCGGGGCTTCGGTCTGCGCGGCAGCTACGGCACGTCCTACCGGGCGCCGGCGCTTGCTGAACAGTATCTCGGTGCGACCAGCGGCTTCCTCGGCTCGAACACCGATCCGTGCAGCGCGCTGCCGGTTCCTGGCGAACAGTCTCCGAACCAGCAGATCATCGCCCGGAACTGTGCCTCGATCGGTCTTCCGGCCGACTTCGAGCAGCGCAATGGCGTGACGACCTACCGGGTCGGCGGTGCGCAGGCCGGCCTGAGCGCGGAAACCTCGACCAACTGGACGATCGGAGCCGTGGTCCGGCCGAGCTTGCCGGAATCCGTGGGTTCGCTCTCGCTCTCGCTCGACTATTTCGACGTGAAGGTGGAGAATGGCGTCGCGGATCTGGATGCAAGCACCATCCTGAACCGCTGCTACAGCACCCAGAACTTCGATCCGACGGCAGGCTTCTGTCGCTTCGTCGAGCGTGACAGCAACGACGCGCTGACGGTCACGAGCAGCTTCGTGAACCTGTCGGAGAACATCGTGAAGGGCTACGAGTTCAACGGCCGGTATGCACGCGATCTCTTCGGCGGCCGCTTCATCCTGAACGCGAACGTGACGAAGTACACCGAGCAGTCGACCCGCCTGTTCCCGGAAGAGTATCTCACCGATGCCAACGGCATCGTGACGTCGCCGGACTGGGTTGGCAGCTTCGATGCCACGTACCGGATTGGCGAGGTGACCTTCCGCTACGGTCTCGACTGGATCGACGGCGATCACTCGAAGACCTATGACTACTTTGCCTTCGACAACCTGACTGGCGTCAGCGATCCGGAAACTGTCCAGGCCTACCGCGACAGCTATTACCTGGAGGTGGACGACTACTTCCTCCACTCGCTGTCGGCTCAGTTCAACATCGAGAAGAAGTATCAGTTCACGGTCGGTGTTCGTAACCTCCTGAACACGGCACCGCCGCGGATCAGCGCAGTTGGGTTCACCACCGTCGGCAACGCCCCGCTCTACTCGGGCTACGACTATGTGGGTCGCACCTTCTTCGCGAACCTCAACATGAAGTTCTGATTTCCCGCAGGACGCGAATACTGGAATGGCCCCGAGATTTCGGGGCCATTTTTTTTGCCGAGACATTCCCGACGCTGAGGAGAGGCGGGATCGTGCTGCGGCTCAGGACGGGATCTACATCGTCGGCTCTATGGGCGCTTGCCTCGGCCGGTGCGGTGCTGCATCCCTGCAACACAGTTGTATTTGGGGGGATCCACTTGCGCGTTCGACTTCTCGCCGTTTCGGCCGCGGCGCTTCTGGCAGGCTGCGCCACGACTCCGCCGCTTGCCTCTTCGCCGCCTTCCGTCGCCGCGCCCGAGGCTGCGCCCGTGGACGCCGCCACGGCCCTCCACGCGCTGTTCAAGCAGAGCGACGAGGACAATCTTCGCCGCAATCCGCTCAACGCGCTGTTCCGCGGCGACATGCGCTATGCCGACCAGCTCGGCGACATGATCAGCGACGCCTATTTCGACGCGGAGCGGGCGGCCGGCGAGCGGGACCTGGCGGCGCTGCGCCGCATCGATCGGGCGGCGCTCTCGCCCACCGATCAGCTCGCCTACGACGTGTTCCGTTGGCAGACGGAACTCGGGCTGCGGGCGCTCGGCCCCGACATCCTGCCGCTGTCGGTGGTGCGTCCGATCGACCATTTCACCGGCATCCACACTTTCTACCCCGATCTCGCCTCGGGCCAGAGCGCGGCGCCCTTCAAGACGGTGAAGGATTATCGCGACAGCATCAGCCGCCATCACCGCTATGCCCAGATTCTGGACGCCGCGATCGGCCGTTTCCGCCAGGGCATGGCGGCCGGCGTCGTCCAGCCCAAGCTGGTGGTGCGCAACGTCATCGACCAGCTCGACCTGCAGCTGGCGCAGGGCGTCGAGGGTTCGACCTTCTATGCGCCGCTGAAGGCGTTCCCAGCGGACATTCCGGCGGCCGAGCAGGCGCAGCTGCGCACCGAGACCGCCGCGGTGATCCGCGACGAGATCCGCCCGGCCTACCAGCGCCTCCGCGACTTCCTCGCCAAGGAATATCTGCCGGCTGCGCGCGAGGGCGTCGGCCTCGTCCACATGAAGGGCGGGCCAAAGCTCTACGCCTTCCTGATCGAACAGAACACGACCCTGCCGCTGTCGGCCGACGACGTCCACGCCCTCGGTCTCAGCGAAGTGGCACGCATCCACCGTGAAATGGAGGCGGTGAAGACCCAGGTCGGCTTCAAGGGCACGCTGCCGGCCTTCTTCGAATTCCTGCGCACCGCTCCCCAATTCCGTCCGGCCAGCAAGCAGGCGCTGCGCGACGAATATTATGCGATCGGCAAGCGGGTGGACGCGCGCGTGGGCGAAATCTTCTCCACGCTTCCCAAGACCGCGCTCGAGATCCGCCCGGTGCCCGACTATCGCGAAAAGACCGACGCCGGCGGCTCCTACATGCAGGGCGCGCCGGACGGATCGCGGCCGGGCACCTTCTACTACAACACCTACGACCTCCCGTCGCGCTCCACCTGGGGGCAGGAGACGCTCTACCTCCACGAGGGCGCACCCGGGCATCACTTCCAGATCAGCCTCGCGCAGGAGAATGCCGAGCTTCCCAACTTCATGCGCTTCGGCGGCAACACCGCCTATGTCGAGGGGTGGGCGCTCTACGCCGAAACGCTGTGGGACGAACTCGGCATGGAGACGGATCCCTACCAGCGCTTCGGCGGCTTGAACGACGAGATGCTGCGCGCGATGCGGCTGGTCGTCGACAGCGGCATCCATGCCAAGGGTTGGACCCGCGACCAGGCGATCCAATACATGCTCGACAACAGCTCGATGGGCCGCACCGACGCCACCAGCGAGGTCGAGCGCTACATCGCGATGCCGGGCCAGGCGCTCTCCTACAAGATCGGCCAGCTCAAGATCCTGGAACTGCGCGCCAGGGCCGAGCAGGCGCTGGGTGCGAAGTTCGATCTCAAGGAGTTCCACGGGCAGGTGCTGATGACGGGCTCGCTGCCGATGAACATCCTGGAGCAGAAGATCGACCGCTGGATCGCCTCCAAGCGCGGTTGAGGCGAACGTCCCGGCGCGGGATCGGCAACGGCGCTGCCGCGGTGCCGCTCCCGCCCGGGACTCACCGAGCTAGGCGATCGCGTCGATCCACCCCGGCAGTTCGGCGAGGCTTCGCAGCTGGCAAAAGCGCGGGTGCTCGGCGGGCAGCTGTGCGTGCTCGTGCGACCAGGCGCCCTCCTGCGGGATGAACGCCGCCCAGGCGCCGGCGTCCAGGGCCGGGTTGATGTCGGACCGCAGCGAATCGCCGGCCATCACCGCCTCCTCCGGCGCGACGCCCTCCCGGGCGAACAGCCGCCGGAAGGTGTCGGCCGTTTTGTCGCTGACGATCTCGATCCCGCTGAACCGATCACCGAGTCCCGATGCGGCGAGCTTCGCTTCCTGGTGGAGCAGGTCGCCCTTGGTCACCAGCACCAGACGGCCTCGGTCTGCCAGCTGTTCCAGCGTGTCGGCGATCCCTTCGAACAGCTCGACGGGGTGGGACAGCAGCGCACGTCCCGCCTCTAGGATGTCGGCGATCACCGCCTTGGGCAGCGGGTCGTCTGCCAGCTCGATGGCCGTCTCGATCATCGACAGCGTGAAGCCCTTGGCGCCATAGCCATAGAGCTTCAGGTTGCGCGCCTCGCAGGCGTTCAGCCGCTCGCGGGCGATGTCGCGAGCCGCGAACGGCTCGATGAGCGCGAGCAGCGCCGCTTCGGTCGCGTGGAAGTGCCGCATGTTGTGCCACAGCGTGTCGTCGGCATCGAGGCAGATGAGCTTGATCGTCATGGCGTCCGGATAGCGCAACCCGGCCGGCCCACGCCATGCATCGGACGAACGGGGCGAACCGCATCTGCGGCGAACCGCTCGCCGCGCGATGGAGGGACGGGTGGTTGAGCCGTCCGCCGGCTTCGCCCATAAGCCAGGCATGCGTCGCGTCGTCCTCATCCTGCCGCTGCTGGTCCTGACCCAGTGCGTCCGTCCCTCCGAACCGCCGCCGGCCCCTCCGCCGCCCGCGCCGGTCGCCGCTGCGCCCGTCGCACCGCCGGCGCCTCCGCCGGTCGGCGACTGGCGCGACTGGCCGGTCACCCGCGGCGACTGGCGCTATGCGCAGGACGGGCAGGGCTCCGTCGCCTCCTTCGGCACCCCCGGCGCCGCACCCGTGCTGACGCTCCGCTGTGATCGGGCGCGCCGCCAGGTGACGCTAACCCGCACGGGTGCCGCCGCGCCCGGCGCCGCGCTGACGATCCGCACCTCCAGCACCGCGCGCACCCTTCCGGTGACGGCGGGGGCGGGCACGGTCGCCGCCGCCCTTCCCGCGCAGGACCCGTTGCTCGATGCGATGGGCTTCAGCCGCGGCCGTTTCATCGTGGAGCTGCCCGGCCAGGCGGCATTGGTCGTGCCTGCCTGGGCCGAGGTGCTGCGCCTGACGGAGGATTGCCGCGGGTGATGCGGTCGCGGGCAGGGCTGCTCGCGCTCGCGCTTGCGGGCTGTTCCAGCGAGCAGCCCGCACCCGCGCCCAGCCCGACGCCGCAAGCCGCTCCCGAACCGGCCCCCGCGCCCGCGCCGATCGACGTCGGCGCGCTCGCGCCCGGCGAGTTGCCCGCGCCAGAACTGGCCGGCGTCGCGCCTGCCTCCGGACAATGGCACACGGGCAAGGGCAACGCCCGCTTCGTGGACGCGGGCGGCACTGGGGCCTTCGCGCTCCGCTGCGATTCTCCACGCGGCCAGCTCGTCTTCCTGCGCAGCGGAACTGCCGATGGGGGCACCATGCTGCGGATCGTCACCGGCATGGCCGCGGCCTCCTATCCGGTGGTCGCAAGCGGCCGCAGGGTGGAGGCACGCGCCAGCATCGACGATCGCTTCCTTGCCGCGCTGCAGAAGGTGAAGGGCACGATCGGCGTGTCGCTGGGGGAGGGGCCGGTCCTTGCCGTCCCGGCCGATCCCGCGATCGCGGCGGTGATCCGCGCCTGTCGCGGCCGCTGACCCGGACAGGCGGAAGAAGGTCGTTGAATCTGCCGCGCATTACAAGACTTGTTTGCAGGGGCGCGGTGTCACACATTCGGGTCGTGATCGCAGCAGCGGTCACGCTCTAGCTCAACTAGCGAAAGGAGGTGATCCGATGTCTCATGGTTCAGCAGTGGGGTCGGTTCAGTTCGTTCGGGAGACGCGCCGCTGAACGGCGGCCCGGTCGCATGACCGGGCGTCGTAACGCGGTTCGCATGGTCTCCCGGGCTGGAGCTTCCGGCCGCTGACCATGCTTGAGGTCGTCGGGCCCCTGCGGGGGCTCGGCGGCCTCTTTCATATCTACGGCGCACGCGCCGAGCGGGACGGGATTACACGCGTCGGGAAAGCCGCTACGGTGCGGCCGAAAGGACATCCGCACTTGGACCATTTCGGTATCGCCGAATCCGTTCCCGCCCCTTCTTCCGCCACGACCGTGGTCGAACCGGCGCTGCCCGAGCCGGCGGAGGGCGCCCCCAAGGAAGAGCTGCGCCGCGACCGCCTGCTCGCCGCGCTCACCTTGATCGCGGGGGCCGGCCTGGTCCTCGCCCTGCCGTTCGCGCTCAAGGCGGGGTCGCGCTTCTTCCTGCCGCTCACCGCCGCCATCGTCATCGCGATCGCGCTGGTGCCGCTGCTCGAGTGGCTGGAGCGCCGCCGGCTGCCAGCCCCGCTCGCCGCCTTCGTGTGCGTGCTCCTGTTCCTGGTCGTCGCCAACGGCGCGATCGCCTCGATCGTGCTGCCGGCCTGGGGCTGGGCGGAGATCCTGCCCGAGCGGATCGAGCGCGTGCAGCAAAACATCGCCCCGCTGATCGACTTTTATTCCAACCTGGAGCGGTTCGTGAACGAGCTGCTCGCCAACGTGGCGAACACGCCCGTTCGACAGACCGGCACCACCGCCGAGCGCCCGGCATCGCTGCTCGATTTCACCGCCAGCACGGCGCCCTCCGCGCTGATCGAGATGTTCTTCGCGATCCTGGTGATCTACTTCTTCCTGGCCGGCTGGACGCGGCTCAGGCGCTCGGCGATCACCAGCCGCACCAGCTTCGGTGGCGCGATGGCAACGGCGCGGGTGATCCAGGACGTGGTCGACTTCACCTCCGCCTATCTGGGCACCATCTCGTTCATCAACCTCACGCTCGGGCTGCTGGTCGCGGGTGCCTTGTGGTTCGTTGGGATGCCGACGCCGCTCATGTGGGGCGGCATCGTGGCGGTGCTCAACTACATTCCCTATTTCGGCCCCATCCTGTCGGCGGCGCTGCTGGCGCTGGGCGGGCTCATGACCTTCACCGACGTCTGGTGGGCGCTGCTGCCGGCCGCGATCATGGTCGGCGCGCATCTGGTGGAGGCAAACGTCGTCACCCCGCTGATCGTCGGCCACCGCCTGACCATCAGCCCGCTCATGATCCTCGTGGCGCTCAGCTTCTGGGGATGGGTGTGGGGAACGCCCGGCGCGCTGCTCGCGGTGCCGCTGCTCATCATCATCCAGACGGTCGTGAAGGCGGCCGGCAAGCCCGACATCGCGGGCTTCCTGTTCGAGCACGGCACGCTCGTGAACGACGTCGCACCGCCCGGCACCCCGGTTCAGGCCGGGAACGCGTCGGCCGGCGAAAAAGCCGATGGGAAGGCGGTTGACAGGTCCGGAGCCCTCGCTTAGAGGCCGCCTCCTCGCAAGCGAGCGGGTGTAGCTCAGTTGGTTAGAGCGCCGGCCTGTCACGCCGGAGGTCGCGGGTTCGAGCCCCGTCACTCGCGCCATTGCAGCGGTTTTCGAGAACCGCCGATGGCTGATCCGCCGCTTGCGAAACTCCCCCTGGAACACCGCGATATCGACCCACAGGCACTCGCCTGCACGCCGCATTGCGCCTCTTCGATACGCTCCCGAAACTTTTTTCCGAAAATTGCGAGATCGGCCGATTCTGGCTTTGACAGGTCCTGATCGCTCGCCTAGAGCCCGCCTCCTCGCAAGCGAGCGGGTGTAGCTCAGTTGGTTAGAGCGCCGGCCTGTCACGCCGGAGGTCGCGGGTTCGAGCCCCGTCACTCGCGCCATTGCAGCGGTCATGAACCGCCGATGGCAGGATCCGCCGCTTGCGAACACTCCCACATCGACGACTTGCCTGACGCCACTGACAGCGACTGTCAGAGCCTCACGATCGTACCCCGGCGAAGGCCGGGGCCCAGTTGGGGGACGGGTGGATAGGGCAGCGCGCGATCTCAGAAGACATCGCAACTGGACCCCGGCCTCCGCCGGGATACGCGGCTTGCAATCAGCCCTTGCTCAGCGCCGCCAGCGCCCCGTCTCCATCCACCGCAGCGCCGGCTTCAGCGGCGCGATCCACGCCACCCCGGCCACGCCATAGACCAGCAGCTGCACCAGCGCGGGCAGGGCGCCGATCCACGGCGACAGGCTCGCCACCGCCACTAGCCAGAACAGGATGAACGCCAGGATGCCGAGCATCCCCACGGGTTTGCGCCAGGTCGGTTGCATCAAGGTTGCTCCGGCAGGTGCAGCGCCTGCTCTGTCAGAATGGCGTGCAGCGGCACGTCCCAGGGATCGGCGGGAAGCTCGGGCACCTGCTGCACAGACCAGGCGAGCCCCAGCCGCCAGGCGCCCCCATGCTGCGCGAACGCGCGGTCGTAGAAGCCGGCGCCCTGGCCCAGTCGGTTGAGCGTCGCATCGAACCCCACCAGCGGCGCCAGGATCACGTCCGGCACCACCACGGGCGCGCTGCGCGACGGCTGGCGCAGCCCCATCGGCCCCGCCTCGATCGCGGTGTCCGTGTCCCAGCGCAGGAACTCCATCGGCGTCGCGCGGTCCGCCACCCAGGCGAGCGCCAGCACGCAGCCAGCCTCCCGCGCGGCATCGACCAGCGGCGCAGGGTCCGCCTCGCTTCCGACCGGCAGGTAGCTGGCCACCACCACGCCCGGCGCCAGTCGCGCGCGCAGCACGTCGGGCACGGGCAGCCGGGGCCGATGCTCGGCGAAGAACCCGTCGCGGGCGGCGCGCAGCTGGGCGCGCAGGGCCTTTTTGTCGAGCGTCATCGGGGAAAGCGGGTGGCGGGACCGCCGTGGCCGTTGGCCGGGATATCCTCTGACGCCCAGTACGTCAGGTGGGGACCATGTACGTCAGACCAGGATCTGCGCAGGGACAGCCCCCATGGATGATGAATAGCCTCAGGGATAATGAAGGCTCGTACCGGGCAGTGCCCGCCGAGGACCAACTTAGGCGACGTGGCCGTGATCCTCAAGGGCTGCCGCGACGGCTTCCAGCCGTTCGGCGATTTCGTCGAGCAGGTCCTGCGGCAGCTCCGGCTCTTGTGCCGCCGGTTCGGGCGCGGCGTCCGGGGGCGGGGCGGCAGGCGTCCGGTCGCGCTCGTCCAGCTCGTCCGCCAGCATCAGCGCGATCAGCAGCAGCGTCCGCTCCGCCGAGGTCCCGGCGGAGGCGCGCATCGCTGCCGGGGCATGCCGCTGCAGCCGCTCGACCAGTGCCAGCAAGTGCGGCTCCTCGCCGTCGCGGCAGGCGACGCTGTGGGAGCGATTCGCGATGGTGAAGCTGACCTGTGCCATCAGTCGTCGCCCTGGCCTGCGATCACCTGGTCCAGCGCGGTGATCGCCTCCGCCATGCTGGCCCGCAGCGCCGCGTGCCGCTGCTCGAGCGATTCGGCCGCGGCCGCGCGCGCGCGTGCCGCCGCCTCGATCCGCCGAAGCGCGGCGTCAATGCGGGCAAGGCCTGGGTTCGCGTGGGGCTGGTCCATGGTCCCCGGATAGGAGGGGTGACCGGCCGCGGCAAGCACGGCTCGCCGGTTGACGAAGGCGGGTCGCCGCCCCAAAGGCGGGCATACGCGGTCAAGGGGGACCGCGCCGTCACAAGGATGACTCATGGCCGCCTCGGATACCCTGCTCGCCAACGCGATTCGTGCGCTTGCGATGGATGCGGTGGAGGCCGCCAATTCCGGGCACCCCGGCATGCCGATGGGCATGGCGGACGTGGCGACCGTGCTGTGGACGCGCTACCTCAAATTCGATGCCGCCGACCCCAAGTGGCCAGACCGCGACCGCTTCGTGCTGTCGGCCGGCCATGGCTCGATGCTGATCTACGCGCTGCTGCACCTGACCGGCCATGCGCGCCCGACCATCGACGACATCAAGAACTTCCGCCAGCTGCACAGCCCGTGCGCCGGTCACCCCGAGAATTTCGAGCTGCCGGGCATCGAGACCACCACCGGTCCCCTCGGCCAGGGCCTGGCGACCGCGGTCGGCCTCGCGCTCGCCGAACGCCACCTCAACGCGACCTTCGGCGATGATCTGGTCGATCACCGCACCTGGGTGATCGCCGGTGACGGCTGCCTGATGGAGGGCATCAACCACGAGGCGATCGGCCTTGCCGGCCATCTCGGCCTGGGCCGCATGATCGTGCTGTGGGACGACAATCGCATCACCATCGACGGCGCGGTCGAGCTGTCGTCGAGCGAGGATGTCGCCGCGCGCTATGTCGCCACCGGCTGGCACACCGTCGCCTGCGACGGCCACGACCCCGCCGACATCTGCCGCGCCATCGATGAAGCCATTGCCGATCCGCGTCCGTCGCTGATCGCCTGCCGCACCATCATCGGCAAGGGCGCGCCCGGCAAGGAAGGCACCAGCGCCGTCCATGGCGCAGCGCTCGGCCCGGATATCGTCGCCAAGACCCGCCTCGCCATGGGCTGGGAGCCCGAGGCCTTCGAGGTGCCGGAGGAAATCACCGAGACCTGGGCCGCCGCCGGCGTCCGCAGCCGCGACGTGCGCCTCGCCTGGGAAGCGCGCTGCGATGCCCACGCGCAGGGCGCGACCTTCCGCCGCCGCATGTCGGGCGAGCTGACCGAGGGCTTCACGCTAAAGCCGTATCTCGACGGCCTGCTCGCCAACCCGCAGAAGCTCGCGACCCGCAAGGCGTCGGAACTGGTGCTCGGCACCATCACCGAGCAGCTGCCGGAAACCGTCGGCGGGTCGGCCGATCTCACCGGCTCGAACAACACCAAGACCAAGGCGCTGCAGCCGCTCAACCGCAACGACTATGCCGGTCGCTATGTCTACTACGGCATCCGCGAGTTCGGCATGGCCGCGGCGATGAACGGCCTGGCGCTGCACGGCGGCATCATCCCGTTCGGCGGCACCTTCCTGGTGTTCGCGGACTATGCCCGTCCGGCGATCCGCCTCTCGGCGCTCCAGAACGCGCGCGTCATCTATGTGATGACGCACGACTCCATCGGCCTCGGCGAGGACGGCCCGACCCACCAGCCGATCGAGCACCTCAACAGCCTGCGCCTGATCCCCAACCTCGACGTCTATCGCCCGTGCGACACGATCGAGACGGCCGAGTGCTGGGAATTGTCGCTCCAGGACGCGACCGGCCCGTCGCTGCTCGCACTGTCCCGCCAGAACCTGCCGCAGCTGCGCACCGACGCCTCGGAGAACCTGTGTGCCAAGGGTGCCTACCGCCTGGTCGCGGCCGAGGCGCCGCGCCGCGTGGTGCTCGTCGCCACCGGCTCCGAGGTCGAACTCGCGGTTTCTGCCCGCGCGCAGCTTGAAGCGCAGGGTATCGGTGCCGATGTGGTGTCCATGCCCTGCTGGTCGCGCTTCGATGCACAGCCTGCCGACTATCGTCGCGATGTGCTACCGGCGGACGCGCTGATCGTCTCGATCGAGGCGGGCACCACCATGGGCTGGGAACGCTACACGGGCCTCGACGGCCTGCGCTTCGGCATCGACCGGTTCGGCGCCTCCGGCCCGGCGCCCAAGCTCTACGAATATTTCGGACTGACCGCGGACGCGATCGCCACCAAGGTTGCGGCCGCGCTCGAGAATTGAGGCTCGCGGTAACGCGGGCATGGACCATCCAAGTGAAAGGATCGGCAACATGACGAAGGTAGCGATCAACGGGTTCGGGCGCATCGGCCGCCTGGTGGCGCGGGCCATTCTGGAGCGCCCGGACTGCGGCCTCGAACTGGTCACCATCAACGATCTGTCAGACGCCAAGTCCAACGCCTGGCTCTTCAGCCGCGACAGCATCCACGGCCGCTATCCCGGTGAAGTCTCGGCCGACGGCAACGATCTGGTCATCGACGGCAAGCGCATCAAGGTGACGGCAGAGCGCGACCCTGCAAACCTGCCGCACGGCGAAAACGGCGTCGAACTGGTGCTGGAGTGCACCGGCTTCTTCACCGATCGCGACAGCGCCCAGAAGCACATCGACGCCGGCGCCAAGAAGGTGCTGATCTCGGCTCCTGGCAAGAACGTCGACCTGACCGTCGTCTATGGCGTGAACCACGACAAGCTGGAGGCCGGGCACACGATCGTCTCCAACGCATCGTGCACCACCAACTGCCTGGCACCGGTCGCCAAGGTGCTGAACGACTCGATCGGCATCGAGCGTGGCCTGATGACCACGATCCACGCCTACACCAACGACCAGAAGATCCTGGATCAGATCCACAAGGACCTGCGCCGCGCGCGCGCGGCCGCCATGTCGATCATCCCGACCACCACGGGCGCTGCCCGCGCGGTGGGTGAGGTGCTTCCGGAGCTCAAGGGCAAGCTCGACGGTTCGTCGGTGCGCGTGCCGGTGCCGGACGGCAGCCTGGTCGACCTGACCTTCACGCCGAAGCGCGACACGACCAAGGAAGAGGTCAACGCCATCCTGAAGGCGGCGTCGGAAGAGGGCCCGCTCAAGGGCATCCTGGTCTATTCGGACGAGCCGCTCGTCTCGATCGACATCGTCCACACGCCGGCGTCCTCTACCGTCGACAGCCTGGAGACGGCGGTGATCGACGGCAAGCTGGTGCGCGTCGTCAGCTGGTACGACAACGAGTGGGGCTTCTCCAACCGCATGGTCGACACCGCCTGCGCGATGGCCAAGTTCGGCTGATGTCGATGCCCGTCGCGCTGGCAGACGCCGGAGAGGACGGGCAAGCGGGCGCGCGGGTCGGCACGATCGCCGGCATCGCGCGCCACGCCTTTGTACGGGCACCCATGGAGGTGCTCGACCGCGCCGAGGTCAGCGTGGACGCCGGCATCGCCGGCGACCACCGCGGCCGGCGCAAACCCGGCGGCACCGGCAAGCGCCAGGTGACGCTGATGGAGCGCGGCGACTGGGAAACGGCCACTGCCGCGGTCGGCCAGGCCCTTCCGTGGCAGGAACGCCGCGCCAACCTGCTGGTCGACGGGTTCGACGTGCCGCAGGTGCCCGGCACGCGGCTGCGGATCGGCGCCGACGTGGTGCTGGAAATCACCTGTGAATGCGACCCGTGCCAGCGCATGGACGCGCTGGTGCCGGGGCTTTTCGAGGCGCTGTTGCCGGACTGGCGCGGCGGGGCCTGCACGCGCGTGCTGGCGGGCGGAACGATCGCCGTGGGCGACACAATCAGGATCGAGACATGACACGCAATTTCAAGACCCTGGACGACATGGGTGAGATCTCGGGCAAGCGCGTGCTGGTCCGCGAGGATCTGAACGTGCCGATGGCCGACGGTCACGTCACCGACGCGACCCGCCTGCGCGCGGCGATCTCCACCGTCACCGAACTCGCCGATCGCGGCGCGATCGTGCTGGTGCTCGCCCACTTCGGCCGTCCCAAGGGCGTGCCGAGCCCGGAATTCTCCACCGCCCAGCTGGCGATCCCGTTCGGCCAGGTGCTCGGCCGCCCGGTCCGCTACATCGACTGGGAAGGGGCAGCCGACGCGGTCGCCACGCTCCAGCCGGGCGACATCGCGCTGCTGGAAAACACCCGCTTCTTCGGCGGTGAGGAAAAGAACGATCCCGCCGTGGTCGATCGCTTCGCGGCGCTTGGCGACCTCTACGTCAACGATGCCTTCTCCGCCGCGCACCGCGCCCACGCCTCGACGGCAGGGCTCGCCCACAAGCTTCCGGCGTTCGCCGGCCGCCAGATGGAGGCCGAGCTCGACGCGCTCGACAGGGCGCTCGGCAACCCCGAGCATCCGGTCGCGGCGGTCGTGGGCGGCGCCAAGGTCTCGACCAAGCTCGACGTGCTCAAGCATCTGGTCGGGCAGGTCGACCACCTCATCATCGGCGGCGGCATGGCCAACACCTTCCTCGCCGCGCGCGGCGTGAACGTCGGCAAGAGCCTGTGCGAGCACGACCTCACCGGCACCGCCGAGGAGATCTTCGACGCCGCCGACAAGGCCGGCTGCACCATCCACCTGCCGTACGACGTGGTGGTCGCGACCGAATTCCGTCCGAACCCGCCGACGCGCACCGTCAACGTGCACGAGGTCGCCGCCGACGAGATGATCCTCGACGTCGGTCCCGCCGCGGTGGAGGCGCTTGGCGACGTGCTCAAGAACTGCCGGACTCTGGTGTGGAACGGCCCGCTCGGCGCGTTCGAGACGCCGCCGTTCGACGCCGCCACGGTGTCGCTCGCCAAGACCGCAGCCGCGCTCACCAGCGACGGCTCGCTCGTGTCGGTCGCAGGCGGCGGCGACACGGTCGCAGCCCTCAACCAGGCCGGCGCGGCCGGCGCCTTCACCTTCGTCTCCACCGCAGGCGGCGCCTTCCTGGAGTGGATGGAAGGCCGCGAGCTCCCCGGCGTCGCCGCCCTGGCGCGCTAAAGTCACCTCGTACCCCGGCGAACGCCGGGGCCCAGGGCCCCGAACGCCACGTCCCGCAGCTCACATTCCGTATCCCCGCGCAGGCGGGGATCCAGGGCCAAGCAGACCAACGGCGCGTAGCCCTGGATCCCCTGGGCTCCCGCCTCCGCGGGAGCACGGCTCGCCCGGCTTCTACCGCCCGCCAGCCCGCATGGCGATACACGCCGCCGCCCGCAGCTCCCGGTCCTCCACCGACCGCCAGCATCGCGCCAGCTCGGGCCGCGGCGGCATCGCCTGATACACGCCGCTGCCGACCCCGCGTTCGAACCAGAGCCGCAGATGTTGTGGCGCGATATCCGCCGCTTCGCCGCGACCGCTTGCAGCCCGTTCGAGCAGCGCCAGCCCCTGGTCCAGTGTCGCTGCCGGCCGCCGTTCCGGCTGCACCTCGCGATGCCCGGCGACGATCAGGTCGCCGGCTTCCAGTGCCACCGTGGCACTCGGCCGCCCGGACCGCTCGATCGCGGTGATCGCCCGCGCATAGTCCGGCGGCTCGGCCGCCAGGGCTTCCTCCACGACCAGGTCGGTCGCGCGCTTGCTCGAATGCCAGTCCGGATCGTCGGCGCTCTGGCTCGAACAGCCCGCGAGCACGACCGCCAGCGCCAGCAGCGGCCGCCTCATGCCAGCGGCAGCAGCGGCGCATAGTCCGCCAGCGTATAGGGCAGGGGGATGCGGCCGCCGTTCGCCAGCGTGAAATAATGCTGGGCGATCATGCCCATCTGCTCCAGCCCATAGGTGGTGAAGGGTTTCCCCGGCTCCAGCCGATAGTCGTAGTTGCGCTGGAACGGTCCGCGCACCCACACCCACTGCTTCAGCCCATACCATTGGTAGAGGTGGGTCCCCTCGTGCACGAAGCTCGCCTTGCGCCACAGCGGCACGCCCGGCGCGGCGAAATCGGGGACATGGGTGTCGCCCGGGAAATAGGCGTGGCCGTTGGGTGCCATCGGCCGGTTGCCCGGAAACACGAACCACCAATTTCGCGGGTGGATGCGCACGCGGGCATAGTCGATACCCTCGCCGAACACGCCGCGCAGCATGGCCGTCTCGCCGGGGCTCAACGGGCGGTGGCGCGGGGTCGCAG
The DNA here is from genome assembly GCF_027922045.1 of Microbacterium terregens. Next base: position 286,077 of record NZ_BSEX01000009.1, read on the forward strand.
GGGGCCGTTCAGGCATCCGGGACATACGCGTCGAGCCCGAGTTTGTTGCACCGCGACGAAGTGAGCGCTCCCATGGTTGGGCTGCCCTTGTGGGGCCGGCGGTGCCCGCCTAACGAAGTCCGGCAAGCGGTAACAGCCGCAGCGAACCAGCAGCATGGGAGACCTCCAGAATGACGCCGATCGTCAGAGAAATTCTCGCGAACTACGAGTCCGACAATCCCGGCGTGAAGGCGAACCTCGCCCGCATCCTGATGCAGGGTCGGCTGGGCGGCACCGGCAAGCTGGTCATCCTGCCGGTCGACCAGGGGTTCGAGCATGGCCCGGCCCGCAGCTTCGCGGTCAATGAGCCGGCCTATGACCCCCACTATCATTTCCAGCTCGCGATCGACGCCGGCCTCTCCGCCTATGCAGCCCCGCTCGGGATGCTGGAGGCGGGTGCGGGCACCTTCGCCGGCCAGATCCCGACCATCCTGAAGGTCAATTCGTCCAACAGCTGGGCGACCGGCATCAACCAGGCGGTGACCGGCGGCGTCGACGATGCGCTCCGCCTCGGCTGCTCGGCGATCGGCTTCACCATTTACCCGGGCGCCGACGACGTGTTCGACATGATGGAGGAGATCCGCGAGCTTTCGGCCCAGGCCAAGTCGGTCGGCATTGCCACCGTGATCTGGTCCTATCCGCGCGGCGGCACGCTTTCGAAGGAAGGTGAACTGGCGCTCGACGTCGGCGCCTATGCCGCCCACATGGCGGCGCTGCTCGGCGCGCACATCATCAAGGTGAAGCTGCCGACCGATCACATCGAGCAGAAGGAAGCCAAGAAGGTCTATGAGGGCTTCGACGCTTCCACCCAGGCCAAGCGCGTTGCCCATGTCGTGAAGAGCTGCTTCAACGGCCGCCGTATCGTCGTCTTCTCGGGCGGCGCCGCCAAGGGTGCCGACGCGGTCTACCAGGACGCACGCGACATCCGCGACGGCGGCGGCAATGGCTCGATCATCGGTCGCAACACCTTCCAGCGTCCGCGCGACGAGGCGCTGGCGATGCTCGACAAGATCGTCGGCATCTATCAGGGTCAGGACTGATGGAGCGGCGCCCGCTTCTGGCCGGGCTCGCGCTCGCGCTGGTCGGCGGGCGCCTTCTCAAGGGAGAGATGGCGATGGCAGGCACGACCGCAGGTTTCGGGATGATCGGCAAGATCAAGGCAAAGCCCGGCACCCGCGCCGAGCTCGTCGCCATCCTCGCCAGCGGCACCGGCGCGATGCCGGGCTGCCTCGCCTATCTGATCGCCGAGGACGCGGCGGACCCGGACGCGATCTGGATCACCGAACTCTGGGATGCCAAGGAAAGCCACGCCGCCTCGCTGAAGCTCCCCGCCGTCCAGGACGCGATCGCCAAGGGCCGCCCCCTGATCGCCGGCTTCGACCTCAGCGCCGAGACCCGCCCGGTCCCCGGCAGCTTCCTCGCCGGCGCCTGACGGAACCCGCACCCGCACCGGTACTCCGGCGAAGGCCGGGGCCCAGTCGGGAAACCCCTCCGCATCTCGCGAGCCGCCCCCAACTGGGCCCCGGCCTCCGCCGGGGTACGGCCATGTGGATTACGATCGCAGTGCTCCCGCGAAGGCGGGAGCCCAGGGTTCCGAGCACTACCAATGTTGCTCTACCACACCCTGGATCCCCGCCTGCGCGGGGATACGGCACCTTAGCGCCCGGCCTGCCGCAGCATCGCCTTCAGCGTCAGTGCGTCCTCGATTGCATGCGCCTCGGCATCATTGTTGAAATACCCCCACACTTCGCGCCCGGCGCGCACCTGCGCCATCATCCAGTCCGTCCAGCGCAGCAGACGCTCCTCGGAATAGCGCCCCCAGTATTTCCCCTCGCCGCCATGGAAGCGGACATAGGCGACCGGCCCCACCGCCAGGTCCGGGCTGTCGGACCCGGGCATGTCGTGCGCACAGAAACTCGCGCCATATCGCTCCAGCAGCGCGAACACCCGGTCGTCGTACCAGCTCTTTTCCCGGAATTCGAAGACGTTGACCACGTCCTTTGGCACGAGTTCTAGGAATGCCTCCAGGCGCTCCAGGTTGATCTTGAACCGCGGCGGCAGCTGGTACAGCACCGGCCCCAGTGTCTCGCCCAGGTGCCGGAAGGCCGGCATCATCCGCGCCATCGGCTCCTCGCAATCCTTCAGCTTTTTGGCCTGGGTCAGGAAGCGATTGGCCTTCACCGCATAGCGAAAGCCCTGCGGTGCCTGCGCCGCCCAGCCGTCGAACGTCTCGGGTTTGGGTAGCCGATAGAAGCTGTTGTTGATCTCCACCGTGTCGAAATGCTCGGCGTAGAAGGCGAACCAGCGCTTGACCGCCAGCTTCTCGGGGTAGAAGCGGCCACGCCAATGCGGGTAGATCCAACCCGAACACCCCACCCGAACTGCCGCGAACCCGGAGCTTTCCATGCACGATCCCGAAGATGACCTCGAAGCCGACAACGCGCTGGAGGGCTTCGCGGACCAATTCGAGAGCCACAACCGCCGGCCGGCTGCGCAGCTCTACCTGGTCTCCCCGCTCGACGTGTCCGGCACCTTCCCGGACCGGCTCGCCCGCGCGCTCGACGCCGGCCCCGTCGCGGCCTTCCAGTTCCGCGTGAAGGACATGGACCAGCACGCCGCCGCGCGTCTCGCCGAGCCGCTCCAGCGCCTCTGCGCCGATCGCGAGGTCGCGTTCATCGTCAACGACAGCGTCAGCCTCGCCAAGCGGCTGGGCGCGGACGGTGTCCACCTCGGCCAGGAAGACGGCGACCCGCGGGAGGCCCGCGCGGCGCTCGGGCCCTCGGTGCAGATCGGCGTGACCTGCCACGACAGCCGCCACCTGGCGATGGGGGCGGGGGAGGCGGGAGCCGACTATGTCGCCTTCGGCAGCTTCTATCCCACCACCACCAAGGAAGTCCGCCACCGCGCGGAGCCGGCGATCCTGTCCTGGTGGACCACGCTGTTCGAGCTGCCCTGCGTCGCCATCGGCGGCATCACGCCGGACAATGCGCAGCCGCTGATCGATGCCGGCGCCGATTTCCTGGCGGTGAGCGGCTCGGTCTGGAACGGCGACGAAGCCGCCGCCGTCCGCGCCTTCACCGAGCTGCTCGCAAAGGGCAAGACGCGCTAAGCGGCCCTCCCTGTGCTCCCGCGAAGGCGCGAGCCCAGGGTTCCGAACGCCACGTGTCTTGGTCGACCCTTGCTCCCCATCTGGGGAAGACCTTTCCCCAACCCCCGACAGTGCTCCTGCGCAGGCAGGAGCCCAGGGTTCCAAGCACCGCAAGTCGTTGGTCTGCTTGGCCCTGGATTCCTGCCTACGCAGGAATACGGGTTTGGCCAAAGAACGGCGGCAGCCCTGTTCCACAGGAGTCACGCTCGCGGGGACGCCGGAGATGGGGCGGGCCGGGATACCACCGCCCCCTCGAACGTTCTCCACCCGAAACATCTTGGGAGCGGATGATGGGTCGAGCAGCAATCGACGGCACCCCCGGACGGCTGGAGCATCAGCCATGAACCGCCTCGGCTGGTCGATCCTGCTCCTGCTGGTGCTCGCCGGCGGCGCATTCGCCCTGATGCTGTCGCCGGGCACCGCGCCCCCGCCGCCGGGCGCCGCATCCGCGCCCGCCGTCGCCCCAGCCCCGGCGCGGCTGCGCGCCAACGCGGCCGGCCTCATCGTCCCCGTCGCCGGCATCGCGCCCGACCAACTCGTCGACACCTGGCACCAGAGCCGCGAAGGCGGCGCGCGCGAGCACCAGGCGATCGACATCATGGCGCCGCGCGGCACGCCCGTGCTCGCCGCGCGCGGCGGACGCGTCGAGAAGCTGTTCGACAGCGCCGCGGGTGGCCACACCATCTACATCCGCACCGCCGATGGCGCGCACGTCGACTATTACGCGCACCTCGACGCCTATGCCCCCGGCCTGCAGGAGGGGCAGCTGGTGCGCCAGGGGCAGGGGATCGGCACCGTCGGCTCCACCGGCAATGCCAGCCCGGATGGACCTCACCTCCATTTCGCGGTGAAGCACATGGCCGCGGGCGAACGCTGGCACCAGGGCACGCCGCTCAACCCCTATCCGCTGCTTGCCGGAACCGGTGGCGGCGGCTAAAGCCGCGCGCATCGTGGCCCGGGCGACTTGCGTCGCCGGCCCTTGGCTCTTTCCACCACAGGTTCCAGCATGAAGATCAGCGGCGTCGACATCCGTCCCGGCAACATCATCGAATATGAAGGCGGCATCTGGCGTGCGGTGAAGATCCAGCACACCCAGCCCGGCAAGGGCGGCGCCTACATGCAGGTGGAACTCAAGAACCTGCGCGACGGCCGCAAGAACAACGTCCGCTTCCGCTCGGCAGAGACGGTGGAGCGCGTGCGCCTCGACACCAAGGACTTCCAGTTCCTCTATCCGGAAGGCGACATGCTCGTCTTCATGGACAAGGAAACCTATGATCAGGTTTCGCTCCCGCGCGACCTGCTGGGCGACGCAGCCGCCTTCCTTCAGGATGGCATGGACGTCGTGATGGAACTCTATGACGAGGAAGCGATCAGCGTCCAGCTGCCCGACACGATCGAAGCCACGATCGTCGAGGCGGACGCGGTGGTGAAGGGGCAGACCGCCTCTTCCTCCTACAAGCCGGCCGTGCTGGACAATGGCGTGCGCGTCATGGTGCCGCCGCACATCGCCAGCGGAACCCGCATCGTGGTTGACGTGTACGAGCAGACCTACGTCCGCCGCGCGGACTGAGCAACGAGAGTAACGCGTATGAAGCTTCTCCTCCCCCTCGCGGCCGCGGCCGCCCTGGTCCTGAGCCCCGGCGCCTCGGCGCAAAAGGCGAAGAGCGGTGCCAAGCCTGCGGCTGCCAAGCCTGCCGCCGGCCAGCCCTCCCGCGAGGAGGTGGAGAATGCTTCCAAGACGCTTGCTGCGATGATCGGCGGGCTCCAGTCGGAAAAGGTGCCCGAACAGGTGAAGAGCGCGCTGTTCGCCTGCATCTATCGCGCGCCGCTGGCCGAAATCAGCCTGCGCACGACCGAGATGCTCAACAAGAACAAGGACAAGCTGAACGCGTCCAACACGACCGATCGCCTCTCGGCGGTCGCGGCCGTGTGCGGCGTGCGCGAAGCGCCTCCGGGCGCCGCGCCGGCTGCCAAGAAGCCCCAGGGACGCTAATATCATGGTTGCACATTCCGGCCTCTTCACGGTCATGGAGCGCGCCGCGCGCAAGGCGGGTCCCCGCCTGCGCCGCGACTTCGGGGAGGTCCAGAACCTCCAGGTCAGCCGCAAGGGCCCAGCCGATTTCGTCTCGGTCGCCGACAAGCGCGCCGAACAGACGCTGGTCGAGGAACTGCGCAAGGCGCGTCCCGACTGGGGCTTCCTGCTGGAAGAAGGCGGCAAGATCGAAGGCGATCCCACCAAGCCGCGCTGGATCATCGATCCGCTCGACGGCACCAGCAACTTCCTCCACGGCATCCCGCACTTCGCAATCTCGATCGCGGTCGAGGAGCCGAACGGCGCCGGCGGCCAGCCGGAAATCACCACCGCGCTCGTCTATCAGCCGATTACGGACGAAAGCTTCTGGGCCGAAAAGGGCCGGGGCGCCTGGCACCAGGACCAGCGGCTGCGCGTGTCCGCCCGCCGCGACCTGACCGAGTCGCTGATCGCGACCGGCATTCCGTTCATGGGCCACGGCAATTTCGCCGAGTGGAGCCGCATCTTCGGTGCGGTCGCGCCCGAGGTCGCCGGCATCCGCCGCTTCGGCTCCGCCGCACTCGACCTGGCCTGGGTCGCGGCAGGCCGCTTCGACGGCTACTGGGAATCGGGTCTTCAGCCCTGGGACATCGCCGCCGGCATCCTGCTGGTGCGCGAAGCCGGCGGCTTCGTGACTGACTTCAAGGGCGCCGACCGCGCCTTCATCAAGCGCGAAGTGCTGGCTGCCAATGACGCGCTTCACTCGCGCCTTCACAAGCTGGTCGCAGGCGCGCTGCGCTGACCGGACCGCGGCGGAACCTCGTGCGTTCCGCCGCCTTTTCGCGGCCCCTGTGCGATTCGTCCCGCCGCCCGGTCCCAGGGCAGGCTGACGCCGCGTTTCGTTACAAATCTTGTCCCGCTCCGCACCGTCCGCGCCACTTGGCCGCGGGCGGCGCCGCGCGTGGCTGCGGCAAGCCGGTTCCAGCGCATATCAGAGCCTAATTGCGAGCGATTCTCAAGGGGTTTGCGCCTTGATGCCTCCGGGTCATGCGCCTAGAAGCCCCTCAGCATTCCGCAACCGCGAGATGACCTTGGTCGACCTATCGCAATATCTGCCGATCCTGATTTTCCTTGGGATCGCGCTTCTTCTGTCCGGTGCCTTCGTGGCGCTGCCGATCCTGGTGTCGCGCCTCACCGGCGCGGACAAGCCCAATGCCGAGAAGCTCTCGGAATATGAATGCGGCTTCCCCGCGTTCGAGGACTCGCGCAGCCAGTACGACGTCCGCTTCTATCTGGTGGCGATCCTCTTCATCGTCTTCGATCTGGAGGCGGCGTTCCTATATCCCTGGGCAGTGTCGGTGTTCGACCTCGGTTGGACGGCATGGATCTCCATGATGATCTTCATCGGCGAACTGGCGCTGGGCCTCGTGTACGCGTGGAAGATGGGAGCGTTGGATTGGGAGTAGAACTGAACCCGTCGCCTGCCGCTTTCGGTGAGCAGAACGCTTTGGCCCCCGGCGCGCACGTCGCGCCGGACCAGCGCTTCTTCGACGACCTGAACGGTGAGCTGACCGACAAGGGTTTCCTTGTCACCTCGACCGAAGACCTGTTCCATTGGGCACGCACCGGCAGTCTGTGGTGGATGACCTTTGGCCTCGCATGCTGCGCGGTCGAAATGATCCACGTCAACATGCCGCGCTATGACATGGAGCGCTTCGGCGCGGCCCCGCGCGCGTCTCCGCGCCAGTCGGACGTGATGATCGTCGCGGGCACCTTGTGCAACAAGATGGCCCCGGCTCTCCGTCGCGTGTACGACCAGATGTCGGAGCCGAAGTACGTGATCTCGATGGGATCCTGCGCCAACGGCGGCGGCTATTACCACTATAGCTACAGCGTCGTGCGCGGCTGCGATCGCGTGGTGCCCGTGGACATCTACGTCCCCGGCTGCCCGCCGACCGCAGAGGCGCTGCTCTATGGCGTCATGCAGCTGCAGCGGAAGATCCGCCGTTCGGGGAGCATCGAACGGTGAGGGCGCCCGCACCTGCCTATGCCGCCAACGACGGCGTCATCGACACGGCGACCGCGGCCCTCGGCGCGGCGCTGCTCGAGGCCCAGGATCTCGTCGGCGAAGTGACGCTGCTGGTCGAGCGCGACCAGCTCGTGCCGGCGATGATCGCGCTGCGCGACACGCCGGGCCTCGAGTATCAGCAGCTGATGGAAATCGCCGGCGTCGACTATCCGTCGCGCGTCGAGCGCTTTGACGTCTGCTACCACCTGCTCTCGGTCACCCGGAACCACCGCATCCGCGTGCGCGTGCGTACCGACGAGGTGCAGCCGGTGCCGTCGGTGACGGGCATCTGGCCCGTCGCGGGCTGGCTCGAGCGCGAAGTGTTCGACATGTACGGCGTGATCTTCGAGGGCAACCTCGACCTGCGCCGCATCCTGACGGACTATGGCTTCCGCGGCCACCCGCAGCGCAAGGACTTCCCGCTCTCCGGCTTCGCCGAGGTGCGCTACTCCGAATCCGCCAAGCGCGTGGTCTATGAGCCGGTGCAGCTGGCGCAGGATTTCCGCAGCTTCGACTTCATGAGCCCGTGGGAAGGTGCGGAATACGTCCTCCCGGGTGACGAGAAGGCCGCACCTGCGGGCGAGCACAAGGCGGCGCTGCCGCAGGCCAAGGGTGCGCCCTCGCCGGTGACGGCCGAGCAGGTGCGCCGCGCCGACGACGACAAGAAGGATTCGCCGCCGAACGCGCCGGAGGCGAAGGTCACCGACTCTCCCGCGCAGACCGGCGTCGGCAAGTCCGATCCGGGCAACAAGCCGGAGGAAAAGCCCAAGGATCCGGATGTGATTCCGTCCAAGGGCGAAGGGCAGAACCAGTAATGGCTGAGTATCTCGACCAGCTCGACCATCGCGCCGACGATCATACGTCGACCGGCGATGTCGAGATCCAGAACTACACGATCAACTTCGGGCCCCAGCACCCGGCCGCGCACGGCGTGCTGCGTCTGGTGATGGAGCTCGACGGCGAGATCGTCGAGCGGGTCGACCCGCATGTCGGCCTGCTGCATCGCGGGACTGAGAAGTTCATCGAGCACAAGACCTACCTGCAGTCGATCCCGTACTTCGACCGGCTCGATTACTGCTCGCCGATGTGCATGGAGCACAGCTATGTGCTCGCCATCGAGAAGCTGCTCGACCTCGAAGTGCCGCTGCGTGCGCAGTACCTCCGCGTGTTCTTCGCGGAGCTGACCCGCATCAAGAACCACATGCTGAACCTCGGTTCGCACATCATGGACGTGGGCGCGATGACGCCCAACCTGTGGCTGTTCGAGCTGCGCGAAGACTGCATGAACTTCTATGAGCGTGCCTCGGGCGCGCGCATGCATGCGAACTATTTCCGCCCGGGCGGCGTCCGCCAGGACGTGCCGCTGAAGCTCCTGACCGACATCGCCGAGTGGCTCGACACCCGCCTGCCGCGCCTGTTCGAGGATGCGATCAGTCTTGTGGCCGAAAACCGCATCTTCAAGCAGCGCAACGTCGACATCGCGATCGTCAGCCGCGAAGACGCCCTCAAGTGGGGCTTTTCGGGTCCGATGATCCGCGCCGCGGGCCTCCCGTGGGATCTGCGCAAGTCGCAGCCCTATGACGTCTACGCTCGCATGAACTTCGACGTGCCGGTCGGCACGCGGGGCGACTGCTACGACCGGTTCATGGTCCGCGTGGAAGAGGTGCGCCAGTCGGCGCGCATCATGAAGCAGTGCCTGGCCGAAATGCCGGAAGGTCCCACGCTCAGCCTCGACCGCAAGGTCGCGCCGCCCAAGCGTGGCGAGATGAAGCGCTCGATGGAAGCGCTCATCCACCACTTCAAATATTTCACCGAGGGCTTCCACGTGCCCGCCGGCGAAGTCTATGTCGCGACCGAGAGCCCCAAGGGCGAGTTCGGCGTGTATCTGGTCTCCGACGGCACCAACAAGCCGTACCGGTGCAAGATCCGCCCGACCGCGTTCAGCCACCTCCAGGCGATGGACTTCATGTCGAAGGGGCACATGCTCGCCGACACGACCGCCATCCTGGGCGCGATGGACATTGTTTTTGGTGAATGTGACCGCTGATGGCTGACGCACCCCATATCCCGGACGAGGCAGAGACCCGCGCACGCTGGGGCAACTTCGCTTGGAACGAGAAGAACGCCGAAAAGGCGCGCGAGATCCTGTCGCGCTATCCGGCAGGCCGCGAGCAGTCGGCCTCGATCCCGTTCCTCGACCTGGCGCAGCGCCAGGTCGGCGAGGAGACGAACACCCAGGGCTGGCTGCCGGTCCCGGTGATCGAGTTCGTCGCCCGCGAGATCGGCGTCGCCTATATCCGCGTGTTCGAGGTCGCGACCTTCTACACGATGTTCAACCTGGCGCCGGTTGGCCGCTACCATGTGCAGGTCTGCGGCACGACGCCGTGCATGTTGCGCGGGTCGGACGACGTGCTTGCGGCCTGCAAGAACCGCGGCCTCGCCAAGGGCAAGACCACGCCGGACGGCCTGTTCACGCTGACCGAGGTCGAGTGCCTGGGTACCTGCGCCAACGCGCCGATGGTCCAGATCAACGACGATAATTTCGAAGATCTCGACTACGACAAGACCGTCGCGATCCTGGACGCGCTGGCCCGGGGCGAGACTCCGAAGCCCGGTCCGCAGATCGAGCGTCAGGCGAGCGCGCCGGAAGGCGGCCCGACGTCGCTCCAGGCGATGGTGACCGAGAACCACGACTATCGCGGCGAATGGGGCTCGGCGGCGTGAAGGCGCTGGGATCCCTGGTCCTGGCGATCCTCGTCGGGTTCGTGGCGCTCTGGGTGCTGCTGCAGCTGTTCGTGGGGGCGCTGAAGCTGATCGGCGTCCTGATCGCGATCGGCGTGGCGGTTGTGGCCTATTTGCTGGCCGAAAAGCTTATCGGGAAGGGGCGCTGACCGTGCTCGCGGACAAGGACCGTATCTTCACCAACGTCTACGGCTTCCAGCCGTGGAACCTGGACGCCGCCATCAAGCGCGGCGACTGGGACAATACCAAGGCGCTGCTCCAGCTCGGCCCGGATGTGATCATCGATCGCATCAAGGCCTCGGGCCTGCGCGGCCGCGGGGGCGCAGGCTTCCCCACCGGCATGAAGTGGAGCTTCATGCCCAAGAACCCGACGCCGGAACGGCCGAGCTTCCTGGTCATCAACGCCGACGAGTCCGAGCCGGGCTCGTGCAAGGACCGCGAGATCATCCGTCACGATCCGCACAAGCTGATCGAGGGCGCGCTGGTCGCGGGCTTCGCGATGCGCGCGCGGGCGGCCTACATCTACATCCGCGGCGAATATATCCGTGAGGCAGAGACGCTGTTCGCAGCCGTGGCCGAGGCCTACGCGCGCGGCCTGGTCGGCAAGAACGCCTGCGGCTCGGGCTATGACTTCGACGTCTTCGTGCACCGCGGTGCCGGCGCCTACATCTGCGGCGAAGAGACCGCGATGCTGGAGAGCCTGGAAGGCAAGAAGGGCCAGCCGCGCCTGAAGCCGCCGTTCCCGGCCGGTGCGGGCCTCTATGGCTGCCCGACGACGGTCAACAACGTCGAGTCGATCGCGGTCGCGCCGACGATCCTGCGGCGCGGTCCCGAGTGGTTCTCCAGCTTCGGCAACGAGAACAACAAGGGCACCAAGCTCTTCCAGATCAGCGGCCATGTGAACCGTCCGTGCGTGGTGGAGGAGGCGATGTCGATCTCCTTCCGCGAACTGATCGAGACGCATTGCGGCGGCATTCGCGGCGGGTGGGACAATCTGCTCGCGGTGATCCCGGGCGGCTCGTCCGTGCCGCTGGTGCCGGCGGCGCAGATCATGGACGCGCCGATGGACTTCGATGGCCTGAAGGCGCTGGGCTCGGGCCTGGGCACCGCGGCGATCATCGTCATGGACAAGTCCACCGACATCGTCCGCGCGATCAGCCGCCTGTCGTACTTCTACAAGCACGAGAGCTGCGGCCAGTGCACGCCCTGCCGCGAAGGCACGGGCTGGATGTGGCGCGTGATGGAGCGGCTGCGCACCGGCGACGCCGACATTTCCGAGATCGACACGCTGCAACAGGTCACCAAGCAGGTCGAAGGCCATACCATCTGCGCGCTCGGCGACGCGGCGGCATGGCCGATCCAGGGCTTGATCCGACACTTCCGCCCCGAAATCGAACGCCGCATCCTCGAGAAGCGCGGTGGCGGGCTGGAACCGATGATGGAAGCTGCCGAGTAATGCCGAAGCTCAAAGTAGACGGGATCGAAGTAGAGGTCCCCCAGGGCGCCACGGTGCTCCAGGCGTGCGAGATCGCGGGCAAGGAAATTCCCCGCTTCTGCTACCACGAACGCCTGTCGATCGCCGGCAACTGCCGCATGTGCCTGGTCGAGGTGAAGCCCGGGCCGCCCAAGCCGCAGGCGTCGTGCGCGTTGCCGGCCGCCGATGGCCAGGAAGTCCGCACCGACAGCGCGATGGTCAAGGCCGCGCGCGAAGGCGTGATGGAGTTCCTGCTCATCAACCATCCGCTCGACTGCCCGATCTGCGATCAGGGCGGCGAGTGCGACCTGCAGGACCAGTCGGTCGCCTATGGCCGCGGCATCTCTCGCTATGACGAGAACAAGCGCGCCGTGACCGAGAAGTACATGGGCCCCATCGTCAAGACGGTGATGACCCGCTGCATCCAGTGCACGCGCTGCGTCCGCTTTGCGGAGGAAGTCGCGGGCGTGGAGGAAATCGGCGCGATCTATCGCGGCGAGGACATGCAGATCACTTCCTACCTCGAACGCGCGGTGTCGAGCGAGCTCTCGGGCAACGTTGTCGACCTCTGCCCGGTCGGCGCGCTGACCTCGAAGCCCTATGCGTTCGAAGCGCGTCCGTGGGAGCTCAAGAAGACGCTCGCCATCGACGTGATGGACGCGGTCGGCACCAACATCCGGCTCGACAGCCGCGGTCGCCAGGTGCTGCGCGCGCTGCCGCGCATCAACGAGGACGTCAACGAGGAGTGGGCGCACGACAAGACCCGCCACGCGGTGGACGGTCTGGTGCGCAAGCGGCTCGACCGTCCGTACGTGCGCCGCGACGGCAAGCTGGTCGCGGTCGAGTGGGACGAGGCGTTCGATGCGATCGCCGCCGTCAACGCCGGCTCCAGCGTCGCCGCGATCGCGGGTGATCTGCTCGATTGCGAGACCATGTTCGCCGCCAAGGCGCTGGTCCGCAACCTGGGCTCGTCGCTGATCGAGGGCCGCCAGACCGGCATGGCCTATGACGTCTCGAACCTCGGCGCCGTGGCGTTCAACACCACCATCGCCGGTGTCGAGCAGGCCGACGCCATCCTGCTGGTCGGCACCGACCTCCGCCATGAGGCACCGCTGGTGAACACCCGCGTGCGCAAGGCGATCAAGCGCGGCGCGCGCGTGTTCGCGATCGGGCCGGAGACGGACCTGACCTACAAGGTCGAGTGGCTGGGCGAGGACCTGTCGCTGCTGGGCGGTCTTCCCGACCGCGCCGCAGAGGCGCTGGACGCGGCCGAGCGGCCGATGGTCATCGTCGGCCCGGGCGCGCTCAAGAACGGTCATGCGGCCGCGCTCAAGCTTGCCACCGACGGCAATCTGGTTCGCGATGGCTGGAACGGCTTTAACGTCGTCCACACCGCGGCGGCACGCATGGGCGGGCTGATGCTCGGCTTCGCGCAAGCAGGCGGCATCGCCGATATCGTCGCCGCCAATCCGAAGCTCGTGTTCTTCCTGGGCGCCGACGAGGTGGACTTCTCGGCCTTTGCGGGCAGCTTCAAGGTCTACATCGGCCACCACGGCGACAAGGGCGCGCACCATGCGGACGTGATCCTGCCGGGTGCCAGCTACGCCGAAAAGGCGGGCACCTATGTGAACCTGGAAGGGCGCGTGCAGCGTGGCGACGCGGCGGTGTTCGCACCGGGCGACGCTCGCGAGGACTGGACGATCCTGCGCGCGCTGTCGGACCGGCTCGGCGCGACCCTGCCGTTCGACACGTTCCAGGCGCTGCGCGCGGCGATGTTCGCCGAGGTGCCCGCGCTCGCCACCGAGGGCCTGGTCCGCTACGACTGGAACCCGCCGGTGCTGGACGCGCGTGCCGAAGGCAGCGTCACCTATCCGATCGCCGACTTCTATCTCACCAACGCCATCTGCCGCGCGAGCCCCACGATGCAGCGCTGCTCGGCTGAACTGGTCCATGGCCAGGATTTCGCGGAGGCCGCGGAGTGACTTCGTTCTTTCAGAATACCGTAGGGCTTCCCTACGACTGGGCGTGGTTCGTCGGCACGGTCGTCTCGATCCTGCTGATCGCGCTGCCGCTGATGCTGGCCGTCGCCATGATCATCTACGCCGATCGCAAGATCTGGGCGGCGATGGCGCTGCGCCGCGGCCCTAACGTCGTCGGCCCGTTCGGCCTGCTGCAGAGCTTCGCCGACGGCCTGAAGGTGTTCCTTCAGGAAACCATCATCCCGACCAGCGCGAACAAGGGCCTGTTCCTGCTCGCGCCGATCATCACCTTCACGGTCGCGCTGATCGTGTGGGCGGTGGTGCCGTTCCAGGAGGGCGTGGTCCTCTCGAACATCAACGTCGGCCTGCTCTACGTGCTCGCGGCCTCGTCGCTCGGCGTCTATGGCATCATCATCGCGGGCTGGGCGTCCAACTCGAAATACCCCTTCTACTCGGCGCTTCGCGGCGCCGCGCAGATGGTGTCGTACGAGGTCGCGATCGGCTTCGTGCTGATCGCGGTGGTGCTCTGGGCCGGATCGTTCAACCTGTCGACGATCGTGACGGAGCAGAAGGGGCACATCTTCGGCTTCATCAACGGCTTCGGCTTCAATCCGCTGCTGTTCCCGATGGCCGTCGTGTTCCTGATCTCGTCCATGGCCGAGACCCAGCGCGCCCCGTTCGACTTGACCGAGGCGGAGTCCGAACTCGTCGCCGGCTACCAGACCGAATACAGCTCGATGGCGTTCGCGCTGTTCTGGCTGGGTGAGTACGCCAACGTCCTCCTGATGTGCGCGCTCAACGCGACGCTGTTCTGGGGTGGCTGGCTGCCGCCGGTCGACTGGGCGCCGCTCTACATGGTGCCGGGCATCATCTGGCTGTTCGCCAAGATCCTGTTCTTCTTCTTCGTGTTCAGCTGGGTTCGCGCGACGGTGCCGCGGTACCGTTACGACCAGCTGATGCGGCTTGGCTGGAAGATCTTCCTGCCGCTGTCGCTGTTGTTCGTGTTCATGGTGTCGGGGTATCTCATGCTCGACCGCGTTGGAGTGCCCGCATGAGCGTCGCACAGGTAATCCGATCGTTCACGCTGTGGGAGTTCATCAAGGCCCACGCGCTGACCTTGCGCTATTTCTTCAAGCCCAAGGCGACGATCAACTATCCGTACGAGAAGAACCCGCTGTCGCCCCGCTTCCGCGGTGAGCATGCGCTGCGTCGCTATCCCAATGGCGAAGAGCGCTGCATCGCGTGCAAGCTGTGCGAGGCGGTGTGCCCGGCGCTGGCGATCACGATCGAGGCCGAACCGCGCGAGGACGGCAGCCGCCGCACCACGCGCTACGACATCGACATGACCAAGTGCATCTACTGCGGTCTCTGCCAGGAGGCATGCCCGGTGGACGCCGTCGTCGAGGGGCCCAACTTCGAGTTCGCGACCGAGACGCGCGAGGAGCTGATCTACCACAAGGACAAGCTGCTCGCGAACGGGGACCGCTGGGAACGCGCCATCGCCGCGAACCTTGCGAGCGACGCGCCGTACCGGTAATGCGCGCGACTTCGAAATTCATGCCGTTCGGGCCGAGCCAGTCGAGGCCCTGCGCTGCTTCCTCAAGAAGTGAACCGGCCTCGCGCAGCGCGCGGGGCGAACGGAGGGCAGGGGGCCCAACGCGTCCGTGATCCATACACTCGCCTTTTATCTCTTCGCCGCGGTGGTGATCGTGTCGGCGGCGCTGACGATCACGTCGCGCAACCCGGTCCACGCCGTCCTCTGGCTGATCCTCGCGTTCTTCAACGCGGCCGGCCTGATGGTGCTCGTCGGTGCCGAGTTCATCGCGATGCTGCTCGTCATCGTCTATGTGGGCGCGGTCGCCGTGCTGTTCCTGTTCGTGGTCATGATGCTCGACATCGACTTCGCGGAGCTGCGCGCGGGCTTCGTCCGCTACCTGCCGCTGGGCCTGGTGCTCGCGGTGGCGCTGGTGGCCGAGATCCTGATCGCGGTCGGCGCCTGGTCGGCAGGCCGCATCGAGCTCGGCCGGCGCATCGCGCCGATCGACGGCGCGCTCCCGAACATCGAGGCGATCGGCCACCTGCTCTACACGCGCTATCTCTACGTCTTCGAAGGCGCGGGGCTGGTGCTGCTGGTCGCCATGATCGGCGCGATCGTGCTCACGCACCGCAACCGCACCGACAGCCATCGCCAGAACGTCAGCCGCCAGGTCAATCGTCGTTCCAAGGACGCGACCCGCAACGTCAATCAGCCCGTCGGGCAGGGAGTGGAGCTGTGATCGGTCTGATCCATTATCTGGTCGTGGGAGCGATCCTGTTCACGCTCGGCGTGCTCGGCATCTTCCTCAACCGGAAGAACCTGATCGTGCTGCTGATGGCGATCGAGCTGATCCT
Source organism: Microbacterium terregens (assembly GCF_027922045.1). Next base: position 301,929 of record NZ_BSEX01000009.1, read on the forward strand.
GCTCAGCGTGAACATCAACTTCGTGGCCTTCTCCTCCTACCTGGGCGACCTTGTGGGGCAGGTGTTCGCGATGTTCGTGCTCACCGTGGCCGCCGGCGAAGCCGCCATCGGCCTGGCGATCCTGGTGATCTATTTCCGTGGCCGCGGCTCGATCTCGGTCGACGACGTCAACCGGATGAAGGGGTGATCATTCGGTGATCCAGCTTATCGTTCTCCTGCCGCTCCTGGCCGCCGCGATCGCGGGCCTGAGCAACCGTGCGTTCGGCACCGCATTTCCCAAGATCGTGACCACGGGCGCGCTGTTCGCCTCGTGCGCCATGTCCTGGCCGATCTTCATCGGCTTCATGACGGGCACGCAGGTCCCGCACGTCGAGCCGCTGTTCACCTGGATCGTTTCCGGGGACATGGACATCGCCTGGGCGCTGCGCGTCGATGCGATGACGGCCGTGATGCTGGTGGTGATCACCAGCGTGTCCGCGCTCGTCCACCTCTATAGCTGGGGCTATATGAGCGAGGACCCGTCGCAGCCGCGCTTCTTCGCCTATCTCTCGCTGTTCACCTTCGCGATGCTGATGCTCGTGACGGCGAACAACCTGGTGCAGATGTTCTTCGGCTGGGAAGGGGTGGGTCTCGCGTCCTACCTGCTGATCGGCTTCTGGTACTATAAGCCCAGCGCCAATGCCGCCGCGATCAAGGCGTTCGTCGTCAACCGCGTCGGCGATCTCGGCTTCATGCTCGGCATCTTCGGCACCTTCCTGGTCTTCGGCACCGTCTCCATTCCGGAGATCCTGGCCGCGGCACCCGGCATGGCAGGCTCCACCATCGGCTTCCTGGGCGCGCGCTTCGATACGATGACCGTGCTCTGCCTGCTGCTGTTCGTGGGCGCGATGGGCAAGTCGGCGCAGCTGGGCCTCCACACCTGGCTGCCGGACGCGATGGAAGGCCCGACCCCGGTGTCGGCGCTGATCCACGCGGCGACCATGGTCACCGCGGGCGTCTTCATGGTGTGCCGCCTGTCGCCGATGTTCGAGGCGAGCCCGACGGCGCTCACCGTCGTCACCATCGTCGGCGCCGCGACCTGCCTGTTCGCCGCGACGATCGGCCTGGTGCAGACCGACATCAAGCGCGTGATCGCCTATTCGACCTGCTCGCAGCTCGGCTACATGTTCTTCGCGGCCGGCGTCGGCGCCTATGGCGCGGCGATGTTCCACCTGTTCACCCACGCCTTCTTCAAGGCGCTGTTGTTCCTGGGTGCGGGCTCGGTGATCCACGCGATGCACCACGAACAGGACATGCGCTTCTACGGTGGCCTTCGGAAGTCGATCCCGCTCACCTTCTGGGCGATGATGGCGGGCACGCTCGCGATCACCGGCGTGGGCATCTACGGCGTGGGCGGCTTTGCGGGTTACCACTCGAAGGACGCGATCCTCGAGGCGGCGTTCGCGGCCGGCGGCACCGGTACGCTGGCGTTCTACGTCGGCGCCTTCGCCGCGCTGCTGACCAGCTTCTACTCGTGGCGCCTGATCTTCCTGACCTTCTTCGGCACGCCGCGCTGGGCCGCGTCGGAGCACATCCAGCATGCGCTCCACGACGCCCACGGCCATGGCCATGACGCGCACGGTCACGACGACCACGCCCATGCCCACGCTGCCGCGGACTCGCACGGCCAGGAAGTGCACGCGGATGCCGAGGACGCGGGCCATGCGCCTTCGACCCATGCGGCGCATGCGGACCAGATTCCGGCCGGGACCGGCGGCTATCATCCGCACGAAAGCCCGCTGCCGATGCTGGTGCCGCTGATCGTGCTGACGGTGGGCGCCGTGGCTGCAGGCTTCGTGTTCAACCCGTGGTTCATCGGGGCAGAGGAGGGCGCGCGCTTCTGGGGCGGCAGCCTGTTCTTCAACGAACACCTGATGCACGCGATGCACGAGGTGCCGATGCTGGTGAAGCTGGCGGCGACGATCGTCATGATCCTCGGCTTCGTGGCGGCGCTGGTCACCTATGTGCTCAAGCCCGGTACGTCGCGCCGCACGGCAACCGCCCTGCGTCCGCTGCACCAGTTCCTGCTGCGCAAGTGGTACTTCGACGAGCTGTACAACCTGATCTTCGTCCGTCCGGCGTTCGCGCTCGGCCGCTTCTTCTGGAAGCGCGGCGACGAGGGCACCATCGACCGGTTCGGGCCTAACGGCTCGGCCGCGGTGGTGGCACTGGGCAGCCGCGTCGCGGTCAAGATGCAGACCGGCTATCTCTACACCTATGCCTTCGTCATGCTGATCGGCCTGACGGCGGCGGTCACCTGGGCGATCGCGTCGTGATCGGCGGCGCGGGCGCACCGGCCGTGCGCGGCACCGGGATGGCCGAACAAGCAATGGGGGGTCCGGCAATGGCCGGCTATGTAACGATCCTGGTTCGGGGGTTCGCGAAGTGATGGAGTTCCCGATCCTGTCGGTGATGCTGGCGGTCCCCGCGATCGCGGCTATCGCCTGCCTGTTCGTCAAGGCGGAGGCGGCGCGCTGGATCGCGCTCCTCGCCACGCTGGTCGATTTCGCGCTGGGCATCCTGCTGTGGGCGTCGTTCGACGTCGGCGGTGCTCAGTGGCAGTTCGTCGAAGGCCCGATCAACGTCGGCGGCTTCAACTGGGCGCTCGGCATCGACGGCATCTCGCTGCTGCTGATCATGCTCAGCGTCTTCCTGATGCCGATCTGCATCGGCGCCAGCTGGAAGTCGGTGACGGATCGCGTGCCGGAATACATGGCCGCCTTCTGCCTTACCGAAGTGCTGATGATCGGCACCTTCGCGGCGCAGGACCTGCTGCTGTTCTACATCTTCTTCGAAGGTGGCCTGATCCCGATGTACCTGATCATCGGCATCTGGGGCGGGGCGAACCGGATCTACGCGTCGTACAAGTTCTTCCTCTACACGCTGCTCGGCTCGGTGCTGATGCTGATCGCGATGATCTACATCCGCTCGACCGCCGGCACGACTGACATCCCGACGCTGATGGCGTACGACTTCCCGCCGCAGGTCCAGACCTGGCTGTGGCTGGCGTTCTTCGCATCGTTCGCGGTCAAGATGCCGATGTGGCCGGTCCACACCTGGCTTCCGGACGCGCACGTGCAGGCGCCGACCGCGGGCTCGGTCATCCTGGCGGGCGTGCTGCTGAAGCTCGGCGGCTACGGCTTCCTGCGCTTCTCGCTGCCGATGTTCCCGGACGCCTCGGGCGATCTCGCCTGGCTCGTGTTCCTGCTCTCGGCGGTGGCGGTGGTCTACACCTCGCTCGTCGCGCTGGTGCAGTCGGACATGAAGAAGCTGATCGCCTATTCGTCGGTCGCGCACATGGCGATCGTGACCATCGGCCTGTTCGCCTTCAACCGGCAGGGCATTGAAGGCGCGATGATCATGATGCTCAGCCACGGCCTGGTGTCGGGCGCGCTGTTCCTGTGCGTGGGCGTCATCTACGACCGCCTGCACACCCGTGAGATCGCCCGCTACGGCGGTCTGGCGGAGAACATGCCGCGCTATGCCGTGTTCTTCCTGTTCTTCACCATGGCATCGATCGGCCTGCCGGGGACCAGCGGCTTCGTCGCCGAGTTCCTCAGCCTCGCCGGCCTCTACCAGGTGTCGACCTGGGCGGCGCTGATCTGCACCACCAGCATCATCCTGGGTGCTGCCTACATGCTCTACCTCTATCGTCGGGTCGCCTATGGCCCGCTCGACAAGGAAGACGTGCGGGCGATGCCGGACCTGTCGGTGCGCGAGATCGCGCTGCTGGCACCGGTCGCGGCCGTAGCGCTCTGGATGGGTGTCTATCCGGAAAGCTTCATGGCGCCGATGCGCAACGACGTCACCACGCTGCTGGCCCGCATCGAACGTGCGACCCCAGCCAGCGATTCCCGACCCACCCCCGGCAACCCCGAAGCGGCTGCGGCCGCGGCGGCTGAGCACGGCGGCGAAGCGGCGCACGGCGCCCCTGCACACTCCGAGGCGCACTGATGAGCTACGCATCCCAACTCGCGACGACCCTGCCGGAGCTCGTGCTCGCGGCCGGCGCGATCGTGCTGATGCTCGTCGCCGCCTGGGGCGGGCAGCGCTCGACCCGCGCGGTCAGCATCGCCTCCGTCTTCGTCCTGGTGGGCGCGGGCATCGCGCTCGTCGGCCCGGCCTCGTCGGGGACGACCGCGTTCGGCGGCATGTACCGTGCCGACGCCTTCGCGGCGTACGCGAAGGTGCTGATCTACGCGGCCTCGGCGATAGCGATCATGGTGGCCCCGCGCTTCTTCGCGCAGACGGCCGGCGATAACCTGAAGCCGGAATATCCGATCCTCATCCTGCTCTCGTGCACCGGCATGGGCATGATGGTGTCGGCGGGCGACATGCTGCTGCTCTACGTCGGCCTCGAGCTGCAGAGCCTTGCCGCCTACGTCCTCGCCAGCTTCATGCGCCGCGACACGCGCTCGGCCGAAGCCGGCCTGAAGTACTTCGTCCTCGGCGCGCTCGCCTCGGGCATCCTGCTCTACGGCATCAGCCTGGTGTACGGCTTCAGCGGCACGACCCTCTTCGTCGACATCGCCCAGGCCTATGCCGGCGACCTCGGCGGCGATCGTTCGCTCGGCCTGCTGTTCGGCCTGGCGTTCGTGTTCGCGGGCATCGCGTTCAAGATGTCGGCCGTGCCGTTCCACATGTGGACGCCGGACGTGTACGAGGGCGCACCGACCCCGGTCACCGCCTTCTTCGCCTCGGCGCCCAAGGTGGCGGCGATCGGCCTCGGCATGCGCGTCGCGGTCGAGGCGATGGGCCCGGCGACCGCCGACTGGCGCCAGATCGTGATCTTCGCCTCGCTCGCGTCGATCGTGCTCGGTGCGGTCGCGGCGATCGGCCAGACCAACATCAAGCGCCTGCTCGCCTATTCGTCGATCAACAACGTCGGCTTCGCGCTCGTCGGCCTCGCTGCCGGCACGCCGGAGGGCGTCGCCTCGGTGCTGTTCTACATGGCGATCTACATCGTCATGACGCTCGGCTCCTTCCTGGTGGTGCTGCAGATGCGCGACGTCGCGGGTCGCCCGATCGAGACGATCGCCGGCTTCGCCGGCCTGTCGCGCTCGCATCCGGGCCTCGCCGCTGCGCTCGCGATCATGATGTTCTCGCTCGCAGGCATCCCGCCGCTGCTCGGCTTCAATGCCAAGCTGGAGGTGTTCAACGCCGCAGTTCAAGCCGACCTGTTCGTGCTGGCGGTGGTTGCGGTGATCGGCTCGGTACCGGGCGCCTATTACTACCTCCGCATCGTCAAGACGCTCTACTTCGACGCACCGGCAGAGGGCGTTGCCGTTCGCACCGATCGCTTCGAGGGCGGCCTGCTCGCGGCGAGCGCCGTGTTCATCTCGCCGGTGGGCTGGTTCCTGCTCGCCCCGCTTGGCGCCTGGACCATGACGGCGGCACGGTCGCTGTTCTGACGACCATCCGCGTCGTTGCGGAGACCGGCTCCACCAACGCCGACCTGTTGGCGTTGGCTGGGGCCGGTCTCGCATCCGAAGGCCTGTGGCTGCGCGCCGAGCGCCAGACCGCGGGCCGCGGCCGCCTCGGCCGCGCCTGGGTCTCGCCCCCCGGCAACTGCTACGCCAGCACCGCCGTGTGCCTGCGCCCTACCGATCCGCCCGCATCCACGCTCGCCTTCGTGGCCGCCGTGGCGCTGGACGAGGCGGTGCGCGTCTATCTTCCGCAAGCGGCGGGGCTCGCGCTCAAATGGCCCAACGACCTGCTGGTCGACGGCGCCAAGCTTTCGGGCATGTTGCTGGAGCGGGCAGGGGACACAGTCGTGATCGGCATCGGCGTCAACCTCGCCCACCATCCCGACCTCGCCGACCGCGCCACCACCAGCCTCGCCGCGCACGGCGCCCAGGTCGCACCCGACGCGTTCCTGGAGACGCTGGCGGAATGCTTCGCGCGCTGGCTGGGCCGCTGGCGTGGGGAGGGGCTTGGGCCCATCCGCCAGTGCTGGCTCGATCGCGCCCACCCGCTCGGCACCGCGCTCACCGCGCGCCTGCCCGACGGCGGCAGCGTCACCGGGCTGTTCGACGGGCTCGATTCCGACGGGGCGTTGCTGCTGCGCTTGGCCGATGGCACGCGCCATGCCATGCACGCAGGCGACGTGCTGCTGGCCTGACGCCCGCACGCCCGCCACGAACCAAAGGGTAGAAGCCGCCATGCTGCTCGCGATCGACGCCGGCAACACCAACATCGTGTTCGCGCTGATGGAGGGGGAGACCATCCATGCGCGCTGGCGCATCGCGACCGATCCCCGGCGGACCGCCGACGAATATGCCGTGTGGCTGAGCCAGTTGCTCGCCCTGGAAGGCCATCAGCGCTCCGATGTCGACGGCGTGATGATCGGCACCGTCGTTCCGCGCGCGCTCCACAACCTCCAGGTGCTCGCCCGCAAATATTTCGGGACGGAGCCGGTGATCGCCGGCAGCGCTGCCGCGCCCTGGGGCTTCCCGCTCGACGTGGACGAGCCGCAGAACCTGGGCGCCGACCGCGCGCTCAACGTCATCGCTGCCCATGCCGAGCATCCCGGCGACCTGATCGTGATCGACTTCGGCACCGCCACCACCTTCGACGTCGTCGACTTTCGCGGTGCCTATAAGGGCGGCATCATCGCGCCCGGCATCAATCTCTCGCTCGACGCGCTGGTGACGGCGGCCGCCAAGCTGCCCCGCATCGCGATCGAGGCGCCGGCTGATTCCACCGTGATCGGCCGCAACACGGTCAGCCAGATGCACATCGGCATCTATTGGGGCTATGTCGCGATGATCGAGGGGCTGGTCGCCCGGCTGAAACAGGAGATCGGCCGCCCCGTGAAGGTCATCGCGACCGGCGGCCTCGCCATCCTGTTCGAACAGCGTACCCAGGTGTTCGACGTGGTGGAGGCGGACCTCACCTTGCGAGGGCTGGCGATGCTGTGGGCAAGAACCCATATAGCCGCCAAAGCCTGAAGAGATTTTGCAAAGTGGCACCGGCACGGCCGGGCCCCTCGTCGCGGGATGGCGGCGAGTTACCTGAAGAAAGAACCCAGTGACTCCCGGAAACGAACTTTTATTTGTCGCGCTCGGCGGATCGGGCGAGATCGGCATGAACGTCAATCTCTACGGAACCCAGGGCAAGTGGGTGATGGTCGATTGCGGCATCACCTTTGCCGATCCGGCCTATCCCGGCATCGACGTGATGCTGCCCGACCTCCAGTTCATCGAAGATCGCCTGGACGACCTCGTCGGCATCGTCATCACCCACGGGCATGAGGATCACATCGGCGGGCTGCCCTACCTCGCCGCCGACCTCGACGTGCCGATCTACGCCACGCCGTTCACGGCCGGCCTGATCCGCGGCAAGCTCGAGGAAGAGGGCATCGCCGACACCGTCGAGCTCAAGGTGATCGAGCGCGCCGGCAGCTTCCGGGCGGGCCCGTTCGGCTTCCGCTTCGTGCCGCTCGCCCACTCGATCCCGGAGGCGAACGCGCTCCTGATCGACACGCCGCACGGCCGCGTGTTCCATACCGGCGACTGGAAGCTCGACAAGACCACGCTGGTCGGCGCAGCTTCCACCCCGGCCGAGCTGGAAGCGATCGGCGACGAAGGCGTGTTCGCGCTGGTCTGCGATTCCACCAACGTCCTCAACGACACCGCCTCGGGTTCCGAGGATGACGTCTACGCAGGGCTGCTCGACACGGTCGCCAGCGCGCGAGGCCGCGTCATGGTCACCACCTTCGCCTCCAACGCCGCGCGCCTCTCGACGCTAGGCAAGGTCGCGCAGGAGACCGGCCGCGCCGTCTGCGTCGCCGGCCGCTCGCTCGACCGCATCCTGCGCGTCGCCCGCGCCACCGGCTACCTGACGGACTTCCCGGCGACCGTCGATTTCGACACCGCCATGTCGATGCCCCGCAATGAGGTGCTGATCATCGCCACCGGCGGCCAGGGCGAGCCGCGCGCGGCCCTCGCCCGCGTGGCGGAGGGCAGCCACCAGATCAGCCTGGAGCAGGGCGACCGCGTCGTCTTCTCCTCCAAGCAGATCCCCGGCAACGAAGTCGCGATCGGCCGCATCATGAACGCGCTTGCGACCAAGGGCGTGGAGATGATCACCGATCGCCAGGCGCACGTCCACGTCTCCGGCCACCCCGGCCGGCCGGAACTCGCGGCCATGTACAAGTGGATCCGCCCCGATCTGGTCGTGCCGGTCCATGGTGAAGCCCGCCATCTCGCCGAGCACACCCGCTTCGCGCTGGCACAGGGCGTGCCCGATGCGATCACGCAGCAGAACGGCGACATCCTGCGCCTCGCCCCCGGTGATCCGCGCCGCATCGGCCATGCCGTGGTCGGCCGCCTGGCGCTCGACAGCGACGTTATCCTGCCGGCGGACGGCAACACCATCAACGAGCGCCGCCGCATCTCGCTCTACGGCCAGATGTCGGTCGCGGTGGCGATCGACCGCCGCGGCAACCTGGTCGGCAGCCCGGTGGTCCGCGCCCAGGGCGTGCCGGTCGAGGACGAGCGCGACCCGTTCCTGGAGGAAGCCGCCGACGCCGCCGAGGCTGCGGTGCGCAAGGGCGGTCGCGACCGCGAGAAGCTGCGCGAGCAGCTTCGCCTGGCGGTACGCCGCGTCGCGACCCGCTGGACCGGCAAGAAGCCGATCGTGGACGTCCTCCTGATCGAGGCCTGAGGGATATGCGCTGGCAGTCGGCATTGGCGATCTACCTGCTGTTCTGGGTGCTCAGCGCATTCCTCGTCCTGCCGTTCGGCATGCGCACGGCCGAGGAGGCGGGCCATGCCCACGTCCCCGGCCAGGCCGAAAGCGCCCCGGCCCATTTCGCCCCCGGCAAGATCGCGCTGCGCACCACGATCGTCTCGCTCGTGCTCTTCGGCGCCTTCTACCTCAACTATATCTATGGCTGGCTGACCCCGGAGAACCTCGACTTCTTCGGCTAGCCGAGGATCGCGGCCACCGCGTGCCGGCAGCCAACCGTGCTCCTGCGCAGGCAGGAGCCCAGAGCCACAAGCGGCGTGCTTCATAACCCTGGGCTCCTGCTTCCGCAGGAGCACGGCGTGGTACGGGCAGGGCGACTCCTCGCCAGCGCCGCCCACCTGGACCCCGGCCTCCGCCGAGGTACGAACACGGGCAGGCTGCGGCCAAAGCCAAACCCCCGCAACTAGCCACCGGCTCACCCCTAAAGCCCCAACCCGTAACCCGGCGAAGGCCGGGGCCCAGTTGCGACGCCGCCCGAGATCGGCGGCACACCCGCCCCACGAGCCCGCTACCGAAGCACCCCCACTCCGACTAAGCTCCGCGCCATGACGGCAGCGCACCCCCTCGACCTCCCAGCCCTCTCCGCGCTCCGCGGTCGCCACGCGCGCTTTGCCGTCGTCCACGGCGCAGCCCGTCGCTACCACCCAGCATACGGCGTCTTCGCCGCGCTCCCGGACGACGCCGAGCCCAGCCTCACCAGCCTTGCCGCGCTGGCGATCGAGCATGGCGACGTGGCACTGCTTCAGCCGGACGCGCCTCCGCCGATCCCCGGCCTCGCCGTCGTGTCCCAGGACCTCGGCGTCCAGATGGTGGCAACGCAAGTCACCGACGCGAGCGCACCCGACGCCGCCATCATCGCGCTCGGCGACGCCGACGCGCCCGAGATGCTGGCGCTCGCCACCCTCACCGAGCCCGGCCCGTTCTTCGAAAAGACTCACCAGCTCGGCAGCTTCGTCGGCATCCGCCAGCACGGCCGCCTAGTCGCCATGGCCGGCGAGCGCATGCAGCCCGACGGCTTCACCGAGGTGAGCGGCGTCTGCACCCATCCCGACCATCGCGGCCGCGGATACGCCGCCGCGCTGATGCGCCGCGTCGCCGCCGGCATCCTCGCCCGCGGGGACACGCCGTTCCTCCACGCCTATGCCAGCAACCAGGCCGCGATCGCCCTCTACGAACGCCTGGGCTTCCGCCACCGCCGCGAGATCCTGATGACGCGCCTAACTACTGCCTGATCCGCCCGCGCTTGCCATTCCGCCGCCCCATGTTGGATGATCGCCCGATGGACCTCCGCCGCGCGACCGTTTCGCTGGCAGCCCTGCTGCTGCTCTCCGCCCCCGCGGCCCGCGCACAATCGGCGCCCCCGGCAAAGCCGTTCGACGCAGTGACCGCCTGGGCGTCCTTCGAAACCCTGCTGCGGGAGCGCTACGGCTATTTCGACCGTCCCGGCATCAACGGTAACGCCATCCTCTCCGCCTTCGCCGAACAGGCCCGCCGCGCGCCGGACGACAAGGCCTTTATCGAAACGCTCCAGCTCGTCGCGCACAATTTCGCCGACCCGCACTTCGTCGTCGGCCCGCTCGACCTGGAAGACTGGGCCGTCATCCCGACCGCCTCGGACCTGTTCGGCACCTTCGACGGCACCGCGTTCCGGATCGAAGAGGTGCGGGCCGACAGCGACGCGCTCGCCAAGGGCCTGAAGCCCGGCATGGTCGTGCGGGCCCTGGACGGCCGGTCACCGCGCGCAACGGTTGAGACCATCACCGGCCGGCCCTTCGCGACGCTCGTCCCGGCCCAGATCGACTTCGCCTTCAACATGGCCCTCGCCGGCACTCGCCGGCGCCCGCGCACGCTGGAGCTCGTCGATGGGCACCGCCGCCGCACCGTCGCCCTCGCCGCCACCACCGATCAGGCGAAGCGGGTGCAGGAAGGCCCGCTGCTCAGCGTCGAGCGGCAGGGTACGCTCGGCATCCTGCGCATCCACAACTCGCTCGGCGATCAAGCCTTGATCGCGCAATTCTCGCAGGCGCTGGCAGGCCTCGCCGACACCACCACGCTGCTGATCGACCTGCGCAACACGCCCAGCGGCGGCAACACCAGCGTCGCGCGCGGCATCCTCGGCCATTTCGTCGACCACGACCGGCCCTATCAGGTGCACGTCGTCCCCTATGAGTCGCGCGTGCTCGGGCCGCCGCGCCGGTTCGCAGAGTATGTCGCCCCCTTCGGCGCGCGCTACGGGGGCAAGGTCTATGTCGCCGGCGGCCGCTGGACGGGCAGCATGGGGGAGGGGCTGATGATCGGCTTCGACGCGATCGGCGCCACCACGGTGGGCAGCGATCTGGGCGACCTGCTCGGTGCGCTGAGCAACGAGACGATCGACGGCTCCGCGGCCAGGATCGACCTCGGCACGGAACAGCTCTTCACGGTCGATGGCCTCCCGCGCGAGGCCTATCGCCCGCGCCTCTACCTTCCCCGTGCCGAGCGCGACGGCAGCCACGATCCGGTGCTGGCGGCTATCGGGCGCTAGGCGGGTCCCGGCGGGGCTGCGCGTCGAGCTGGCGGACCAGCGCGTCGAACATGTCGTCGGCGGGCGGCTCGAACGCCGCATCCAGCATGGTGCCGACCGCCTCCTGTGCCACCTCGGGCGCGCGGGTGTCGCGGTGGCGTTCGAACAGCGCCTCGACCAGGAAGCGCGTTCCCTCCCGCGACTTGATGAGCGCGTCGGCGGGAAAGGCGAGCGCCTGGCGCACCCCGGCGACCGAGGAGGCGTTGCGCAGATTGTAGCGCGCAGACTGGACGATGTGCTGGATCACCTCGCGCCGCTCGACCGAGCCCAACTCCGTCACCACCGACAGCCGGTGCAGCGCATAGAGTCCCAGGACGGCGGACAGCAGGAAGAAGAACTCCCAATGCGCGATGCCGACGCCGAACAGCTCGGCGGTGCCGCTCGGGCTCGTCCAGTCGATCGACAGGTGCAGCTTGCGTGCCGCGAAGAACTCGGTCAGCCAGCCGCCGACGATCGGCGCGGCGCCGGATGCCAGCGCCCCCACCAGCGCGTTGGTCGCCATGTAGCTGGTGGCCGCGCCCGCCGGGCTCAGCTTGATGACGATGTTGCCCGCCGCAAGCCCGACGCCGGCCTGGGCGGCGCCCATCACCAGGTGCAGCGCCAGCAGATAGGCCGGTCGCGACAGCTCGCCGGTGAAGTCGTCGGCAAAGATCATCCCGGCGACGCACAGCAGGTAGAGGGGGGAGGCGACCGTCAGCACCGACTTGTTGGTGAACCGGTCGGACAGGCTTCCCCAGCCGCGCACCACCGCCGCATTGGCGAGCTGGCTCGCCACCGTCAGGGTGAGGACAAAGCCCACCGAAAAGCCCAGCTCACGCACGAAATAGACGGTGAAGAACGGCGTCGCCAGGTTCACCGCGAACTGCCAGCTCGCCAGGTAGCGCAGCACCGAGCGGAAGTTGCGATCGCGCAGCGGCCGCAGCAGCAGCCTTCGCAGCGATGGCCGCCCGCGGCGCCGTCCCATCCACGGCTCCGGCACTCGCGCCAGCGCCGCGGTGCTCGCCAGCCCGCACAGGAAGCCGATCAGGTACAGCGCCACATAGACGCGGTCGCCGCCCGCGTCCGATCGTCCCGCGCGTTGGAGGGCGAACGCTGCCAGCAGGGTCGCCACCGCCCCCACCACCGTTCCATAGAGGTTGCGGCGCGCGAAGAACGCTCCCAGCTGCTCTTCGGGCAGCAGGTCGCGCATCCAGCTGTTCCAGCTGCAGGCGCCCACCGCATTCAGGCCGTAGTGGAGCAGCGCTGCGGCGACGAGCACGCCGACGGCGATGTTCCGGTCGGGGATCAGCGGAACCGCCGCATAGACCGGCAGCGCCAGCCGCGCGCCGAACACGCAGGCGACCGAGATCAGCCGCCGCCGCCGCACCCGCTCCACCAGGGTCACGGCCGGGGCCTGGAGCATCTGGGTCAGGAGCGGGATGGCCGCGATCACGCCGATCTCGATCTCGCTCGCCCCGATATGCAGCGCCAGCGCCAGCAGCACCACGCCGCTGTTGAGCGCGCCGATCGCGGTGGCAAAGGCGGCATCGATCAGCAGGAAGCGCAAGCCGCGCTCGCGCGCTTCCGGCGAGATCGTCGCCCGGGGAGCCAGAATGGTACGCAGCACCGCAGAAGGCATCGGCAACACCCCGCCGGCTTTGACTTGCAGACCCGGCTAGAGCGGCGGGCGGCCCCAGAAGTTGCATCGCGGCCGCGATATCGGCCAGCGGCCAGGCGGCAACCCTGCCGCCGGAACGCCGGCGGGGGCTTTCCTACAGCGCGCGCCTCTGATCTGACTCGCCGAGCACACGTCCCGGTGGCGGCCTTCCGGCGCCGTCCGTCGGGGATGCGGGGAGGGCGGTTCTTGGACTAACTTTCGACTAACTTTCCGCGACGCGACTCAGCCGCGCAGCCGCTCGATCGCCTGGGCGAGCGCGACGTAGAGCTTGCCCATGTCCGACGACAGCAGCGTCACGCCCAGCGGCGATCCGTCGCGCAGCGTCAGGATCTGGCGCAGCATCGCCTCGAAGTCGTGGATGTAGCGGTTCACCTGCTCGCGGAAGCCCGCATCCTCGTCATAGAATTGGGCGATCTCGCGCGCCTGGGCGGAGTCGATCAGCTTGACGGCTCGGCGGGTAAAGACGCCCCGGTCGCCCTTCAGATACGCGGCCCAGGCGGCGTCGGTCACTTCCTGCGAGAAGGCGCGGGTGATGTCGATCGAGGCCGAGTGCATCGCCTCGATCAGTAGCGACACCCGGCGCGCCAGCGTGTCCGTGTCGGACGCCTCGCGCTCCGCCTCATGCTCGGCAAGGCGCGCTTCCATGGCGGCGCTGGTCTCGGCGATCTGGCCGAGCTGCTGCGCCAGCCGATCGGAGGCGCGGTGGGCGGTCTCGACCGCCTTGGTCGCAGCCTCGCCGAGGGCCGTGACCTGCTGCACGACCGCTCGATCGATCGCACGTGAAAGCGCGGCGGCGCTCTCGGTCTGGAGCCGCTTGGCCGCGGTCGGCACGATCCGGTCGAACGCGTTCTGCGCGTCCTCCGCGGTGCCCGTCGCGGTCGCGCGGATCTGTTCCAGCGCTTCGATCAGCTGGGGTGCCGCCTCCTCGGCGAAGCGCCGGGTGGTCGCGACCGTCGCATCGACGATGACATGGACCCCGTCCACGCGCTCGCGGCCCGTGTCCAACGTCTCGGCCATGGTACGTGCCGCGTCGTTCAGTGCCACGCGCTGGCCCTCTATCAGGGCGCCGACCTTTTCCACCGCCTGCTGCGTCGCCTCGGCGTCCTGCACCAGCGCGCGTACTTCCGGCGTGGTGCCGGCAACGGCGCCGCGCGTGATGGCGAGCCGCTGGTCCAGCCGCTCCAGCGCCGCCGGCAGCGTCTCGTCCAGCTCGCGCGCCGATGCGTCGAGCGCGGTCAGCAGCCGCTCGGCCGTGGTGATGACCTCCTGCGCCGTCGCATCGCCGTTGCGCATCGCCGCGGTGGTGGAGCCGATCAGGTTGCGCAGCGCGTCGATCGCCGCCGCCAGTGCCTGGGCGCGCTCGGTGCCGGTCGCATGCAGCGTGGCAAAGCGCGCGTCGACGTCGTCGATGCCCTCGGCCAGGGTGCGCACCAGCGCATCGCCTTCGCGGTGCCGCTCGTCCAGCGTCGCGCCAATCCGCGCCAGTCCCTCCTCGATGCGGGCAATGCGCGCGTCCAGCGCCTCGCCCCCCTCGCGCGCAGTACGCTCGATCGCCAGATGCTCGCGCTGGAGCCGCTCGATCGCGGCATCGCCCTCGGCGGCAAGTGCCGAGCGGGCGTTCTCGACCGCGCTGCCGGTCCGCTCCAACACCGCCTCGATCATGTCGACCATGCTGCCCGCGACCGTTTCGAGCCGTGCGCCGGCAAAGTCGCCCGCCGCCTCGATCCGTGCGAGATGCTGCGCCAGCCGCTCGCTCGCCGCTCCGGCCTCGCGGCCTGCGACGCGTCCATGCTCCGCCAGCTGTACCAGCCGGGTGTCGAGCTCGCCTGCCGAGCGCGTCGCCGCCTTGCCCGCGCGCTCTACCGCCTCGGCGATCTCGCTGATCTCGGTCCGGGCATCCGGCAGCGCCTGCACCAGCCGCTGCAATCGCTGCTCGGCCTCGCGCGCGGTGCCGCCCAGCAGGTCGGTGTGGCGCTTCAGCGCCTCGCTCTCCTGCGCCATGCCGCTGCGGATCACTGCCAGCCGTTCGCTGGCATTGCCGGCGAGCGCCAGCAGCGTGTTCGCCTGTTCCGCCAGTTCGGCGCGATTCGCCGCCAGCCGCTCGGTGAGCGCCGCGACCGATTGTTCCAGGCGCTCGGCCTCTGCGCGCAGCCCGCTCGCCACGTCGCCGAACCGCCGCGCTTCCGCCACGCTGTTGCGCTGGAAGACCAGCCACAGGATCGCCAGCAGCGTCGGCGGCACGCACAGCGCCGCCACGAAGCTCGCGACCTGCGGCGGAAAGGGACCGCTCCCCAGCCAAGGCCCCGCCAGCGACACCATCAGCGCCACCCACCCGAGCGCAAGCACCAGTACGACCACCGGCAGCAGCCAGCGCTTCGCCGAGGGCGCTTCCACTTCGGCCTCGTCCTGCGCGGGTTCGAACGAGCGACGCGTCTCGCCCGCATATGCCTGTACGTCTGGCGCCTGTTCGCCCGCGGTGCTGAAGCCGGAATCCATGGGGCGGGGCTGTAGCATTTATTGCGCCTGCGCAACACCGGCCGGCCTCTCGCCTCGGCGCGGTCGCGGGCGGATCAGTCGCGCCGGCGCAGCAGCTGCCAGTGAAGGCCGGACAGGCCCAGGGCACGGCGTTCCGCCACCACGGCATAGGGGTGGCCGCACGCGCGCACGTGCGCGGGAAAGGGGTGGTCGCCGTCCCGGTCGACCAGCACGAACGGCGCGGCCGGGCAGGGGGGAACCTGCACCTCCAGCGGATAGCCGCGCGCGGCCGCTGCCGCATCGAGCACCGCCGTCTCCCGATCGCGGTGCACCACCACCGTCGTCCCTTGAGGCGCGAGCGTGGCCATTGCGGCGATCGCCTGCCCCGGGTCGCCACGCTGGTCGCGGATCAGCAGCCGGTCGGTCGCGAGCATCGCCACCGCCCCCGCGAGCAGCGCCACGCCGACCGCCACCCTCGCGCGGGCACCGCGCCCGGCAAGCTGCGCCAGCCACTCGCCCAGCCACAGCAGCAGCCCGACGCTGCCGACCAGATAATATCGCGGCATCATGCTGTTGGGCAGCGCCAGCAGCGCCAGCACCAGCGGAAAGGCGATCGCGCTCCACAGCGCCAGGTCGCGCAGCCGGCTCCGAGGTGCCAGCAACAGCATCAGGGGTACGACCGCGCCCACCAGCGGCGGCAGGCCCAGCGTATAGTGGAGCAGCTGCGACAGCGCATGCGCCCAGCCGCCCCAGCTGTGCGGCTGCACCCCGCCCACGGCAAAGCCGGTCGCGCTCGTGTGCGCGGCAAGCCACATCAGCGCGACGATCCCCGCCATCGTCAGCAGGGCAGGGCCGAAGACGCGCAGCATCTCGCGCGCCACGGTGCGAGGGCCCACGACGCGCCGTCGCTCGATCACCGCCCAGCCGAGCAGCGCCGCCAGCCCGAAAACGATCGTCGCCTGGGCGAGCAGCCCCAATCCCAGCGCGATCGCGAGGCTCGCTGCTCCGGGCGCTCGTTCAGGGGCGGCGAGCCAGCGGTCGACCAGCAGCACCGCCGTCGCGAACGCCAGCAGCATCGGCGCATAGCCGCGCGCCTCCGATCCGTAGCAGACCAGCGCGGGCGACAGCGCGAACAATCCCGCCGTGATCGCCCCGGCCAGGGGGCTGCGTCGCCAGCCGATCGCCGCCGCCACGCCGATGGTGAGCGTGCCCGACGCGATCGCCAGCCCGCGCTGCAGCAGCGGCGGCGCATCGAACCCCACCCACTGCATCCACAGCGTGTTGAGGTGATGATTATTGTCGTGGTTGATCAGCCACAGGATGCCGAGCGGCGTCCCCGCATCGCGGGCGAACACCGCCGACCAAGCCTCGTCCAGCCACAGCGCCCCGGTGCCCGCCGCGATGCGCAGCGCGAGCCCTGCCGCGATCGCCGTCGCGACGGCCGCAAGCGCCCAGCGCTCGTCCCGCTTCCACACCCCCATTGGTACCCCCCGAGCTCAGGCTAGCGGGCAGGGGTCAGCGCGCATAGGCGTCGATCAGCGATCCTACGTAATCGGGGCTCTTCCCGCTCAGCTCCGCCACCGGCTTGTCCCCATAGATGAAGCCGTGCGCGGGATAGATGCTGCCGCCCAGTCCCTCGCTGTCGCGATACCAGACCTTTACCTGCGTCCAGTCGTTGTCGGGGGAGACGTCGAACAGCGTCACGTCCTGCTCCACCTGTCCGCGCGTGCCGCCGATGCGCGACCAGTTGGCATGGGTGACCATCAGCACGCGCTTGTCGACGATGCGGCTGACCACCGCGACATGGCCGAGCCGCAGCCGCTCAGACTTCGCCATTGCCAGCACCGCGCCGACCTTGGGTACGTGGCCGCGCTCGTACTTGCCCTTTGCCTGGTCCCACCAGGTCCAGGCATCGCCATAGATCTGCACGCCCGACGCGCTGCGCGCAAAGGGCACGCACTCGCCCGTATAGTCGAGCAGGGTTCGCGCGCCGGCGGGCAGCGTCGCGGTGACAGCAAGGGAGAGGCAGAGCGCGCCCCTGAGCAACGAAGCGAACATGAGGCGGTGGTAGCCCGGCTTCCTAACCTGTCGGTTAACGCCGGCGCAGGGAAGATCGCAAAAGCGTTGTCCTCAGCCCGCGCGCGCTTCGGACCGCGCCTCCATCAGGTCCCAAAGGCCACGATGCTGGGCGAGCAGCTGTTCCACCCCGAACAACATCGCGCGCTCGGTCGCCCGGTTGGTAGCGAGCATCGCCACCAGGTCGGCGGTCGCGGCCGAATCGGGCAGGGCGACCGGCACCGGGTCCAGACTTTGGCGGACTGCCGCCGCATCCAGCCCGGTCCGGATCGCCGGCCAGTCGAGCACCAGCGCGATCGCCGCACCCAGCGCACAGCCGCGCCGTTCCGATTGCGAGAGCATGTCGATCGCGTGGCGCTGTGCGGCGATGGCGGCTTCGGTATTGGCCTGGCCCGGCGTGCTCGGCATCGGCCCCGCCGCGGCGGCCAGCGCCACCAGATAACCGCGCTCCTGGGCAAAGCCTGCCGCCGCCTCGATCAGCCAGTCGCGCGCGAAGTCGAAGTCGCTATGGGCTGCCGCATATTCGATGACGCCCGGTTGCCGGCCGTGAAGGATGCAGAGGTGATGGGCGGCATCGGCGACGTCGCGCGGGTCGCACGCGTCCTGGGCGAGCGCCGCAAGCTGCGGCTGCCCGGCACTGCCATCGCGCTTCGCCAGCGACGACACCACGGACCATGCGTCCGGCGCCGTCGTGTTGATCACCCCACCCACGGGCCGGCCTCCTCCGTCACGTCCACTGCCCCGGGCCCGCCATGGCACCCGCTCATGCGCGAGGGCCTAGCAGAAGGGCGTAAACAGACGGTGCATGTGGCGTCGGGTCGCCACAAAAGAAAGACCCCGGAAAGCGCTGCTCTCCGGGGTCTTCTGGTGCTTACTGGTCGAGGAAGCTGCGCATCTTGCGAGACCGGCTCGGATGCTTGAGCTTCCGAAGCGCCTTCGCCTCGATCTGGCGGATGCGTTCGCGGGTGACCGAGAACTGCTGCCCGACTTCCTCCAGCGTGTGATCGGTGTTCATGCCGATGCCGAAGCGCATGCGCAGCACGCGCTCCTCACGCGGGGTGAGCGAGGCGAGAACGCGGGTGACCGTTTCCTTCAGGTTCGCCTGGATCGCGGCGTCCACCGGGATGATCGCGTTCTTGTCCTCGATGAAGTCGCCCAGGTGGCTGTCTTCCTCGTCGCCGATCGGCGTTTCGAGGGAGATCGGCTCCTTGGCGATCTTCATCACCTTGCGCACCTTCTCCAGCGGCATGGAGAGGCGCTCCGCCATTTCCTCCGGCGTGGGCTCGCGGCCCTGCTCGTGCAGGAACTGGCGGCTGGTGCGAACCAGCTTATTGATCGTCTCGATCATGTGGACCGGGATGCGGATCGTCCGCGCCTGGTCCGCGATCGAGCGGGTGATCGCCTGCCGAATCCACCACGTCGCATAGGTCGAGAACTTGTAGCCGCGACGGTACTCGAACTTGTCCACCGCCTTCATCAGGCCGATGTTGCCCTCCTGGATGAGGTCCAGGAACTGCAGGCCGCGGTTGGTGTACTTCTTCGCGATCGAGATCACGAGGCGCAGGTTCGCCTCGACCATCTCCTTCTTGGCGATGCGTGCCTCGCGCTCCGCCTTCTGCACCATGTTCACGATGCGGCGGAACTCGGTGAGCGCCATGCCGGTCTGCTGCGAGATCTCGGCGACCTCGCTGCGAATGCGGTCGACGGCGGCCGCCTCGTTCTCGGCGAACGCCTTCCACTTCTTGTCGAGCGTCGCGACCGAGGTCAGCCACTGCTCGTCCATCTCGTGGTCGACATATTGCTCCAGGAACGACTTGCGCGGCACCTTGTGGCGCTCGGCAAGGCGCAGCATCTGGCCGCCCAGCGTCGTCAGGCGTCGGTTGAACGCATAGAGCTGGTCGACGAGATACTCGATCTTCGCCTGGTGGAACTGGACGCTCTCGACCTCGGCCGTCAGGTCCTCGCGCAGCTTCTGATAGGTCGCCTCGTCCTTGGCCGACAGCTCGCCGCCCGACGACATCGCGTCCAGCCGGCGTCCCTGCATGCGCGAGAACTGCTCGTAGATCGCGGTGATGTTGGCGAACTTCTCCAGCGCCTGCGGCTTGAGCGTCTCCTCCATCTGCGCGAGGCTGAGGGTGTTGTCCTCCTCCTCGTCGTCGGAGTTGCGCGGGCCCCGGCGCTCGCCGTCCTCGTCGTCCGAAGATTCCTCTTCCGGCTCTTCCTCTTCCTTGAAGGTCGGGCCGGTGCTCTTCTCGTTGATCTCGTCGCCTTCGTCGTCCTCGGCGGCTTCGACCTGCTCGGCGGACGGGCCCTTCGACAGCATCGCGTCGAGATCCAGGATCTCGCGCAGCTGCATCGTGCCTTCGTTCAGCGCCTCGGACCAGCCGATGATCGCGTTGAAGGTGATCGGGCTTTCGCACAGCCCCAGGATCATCGTGTCGCGGCCGGCCTCGATGCGCTTGGCGATCGCGATCTCGCCCTCGCGGCTGAGCAGCTCGACGGCGCCCATCTCGCGCAGGTACATGCGGACGGGATCGTCGGTACGATCGACCGTCTCCTTCTTCTTGACCGCCTCGAACGCAGGCGCGGAGTCGTCCTGCTGGTCGCCGGACTCCTCGTCGCCGTCGTCGGCGGCCTGCTCGGTGTCGCCTTCCTCGCCGGCTTCCTCGTTCTCGACGACGTTCACGCCCATTTCATTGAGCGCGGCCATGATGTCCTCGATCTGCTCCGAGGACATCTGGTCCTGCGGCAGCATCTCGTTGAGCTGATCGACCGTGATGTAGCCGCGCTTCTTAGCGCGCGCGATCAGCTTCTTGATCGACCCTTCATTCAGATCGATCAGCGGCGCGTCGCCCGTCTCCATCGTGTCGTCGCCGCCACCGTTCGCCTTCGCCATCAATTGCCCTCGAAAAACCCGGACTGAAATCCGGCCTGATTCTAATCGTCTTCGTCTGCCAGCACCAGATTTGCAAGACGCGCCTTGAGCGCCTGCTGTTCCTGTACCAGCGCCACCTGACGCTCGAATGCGGTCTCATCGAGCCCGGCCTGCAACGCAGCCGTCGCCTCTGCCAGTGCCGCATCCACCGCGGGACGCGTCACCAGAACGGCGATCGCCTCGTCCAGGTCCGCCATCGCCCGCGCCTCATCGTCCCCATCCTTGCGGGTGAACGAAAAGGGCAGGGTGTCCGCCCTTAGCAGGTCGCTTGCGATGTCGTTGAAACCAGACTTCGCCAATATGGTACGAATACCGGCGCTATCAAGTTGCCGGTCGGCAAGTGCCACATCGACCACCGCTTCGAACAATCGGCCGAGCGCACCGTCCGCCAGGCGCAGCGATCCCAGTACCTCCAGGTGCCGCGCGATCTGCGCCGGGTGCCGGATCAGGCCCGCGACCACCGCCTTTGCCAGCACGGGATCGATGCCCTGCGCGATCTGGCGCGCGGTGTCGGAGGGCGGGGGCTCGGGCGGGCGCCAGCCGCCACGCTGCCCCGGCCGGTTGCCGCCGCGCGGCTGGCCGCCGCTGCCGCGCTGCCACGAACCACCGCCGCCGCCCTGCCACTGTCGCGTCCGTTCCGGCGGCGCGAACTCCTGGTCGCAGCGATTGCGGAACTCCGACAGATACTCGTCGCGCACCATCGGATCGCCGATCGTACGAGCAAGCTCGCTCAGCCGGCGCTTGAGGCCCGCGCGGTTCTCCGGCGTCGTGAGCGGCTCTGCGGCAAGCTCATGCTTCCACAGCCGCTCGACCAGCGGCTCGGGCTCGCGCAGCAGCGCCTCGAACGCGCCGGGCCCCTTGGCGCGCACCAGGTCGTCCGGATCCTGCCCCTGCGGCAGCGTCACGAAGGAAAGGCTCCGCCCCGGCCCCAGCAGCGGGAGCGCGCGATGCGCGGCGCGGATCGCCGCCTTCTGCCCCGCGGAGTCCCCGTCGAAGCACAGGATCGGCACGTCCGACATCCGCCACAGCCGTTCCAGCTGGCTCTCCGTCATCGCGGTGCCGAGCGGCGCCACTGCCTCCCCGAACCCGGCCTGGGCGAGCGCGATCACGTCCATATAGCCCTCGACCGCGATCACCCGGCCCGCCTTGCGGGCGGCGGCCTGCGCGCGATCGAGGTTGAAGAGCGTACGTCCCTTGTCGAACAGCGGCGTCTCGGGGGAGTTGAGGTACTTGGGTTCGCCGTCGCCGATCACGCGGCCGCCAAACGCGATCACCCGCCCGCGCACGTCGCGGATCGGGATCATCAGCCGGCCGCGGAACCGGTCATAGGGCGCCTTGTCCTCGACCTGGATCAGCAGCCCCGCCTCGACCAGCATCGGGTCGCCATAGCTGCCCAGCGCTTCCTTGAGCTTGCCCCGCGAGTCGGGGGAGAAGCCCAGTCCGAAGCTGCGTGCCGTGCTCGCAGAGATACCCCGCCGCTCCAGCGCGGCCCGCGCCTCGGCGCCGGCGAGCCCGTGCAGCTGCTCGGTGAACCAGCGCGCGGCCTCCTCCATCGCATCATGGAGACCCTTGGCCCGCTCGGCCCGTTCCGCGGAGCGCTTGTCCTGCGCTGGGACTTCCAAACCAACGGCTTGCGCCAGTTCCTTCACCGCATCGATGAAGGGGAGGCCGCGCTGGTCGGTCATCCAGCGGATGGCATCGCCATGCGCCGAACAGCCGAAGCAGTGATAGAAGCCCTTCTCGTCGTTGACGTAGAAGCTGGGCGTCTTCTCGTCGTGGAAGGGGCAGCAGGCGCGCCATTCCCGCCCCGCACGCTGGAGCTTCACGGTCTTGCCGATCAGCGCCGACAGCATTGTGCGGGCGCGCAGCTCGTCGAGGAACTGGGGGGAAAGGCTCATGGGTTACGCGCCGCCGGCGCCCCCGCCGCCAGGCAGGGGCGCGCTCGGGCTCAGCCCGCCAGCGCCGCCTTCACCGCGCCCGACGCCTTGCTCATGTCGAGGTTGGCGGCGTGGCGCGCCTTCAGCTCGGCCATGACGCGGCCCATGTCCTTCATGGACGTTGCGCCCAGCTCGACCTTGATCGCCTCGATCGCGGCGGCGGTTTCGGCCTCGTCCATCTGCGTGGGCAGGAAGCGTTCGATCACGTCGACCTCGGCCGCCTCGTTCGCGGCGAGCTCCGGGCGGTTGCCCTGCTCGTACATGGCGATCGATTCGCGGCGCTGCTTCACCATCTTCTGCAGCACTTCAACGACAAGCGCGTCGTCGTCGGCGGGGGCGCCGCCGGTGCGCACCTCGATGTCGCGGTTCTTGATCGCGGACTGGATCAGGCGGATCGTGGCCGTGGTCTGCTTGTCGCCGCCCTTCATGGCGGAAACCAGCGCAGCCTTGATGGTGTCGCGAATCATCGGTTCTCTCGGTTCGTCGGAAAGCCGGGGAGGGTAGCCGGAACTCGCCTTCTTTAACAGATTGACGCGAGCGCCAGTGGGCCTTAGCCGGCAGCGCTTAGCGACATCGCCAGCACAACCTTTTTCAGGAGGATCGCCCGAGTGGCCGACGCCAAACCCATGCCCGCGCCCGAAGGAGCCACCGGCGTACTCGTTCTGGCGTCCGGAGACGTGTTGTGGGGCCGCGGCTTCGGTGCCGAGGGCGACGCCGTCGGCGAAGTCTGCTTCCACACCGCGATGACCGGGTACCAGGAGATCATGACCGATCCGTCCTTCGCCGGGCAGATCATCACCTTCACCTTCCCGCACATCGGCAACGTCGGTGCGAACCCCGACGACATCGAGGCGAACGATCCCCACGCGCTCGGCATGATCGTGCGCGAGGATCCGACCGCACCCAGCAACTTCCGCTCGTCCGAGCCGCTGATCGCCTGGATGCGTAAGCACGGCCGCATCGGCGTGGCCGGCATCGACACCCGCGCGCTCACCCGCCGCATCCGTGTCGGCGGCGCCCCCAACGGCGTCATCGCCCATTCGCCCACCGGCACGTTCGACATCGACGCGCTGCTCGAAAAGGCGCGCAGCTGGCCGGGGCTGGAGGGCATGGACCTTGCCAAGGACGTCAGCTGCGAGACGCACTATGGCTGGCAGGGCGGCATCTGGCGCCTGGGCGCCGGCTACGACACCAGCGAGAATCCGTCCGACGAGGCGCAGGCACGGGCGGCACAGGCCAGCGCAGCGCCCCATGTCGTCGCGATCGACTATGGTTCGAAGCGCAACATCTTCCGCAACCTGGTCCAGGCCGGCGCGCGCGTGTCCGTGCTGCCCGCCACCGCCACCTTCGACGAGGTGATGGCGCAGAACCCCGACGGCATCTTCCTGTCCAACGGCCCGGGCGATCCGGCCGCGACCGGCGAGTACGCCGTGCCGGTGATCCGCCAGCTGCTCGACACCGGCAAGCCGCTGTTCGGCATCTGCCTGGGCCACCAGCTGCTCGGCCTCGCGGTCGGCGCCACCACGACCAAGATGTTCCAGGGCCACCGTGGCGCCAACCATCCGGTCAAGCGGCTGGAGGACGGCGCGGTCGAGATCACCTCGATGAACCACGGCTTCGCCGTCGAGCGCGACAGCCTGCCCGCCAACGTCCGCGAGACCCACGTCTCGCTGTTCGACGGCAGCAACGCCGGGCTGGAACTCACCGACAAGCCCGCGTTCAGCGTCCAGTACCACCCCGAAGCCAGCCCCGGCCCGCAGGACAGCTTCTATCTGTTCGAGCGGTTCGTGGGGATGCTGCGGTGAGCAATTACACCGATTTCGAGAACGCGTTTTTAGTCGCGGCGTATCAATTCACCGAAGAGGCTGGTGAAGAGTACATCGTCTCGAGCGATATTGTTCTCCGTGGAGCGCTGTCTCCTAAAGCCAACTGGATCGGCAGGGCGATATCTGGCTTTTCGGACTCTGGCTACGCGCGTAACGTACACTTCAACGGCAACGACGACGATGTTTCGTTCGAACTTACGGCTTCCGGAGTAAGGCAAGCTGAGAAACTCTTGAACGGTCTAGCGGCTTCTGAAGTGCAGAGCGATGATGTTGCTGTTAAAAGTGCGAGCTGGACCGGGGTGCCTTCGACCTTAAGTTGGAAGCAGCGCGAGCAACTGTTGACGTTGCTTAAAGAGGTTGAGGAAGAAATCGACGGACTCCCCCTTAGCAACAGTGCCAGAACACAGATCAGAAGCTACGTTTCTGCTGCACGTGAGCTTGCGGAGGCTCCGGAGCCGCAGGTCGACTTGATTTGGGAAATCCTCAATCGTGCTAATGCGATGGCTGGAATCGCCTCCCTCTTTGTTTCTGTGATCTCTCTTTTTACGGCGGCTGCTCAGTAATGCCAAAACGCACCGACATCTCCTCCATCCTCGTCATCGGCGCGGGGCCGATCGTCATCGGCCAGGCCTGTGAGTTCGACTATTCGGGCGTGCAGGCGATCAAGGCGCTGAAGGAAGAGGGCTTCCGCATCGTCCTGGTCAATTCGAACCCGGCGACGATCATGACCGATCCGGAGCTGGCCGACGCGACCTATGTCGAGCCGATCACGCCGGCGGTGGTCGCCAAGATCATCGAAAAGGAGCGCCCCGATGCGGTGCTCCCGACGATGGGCGGGCAGACCGCGCTCAACACCGCGCTTGCGCTGTTCCGCGACGGTACGCTCGACAAGTTCGGCGTGACCATGATCGGCGCCGACGCCGACGCGATCGACAAGGCCGAGGACCGGCTGAAGTTCCGCGACGCGATGGACAAGATCGGCCTTGAAAGCGCCCGCTCGGCGATCGCGCATACCGAGGCGGAGGCGCTGGAGGGCCTGGAGAAGGTCGGCCTGCCCGCGATCATCCGTCCCAGCTTCACGCTCGGCGGCACCGGCGGCGGCGTCGCCTATAACAAGGACGAGTTCCTCAAGATCGTCCGCGCCGGCCTCGACGCCTCGCCCACCACCGAGGTGCTGATCGAGGAGTCGCTGCTCGGCTGGAAGGAGTATGAGATGGAGGTGGTCCGCGACCGGGCGGACAACTGCATCATCGTCTGCTCGATCGAGAACATCGACCCGATGGGCGTCCACACCGGCGACTCCATCACGGTCGCGCCGGCGCTGACGCTGACCGACAAGGAATACCAGATCATGCGCAATGCGTCGATCGCGGTACTCCGGGAAATCGGCGTCGAAACAGGTGGTTCCAACGTCCAGTTCGCAGTCAATCCGAAGGACGGTCGCCTGATCGTCATCGAGATGAACCCGCGCGTGTCGCGCTCCTCGGCGCTCGCATCCAAGGCGACCGGATTCCCGATCGCCAAGGTCGCGGCCAAGCTCGCGGTCGGCTATACGCTGGACGAGATCACCAACGACATCACCGGCGCGACCCCGGCCTCGTTCGAGCCGACCATCGACTATGTGGTCACCAAGATCCCGCGCTTCGCGTTCGAGAAGTTCAAGGGCTCCGAGGCCGTGCTCTCCACCGCCATGAAGTCGGTGGGTGAGGTGATGGCGATCGGCCGGAACATCCACGAGAGCCTGCAGAAGGCGCTCCGCGGCCTCGAGACCGGCCTGTGCGGCTTCAACGAGGTCGAGCGGCTGGTCGGCGCCCGCCGCGACCTGATCGAGGCCGCGCTCGCCGTCGCCACCCCGGACCGGCTGCTGGTCGCCGCGCAGGCGCTGCGCGAAGGCTTCACCGTCGCCGAGGTTCACGCCATCGCCAAGTACGATCCCTGGTTCCTGGAGCGCATCGCCGAGATCGTCGCTGCCGAGGACGAGGTGAAGCGCAACGGCCTGCCGATCGACACGGCCGGCATGCGCCGCCTCAAGGCGATGGGCTTCTCCGACAAGCGCCTGGCCAAGCTCGCGCTCGACTCCGTGCACCTGCGCGGCATGCAGCGCGGCATCGCGCAAGGGTCGGGCCTGATCCACGAGGTGGTGAAGGCGATGTCGGGCGGCGTCACCGAGGCGGAGGTGCGCGAGCATCGCCTGAAGCTCGGCGTCCGCCCGGTCTTCAAGCGCATCGACACCTGCGCCGCCGAGTTCGAGGCGAAGACGCCGTACATGTACTCGACCTATGAGGCGCCGACCTTCGGCGATCCCGAGGACGAGAGCCAGCCGTCCGAGCGCACCAAGGTCGTGATCCTGGGCGGCGGTCCCAACCGCATCGGCCAGGGTATCGAGTTCGACTATTGCTGCTGCCACGCCTGCTTTGCGCTGTCGGACGCGGGCTATGAGACGATCATGGTCAACTGCAATCCGGAGACGGTGAGCACCGACTATGACACCTCCGACCGCCTCTATTTCGAGCCGCTGACGGCCGAGGACGTGCTGGAGATCCTGCATGTCGAGCAGCAGAAGGGCACACTCCTGGGCGTGATCGTCCAGTTCGGCGGCCAGACCCCGCTCAACCTCGCCAAGGCGCTGGAAGACGCAGGGATCCCGATCCTGGGCACCAGCCCGGATGCGATCGACCTCGCCGAGGACCGCGAGCGTTTCGCAGCGCTCGTCTCCAAGCTCGGCCTGCTCCAGCCGGCGAACGGCATCGCCCGCAGCCGCGACGAGGCCGTCGCAGTGGCCGAGCGCATCGGCTACCCGGTCCTGATGCGTCCCAGCTACGTGCTCGGCGGCCGCGCGATGGAGATCGTCGACAGCCAGCGCCAGCTCGACGACTATATCCAGACGGCCGTGCAGGTGTCCGGCGACAGCCCCGTGCTGATCGACCAGTATCTGCGCGACGCGATTGAGGTCGACGTCGACGCGATCAGCGACGGTACCGACGTGACCGTCGCGGGCGTGCTCCAGCACATCGAGGAAGCCGGCGTCCACTCGGGCGACAGCGCATGCTCGATCCCGCCCTACAGCCTCTCGGCCGAACTCATCGCCGAGATCGAGCGCCAGACGGTGGCGCTTGCCAAGGCGCTGTCGGTGAAGGGGCTGATGAACATCCAGTTCGCGGTCAAGGACGGGCAGGTCTACCTCATCGAGGTGAACCCGCGCGCCTCGCGCACCGTGCCGTTCGTGGCCAAGGCGATCGGCGTTCCCGTCGCCAAGATCGCCAGCCGGGTGATGGCGGGCGAGAAGCTGGCCGATCTGCCGCCGATCGATCGCAACATCGATCACATCGCCGTCAAGGAAGCCGTGTTCCCCTGGGGCCGCTTCCCCGGCGTCGATCCGGTGCTCAGCCCGGAGATGAAGTCCACCGGCGAAGTCATGGGAATCGATAGCGATTTCGCGACCGCCTTCGCCAAGTCGCAGCTCGGCGCCGGCATCACCCTGCCGACCGGGGGCACCGTGTTCGTTTCGGTCAAGGATAGCGACAAAGCGGTGATCCTGCCGGGCGCGCGGCTGCTGGTGGAGCTGGGCTTCGCCATCGTCGCCACCGCCGGCACCGCCGACTATCTCGCCGAACACGGCGTGCCGGTCGAGCGCGTGAACAAGGTGGCACAGGGCCGGCCGCACATCGTCGATCGCATCCTCGACGGCGACATCGCGCTGATCTTCAACACCACCGAAGGCTGGCAATCGCTGCGGGACTCCGAGTCCATCCGCGCGTCTGCGGTCGCGCAGAAGGTGCCGTACTTCACCACGGCATCGGCGAGCGTGGCCACGGCGCAGGCGATCGAGGCCCTGTCGCGGCGCTCCCTTGAAGTGCGTCCGCTACAGGCCTATTATTCGCGGCCGCACAACTGATCCCCAGAACAAGACGATAGGTGCGGGCGGGCCATCCGGGTCCGCTCGCGCCAGGGGACGTGAACGAAGGACCGCAACGATGGCGACCGTCGAAAAGATGCCGATGCTCCAGGAGGGCTATGAAAAGCTCATCCAGGACCTGAAGCGTCTCAAAGAAGAACGGCCGCAGATCGTGGACGCGATCGAGGAAGCGCGCGCGCACGGCGATCTTTCGGAAAACGCCGAATACCACGCTGCCAAGGAGCGCCAGGGCCAGGTCGAGGCATCGATCTCCGACATTGAGGACAAGCTCAGCCGCGCGCAGGTGATCGACCCGCGCGACCTGTCGGGCGACAAGATCGTGTTCGGCGCCACCGTCACGCTGCTCGATGATGACGACAAGCCGGTGAAGTACCAGATCGTCGGCCAGACGGAGGCGGACGCGAAGACCGGGCGCATCTCGTACAACTCGCCGCTCGGCCGCGCGCTGATCGGCCGCAAGGTCGACGACGAGGTCGAGGTGTCGGTGCCCGCCGGCGACCGCTATTATGTGGTGTCCAAGATCGAGTTCATCTGATCGACCGGCCCGGCGCGCGGGGACGTTCGCCGGGCTCGTGCGTTCCGCCCGGGCAACCAGGAAGGAAACGCATGGGACTGCTCGTCGACGGAGTTTGGCAGGATCGCTGGTACGACACCAGCACGACGGGCGGGCGGTTCGAACGCTCCAAGAGCCAGTTCCGCAACTGGGTGACGCCCGACGGCGCCGCCGGCCCGACCGGCGAGGGCGGTTTCGCCGCGGAGCCCGGCCGCTATCACCTCTATGTGAGCCTCGCCTGTCCCTGGGCGCATCGCACGCTGATCGCGCGCCGGCTGAAGGGGCTGGAGGAGACGGTTCCGATCTCGGTCGTGCACTGGCTGATGCAGGAGAACGGCTGGACGTTCGCCGCCGGCCCCTGCGTCACCGGCGATCCGGTCCACGGCGCCGACTATCTCCACCAGGTCTACACCGCCGCCGACCCGCACTACAGCGGTCGCGTCACCGTGCCGATCCTGTGGGACAAGCAGCGCGCCACCATCGTCAGCAACGAATCCGCCGACATCCTGCGCATGTTCGGCAGCGCCTTCGATAACGTCGGCGCGCGCGAGGGGGACTTCTACCCCGAACCGCTACGGGCGGAGATCGACGCGCTCAACGAGCGCATCTACCACGACGTGAACAACGGCGTGTACCGCGCCGGCTTCGCCACCACGCAAGCGGCCTATGAGGAAGCCGTCGTCCCGCTGTTCGCAGCCCTCGACGCACTGGAGGCGCGGCTGGGGCAGGGGCGCTACCTGTTCGGCGACACGCTGACGGAGGCCGACATCCGCCTCTTCACCACCCTCATTCGTTTCGATCCGGTTTACCACGGCCACTTCAAGTGCAACCTGCGGCGGATCGCCGACTATCCCGCGCTCTCCCGCTTCGTGCGCGACCTCTACCACCTGCCGGGCGTCGCGGAGACGACCAACTTCGATCACATCAAGCGTCACTATTACCAGAGCCACACCACCATCAACCCGACCGGCATCGTGCCCCTCGGACCGGACATGGCGCTGGAGCTCGGCGCATGAGCGACCGCAGCCTGGTTGCCGCGCACCCCGCCCAGCGTGATGACATTGCGGACCTCGTCACCCGCCGTCCGCTGCCCGGACCCGGCCTGCCGCAGGTCGATCCGTTCCTGTTCCTCAACCACCACGGCCCGCAGACCTACGCGCCGGGCAACCACGGCCTGCCGTTCGGCCCGCACCCGCATCGCGGGTTCGAGACGGTGACCTTCATCCTGGAGGGAAGCCTCGCCCATCACGACACCGGCGGCCACGCCTATGTGGTCGATGCGGGCGGCGTGCAGTGGATGACGGCCGGCTCGGGCCTAATCCACGCCGAACTCTCCCCGCCGGCATTCAAGCGCACCGGCGGCCCGATGGAGATCCTGCAGCTCTGGGTGAACCTGCCCGGCCGCCTCAAGATGACCGAGCCGCGCTACACCGGCGTGCAGGCGGATGCGATCCCGGTGCTGCCGCTCGGGTCCGGCTGCGAGCTGCGGCTCATCTCCGGCAGCTTCGCCGATACGCAGGGTCCGGTGGACTCGCTCACCGGCGTCTTCATGTCGGTCGTATCGCTCGCACCCGGAGCCGACGTCCGCCTGCCGGCACCCGCCGACCGCAGCGTCTTTCTCTACGCCATGCGCGGCGACGTTGCCGTCGCGGGCAAGCCGCTCCCACAATGGCACCTCGCAGAACTCGCCTACGACGGGGACACGCTCGCGCTCGCAAACGAAGCCGGGGCGCTGCTTCTCTTCGGCCACGCCGCCCCGATCGGCGAGCCCGTCGTCGCCCACGGACCCTTCGTGATGAACACGCGCGAGGAGATCGTGCAGGCGATCCAGGACTACCAGGCCGGTCGCTTCGGCGATCCCGCCGGCCTTCGCATCTGACAGGGGAGACAAGCATGCGCGTCGCGGTGTTCAGCACCAAGGGTTACGACCGCCGGTTCCTGGAGGCCGCCAATGCGCGCTTCGACCACGCACTGAGCTTCTTCGAGGCGCGGCTGGACGAGCAGACGGCGGTGCTTGCAGAGGGCCACGACGCGGTCTGCGTCTTCGTCAACGATCGGGTCGACCGGCCCGTGCTGGAGGCGCTGGCGAACACCGGCATCCGCACCATTGCGCTGCGGTGCGCCGGCTTCAACAACGTCGATCTGCGTGCCGCCGACACGCTGGACATCACGGTCGTGCGCGTGCCCGCCTATTCGCCGCATGCGGTGTCGGAGTTCACCGTCGCGCTGCTGATGGCGCTCGATCGCAAGATCCACCGCGCCTGGGCCCGCGTGCGGGAGAACAACTTCGCGCTCGACGGGCTGATCGGCCGCAACGTCCACGGCCGCACGGTGGGTGTCATCGGCACCGGCCGCATCGGCGGGTATGTCGCGCGCGCCTTTCGCCTCGGCTTCGGTTGCGAGGTGCTGGCAAGCGACGTCACGCCCGATCCCGAACTGGAGGCGATCGGCGTGCGCTATGTCGAGCCGGCCGACTTGCTGCGGCAGGTCGACATCGTCAGCCTCCACTGTCCGCTGACGCCCGAGACGCGCCACATCGTCGACGCCGCTGCCATCGCAGCCGCACGCCCCGGCCTGATCGTGGTGAACACCAGCCGCGGCGGCCTGATCGACACCTCTGCGCTGATCGAGGGCCTTAAATCCCGCAAGATCGGCGGCGTCGCGCTGGACGTTTATGAGCAGGAGGCGGACCTGTTCTTCGAGGATCTGTCCGACGAGATCATCCAGGACGATGTCTTCCAGCGCCTGCTGACCTTTCCGAACGTCCTCGTCACCGGCCACCAGGCGTTCCTGACCGACGAGGCGCTCGAAGCCATCGCCGCCACCACCCTCGACAGTCTCGCCCGCGCCGAAGCCGGTGAACCGCTCCCGCTACGCCTCAGCGCAGAGATGGTGCACGCTTAGCCACGCCGCACCACCGGCGGCTGCGGTGGCACCGCCGACTACGCTCGCCCAGGCCCTTAGTCCGCGTCGTCTTCCCCACGCTTGCGCGCGCAGGCGGCGTGGCACCCGCCCGGGCATTGCTTGCCCGGCCCCTGCCGATCCTCCCCGATGGGGATCGACACGCGACCGCCGTGGCACGTCGCCACCACCAGCACCCGGCTGGGCAGCGCACCCGCGGGCACTGCCAGCATCAGCGCGCTGGCCCCGGAAAGGGCCGCACAGGCGAGACGCGTGAAGGGCGGGGCGCTGGTCGGCATCGCGCTACCTTCATGCGCCGTGGCGTCCCTGTCCACGTTGACCGCGCGCAAACACGGCTTTGGGCTGGATCAAAGCTGGCGGGCCGGGCCGCTCCTATCTCGCCCTCACCCAATTTGAAGGAGACGGGGGATGAACAAGACGATGAAGGGCGCGATCCTCGCCGCTCTTGCAGCCGGTGTGGCGGCAACGCCTGCGGCAGCCCAGGATACCGGCCGCGTCGGCGTCGCGGCAGGCGACGTCCTGGTCCGCCTGCGCGGCATCGTCGTGGCGCCCAACGAGGAGTCGGGCAGCGTGCTCCCGGCGTTCCCGGGTGAAAAGGTCAGCGTCAACAACAGCTTCATGCCCGAAGTTGACGTCACCTATATGGCGACGGACAACATCGGCTTCGAACTGATCGCCTCCACCACCAAGCACAAGGCGTCGGGCCAGACCGGCACCACCGGATCGCTGGGCAAGCTCGCCAGCACCTGGGTGCTCCCGCCGACGCTGACGGCCCAGTACCACCTCAACCCGACCGGCACCGTGCGCCCCTATGTCGGCGCGGGCGTCAACTACACGATCTTCTGGAACGAGAAGGCGTCGGGCTCGCTCGAGGCCGCGGTCGGCGAGACCCGGGTCAAGATGGACGACAGCTTCGGCTGGGCCGCCCAGGCCGGCGTCGACATCGATCTCACGCCCAAGGTCTTCCTGAACCTGGACGTGAAGTACATCGACATCGACACCACCGCCAAGCTCTACACCACCGCGGCCGGTCGCCAGAGCGTCAAGCTCAGCCTCGATCCGCTGGTGTTCGGCATCGGTATCGGCACCCGCTTCTAAGGCTCTCCGCCCGGAGCGAGGGGACCCTGTTCCTCCACCTCAACCGACTGCCCGCGCAGGACGGAGAGGCGGAGGGGCAGGGTTTTTCCGTGTGCGACGACGCTGGGGTGGAAGACGAACCCCGCCGCAAGCGGCAGCAGGGCGTCAGGAAAGCGCCAGCCAACCCGCCGCGCCGCCAAAGCCCACAAGCGCGAGCGGCAGCCAACGCCCCTTCAGCCGCCAGCCGGCCAGCGCCGCAACCACGAAGATCGCCACCACCGGCAGCAACCGCGGCGCTCGCTCCAGCGTGCTGGCGCCGAGCTCCAGAAAGGTCGCCGCGATGATGCCGACCACCATCGCCGCCACCCCGTCGAGCACGCGGTGCAGGGTCGGGTTGTCGACCAGCGCCTCCAGCCGCTCGAAGAAGAGCAGCGAGAAGGCAAAGGCCGGCAGGAACATGCCCGCCGTGATCGCCAGCGCGCCCGCCAGGCCGCCGGCGAGATAGCCGGCAAAGGTCGCAAAGATCACCAGCGGCGCCGGCAACAGCCCTGCGAGCGCCACCCCGTCGAGAAAGGCGCCGTCCGCCAGCCAGCCCCGGCCGACCGTATCCTCGCGCACATAGGGATGGCGGTATAGGCGCCCCCAAAGGTGAGAAGCCCGCCCTTCAGCCCCGCCACGAACAGCGCGAGGACTCCGGCCGGAGCGGCTACGTGCGTGAGCACGGCGGTGTCCGGCGCTCCGCGGGCCTGGATCCCGATCCAGGCCGCGACCGCCACCAGCAGCACCGAACCCAGGATTGTCACGGGCCGCCGGAGCAATGCGTGGGCAGCCCCCGCCGCCGCCAGCAGGACCCAGAAAGGGACCCCCGCCAGCGTGCCGAGGAGGCCCAGGATCGCCAGCCCCACCAGGGTCCGGTCGACCAGGATATGGCTGCCGATCCGGTGCACGGCCCGCAGGATGATCGCCAGCACCGCTGCCTGCACGCCCAGCAGCACGCCCGCGAGCTGCGCATTGCCCGCAATGAAGGCGGCATAGGCCCAGGCGCACAGCAGCATCAGGGCGAAGCCCGGCAGCATGAACCCCAGGCCCGCCAGCACTCCGCCGATGCGTCCGCGCGCGACCATGCCCATGTGCACGCACAGCTCGTGCGCCTCCGGCCCGGGCAGCACCTGCATCACCGCCAGCAGGCGATTGAACCGGCTGCTCGGGATCCAGCCTTCCTCCTCCACCAGCGCCTGTCGGATCATCGCGATCTGCGCGACCGGCCCGCCAAAGGCCAGCATGCCGAAGCGCAGGAACTTGGCGAACAACCGCGGAAGGCTGATGGCGGAAGGGTGGGGCGAATGGGCGTGCATCATATCGGCTCCTGGTCGCAAAGGCGCGACTCCGGGAGCGGACTTGGACGACAACCGTCTGAACGGGCGTCCGCGACAAAGGCCCGTGCGGCCGATTATGCACGATCACCGCCCCGACACAACGGCCGCCAGCGAGCGATGAACGCCCTCGCGGCCGATCCGCCCTACCGCGGCTTATTCAGGGGGGTCTTCCGTTCTCCAACTCCAGGCGGAGAGGCCGCGAACTATCGCTCCACGGAAGCAGGTTGGATCAGATCCCAGCGGTTGCCGTAAAGGTCTTCGAAGACGGCGACGATGCCATATGGCTCGTGGCGAGCCGCCTCGACGAAACGCACGCCCCGCCTTGTGTAGGTGAGGTGATCCCGGGCGAAGTCATCGGTCTCCAGAAACAGGAACACCCGCCCACCGCTCTGATTCCCGATCGCCTGCCGTTGCCGGTCGCCTATTGCGCGCGCCAGGAGCAGTCCGCCCTGCGCACCGCGCGGCGCGACCACGACCCACCGCTTTCCGTCTGCCAGCTCGGAATCCTCACGCAGCTCGAAGCCAAGCTTCCCAACGAAGAAGGACAGGGCAGTGTCATATTCGTCGACGAGAAGGGTGGTCAGGCTCAAGCGCTGGGGCATCCGGTGAAACTGCCCGAATCTGCGCGTTGCGCCAAGGCACGCTGGCCGTTTGAAATCGTCGCGGGGAATGCAGCCGCGCCGCACATTGTCTGCTATGCTGGTCTCCCTTCTCAAGGGAGACTGCCCGCTAACCATCAAGTCGCGGACCGGAAGGTAACGCCCCGAAGCGTTCGCGCTGGCAGGCGCGGCTGTGCGTGGACGGCATGCTCATGGACTGATCGCAACCGAACAGGGAGAAGGCGCATGGCACACACGGGGACACGCTCGAAGGGTCTACTGCGTTGGGCGCTGCCGCTGGCGACGGTTGCGCTTTCCGCACCGCTGCCGGCGCGATCGCAGGAAGCGCAGGTGCTGTCCGCGTCCGAATGGCAGGTCTATGGCACCGCCTATACCCGGACACGCGATGCAAACGTGCCTGGAGAGGGCACGGTGCGGGTCGAGCCGCGTGGCACGCGCGGTGGCGAGCCATGGTCCAGCGGCGCTGCGCTTCCGATACCGGGAGCGCTCTCCGCTGGAGAACGGGTGAGTGCGGTGTTCTGGGTACGCGCGGAACGCCCCACGGCCGTGACGATCGGAATGCAGGGCGGAGCACCCGGCTACGCCCGCTTCGCCCAGGCGCAGGTTACGCTTGCCCCCAGGTGGCAGCAGGTGACGATCAGCGGCACCGCGCCCTCCGCCTTCGCCGCCGGAACCCAGTCGCTGTCCGTCCCCCTCGGGCTCGCGGCGGGAAGCGTGACGTTGGGCCCGGTCGCATTTCAGCGCGGCGCACCCGACCGCGACGGAGTGACTAGCGCCTTTGCCGCCTTTCGCCCGCGGTCGATCGCCATGGACGTGACGATCCCGTCCGAACCCGGCGTGACGCTGGCAGGAACGCTGCACCTGCCGGTCGGGCGCCCCGGCCCGCTGCCGATCGCCGTGCTGATCCAGGGGCACGGGCGCAACGGTCGCGGCGGCTTCCCCGAGATCGTGAAGCGACTCGCCGCGGAGGGCATCGCCACACTGGAATATGACAAGCGCGGCATCGGCCAGTCGACCGGCGAGTATCGCGAGGACATCGAGCGGCTGACTGCCGATGCCGCAGCGGCGGTGGCCGCGATGCGCCGCCGGCCGGAGCTCGACGGCCGCCGCGTCGCGCTGGTCGGGCAGAGCCAAGGCGGCGTGATCGCCCCGGCCGTGGCCGCGGCCGATCCGGCCATTGCCGCGGTGGTGACGCTGGCGGGGTCCGTCGGCGACGGCCTGCCCTACCTTCGCCAGGCGCTGCGCAACCAGATGGTTGCAGCACACCGGCCGGCGGCTTCGATCGAGCCGACGGTGGATGCCGCGCTTGCGCTGATCCAGGGTCGGATCGACAACCGCGATGCCGCGGCGATGGCGCCGCTGCGCGCCACGCTGGTCGACCGGCTGCAGGCGTCGGGCTTCACACGCGTCGAAAGCGAAGCGGGGCTGGCGATGATCGATACCGAAGAGGTGGCCCGGGCGCACCGCTTGCGCTCCGCGTCCGATCTGCGCGCGTTGCAGGTGCCGGTGCTGGCGGTGTTCGGCACGCTGGATCCGCTGGTCATCGCGTCGCAGGAGGCGCCCGCGGCGCGCACTGCGCTTGCCGGCAATCCGCGCGCCCAAGTGGTGGTGTTCGACGGGCTGAGCCATTGGTTCCAGGAGGGCGCCACGACCGGAACCGTGGAAGAGAGCGCCGTCCTGGGTGCGAACCTCGGTTCGCCCCGGCTCGTTTCGCTGGTCGGCGACTGGTTGCGCGATGCGCTCGCGCCGCGCGGGCTTGAGGCTGCCCGATAAGCCGGACCTCGGCTTCCCACCCGTTGCCGTCCGGAGAGCGCACGATCTGAAGGCGGGGGTCCAGGCTTCAGGCGCGCCGGGACGAGGCCGCCTCTGTCCTACAGCAGCGACGCCGGGCTACGCTGCTTCCCCTCAACCCAAGGTCGGAGCGTTGCCGGAGCACGATCGCCATCAGCTGCGCGAAGGGTGCAATCCGCGCCGGCGTGATGCCGCCCGGAGAAGCCGCGCAATGGCGCGGAAACGCGCCTTCGGCACAGGACGACAGAAGCGTTCTTGGACTAACTTTAGCTTAACCTTCCGCGGTCGGATCCCTCGTCCGGAGCCTCACCGGGGGCCTCGTCGTCGATCAGCACTCGCATGGCGGCACCGTCCATGTCCTCGAACTGGCCCGACTTCACCGACCAGAAAAACGCGCCCAGGCCGGCCAGGCCCAGCAGCAGCGCGATGGGGATCAACAGGGCCAGGCCGTTCATCGGGCGGCACTCCGCAGCCGCAGCGCATTGGCCACCACGATCAGCGAGGAACCGGACATGGCGAGCGCCGCGATCAAGGGCGTCACATAGCCTGCAATGGCGAGCGGCACGGCCAGCACGTTATAGCCGATCGCCAGGGCGAAGTTCTGCCGCACGACCGTCATGGTCCGGCGCGCGGCGGCGACCGCCACCGGCACCGGCATCAGCCGGTCGCCCAGGAACAGCAGGTCCGCCGCGGTCTGGCCGACATCGCTGGCGGAGGAGGGGGCGATCGAGACGTGCGCCGCCTTCAGCGCGGGGCCGTCGTTGAGGCCGTCGCCCACCATCAGCACGCGGCGCCCGGATGCTGACAGCCGCTCGATCACGGCGAACTTGTCGGCGGGCGACAGCTCGGCCGTCGCGTCGACCGCCAGCTGATGGCCGATCGCCGCCACGGCCTGCGCCCGGTCCCCGGACAGGATGGCGGGCGCGAGCCCTTGGCTGCGCAGCCGCGCGATTGCCGGTTCGGCGTCCGGCCGCAAGGCGTCCTCGAACCGCAGCAGCCGCGCGGGCGCGCTGCCCATTACGAAGCCGGTGCTGAGCGCCGCGCCCTCCGCCGGCTGCTCCGCGCCGACCCAGTCCGCCCGGCCAAGCCGTGCGCGGACGCCCTCAACGTGTCCCTCGATCCCCAGGCCGGGCTGCTCGATCATGTCCGCGATCGTGGTTGCCTGGACGCCTTCTGCTTCCAGCGCTGCGGCCAACGCCCGCGACAGTGGGTGGCGGCTCGCCCGCGCCAGCGCGAGCGCGACCGGCTTCTCCTCGACGGTGAGCGGCAGGGAACCGAAAGGGGTCGGCCGTCCCAGGGTCAGCGTGCCGGTCTTGTCGAACAGCGCGATGTCGGCCTCGGCCAGCCGCTCCAGCGCCGAGCCGTCCTTGATCAGCACGCCCGCCCGCATCAGCGCGCCCGCCGCGACCACCTGGGCCACCGGCACTGCCAGCCCCAGCGCACAGGGACAGGTGATGATCAGCACCGCCACCGCGATCAGCACCGCCTGGTGCACACCGGCACCCGCCAGCATCCAGGCCAGGAAGCTCAGCGCCGCCAGGCTGTGGACGGCAGGCGCATAGAGCCGCGCCGCGCGATCGGCGATGCGGACGTAGCGGGACTTGGTGCCGCCCGCCGCCTCCATCAGCCGGGCGATGTCCGCGATCGCGGTGTTCTCGCCCGCGGCGGTCACCTTCACGATCAGCGGCCCGTCCATGTTGATCGTGCCCGCGAGCACCCGGCTGCCGGGTGCCACCGCCTCGGGCACGCTCTCGCCGGTGATCAGCGAGCGGTCGACGCTGCTGGTGCCGCTCTCCACCACGCCGTCGGCCGCCAGCCGATCGCCAGCCGCCACCAGCATCCGCATGTTGGGGGCAAGCTCCTCGGCCGCGCGCCATTGCGGCACGTTCTGCTTGTCGAGCACCTGTGCGCCCGGCGCCGTCTGGCGCAGCAGCGCGCCCGCGCTGTCCTGCGCCCGCGCCCGCATCACGCTGTCGAGGAAGCGGCCCGCAAGCAGGAAGAACAGCAGCATGACGGCGCCGTCGAAGTACGCGTCGTGCCCGCCCGTCGCGGTCTCGTAGAGGCTCAGCCCGCAGGCGAGTACCACCCCGATCGAGATCGGCACGTCCATGTTGGTGCGGCCATGGCGCAGCGCCGCCCAGGCGCTCCGGAAGAACGGGCGCCCGGCATAGGCGACCGCCGGGAGCGCGATCATCGCCGAAAGCCAGTGGAACAGCTGCCGGGTCGCGCCTTCCGCCCCGGACCAGACCGACACCGACAGCAGCATGACGTTCATCGCGGCAAAGCCCGCGACCGCCAGCGCCTTCACCAGCTCCCGGCCTTCCCGACTGGCGGCGCCGTCCGCTTCGCCCAGGAACGGCTCGGCCGGAAAGCCGATGCGGGCGATCGCGTCGCGCACCGCGCCGGTGTCGAGCTCGGGCAGGTGGGCGACCCGCACCCGCTTGGTGGTGAAGTTGACCCGCGCGTCGATCACCCCCGGCGTGGCGGCGAGCCCGCCCTCCAGCTTGGCGATGCAGCCGGCGCAATGCAGCGTTGGCACGCTGAACTGGCTGGTGGCGCAGCGCTCGGCCGCAAGGGCCGCGGGGGCGGGGGCGTTCATGCGCCGACCTGGTCGTCGAAGCGGGCGGTGCTGCGCCCCTCACGGACCTCGATCCGGAGCAGCCAGCGCCCCTCCGGCAGCGGCTGTTGCGATGCGAAGGCGCCGCCACCGACGTTCACGAAATGGAGCTTCTGCTCGGGTGCGCGGCCCAGCGGGTGGGTCGCCACGGCGTCGATCGTGGCGGCGTACAGCGGCCCCATCGGCGAGTTGGTGGCGATGCGGACGGTGCGGCTGTGATCCACCGTCACGTCCAGCTTCCACCCGAGCGCCTCCTGCGCCCGTGCCTCGGCAAGCCAGCGGTTGAACTTCTGGCTGGCGACATAGCTGTTGTCGACCACCGTCCCCCCGAACGTACCCACGGCAGAGCGCGCCATGACGAAGTTCACCGCGATGATCGTGCCGAACATGCCCAGCAGGATCGCCAGCATGTGCCAGCCGGTGAAGCGGCCGGCGGGGGCGGGGCGGGGGTTCATCATTGTCCGGTCTCCGGGCGCTCGAAGAAGTTCTGGTCGGTGTCCTGCCCGCCTTCCTGGTCGAGGGCGCGGACGGTGAAGGTCACGTCCTGGCGGGTCGGTCCTTGAGCGGGCGCGGCCACGAACACGCGGGTCCGTGCGACCTGGTCGGCCGGCACCTTGAGCCGGACGGTCTGCCCTGCGGCCTCGCGGCTGCCGCCGTCGTTCCACAGGGCGGCGCCCGTCAGGCCGGCAAGGCCGATCTCCACCTCGCGCGGGCGGTTCTCCATGTTGCGAACCTTGATCGTGTAGGTGTTGCGGATGCTGCCGTCCGACAGGCGGACGTAGAGCGGGTTGCGCGTCTGGCTGACCGACAGGTCGATGCGGGTGCGCGTACCCAGGGCAAACAACATGCCCATGCCGATCCCCGCCCACACCAGCGTATAAAGGATGGTGCGCAGCCGCAGCAGCCGGCGCAGAGGATGCATCGGCTCGCCGCCTTCGCCCGCGATCGTCTCGTCGGCGATGGTGCTGTAGCCGATCAGCCGCGGCGGCCGGCCGATCTTGGCCATGATCTGGTCGCACGCGTCGATGCACAGCCCGCAGGTGATGCAGCCGATCTGGCTGCCATTGCGGATGTCGATGCCGGTCGGGCACACCGCGACGCAAGCGTTGCAGTCGATGCAGTCGCCAATGCGTGGCGTCTTTTCCGGGTTGGCGGCGAGCGCCACCAGCGAGGGGATGCCGACCTGCGGCTCGGCGGCCTGGTCCTGCACTTCCGGCCGGCGCGCGGCAGGAGCGGCGCGCTTCAGGCCGTGGGTGCGCGGCTCGCCCCGCCAGTATTTATAGGTGACCAGCAGCGACTTCTCGTCGAGCATCGCGCCCTGGATGCGCGGCCACGGGCACATGTAGACGCACACCTGCTCGCGCATCAGCCCGCCCAGCACATAGGTGGTGCCCGTCAGGATCGCGATGGTGGCATAGGCGGCGATCGGCGCCTCGCCGTGGACGACTTGCCCGAACAACGTCGGGGCATCGTCGAAATAGAAGATCCAGGCGCCGCCGGTCGCGACCGCGATCAGCAGCCAGATGCCGTGCTTAGTGACGCGCTTGGCGATCTTGGCCGGACCCCATGGCGCTTTCTGCAGGCGGATCTGGGCGTTGCGGTCGCCTTCGACGAAGCGTTCGACATGGACGAACAGGTCGGTCCAGACCGTCTGGGGGCAGGCATAGCCGCACCAGGCGCGCCCCACCGCAGAGGTCACCAGGAACAGGCCGATGCCGGCCATGATGAGCAGGCCAGCTACGTAGTAGAACTCGTGCGGCCAGATCTCGATTGAGAACATGAAGAAGCGGCGGTGGGCGATGTCCACCAGCACCGCCTGGTCGGGGGCATAGGGCCCCCGATCCCACCGCAGCCACGGCGTCACATAGTAGATGGTCAGGGTCACGGCCATCAGCGCCCACTTCAGCCGGCGGAAGCTGCCGTCGACTGCCTTGGGAAAGATCTTGGTGCGGGCCTCGAACAGCTTCTGCTTGGGGCCCGCCAGGTCGTCAGGGCTGGACATTTCGGGGTTGCGCGACCGGTGTGGCCGCCTCCGGGTTGGACGTGGCGGCCGCAACGGTCGCCGGCGTCTCGGGTACGAACGCCTCGCCGCCGCCCAGCGAATGGACATAGGCTGCGAGCATCTTGATGGTCACCGGATCGAGGCGATGACCCCAGGCGGGCATCACGCCATAGCGCGAGTTGGTGACGGTCTGGGTCAGGCTGTCGCGATCGCCGCCGTAGAGCCAGATGCCGTCCGTCAGGTTCGGCGCACCGAACTCGCGCATGCCCTTGCCCTGCGGCCCATGGCAGGCGACGCAGTTGTTGGCGAACTGCGCGGCACCGCGCCTTGCAGCCTCGCTCGGCTT
This sequence comes from Microbacterium terregens, assembly GCF_027922045.1. The sequence goes on from NZ_BSEX01000009.1 coordinate 343,408, forward strand.
CTCCTGGCCGGAGATCACGCGGACATAGCTCACCACGTCCTGGACGTCGGCGGGTTGGAGGATGCCGTCGCGGCCGAAGGCCGGCATCACCGACATGCGGGTCGCGTCGTTGCCGGGCTGGCGGATGCCGTTGGCGAGCGTCTGCTGGATGGTCTTGAGGTCGCCGCCCCACAGCCAGTCGTCGTCGTTCAGGTTTGGATAGCCCTTGCTGCCGGCCGCCCCCGCACCGTGACATTGGACGCAGTGCACCTTGAACGCGGCGCTGCCGCCGGCGACGGCCGCCTGGAACAGTTCGCTGTTCTCCGGCAGGCGCTCGATCTGGATGCGGGCGAGCGCCTGTTCGATCGGCGCCTTGCGGTCGCCCTCGGACGCCACTTCCTTCGCGAGCTGGCCGCGGCTGGACCAGCCGAGCACGCCCGCGGTGGCGCTGTGGACCAGCGGCCATGCCGGGTAGAGCACGACGTATACCGCCGCGAACACGATGCTGGCGAAGAAGGTGATCAGCCACCAGCGGGGCATGGGCGTGTCGAGTTCCTCGATGCCGTCCCATTCGTGGCCGACCGTGCTGGTGCCGGTCTTGTCGTCGATCCGCTTGCGCTCAACCATCGGAGCGGTCCTCTTCCTCGAAGATGCTGTGGGCGGCCTGGTCGTGGTGCTTCCCGGCATTGCGGCGGAACGTCCATCCGACCAGCACTAGGAAGACCACGCTCATGAAGACCAGGCCGTAGCTGTCTGCGAAATGCCGCAGATCGCTGTAGTTCACCGGGGCTGCTCCTGTGCCTCCGCCGACCGGAAATCGACGGTGGTGCCGAGCATCTGGAGATAGGCGACCAGCGCATCCATCTCAGTCAGTCGGTTTGGATCCCCGTCGAAGTCACGGGCCTGCGCCTTGGGATAACGGCGGGCGAAGTCGGCGGCGTCGCCGTCGGCCAGCGCTTGAAGCGACAGGTCCTGCTGCGCCTTCTGAATGTCCTCATCGGTGTAGGGGACGCCGACCCGGCGCAACGCCATCAGGTGCTTGGCCATGTCGCCCGCATCCAGGTCGCGCTCGGCCATGAAGGCGTAGGGCGGCATGATCGACTCCGGCACCACCGAGCGCGGGTCCTTCAGGTGCTGGACGTGCCACTCGTCCGAATAGCGGCCGCCGACCCGGGCCAGGTCCGGCCCGGTGCGCTTGGAGCCCCACTGGAACGGGTGGTCGTACATGCTCTCGGCCGCCAGGCTGTAGTGGCCATAGCGCTCCACCTCATCCCGGAAGGGGCGGATCTGCTGGCTGTGGCAGTTGTAGCAGCCCTCACGGATGTAGATGTTGCGACCCGCGAGCTCGAGCGGGGTGTAGGGGCGGACCCCCTCCACCTTCTCGACCGTGGAGTCGATCCAGAACAAGGGCGCGATCTCCACGATGCCGCCGATGATCACCGCCAGGAAGGCGAGGACGCCCAGGACGGTGACGTTGCGTTCGATCTTCTTGTGATCGAGGAACTTGGAAGCCATCGTCCTTGTCCTTACTCGGCGGGGGCTGGCTGGGGGGTGCCGGCGGCGGGCGCCCGCACGACCGGGCGGTCCGCCTCGGGATCAAAGGCGGCGTCGGTCATCGGCGCCTCCTGGCGCAGTTCGCCCTTGATCGTCTTGAAGATGTTCCAGGCCATCACCAGCGAACCGGTGAGGTAGAACAGGCCGCCCACCATGCGGATCACGTAGTAGGGCTTCATTGCGGAGACGACTTCGGCGAAGGCGTAGACGAGGTAGCCGTCCTCCCCGTACTCACGCCACATCAGGCCCTGGGTGATGCCCGCCACCCACATGGACGAGGCGTAGAGAACGATCCCCAGCGTCGCGAGCCAGAAGTGCCAGTTCACCATCCGGAGCGAGTAGAGCCGCTCACGACCCCACAGGCGCGGCGCCATGTAGTAGATCGCCGAGAAGGTGATCATGCCGTTCCAGCCGAGCGCCCCTGAGTGCACGTGGCCGATGGTCCATTCAGTATAGTGGCTGAGCGAATTGACCGACTTGATCGACATCATCGGGCCTTCGAAGGTCGCCATGCCGTAGAAGGCGAGCGCGAAGACCATCATGCGGATGATCGGATCGGTGCGGATCTTGTCCCAGGCGCCGTTGAGCGTCATCAGGCCGTTGATCATGCCGCCCCAGCTGGGCATCCACAGCATCACCGAGAACACCATGCCCAGCGTCTGCGCCCAGTCGGGCAGGGCGGTGTAGTGGAGGTGGTGCGGACCCGCCCAAATGTAGAGGAAGATCAGCGACCAGAAGTGGATGATCGACAGGCGATAGCTGTAGACGGGGCGCTCGGCCTGCTTGGGCACAAAATAGTACATCATGCCCAGGAAGCCGGCGGTCAGGAAGAAGCCTACCGCGTTATGGCCGTACCACCACTGGGTCAGCGCATCCTGCACGCCGGCAAAGGCGGCGTAGGACTTGGAGCCCAGCAGCGACACCGGCATCGACAGGTTGTTGACGATGTGGAGCATCGCGATGGTGATGATGAAGGACAGGTAGAACCAGTTGGCCACATAGATGTGGGGTTCGGACCGCTTCACGATCGTGCCGACGAAGACGACCAGGTAGCAGACCCAGACGATCGTCAGCCACAGGTCGATGTACCATTCGGGCTCGGCATATTCCTTGCCCTCGGTGATGCCGAGGACGTAGCCGGTCGCCGCCAGGACGATGAACAGCTGGTAGCCCCAGAACACGAAGTTCGCGAGCTTGGGGGCGAACAGCCGCGCGCGGCACGTGCGCTGCACGACGTAGAAGCTCGTCGCCAACAGCGCGTTGCCGCCGAACGCGAAAATCACGGCGGAGGTATGCAGCGGGCGCAGGCGGCCGAAGGTCGTGAACTCGTTGTTGAGGTTCAGCGCCGGGAAGGGCAGCTGGAGCGCGATCACCACGCCGACCAGGAACCCGACGACGCCCCAGAAGACGGTCGCGATCACGCCCCAGCGGATCACGTCGTCGTAGTAGCGGCTCTGCAGTGCCGCGGGGCCGGCAAGCCGACCCGGGAGCGCGTTGAAGTCACCCTTGGAAATGGTGAGGAACGACGCGGCCAGCGCCGCGATCGCCATGATCCCCATGTGGACGGCGAAGCCCGCGTCGGCGGCGAGCGCCGCGCCGAACAGCGCCAGAATAGCCAGGAGCAACCAGGCCCCGGCATTTGTGATGATATTGTCCATGAGCCCCTCGCTCGAGCAGCCGATCCAGCTAACGGGGGCCCTCGGCTGCTCGGCCCCCTGCAACATTGATTTCCGTCAAGACCAGCGGCGCGGGCGCTACGGCCGCTGCACCGTCACATCCTGGGACTTGACCAGGGTGGAGAGCGTGCCGCTCACGTGCAGGCCGATCAGAACCATCAGGCCGATCCAGGCCAGGTGGAAGATGATCACCGCCAGGATCGACCGGCGTGCCCGCCCGCGGCGGCCGACCGGGCGGCTGCGGCCTGCAACGACGTCGTTGTCCGGCGTCTGCGATTCCCGCGCGAGCGTGTTGGCGTGCAGGAATGCGAAATACCCCGACACCAGCGTCACCAGGATCAACAGCCCATAGGTACCGGTGATTACTCCGATCGGCATGCGCATCGTCCTCCCTGCGCCAATAGTCCCGGCACAGCTCAGGTGCCGGGAATCACGGGTTCCGAATGGCACGGCCGAGACGAACGGGATTTGATGGCGGTCAAAGAACGCGGTTTGACGCGCGTCAAAGAAGCATTGCGCGCGGGTTTCTAGGTGCTGGACTGTCGGGGAAGCCGCGGGGGTTCGCAGCTGCTTGCAACGGGCGCGCCGCTTCCTCGCGCGGAGAAACGGAATCACCGTGCCAGGATTGTTGACCAATTGCCGCTTGTTTAACGGTCTTCCGGAAGAACTGGACGCCGTGCTGCGTCGCAGTGCGACCCCCCGGACGTACCGGGCCGGTCAGGTCCTGATGTACGAGGAGGACCGACCCGATCAGTTCCTGCTGCTGACGGAGGGGCGTGTGCGGGTGTGGCGGACGTCGACCGGGGGCACGGCCATGACCGTGCACATGCTGGGGCCGGGGACAATGCCGGGCTGCGTCGCCGCACTTCGCCAGATGCCCTATCCTGCGACCGTCACGGCACTGACCGACATTCGTGCGCTGAGTTGGCCAGCCGATAAAATGCGTCAGCTCATCGCCGCGCACCCCGAACTTGCGAGCAACTTCCTGCAGATGATCGCCGAGCGCAACGAGGAGATGCTCCAGCGGCTTCACGAGGTATCAACGCTGCCGGTCGCGCAGCGGGTGGCGCGCGCGCTCCTGCGGCTCGCAGCGGACGGGGCGCCGGGCGAGGGCGGGGTGCAAGTGGCGCTTTCGCGTCAGGATCTCGCCGAACTGACCGCCACGACGCTCCACAGCGTCAGCCGGTTGGTGAGCCGGTGGGAGCGTGCCGGCATCGTTGCGGCCGGACGCAAGCGGGTGCGCATCCTCGATGCGGAACGCCTCGAGACGGAGGGCGAGACCGCCGAGTAACCTCGCCGGCTAGGGTGCCTCAACAGCGTTCGAGCATCGCGCGCGCGAAGATGCTCCAGCGCTCCTCGAACCGCTCTTCGGAAAGGCTCTTGGTGCCTTCGGTGGAGGTGGACCGCCGGGCGCCGCCGTCGATCAGATCGACGAGGACCTCACAGATCCGGGCGGGATCGCCCGTGCGAACGCAGCCCGCCGCCTGCGCATCTTCGATTCGTTCGCGCAAAGGTGCGTTGGCAACGCGCTCCCACTCCGTCAGCTTGCGGCGCATGTCTTCCGAAAAGGCGCCCTCCGCCTGGAGGAAGGAGATGAAGGCGACGTCCTCCGGTGTTACGCAGCATTGGAAGAAACGGCGCGTGGCGAGTTTCAGCGCCTCCACGGGCCCACTGGCTTCTGCCGCCGCCTGATCGCTATTGGCCTGCATCTCTCCTGCGAAGCGCGCGATGTCGCGCTGCACAACGGCTTCCAGCAAGGCTGCCTTGCTGGGATAGCGGCGGTAGATGGTGTGCTTGGTAACGCCGACCGCGGTTGCGATTTCGTCCATCGACGCACCGGATATTCCCTGGCGGCAGAAAGCGGTGCGGGCCCCGTCGAGCACGCGATCGTTGATTGCAGCTGCTTCTTCGCGCGTCGGACGGCCGGCGCCCCGGCGTTCACCACATTTCAAATCAGTAGCTCCACGCTTCCCTCGAAACGTTATAAACTGGTCCGCAAAAAAATGCACGACACAGTTGATTTGTCGCATCGGAGCGGTACAGAAATCCGCGCCTGCACGGGCTCGCCCTCTTGGAGAATCGTTTGTGATCATCGCCCCCTCCTTCGGCCGGCCCGGCCGGACGCTGGTCGTCGTCGCTGGTGCGCTTGCGCTCGCCTCTTGTGGCGGCGGTGCGGAGCAACCGCCTGCACCCCCGCCGCCGCTCGTGTCGGTGGTGACGATCCAGGCGCAGACCGTGCCCAACATCATCGAGCTGCCCGGCCGCATCGAGGCGGTTCGCTCGGCGGAAGTCCGCGCGCGCACCGACGGCATCATCGAGCGCCGTCTGTATCAGGAAGGAACCGACGTGCGCGAAGGCACGCCGCTGTTCCTGATCGATCCGCGCGACAAGCGGGCCGCGGTGCAGCAGGCTCGCGCTGCAGTGCAGCGTGCAGAGGCGACGCGCGTCAACGCCCGCCAGGTGTACGAACGCTATCGGCCGCTGATCAGCGAGCGTGCGGTGAGCGCCCAGGAATTTGAGGCTGCCCAGGCCACGCTTCGCCAGGCGGAGGCGAGCGTCGCCGATGCGCGCGCGGCGTTGACGCGTGCAGAGCTGGAGCTGAGCTACGCGACCGTGCGTGCGCCGATCAGCGGCCGGGTGGGTCGAGCCCAGGTGACCGAGGGTGCGCTTGCCAGCGCCACCCAGGCGACGCCGCTCACGACCATCGAGCAGTTGACCCCGGTCTACGCTGTCTTCGCCCAGTCGAGCACCGAGCTGCAGACGCTGCTTACTCGTGCGCGCAACGGTGAGCTGAAGCTGCCGACGCTTACCGGCGTGGAAGTCCGGCTGATCCTGGAGAGCGGTGAGGAATATGGCCCGGTCGGCCGGCTGAACTTCGCCGACCTGAGCGTCGATCCCGCAACCGGCAGCCAGGTGCTGCGGGCAAGCTTCGTGAACCCGGATCGGCGTCTGTTGCCCGGTCAGTTCGTGCGCGGCCGCTTGTCGGCGGGCACCGTCAACGGCTTCATGGTCCCGCAGCGCGCCGTGCAGATCGCCGGCAGCAACGCGAGTGTTTCCGTCGTTGCACAGGACGGAAGCGTGAGCACGCGTCAGGTGCAGCTGGGCGGCCAGAGCGGTGCCAACTGGATCATCCGCTCGGGCCTGAAGGCGGGGGACCGCGTGATCACCGAAGGCTGGCAGAAGGTACAGCCGGGCGGCAAGGTGCGGGTGCAGGGCGAGCAGCCCGCCGCAGCCGGCGCCCCTGGCCGCGCAGGGCCGGCCGGACAGGGCGGGGCCGCTGGGCAGCCGGGCCAGGGCGGCACTGCCGCGCAGTCGGGGCAGCCCGGACAACCGGGTGCCGCTAACGGCCCCGCATCGGGACGCTGATCCATGGACCGCTTTTTCGTCTACAAGCCCGTTTTCGCGTGGGTCATCGCGGCGTTCATCGCCCTGGCCGGCGTGATCGGGCTGATCGGCCTTCCGATCGAGCAGTATCCGCAGGTGGCGCCGCCGGCGCTGAATCTCGCCTTCACCTATAACGGTGCCGACGCCGAGACGCTCGACCGCAACGTGACTTCAGTCATCGAGCGCGAGATGAACGGCATCGACGGGTTCCTGTACATGAACTCGACGAGCCGCTCGAACGGCACGGCGCAGATCACGCTCACCTTCCAGAGCGGCACCGATCTGAACACCGCCCGCGTCGAGGTCCAGGACCGCCTCAACCGCGCTGAGCCGCGGTTGCCGGAAGACGTGCGGCGGCTGGGCATCCAGATCACGGACAATACCTCGGGCTTCCTGATGGTCGTCGCGCTGACGTCGAAGAACGGCACCATGCCGGTCGTCGAGCTCGGCAACTACGCGGCGAACAACGTCGTCAACGAACTGCGCCGTGTCGAGGGCGTGGGCGATGTGCAGCTGTTCGGCTCGCAATATGCGATGCGCATCTGGCTCGATCCGGAGAAGCTTGCCGGCTACGGCATCTCGCCGGCCGAGGCGCTGGCGGCGGTTCAGGAGCAGAACAGCCAGACGGCCGGTGGCGGCCTGGGCGAGCAGCCGATCACGCGCGAGACCGAGTTCAACGCGAAGATCGTCACGCAGAACCGCTTCAGCGACCCGGAGCAGTTCCGGAACATCATCGTCCGCTCCGACCCGAGCGGCGCGACCATTCGCCTGGGCGACGTGGCGCGTATTGAGCTCGGCGCCGAGAGCTATGGCTTCAAGGCGACGCTGAACGGCAGCGAGATCGCCGGCATGGGCGTGCAGCTCGCGGCCGGCGCCAATGCGGTCGCGACGGCAGAGGCCGTGCGCACCCGCATGCAGGAGCTGGAGGCGAACTTCCCGCCTGAGATGACGTGGCGGGTGCCGTTCGACACGACGCCCTTCATCAACGCCTCGATCGACAGCGTCATCCATACGCTGGTCGAGGCGATGGTGCTGGTGTTCCTCGTCATGTTCCTGTTCCTGCAGAACTGGCGGGCGACGCTGATCCCCGCGATCGTGGTTCCGATCGCGCTCGCGGGTGCGTGCCTGGGGCTCTACCTCTTCGGCTTCTCCATCAACACGCTGTCGCTGTTCGGCATGGTGGTGGCGATCGGCATCCTCGTCGACGACGCGATCGTCGTCGTGGAGAACGTCGAGCGCATCATGGCGGAGGAGGGGCTCAGCCCCCGCCGCGCAACCGTGAAGGCGATGGGCCAGATCCGCGGCGCCATCATCGGCATCACGCTGGTGTTGATCGCGGTGTTCATCCCGATGGCGTTCTTCCCCGGTTCGACCGGCGGCATCTATCGCCAGTTCTCCGTCACGCTGGCCGTGTCGATCTTCTTCTCGGCCGTGCTCGCGCTCACGCTCACGCCTGCTCTTTGCGGGCAGCTGCTGAAGCGGGATCAGGCGCATCTGCCGGGCGAGCACCCGCCGGAGCCGAAGCCGGGCTGGCGGGGCATGCCGCAGCGCTTCTTCAACTGGTTCAACAACCGGTTCGGTCGCGCGACCAACCGCTACGGGCGTGGTGTCGGATCGATGCTGTCGCGTCCGGTGCGCTGGCTGGCCGTGTTCGCGGTCGTGCTCGTCATCACCGTCCTGATGTTCATGCGCCTGCCCGGCGGCTTCCTGCCGAACGAGGACCAGGGCTACTTCATGGTCAACTATGACGCGGCGCCCGGGTCCACGATGCAGCGGACGGAGGCGGCGGTGAAGACGACCGAGGCCTTCCTGAAGGAGCAGCCGCAGGTCCGGAACATCGTGTCGATCGTCGGCTTCAACTTCTTCGGCCAAGGGCAGTCGGCGGCGTTGTCGTTCGTCGACCTCCACCCGTGGGAAGAGCGTCCGGGCGCGGAGAACAGCGTCGACACCATCATCGGCAAGACGTTCGGCTTCGTGTCGGGCATCGCGTCGGCGACCGTGTTTCCGCTGAACCCGCCGCCGATCCAGTCGCTCGGCAACGCCACGGGCTTCTCGATGAAGATCGAGGACCGCAGCGGCACCGATCGTGCCGGCCTGCTTGCAGCACGCGACGCCATCCTCGGCCGCGCCATGCAGAGCAAGGTGCTCGCCGGCGTCCGGCCGGAAGGCCAGGGTGAGGCGCCGCAGCTCTACGTCGACATCGATCGGGTACAGGCACGTGCGCTTGGCCTCTCGATCGCGGACGTGAACGCGACCCTCGCGATCAGCTTCGGCTCGGCCTATGCCAACGACTTCAGCCGCGACGGCAACGTGCTGCGCGTCTATCTGCAGGCGGACGCTCCGCAGCGGATGAAGCCGGAGGATGTGCTAAACCTGCGCGTCCGCAATGCGACGACCGGCACGATGGTGCCGTTCTCCGCCTTCACCACCGTGCGCTGGACGTCCGGCCCCACCCAGCTCGAACGCTACAACGGCTATCCGTCGCTGACGATCTCGGGTCAGGCGGCTCCGGGTCAGTCGAGCGGTACCGCGCTCGAGGAGATGGAGAAGATCGCGGGCGAGGTGCTGAAGGGCAGCCAGGCGTATGAGTGGACCGGCACTGCCTATGAAGAGAAGCAGGCGGGCGGCCAGATCGGCCTTCTGCTCGGCCTCTCCATGGTGGTCGTCTTCCTGCTGCTGGCCGCGCTCTACAACAGCTGGCCGATCCCGCTGGCGGTGCTGCTGGTGGTGCCGTTCGGCGTGCTGGGCGCGGTGGTCTTCACCTCGCTGCGCGGGCTTTCGGCGGACGTCTACTTCAACGTCGGCCTGATCACGATCATCGGCCTGGCCGCAAAGAACGCGATCCTGATCGTCGAGTTCGCGATCGAGGACGAGCAGGGCGACAAGACTGCCGAGGCTGCGACCATAGAGGCCGCACGCCAGCGCCTGCGACCGATCCTGATGACCAGCCTTGCCTTCATCCTGGGCATGGTCCCGCTGGTGATCGCGACCGGTCCGGGTGCGGCAAGCCGCCATGCGGTGGGTACGGGCGTGATGGGCGGCATGATCACTGCCACGCTGCTCGGCATCTTCTTCACGCCGGTGTTCTACATCGCGGCGAAGAAGTGGCTTGCCCGCGACCACGACTATGAGGCGATGGATGCGCGCGAGGAGGCGGAGGATGCCCGACGCCTTGCGGAGCGCGACGGCCGCGCCGGGGAGCCCCAGAATGCGTAAGCTCGTCACCGCCCTTGCGGCGACCACCATGCTCGCGGGGTGCAATTTCGCACCCCAGTACCGCCAGCCCGTGGCACCCGTGTCCGGGACGTTCCCGGAGGCGGTAGCTGCCCCGGGAAGCCGCCTCGCGACCGAGATCGGCTGGCGCGAGTTCTTCGGCGATGCGCGGCTGGAGTCCTATATCGCTGCGGCACTGGCCAATAACCGCGACCTGGCACAGTCCGTCGCGCGCATCGACCAGGCGCGGGCGCAGTACCGCATCACCGACGCGCAGCGCTTGCCGGAGTTGGGGCTACAGGCCAGCGGCACCCGCACCCGGACCCCGCTCAACTCGCTGGGGTTCGGCGATGCGCTGGGGGGCGGCGGCGGCGAGGCTGCGGAGTCGCCGGACGCGATCGAAGTCACCCAGTTGAACGTCGGCGTGGCGGTCACCTCGTTCGAACTCGACTTCTGGGGCCGGGTGCGCAACCTCAGCGAAGCGGCACGGGCGCGCTATCTGGCGACGATCGAGGCGGAGCGTTCGTTCCGCCTGTCGCTGGTGAGCCAGGTCGCGGCGACCTACCTGTCGATCCGCGCGGGCGAGGAGCGCATCGCGCTTGCCGAACGGACGCTGGAAGCCCGCCGCGAGGGATTGCGCATTGCGCGCATTCGCATGGAGCGCGGCGTCACCTCCTCGGTGGACTTTGACCAGTCCACCTTGCTGGTGACCCAGGCGGAAGCGGAACTCGCCGAGTTGCGGCGGACCACCGCCCAGTCGGAGAACCTGCTGACCGTGTTGATCGGCGGGCCGCTGACGGGGCCGCTGCCGGAGGCGCGTCCGCTCAGCCAGTCCGCGCAGTTCAGCGCGATCGACCCCGGACTGCCTTCTGTGCTCCTGGCCAACCGGCCGGACATCCTGGGCGCGGAACTGCAGCTGCGTGCGGCGAATGCCGACATCGGCGCGGCGCGGGCGGCCTTTTTCCCGAACATCTCGCTGACCGGCAACTATGGCTTCGCCTCGCCGGATCTCGGAGGCCTGTTCAGCGGAAGCTCGCAGAGCTGGTCCTTCGGCGGTGCGCTCAACCTGCCCATCTTCGACTGGGGACGCCGCGAGGCCAATCTGCAGCTGACGCGGGCACAGGCGGACGAACTCGTCGCGGCCTATCAGCGTACGGTCCAGGAGGCGTTCCGCGAAGTCGCAGACGCTCTGGTCGCGCGTCGGCGCTACGCCGAGCAGATCGAGGCGCAGACGCGAGCCGTGGCCGCGCAGCGCAGCCTCGCCCGCACGGCGCGGCTGCGGTACCAGAACGGCATCTCGATCTACCTCGAGGTGCTGGACGCGGAGCGCAACCTGTTCGCGGCCGAGCAGCAACTGCTGGCGCTTCGCGCCGCAGAGCTCCAGAACGGCGTGTCGCTCTATGTGGCGCTGGGCGGCGGCCTTCGTGAGGTGTCCGCCCAGTAACATGCGGCGGGCTGCGGCCCGTCGATGGTCCAAATCACGGCCGGTGCGGGATCAGCCTCCCGCGCCGGCCGTTTTGCGTCTGGAGGAGATCAGCATGGAATATCGGAAGCTCGGCAGCACTGGCCTGGACGTGTCGCGCCTGTGCCTCGGCTGCATGACCTATGGCGTTCCCGATCGCGGGACCCACCCATGGACGCTGGACGAGGAGCGCAGCCGGCCGCTGCTGCGTCAGGCAGTGGAGGCGGGGATCAACTTCTTCGACACCGCCAATGTCTATTCGGATGGTACGTCGGAGGAGATCGTCGGGCGGGCCCTCAAGGAGTTCACACGCCGCGACGAGGTGGTGATCGCCACCAAGGTACACGGTCGCATGCACGCGGGGCCGAATGGCGCCGGTCTCAGCCGCAAGGCCATTCTGCAGGAGATCGACGCCTCGCTCCGCCGGCTCGGCACCGACTATGTGGATCTGTACCAGATCCATCGGTTCGATCCCGACACCCCGATCGAAGAGACGCTGGAGGCGCTGCACGACGTCGTGAAGGGGGGCAAAGCCCGGTACATCGGCGCTTCCTCGATGTACGCTTGGCAGTTCGCCACCATGCTCCATGTCGCCGAGGCGAATGGCTGGACGCGGTTCGCGACCATGCAGAACTACGTGAACCTGCTCTATCGCGAGGAAGAGCGCGAGATGCTGCCGCTGTGCGAGGCAGAGGGGATCGGCGTCATCCCGTGGAGCCCGCTTGCGCGCGGGCGGCTGACGCGGCCCTGGAACGCAGAGACGGAGCGAACGCAGAGCGACGCGTTCGGCAGGAGCCTCTACGCGCACACCGCCGATGCGGATCGCAAGGTCATCGAGGCGGTGGCAGAGGTGGCGGCGGGCAGGGGCGTGCCGCCCGCACAAGTCGCGCTTGCTTGGGTATTGGCAAAGCCGATGGTGAGTGCGCCGATCGTCGGTGCATCCAAGCCCGGTCACCTGGAGGACGCGATCGCCGCGCTTGATCTCGTGCTGAGCGACGAGGAGATCGAGCGGCTCGAAGCACCCTATGTGCCCCACGCCGTGGTCGGGTTCTCCTGATCGCCCGGAGCGGACAAAGAAAAAGGCGGCGAGGACCGGGTCCCCGCCGCCTTTCTTTTGATCCGGAGCGCAGCCTCAGTCGAGGCGGCGGGCCAGTTCGCGGTTGAGGCCCAGCGCGATCAACGTGGCGACCGCACCCGACAGCAGATAGCCGCCGGCGGCAATCAGGCCGAACGTCTCCGCCAGCCACAGCGCCGCGAACGGAGCAAAGCCTGCACCGAACAGCCAGGCCAGGTCCGAGGTGAGCGCGGCACCCGTGTAGCGCGCGCGCTTCGGGAAGTTGCTGGTCACGGCACCCGACGACTGGCCGAACGACAGGCCGAGCAGGATGAAGCCGACGATCATGAAGGCCGTCTCGCCCGCCTCGCCGCCATTCAGCAGCATCGGTGCGACACAGGCGAAGATCGCGATCGCAGCGGCGGTGTAGCCGAGCACCGACCGACGCCCGATGCGATCCGCAAGCAGGCCCGAGCACACGATCGCCACCACGCCGAAGACGGCGCCGACCATCTCGATCACCAGAAAGCGGGTGACGCTCTGCTGCGTGAACACCGCGACCCAGGAGAGCGGGAATACGGTGACCATGTGGAACAGCGCAAAGCTCGCCAGCGGTGCGAACGCACCGATGATGATGTTGCGCCACTGGTTCTTGAGCGTCGCGGGCACCGGCGAGGCGGTGAGTTCGCGGGACTTGAACAGCTCGGAATACTCCGGCGACGCCACCATGCGCAGGCGCGCGAACAGCGCCACGACGTTAAGCGCGAACGCAACGAAGAACGGATAGCGCCAGCCCCAGCTGAGGAAGTCCTCGCCCCCGAGCGTGCCGAGGAAGAAGGCGAACAGCGCGCTCGCCACGATCAGGCCGATCGGAGCGCCCAGCTGCGGCACCATGGCATACCAACCGCGCTTGTGCGGCGGCGCGTTGAGCGCGAGCAGCGACGCCAGGCCGTCCCAGCTGCCGCCCAGTGCGAGTCCCTGGCCGATCCGGAAGATCGCCAGCAGAACCGCCGAAGCGGCGCCGACCTGCGCATAGCTGGGCAGGAAGGCCACCGACACGGTGGACGTGCCGAGCAGGAAGAGCGCGATCGTCAGCTTGACGCTGCGGCCATAACGGCGGTCGATCGCCATGAAGATCTGGCTGCCGACCGGGCGCGCGATGAAGGCCAATGCGAACAGCGCGAAGGAGGCGAGGGTCGCCTGGACCGCTTCCAGATAGGGGAAGACGAACCGGGGGAACACGAGCACCGACGCGATCGCATAGACAAAAAAGTCGAAGAATTCCGAAGTGCGCCCGATGATCACACCGACGGCGATCTCCCCCGGGTGCACGTCATCATGGCCGCGGGAATTCACGACGCGGGCATCGCGCTCCAAGGGCGCGGACGAGGCATGGGCCTGAGCCATTACGTATTCAACTCTCCGAACGTTCGGCGTCCCGATAGGCTCCGGGGCGCCGATCGGGGATAGGACAAATTGTCCTATTCCGCATGTGCGAACGGAGGTCTAGGCGCGCCGATGATGTCCCGCCTATCGTCTTCCTTCGCCGCGCGATGCGGCCTGAGCTTGCCGCTTGCCGCACTCCTGGGAGGGTGCGACCTGGTGGTGCTGAACCCCTCTGGTGACGTGGCGCGTCAGCAAGGCGACCTGATTCTCTGGTCGACCGGTCTGATGCTGCTCATCATCGTTCCGGTGATGGTGCTCACCGTCCTGTTCGCCTGGCGCTATCGCGCCAGCAACAAGGATGCCGAGTACAAGCCGGACTGGGATCACTCGATCATGCTCGAGCTGGTGATCTGGTCGGCGCCGCTGCTGATCATCATCGCGCTCGGCGCCTTGACCTGGACTTCGACGCATCTGCTCGATCCGTATCGCCCGCTTGGGCGCCTTTCGCCGACTCAGGCGGTGAAGGCGAACGAGCGGCCGCTGGAAGTCGAAGTGGTGTCGCTCGACTGGAAGTGGCTGTTCATCTACCCGGAACAGGGGATCGCAACGGTGAACGAGCTGGTGGTGCCGGTCGGCCGCCAGGTCCAGTTCCGGCTGACCTCTTCCAGCGTGATGAACGCCTTCTACGTGCCGGCGATGGCGGGCATGATCTACACCATGCCGGGCATGGAGACGAAGCTTCACGCCGTCCTGAACCGTCCCGGCCAGTTCCCGGGCATCTCCTCGAATTACAGCGGCGCCGGCTACAGCCACATGCGCTTCACCACCCACTCGGTGGATGACGCGGGCTTCGCGCGCTGGGTCTCGGAGGCGAAGGCCGCCAAGGGAACGCTCGACGCGGCGACCTATCTCAAGCTTGAGAAGCCGTCCGAAAAGGTGCCGGTGATGCGCTTCGGCGGCGTCGACAAGGGCCTGTTCGAGCGCATCGTGCAGATGTGCCCGGATCCCAAGCGCCCGTGCGATACCCACAACATGGGGCACGGCGGCCAGCCGGGCGTGAACAACCGCCACGCGATGCCGGGCGAGCCGGAAGGCGCGCTCTTCAAGGGCAACGAGGAAAAGCACGGCGGCGATCACCAGTCGAAGCCGGCCGGGCCGGCCCAGGGCACCCAGGATCCCGGATCCGAGGCGAACCGCAATATGACCCAGCTCCTCCGCCCCCGCGTGCCGGGTGCGAGCGCGGCCGACCGCGCATAAAGGCCGAACCATGTCAGACAGCATTCTCAAGACAATCTTCGGGCGACTGACGCTCGAAAGCTTCCCGATCCACGAGCCGATCCTGCTGGTCACCTTCGGGGCGGTCATGCTGGGCGGCGTCGCGGTGGTCGCGGCACTCACCTATTTCCGGCTTTGGGGCTATCTCTGGAAGGAGTGGTTCACCACGGTCGACCACAAGCGCATCGGGATCATGTACATCATCCTGGCGCTGATCATGTTCCTGCGCGGCTTCGCCGACGCGGTGATGATGCGTCTGCAGCAGGCCATGGCCTTCGGCGGCAGCGAGGGCTATCTGCCCGCGCACCACTTCGACCAGGTCTTCACCGCCCATGGCGTGATCATGATCTTCTTCGTGGCGATGCCGTTCGTCACGGGCCTCATGAACCTGGTGGTGCCGTTGCAGATCGGCGCCCGCGACGTGTCGTTCCCGTTCCTGAACAACTTCAGCTTCTGGATGACGGCGTTCGGTGCGGCGCTGGTGATGGTCAGCCTGTTCGTGGGCGAGTTCGCCCGCACCGGCTGGCTGGCGATGGCGCCGCTCTCGGGCCTCGACTACTCGCCGGACGTCGGTGTCGACTACTACATCTGGGCCTTGCAGGTGGCGGGTGTCGGTACCTTGCTATCGGGCGTCAACCTGATCGCGACCATCGTCAAGATGCGCGCGCCGGGCATGACCATGATGAAGATGCCGGTGTTCGTCTGGACGTCGCTGGCGACCAACGTGCTGATCGTCGCCGCCTTCCCGGTGCTGACCGCGGTGCTCGCGCTGCTGTCGCTCGACCGCTACGCCGGAACCAACTTCTTCACGAACACGCTGGGCGGTAACCCGATGATGTACGTGAACATGATCTGGATCTGGGGTCACCCGGAGGTGTACATCCTGATCCTGCCGGCGTTCGGCATCTTCTCGGAGGTGACCTCCACCTTCTCGAGCAAGCGCCTGTTCGGCTATACGTCGATGGTCTACGCGACCCTCGTCATCACCATCCTGTCGTACCTCGTCTGGCTCCATCACTTCTTCACGATGGGCTCGGGCGCGAGCGTGAACTCCTTCTTCGGCATCACGACGATGATCATTTCGATCCCGACGGGAGCGAAGATCTTCAACTGGCTGTTCACCATGTACAAGGGGCGCGTGCGCTTCGAACTGCCGATGATGTGGACGGTCGCGTTCATGCTGACCTTCGTGATCGGCGGCATGACCGGCGTCATCCTCGCAGTGCCGCCGGCGGACTTCGTCCTCCACAACTCGCTGTTCCTGGTCGCGCACTTCCACAACGTGATCATCGGCGGCGTGCTGTTCGGCCTGTTCGCGGGCGTGAACTACTGGTGGCCGAAGGCCATGGGCTTCCGCCTCGACCCGTTCTGGGGGAAGGTCAGCTTCTGGTGCTGGGTCGTCGGGTTCTGGGTCGCGTTTGCGCCGATCTACATCCTGGGCCTCATGGGCGTTACCCGTCGCCTGCGCGTGTTCGATGATCCGTCGCTCCAGATCTGGTTCATCATCGCAGGGCTGGGTGCCGCGCTGATCGCGGTGGGAATTCTCGCCATGCTGATCCAGTTCGGGGTGAGCATCCTGCGCCGCGACCAGCTGCGCGACCTGACGGGCGATCCGTGGGGTGGCCGCACGCTGGAGTGGGCGACCTCGTCCCCGCCGCCGGCCTACAACTTCGCGTTCACGCCGATCGTCCACGACCTGGACGCCTGGTACGACATGAAGAACCGTCAGGCCGTTCGTCCGACCGGTGGCTACCGCGACATCCACATGCCCAAGAACACGGGTGCCGGCCTCATCATCGCCGCGTTCTCGGCGATCTGTGCCTTCGGCCTGATCTGGTACATGTGGTGGCTGGCAGCCCTGGGCCTGCTGGGCGTGATCGCAGCGACGATCATCCACAGCTTCAACTATGACCGGGACTTCTACATCCCGGCCGCCGAAGTAACCGCCACCGAGGAAGCCTACGGGCGTCAGCTCGCCGCGGCAGGAGCAGCATAACGATGGCCGAGGCCACGATTCCGCCCGGCGCCGAGGCGCCCATGTTCTACGAGCTCGACGAGCATCATCACGACGCCGGGTCCAGCACCATGCTGGGCTTCTGGATGTACCTGATGAGCGACTGCCTCATCTTCGCGATGCTGTTCGCCTGCTACGGCGTCTACAGCGGCAGCCTGGCGGGCGGTCCCGGACCGCACGAGCTGTTCGACCTGAAGCTGGTCGCGGTGAACACCGCGATGCTGCTGCTGTCGTCGATCACCTATGGCTTCGCGATGATCGCAGCCGGCGAGCAGAACAAGGGCGCGACCCTTGGCTGGCTGGCCGCGACCGGCCTATTCGGCCTCGCGTTCCTGGGCATCGAGCTCTACGAGTTCTCGCACCTGATCCATGAGGGTGCGGGGCCGTGGCGCAGCGCGTTCCTGTCGGGCTTCTTCACGCTTGTCGGCACGCACGGCCTGCACGTCACCTTCGGCATCATCTGGCTGGTGGTGCTGATGGTGCAGGTGAGCCGCGGTGGCCTGATCGCCGCCAACCAGCGTCGCCTCCAGTGCCTGTCGCTGTTCTGGCACTTCCTCGACGTCGTCTGGATCGGCGTCTTCACCTTTGTCTATCTGTTGGGAGTGCTGCGATGAGCGCGGAACCCGTGGCCCATCACGCCAGCGGCGAAGCACATGGCTCGCGCCGCGACTATGTGATCGGCTTTCTCCTGTCGGTCGTGCTGACGGCGATCCCGTTCGCGCTCGTCATGACCAACGCCTTTTCGGATCCGCGGGTGACCGCGGGCATCGTGACGGCGATGGCGATGGTGCAGATCGTCGTTCACATGATCTACTTCCTGCACATGAACACCAAGTCGGAAAGCGGCTGGACGCTGATGGCGCTGATCTTCACGATCATCATCGTCGTCATCGTGGTCGCCGGATCGCTCTGGGTCATGTACCACATGAACCTCAACATGATGCCCGAGATGGCGTCCGAGGCCATGGAAGCGATGTGAAGCAGCGTGTCGCCCGGCTCACGCTGGGCACGCTGATTGCCCTGGTCTTCGCAGCGCTGGTGGCGCTGGGGATCTGGCAGCTGGAACGCCGCAGCTGGAAGCTGGCGTTGATCGCACAGGTGGAGCAGCGACTGCGCGCTCCACCTGTCGCGGCTCCGGGGCCGAGGGCCTGGGGCGGCATCGATGACGGGGACGTCTATACCCGCGTCGTCGCAAGCGGCCGGTACCGGGCCGGTGCGGACAGTTTCGTACAGGCTAGCACGCAGCTCGGTCCCGGATATTGGGTGTTGACGCCGCTCGACACGGGCAAGTTCACGCTCCTAGTCAACCGGGGCTTCGTGCCGCCGGAGCTGCGCGGCAAGGTGGCGGCTCCCGAAGGAGAAGTTTCCGTGGAGGGGCTGTTGCGGGTGACGGAGCCCGGCGGTGGTTTCCTGCGCAGCAACGATCCCGCGCAGGATCGCTGGTACTCGCGCGACGTTGCAGCGATCGCCAGCAAGCGGGGGCTTGAGAATGTCGCTCCCTATTTCATCGATGCCGTCGAACCACGCTCCGGATGGCCGCGCGGCGGCCTGACGGTCGTCCGCTTCCGGAACAATCACCTTGGGTACGCCTTCACCTGGTTTGGGCTGGCCGTCGGTCTGCTGGTGATGGTCGCGGTCGCCCGCCGCTGGGGAAGGGAGGTCCACGAGGCGCCGCCACATGACGCGTAGCATCGCCTTTCGCGCCGACGGGGAGGCCGGAAGCCGGAACCAGCGGCTGCTGGTACAGCTCCGCTGGATCGCGATCGGGGGGCAGCTGACCGCGATCCTGGCCGTACACTTCGGTCTTGGTATCACGCTCCCGCTGACGCCGATGCTGGCGACGCTGGGGGTGCTCCTCGGCCTCAACCTATTCGCCCTGTTCCGCCGGGGCAGGGCGACCACCAACCTCCAGATGTTCGGCGTACTGCTGGTCGATGTCGGTGCGCTGACGGTCCAGCTCTACCTGTCGGGCGGGGCCACCAACCCGTTCGTGACCCTCTACCTATTGCAGGTCGTCATCGGCGCGGTGCTGCTGTCCGCCTGGTCGAGCTGGGCGCTGGTCGCGATGACCAGCGTGGCGTTTGCAGCGCTCGCGGTGGTGCATCGGCCGCTGCCGCTGCCGGCGGCATTGGCGAGCGACCTGTCCCCGGGGTTCATGGCCGCCAACTGGTTCAATTTCACGCTCACCTCGATCCTTCTCGTAGCGTTCGTGACCCGCATGGCCCGCAACGTCCGTGATCGGGACGCGCATCTGGCGGCGATTCGCCAGCGAGCGGCGGAAGAGGACCACATCGTCCGCATGGGACTGCTTGCGAGCGGGGCTGCGCACGAGCTGGGGACCCCACTCGCGTCGCTTTCCGTGGCGCTGGGCGACTGGCGGCAGGAGCCCGCCATCGCCGGCAGTCCGCGGCTCGCCGCCGAGGTGGACGAGATGCGGGACGAGATCGCCCGCTGCAAGAAGATCCTGGGCGGCGTCCTGTTCGCCGCGGGCGAAGTCACCGGCGAGGCGCCGGTGCGCACCAGTCTGCATCGCTTCCTGGAAGGCGTCGTCGAAGACTGGCGCGGCAAGGGTCCGGTTCCTCTCCGGTTCGAGAGCCATCTGGGGCCGGACCGCCCGATCGTCGCCGATCGGGCGCTGGCGCAGGCGCTCACCAACCTTTTCGACAATGCGACCGAGGCCGGCGCCGGGTCGATCACGCTGGCGGCGGTGATGGACGGCCCCATATTGGTGCTGGCGGTTCGGGACGACGGACGCGGCTTTCGGGAGGATATGTTGGGGACTGTCGGGCAGCCGTATCGCAGCAGCAAGGAAGCGGGCGGCCTAGGGCTGTTCCTGGCGACCAACGTGCTGCGGACGCTGGGCGGCACGCTGGAGGCCCAGAACCGGGCCGGCGGCGGCGCCGAGGTGGTGTTGGCGCTGCCGATCGCGTCGCTCGCGCTGGAGGAGACGGAATGACCGACCGCAGGCTCCTGATCGTCGAGGACGACGCCGTCTTCGCGCGTACGCTCGCCCGGTCGTTCGAGCGGCGTGGCTACCAGGTGGAGGTGACGGCGGATCTTGAGGATCTGGCCGGCATCGTCGATCGCTTCGCGCCGGAGTTCGCGGTCGTGGATCTGCGGCTCGG
This sequence comes from Microbacterium terregens, assembly GCF_027922045.1. The sequence continues at coordinate 363,530 of NZ_BSEX01000009.1, forward strand.
CGGGGCATCGGGCCTTGCCTGTGTCGAGCAGCTTCATGCCGCGGACCCGGAGATGCGCATCGTGGTGCTGACGGGCTTTGCGAGCATCGCCACGGCGGTGGAGGCGATCAAGCTGGGCGCTACCAACTATCTGACGAAGCCCTCGCACACCGACGAGATCGAGGCGGCGTTCGACCGGCCCGGCGGCGACGCTCAGGTCGAGGTCTCCGCCACCCCGACGACGATCAAGACGCTGGAGTGGGAGCATATCCACCAGACGCTGGCCGCGAGCGACTTCAACGTGTCGGAGGCCGCGCGGCGGCTCGGCATGCATCGGCGTACCCTCGCTCGGAAGCTGGAGAAGCGCCACCTTTCCTAATCCGGCCGCCTTGACGACCGCGGTGCGCGGCGCGACGGCGGGCGCAAGTTGCTGTCAGGAGAGTGGGTTGGAGCAGGACAAGGACGCGCGCCACAATGCCAGGATGCGCAAGGTACAGCTTGCGCGCCAGGCGATGATGGCGACCAAGACGATCGAGAAGGGGCTGCTGATCGTCCACACGGGGCCGGGCAAGGGGAAGACTACCGCGGCGCTCGGCATGGCGGTGCGGGCGATTGGCCACGGCATGAAGGTGGGCGTGATCCAGTTCGTGAAAGGGGCGATGGATACCGGCGAGAAGGCGGTGTTCGACGCGCTTTCGGATCACATCGAGTTTCGACCGATGGGGGAGGGCTTCACCTGGGACACCCAGGACCGTGCTCGCGACGTCGCCGTGACCCGCACCGCCTGGGAAGAGGTGAAGCGGATGCTGGAGGATCCGACCTACGACATGGTGATCGCGGACGAGCTCAACATCGTCCTGCGCTATGACTATCTGCCAGTGGAAGAGGTGCTGGCGGCGGCTGCGGCACGGGGGCCTCGGCAGCATTTCGTCGTCACCGGGCGCAACGCGCCGCAGGCGCTGATCGACGTGGCCGACCTCGTCACCGAGATGACGCAGGTCAAGCATCCGTTCCGGGACGGGGTGAAGGCGCAAGCCGGGATCGAATTCTGATCGGGCAAGCGATCCCGGCAACGCAGCGCGATTGACCCCGCCCGGCGGCGCGGCTACCGGGCGGCATGCGACAGGTTCCCCGGAGACGGGGATGAAAAGGGAACGGGAAAACCCCGGCTGCCCCTGCAACTGTACGCGGCGAGCCACCGCGCCATACGCCATTGGGAGTGATCCTGAGAAGGCGGCGAGGACCAGCTGAGACCCGCGAGCCAGGAGACCTGCCTGACGCAGTCGTCCTTCGATCGGTCAGGGTGCGCCGAACGGACGGGGAAACCCGAGCGACGACATCGTCAGCCTGCATGCTTGCGGGGGCGAGGGCGTGCGCCCTCTCCCGGCAAGCAGCGGGCGTTGCATGTTGAAGGGGGTTTCATGATCCGAGTTCTTGCGCCGTTGCCGCTGCTGTTTTCGCTTCCCGCTTTTGCACAGGAGGCGCCGGCGCCCGACGCTGCGACTGCCCCGGCTTCCGACGAGGTCGTTGTCACTGCCACCCGCACGCCCGTCGCTGCCGATCGGGTCGCCGCATCCATCACGGTGCTCGACAAGGAAGCGATCGACCGGGCCCAGGACCTGAGCGTGGCAGGGCTGCTGCTCCGCACCCCGGGCGTCAGCCTGTCGAGCAACGGCGGCTATGGTACCGCCACGTCGGTCCGCATCCGCGGTGCCGAGGCCGACCAGACGGTGGTGGTGATCGACGGCGTCAAGCTGAACGATCCGTCCTCGACGGGCGGCGGCTACAACTTCGCGAACCTGCTGGTGGGGGATGCCTCCCGCATCGAGGTGCTGCGCGGCGTCCAGTCGATCCTCTGGGGCAGCCAGGCGATCGGCGGCGTCGTCAACGTCGTGACGCCGCTGCCGCAGAGCGATCTGGAAGGGAGCTTCGACGTCGAGGCGGGGTCACGCGACACCGTGAGCGCCCGCGCCGCGGTGGGCGGGCAGACCGGCCCGCTCGCATGGCGCTTGGGTGGGCAGACGTTCACCACCGATGGTGTCTCGGCAGTAGCGCCGGACTTCGGTGGCCGCGAGGCGGACGGCTATACGAACCAAAGCGCGCAGGGCCGCGCCCGGCTCGAGCTGGCGACCGGCGTCAGCGCCGAGGTGCGGGGCTATTATGCCAATGGACGCGTGGAGATCGACGGGTTCGCCGGCGACAGCCTGGAGTATTCGCGCAACCGCGAGTTCGTGGGATATGCGGGCCTGAACGTCGACCTTCTGGGGGGCCGTCTGCGCAACCGCTTCGGCTACGGCTATACCGACACCAACCGCGACAACTATGATCCGGCGCGCGAGCGGCCCAAGACCTTCGACGCGGCAGGCCGGAACGAGCGCCTCGAGTATCAGGGCAGCCTTGCGATCGCGACCGGATGGAATGCCGTGTTCGGAATCGAGAACGAGAAGTCGCGCTTCCGCTCCGTTTCGCCTTCCGGCGCCTTGTCGGACCCGGTGCCGGAGCCGGCGCGCGGCAAGGCCGAACTCACCGGCGTCTTTGGGCAGGTCAACGGCATGGTGATCGACGGCCTCACCCTGACTGCGGGGCTGCGGCAGGACGACCACAACCGCTACGGCAGCAAGACGCTGTTCGCCGGCGGCGGTGCCTGGGCACTGCCGTGGGGCACCGTGGTTCGCGCCAGCTACTCGGAAGGCTTCAAGGCGCCGACGCTCTACCAGCTGTTCTCCGAATACGGGAACCAGGCCCTCAACCCCGAGCGCGCGCGGAGCTGGGAGGCAGGGGTCGAGCAGCGCCTGCTCGACCGGGCGGTGACGCTTTCGGCGACCTATTTCGAGCGCCGGACCCGCGACCTGGTCGAATACATCGGCTGCGGTGCCACGCCGGACCCGCTCTGCGTCATCCCCGGGACCGACATCGCGCGCTGGGGCTATTACGACAACATCGCCCGCGCGTTCGCCCGCGGAGTGGAAGCCACCGTCGCTGCCCGCCTGGGTTCGCGAGTGACCGCCGACGCCAACTATAGCTGGACCGAGGCCGAGAACCGCTCGACCGGCAGCGCCTATGGCAACTGGTTGCCGCGGCGTCCCCGCCACACGGCCAACGCGTCCGCGACCTACAGCCTGCCGAGTGGCGCGTCCCTGGGCGCGGCGCTGCGCTGGGCCGGCAAGAGCTACGACAATGCGGCCAATACGACGCGACTGGACGACTATACGCTGGTCGATGTCCGGGGCGAGGTCCCGCTGAGCCCGAAGGTCCGGCTGTTCGCGCGGGTGGAGAACCTGTTCGACGAGGACTATGCCACCGTCTACCGGTACGGCACGCTCGGCCGCAGCGTCTATGCAGGTCTGCGCGGCCGCTTCTGAGGGAAATGATCGATGACGACACCCCGTTCTTCCCAAGCCGCATCGGCACTCTGGATCCTGCTGCTTACCGTGGCGAGCGTCGCGACCACCCTGGTGTTCAAGTGCGCGACGCCATTCCCGGCGCTTGCCGCCCTGGCTGCGGTGCACATGCGGGCAAAGGACGGGGTGTCGCTCGCGCTGCTCGCATGGGCGGCGAGCCAGCTCGTCGGCTTCTGCTGGCTTGATTACCCTCTGGCCGCCAACAGCCTCGGCTGGGGTGGAGTGATGGGGCTCGCGGCCGTCGCGGGCGCCATCGCAGCCCACTGGACTGCCGCGCGATCGGGGGCTGGGCTCCTCACCCGGCTCGGCCTGAGCTTCGTCGCGTCCTTCGTCGCCTTCAAGGTGATGATCCTTCTCGGCACCGTAGTGCTGGATGGCGGGACCGCGGCTTTCGCTCCCGACGTGCTGCTGCGCCAGCTCGCGCGCAACGCGGCCGTGCTCGCAGGCTTGCTGGTTCTCCACCGTCTGCTCATCAGCCTCGGCGTGCCGCCCGTGCAGACGGAGCGTGCGCTCGCATGATCCTGAAGCCAGCGGCCACCGGGCCGGCGATCGTCGCCTGCAACACCTGCCGCGTGCCCGGTGAGGACCAGGCCGGCGACAGCGGCAAGCGAAGCGGTGCCCGCCTGGTCGAGGCACTGCGGGCCGTGCAGGCGAGCGATCCTGCCTATGGGGCCGTGGCAGTCGAGGAGATGCCCTGCCTGTTCGCCTGCGGGGACTCCTGCACCCTGCATCTGCGCGCGCCGGAGAAGGTCGGCTACGTCCTCGGGCGCTTCACGCCGGACGAGGGTGCGGCACGTGCGATCCTGGACTATGCGGTCCTGTATGCCGACAGCGATGCGGGACAGGTGCCCTATCGCGACTGGCCGGAAGGTGTGAAGGGGCACTTCCTGACGCGCATGCCACCTGCCGGCTTCGTGGTGGCATGAGCGGCTTCTTCGCTTCGGCCGCAGCGTTCGAAGCGGCGTTAGGAAGCCTTCGGAGCATCGATGCGGCAGCGCGCGATGCTGCTGCCGCCCGTCAAGACGTCCTCACCAAGCCACCCGGTTCCCTGGGCAGGCTGGAGGAGATCGCGCTGTTTGTCGCCGGGTGGCAGGCACGCGAGCGTCCCCGGATCGACCGGGGGCGGGTGGCGATCTTCGCGGGCAACCATGGCGTCGCGACGCGGGGCGTAAGTGCCTTTCCGTCCGAAGTTACGGCGCAGATGGTCGCCAACTTCGAAGCCGGAGGCGCCGCCATCAATTCCTTGGCCCGTGCCGCCGGGCTGGAACTAGTCGTCGTCCCGATCGAGCTCGGCCGCCCGACGAAGGACTTCGTCGAAGCGCCGGCCATGTCCGCCGAGGAGTGCCTCGCGGCGCTCAATCTGGGCGCCGCGGTGGTCGAGCCGGATCTCGACCTGCTCGTGCTGGGCGAGATGGGCATCGGCAACTCGACGGCGGCGGCCGCATTGGCGGCAGCGAGCTTCGGCGGCGGCGCGCGGGATTGGGTGGGGCCGGGTACCGGCGTCCACGGTAGTGCATTCGAAGCCAAGGTCGCGGCAGTCGACGCCGCCCTGACCCGTCACACGAAGGCGGCCTCGGGTGCCTTTGACATTCTTCGGCGCTTGGGCGGGCGGGAGATCGCCGCCATCGCCGGAGCGGTGCTCGCGGCACGGCAGGCAGGCGTTCCCGTGCTGCTCGACGGCTTCATCTGCTGTTCCGGCGTGGCTCCGCTTGCGGCGACCAACCCGGACATCGTCGGGCATTGCCTCGCCGGTCATTGCTCGGCCGAGCCCGGTCACGCGCGGCTGCTCGATCGACTTGGGCTTACCCCGATCCTGTCCTTGGGGATGCGATTGGGGGAGGGGAGCGGTGCTGCGGTGGCAGCAGGCGTGGTGCGCGCCGCGATCGCGACCCACGACCAGATGGCGAGCTTTGCCGAGGCAGGCGTTTCCGAGGCGTGACGGCGCCGATCGATCTTCACCTGATGCGCCACGGCGAGCCGGCGCTTGCCGGCCGGCTTCTCGGCAGCACGGATTGTGCAGTACTCCCCGACGGGGTGCGGGCATGCCGTTCGGCTGCGACCGGGTTGGCCATCCGACAGGTGGTCGCGTCCGATCTGCGCCGCTCGTCGGACTGCGCCAGGGCGATCGCCACGGATCACCAGGTACCGCTGCGCCTTGATGGCCGTTGGCGGGAACTCGATTTCGGACATTGGGACGGACGGAGCCCGGAAGAGGTGGACGCTGCGGCTCTCCGCGAGTTCTGGGACGATCCGGATGGCGCGCCGCCTCCCGGTGGCGAGCGCTGGTCGACGCTCCTCGCGCGCGTCGCCCGAGCCCTGGAAGAGGTCGAGGACGGCAGCCTGATCGTTACTCACGCGGGCGCCATGCGGGCGGCTCTGGTAGCGACCTGCGGCTTCGACCGGCGTCAGAGTTGGGCCTTTGATCTGCCTTATGCCTGTGTGCTCTCGCTACGCCTCTGGCGCGGCGAGGCACCCGCGGCGCAGATCCTGGCACTGCGCCCATGAAGGGGCTGCTGCTCGCCCTCGGCTTCCTCACCCGCCTGCCGGTTCCGTCGGGGGCCGCCGATCCTGAGGCGTTTGCGTCCGCGATTCGCTGCTACCCGCTCGTAGGGCTGGTGGTGGGGGCGCTCGTTGCCGGTGCGGGATCGCTCGGGAGCCTCGCCGACCCATGGGTCGGCGCGCTTGCGGCGCTCGCCTGCTGGGTCGGGGTGACGGGCGCGCTGCATCTCGACGGCCTTGCCGATGTTGCTGACGGAGTCGGTGCCGCGCACGGCGATCGTAGTCGCCTGATCTCGGTCATGGCCGACCCTCATGTCGGCAGCTTCGGCGTGGCAGCGATCGTGTTGCAACTGCTGGCCAAGCTGGTGCTGCTTCATGGCGCGGCGGGCGTCGGATGGACTCCGGTCGTGCTGGTGCCGTTTGCCGCCCGCATGGGCCCGCTCGCCTGGGCCCGCTGGGTCCGGCCGCTCAAGCCGGCTGGGCTGGGCGCAACCGTGGCCTCGGCGGTCCGCGCGCGGGACCTGTGGGGCTGGGCGGCCGTGTTGGCGGCCGCATGCGTCGCAGTGCCTTCCCTGATCGTCGCGCCGCTGCTGATCGCGGCTGCTGCGGCCTGGTTCCGTTGCCGCCTGGGCGGTGTCACCGGAGACGCGCATGGAGCGGGGATCGAGCTGATGGAGACCGGGCTGCTGGTGACGCTAGTCGTGATCGGCCAGCGCTGACAGCGCGATCAGCGCGTCGATGTCGACATGCTGCTCCAGCTCCGCCGCGATACCGTCGAGCGCGCGGTCGACGGAAGCGCTGTGGTCCGGGCCGCTGCCTGCCACGCCGATCCGCGCGAGCCACGCGCGCCGTTGCGCGGCCAGCCCCAGCAGACCATGCACATAGCTTCCGGTCACCAGCCCATCCGCACTCACCGCGCCGTCCGTCCGGCCGTCTTCGAAGCGCACCGCGGCGTGTGCCGTGTCGGGGCCCGTGGTCCTGCCCAGATGGATTTCATAGCCCTCGAACGCTGCGCCATGGGCGGTACCGCGGACCTCTGCCAGCGCCTTGTCGCCGCCGAGCACCGTGTCCACCGCCAGTAGCCCGAGCCCTTCGACCCTCTCCGCAGGCCCCTCGAACCCCTCTGGATCGGCGATGCTGCGTCCGAGCATCTGGTAGCCGCCACACAGGCCCAGCACCGGGCGCCCGCGCCGATGATGCGCCCGTATGTCGATGTCCCACCCTTGTGCGCGGACGAAGCGGAGGTCGGCGATCGTCGCCTTGGAGCCGGGAAGGACGATCAGCGCCGCCTCTGCCGGGATCGGCGTGCCGGGCGGGACCATCACCAGTTCCACGTCGGGTTCGAGCCGGAGCGGATCGAGATCGTCGAAGTTGGCGATGTGGGCGGTGATCGGGCATGCAACCAGCACGCGATCCGCTCTCGGTGCCTGGGATTGCTGGAGCACGACCGCATCCTCGCTCGGCAGCCTGGCGGCATCCGTGAGCCACGGCACCACGCCGAAGCCGCGCCATCCCGTCCGTTCTGCGATCGCATGATAGCCATCGGAGAACAGCGCCGGGTCGCCCCGAAACTTGTTGACCAGAAAGCCGTGGATCATGGCGGCATCCTCGGGGTCGATCACCGCGCGCGTGCCGACCAGCGACGCGATGACGCCGCCCCGGTCGATGTCGCCGACCAGCACCACCGGCACCCCGGCTGCGCGTGCGAAGCCCATGTTGGCGATGTCGCCGGCGCGCAGGTTGATTTCGGCAGGCGAGCCGGCGCCCTCGATCACGACGATGTCCGCCTCGGCCTGCAAGCGCCGGTAGCTCGCCAGCACCTCGTCCAGCAGGCCTTCGCGACCCTGGCGCCACTGCGCAGCCCGAAGAATGCCGCGCACCTGCCCCCGCACTACCAGTTGCGAGGTACGGTCCCCCTGGGGTTTCAGCAGCACCGGGTTCATGTCGACGCTGGGTCGCACCCGCGCAGCCAGGGCCTGGGTCGCCTGGGCACGGCCGATCTCGCCGCCTTCCGCCGTGACTGCGGCGTTGTTCGACATGTTCTGCGGCTTGAAGGGGCGCACGCGCAGGCCGCGATTGGCGAGCGCCCGGCAGAGGCCCGCGACCAGCACCGACTTGCCGACGTCAGAGCCGGTCCCCTGCAGCATCAACGCACCCATGCGACGGCTCCCGCAATTACCCAGAGGAAGAGACAGGCGCGACGATAGACGCGGAGCGCTCGAAGAAGGTCGGTTGATGTCGGGTCCGGATATTCGCCACCGATCCACGGCTTGTCCGCCGTCACGCCGTCATAGGCGACCGGGCCGGCCAGCCGGACGCGAAGGGCGCCGGCCATCGCCGCTTCCGTCCAACCGGCATTGGGGGACGCATGACGGCGGGCGTCGCGCAGCATCGTCCGCCATCCGCCGGCGCCAGCAAGGCAGAGGAGGGCACCACCCAATCGTGCCGGCAGAATATTGGCCAAGTCGTCAATCCGCGCCGATGCCCAGCCGAAGGCACGCCAGCGCGGCTCTCGATGGCCGATCAGGCTGTCCGCAGTGTTGAGCGCCTTGTACGCCCAGAGCCCCGGCAGTCCCAGCAGCAGAAGCCAGAAGAGCGGCGCGGCGATGCCGTCGCAGAAGCTCTCTGCAAGGCTTTCGATGCCGGCGCGCGCGACGCCGGCTTCATCGAGCGCGGCAGTGTCCCTGCCGACGATGCGGGAGACTGCAGCACGCGCCCCGGGCAGGTCGCCGGCCAGCAGGGCCGCTGCGACGGGCCGGACGTGATCGTCCAGGCTCCGCTGCGCCAGGCCGGGTGCCGCCAACAGCGCCACGCCGATCCAGCCATACGGACCCAGCAGGTTGCGGGCCATTCGTTCGAGGAGCCAGGCGCCACCCGCTGCGGCGACGATCAGGAGCATGACCGTGAGAACCCCGGCGGCGCGGCGGCTCCACTCCGGCCGGTCCGGAACGTTCCAGCGCGCCTCGCACGCACCGATCAGGCGCGCGAAGCCGCCGACGGGGTGGCCGACGCGGGCATAGAGCCGCTCGGGCCACCCGACTGCGGCATCGATCGCAAGCGCGAGCAGGGCGATCGGCTCAGCGATGGGAGAGCGCCCGGTCGAGCCGCGCCAGCGCCGCCGCATCCGCTGGAAGGCCGATGCGCAGCCACTCGGGCGCATAGTCGAACGGCCGGGTCAGGATGCCCCGGTGCGCCAGACTGGTGAAGAGCGCCTGCGCCCCTGCGTCCTCGATCAGACGGAATAGCGGACCTGCGCCCTGCGGCTCGAGATCATGACGGCGCAGCACCGCATCCAGAGTCCCGCAGCGCTCTGACAACTGCTTGCGGGCATCCGCGATCCAGTCGGCATCGGCATAGGCGGCAGTGCCGAGCGCGATCGCGTGGGCGGAGACCGGCCAGCTTCCCAGCCGATCGCGCAACGCCGCCACCAGATCTGCCGCGCCACAGGCGAAGCCCAGGCGGACGCCGGCCAAGCCGAAGAACTTCCCGAACGACCGGAAGACGAGCACCCGATCGTTTGGCGTCAGATGCGGGAGCACGCTTACCTCTGGAGTCGCGTCGGCAAAGGCCTCGTCGATCACCAGCACGCCACCTGCGCGAGCAATGCGACGGGCCAGGTCCAGCATCTGTTCGGGCGCGACCACGCGGCCGTCCGGGTTGTTCGGGTTCGCGAGCAGCAAGGTGCCGTCGCCGACCGCCCCAAGCTCATCGATCCGGACCGTGCCGCTGCACGCGAGGGCATCCGCGTGAGTTCGGTAGCCGGGCGCACCGTGGCGGTGCGGGGACGGCAACCCGAGGCCGCCGAGCAGCCGCAGCCCCAATTCGGTGCCCGGCAAAGCGGTGATCGCCAGATGCTGCGCGCCAAACGCGGCGGCGGCGGCCGCCTCCAGTGCCGCGCGCGATCGCTCCGAGGGTAGCCGATCGAGGTCGATGTCGGGCGCGATCGTCGGGCTCCATGCAACGGGGTTGATCCCGGTGGAGAGATCGAGCCATGGCTGCGGCGCATCGGGAAAGCAGTGCGTCGCCTCTTCGAGGGAGCCGCCGTGGAACATCAGTGCGCGCAATGCGGAGCCTCGACTTGGGGTGCGGCAGCCTCCATCCGCATTGGCGGCGCAACAGGCAAGGGGCAAGGATGAGCATCGAACGATCGGGACGCACGATGCTGGTGCTGGGCGGCGCCCGTTCGGGCAAGAGCCGCTACGCACAAAGCCTGGCAGAGGCATCGGGTGGTCGGCTGGTCTTCGTCGCGACTGCCCAGGCGTTCGACGACGAGATGACCGATCGCATTCGCCGGCATCAGGCCGATCGCGATGACCGCTGGACGACCGTCGAGGCGTCGGTCGACTTGGCCGGCGCGGTCGCGGCCGCGGATCGCGAGGACGCTGTGGTGCTGGTCGACTGCCTGACGCTGTGGGCTTCCAACTTGCTGCTCGGCGAGGAGGATGCCGAGGAGCGGCTGGCGCAGTTGCTGGCGGCACTGGAGCGCGCGCGGGGGCGGGTGCTGCTCGTGGCCAACGAGGTCGGGCTCGGCATTGTGCCCGACAACGCGCTCGCCAGGACGTTTCGGGATCTTGCCGGCACCATCAACCAGCGCGTCGCCGCGGCGGTCGACCGGGTGCACATGACCGTGGCGGGCCTCCCCATCGTCGTGAAGTGACCCCGATCCGGCTTGACACCTGCCGGGCGCAAGCGGCAGCACGGGGGCGACGACATGGGAGAGATCGGGCACCAGCCCGGCGCCGAAGGAGCAACCGCCCCGGAAACTTTCAGGCAGAAGGACCGGTCGTCATCAACATCTGGAGAGAGGCGCGCTGGCGTCCGCCGACGGGATAGCATTCTCAGGCAGGAAGGACAGAGGGGGCATGCAACCGCCGGAAGGCGGGGAGTTCATCATGCCGGACGATCCTTCCCAGAACAGCCGCGCCGACGCGCGCCGCGCGATCAGCGTCACCGAATTGTTCACGATCGGCATCGGCCCGTCGAGCTCGCACACCGTGGGGCCGATGCGCGCGGCCCATGGCTTTGCTGAGGCGGCGCTGGAGGCGCTGCTGCCGGTTCGCGTCCGCTGCGAGCTCTTCGGTTCGCTGTCGCTGACGGGACGTGGGCACGCGACCGACAGCGCCGTCGTGCTCGGGCTTGCCGGCCATCTGCCCGATACCGTGAACCCCGACGCCGTACCGGAAATCCTGCGGGCGGTGCGCGAACGCGGCCAGCTGCAGCTTGGTGGGCGGGTGCCGATCGCGTTCGGCGCGGACGACATCGTCTTCTCGCACGAGTTCTTGCCCGGGCATCCCAATGCGGTGCGCTTCACCGCCTGGGATGCGGACGGGGGCGAACGCACGCAGACCTATTTCTCCATCGGCGGCGGCGTGGTGGTGGAGGCGGGCGCCGGATTGCACATCGCCAATGCCGCGGTCGCGCATCCATTTGCCTCTGGTGCCGAGTTGCTCGAACTGGGCGAGGCGACCGGCCTTTCGATCGGTGAGATCGTCCGTCGCAACGAGTGCGCCTGGCGCAGCCGCGAGGAAACCGATGCCTTTCTGGACGCGGTGCGGGCGGCGATGCTCGCCTCCATCGACCGGGGCTGTGCGACCGACGGCGTGCTGCCGGGGGGGCTGAACGTCCGCCGTCGTGCCAAGGCGCTGCACACGACGCTGGCCGCGCGCAGCGATCGAGCGGCGCCGGCTTCGGTGATGGAATGGATCAGCCTGTGGGCGCTCGCCGTCAACGAGGAGAATGCGGCCGGCGGACGGGTGGTTACCGCGCCCACGAACGGGGCCGCGGGCGTAATCCCGGCAGTGCTCCAATATTACGAGCGGTTCGTGGAAGGAGCGACGCCGGAGGGCTCGCGGGTGCTGCTCGCGACCGCGGCCGCCATCGGTTTCCTGTACAAGAAGCGCGCTTCGATCTCGGCGGCCGAGATGGGGTGCCAGGGTGAGGTCGGCGTCGCCTGCTCGATGGCGGCAGCGGGACTTGCGGCGGTGCTTGGTGGCACGAACCAGCAGATCGAGAATGCCGCAGAGATCGGCATGGAGCACAACCTAGGCCTGACCTGCGACCCCATTGGGGGCCTGGTGCAGGTGCCCTGTATCGAGCGTAACACCATGGGTGCGGTGAAGGCGGTCAACGCCGCTTACCTGGCGCTGCACGGCGACGGCAGCCACATCGTGCCGCTGGATGCGGTGATCGAGACGATGCGGCAGACGGGCGACCACATGCGATCCGAGTACAAGGAAACGAGCCTTGGCGGCTTGGCGGTGAACGTCGTCGCCTGCTGACGGCTTGCCTGAGGGACCCGTTCCGGTCCATTCGGCCGCCATGCCGAAGATCCGCGCCGACCAGCTGCTCGTCGACCGAGGCCTTGCCGAGAGCCGCACCCGCGCGCAGGCGCTGGTGATGGCCGGCCTGGTGTTCGTCGGTGATCGCAAGATCGACAAGCCGGGCCAGCAACTGGCGGACGATGCCGTGCTGGACGTGCGGGGGCGCGACCATCCCTGGGTTTCCCGCGGCGGGGTCAAGCTCGCCCACGGCCTCGAGCACTTCGGCTGGACGGTCGACAACGCGGTTGCGATCGACGTCGGTTCGTCCACGGGGGGCTTCACCGACGTGCTCCTGACCCGCGGCGCGGCGCGCGTCTATGCCGTCGACAGCGGCACCAACCAGCTCGCCTGGAAGCTCCGCCAGGACCCCAGGGTCATCGTGCACGAGCAGACGAGTGCGCGGCTCCTCACCGCGACGCATGTCCCGGAGGGGGTGGACCTGATCGTCTGCGACGCGAGCTTCATCGCGCTCGCCAAGGTGCTCGACGTGCCGATGGGGTTCGCGAAGCCGGGCGCACGGTTGCTCGCGCTGGTGAAGCCGCAGTTCGAGGCCGGGCGCGCGGAGGTGGGCAAGGGCGGCGTCGTCCGCGATCCCGCCGTGCACGCGCGCGTGTGCGAGGAGGTGGCGAACTGGCTCACCGGTCGCGGCTGGCAGGTGGAGGGCGTGACGCAGAGCCCCATCACCGGTCCCGAAGGCAACGTCGAGTTCCTCATCGCAGCTCATGCTCCCGACGAGGGCAGCGGTCCCGAATAGGGACAGGCTCTGAGTGGCGGCTCCGGCTTGCATTGCACCCGGCCGCACCGCAGACAACGCGACCGGATGAACAGGATTGAGCGCGTGAACGAGATCGCTTCCAGAGCGCAACTGCGTGCGGGATTCCTGCGGTGGGCGATCGTGACCGTGCCGCTCGTCCTCCTCCTGGGACTGGTGGCCGGCAGCCTGGTTCCCGCGGGATCCCAGAACGCCTGGTACGCCGCCTTGGCAAAGCCGTGGTTCACGCCCCCGGACTGGGCCTTTCCTATCGCCTGGACGCTGATCTACCTGCTGCTGGGCGTGGCCTTGGCCATGGTGCTCGACGCGCGAGGCGCGCGCGGGCGTGGGATCGCCGTCAGCGCCTTTGTGGTGCAACTGGTGCTCAACCTCGCCTGGATGCCTCTGTTCTTCGGAGCGCATCGGGTGTCCGCGGCTCTGGCGTTGATCCTGGTGCTGCTTGTTGTGGTGGCGCTTACGGCTTGGCTGTTTGCCCGGATCCGCCCGCGTGCGGCGCTGCTTTTCGTGCCCTATGTCGCGTGGCTGACCCTGGCGACGGCGCTCACCTGGGAGATCGATCAGCGTAATCCGGGTGCCGAAACCCTTGTGCCCGCGACCTCGTCTGCCCAAATGGCGATCTAGACGCGGGAAGGACCTGACACATGCAATCCGAAAACCGGATCTTCGACGATTTCGCCAAGTTCGTGAACGGTGCTGCCGGCACGCTGGCTGGCATGGCGCGTGAGGGCGAAAGCGCAGCGCGCGAGCGAGTGCGTGAATTCGTCGGCGGGCTCGACTTCGTCAGCCGTGACGAGTTCGAGGTCGTGAAGGCGATGGCCGTTGCCGCGCGGGACGAGGCAGATGGCCTGAAGGCTCGACTGGAAGCGCTGGAGGCGAAGCTCGCTGCTGGAGGCGCCGCGCCGGCGGCGGCGGAACCGCTTGCGGGCGACAGCATCGGCTAACGGGTTTTCCCCAGCTTTCTGGACCAAGCGGCGCGCGTCGACCTTGTGTCGGTGCGCGCCGCTTGGCATTTCCGAACCATGACGACTGCCCACCCGGAAAGGACCTGATGCTCGACGAAGCCGAGGATGATCGCGACGCTGCCGCTCCGATCGATATGTTGGAGCGCTACTTCGCCGCGCACGGCTGGTCGCACCAGCGCGACGAGGATGAGATCGTCGCCAAGGTCAAGGGAAGCTGGACGGAGTTCGAGTTGCGCGCGATCTGGCGGGCGGACGACGGCGTGCTCCAATTCCTGGCCTTTCCGGACGTGCGCGTCGCGGACGACCGACGCGCGACCATCTATGAGGCGATAGGCCTGATCAACGAGCAGTTGTGGATCGGGCACTTCGAGCTTTGGTCGTCGAGCGGCATCCTGCTGTTCCGCCATGCTGCGATGATCGACGTCGAGGAAGCGGCGCTCTCGCTGGAGCAGGCCGAGGTTCTGGTCGATACCGCGATCGACGAGTGCGAGCGCTTCTATCCGGTGTTCCAGTTCGTGTTGTGGGGCGGCAAGTCTCCGCGAGAAGCAATCGCCGCCTCGATGATCGAGACGCGGGGCGAGGCGTGACGCAGCCGCTCGCCGGACCGATCTGGCTGGTCGGATGTGGCAACATGGCCGGAGCGATGCTGCGCCGTTGGCTGGACACCGGCCACGTGTCTGCGGCTGACGTCACCGTCATCAATCGCAACGGCACGCTGCCGATCGACGGCATTCGCGTGCTGACGGAGGTGCCTGCCGACGCGCCCGCACCAGCGACCATGATGCTGGGGGTGAAGCCGCAGCAGCTCGACATCATCGCGCAGACGGCGGTTGCACAGGTCCGCCCCAGGCTTCTGCTGTCGATCCTGGCAGGCGTGGAGAATGCAGCGCTTGGGGCGCGATTCCAGGCGGATGCCATCGTGCGCGCGATGCCGAACCTGCCGGTGTCGATCGGCAAGGGTGTGGTGGCGTTGCACAGCGATAGCACCGATGAGAGGCTACGCGGTGCGGCGACGGCGCTGATGGCGCCGCTCGGCACCGTCGAATGGATTGGGGAGGAGAGGCTCTTCGATGCGGTGACCGCGCTGTCCGGATGCGGCCCCGGCTTCGTCTTCCGCTTCATCGACGCGATGGCGGCGGCGGGCGCGGCGCTCGGCCTTCCGGAGGACCAGGCGCGACGCCTGGCGATTGCGACCGTCGAAGGCGCGGGAGCATTGGCCAGCGGAACGGACGCTCCGCCCGCGACGCTGGCCGACCGCGTCGCGAGCCCGGGCGGCTCGACCCGTGAGGGCCTCAACGTGCTCGACCGCGAGGATGCCCTGCGTCGCCTGATGGCGGAGACGCTGGCCGCATCGGCTCGGCGCAATGCGGAGATGGCGGCCGCCGCGCGCGGCTGATCAGCGCTCGCCGAGTGCCCGGATCATCGGACGGTCGCTGTCCGGGATGAGGCTTTCGAGCACCGTCCAGAACCCTGCGACCGCTTCGGGTCCGGCCGTCTGATAGGCTTTCGCCAGCCGCTCCCGCACGAGCTGATACAGGCGGCTCTCCAGCGCAGCGCCTTCCGGCGTCAGCTTCAGCAGCCGCCTGCGCGCGTCCCGGTCGTCGCTTCGGCTTTCCACCAGTCCGCGTTCGGAAAGCTCACCCAGCACGCGCCCCAGCGATTGCTTCGTGATCGCCAGCAGCCGCAGCAGTTCGCTCACCGACAGGCTGGGCTTGCGGGCGATGAAGTAGAGGGCCCGGTAATGCGCCCGGCCGAGCTTGTGCGCTTCGAGCTCGGCGTCGGTCACGCGGGTCAGATTGGAATGCCCGAAATAGAGCAGCTCGAAGCCGCGGCGGATTTCCGTCTCGCGGAGGAACTGGGCCGAGGCTGCACGATTTGGGACAGTCATGTTGACCTGTTCTGCCAGTGGGCTTAGGCCACGGCAAGCCGGAACGGCACCGCGCCGTCCGATTGCGGAGCAGATCATGATCGACCAGTCCGAAACGCGCTTTCCTCTTACGCCGAACGCCTCGCCGCTCCCGGCCAGCGAGCGTGCGGACAAGCTGGTGAGCCCGGGCTTCGGTCGCGTGTTCACCGATCACATGGCGATTGCACGCTGGTCCGACGAAAAGGGCTGGCACGACATGCAGATCGTCGCGCGCGGCCCCGTGCAGATGGACCCCGCAGCGGCGGTGCTCCACTATGCCCAGGAAATCTTCGAGGGGCTGAAGGCGTACCGGCTCGAGGACGGCGGCGTCGGCCTTTTCCGTCCGGAAGAGAATGCGAAGCGCTTCCGTCGTTCGGCGCGCCGCATGGCGATGCCGGAACTGCCCGAGGAGCTGTTCCTCGCGTCGTGCCGGGAGCTCTCGCTGGTCGAGCGGGACTGGATCCCCGAGGGCGAGGGCGGGGCGCTCTACCTGCGCCCGTTCATGTTCGCGAGCGAGGTGTTCCTGGGCGTGAAGCCCTCGGCCGAGTATCTCTACATCGTGCTCGCATCCTCGGTCGGCGCCTATTTCAAGGGCGGCGCGCCGAGCGTGTCGCTGTGGGTCTCCCAGGAGTATACGCGCGCAGCGCCGGGCGGCACCGGTGATGCGAAGTGCGGCGGCAACTATGCGGGCAGCCTGGTGGCGCAGGCGGAGGCGATCCGCCAGGGCTGCGACCAGGTCGTCTTCCTCGATGCAGCCGAGCGCCGCTGGGTCGAGGAACTGGGCGGCATGAACATCTTCTTCGTGTTCGACGACGGCAGCATGCTGACGCCGCCGCTGACCGGCACGATCCTGCCCGGCATCACCCGCGACTCCATCCTGCGCATCGCGCGCGACCAGGGGATCACGGTGCGCGAGGAGCGCTATGGGATCGACCAGTGGGAGGCAGATGCCCGCAGCGGCCGGCTTCGCGAAGCATTCGCCTGCGGCACCGCTGCGGTGGTGACCCCGATCGGCAAGGTATCCTCGCCGCAGGGCAGCTTCTCGATCGGCAACGGCGGCCCGGGCGAGCGTACGATCGCGCTGCGCGATACGTTGGTGAACCTACAGCGCGGCCGCACGGAGGATCCGTACGGCTGGCTCGAGCGGATCGACGCATAACCCCCTTCCCACCACGCCCGGGGCCGGTATAAGGCCCCGCGGCTGTTGGGGCGTCGCCAAGCGGTAAGGCACCGGTTTTTGGTACCGGCATTCGCAGGTTCGAATCCTGCCGCCCCAGCCATTTGATTTCTATACATTTATACCTCTTTTCCGGTGTGCGCTTCGGGCGCGTTCCGCACCTCGTTCCGCAACTGCGCGTTGCGCGCTTCGAGTTTTGCGACCGCCGAATCGCTCAGCGACGCGGTCATGGCCTGGTAGAGATCGAGCATCCGGGCGACCGTGGAGACGGTCCAACCCAACATGGCGGCGATTTCCGATGGCGTGGCGCCGGCCTGCGCTAAGATCGTGCAGGCGGTGCCGCGCAGGTCGTGGAAGTGGAGCCCGTCGCGACCGGCGCGCACGACCGTCTCGCGCCAGCGGTGATCGAAGTTGACCTTTCCCCACGGCTTGCCGTTGCGGGTCAGGATCGTCTTGGCGGTGCGCGGCTGCGCATCGAGGAGCGCCTTCAGCGACTGCGTGACCGGCATGTCGATCATGCGGTTGCGCTTGGCTTGGCGCAGCCGGATGCGCTGGCCATCGTAGGCCGTCCACGGCAGCGCCAGGAGGTCGCCCTTACGCTGGCCGGTGCCCAGCGCCAGTTCGAAGGCGAGCCTAATTTCAGGCTCGGCGGCTTCCCGTAGCGCTGCGATGTCGGGCGGCAGCCAAAGCTTGTCCGCGCGATCCGCCTTGTAGACCTTCTTCGGGCGCGTGGCGTGGTTGTGCATCAATAGGCCACGATCGCGACCCCATTCCAGCACGATGCGGAGCACGCCCAACACGGCGTCCGCCTGGCGCGCAGACGTCTTGGCGCGATCGTCGCGCCACTGGAGAAAGCGCACCCGGATCTTCGGGTCTTCGATCACCGCCAGTGGGTGGTTGCCGAACCGCTCGCCGATGCGCAGCAGCGCGGCGTCGTAGTCGCGCTTCGTCCTGGGCGCGAGCTTCAGATACTGGGGCGACCGCTGGTATCCGTCGATGATCGCCTGCAGGGTGCCGTGGGTGCGGGCGATGCGGGGCGCCTGGATCGCTGCGTGGAAGGCCCGCATGAACGCAGGGGTGCCGGGCGCGAACTCTTCGGCCTCGTCCCCTTCAAGCGGCTTGATGGCGCCGAACCCGCGCAGGAAGTAGTAGGTCCGGCGCGTGCCGTCCGCGAGCTTCTTCTTACTGGCGTAGACCCCCTTAAGCGGCACGCGCATGTTCCACCTCCCACTGTTCGAGCGGCGAGAGGGTGGTGGTGCCGGCGTCCAGGCGCGCATGGCGGTCGAGCAGCTGGTCGTGCGCGCGCACGTCGTAGCGGTTGGTGCCGCGCACGGGGCCGGGCACCAGGCCCTTCTGCGCCCATATGTCATAGGTCGCCGTGCTGATGTGGCCGAGGTACGCGCAGATGCCGGCCTTGCTCTGCAGGCGCGCCTGCGGGTCGAATTCCGCACTCATGCGGTATCCTTTCGATCTTTCAGGTTGTCGCGGATGGCGGCGGCGTGCGCGGCCGCAGCGGCTGCGTGGCGATCGAGCCCATCTGCGATGGCGTACAAGTCGTGGACCGCAACGCCGCGGCTCGCCTCGAGCTTGGCGCGGAACGAGCGGCGCTCGATGCCGAGTGCAGCTGCGGCGCGGGCTGTGCCGAACAGGTCGGCCGCCTCCCGCAGCAGCGTTATGCGGCGGGCACGATCGCCCATGCTGAGCCTGTTTTTAGGCTCGCTCTCCCCAGCGACGCGCGCGCCCATCACCGTTGACCCTTCGCATCGGCGAACGTCTTTACGATGAGCGCCGGGATGCAGAGCATCGCCACCACGATGCCACCGGCGATCACCAGGGCACGCAAGGTGCGGCGGGTCATCTCCCGCCGCTTGAGAACACGGCGGGCGGTCACAGCCCCTCTCCAGCGGGATCGCAGCGGGTGCAGCTGGTCGCCGTCGCCCAGCTGGGCATGTCATGATCGTGGGCCGAGGTGCCGCAGCCGCGGCAGACGCGCGGATGGCGACGCTGGTCTGCATCAGCGAGCTGCTGGTAGACGTCGGCATCGAACGGCATCACCGTGGCGATCGCGTCGAGCGTCTCGCGCATGCGGGCGCGGACGCCCGGCGCCTCAAGCATGACCAGGAGCGAGACGATGTCACCGCCGCCGACGAGCATGCCGGCGGGCAGTTCGCCGGCCTCTACCAACGCGGTGCGCAGGTCCGTCAGGCGCGCGGCCAGGTCGCGGATCTCAAGACCAGCGGCCTTGCGGCGCAGGCGCAGATAGCCCTCTGGCGTCAGCGGCTGCGCGTCGGGGATGCGGGGGAGGAACCGCTTGCGCGGCGGCGTGGCGAAGGCGTGACGGTGCAGCATGGGGCATCCTTTCGGGAACAGGGCAAAGCGGGGGCGATGCCGGCAGCGGGGTGCAAAGCCGGGTGAACAGGGCAGTCGGGGAGGAGCGGGAGGGCGGCGGGGGCCGCCGCGGATCAGCCGCTCATGGGATCGGGCGCCTGGGCGGCGCTGGGGCCGTCCTCATTTGCCGGTTCGCGAGTATCGTCGTTGGCCGGTACCGGCAGGCGCTTCGGCCCCAGGTTGCGGTTGCCGAAGGGCAGGTGGACGGCTGCGCTCGGCGTCGCGCTGGGCACGATGGTGCGAACCGCCTCCAGCTGCGCGACGAAGGTGTGGCCGCAGCGGTGGTTGGTGCAGGCATAGTCCAGCTCGCGCACCAGGCTGGTGACCTGCGCGCTGCTGCGGACGATCGCGCGCGATCGGCAGTGTGGGCAATCGAAGGAAGGCTGGCGCGGACGCGCGGTACGACTCATTGGTGGGAACCCCCGGCTTTCCCGACCGGCCCCGCGCCGGTCCTGAGGAAACTGAACAGCCGGCGCTTGATGGCTGCGACGGCAGTCTCGGCCTCGTCGGCTTCGAGCAATGCGCGCTGCACATCGTTGGGGCTGTGGCCGGCCTGGCAGACCGACAAACTGGCGGCGATCAGGTCGCCACATTCGCGGGCGGCCGTGGCCACCTCGCTTGAGAGGGCACGCGCGCAGGCGGTGCGATCCTCGACCGTGATCTTGAGCTGCGCCGCATAGGCGTCATGCAGCGGCGCGTTCTCGCCGCCGGACGCGAGGTATGCGGCGTCGAGGGCGATCGCATGAGAGAAGCCAGGGCAGGAGGTCGTCGCCTCGTTCGTCCAGTCGCGGATGCACGCGACCGAGCGGCCCACGACCGCCGCCGCCGCTGGATAGCCGATGCGGCCGGCAATCTGCAGCACGGCGTCTGCCGCAGTGTCGGGCGTCCGCGGTGCCATCAGGGGCGCTTCCCATAGAAAGCGGCGTTTGCTTTCGACGCGACGACCGGTGCGCTTGGCTTTACGGCTGGAGCGTCAGAGGCGGAAACAGGGTCGGTGGGGTAGATGTCGGGACGCAGCGCATGACGAGGAACGCCGAAGGCAGCCTCCGCCTTGAGGACGTACTTCGCCGATAGGGGGCGCTTCCGCTTCAGCAAGTAAGAGATCAGCTGCTGAGAGGCGCCAGTTGCCTTCGCGAAGGCAGTTTGGCTGCCCGCCAAACCGACCGCACGCTTAAAAGCTTGGATGCTAGCGTCATGTTCCATGGCAATCGGCGTACAAACGATACAAGCAGAACACAAGCCGTTTGTACGACGCTTGTACAAATTTGTTTGTAAGCTCTAGCTGTGAGCACGGTTGAGGAAGAAGGCGCGTGGCTTCGCGCTCAGCGCCAGCGGCGTGGCTGGACGGCGGCTGATGTGGCTCGCGTAGCCGTTGAGCAGGCTGCCGAAGCGGGCGTTCCGATCTCGCTGACCCAACAAGCGGTGTCAGCTTTCGAGAATGGACGCCTCAAGACGGTACCCATGTGGGTCTCTTGGGTCCGGCGGGCCGTTGATGACGTGCCGGCAGGCGCGGCACCCGCAGCCGCGCAGGTAATCCCTATGTCAGTGATGCTGCCTAGTGAGGCCGCTTTGGCGCGCATGTTCGAAGGGCTGCTTCGGCCGCTCGATCGAACGGCGCCAGTGGACGAGCTCGCGCGAATTCTCGCTCAGCGGCTTCCAAATGGCCTAGCGCGGCTTGCAACCGCTCTTCCGCCCGAGGCGACGGCGCCAGAGACCGTTCCCGATGCAGCGCCTCCACCTCCCGCCACAGATCATCCCGCGTCCCAGCGAGGATCGCGCACATGACCTCGCAGCGTAGGCAGGCAAGCTCGCAGCCAGGGGCGGTTCGGAAGACGGGTTCGTTCAAGAGCGGCTCGATGAGTGTTCCTATTCCGTTCGCATTTGGCCATGCGAGGTCTTGTAGGAAAGCGGCGGCAAACACGCTGCCCGCGACGCGATGTTCGAACACGTCCTGGGGTGAAGCAGCGGGCTTCTAAGGGGCGACGATAGGGGGGAGCATGGGGGCACTTCAGGAGTTCGCGGTTAAGGAGGCGGTTCTGCCGCCTGGTCTCACGGCGTTGCTGGACTGCGAGGACGTCGACACGCTTCCCGACGCGCCGACAGATTCGGACGAACCGCAGGCGATTGCCGGGTTCATGTGCGTCATCGAATATGCGGATAAAGACGGTGCGGTCACCGAGCGTCTGATAACCTGCCGTCGCTATCTCACAATCGGCGGCAACGCGTCCGTCGGCGCGATCTGCGGCAACTCCAGGCGTTACAAGCTCTTTCGCTGCGACCGGATCATGGAGGTATGCGACGCGGAGACGGGAGCCTCGCTCGGCGACGGTTCCTATTTCGAGCGCTTTACGGTCAGCGCAGCCAAGCCGCTGGCGGATATGTGGGACACCACATCGCCGCGAAAGTCGCTGATCGTCGCCGGCTTGAACGTGCTGGCGTTCATGGCGCGTTGCGACGGCCAATGGCACCCGCTGGAGACGCAGACGATCGAAGATTTCATCTGTTCGCTGTGGCTGCGGAAGGAGTGGGAAGGATCACCGCCGCTCGACCGGATCGTCGCGCACGCCCGCCGGCTCGCGCCCGATGGCGAGGTGTTTGAAAGCGCCATCCGGCAGTACGCGCACAGCAGCACCTCTCGGGCGGTGCTGACGCAGTACGTGCAGCGGGTGATCGCCGCCGATGGCGTCATCTGTGAGGACGAGCACCGGTGGGCGGCATGCTATGCCGAGTGCATGGAGGAAGCGGTTGCTGTGGAAGCTGGGGCGCGGCGCCTAGCACGGTAAATGTACCGACAAGATGCAACTGGTGCGCTGTTTGTCAGCGAGATCCTGATGATCATGCGGCTCCGCGTCCGGTGGCAGCGGGTCGTCCTTCTTTGGGGTTCGATGATCAACGGTGCTGCGCTGAAGGGGAGCTCTTCTGGTGACACGGGATGAACGCCTGGAGGCGCTCTTAGCTCGCGGCTATTTGCCCAAGGAGCTGCCGCCCCCATTCACCAGTAGGAACTTCGCCGAAAAGATCGCCGATATTTCCCGAATATGGGGGGAATATGAAGCTGGACTCAACGCGCAGCAGCGTCGGGCGTATCCACCGGTCAGCAACTATGCGCAGTTTGACATGGCGCGTAAAGGACACTCTAGGCGGATGCTCGGTGTGCCCAATCCTGTAAATCAGTACTATCTTTCTTCCGCAATCACGGACCACCAAGACGACTTTGAGCGCATATACGACCGCTCATCAATAAGCCTTACACCAGCCAAAATCGAGGCGGTTGGGAAGCGGGCTGTGAACATGCCAAAACTTTCACTACTCAGCGAGAAACGCATTCAGGCGTATGCAACGGCTCGCGCCATTCTCCAAACTGATGTACTTAGCTTCTATCATGCTATTTACACTCACTCGATTCCATGGGCTCTGCATGGTAAAAGGATTGCGAAGCGTAATCGCAACCCAGCCGATCCCGCAATGTACGGTAACCGCCTCGATGCGCTGTTACGTGCCTGCCAAGATGGTCAGACCATCGGTATTCCCGTGGGACCCGACAGTTCGCGTATCATATCCGAACTGATCTTGTGCGCAATCGAGGAGCACGTCGGCTCTGTTAATTTCGGGCGGGTTGTTGGCGGTTATCGCTACATGGACGACTTTTTTCTTTGCTTCCGCTCGCATGTTGATGCGGAAGCCTTTCTCGCTGCCCTTCGAGAGGCCGTACTGAACTTCGGTCTACAGCTAAACGCCTCCAAAACGCAGATCGTTGATGCGCTTAGCTTCAATGAAGAAAGCTGGCCGGGTGATATCACGCAGTTAGGGATCGCACGTTCTCCGGAGGAGCAGCGTCGAAACTTGATGCGTTTTTTCACTGAGGTAATTCGACATTCCAAATCACTCCCTGACGAGAGTATCGCATCGTTTGCGGTGCGAAAAACGTCTAGAACTCTCGTACTTCGGGAAAACTGGGACATATACGAGCCTTTTCTCCTGCGAGTGGCTCGGGAAAACTCAAATTGCCTCGACTCAGTTGTTAAGTTGCTATGTAGCTATGCTGCGGCCGGGTACCAGATTAGTGAGCGTGTAAAATACTTTGCAGAAAGTATGATCGAGGAGCATGCTCCTTACAATCATCACTATGAAGTGGCTTGGACGTTATGGCTTTGCCGATCGCTATCTATTCGGCTGGGAGAAGCTGCGACCAGGGCAGTGGCTAGGGTCAGGACTCGTTGATCACAGCCAGAAGATGACGGTGGCAGCGAGGGCGATT
>NZ_BSEX01000010.1 GCF_027922045.1 Microbacterium terregens
CTCCTTGCGGAGCCTGAATCAGATCGCGACGCTCACATCAATGGGTCCTGACCCTAGGGTAGAAAACAGTCTGTGTGCTTGTCTTGTTCTGATGCTACGCAGCCGCACGCTGCTGACAGGTCGGGGTGCAGTCTCGGAGTGGACTGGCACTGTAGATGCCGGAGACCTGCGGGGTGAGCATTGGATGCTGGTTTATGAAGCCGGTATCCGCAAGAGCTGGGCCTTGCCGGGCGCGGAAGCAGCAGTAGGTGCCGATCCGCATTTCCGTATTCTGCGAGATCTTGGCGTCTCATTCTTTGATGCAACGGCAACAAACGTGGCTCTGGAGCTCCCAACGATCGACCATTTACTCGAGACGAGATTAGCCGGGCGCCGTTCTGCGACATTACCCGGGGCGATTCGGTTCGAGTCGAGAATACCGCGCTACCAACGGCGATATGAGAAACTCGGCGAAGATTATGGCGGGGATGTCTCGGACTGGGGGACTCCTGGTGCCTTCGATACAGGCTTCTTCGATGAGGATGATGATGAGGAGGCCCCATTATAATCCAGCGGACTTTGTCGGGCTTCGGGCATTCTCGCGATTCTTTCGGTGACTCGTCGTCCTGCCTGCTTTCCAGCTTCACTTACGTCTAAAGCCCACGATCGCCCAGCGCTGCGCGTCAAACGCAGGCTTGAACCCGGCGACCGTCACCGGCTGTTCCGGCTTGATGTCGGCACGGCCTAGGGCGAGGTTCAGCCCCAGCGTGCGCGGCTGGCGCGCGGCGCGGCTGCTCTCGGCCGCCGCCTTGGCGTCCGCTTCGTTGGCATAGGTGCGGGACAGCATGCGGGCACCGTCCTTCTTGCGGACCGTCACCGACTGTTTCTTCGCGGCGCCGCGATCGTGCCAGCTGGCGGTGACGCCGGTCACCTCTTCCTGCTTCTGCAGCTGATAGTCGTGCCGATCGCCGTCGCCGCGGTAGATGGCGAGCTCCGGAGGTTGACGCCGCAGATGTTCGCCGCCTTGCCGAGCGGCGCCAGCTTTGCCAATCCATAGCCGGCAGGCGGCACACAGAAAGGGCGCGCGATGTTTCTGACGATCCTGGCCGCCGGTCTGGCAGAGCCGAGCTTGGCTGATACCGTTCGATCCTGCTCAGCGGCGGTGCATAGTGCCCAGCTTGAGGATGCGATCTACGCTTGTTCGCGACAGACAGAGGAGGACACCGCTTGCGGCGCCGCCCTGGCGCTGGGGAGATCCGCGCCATTCGCGCTTCCGATGCTGCCCGCGGGAAAGAGAGCCGCTGCTCTCGCCTATTTCGACGCCAGGGTTACCGCCTGCATCGAGCATGACGAGGGCTTGTAGAAGCAGTGAGAGTGCAAGCTGCTTTACGCTCGCGCCGGCCTTCAACATCACCCGCAGCCCCTACGGCGCCATAAAGCAGCTTGCACGAATCGCGGAACAAGACGAGAACGCGGGCCATGACGACCCCCGACTCCTCCAGCCTCGCGCAGACACTCCTTCACGCCCCGGGGTGGGCCCGCATGGGGCTCACGGCGCCCAACCAGCGCCTGCGCGAGAGAGCCGCGGCCGAACTGGCTGAGACGATCCTCGACGCCTTAGCGCGTCCGCAGGCGGCCCACGACGCACGGCAGATGCCGCTGCCGCTCTGAGGTGTCCGCGAATACCCGGCTGGACAGCCTGAGCGACCTGACGAAGCACCGCGCGAACCTGCGTGTCCGCTGCTCATGTGGTGCAGAGCATGTTTTCGATGCTCGCCGCTTCTGGCGGTACGCCATGCTCCGCTCCTGGAACACGCAGCTAGGTGCGCTGGGCCACCACATTCGCTGCCGGACTTGCGGAAAGCGCGGACCGCGGCTCAGCGCCACCCCGCAGCCGCCGACCCTGGCGGATCCTTTTCCCCGGGATGAAGCTGCGTGGAAGGCTCTCCAACGGCGACTAAGGGACTAACGGCAGAACCTGGGTGGGAAGCCGCTGGTACGCCTTGAGCATCCAACTAGACCGACAACCCTTGGCTCACTTAGGGCGAGATGGCGGTCACGCGCTTTTCTTGGCGCTTCAGTGTAATTTCGCTAGACACGTAACGTAGTCGCAAATTTACAAGGTTGCGATTTCGTTGCATCAGTCTTTGAATCCGATCTGATAAGTCTGTGAAGATATTTTGATAAGTGGTGGCGGTTCCCTGTGCGTCATCAAACTCGGCAACGCTCAGGCCCACGACATCGCCAGCGTTCACCGCCGCATATTGCGTAATCGCAGTACGTATAGCATCGCTTCCGTCATCTAGTTCAGTTCTAAATGAGGATCGAACGTTCTCGTGTACCTGCGCCAAGCCTTCCATGTACTCTCGTACAAGTATCGATACGTCGAGTTGATCGGGCGAGTTCGCCAGCTCGGCCATTACAGACGCTTTGAACTTATTATCGGCCCGGATTTTTGCTAAATCAATGGTTGCATACGACGAATGACGGAGCAGCCCCTTGTCTTGTTCGCCACCGGCAAAGCTGCCGGTCCATCCGGAGTCGAAGGTCGCGCCGTGCAAAGGCAAACCACGATGTTGCGCGTAGTTTCGTAGTGCCTCCATGAACCGATAGCTGCCATTGGCATCATAGGCAGCGCTGGTTGCTGTCTTGAAGGCCGATTCCAATCCTGCGGTCGTCAGCTTCTTCAAGTGGTGCGGCGTGTGGTCGATATACGATTTGCAAGAGTGCAGTAAGTTGGAAAGTCTGCGCGCAAAGCCGAGCCGCGTCTGGTTGGCCTCGTGATAGCCTTCGTGGCTTAACACCATCGTGTTCATCGCTGAACGTATTAATTCCAACTCAAGCTCGATGTAGTTTTGGATCAAGCTATCCCATTCTTCTTCGATAGATGCGATGACACCGAGTGTGATCCAAGACGTTCGCAAGAGATCATACTCGGCTTTGGTGATCGGCACTTTCGGCGTCCGACCCAACACAGCTTTCCAAAGATAGTATCCCATGGGCTCAATCCGCCACACGAACAGGACGAATGCAAGCGGCCGTTCCAGCCCACGAGCGCAACAGCACCTGAATGGATGCCCAGGTTCAGCTGCCGAGCGGCCTCGTGAACGGCTGATGTTGGACGCTTTCAGACAGTCAGCTTTATGGGCGCTACCTAATCTGGAGCGTCACCTGCGTCTGGAACCCTCGATCGCCGAGCGCGTGAGACACCTCGCTTACGACCCAGCGCTCGGCACCGATCACGGGCTTGAAGCCAACGACGGTCACCGGCTGTTCCGGCTTGATGTCGGCGCGGCCTAGCGCAAGGTTCAGCGCCAGCGTGCGGGGCTGGCGCGCGGCGCGGCGGCTCTCGGCCGCTGCCGCTGACTGGGCGTCGGCTTCGCTGGCATAGGTGCGAGACAGTTTGCGAGCGCCGTCGGTCTTGCCGACCGTGACCGTCTTCTTCTTCGCGGCGCCGCGATCATGCCAGCTGGCGGTGACGCCGGTGACCTCCTCTTGTTTCTGCACCTGATAATCGTGCCGATCGCCATGGCGGCGATGGATGGTCAGCGTCGGTAGGCTGACGCCGGAGATGGTCGCCGCCTTACCGAGCGGCGCCAGCACCAGGTTCCCGCGCTTGATGGTGGCGGCGGCGTCGTGATCGCGCCCCAGGCGGCGCAGGAAGGCGAGGTCGCTTTCCCGGCTCTGCGCCTTGGTGGTGACCGCGATCGATGCCAGTGCGGGCGCGCAGCGGGGCGTCAGGCCATGCGCACGGGCAACGTCGGCGACGATCGCGCCTAGCGTGGTGCCGCGCCAGCTGCGTTCTTGGCGCACGCGCATCGCGCCGGTGAAGTCGGCGGCGCGAGCGCGGACGGTGATGACGTCGGGCGGGCCGGTGTGGGACACTTCGTCAACGATGAAGGTGCCCTTGTCGACCAGGCC
Source organism: Microbacterium terregens (assembly GCF_027922045.1). The sequence goes on from NZ_BSEX01000010.1 coordinate 3,901, forward strand.
GACCGTCACGTCGCTGCCCTGCTTCCATCCCAGGTGCACGCGGATCACAGCGCCGGTGCGCGGGAGATTGAAGGCGCCGTCGCTATCGTCGAGCACCAGGTCGAGCTGATCCGCCTCGTTGCCGCGCTTGTCGGTGATGCCCAGCGAGATCAGGCGCGGGCGGTTTCGGTTGGCCGGCACGCGGTCGCGCAGGCGCGGCGTTATGTCGACGCCGTCCACTTCGACCCGATAGTCAGGGATGTTCGCGATCATGCCGGCTGCTCGCTGTCGACGCGCAGCAGCTCGAGCTGGAAGTCGGTCGCGCGCGGGGTGCCATCGGCGAACAGCGCCTTGTGGCGTTCGTCGAGGGTCTGAATGACGAAGGCGCCGAAGATCATGCCCGCGCCGTCGACCAGCGGCCAGGCGTCGCCGCTGTCCGCCATGGTGCGCAGCTGGTTGAGCGATAGTCGGCCATCGGTCAGCTCCGCATAGGCGGTGCCGCCAATCGAGACCGTTTCCTCCCCAGGGCCGACAAACTGCGTCGCATCGCGCTGGCCGATGCGCTGCGACGTCGCATGGCGCCAGGCGGTGCGGCGGGTCAGATCCTCATGGGCGAGGGTGTCGAGCGAGAAGGGAAACATCCCAAGGGACATCAGCACCAGACGTTCCAGTCGGCATCGTCGGCGAAAGCCGAGCGGCTGTTGGCGGATCGCTCCCGCTCGACCTGTTCGATCGCGCGGCGCACGGCGGCCTCGATCTCGGTCGGGCCGCCGGTGCCGCCCTCGACCTTGATGATGTAGGTGCGGGCCGGCGCCGCAGCGGGCGCCATTGCGGACGCCTGCGCCCCGCCAGCGGCGGGCATAGCGGCACCAGAGGCGAGGGCTGGGGTTGCGGCCGTCGCCGCCAGCGCTTGCGTGAGGTCGCGCGACAGGCGGGTCATGCGGGCGACCGGCGCGTCGGCGTCGTTGTCGATGCCGTTGTGCAGCCCGGCCATGAGGTGTCCGCCATAGGCCATGAACACGCGCGACGGGGAGTGGATGCCCATCGCCTTGGCGAAGGCGCCGCCGATCGTGGTGGCGACGTTGGTGATGAGCTTCAGCACCCATCCGACGCCGGAGAGGATTCCGCGACCCAGGCCTTGGATCAGGTGCAGGCCCATCTGCGAGAACCGGCCGACCAAGCCGCCGACCAGGTTCAAGGCATTGTAGAGCGGCTGCACCAAGGGGCCGACGACGGCAGCGAGGAAGGCGACGCCGGCCATGAAACCGGCGCGGATCCGGCCCCAATTGTCGTAGACCGCTTTCGCGACCAGCATCAGCGCAGCGACGGGCGGCATGAAGATGACCAGGGCGCCCAGCAGCAGGTTGCGGATGAACGCCCAGTTCGAGGTGAAGGTCGAGCGGATGCGCTCCCAGATGCCGCCGAAGAACCCGCTGATCGCGCCCCAATTGTTGTAGACCTGGTACGCGCCATAGGCGAGCAGGGCGACGGCGGCGACGACGCCCAGGACGATGCCGATCAGCGGCGCCATGGCGATGCCTGTGGCGGTCGACAGCGCGCCGAACAGCGCCATCGGCCCCATCATGGCGGCATAAGCGAGGGTCAGGAGCGCGGCGGCGCCCATAAGCGCCGTGATCGCCACCGTCGCCAGGACAAGCGCCTTCGTCAGCGCGGGGTGGCGTTGCGACCAGTCGCCCAGGCGCGACGCCATGGCGGCGGCCTTGCCGAGCAGATCGTTGACGCTGGGCAGCAGCACCGTGCCGAGCTGGATGCCGAGCGTGGCGGCGTTGACGGTGAGCTGCTTGGTCTGTTCGGCGCTGTCGCGCATGCGCTCGGCAAAGTCGGTATCGGTGGTACCGCTGGCATTCATCGCCTCGCTGCGGATCCGCCGATATTCCTCCATGTTCTGGATGAGCGGGCGCAAGCCTGCCTGCACCTGGGCATCCTCGAACAGGTAGCCCAAGCGCGACAGGTCACCCTTCAGCGTCTTGTTCGTCAGTTCGGAGATCGCCTCGATAGGCGTCTTGCCCTCGGCATAGAGCTTCTTCAGCGACTTCGGCAGATCCACGCCCAGCTTCTTGAACGCCCGCACCGTCGCGGGCGAGGTGATCTTCTGCAGGACGTTGTTGAGGTTGCCGGCGGCCGTCGCGCTGTCGCCGGCGCCCTTGCGCGTGATCTGGAGCGCGGCCGACAGGTCGACACCAGCAGCGACGCCGGTCTGACCGAGCCCCTGATAGGCTGCCGTCAGCGTCGGGAAGTGCTGCGCCATATCCTTCATTTCGAAGGCGCCTGCCTTGCCGGCCGCTGCCATGCCGTCGATCATGCGGCCGGTGTCGTTCAGCGCCACCTTCAGGTTGTCGTGGGCTGAGAAGCTGGCGGCGGCGAGATCCGCGATCTCCGCCTTATAGGCGGTGGCGGCGCGGCCAATCGGCACCATCATCGCGGTCGCCTGGCGTGGATCGAGGCCGAAGCCCGACAGGGTGTCGACACCTCCCTGCATCGCCTCCGGCAGCTGGTTTGCGGCGCGCGCGGCTTTCAGCAAATCCGCGCCCATGCGACCCGTCGCAGCACGCGCGAGGTTCGCCTTTTGACCGATGTCGGTCATCTTCGATTCGTATTCCTGCGCCGCCTGGACACCGGCGACGATCGGCAGCGCCATGGCGCCGGCCGTGGCGAGCATTCCCATGCCGGCGCCCGCGACATTGCCGGCGGTACCCATGGTGCGGCTGAACCGCTCGCGCGCGGCGCCCATGCGCTGTTCGCGACTCGCGACGCGTTCGAGGAGACGTTCCTGCTCGGCCAGCTCGCGGTTGGTCTCGCGGGAGCGCTCGCGCAACTCGCGTTCGTGACGGGCGAGGTCGCGGGTCTCGATGCCGGCGTCACGTAGGCGGGTGCGTAGCTCGCGCAGCTGGTTCGATTCGCTCTGGTGCTGTCGTTCGAGCTGGGCGGTCTCGCGCTGGGCCTTCTCGAACTCACGGGTCATTGCCCGGGTCGGATTGGCCGTCTGGGCGATCTCGCGGCCGAGCGCCGTAACGCGTGCCTGTGCCGAGCGCATCTGCTGCTCGGTTTCGCGCATGCCCAGCTTGAGGGCGCGGAAACCCCGGATCTGCTCCTGCTGACGGTCCAGCTCGCGCAGCCGCTCGCGGGTGCCGCGCAGTGCCTCGGTCGCGGCGCGCGAACCGCCGGCGATGTCGCGCAGCGGCCGCGTCACCCGATCGCTGGCCGCGAGCAGCATGCGGATCTTCAGCTCGCGATCGGACACGTCATTTTTCCTTCTTGGGCGCGCGCTCGATCGCGAGGCGATGCCAGTCCATCAGTTCGGCGAGCGACATGGCGGACATCGCCTGCAGGTCGGGCTGTCCGCGCAGCACCCACCAGATGTCCGCCATGACGGGCTCTACTCGGTCGGGGAGACGGCCTGCTTCGCGCTCGACGGCAGCAAAAAATCGAGCACTTCCAGGTGGAACTGCGTCAGATCGGCGGGATCCATGGAGGCGAACTGCGGCTTCGTCAGCGCCGGCTTTGTGATGCGGCCCGCGAGCGTTTCGAGCGAGGTGTAGTCGCCCTGGATGAGCGGGTTGACGGAAAGGCCGCGCATCTCGCCGGCACCGGGCTTGCGTACCTCGATCTCGGCACCGGCTTCGTGCGCGACGACACCAGCAACAGAAATGGCGGCCTGGAGGGCGAAACGGGAAAAGACAGCAGACATGGGACGATCCTAGATTTCGTGGGGGCGGGGTGGCCCCGGCGCGCGGCCGGGGCCGGAGATCAGAGGCGGCCGAGGGCGTTGCGCTGGGCTTCCATGCGGTCGACACCGCCGATGCGCTCGATCGCGTTGAGCACGTCGATGTAGACCAGCTCCTCGCCGTCGCGGGTGAGCTGGTAGAAGACGACGGCAGTCTTGCCCTTCATCTCCGTGTCCTCGCCGGCCTTGCTCTCGCCCAGGTCGATCTCTTCGTGACGGCCGCCGAGGATCGCTTCCCAGCTGTGGACGGTGCCGGTGGCATCGTCCTGGGCCGCTGCGGTAAAGCGCATCTGGATGCCTTCGAGCCGTTCGTGGCCGAAGCCCATGATCAGATCGCGCACCCAACCGCCGCAGGCCCATTCGGCCTCCAGCGCCTCGCCGCCCATGTCGATCTTGACCGGGCGGTCCATGCCGCCGCCGCGGAACTCCTCCAGCTTGCGGCCGAGCTTGGGGAGGGTGACCGAGGTGTGTTCGGCGACCCAGCGGCCGTCGACGTACAGGTCGGCCTTCTTCAGTTTTTCGGGAAAGCTCATGTGGCGGTCCTTTCGGTTGGGTCAGTGACTGCCCGACGCGACCCAGGCCGCGTAGAACAGGAGGACGAGGATGCTGATCGCGGCGCCGGGAGCGGCCACGACGATGATCGGGACCGCCCACCAGGGTACGATGCCGAAGCCCCACAGCAGGGCGGCGATGACGATGCCGAAGACCAGGAGCACGATCAGGAGTCGGTTGGGGATCTCCATCGATCAGCCCTCCGCAACGAGGCTGGCGAAGTCGGCCAGGAACTCGTCCGAGATCTCCTGGACGAGGTTCAGCCGCTCCAGCGGGGGGATCGGGGTGTAGCGATAGCCGATGGTCAGGATGCCGCTGCGCAGCTTGTCGACCGGGTTCTTGGCCGCATCGAACACCGCCTTCGCGCCGTAGATGACGCCCTCCAGCTTCATCGCGCGGAACTTGGCGTTGCACTGCTCAACGATGTCGCGCGCGAGGCCAGGGGTCAGCGGCTTGTCGATCGCCCAGACCAGGCCGGCGGCGATGGTGTCGGCGAGGATGTGGGCGGTGCGGGTTGCGGACTCGAAGGCGAAGTTCGCATCGCTGGAGGTGGTGCGCGAACCCCAGAAGCGCAGCTCGCCGTTGATCCGCACCAGGGTGGTGACGTTGGCCGCGTTCAGCACGTTGGCGTCGCAGTCGGGATCCTGAATGTCGAAGGTGACGTCGCGGGTGATGCCGATGACGCCGGTCCCGGCGGTGATGCCGGGCAGGGGCACGTTGGACAGCGTCTTGTGCCAGCCCTGCTCCTGGTCGATCCGGGCCCGCATGGCGACGGCGTGGGCGGCGGCGAAGCTGGGCACGCTGGTGCCGTCCGCGCGGCGGACGGTGACGTCCGGCCACAGCAGCATGAGCGCGCGCGAGGTGAAGCCGGAGGCGTAGGCGTCGACGGCAGCGACGTCCTCGCCCAGCGCCTTGGCATAGGCCATGCCGCGCAGCTTCTCGGCCACCTCCGCAAGGGCGGTGGTCACGTCCAGGTTTTCGAGACCAGGCGCGGCGAGGATCCGCGGCTTCACGCCGGTGACCGCCTCGGCACTGAGCAGCGCCTGCATGCCGGTGCGCAGGCCGTTCGCGTCGGCGCCGATGATGGCTGCCTGCGTAGCGGCGGCATCCGCACCCGGTGCGACCCGCACAACGACGACGGGCGCGCGGACGGTAGCGGCGATTGCGGACAGCGTGGCGGCGAGCGTGCCGCCGGCGCCGGCCGCGACGATCGCGGCGTCGAGATCGCGCACCAACACCGGCCGGTCGAGCGGGAAGGCGTCAGCGGCGGCAGCGGGCGCGGTCGCGACCAGGCCGATGACGGCGGTGGCCACGGTCGCGATGATTCGCGGCGCGTTGGAGATCTCGGTCAGGGAAATGCCGTGGTGGTAACGGTCGGCCATGGATGGTCCTTTCAGGAAGCGCGGGCAGAGCGAACGGGGATGGCGAGGGTGAGCGGGGCGCCGGCGCGGGCGCCATCGAGCCGCTTGCCGACGATGCGGAGAACGGCGGCGCCGGCGGTGGCGCCGGTCTCGACGGTGATGCGCGTGGCGCGGATCCGCGGCTCCTGACGCTGCAGGGCGAGGGCGCCGGCGGCGACCAGCGCCAGGCGCGTGCGATCGTTCATCGGCTGATCGAGCAGCTCGGGGATGTGCGAGCCGTACCAGCGCCGGCCGACGCGGGTGCCGAGCGGCGTGCCGAGGATGTCCTGCACCGACTGGCGCAGATGCTCGATGCCTTCCAGCAGCTTGCCGGTGGCGGCGTTCATCCCGATCATTGCGGCGGCCCCGAGATGGCGCCGCCGGCCTGTACCTTGGTGTGAACGTGATCCTTCAGGCTCTTGCCACCGCCGACGACGTCGTCGGTTGCGGTCAGCTTGCCGGCTATCTCGACGTCGCAGTTGATGCGGATCTTGCCGGGCGCGATCGACAAGCTGGTGCCGTCGCCGAGTGCCACCATGGCTTCGCCCGATCCGGGATCGTAGCCGATCCAGGTGCCGTCCGAGAACGCGATGTGAGTGGTGTCGTCGCCGGGTGCCGGGTGCGCGTCGGAGAAGATGCCGGGCAGGACGATCGCGCGTTCGATGTCGCCCTCGGGCGAGAGCACCGCGACCTGTTCGCCCACGCTCGGCGGCGACCAGATCGTCGCGTCGCCGGCACGCCCGGCGAGCCAGGGAATGGGGCCGCTTTCGAGATCGCCGATGGCGACACGGCACGTCGCGCCGACGCGTTCGATCACAACGCCTTCGCGCAGCAGGTCGCCGATCAGGCGGGGGGTGTCGACAGGTTCGGCCACGAAAACGACCATGCGCGGCCGGGCTGCGGCGTCACGGGGGCGGCAATCGTAGAGACGCACTCTACGATTGCGACTTGCCCGAGCCTTAGAGGCGCTCGCGCTCGTAGCGCCGCATCAGCGCTGCGCTGCCCAACTCGTTGGGATGCAGGGTGTCCTCGAAAGCGCCCAGCGGCTGCATTACCGTATAGTCGGCGAACACGTCAGCGCCGCTGTAGTATTCGACCATCGGGTCGGCGTCGGAGATCTCGCGCATCTTGTCGCGATAGGCTGCCGGATCATAGGCGAACGTCCCGGAGACGTCGGGCTGCGCAAACAGCTCCACGGCGGCGGTCGGCGCAGCTGCCCGGACGCCTGCGACGAACTCCTGCATGTTCGTCTTGAACGCCGAAGGCGAGCGGTTCGCGCGCATGTCGTTGGAGGTGAGCGCGATGAACACCACGTCGGGGTCGATCTCGGTCAGGATCGGCGCGACACCGGGGAAGAACGCGCGCCAGTTGAGACTGTCGCTGCCGCCGTGCCCCGCCTGGCTGATCTCGACCCCCTTCTCGGTTCCGGGCGCATAGACACCCAGGATTCGCAGCGGGGCCGCGCCAACGGACCGCACGATCAGCCGGTGAGCGCCGGATGCAAGCGCGGGCGTGACCGTCTTGCGCCGCGAAGCGGTTCCGCCGCTGGCTACCTGCGTCCAGCTCGCGCCGCCGTCGATCGAGTATTCGTAGGCGCCGCTGGCGTCGTCGGAATAGATCGCGAAGGAGCGGCACGGGATGTTGCCCCACTCCAGCGTCTCACCCGCCGCGCTCGTCGTGACCGCGAAGCCGTCGAGCCCCAGCTGGCCCGCGAACTCGACCTGCGTCCATCCCGCAGACCGCGCGAAGGTGCCGCCGTTGATCGGCTGAGACAGCGCCGCAACGCCCGACACACTGAGCCAGCCCTGCCCCGACAAGCCGAGCTGGGGGACAAGCCGGTCCGCAAGCGCCTGTGGCATGGCGGCGCGCGCTACCGACGAAGAGCCGATCATGACGATGCGACCAATAGCGGTCGTGATATTCCGTTCGATCCGAGCGCGCTTCAACAGCCACCGGAAATAGGCGTTGCCGGGCGAGAACGGCGGATACTTGCCCGCGCCGATCGGGAGCGGCTGCGGAGACGTTCCGACACCGGCCTGTTCAAGCGATGCGACCCGCTGCTCGACCTTGGCGAGGCGGGGCGCGACCGCGGCGATGCCGTCAATGCGGGCTTTGATCGCCGGGGAATAGGTCAGGGTGTCGACCGCCTTGGCGACGGCTAGAACAGGCTTGCCGCTCTGGTGGCGGTAGACCGGCCCCTCGGGAGCAAGTGTCTCAGCATATGCGAGAATGGCCGTGTCGCAGAAGAATCCGACAAGCGATCCGGCGGGGTAGCGGGAATCGGGGAATGCCGGATCGCCCGTGTGGGCGAGGAAGCTCGTCCCCACCTCAAGCATCACGTCATAGATCGCGATGGGGCGGGCCTGAACCAATGCCCCGGAAGCATCGTAAACCGGGGTAGATACTATGATTGAGCCACCGCCGGCTTGAGTGACCGTAACTTCAAAGCCGAGGAAACGGTCGCCAGCCTTCAGCGGCCGATTGATGTAGTTCGTTCGGCCGCGGGCAACCTCCTTGAGAGGCGCTTGCGGGTCGATGCTGTACCCATAGGCGGCAGTGACCCGGCCGGGCTCGCCCAGCTTGTTCTTCACGTCCGGGACGTCAGCCACGGCGGCTTCCGCGTTCGCAAGGCGCCCCTCGATCGGTGCGGGGGCGGCGAGGATCTTCAGCGCGATCGCGAGGGTGAAGCTCACGACTGCGCCAGGGGTGATAACCGCACCTTCAGAGAGAGCGGTCGTGATGGGAATCCCGCGCATACCTACTCCGCCGGGATCATCGCGCAGGTTCTGGCTTCCCGTCAGCCGCTTGTAGACGGCCACTGATCCGGCGGGCAGGATCGGCATGTCCGCGGGCAGCCGGAAGGTGTTTACGCCTGCAGCCACCGTCACGACGCCAAGGTTGCGCACCACGCGCAAGTCGAAGGCATCGCCGACCGGAGCGAGCAGGGCCAGCTCGCCGGTGCCCGCGCCAGCGATGCGCAAGCTGATCTCGGTGGGAAGCCCAGCCCGCACCGTCCTGGCCTCGGAGATGAAGATCGGAGTTCCGGCCGTCTGGCTGTCGGGCGCGGTGGTGCCAGCAACCAGCGTCGTCACGTCGCTGAGATCTGCACCCAGCTTCGCCTTGAACGGCGAGACGGCGCCTTCCGCTGCAATCTGAGCGGCGAGTGCACGCGCGACCTGGGGCGCCACCGCAGCGCTGGCAAGTCCGGCGATCGGCACGCGCTTAGTCGCGCCGCCATCCAGGACTACCACGGTTTCGTTGCCGGTGGGCTCCACCAGGGGGGGCAGTTCGGAGATCTTCGCCATGTCAGTAACCGATCAGGAGGAGGGTGAAGCCGTCGACCACGCGATCGTTCTGGTCGTCGGCCTGCAGCTGGATCACGCACGAGGTGCGGCCGGGATTGCCGGCGACCTGCGCCCAGGAGTCCCGAGCCGCGGACGGCGCGTTGATGAAGGCGGTGGCGCTCGCGACCAGGCAGCGGTTGGGGAAGGCGAGCGGGTAGTTGACCGTCACTGCCGGTTCGTCGGCGAGAACCGCGCGGTAGTTTACCCACTGGACTATGAGCCCGCCGGGTAGCGTCCAGTAGCCGTTCGCTTCCAGCAGGTGCGCCAGACCGCCAAAGCTTTGCGGCGTGACCGCGACATTGGCGGCGGTGGCGTAGAGCAGCTGCTCGGATGTCGCGGCCGGCACGGAGATCGTCTGGTCGGTGCCGAGCGCCCCGCCGCCGAGCGCCAGGCCTGCGGTGTCTATGCGGCGGGTGAGCGGCACACGCGCGGTAATCGAGGCGATGATGTTGACGATGCTGGCGGGCGTCAGCGCCTTGCTGGCGATCGTGCCCGCATCCGCCTCGGCAGCGGAGGCCGCAGGCACGGTGATGGTGCGGTCGGCAGTCAGGTCGCCGCCGCCGGTGGCGAGGCCAGCGCCGGTGATCCGGCGGCCGAGCAGCCCGCCCGCCCAACCGGCAAGCCGCTGTGCCAGCGTGCGCGGGGTGACGACGCGCTCCGTGTCCTCGCCGGTGTCGACTTCCTCCTGCGTCGCCAGCTCGACGACGCCGCGAGTGGCGGTGGTCGCGGGCGGGTTGAGGAAGTTAGTGTCGCCGAACGTCAGCTGCTCGACGTTGCCAGTGGGGAAGGCGATGTCGATCGCGAGGTGCATGTCGGACAGCGCCGACTTCTCGAACAGCGGATCGGCCTGGGCGTAGGTGGCGAACAGCGTTCCATCGGCCAGGAACAGGCCGAAGCTCCGCACGGTGTAGGCGAGCGGATCCGCGTCGCGCACGACCATGTGCACGACGTTGTCGCCGATGGCCTCGCCTGAGATCGTCGACACGCGCCGGAACTCGCCCGGCAGGGCGGTGAGCGTGGGAGCGGCGACGAACGCGCGATCGGAGAGGCCGACCGCACTGATCGACAGGTCGATGTCGTCGTCGACCTGGGCCGCGGTAAAGCGGGAATGGCCCGCCTGGGTGATGGTGAGGGCGAGCTTGCTCATGGTGCGGTGTCCACAAAGGCGCCGGCATCGTCTTGCAGCGGCTCGCCATCCTCGGTCTGGAGGAAGGCGGCCCAGGCCGGCGAGGTGTCGAAGTTGGCGGCCATGTCCTGGCGGACGGCGCCGGTGAGGCGGGCGACGCCCTGGATGCCGATCGCGCCCTCAAGCCCGAGCGTCTGCACCAGGCGGAAATGCTCGCGCGCCGGCTTCACCCGCGAGACTTCGCGGATGATGGCTTCGGCAAAGGCCGCGGTGGCGCGGCGGCCGCCGGGCTCCACGCCGTCGCCGGCGATCGGCAGGCGAACCTCGAAGGTGTGCGGATCCGCGCGCGGCGCCGCCTGATGCCATTCGACCAGGTGCAGCAACCGGTCGAAGCGGCCCAGCACGGTCTCCACCGACGCGCGGGTGCCCTTGATCCGGTGCAGCGCGATCGAGCCGGCAACGGCCGCACGCTTTTCCGCTTCGCTCCAATCGTCGTCCCAGCTGTCGACCGACAGGCCCCAGGCGAGCCACGGCAACCACCGCAGCGGGATCCGCTGCGGATCGCCCAGCGCTTCGACCGGAAAGGGCACGTCGCCGATGCGCGCGGTCACCGTTTCGGCCGCGCGTTCCAGCGGGGTTGCGTTGGGAGGCAGCAGGCTAGGCGTCATAGCCGCCGTGAGCGATGACGATGTCGGTGCACCAGGCTGCCTGCGTATAGTCGCAGACGACGTCGGCAGTGGGCGCGGCCAGCACGACGCGCTGGACGCCGGGGACGGTCAGCGCGGCGTAGAGGCCGGACATGGTCACGTCGCGGCCCAGGAGCCGGCATTCGGCGAGGTATGCGTCCAGCTGCTCGCGGGCAGCGGTCAGCACCAGCGAGCGGTCAGGGCCGGCGAAGGTGTAGAGGGTGGCGTGCACTGCGAAGGTGCGGATCTCGGCGCTGGCGACGGTGACCAGGTCGCCGAGCGGGCGGACCTCGCGCGCATTTACCCGCTCGCGGACGGCATCGAGCAGCGCGGCCGAGGCTGCACCGTCGCCTTCCCGCGACAGGACGGTGACCAGAACCTCGCCGGGAGCCGGCGAGATGGCGCTGGCGTCTAGCACTCCGGGGTCCGCCGACTTGGCGTGGTAGATATAGGCCAGCTCAGGGCCGGCGACCGAGAAACCTTCCGGGCCAAGGACCGCGCGCTGGCGCAGGGCGTCGTCGGCCTCGCCCGGCAGGCGGATGACGCCGACCAGAGCCGCGAGATGATCCAGATTGGTGCCGAGCGCGTAGGCGACCATCAGCTGGCGTGCGGCGTCGTTGGCGCCCTGGCGCAACAGCAGCTCGCGGTAGGCGACCACCTGCAGCAGCTTCATGACCGGGTCGCTTTCGACCAGCGCATCGAAGGCCGGCAGGCGCGCGCGCAGGGACTCGACCAGCTCGGCGAGGATCTGCTCGAACGTCAGCTGCTCGACGATGGTCGGCGCCGGGAAGCGCGACAGGTCGATCGCGTTGGAGCTGGCGGGGGCGGTGGACATCGCCGGCCATGTCGGCGGCGGGTGGTGACAGCCGCTAGGGGGCCGCAATCGTAGAGAGGGACTCTACGATTGCGAGAATGGTTGCGTGTGGCTGAAAGTCTGCGCCCGTCGTAGGCAGGACGGGCGCTCGATGCTGGTTGCGAGAGCGATGATTCGCAGAACCATCAATGATGATGCTTGAAAAACATTCCCATCGGCGACTTGGCATGCTGCTGTTTAGGGTCAGGACCCATTGATGTGAGCGTCGCGATCTGATTCAGGCTCCGCAAG
>NZ_BSEX01000011.1 GCF_027922045.1 Microbacterium terregens
GGACGACTACCTGCAAATGGCGCTGGAACAGGGCCTACAGGAGGCCGAGGAGGAGTTAGAGGCCCAACTAGAGTTCGCGGACGCGCTCGGCGTCCAAGAGGCCCTAGAAGCGGAATGGGAGACAAGCTGGGGAGTGGATGATGCATGCGCGGGCGAGCGCCCGCAGACCGCGTGTGCATCATCCTCGGAGGCGGCTCGCCCCCCGTATTGTAATACGGGGGTCAGAGACCCTGAGGACGGGGGTGCGGAGATAGTCCGTTTCGAGCGGAGGCACAGCTAAATGGCTGGTTTCACGCTGGATTGTCAGTCGAAGTTCGACGCCTACGCGGCATCCGTCCCGGTCGGCGTGAAAATGCTCCGCGACACGCTGGAAGAGGCGTTCTCGGCCGACGCCAAATGCGTCCCAGCCCCCGCCCTGCACAGCTTCAAGCAAGCCGTCGCGTGGCAGGTGCCGGAATCTGGCGAACTGCTCGCCACGATGATGTGGGGAGGGGTGAACCCACACCCGCACGTGTCCGCCCAGTGGGACCCGTCGATCCGTTTGGCGAACCTGCTGCGATCCACCTATCCGGATCACCGTG
>NZ_BSEX01000012.1 GCF_027922045.1 Microbacterium terregens
GGCGGTGAGCAGGTGGTGGCGGCTGGCGAGGCGGCGCGCATCGTGGCGGTGGAGGCGGTGCTGTACCGTGTGCCGCTGGCCGAGGCGCTGGTCGATGCCGGGCACGGCCTGCACACGCATTTCGAGCTTGTGACCTGTCGCATCGTCTGTGCCGACGGGGTGGAGGGTGTCGGCTACACCTACACCGGCGGCACCGGGGGCGGCGCGATCCGCGCGCTGCTGCGCGAGGATATCGCCCCGCTGCTCAAGGGCGCCGATGCGCATGATGTCGAGGCGCTGGCCGCGCGCATGCGCGCCACGCTACACTATCTCGGTGTTGGCGGCATCTGCGGCTTCGCCATCGCCGCCGCCGACATCGCGTTGTGGGACATTCGCTGCAAGCGGCTCGGCAAGCCGCTCTGGCAGGTCGCCGGCGGCACCGATCCTGCCGTCCGCTGCTATCGCGGCCTCATCGACCTTGGCTATTCCGACGACCAGCTGCTCGAGCGCGTCGCCGCCGAGTTCGCCGCCGGCCATACCGGCATCAAGCTCAAGGTCGGCCGCCCCGACATCGCCACCGACATCCGTCGCGTGCGCGCCGTGCGCGAACTGATCGGCACCGATCGCGCGCTCATGACCGACGCCAACTATAGCTGGGACGCCCCCGCCGCCATCGCCTTTGCCCGCGGCGTCGAAGACATGAACCTGGCCTGGTTCGAGGAACCCGTCGCCCATGACGACCTCGACGCCTATGCCAGCGTCGCCGCCGCCACCGCCATCCCGCTGGCTTCCGGCGAAAACCTGCGCACCCCGGCCGAGTTCGGCCAGGCCATCGCCCATCACGCCATCGCCGTCCTCCAGCCCGACGCCTCCAATATCGGCGGCATCACCCCTTGGCTCGACGTCGCCCGCCGCGCCGCAGCCGCCGGCAAACCCGTCGCATCGCACGGCATGCACGAACTCCACGTCTCCCTCATGGCCGCCATCCCCAACGCCGCCACCCTCGAAATCCACTCCTTCCCCATCGACGCCTACACCACCAACCCCACCACCGTCACAAACGGTAAAACCGCCGCTCCCAACACCCCAGGATCAGGCGTCTCCTTCAATACCCAACGCCTCAAACCACACAAAATCGGATAAGTGTCATGCCACTCAAAAGTGCTGTCTATGTTGAAAAGGGCCGATTCGAACTCGCCGAGGGCAAGCGCCTCGAGCCGCAGGCCGGTGAAGTCACGATCCGCGTCGGCTATGTCGGCCTGTGCGGCACCGACCTTCACGTCTATCACGGAAACATGGACCATCGCGTCTGCCCGCCGGGCGTGATCGGACACGAGATGTCGGGCGTTATCGAAGCGGTAGGCAAGGATGTCGAGGGCTTTGCCGCTGGTGAGCGCGTCGTGGTTCGCCCGCTCGACTATTGCGGCGATTGCCCGGCGTGCTCGGCGGGTCATTCGCACATCTGCCACAACCTTAAATTTATGGGCATTGACACGGCCGGTGCCCTGCAATCCTACTGGACAGTGAAGGCGCGCACGCTGCACAAGCTTCCCGCGAATGTTGATCTGCGCCGCGGCGCGCTGGTCGAGCCGCTAGCCGTGGCCTGTCACGATGTCGCGCGTGCGCGCGTCGCGGCAGGCGAGAAGGCCGTGGTTCTAGGCGGCGGGCCTATCGGCCAGTTGATTGCACTGGTTGCGCGCGCACGGGGCGCCGATGTGCTGATATCGGAACCGACCGCCGTGCGGCGGGCGTATGCCGCCAATGCCGGCTTCGCGACCTTCGACCCTGCTACAGGCGACCTTGCCGCGCATGTTATGGACTGGACCGGGACCAAGGGCGCTGACGTTGTTTTCGAGGTCGCGGGTGTTCAAGCCACCGTCAGCGCCATGACCGATATCGCCGCCGTGCGCGGCCGCATCTGCATGGTCGCTATCCATTCAACCAAGCCGCAGGTGGATCTGTTCCGCTTCTTCTGGCGCGAGCTCGAACTGGTGGGTGCCCGCGTGTACGAGGCAGTCGATTTCGATGCCGCAATTGCCCTGATCGCCAGCGGCCAGGTCGATGTCGATGCGCTGATCACATCGGTCCATCCGATCGACCAGGTTCAGGCCGCGTTCGAAACGCTCGACAGCCCCGATCCAGGTATGAAAACATTGCTGGAGTGCGAGGCATGAACGCCGCTGAACTATTCGACCTGACCGGCCAAGTGGCGCTGGTAACCGGTTGCCGCCGCGGCATCGGCATGGCCATGGCCCTGGCGCTTGCCGAAGCAGGAGCGGATATCATCGGCGTATCGGCTTCGCTCGAGCCGGAGGACGAGGTGGCACGCGCTATTCGCGCGGCCGGCCGCGGCTTCCGAGGCTATCGCTGCGATTTCGCCGATCGCTCCGTGCTCAAGTCGACGATCGCAGCGATCCTGTCGGACAATCCACGCATCGACATTCTGGTCAACAATGCCGGCACGATCCTGCGAGCCCCAGCCGCCGAACATCCAGACGAGTTTTGGGACAAGGTGATCGAGGTCAATTTGTCAGCGCAGTTCCTGCTCACGCGTGAGATCGGTCGCGGCATGGTCGAGCGTGGCCATGGCAAGGTCATCTTCACGGCATCGCTGCTGTCATATCAAGGCGGGATAACAGTGCCCGGCTACGCGGCCAGCAAGGGCGGCGTTAAACAGCTGACGATGGCTTTCGCGAATGAATGGGCTTCAAAGGGCGTGAACGTCAACGCGATTGCCCCGGGCTATATCTCGACGGATAATACCGAGGCTTTGAGAAACGATCCGGAACGCGCGCAATCGATTCTTTCACGGATACCGGCGGGTCGCTGGGGCGAGCCCCACGACTTCAAGGGCCCGACCCTCTTCCTCGCCTCGCGCGCATCCGACTATGTGCATGGCGCGACGCTGCTGGTCGACGGCGGGTGGATGGGCCGCTGATCGAAAGCGCCGCTCAGGCGGCGCTATCGGGAGGTTGGTCGCGGCTGTCCCGAGTCGAGGAAGCGCTGGCTCGTACAAGCTCCTGCGGGCATGAAGTGACGCGTCCGTGGAAGCCTGGAGCGAACCCGGACCAAGCTCGTTGTATTCGGCGATCGACGCCCCATCGCGGTGCCGAAAAACATTCTGGTCGTCGCCGCCTAGGCTGAACGTCAAGAAGGAGAACGCATCATTCCTTGTTCGTCGAGGTATGCAACCGCGCCGAGCAGGTTGCGGCCCTTGCCGTTCCAGCCATATTTAACGATGTCGACACCGGCATCGTCATTGGCATGCGGCGCCCAGCGCTTGCGCATGGTCTGGCGGTTGGGCGTGGCGTCGAAATCGCGGCAGGCCAATGCGTTCTCCGGCGCATCAGTGCCGGCTTTGAAAACACTTCGCCGGTGGCCGAATATCGCGGATAACGTTGTGCGGTATAGAGGAGGCGGCCGCGGTTGCGCGGATCGACCGACCCGGGAACCGTGGGGGCGATGGCGATCGTGCCGCCTTCGCCATCCAACGTACCTATAGACTCTTCTGCCCGCCCAGAATGATGTTTGCGCCACGGCGAAGCACAACCTTGTAGCGCCAGTCGCCCGAAACATCGGGGGTAAAGTGCACCCGCCATACGTCCCCGCTCTCGCAAGAGGTCAGGGCAGCCTTGCCGCAGGCTGCGAAATAGCCGGGCACGCGATAGCGCCGGCTGTCATTGCTGAATTCGACATCCAGTCGATAGTCTACAAACGGGCTTGGCGTCGCCGTTTCGGCTGATCGTGGGCCCTTGAAGTCCAGTGTGACGGTCCGCCAGACCTGTCGCTCCCCGCTCAGCTTGGGCGTGGCGGTCGCCGGCAACACCATCGCGACGGCACTGGCGGCGCCCCACAACCAACGCGACTTCCATCGTCCTGGCGCGTGACGCATTATTTTCGCTCCATTTACACCGGCGTAAAGCGCCGGTCACTGGACGAACGCGGCGCTGGCGCAGCGCAAGAAGGGGGCGGAAATGGCCTTCGCCACCCGCCCCCTTAAAATATCTGACGCGACTTCGTCAGAACTTCGCGCGCACGCCCAGCGAGTAGCGCGCACCATAGGTTTCGTAATCGATCAGCTGCTCCTTGAAGCGGCCATGGCGTCGGGTCGATTCGTTGGTGATGTTGAGGCCCTCGGCGAACACCGTCAGATTGTCCGTGACGTCGTAGCTCGCGCTGACATCGAACTGGCCATAGGCTTCGGTGAATACCGGCTCTCCCGCCCCCGCAAATCCGAGCAAGAACTTGTCGCGCCAATTGTAGGACACGCGCGCCTGAAGCCCGTTCTTTTCATAGAAGACGACGGCATTGGCCGAGTTGCTGAGGCCGGTGAGCGCGAAGGTGCTGCCTGAAACGTCATAGACATTGTATGAGATGTTTCCATCGACCAGCGTCCCGTTCAAGATCACGCCGAAGCCGGTATCACCGAATACATGCTGCACGGCCGCTTCGAGACCACGAACAGATGCATCCCGCAGGTTGCCGGTCGAGGAAATGTCGAAGGTCACGACCGGATCGCCAGGCTGCGAGACACAGGCCGGGTTCGGCGCGGACCCGTTCTCGGGGCATCCGGGCCGTGGATTCACGCTTGGGTCGGTGATGGCATTGCCAGCCGCGTTGGTGATCGGCCCCGTAAGCCGGACCGCGCCGATGAAGTTGGACACCCACTTCTGGAAGGCGCCGACCGACACATAGCTGCCCGGGCGATAATACCATTCAAGCGAGAAATCCAGATTATCCGACGCATAGGGTAGCAGTCCTGGGTTACCCTGGCTCGCATTGAACGGCCCCCCCGGACGCCCTGAAATGGTAGTACCGGGGAACATCGCTGAAATTGAACTGCGGGCGATGGTCTTGCTGAACGCGCCTCGCATCAGGAATTTATCGAACGGCTCGTAACTGACCGCGAAGTTCGGCAGCCATTGCTCATAGTCAGAGGTAAGCGTCTGCGCCGCCACCACGCCATCAAAGACGGGCTGCAGCCCCTGCGCGTTGAAGTAGCGGAAGCCGACCAAACCCTCGCGAACTGAAGAGCCTTCGACATTGGTCTTTTCATAGCGAAGTCCCGCATTGGCGCGGATCGGCCGGCCGCCAAGCTCACCCTTCATCGTCAGCGTGAAATAGCCGCCATAGGTTTCCTCCTGCACGCCGTTAAATTGCGGCGGCGTGATGGTAAAAAGATTCTGGGCACGAACAATGTCGAGAAAATCCTCAACTCGATAGATCGGAATCTTCGGGAAGACGTCAGGGTTGACCGAGTCCACGAACTGCAGGTCGAGATTGGTAATGGGCACGTTGACTAGCAAGAACGTCGCATTTGACGCCGTATCGACGGAGTATTTTGTATAATCTGATCCGACCTTGATGGTGATGTTGTCGTTAGCCTTCCACTCGGCCGAGCCGCGCAGCTGCTTGATGTTGTTGTCCATCGAGTATCCGCGCTTCTGATAAAGATCGGAACCGATGTTTGCCTTGTTGTAGGGATCTCCGCCCGGCAGACGCGAAGCATCAAAGCTCGCCGCCGGAAGTCCGTCGGTGAACTTGCCCTTCAATGTGACGGAACTACCCGTGTTGAACAGGTCGACGATGCTTTCGGACGTCTGGCCATCCGGGTTCGACTTCGACGTCGAATCATGCGCATCGAGTTCAAAGGTCAGGCTATCGCTGACTTCCCATTTCAGATTGACCCCAAGCGAGTCATTTTCACCCTTGTGGTAGAAATCCCACGCCCAATAGTTCAGCGTGTCATTGAACGTAGTGATATCGACCAGCGTCCCATTCTTGTCCGCGACACCACGATCGGGCGCGTCGAACCAGTAGCTCATCCGATTCATCTGGGTCGTTTCCTTGAACCGCGACATGGTATAGTCGGCAGTCAGGGTGAGCCCATCGACCGGCTCGGCCTGCAGCGTCGCCTGCGCATTGAGGCGCTGGCGCTGCGTATCCCACAGATCCTGATCGATCGTGAACGGGACCCACCAGGACTTGGTCGGATTGACGCTCGTGTCGATCGCGCTTGTATCGATCTGGACCGCGCGCCCCCCGGTGCGGTTGCGGCGCCAGCCGCCCGAGGTGCCGATCCGGTCCTTGTGCGAGTTGCGCTCCGAATAGGAACCAACAAGGAGGATGCCGACGCGGTTGTCGAGGAAGGTTCCACTCACCAGACCCGAGAGTTCGGGTGTCACCTTCGAATCCTTTTCGACACTCGTGTCGTAGACCGCCTTGGCGCTCACGGCAGCGCGAAAGCCTGGCTGGTCGAACGGACGCGGGGTGCGAACGTTGATGGTGGCGCCAAGGCCTCCCGAATAGATGTCGGCCTGCCCCGTCTTGTACACTTCAACTGCCGCTACACCTTCGGAGCCAAGCTCCCGAAAATTGAAGCTCCGCGAGACGCCTTCAGCCTGAAGCGAAGAGGAGTTCGGCATCTGACGGCCATTCAGCGTGACCAGGTTGAAGCTTGGCCCAAAACCACGAACCGTTACCTGGTTACCTTCGTTGTTCGATCGGTCGATCGATACGCCCGAGATGCGCTGAAGCGACTCGGCAAGGTTTGCGTCCGGAAACTTTCCAATGTCTTCCGCCGTGATCGCGTCCACCACACCGATCGCCTGACGCTTGATCTCGGCGGCACGGGCCAACGACTGACGGAACCCGGTGACGACAATTTCCGGCTCAACAACATCCGCATCAGCCTGACCTTCGCCTGCGGTCTGCGCACGCGCAGCGTCAATCGGCATGGTTACGGCCAGCGACAATCCGACTGACGCCAGCAATCGTACATGCAAGTTCCGCATGAAACCTCCCCCTTCGTTATATCTACCCTGCTACCGTTATCTTACGACGGTCAATTGTCAACAGTCTACTTTCTATCGGGCTGCGGTATGTCGGGGCTGTGACGAATTCTGAGACGGCCGCGGGCCGCAACTCCCCCGACCGACCGCTGAGCGGACGGAGTGACGACAGGAGCATGGATCAGTGAGAAGACCGCTACGGCCAAGCGCTAGGTGGACATGCCGCCCGAACGCCCGCCATAGCCTCGTCCAACACATCGGCAGGTCGGCTCAACGTCAGCGGTTGGGCCCGGGCCGCGTGACGCGCGGCGGGTTGGGAAGCAGCGCTGGCGGAATAGCAATTTGCTTGTCATCTGCACCCCCAGCGAAGTTGCTGAGGTTATAGGCGTTCTCGCGGCCCCAGTCTGCTTCCACTCGCCCATCGCCTAGCACGATGTTGCCGAGCTTCTCGCGGAACCAGTGCGCCAGATCGTCGTAGGCCAACGTCGTGGCAAGGTTACGCCGCTCATCCGGATCGACGCGCAGATCGTACAGCGCCAAATCCGCCTTCTTTGGCGCTACATCCAGCGCCCAGGTGACATCCTGGTTGAGGGCAGGACTCCTCCCTTCCGTTCGGAAATTCCGGGTGCGCATTGAGAAGGCGAAATCCTTCGTACGCATATACGCCCGGTGACCGTTCACCAGGTTCATTTCGCCTAGGATATAGTCGCGCTTAAGTTTTGGATCGACGAGCGCACGGGCAAGGTCAAACCCATCGAGATAGGCGAATTCAGGCTTGCCGATATCAACGCCTGCCGCTGCCATGATTGTCGGCGCGAAGTCGACATACTCGACGAATTCCCGGAACACCTTGCCGGCGGGGAACGTTGTTTTGTCGGAGGAAATGACGATCGCCGCGCCATGGATGGATTGGTCCCATGGACCAAATTTCCCCATGATCCCCTGCTCGCCAAGTTGCCAGCCATGATCGCCAATGGTGATGACAACCATATACTCGCGTCCATTGGACTTCGAATATTCGACGAACGAGTCGACTGCCTTGCCGATCAGCGTATCGCCATAGGCGGTGAACGCATAATAGTCTCGTATCGCCTGCAGCTTTTCCCTGTTGTTCAGTCTGTCAGACTTAGCTTCATTATAGGTCTCGACGAACTGGGGAGGCAGCGCAGAGAGCTCGTCCGTATCGAAATCGGGAAGGCGATAATGTTTGCTCTTGAACCGATCTCTGAAGCTCTTGGGCGGAAGAACCGGCGTATGCGGGAAATGAAAACCCAGATTGACGAACAGCGGCTTCGTGCGGTCCGCGCCCTGCAGCGTTGCACCCCAAGTCGACTTGTAGTCGCGGTTGGCGTTGGCGAGATAATTCTGAAACTCCTCCAAGATCCTGCCGTCGATCGTTCGGCCGGCGGGCATTGGATTGACGCCGCCCAAAATCAGGGAAGTATGAATCTGGGTGCGGGCGCGAAGGATGTCGAACTCCTTGTCCACCGCAGCCTTGGTCGCCTCCTCTGCGGCGCTCAGTTCGCGGTCGGCCCAAGAGATCTGATAGGTTTTCGTCCGTCCGTCGGGATAGAATACCGTTTCAGTTCCAGCGCGCCGCAGTAGCACCGAATCGGCCAGACCGTAGCTGCCCTCCGAAGTGAAATCGCCAATGCCATTGCGCTGCATGTCGCGCGCGAAGTCGAGTTCGAGGTCATAGACCGGTTCCGACTTGTCCTTAGGCACAATAGAATAGTGCCGCTTGCCGATGACGGCCGTGCCATATCCGGCGCGCCGCACAGCCTGCGAGAAGGCCGGCCGCACGAAATCGGCGGTCTGATGCGTATTCTCCCAGCCATATTTGCCGTTGCGGAAGGGATAACGGCCAGTGAGCATCGAAGTGCGCGAGGGGCCACAGGTCGGCGCTTGATTGAACGCGTTCACGAACAGCACGCCTTGACGGGCCAGCCGATCCAGATTGGGCGATTCGACCGGACCCAGCCTGCTCACGGCGCGTCCCGTCATCGCACGGTTGAAAGCTGCCACCGAATCAGGGCGCTGATCATCGGTCACAATCCACAATATGTCGGGCTGCGACTGCGGCGAGGGCTGCGCCTGGGCCGCGACGCCGGAAAATGAGACAATCAACGCCGCAAGCAAAACGCCGGCGAGCCGCCCCAAATCTCCCATATAATCTCTCCTGTCGCAGCGCTGGTCCGCATGCGAGTGCGGGAACAAGCTCAGGCACGATACAGATTGTCAAGTGTCGACATTGTGTTACTTTACAGTGCCGATTGCCCGCGACCACCGATAGACGGTGCTCGTTGCCAATCAGCTCATGACGTTTGAAACGGGGAAGAGGACGATGCACTGGTCGCGCTGGAGCATGTTCGACGCGGCTGGCAATATGATTGCTGCACTGACGATATTGGCCAGTGTCGTTCACGTTGAATGCTCCGCCGCCCTTGGGACACGCTCTGATCCGCACCATGGCCCCTGGATCGTGCCGGCCCGTTGCTCACCCGCGAGCGCCTGCCCAGGCGATTGCTGCGACGCGCCCAGGTCGGCAATGTGATGCCGCGAACTTCACCCCGCCCCCTCCTCTCAATCCGGACCGTTGCGAGTGCGCTCGCAATGTCGCTTGCTACAGCAGGCTGCGCCCAGACAGCGACGATGGCGCCACGATCGGCGCCCTCCGAGCCATCCGATGCCCGCTATTTCGAGCGGCTGCGCAGTGAACGGATCGTCTCCGATCCGCGCGTAGTCTGGCATCCCGTGGGGCCGGGCATGGCGGGCTATAATGAGGAACTCTGGCCGCATCCTATCGATCCGAAAGCCATCTTCATCGGCCCGGACATGCATGTCAGCTATGGCAGCTGGGACGGTGGCAAGCGGTGGCACAGCCTAAAGGACGCTGACGGCACCGGCGACGAAATGAAGCGCGTCGTCGATGTCGAATTCTCGCGCCAGCGAGCGGACTTGGGCCATGCGATCGATTGGAACGGCTGGCTCTACCGCACGACCGATCGGGGCCGCACCTGGACGAAGCTCACGGAACTGACGCGCAGCTGGAAGTCATTCGGCGTTAATCCTTACGACCCTGCCGCTTTTACAAAGGGGTGGTATGACGAACAGCTGGGAACGCGGCTGTCGGAACTGACCGTCGATCCGACCGACGACCGCGTCTGGTACATCGGGCCTGGCAACTTCTGGGACGTCAAGAACAATCACCGGTCCGTGGCCCGGCCGGGTGGCAAACCGGAACGCTATGTCGACTATGGCTACATTCTAAAAAGCGTTGACGGCGGCAGAAGCTGGCAAAGGATCACTGCCGGATTGCCCGCTGACCTGGATGTCGGACGGATCATCGTCGATCCGCGGGCGCCGCAGCGGCTGGCCATGGCGTCGAACAAGGGATTATTCCTAAGCGACGATGGCGGATTGAGGTGGCACCCAGGGGGCGCGGGCCTGCCAGCCAACTTGCCGCGCGACCTCGCAATTCATAACAACCCGTCGACAGGTCGCACCCGCCTGTTCCTGGTCGAACAGACTGCCTATGTTCCCAAGGATCTGACGGTTCACGCCGTGGGGGGCATTTTCGTCAGTGACGATTTCGGGCGCAGCTGGCACGATATCAGCGGCAACCTGCCTTTCGACCTCGCGCGAATCGATTATCCGATCGAAGTGGAGCGCTATTACCGCACGATCAGCCATTGGCTCGGCATTTCACCGGCGGGTGCACGTAAGTCGTTTCCCGAGCTGCCGCAATCGACGCTGCCGGTCTTCAATAGGATCGCCGTGAACCCGCGCAATCCGGACGAGATCTATGTCGCACTCAACAAGAAGCACGATCGAACATTCGGCCCGGGGGAGTTGTGGCGCACGCTTGACGGGGGGAGAAACTGGCAGGTGGTCGTGCGCTATGGCGATTACTGGGGCAGCGGCAAGGACGCCGACTATTGGCGCGACCGTGGCAATCCAAGTTCGGCCAATGTCGAGTTTGCGCACCTGCGCCATGAACTCGACCGACAGGCTGAACTGTCAGGCAACCGCCTGTTGGCAGTGGGGCCGGATGGCACGGTCTATGTGAGCATCGACCAGCAAACGCACAAGTCCACCGACAGGGGGGAAAGCTGGCACCAGATCGACGATATCGAGATTGACGGCGAACGAAGCCGCTGGATCGGCCGCGGCAATAGCGACCTGCCGGGTCGGCTGATCATTGTCGACACCGGCATTCCCGGCCGGCGCCTGATGGCAAGTGGCGAGCACGGCATCTGGCAGACAGTCCCGCAAACCGCTCCGATCGATCCAGCCGCCGTCCTGGTCCAGCAGATCGAGGGGCAGGTGCATCATGGCGGGATGGTTTCCATCGCCACGATGGCAGTGCATCCGCGTGATCCGCGCATCATCTATGCATTGTCGTGGCGCCAGTCGCATGCGGGCAGGGTTCGCCGGTCCGTCGACGGCGGGAAAAGCTGGACGAACATCGGCACCTTGCTGGAAGCTGGGCGGGACGAACCAGACCAGCAGGCCGACTTCGGCAAGGGCCCGCCCGGCCTGCTGCCCGAACAGAATTCGCTGACGATTGATCCGGTCGATCCGAATAACATGTATGTGCTGGTGACGCGCAACGCGTTCACCGAGATTTACCGGTCCAAAATCCGCACGCCATCAGTGGGGGGTTACGGATTCATGCGGTCGCGCGACGGGGGGCGGACCTGGGCCGTGAGCAATGCCGGGCTGCCGGCGTCCGTCAGCTTGCGTCGCCTGGCAATGGACCCCGACGATCCGGCAATACTCTATGCGGCGGCCAATGATGCCGATGGGGGTCTCTATGTCTCAACCGACCGCGGGTCGAACTGGCGGCGAATGGTGCTTCCGCCGGCCATTCGCAGCGTCAACAGCGTGTTTATCGATCGAAGGACCCGCGCGTTCTACATCGCGACCGGATCCCCTTATGACGGCTCGCTTGTCGAAGGCGGTGCATGGCGCAGTCGCGATCGGGGCAAAACCTGGCACCGCATCTTTGCGGCGCCGCTGGTCACCCAGGTCGAATCTTCGCCACTCGACCCTGACCTTCTGCTTGTTACAGTGTATCGCGAGATGAAGCCGGAGGTCACCTTCCGCAACCCCGGACTCTTCCTGTCCCGCGATGGTGGGAATAGCTGGGCAAAGATCAACAACGGTCTAAACAGCCATGAAAAGATTATCGACGCAAAGCCCGATGCGCATGACCGGCGACTGCTCTGGGCCGCCGGTTGGGGAAGCGGCTGGAATGTCGGCGTCATCCGCGAATAGCCCATGACTGGGACGCGCCGCCCCGCCCCGTCAGTTGCAGGATGGCGCGGCCACCCGTTCGATCTTCCCCACCAGCACCGTGTAGGCGAAAATCCCGATGAGCGTTACAACGCACATATAGATCAGCGCAGGGGTGAAATTACTGCCCTCAATCAGCAGGCCGATCACCAACGGCGTCACCACGGCGGATAGGCCACCGATGAAGTTGAACACGCCCCCTACGAGCCCGATATGGTTGCGTGGCGCCAGCAGCGAGATGAAAATCCAGGTAATCGACGCCAGCCCATTGCCGAAAAACGCCAGCGACATGATGACCATGACCTGTAGGTCGGTGTCGGCATAAATCGCACTCACCATGCTGGTCGAAAGGGCGATGCCGATCAGGACCGGTGCCTTGCGTGCCAGTCCCTGATCGACTCCGCGTCGCACCATCCAGTCGGACAGCGTGCCGGAAAGCAGGATGCCGCAGAACGCCGCCAGGAACGGGGCGGAGGCGATGAAGCCCACCTTAGCGAACTCGATGCCGCGGCTCTCGACGAGATAGGTCGGAAACCAGGTCAGGAAAAAGATCGAGACGGTACCGATGCAGAACTGCCCCAGATATACGCCCCACAGCTTCCGGCTCGACAATGCCACCGACAGTCCGCTGAGCGCCGGCGCCTTCGCCACCTTTGCAGCGGACCCACCGTCATGCCGGTCGGCCCAGTCGATCAGCGCACCGCCCGCTGCCATCGCCCTCCGCTTCGGTTCGGTCAGCCGCGCATCCTGGTCTGGATCGCGATACAGAATGTGCCAGATCCATGCCCACACGATGCCGACCGCGCCACAGGCATAGAATAAGGCTCGCCAGCCGAACTCGGCCTGAAACGCCACGAGCAGCGGCGCAAGAAATGCGAGGCCGAGATATTGGCCGGACGTGTAGAATGCGATCGCTCCGGCCCGTTCGCGTTCGGGAAACCAACTGGTCACCACGCGATTGTTGATCGGATAGGAAGGCGCCTCGAACACGCCGACCAGGACGCGGCACACAACCAGCATGATCAAGGTGCCAGCCATCCCCTGAACGATCGTCGCGATCGACCACAGCGTCAGCAAAAGAGGGTACAGCAGGCGCGGCCGAACGCGGTCCGCCAACAGCCCGCCGGGAATCTGGAACAGCGAATAGGTCCAGGCAAAGGCTGAAAAGACGATCCCCATTTCGATCTTCGTCAGCGACAGGTCGCGCGCCAGCGCGATCGCCGCGATCGAGATGTTGGTCCGGTCGAGATAGTTGATCACGACCGTCACGAACAGTGCGACCAGAATGGTAAAGCGACGGCGCGGCATCGTCGTTACCAGTTGGTGTAGGAACCGTCGGGCTTATACCGCCGCGGGCATTCCCAGAATGCGAAGCTGCCAGCGCGCACCGCTGCTTCATCGACTTCAAGGCCCAGGCCGGGCGCGGTCGGAATGGCAAAGCGGTTCCTCTCCAACTGCGGCCGATTCGGGAACAGGCGGTCATAATCGACCGTGCTTCGCCCATAGGGATCGACCTCCTGCCAGGACAGGTTCGGCACCGCCGCCGACATATGGATCGTCGCCATCGTGCATATCGGCCCGAGCGGGTCATGAGGCATGATGTCGATATAATGCGCTTCCGCCATCGCCGCGATCTTCATCGCCTCGGTAAAACCCCCGACATTGCAGATGTCGATCCGCGCGAAATTTGTGAGGCCGCTTTCGATATAGGGGAGGAAATCCCATTTCGACGCGAACTCCTCGCCGATCGCAAAGGGCATGTCGGTCATGCTGCGCAGCTGGGTATAGGCCGCCGGGCATTGCTGGCGGATCGGTTCCTCCAGGAAATCGAGTGTACCGCTCGGCATGCGCTGGCAGAATGACGCCGCTTCGGCCGGTTGCAGGCGATGGTGGAAGTCGATACCCAGCACAACTTCGCTTCCTAAAGCGGCACGCGCTTCGATCAGCGCGTCGGCGGCAACGGCGATCGCCTTGCGCGGATCATAAACGTGCGGGCCAGCGACAGACTCACCGGTGGTCGCGCGAATACAGTCCCACCCCATGTCCTTGAGCCGCACCATGTCGGCGATCATCGCTTCGCCATGCGCTTCGGTCGTGGTGATGAAACATGGAATATGGTCGCGTTGTGCTCCGCCGAGCAATTGATGTATTGGTACGCCCAGCGCCTTCCCGGCGATATCCCAAAGCGCAATGTCGATTGCGGAGATCGCCGCGGTGATCGTGCGTCCGCCCTCAAAGTAAGCGCCGCGATACATTTCCTGCCACAGCGCGCCAATCCTTCGCGCGTCCTGACCAACCAAAAATTGCTTCAGGTGCTCGACCATCGCTGTGACCGCGAGCTCGCGCCCCGACAGCCCGGACTCGCCCCATCCAGCAATCCCCTCATCGGTATCGACTTTGACCAGGCAGATGTTGCGGTGATCCGCCCACAAGGGAAACGCCGAGATGTCGGTTATCTTCATTCTATCACCTGTAACTGCGCCAGCTCGCGCACGTAGATCGGCAGCATGGTCGCCGCCCCGATTGCGGGACGGCGCCTGCTCATTTTTTTCTCGAAGCGGCGCTGATACAGGCCGTAATTCACGCGCCGGGCTGATTCAGCCATCTCCGGATAGGGAATATCGGTGGTCGTGACCCAGCCGACATTATAGTTCTCGCCATCATAGGAGCGGCCGGTCACATCGTCGTCAATATACTGGAACCAGTGCGCGCCGACCATCATCGGATGATCGATGACGCTGTTGATATACTGCTCATAGATTCGCGCCCGATCCTTCTGGTCGGACCCAGCGATCAGTCCGGGATGATAAAAGGGGGTGTCGGATGTAGCGCCGATATGGAACTCACCGATGATGACGGGCTTGTCATAGGCGTTCAGGAAATCCCATTTGTCAGGATGCATGACTTCCTTGTAGTTATTGAAGCTCAGTACGTCCGAACGCTTCAACGACGCCTCGATAATCTCTTCGGGCATGCCCCACTGCGCCATGCGCACGCCCATATACATGTGGTTGGGCATGACACGCTTGAGCTCGCTTTGGACGGTGCTGAAATATCTCTCGCCATAATCGCGCATCAGCCGCGACAGATCCGGTCGCGCCGCTTCCAGCTGTACCGGAACGGCGCCCGCGCCGAACTCTCCCCAGCTGGCGAACTTCGTGCCCCACACAGCGTTGAGCGCCGCAACCGTCTTGTACTGGTCACGCAGCATCTGCGTGAAGCGTGCCTTGGCCGGGCTCTCGGAGATTTTCTTACTCAGCGCGTCCAGTACCACGCCATATCGCGCCGCTGTCGTGTCGCCGCGGCCCCAGCTCTTTTCATTGTCCACGAACACGCCGACGCACCAAGGCGAATTCTGAACTTCGCGTGCGATCTGCTCGATGGTCAGTCGTGCGCGGCGCACAAAGTTTGGATCATAAACGTCCGGCAGCGGCGACCATACGTCGTCGCCCGACGACAGCGTCTTGAAGTTTCCGATGATCCAGCCATTGGCGAAATAGGGGATGCGGCCATTCTGGTAGAAGCTGGGATCCACCCAATTGCCAAATGAGGTCATGCCCCAATCGCGCATCCGGTCAATCGTCACCTTGCGCCAGGTCGCCATGTAATCCTTGCCATGGCGACGCTCGAGATTGGCCTTGTAGAAGCTGAAGATCTCGCCGTGTTGGACGGCGCCGCGCTTCGTCTCGCGGGCATAGCCATAATGGCTGCCGAGCGGGTCGTCATAGGTCGGCAGCCACTCGAACATCTGCCGCCTGAGTGGAGAGGCGAGAAACCGGCTGGCGCGGTATTTCTTGTCGACCGGTACGATGTCAACCGAATCGTCGGGTGTGAGCTCCTCGGGATCGATGAACCGCACTTCGGGATCGTTGAAATCATACCCTGTGATCGTCCCCATGTTCGCCATACGGATATTGGCCAAGCCGTTCGAAAAGAACAGGTGGCCGTCCGGATCGATCATCCACCATTTTCCGTCGACTTTCTCCGCTCGGAAGAACCCCGTGCCCTTGCGCTTCGGCCCATCGGCCCACCCGCCCCATCTGGACCGGCCTGGAGCCCCTTTTGAGGCCGCCAGCACCGCCATTTCCTGTTTCGCCTTCGCGCGAAGCTCGGCTTCGCTTGAAATCTTGACCGGATACTGTTTCTTCGCGGCTTGACCGAAGCGGTCGACGATATCTGCAAGGAAGAAGGCGTCGGCCGGCGGATTGGCACGCACTCGAATGTTGTCGACGACGATCTCGCGCGCACCCGGGTTGGCCT
Source organism: Microbacterium terregens (assembly GCF_027922045.1). Next base: position 16,329 of record NZ_BSEX01000012.1, read on the forward strand.
GGGTGCTGAACTCGATCTGCCGGATTTTCGATGGCTCGAGTGGGCCACCGCTGTGACCGCCGATAAGCTTTTGGTCAGGCGTCTTCCAAGAAGGGGGGATCTCACGAAGGCCAGTTTCCACCTTGGCCTCATACCCCGTCAGCACGGTGTAAAGCGTTTCGGTCTTGCCAGCGCCAATCACGCCGCTGGCGCGCTGGCGCGTGCCGTCATCGGTGATCAGCGTCACGAACAGATGGATCGACACGCCGCCGGCGTTGGTCACGTCGAGCGCCAGGTTGGTCTCGCCCATCGCGTTCACCTCCGCAGGAATCGAAAGGGAAACCGTGACCATGTCCTCGTCGCGCGGCTCAAACCGCAAGCGCAGCCCCTTGCGCCCCTGGTCGCCCCGGCCGCGACAACAATTTCTGCAGAGGCATTGCTGGTCCTGATCGGACCGGTCCGGCCCTCGAAGCCTTCCACCAGGCGCTCGGATGGTGCAGCCGAGGCAGCCATCACGAATGGAGACGAAACCAATAGCGCAGCAGCGCGGCTGAGCCGACCAGTCCCCAGCATTACACTCTCCAGTCCGTCATTGTCGGATCGCCTGACTCTTGCATGGTCGACTCGCCGTCCGTCGTCAACTGTCTACAATGCGCGAAACCCTAGTCCGCCTACTTTGGTTCGCACACGGAGTAGGATGTCGTCCGATGTGATGAACAGCGTTGATCCGCCCTCGCCAAAGCAGCAATTTCCGGTCGCCCGTCCAGTACGGATCATCCCCAGCAATTGTGCCTCGGGCGTCAGGATCGCGACGCCCCCCGGCGCCGTTGCAAAGACGACCCCGTTGGAAGCTATTGCCATGCCGTCCGGGGCGCCCGGTGTATTGCCTGCCAGAAAGCGCGACATGTCAAACCAGGTGCTCTGGTCGCGCAGCCATCCTGATCCCGCTCGCGCATAGCGCACGATCCACGGACTGGCTGCGTCGGACACGGAAACGTAAAGGTGCTGGTCGCCCGGCGACAGGCCGATGCCGTTGGGAGCCACCAGCGTACCGTCAATTAGATCGATCTGCCCCGAGGGGGCGCGACAATAAACGCCGTTCACGGAGCGCATACGCGCAATCGACTTCAGTCCTCCATCGAGGCCGAACGGCGGATCGGTGAAAAACAGCCGCCCATCGCTTGCAATGACCAGATCATTGGGGCTGTTGAACGCCGCCCCGGTGGCGCCACGCACAACCACATCCGGTGCCGCCGGCCGTCCCAGCGCATATTTGAGGATCGAACGCGTATCTTGGTCGCACACCAGCAGGGCATCTTCACCGGGCAGATAGAGCAGGCCATTGGTTCCCGGGTTCGCACCTGGGCCGGCGCCCCCGGCCCCTGCGGGTGATCGCCAGACCGATATGCCGGTGCCCGATTGCCACGACATCATCTTGTTTGGCGGAATGTCGGAAAAATAGAGACGACGGCGCTTCTGGTCCCAGGTCGGCCCCTCGGCCCATTCGAAACCGCGACCGATCACTTCACAGGTCGGTGAGGCTCCAAGGACGGCGTCGAGGCGGCTGTCGAGACGCTCAATCCTGTTTTGAGGCTCAGCCTCCACTGCCCGCGAGCTTCCAATCAGTCCGGCAACAAGCCCGCCCGCCGTCATCGCCAGGCATCGCCGGCGCGGTATAACGCTGTTCATTGAGATTCTCCTTCTGAATTCAAGAGATCGGCATGACCGAATGTGGCCCGGAAGGCACCGCGATGAAGCCTAAATCAGAGGCACAGATCTCGGCTCGGTCCGGCTGCTCTACCGTTGCTTGCAGCTTAGGCCGTCCATGCGCCACTCACTGGCAAACAAGAGAACGCGTCAGTCCGCGCGAGCATCTGTTGTGCATGGAATCAAGCCCACGCCAGGTCTCGGAAGGCGTGCGATAATGGTCCATCCACTCGATATCGGATCGGTCATATTCGCCGCGCAACATCCAGAGCGGTCGCTCCAGCTTCGTCTCCCAGGCAAATAGCTTCCGGAACAGCATCCTCAGGATGTCCGGTCGTCGGCTGGCAAGGTCACGCTGCTCCCCGACATCGCGGCGCAGATCGAACAACTCGGCCGGACGATCCGAATGCCGCAGCAGCTTCCAGTCATGGTCACGGATTGCGGCGCGCGCGCCTCGCTTCCAGAACAATGTCCGATGCGGCCGTCCCGCCTTGTTGCCGGTGAGATAAGGAAGCAGCGATGTCCCATCGAGACCGGGAATGGCAGATGGATCGCCGCCTGCGGCGTCAAGGAAGGTGGGCAGGAGATCGAGCAGGCTGACGGGCTGATGATATACTCGACCCGTCGCCACGCGACCGGGCCATCGCATCAGCATCGGGATCCGCAGCCCGCCTTCCAAAAAGGTAGCCTTGGTGCCGGCCAGCGGATAGTTGACCGAGCCGTTATGGGGCACTTCCCCGCCATTGTCGTTTGCGAACACGACCAGCGTTTCCCCCTCAAGACCACTTGCCATCAACTCCGCCAGGATCGCGCCACTTGCCCGATCGAGCGCGAGCATCTGCGCGGCCGCGAGCCTGCGGACGCCCAAAAGGGTCCGAAAGGCTGCGAGATCTTCGGGTAACGCCTCCATCGGGGTGTGCACGGCGTTGAACGACACGAATAAAAAGAACGGTCGCTCACGATTGCGCCGGATGAACGACACCGCTTCCATCGCCAGAGCATCAGTGAGATACCCTTCATGCTCGCGATAGTTGCCGAAGCCTCGCTCCATTTTGTTCTGAGGCGATGGCTGAAGGGGATCGGTATAGGGCCAGTAGCTGCGGGATCCTCCGCGAAAGCCGTAGAATTCATCAAAGCCACGTCGCAAGGGATGGTAGTGGTCCGCGTCCCCCTGATGCCATTTGCCCAACAGACCAGTGCGATAACCGCGCGCGCGCAGATGATCTGCAATCGTACGCTCGGCAAGAGGCAGTCCCATTTCCGCCCCGTCCAGCTTGCTGTTAGCACTCATATAGCCGGGGACATTATTCTCCTCGAAGCCGAAACGCTGCTGATAGCGGCCGGTCAACAGGCCCGCCCGCGACGGTCCACAGGTGGGGTCGGTGACATAGGCTTGGGAAAAGCGCGTGCCCTCGCGCGCCAACCGATCGAGATGCGGCGTGCGCATCGTGCGACTGCCCTGGAACCCGAAGTCACGATATCCTGCATCATCCGCAAACAGCAAGACGATGTTCGGCTTCCGCAGCTTGGTCGCATCCCCGTCCCCCGCCAAGGCCGGAAGCGAACTGCAAAGCCCAAAGCCGACCAGCACACGCAAGCAGCTACGGGCGAATGCCAGACCGATCATGTAGCTCTCCCCCATCCACTCTGTTGATACCGCCGCAAAATGTCAACACTCGACAATGTCGACACGTTCCTAGCCATAAGCCGCCCATTCGGGAGGGATGCGATAACTTCGAGTTTACGGATCATGTCGAAATTCGCCTGCATGCCAGGTGCCCGGTTAACGACGGTCGGCACCGTCTATCAACTGCGGTCCAGAGAGGCCTTCCCTGCCGACGGTCGCTTGCAGACGCGCTGGGTTTCATCGAAGCACGGTCTCTAAATGGCTCGAGATCGAGTGGGACGAGGCGCAAATCGTCGGCGCGGTTCAGATCATGAATGGCTGGCCGGCAGGCAATGGCACCGACCGGAATCTGATGACGGACTAAACGCTTGAATATTGGGATGACGGCAAATAGGCCGAACTCGACCGGTTCGATGCCGCGACGATCCCGGACCAGGCCGCCGACTACCACACTTACGGCTTCGAACGGTCGGAAGATTTTCAAATGGTATCTCGACGGGAAGCGCTATCATGCCGAGCGCAATGATATTTGCTTCAGCGCGATGAACATCCTGCTCAGCATGGCCATTCTAAACCAGGAAATTGAGGGGACCGTGACCGACAAGATCGACGGGACCAGCATGAGGGTCAATTATGTCCGCTATTATCGCCGCAAGTCGCTGGCCGCGGAAGTAAGATGGCGGAGGCACCATCCACCGCTTCGCAGCTGCCATTCGCCCATGCGGTCGCAATGCTTTACAAGGGTCTCGATTGCAGACAGATTGTTGACAGATAACAGCGCGATCAGTCGGCTCGGCGGGAGGGCCCCGTATGGCACCGGATATAAAGAATATCCTCATCCTAGGCGGCGGAACGGCAGGCTGGGCCTGCGCGGCCGTCCTCGCTCAACGGTCGGCGGAGCACGGCGTATCGTTGACCGTCGTCGACGCCGCGGACATTCCGACGATTGGCGTCGGCGAAGCGACTATCCCGACAATCTATGATTTGCTGAACCATGTCGGCATGACCGACAGTGAAGTGGTGAAAGCGGCGCAGGCCACCTTTAAATATGGCATTCAGTTCGAAGGCTGGTCGCGCCCGGGCGAAACCTATATGCACGGTTTTGGCACCACCGGCACGCCGCGGGGCGAGGATGATTTCTTCACTACATGGCTGGGAGGCGGCGCCTATTTTTCCAGTCGCACGCTCGATGCGTTTACGCCTGCCGTGGCAGCTGCGCGAAAGGGCCGGTTCGCCCGCGTAGCCGAGCGGCCGGCAGGTGCCGCGCAGCATCTCTACTATCCGTTGTGCGAGCTGAGCTATGCGCTGCATTTTGACGCGGCGTTGCTGGCGCGCGAGTTGCGGGCCAATGCGCTGCGCAACGGCGTTGTTCATCGCTCCAGCAAGATTGTCGCGGTGGAAACCGGCGAGCGCGGCATTGCCGCCTTGCGAACCCGAGACGGCGAGTTGATCGAGGCGGATTTCTTCATCGATTGCTCCGGGCTGACAGGCGTGCTGAGCCGTGCGGCGCTGGGGGGCACGTTCGAAGACTGGCGCACCTATCTTCCCTGTGATCGCGCCATCGCCGTCCAGACCACGCGGAGCACGGCGCCCAACCCCTATACACGGTCGGTAGCCCATCGGGCTGGCTGGCGCTGGGAGATTCAGCTGCAATCGCGCACCGGTAATGGCTGCGTCTACAGCTCTGACCATATGAGCGATGATGAAGCGACCGATTTGCTGATGAGCGAAGTCGCGGGCGAACCGATCAACCAGCCGCGACGCATCGACTTTCGAACAGGTCGGCTTGCGGAGCCGTGGGATGCAAATTGTGTTGCGCTAGGCTTGGCCGCGGGGTTTTTGGAGCCGCTGGAATCGACCAGTATCCATCTCATCTCGAAATATGCGCTGCTTCTGGAACAGATGCTGTTCGACAATGCCGGAGAAGCCGATGATCGCGGCCGCTTTAACGCGATGTGGCGCGCGGAAACGGAAGAAATCCGCGATTTCCTGTCGGCGCATTATGTCATCAATCAGCGCGATGAGCCTTTTTGGACCGAGCGACGCAACGCAAAGCGACCCTCGTCGCTCGATTGCAAGTTACAGGCGTTCGCACAGACCGGCTGGTTCGATCTGCCGGACCATGCGCTGTTCGGGCATGACAGCTGGTTTCAGGTGCTGATCGGTCAGGGATTCGCGCTCGATTACCTGCGATTTGCCATTCCACGCGCCGACGCGCCCGGCCTGCTTCAGTTTCTCCAGAATGTCGCGCGGGCCGTTGATGTGGAGACCTCAGCCATTCCGCGTTCGCATCAACAAGTGATCCACAGCCTAGTCGAAGGCGGCTGACCCGCCAGTCCTTATCGAGGCGACGCTGCCGCAAAATCTAGCCCAAGCATCCGCTCGAGCGCCAGGTCCGGATCGGTCGCCGCAGCGCCTTGCTCGGCAGGCAACCCCGCCCGCAACCGCGCAAGTGCGTCCGCCTGCGGCAGGTGGTTGAGCGTGCAGCGTTCGAAGAAATCGCGAATCGATGCCAGCGGCACCTTGTCCAGCTGCTCCCTACTGGCGGGAGTCAGCGCAACGCCGCGCGGGTAGATGCCCATCCCGCTCAGCAAATAGAGCCATGAGTTCAGCTTGTAATGACGACCCAGCCCAGTCTCGTGGAGCACCGGGGCTATGTCGCCCCCGCTAAACCAGGTCTCGATCACCGCCTTGAGCCGCGGCGAGATGGCGGACCCGTTCGCGCGACAAGCTCGCCAATAGCCGCTGTCGTCGCGGTTCGACGTTAAATAGTGGGTATGGAGATAATCCTTCACGTTGGCATAGGCGTCCGCGATCTCGTCGTTCAGCTGTGAGGCATAGCGCGCGTTCCCCTGGCCTGCGCGCCAGTAACGAATAAACCGGGCCAGCGTGAGTTGTACCAGCGCCAGCGCGGTGGCTTCCAACGGCTCAAGAAACCCCTGCGCGAGTCCGACCGCCAGCGTATTGCGGTTCCATACCGTCGTCGCTCGCCCGGTGCTGAAGCGCAGCGTGCGCGGGGTCATCGCATTCTCCGCGATGCCCAGATGGGCTGCCAGTTCGCTTGCTGCCTGGTCTTCAGAGCGATAGGCGGAACTATAGACATAGCCGTTACCGGTGCGTTCCTGCTGGGGAATGTGCCACACCCATCCGCAGGGAAGCGCGGTTGCGGTGGTATGGCTGGCCGCCACCGGTACTGGCGGCGTGACAAAGGTGACGGCCCGGTCGTTGAGCAGCGCATCACCATAGGTCTCGTATGAGATGCCGAGCGCATTCTTCGTAATCACCGAGGCGAACCCGCTACAATCGATGAAGAAGTCGGCGGCAATCGTTGCGCCGTCATCCAATTCGACCGAGCTGACATCTCCACGCTCGTCCCGTCGAACATGCCGCGCCAGCCCGTCGCGGCAGATGACGCCGCGGGCTTGGGCGCTCGCCTTCATGAATGCTGCCAACCGATTGGCGTCAAAATGATAGCCATATTGTACATCGAACGGAAATGAATGTGGCGGCACCGGACACAGCGCGCGATCCGCCAAATAAGCGGAATAGCAGTAGAGATCGGGGTGAGCGTGGACATCGACCCCGCGCCGCCGCAATTCAGAATTATATGCAAGCGCCCGGATGTGATCGCGGTCGAACTGGGTCAGGAAGGGATGGAAGTAGCTTTCAAACCCCGGGACCCGCGACCAGTCGTCGAAACGAATGCCGGATTTGAACGTGGCGCCGCAGGCGGGCATCCATGAATATTCTTCGATACCGACCGCATCGAAGAAGCTTTTGAGCGCAGGCGTTGAGCCTTCGCCCACGCCGATCGTTCCTATCGCGGAAGACTCAAGCAGGGTGAGGCTGGCATTGGGAAAAGCGCGCTGGAGCAGGAGCGCCGCCATCCAGCCGGCGGTTCCGCCGCCCAGAATCAGGAAACGGGTTGGCGCACGCGCTGAAGAATGCACAGCATCCATATCGGCCATCCTATCGAGCGACGCAGACAAAGAAAGGCGCCGCATTCAGGGGAATGCGGCGCCTAGGCTCAGGGAGAGAGGTGTGCCCCCCCGATCAGAATTCCGCCCTCACACCGAAGCGGAAAATCCGGCCGGTATTATACTCCTGAACAGTGCGGGACTTGGGTGCCCCTTCATAGATTGACCCTTCGTCGAAGTTGACCATCGCGCCATTTGCATCAGGCAAACGGATGATACGACTGGTAAAATAGGTCCGTACGGGCGCATCCGTGATATTGGCTGCGTCAAAGGTGAAGCTAAATTTGGGCGTTACCTGATAGGCTGCCGAGAAGTCCAACGTGCTGCGGCCTTCCTGCCACAAGGCGCCACCAGAGAAGGATCGCTGAACCAGCGAATCGCTGCTACCTGCGTAGGCCAGACGAAGCTGATGGCCAGCCTTCTGCCAGTAGCCGGTCACGTTGTAGGAGTGCCGGGGCGTTCCGGGAATCGGGAACTTGGAGTCCTGGAACTCGGATTTTGAGAAGGTGTAGTTCGCCGCAATGCCGAGGCCAGACAGCAGACCCGGCAAGAAGGTGAAGCTCTGCACATATTGGACTTCTGCACCCATCACGCGGGCTGATTCCGAATTCTGCCGTCGCGTCACATTATATTCGTTACACAGCGCCCGGCCGTCCCCTCCATAAAGCCAGCTGGTGGCCTGCTGGAGCGTCCCCTCGCCCTGCAAGCGACGTGGCATGCACTGGCCGATATCCGGCACAGCGGAGACATCCGAAGATGGCGTCAGCAAAAGATCGGTCGTGCGGCCCGACGAGTCGGTAAAATTCAGGCCATCAACTGTCGCCCCATTCGGATCTGCAGCGATCCTTCGCAGATCGCCAATAAACCAGCGCTGGTCGACCGTTTCGACCAGATTACTGATATCCTTGTAGAAGAGGTTCGCGGACAGCATTGCATCGCGCTTGAAGTACCATTCGACAGCAATGTCGACATTGTTTGCTTTTAGCGGATTGAGTTGCGCCGAATAGAGGTCGACCGTCGAGGTCGGGCGGAACTGCGTGGTCCCTTCAAAGACAGATCCTTCGCTCATGCGAAAGCCGGCGCGTAGATCGTCAATCGGCGGGCGCGACATTGTACGATATGCCGAGAAGCGGGCAATAAGCTTGTCCGTTGCCAGGAAGCTGAGATTGAGGCTCGGCAGGAAGACATTGTAATCATATGCATCCGCCGCCGCGATTGACGCGCGGCTGCGGTCGGAAAGCGTCCGACCACCGATTGTGCCGAATTGTTCGGTCGACAGATCGGAGTAACGGATCAGGTTGCGCTCGAGAAACGCATTCGGAATGGCGCCTGGCTCAAGCAACGGATCGTAGCAGACCCCGCCAGGGACTGCAGGCGAAGTCCCCTGCCCGTCGATACGGGCCTGTCGATTTCGCGCCTGGAAGTTCGAAAGATTGTAATTCCGGCCATCATTGAAGTCCGTTGGGACTGGCCCAGCACCCGTCCAATATGCCGATGAAGGGCCCCGACCCAGCGGCGAAGGTGTTTCGCTCAGCACCGGGCAACGGTTACCCTTGTTCGAATTCCGCAGGGTATTGAGCGCGATCGGATCGATGATCCGGCCTTGCCCCTGGGCGTCAAACGCAAAGTTCGCGCCGGCAAAGCCCGTTGTGTCGAGCTTTGTGCGGACATAGCGCAGACCGATATCGCCCTTCAGGCGGTCCTCGAAATAGGCGAAGTTCGCTTTGATATAAGCTGCGATGTTCCGGAACTCGGCTCCGCGCGTTTGAGTGCGGTCGAGCGTGAAATCGCGCTCGCCCGTGGTCACTGCCTGAAGAGCAGCGACAGGATCAAAGGTCGCCCAGCCGTCGCTGATATGATCTCGCTGAACGCCCAGACCGCTCAGCAAATTGTTGGCAGAGGTAGTGCCGCTGGAGAAAATGCCGGCGGAGATCAGCGAGATGGCGGCAGGGTCCACAAAGATCGTTTGTCCGGTGAACGGGCTAATCGCCTCGACAAGCTGACTGCTGGCGCGCGGCGTGCCTGACTGGGCATCGACGAACTTCTTGCGCTCCGTATATTTAGCGCCGAATTCGAAACTGTTGATACCGGCAAAGTCGACATCCCAGTCGAAGTCGGCAAACGCCGCCCGCTGCTCGTCACTCACCCGTGTCACACTGGACTGGATATACGACAGCGTGTGCGAATTGAGGTCGTCCGGATTGAATCCGGTACGGCCAACATTGTCCCACAAATCATTCTGGTCGGCCCGAATGTCGATGATTTGGCCAAGATTGGGGGTAGATGTGCCGCCGACGAGACGGCAAGCGCTTCCTGAACAATCATAACCCGCAGGCTGTAAATAATCCGCCGGCACATGATGCAGGTTCCAAGGGCCGACCACGCGGTTCCGGTTTGCCACCATGTAGATGCTGCGTTCGGGCTTCTGCTCGGACTTGGCCAATGAAGCGCCCGCGCTCATTCTCAGCCGGTCTGTAAAGCCATGCTCGAATTCCGCGCCGAATAGATAATTCTCGACGGTGTAGTTGTTGACCGAGTTCGTGGTGCTGCCAGTCGAGAAGCGGTTCAGATATTGCGTATAGGTTCGAGTACCAGTGTCAAGAAGACGCCACTTCTGGACCGGATCGGTCCACATCAAGCCGTTGTTCAGTCCTGGGTTGGTGACCGGGTCACCAGGATTCTGGACAGTTCCCCCATAAGGAACGGTGTTCGTGTCGTACACGGATGTACGGTCAAGAAAATTCGGCGCCAGGCCGAGATTTGGCTGCTGCACACCATCGATATGCCCCCCGAAGTTCGACTGGCTGACGGACACACCCGTCATTTTGCCGCGAAATTTCTGCTGATTATAGGTGCCGTTCAGGGTCAGCGACGTTCGATCGGAGAAGCGCCACTGCATCGACGCGTCCGCACCACGCCTGCTATATTCGTTCTCGTAAATTTCGTAACCCGCCGTGGTCGGCGCGAGTCCATAGGCGATGTTGGCATAAGGGCCCCTTCCCGCCGCGACGCCTTCTACGCCGGCGAATGCGCTCGGCCGGTTGAACATCGCCGCCCGCGTCGCCTCTGCTGCAATCGCGTCGGCTGCGCCAAACGCCTTGCCGTTCTGGTCGGTGTAGAAGTTCGTGCCAAAGGCATTGTAGTCGGAAAAAGCCAGCTGGTCGCGACGCACCGAAGTTTTTTCGTCATAAGCAGTGACAATTACGCCAAAGCGATCCTCGAAGAAACGCTGCGAGATGGTACCCGAGATCTTGTGATCGAACGACTTGGACAGGCCATTGTAGCGCTGTTGCAAGGAGATGGTCCGCACGTCTCGCTTCAGATCAAGCGGTTTGCGGGTAATCAGGTTCACGACCGCGGAGAGCGACCCCTCCTCGTCATCGGCCGAGGGGGTTTTGACCACTTCTACCTTCGCCAGAATGTCAGCGGAGTAAGCCGAAAGGTCGACACCCTGCGAGAAGCCAGTCGAGCCGAGGGCAACACCGTTGAGCGTGACGACAGTCTGATCCGCGTTCGCACCGCGAACTGAAATCGTGGCCCCCTGGCCATCGACCGTGTTGACGCTGACGCCTGAGATACGATTCAGGGCCTCGGCTATGTTCTGATCGGTGGACTTGCCAATATCTTCGGCATTGATCGTATCGACGATCTGACCCGAACGACGCTTGTCGTCGATGGACTGATTAATGCTGCCTCGGATACCCGTAACAATAATGTCGCCTTCGCGATCAACCGTCTCGTCGTCCTGGTCGTCGGCGGTGGCGGCTGGGCCGGACGGGGCAGGTGCGCCGGCCTGAGCAAAAGCGGGATTCCCATGAATGGCAATCGCCATGGTCAGCGCGGCGGTCGTGTGCAGCAAATCATTTTTGGAAAATCGCATCATTTTCCTCCCCCATTTTATACATTCTGGCCGCCAATCCGACAGCCATTGACGACTTAAATGTCGATTGTCGACGCCATCTAGTCCGGGTTCCTGGCCGCGGTCAATTATTTTGTCGACAGTCGACAATGAATTGCGAGCAGTTAGTCGGTGGCCTGCGCGCTGCTTTTGACCTTGCGGGCGCAGGGCAGCTGCGTCTCGCTGCCCGTCGCGCGCGTCGTAACCATGTAAGGGCCAAGATCGACGACCTGCTTTGCGCCGGCAACGTGAAGCGTCAAACGACCTTGCTTGTCGCCAACATCAACCGGCGAGATGCCTTCGACGCAATGAAACCGAATCTCGTCATCGAGCTCCACGCGACCCACCGCAGCGGCCTTAAAGGGTGGCGTCACGCTTCCGACGACGGCGTTGACCCATGCCGGCTTGCCCGGCTCGCCCGACCGCGCAAAAAAACCGATGGTTACGATGTCGCCTTTCTTAACCGCCTTTGAGATCGCACCTGTCGCCGAACTGTCCCAGAAATTCGCACCGGCACGTGGCACCGAAATGCGGACCAATGTGCCGCCCGGTGCCTTTGGTTCGCTCAGCCGACTGACCTTTATGTCACCGTAGCTGCCCCAAACCGGACGTTGTGCATCGCTGATGATCTGTTCACTCGAAGCCTGCGCTGCGACGGCACCCATCAGTGCGATAGCGATTTCAATCGAAAGCTGCATGTTTCTGCTCTCTACTCGTCAATATCAAATGTTCCCCGGCCGACCGAACTGCTCCTCCTACTTCAACGCCTTCTTTCCGAACCGGACAGGATATAGTCGCCCGTTAATGCGCTTTGCCGCAGCGACCATTTCGGGATAGGGCACGTCCGCGACCGACACGAAGCCGACATTGTAATTTTCACCGTCATAGGAACGGCCGGTCAGGGGTGAGTCGACATACTGGAACCAGTGCGCGCCGACGAACCACGGATTGGCGATCACGGCGTCCATGTACCGCTCATATTGCGCGGCGCGATCTTTCTGGTCGGACGCGAGGATCAGGCCGGGGTGATATAGTCCGGCGTCGCTCGCTCCCATGTGGAATTCACCGATCAAGCTGGGCTTGTCGATCTTCGCAAGGAAACTCCACGCGCCTTCGTGCGGGATCTCGCGATATTCGTTGTAGCTCATGATGTCGACGAACTCGCTTGCCGCCTCGATAACCTCCGGCGTCATGCCCCAGGTCGCAAAACGCACACCCATATAGAGGTGCTTGGGCAACACCTCATTGAGCGCGCCATCGACGACGCGGAAATATTCGCGCGCATATGCCTTGAGCAGCATCGCGTAATCGGCCTGTCGCGCGGCGCCATGCTCCTTCAGCACGACACCCTTGGCGAGCGCGTCCCAGGACGCGATGTCTGCACCCCACGCCGTATTGAGCGCGGCCACGGTGCCATATTTCTTGCGCAACAAGTTGACGAACACGGCCTTGGTTGGACTGTCGGAGGCGCTGCGCGATAAGGTATTGATCACGATGCCATATTGGCCTTGGGGCGTGCCCATGCGGCCCCAGCTCTTCTCATTGTCGATGAAGATGCCGGCGCACCACGGACTACCCCGCACCTCCGAAGCCACCGACCGTGCGGTAACCCGGGCGCGTTCGGCAAAAAGGGGGTCGAAAGGATCGGGTAGCGGTGCCCAATAATCGTCACCGCTGCTCACCGTCTTGAAATTGCCGGTGATCCAGCCGTTGGCAAAATAGGGAAGCTGGGCCGTGGCGTAGTAGCTAGGTTCCAGCCAGTTGCCGAACGAGGTGAACCCCCAATCAATCATGCGCTTGGTCGTCACATCTCGCCAGACCTTCATATAGGACGCGGGCGAAGTCTGGCCGTATCGCCGCTCTAGGTTGGCGCGGTAAAAGCTATAGGCCTCCCCCTTCTTGAGTGGGCCGGAATGGACTTCGCTGCGATAGTCGAAATGGTCGCCCAGCGGATCGCTATAACTGGGAATCCACTGGAACATTTCGCGCCGCAGCTGGGACGCCACGAAGCGGCCAGGCAATGCCGAATCCGGCACCCGATAGAGGCCGGCGGAATCCTCGGGCGTCACGTCGTTCGCATCGCGCGGCTTCACCGACCCCGGCTTGAAATCATAGCCGGTCATGGTCGTCAGATTGGCCATGCGAATATTGTCGATTCCGGTGGCGAAGTAGAGATATCCCTCGGGATCGACCATCGCCCATTTTCCGTCGACCTTTTCGGTGCGGAAGAAACCGGTCGCCTTGAGCTTGGGTCCATTTTTCCAGCCGCCGTAGCGCGAGCGGTCAGACAGTGCCGCGCCGCGCAGTTGCGCGACCTCGGCGCGCGCCGCCGCCTGCAGTTGGGCATCTGATTTGACCTTGCCCACAAAGTCGATTTTCGCCGCCTGGCCATAGCGATCAACGATGCCCTTCAGATAGCTAGGGTCGGTAGACGGATTGCGTACGAGCCGGACCTTGTCGATCGTGATGCTCCGGTCGCTCGCTAGGCTGATCGACCCAATCTTGAATTCGCGAATGCCTGCCAGATCGAGTTCCTTGCTGCCCCACATCCACGTAAATTTACGCCCGACGCCGCGCCAATAATTGGGATCGTCGCGCAAGCCGGTGTCCGCTTTGAGATCCGGCCCCTTGAGCGGCGCATAGTAGGTGCCGCCCCCACGGGCGGGAATGACCGTACTGCGCGTTGCGGCTCGTCCCGCTCCATCGACGATGTCGAGATTGAGCTGAACCGATTCACCGCCGGGATTGCGGATTTCCAAGGCGAGGCCAACAACATCCCCGCCGCGCCAGTCCCATGGCTTGGCGGGCCGGAAAGTAAGAGAGGTGTACAAATTCTCACGTGACTGGAGGTCGGCTCTCAGCGCATGCCCCTCAATGGTCTTTGCAATCGAAACCTGTGCATTGGCGGCTTGGAGCGAGGCGGGCACGATGCCATCCTCGAAATCGAAAATCATATCCTGGGTAGCGGCAGAACTTGAAACAGGGGACTGCGAGCTGGCGCCGACCGCCATCGTCGTTGTCAACAGCGCCAGAACTGCAATACTGCCTCGCTTCATGCCCACTCTCCCGTCACACTCGGCGAGCTTCGCCGATCCAGCCCTACACTGTCGACTGTCGACATTGTGTCAAGTAGTGCGTGCGCTGGAGTTCGATAATTCGATCGTCCACCGATCAGCCAAAAAGGCCTTTAGGTGTTTGATCCCACGGTTTGATGGTGCGATCCTTTCGTTTGAATCGAAGGAAGCCGTATGGGTTAGGTACGTCGTCGGTGCGCCACGACCACGCACGCCGTCCGAGCAGCAATACAGCGATCGCAAGCTTCGCTCGCGACGCTGAGCCGGAAATTCGAATCAACCCGAAAACGGTCGCGAAGTGGCGTAAGAGGGCGACTGTCGAGGATATGAAGACCGGGCCGAAGGCCACTCATTCAACGACCCTGTCCGAAGCGGAGGAGGTAGTGGTTGTAACGTTCCGCCGGCATACACTGCTGCCGTTGGATGACTGTCTCTATGCATTGCAGCCGTCGATTCCAAAGCTAACCCGGTCAGCGCTCCACCGCTGCCTCCAGCGACATGGTATCTCCCGCCTGCCAGACATCGAAGGCGACAAGCCGAAGCGGCAGCGCTTCAAGCGCTACCCGATCGGCTTCTTCCACATCGATATTGCCGAGGTGCAGACCGCCGAAGACAAACTGTACCTGTTTGTCGGCATCGACCGCACCAGCAAGTTCTCGGTCACCCAACCGGTTGAGAAGGCTGACACACGATCCTCACCGATAACTGCATGCAGTTCGCCGAGCAGCCGCGTAATCGCAACACCGCCTGGTCGCACCAGATGCGCTTCGACATGATTTGCGACGCAAATGGCATCGAGCACCGACTCACGAAACCGAATTACCCGTGGACCAACGGTCAGGTCGAGCGAATGAACCGCACCATAAAAGAGGCGACCGTCAAACGCTTCCACTACTAAAGCCACGACCAATTGCGCACGCACCTCGCCGACTTCATGGCCGCCTACAATTTCGCCCGCCGGCTCAAGACGCTCAGCGGGCTCACGCCCTACGAGTCTATCGCCAAGATCTGGACGTCAGAGCCAGACCGGTTCATCGTCGACCCGATCCACCAGATGCCGGGACTAAACACCTAGGTGGCTCCAGGCGCGCGAGTCAGCGTATGAAGCCGCGCATGTCTGTTATCGGATGCCGCCACTGGCTCGCACGCATCTGCTGCGGCAAAAGACAACCGCCTGATTTCTCCGCTAAATATTGCCGCGAGCAGTGACGACTGCCGGTGCCAACAAGTTGCAAGCCGTCACCATGATACGAATGTCCCAGCGAGAGCATTGTTCGTTCCTCAGCCTGTTTTGGCAATTAGGCGATCGTCCGCACGCGCCCAACCCCGCGGCGGGGCCTGTTGGTCAATAGGTCGTCCGCCCGCCGGACATATCAAATGTCGCCGCGGTGGAAAAAGTCGCGCGATCGGAGGCAAGGAAGCATATCATCTCCGCTACCTCGTCTGGCGTACCCGTACGGCCCATCGGAATCTTGGAAACCATGTAGCGGATTTGATCCTCGCTCACGTCACTGAGCATTTCGGTCGCGATAACGGCCGGCGTAATGGTATTCGCGGTGATGTTCGTGTCGGCCAATTCCTTGCCAAGCGCCTTGGTCAAGTTGATCACCCCCGCTTTCGAAGCGGAATAGGCCGAGGCATTGGGATTGCCTTCCTTGCCTGCGACTGATGCGATCGTGACGATCCGGCCATAGTTCTGCCGGCGCATATGCGGCACAACCGCACGGCAGCACAGGAACACGCCGCCGAGATTAACGCGCATCACCTGATCCCACACATCGGGGGGAAAGCTCTCAACCGGGGCATTGACACCGGCGATACCCGCCGCTGTGACTAGGATGTCGATCCCGCCCATCAGTGCCACCGCCCGCTCGGTCACGGCGGTGACCTCGTCCGCATCCGCGACATCCACCGTTTGAATGTAAAGGCATCCCGTCGGAGCAAGCTTGCGCTCCACCTCCGCCAGTTGCTCGGCGTTGCGGTCCCACAGGCTCACAGTTGCTCCGCGCTCCAGCAGCATCCGCGCCGCCACAGCGCCTACGCCGCGCGCCCCGCCCGTGATGACCGCACGCTTGCCCGCAAATTCCCGGCTGCTCATTATGCTCTCCTGCTGCCGCTCGTCAGGCAAGCGGCTCAACGGTCTGGGCCTGTTCACCCAAGCCCTCGATGCCCAGCGTCACGCGATCACCCGCTTTCAGCCATTGCGGCGGCTTCATACCCGCGCCCACGCCCGGTGGCGTGCCGGTGCAGATCAGATCGCCGGGCTCCAGCCGTGTAAATTCACTCATGTATGAAACGATGGTTGCGACGTCGAAGATCATCCTGGAAGTACTGCCCGTCTGCTTGCGCTCCCCGTTGACGTCGAGCCACATGGACAGCGACTGCACGTCATCCACGGCTTGGCGCGTCGCCAGATACGGCCCGACCGGACAGAAGTTCGGGAACGACTTGCCCTTCACCCACTGACCCTCGCGCTCCATTTGCCAGGCGCGTTCTGACACGTCGTTCACCAGCACATAACCAAACACATGTTCGAGCGCAGCGTCGTGCGACACGTTCAGCGCCGCTTTGCCGATCACGATCCCAAGTTCGACTTCCCAGTCGAGCTTGGTCATTTGTGGCGACATCAGGATCGGATCGTTCGGTCCGCAATAGGTGACGGCCGCCTTGTTGAAGAGGATCGGCTCCTTCGGGATCGCCATCCCCGCCTCCGCCGCGTGGTCGCTATAGTTCAGGCCGATGCACCAGATCGTCCCTGGCTGCGCCATCGGCGCGTCGATCCGCCGGCCGGTCAGATCGACCAGCGGCAGCGATGTGATTTCAGTTTCCGCAATCCGCTCGATCAGCGCATCGCGAAGTGTTCCTGGCCTAAGATCGGACACCAAGGTAGAAATATCCCGGGCGCTGCCGTCAGCATGGAGGATGCAAGGCACGACCCTCCCGTCCCCCATGTCTACCCGAAGAAACCGCATGTATAATTCCTTTCGTTCATCTGCCTAAGGGCCGCTTCGCGCCCCACCAAGTTCCCTCGATCGGACGTCCGCCGACGAACGCGCCCATCCCCCCCTGTCCCTGAAAGCGCAGGCATTCGTTCCATTTCGCCATCCGTTCGGACCGCGCGAACGAGCCGACTTTCAGCTGTCTGGCATCAAGCCCGGCCGCGAGGTGACAGATCGACACATCCTCAGTTTCGCCCGATCGTGCTGAGACCAGCGTGCCAAAGCCCCGCTCCTTAGATACGCGCAGCGCCTCGATCGTCTCGGTCACCGTACCGGCCTGATTGACCTTGATGAGCGAAGCGTTGCAGCCGCCCGCGTCTGCTGCAGCCTCGATCAGCCTCGCATTGGTGACGAGATAATCATCGCCGACGATCTGGAGCCGGTCGCCCCAGCGCGCGGTGAAGGCGCGCATGCCTTCTGGGTCGCGCTCCGATGCGGGATCCTCGATCGATACAATGGGATAGCGATCGACCCAATTGCCTAACCGCTCGAGCCACTCGCCGCTATCCAGTTCAAGTCCGTCTAGGCCAAGGATGTAGCGGCCGTCCCGCTCAAACTCGGACGCCGCGACATCGAGCGAGATGACGACGCGCTCGCCGGGCACCTCACCTGCCGCCTCGATCGCCTGGACCAGCAGCTCGAGCGCCTCCTCGTTGGTCGAAACCGTCGGCCACCATCCGCCTTCATCGGCGACCCCAACGGCCCCGCCGCGCGCCTCCATGAGCCGGCCGGCAGCGTGATAGACCGCGTTGGTGACTTCCATGGCCTCCTCGAGATCGTCTGCGCCGGGCACCATGATCATGAAATCTTGGATATCCACGCGCCGCCCGGCATGCGCGCCCCCGCCAAAGATCTGAATTTCCGGCAGCGGGATGGTGGGCGTCGCGTCGTGCCCGTCGGCCAGGTATCGCCATAGGGGCAAACGAGCGCTGGCCGCAGCGGCGTGCAATATTGCGAGCGAAACCGCGACGATCGCGTTGCCGCCAAGCTCCGTCTTGAGCGGTGTGCCGTCCAGCGCGAGCATGGCCGCATCCACGCCGGCCTGATCCGTCGCGGGCATGCCCCGCAGTCTTGCTGCGATCGGCCCGTTGACGTTGGCGACGGCGCGCGAAACGTCTTTGCCACCGAGGCGCTCGCCCCCATCCCGAAGCTCGATCGCCTCGCGCTCGCCGCGCGACGCGCCGGACGGCGCGATCGCACGCCCGATGCTGCCGTCGGTGAGCGTCACTTCGGCCTCAACGGTCGGGTTGCCGCGCGAATCCCACACGCGGCGACCAAGTATCGATTGGATGGTGCTCATGCGCGTCGCGCCTCCATTCGGGTAGCAATGTGCTTAATGGTGGCAGCTGGACGGTCGATCAGATCAAGTGCGATGGAGCGGACGGTCTGTTTCGCCTCGGCATTCAGATATTCGACCGGCGATTTGCCATCGACTCGTGCCAACAGCAGCAGTGGGGCCAGATCAGCAACACGCCTCTCCAGCGCCGCCACCGGCTCCCAATCGAGATGCTCGCAATAGCCGTCCCATAGCGCCCGCGCGGCGCGGAGCAGCGCTGCATTGCTGTCGGGAATGTGCACCCACTTCAAGAGCAGGTGGTTGAGGCAGAAGCCGATATCGAAGGCGGGATCCCCCATCGTGGCGCATTCGGCGTCGAGCAGCACCGGCACGCCGTCGCGCACTAAAATGTTCTTGGGGCTGACATCCCCATGAATGAGCGCGATCCGACAAACACGGTATTGTTCAGCCAGCGCCAGCACCCGCGCTTCGAGCTGCGGATATGTTGCGACCAGATGGATGAAATAAGGCTCGACGCGGAGCGCGAAGAAATCCTCTGCCGTGCCGAAACGGTCGGGGTCTAGCACGCGGCCCGCGGATGCGTCGTGGAGGCGACCGAGCAGCCTGCCCGCTTCCCGCGCAATCCCGGAATCGACCCTGCCGGCAACCAGTTCATCTTTCCAGTTTCGAGCTCCTCCGGCAACCATTTCCATGGCAAAGCCTTGTTCGCGCTCACTATGGCCATATAGTCGCGGCACCGAGTCCGGCGCCACAGAGGCCGCAAACTTCAGCCACGCATATTCCGTGCGATTGCGGTGGATGGGCGCCTCCCATCGAGCCGCCACTCGGAGCACTTCGAGGGCGAACTTTGCGCAATATGCCTGACCGTCGACATCGACGCGAAGCACGTCCGACGACACTCCGCCCGTCAGGCATGTTGCGGCAATCACGGCCTGAGGCCCTGCGAGGCCGAACTCTTGCATCAATCGCCGGCATCGTTCCATCAGTTCTCGGTGAACCATCTCAAATCCAATGTTCACGTGAACAATGGCGCTATTGCATATTTAAGGATATCATTGCAAGCGAATAGTTCCCCGTCAGAAAGATCCGCTGTGCCGGCCAAGGTAACTGTCAAGACACTGGCTCGGGAGCTCGGCATTTCGCACATGACGGTATCGCGCGCGATAAATAATCATCCCAACGTCAGCGTCGATATGCGCGAGCGGGTACTGAAACTGGCGTTCGATCGGGGCTACATCCAGTCGTCCGCCGCCAAGGCGCTGCGCGGGATGAAATCCGGCACGATCGGGCTGCTGCTGCCCAATATCGTCAACGACTTCTACGCCCGGTTTGCCCAGGCCTTTGGCGACCTGTGCGCAGCGCGGCGGCTTAACGTCGTTATCCATCTGACAAGCGAGGACCCCGAACGTGAGCGGCAGGCTCTCGAGCAACTGCGCGGGTTGCACGCCGATGTTGCGATCATTGTTCCCACCCTGGCAGCTGAGGGACGGGCAGCGGAAACCTCCGGGGAAGCCATACGTCGTCTATACTTGATCCGAAGCCCGGCGGTGCTACGGCCCGCGCAATTCGTAGGTATCGATGATACCGCCGCGATCGACGAAGCGGTTGCGCACCTCGTTCAGCGCGGGCATCGCTTGATCGCATTCATTGGTCCGTCCTTGGCGCTGTCGTCGGGACGCGGCCGGCGGGAAGCGTTCGCGCGAGCGATGGCTGCTGCGGGCCTCTCGCCCAGCGATGAGCGCACATTGTCCGGACCTGCCGTCTACGATCACGGTCGGGACAGCGTACGTAAATGTCTGGCACTCGAGTTTCCGCCCACTGCAATCCTGTGCGCCGGCGTTGAGATCGCTCGAGGCGCGCTTGAACAATTGCTGGAGAACGATGTGCTCCTCGGCGAACAACTGGCGTTTATCGGCTATGGGGATCCCGCCGTTTATCGTTGGCTCAATGGCGGCGTCTCGACGATTGGCCTCCCGACCGAAGCCCTCGCGCGATCAACGTTCGAACTGGCCATCTCAGACGACCCGACGACCGAAGCTGCAATTCAGCACCTAGCTAGGCTGATCATCCGGCCCTCATCGGGACCGACCGAACCGAGGCACGTTCCACGCGCTGCCTCGGCGGTGTCATAGACCAGACGGAATCCGACATTGCTGGCACCCATGCCGCTGTCTCGACCCGTCCACGCAGCAGGGCAATAGCGGCGACAATAGTTGGGCGCGCAGAGATAGGACCCGCCCTCGATCACGCGCGACATGCCTGGATTGCCCGAATCATAAGCGTCATTCTCGGATGGGCCCTTGGGTTCGCGCGTCGGCCTGGCTGGATCGTGACCTGGCGCATAGAAATCGCTGGTCATTTCCCACATGTTACCGACCACATCATAGAGGCCGAGCGCATTGGGAGCGTAACAGCCAACCGGGGCGAGGCCTTCAAAACCATCGGTCTTTTCATTCGCGACCGGGAAGACGCCCTGCCAGCTATTAGCCTCTGCCGGTTGGGCGATGTAGTCGGGCTGGCCGGCCTTGGCCGCGAACTCCCATTCTGCTTCGGTCGGAATTCGGCCGCCGCGCCAACGGGCAAATGCCGCCATATCGGCATAGGCCAGGTGCAACACCGGCTCATTGGGGCGATATTCAGCACCGGTCGGACCGTAAGGCCTGCGCCAGCTTGCGCCCGGCACATATGCCCACCAGTCGCTATAGCGGTTACTGGCGCGCGAAGGTTTGGTGAACACCGCTGACCCTGGCTTCAGCATGTCGGGCGGAATCTGCTCCGCTGGAACCTGGAAAATGTCGGGGTCGACTGGCTTCTCAGCCACCGTCACATATCCGGTTGCAGTTACAAACGTTGCGAAGGCGGCGTTCGTCACCTCGCCGCGGTCGATCCAGAAGGGGCTGACCTCGACCATGCGGACCGGCCCCTCCTCGGGTAAACACCCAATTGTCCCATCTCGAACTTGCCGCCCGCGACCTAGACCGCGCTAGCCGCCTTTTCGCGGGCGCATCGGCGCGCCAACCCTGAGGTTCTGTCCATCTGCGCGACTGCATTGTCCGGTTCCGCGCCGCCGCACGCCGACAGCGCAGCGAAAGCCGCACCAATCGCCACGCCAGCAACGACCTTGCCATATGCCGTGCACGTGGCGAATGAGCCTGCGAGCGGGAACGAGCGAACAAAGCCGATCAGGTACTCAACATTTATCCGTCAGCGAGCTGGATCTTACCAACCGTCGTTCCACTGAATGCAAGTTCAAACGCCTGCTCGATCTCACTCAGCGCAAACACTCGTGCGATCAACTTGCCGAAGTCAAACTGTCCACCCGCGATCATCTCAACCGCCTCGCGAAATTCCCGATTGAACTGAAATGATCCAATCAAGCTGATCTCCTTAAGCATAATTCGCTGTAGGTCGGGCGCGGTCGAGCCGGCTTGCAGATTGGACAGGACGACGATTCTGCCTTGGCGGCGTACTGACTGAAACCCTTGATTGAGCGCCACGATGCTGCCGCTTGCCTCGATCACGCAATCATAGGCGCTGTCGGCCGGGGGCTCGCCCTCGCCGATGACGAAGCCTTGGCTTGCGCCGATTTCACATCCGCGCTCGACTGCCTCCGAGCGCAGGTCGGAGCAGTGAACGGTCGCTCCGCGCGAGGCTGCCGCGATAACACTGAGCAACCCCATCGGCCCGCACCCCAATACGAGCACGCGTGACCCCTCACCCACTTCGCCCAGCGTGGCGGCGTGGAGGGAGCAGGCCAGCGGTTCGGCAAAGGAGAGATGCTCAGCGGCCACTGGCGACGAAACCGGGATGCAACATTCCGCCGGAAAGTCGATTACACTGCGGAAGAATCCATCGACATGCGGATAGGTCAGCGCGGAGCCGGGGAAGCGCTTTGCGGTACAAAGATTTTCGTGCCCGCGACGGCACGCATCACATTGGTGGCAGGCAATAATGGGGTTAAGCGCTACCAGCGCGCCGCTGGCTAGGTCGCTCCCATTCGGATCGACGACATGGGCGCTGGCTTCATGACCGAGCGTGACCGGGTTTCGCAGTGGGAAACCGGCATTTCCGAAATGCCGGAAATAGTGCATGTCGGTGCCGCAGATGCCAGCGCGCGCGAGCTTCAGCCGCACCCAGCCAGGCGGCGGGGGCATGGCAGGCTCACCCGGCATGACGGTGACTTCGCCGGCGGCGACCAACTGGGTGACTAGGTTTTCCATGTTGCTCCGTTTCAAAATCCGATTGAGAATCCGGCGTCCACGGGCAGTGCCACGCCATTGATATAAACGGCCTCGTCGCTCGCCAGGAAGAAGCAGGCATTGGCAACATCCTCGGCCCTACCGAAGCGGCCCGTGGGGATACGTCCTTCGATCTTTGCACGGCGCGCTGGATCTTTGGCGAGTACGGCGCGCGTCATGTCGGTTTCGATGAAGCCGGGGCAAACCGCGTTGCAGCGGATGCCATGCTGAGCCGCATCCACGGCGATACTGCGCGTCAGGCCGATCACTGCGGTCTTTGAAGTGACGTACGCGGCAGCGCTTGGCAATGCGATCAGTCCCGCCATCGACGAGATGTTGACGATCGCCCCTCCCCGCTTCCGGTTCAGCTCGACGAACCTCGCGCTCGCCGCGAACGGCGCCATCAAATTGATGGCAATTACCGTCTCCAGTTCATCGGGCTCGACCTGTTCAAGGGGCTTCTTGAGGTGCACGCCGGCATTGTTGATCAGCACGTCGATCCCGCCGACATCATCGGCGATCCGGTCGAGAAAGTCGGCGTTGCGCCACTCCGACAAATCGGCGGCCACGAATGACAGACCCTCGCCGGCACTCAGTCCGTCCAGATCGCCGCGCGAACGGGCCACGACATGGACGCGGTATCCGCCCGCCAGGAACCGGCGCGTCTGCGCCAGCCCCAGCCCGCGGTTGCCTCCGGTAATAACTGCAACGCGGCTCATGTCCGGACTCCTGAATGATGCCGATAAGCGCGGTCGACCATGGCGCAGAAAGCAACGCCGTCGCCGCGGACAATAAGCGGTGAGATATTCTCGCAGACGGTATCGACGAAGTCAGGGAACCACGACTCGCGCGGGCGTGTCCAGGCGGCGTCAATCGTTGCGAAGCCGCCCCCGAAAAATCCTCCGGTGCGCGCGTCGTTGCCACGATGTTCCCAGCAATGCCGATGCGCAGGCTGACCATTGCCGGCGAGATACAGCCCGTTCTGCACCGGCAGCGATGCGGCCCATTTGGCAAAGGCAACCGCCGCCTCAGGATCGCGGCAATGCGCGGAGACGGCCAACCCCGCTCCGCCTAGGATCGCACGTCGCACGCCGCCCGGTTCGAAGATCGGCAGGTCGTAATACGCCAGCCGACGCCGCCGCACGCCAGGCACGGCGTAATTTACATAGCCGAATAGACAGGGCGACTGTTCAAACTCACCGTCCCCGTCCGAAAGCAGCTCAAGTATGTGAATCGGGTTCCAGCTCAGCGCCTCATCCGGTCCAAGGCGATAAAGCGCGTGCAAGATCGCAAAGGCGCGTTCGCCAGCGCGCGAGGTAGCGAATGTCTGGCCGGTGGCCGGCAAGGCGCATCCCAGGCTCGCCAGCAACGTCAGCCACATGTCGAACGCATCGACAGGCTTGAGCGGTGTCACGGCGCGCAGCTTGGCTGCATCGTCGGCCAAGAACTCATGCCAGTATCGCGGCAGCGGCGCAGTGGCATGCTCGATGCGCACCGCCATCTGACAGGCGGCATCGATCGCATAGGCCCAGCGCAAACCTTCCCAGACATAACTCTCCGCCGATCCGCCGATCGACGCGGTCGAATCCGGCTCGATTTCAGGCAGCGGCAACAGGCAGCGTTCGGCTGCCACCGCGCCGATATGGGGATGATCAAGAACGATCAGGTCGTAGCGCTCCGCCAACCGGCGGATCGGATAGTCCGCGAAATCCTGAAGCGAGCGCCGGTCCCATTGGATCGTCGTGCCATGCTCCCGCAGATAGTCTGTCGAGATCACCACCAGCGGATCATATCCGCGGGGATGATCCCAAGTGATACCTCGAAGCGTGGTCATAGCGCCGGTTTCACGGCTGACACCAGCGGCGCATCATTGCCTGCGAGTTCGCGACGCAGCGCCTCGCTGTGCGCGCCAAGCGCCGGCGCCGGCGCATGTCCTCGCGGTCGGACGCCGTCAATCGAGATCGGCATGCGGGTCGTCCGGACCGAGGCTGCGTCCACGCTTGGCAGATCCTGAAGCATATCGAGTGCCGCAAACTGCTCCGTTCGCAGGAGTGCGGTCCAGTCCATGACCTCGGCGCACCAGATATCATGCGGCTGCAGCGCGGCAGCCCAGTGCGCCGTGCTGCGCATCACGATTCGCTCGGCGATCCGCCGCTTAATCTGATCCCGCTCAACCAGGAGCGAGAGATGGTCGCCTTCCCAAGCCGGATCCGGATCGAGATCCAGCAGTGGCGCAAGCCGCTGGAGGGGCGTCATCGCCAGTGCGAGATAGCCATCGCTAGTACGATAAACGCCATAAGGCGGTGGCGCGTTGATATTGCCGTTCGAGGCTTCGGATCGGAAACGCATGGTGTTCTGGTTGGCGAAATATTCGGTGATCATTTCGAACTGAAGGTCGACCAGGCTTTCGAGCAGGCTGGTTTCGACCAGCGCGCCTCGACCGGTCACGCCGCGCCGCACCAGCGCCGCGAGAATACCTTGCACAGCCATCGCGCCAGTATAGATGTCACCAACCGCCAAGCCGACCGGTGTCGGCGGCGACGCCTGACCCCCGCTCAGCCACATGATACCGGACCGCGCCTGGGCGAGCAGATCCTGCCCTGGCAGCTTGGCCCAGGGACCGTCCCTGCCATAGCCCGATATGCTGGCATATATGACGCGGGGATTGATCGCGCGCACCGCCTCATAGCCGATGCCCAGCCGCTCAGCGATGCCCGGGCGATAGTTCTGGATCACGACATCCGCGCGCTCCAGCGCCTGACGTAGGACCGCAAGATCATCAGCCAGCTTCAGATCGAGCGCGAGGCTTTCCTTGCCTCGATTGATCGCCTGGAAAAGGGTCGAAATGCGCTGGTCTCGCGTCTTGTAAAGATCGCGACATGGGTCACCTCCGTCGGGGCGCTCCACTTTGATTACACGCGCACCCAGGTCGAGCAGTCTTAATGCCGCATAGGGGCCGGCCAAAAACTGGCTGAGGTCCACGACCAAAAGCCCACCCAGCGGCAGATCCGCTTCGCTCATCATCCGCTCCTCCCGTCGGGACTCAGACACCCGGTCCTTGCTAATTTGCATATAACGAAGTTATTTGCAAATACCGAAATTATGGATAGGCTTGTGATATGGAAGAAACCGTCGATCTTCAGATCAGCGGGCGCGTCGCAGAGATCGTCCTCAACCGCCCCGCCAAGCACAACGCGCTGACGCCAGCGATGTACGAGCAGATCGCGGCGCATTGCGCGACTGTGAATCGCGACGATGCAGTGTACGTCGCGATCATCTGCGGGGCCGGCGAGCGTGCGTTCTGCGCAGGATCGGATATTGGCGGGCTGGCCACCTATCGAGACCCCTGGGCGTGGCGCAACCGCAACGACTATATCGCGAGCATTCGCAGTTTGCGCAAACCATGCATCGCCGCGGTGAAGGGCTGGGCATTGGGTGGCGGACTTGAGATCGCACTCGCCTGCGATCTGCGCGTCGCGACGCGTTCAGCCACATTTGGCGCGCCGGAAGTCCAGCTCGGCTGGACCGGTGCCGGCGGGGCGGCGCAGCATCTGACCCGGTTGGCAGGGTATGGCAGGGCCATGCGCTATCTCCTCACCGGCGACCGTTTTTCGGCCCAGGAGGCATTTGACATGGGGATGATCGAATGGCTGGTCGAGCCAGGGGAAGAGCTTGAAAGAGCGCGGCGCATTGCAGCCGCCATCGCCGGTCATTCGTCGATTGCCACGCAATCGGTGAAGGCGGCCGTTCGTAGCGCGATGGATCATCCGGTCGACCACGGCCTCATGATTGAAAACGAGCTGATGACGATCTGCTTCGCCATGGCCGCAAAGGATCCCGCTTCCAATTTGTTTGGAGGCGTGCAAGAAGCGGGCGAATGACCGACAAAGCTGTTCCAGCCGCCGCACGCCGGGCACGGGTGCACCGCCCCCGGGGCGAGGCGGCACCAGCGCAGGTACCCGCGCTCGGCAAAGGACTCGATGTCATCGAGTTGCTGGCGAGTTCGCCCGATCGGCTGGCCATGAATGAAATCGCCGACCGTCTCGGCCGCACCATGGGCGAGATCTACCGCATCGTCCTCTACCTCGCCGATCGTGGCTACGTTCAGCAGGATGTTGCGGGTCGATATGGCCTCACGCTCAGATTGTTCGAGTTGTCTCATCGGTTCGAACCGACTGAACGGCTGATTTCACTGGCCCTGCCACTGATGGAGAGCCTTTCTCGCCGCGCCGAACAGTCCTGTCACCTGGCCGTTCTGAACGGTGACTCGATCCTTGTCCTCGCTTCGGTGCCAAGTCCACGACCTGCGGGGTATTCGGTTCGAACGGGCGCCATTTTTCCCGCGCTTGCTACCAGCTCTGGCGTCGTGATTGCGGCATTTCTGCCCCAAGACCGTCTGGACCTCCTCGTCAAGCCAGCGCCATCTAACGAAGCCGCAAGCTTCATCGCGCGCGTTGCTGCCGCAAGAAGGCTGGGCTTCGAGACAATTGAGAGCGTGCTGGTGAACGGCGTCATCAACAGCAGCGTCCCGGTATTCGGGCGGGGGGGCATTCTCGCCGCGCTCAGCATGGGATATGTCAATCAGGCGGGCGACTCGATGCCGCTCAAAGGCGCCATCGAAGCGATCAAGGACACTGCCGCCAGTATCAGCGCCGCGATGGGCTCATCTCCCGCACCAAGCCTTGTTTGAAACTGATCCTCAGCTAAGGCTCACTCCCAAGGCATCGCGACCGTCATTTCGGCCTTAAAGCCTTTGGCACCCCGCTCTTGACGTTGTCTATTGCTCAAGCCAACGATGGTTCGCGAACAAATTATGGACAATCGACAATGGCCGATGGCGACAACATGATCATCGCGGTACGGGAGCAAATCGCGGATCGGCTCCGATCAGATATCATTTCAGGCGCGCTCGCTCCCAACCAGAAGCTTACCGAGGAGGCGTTGGCTCAGCGGTTTGGAGTCTCCCGCGGCCGCATCCGCGACGTATTGCTGGAGCTTTCCAAGGAAGGGCTTCTTATCACCCGAGCCCACCGGGGGACGATGGTCAATGATATTCCAGCGCCCGACCTGCAGGCGCTGATGATCAAATTGCGACGGCAGATCGAGATTTTTGCTATCAAGCGAGTGATCAAGGATCGGCCAGAAGGATTGTTTGATCAGCTTCAGGCGGCATTTCAGGAATTGACCAAGCGCTTGCGCGAGCATGATTTTGCCGAGGTCACTAAGGCGGACATTGCGTTTCATCGGGTGATCCTCCTCGCCGCCGGCGGCGAGGACCTGGTCAATCTCTGGCAGCCTGTCATCTTGCGCATGCGAATGAACTATCAGCGCATTAGCACGCCGGAACAGGCGCTCGCCGAGCATGAAGCGATAATCCATGCCATCCAGACAGGTGATGTCAAGGCAGCCATAGCCGCCATGGAGGGCAACATTCGCTAGTTCCTTCCAACCCTGCCTTAGGCGACGCTATTGTCTTGCCAATGACCGGGTGGAAACTGAGTTATCGAGCACAACGGAGGAAATGGCGCCTCCTGAGTCTGGGAATCGAACTCCGATATTGTTGCTTGCTCTCAGGGCGCTGAGGGGCACCGGTATCTCCAGCACTCCAAAGAAACGAGACCGCCCCGCTCCCCCATTATACTGATCGTATCCACGATAGTCCGTGGGTACGCTTAGCGTCAC
The DNA here is from genome assembly GCF_027922045.1 of Microbacterium terregens. The sequence continues at coordinate 44,807 of NZ_BSEX01000012.1, forward strand.
TCCGTTGAATGTGATGACCGGCTGTAGCGACTTGCCATGCTCGCGACCTGAGCTGGCCCCCATTTCGACCGGACGGATTTAAGCCTAAGAAGGAGGCTTGGGGCTATCCCCTGAGCATAGGCTTATGTCCGTGTCCGAGATCATCACCGACGGCGGTCGTCGCCGTCACTGGGGTGCCGCTGAGAAGCTGAGGATCGTCGAGGAGACGCTCGATGGTCGCGAGAGCATATCGGTGGTGGCGCGCCGCAACGGCGTGGCGCCGAACCTGCTGTACCGCTGGCGACGCCTGATGCTGGAAGGCGGGAGCGTCGCGGTCGCCGGCGACGATGACGTGACCAGCAACCGCCAGGTCCGCGAGATGGAGACCCGCATCCGCGAACTGGAGCGCCAACTCGGCCGCAAGACGCTGGAGGTCGAGATCCTGAAGGAGGCGCTGGAGCGCTCGCGCCCAAAAAAAGCGAGCTTGCTCATGCACTTGCCGTTGCCGGAGACTATCCGGTGAGCCTGGTCGCCAAGACGCTCGGGGTCGGGCGCTCGACGGTGTACGACCGCCTGACCGGCAGCACCCGGACCCGCGGGCCGTACGCCAAGGCCGACGACGCGGACCTGCTGCCTCGTATTCGCCAGATCGCCGCGCAGCGGCCCACCTACGGCTACCGCCGCATCGCGGCGGTCCTCAATCGACAGCAACGCGCCGAGGGGCTGGCGCCGGTCAATCACAAGCGCGTCTACCGCATCATGGCCGCGGACCGCCTGCTGCTGGCGCGGCGCTACACCGAGCGGGCCGACTATGGCCATGACGGCGTCGTGGTGGCGATCCGCTCGAACCTGCGCTGGTGCTCGGACGGCTTCGAGTTCACCTGCTGGAACGGCGAGGTCGTGCGCGGCGCCTTCATCATCGACGCCCATGACCGCGAGATCATCGCCTGGCGCGCGGTCGCCAATGCGGGCATCAGCGGCTCGGACGTGCGCGACATCATGCTGGAAGCCGTGGAAACCCGCTTCGGCGGTATGCGCGCGCCCATGCCGGTCGAGATGCTGTCCGATAACGGCTCGGCCTATACCGCTCGCGAAACACGCACCTTTGCCAGGCAACTGGGCCTCAAACCCTGCTTCACGCCCGTCCGCAGCCCGCAGTCCAACGGCATCTCGGAGGCCTTCGTTCATACGCTCAAGCGCGATTACGTCCGCGTCTCGCCGCTGCCCGATGCTCCCAACGCGTTGACATCCCTTGCCGGATGGATCGAGGACTACAACGACAACCACCCGCATTCCGGGCTAAAAATGCGTTCGCCGCGCGAACACCGCGCACTGGTTTCTGCAACCGCTTGAACCCGTCCGGTCAAACGGGGGCCAGATCACGACCGACGCCCAGCCGAAGAACGGCCTCCCCATTCGCGCCCGGAGTAACGTTGGGAACGGTGAAATTATGCGTTGATCCGGCGACGATATTCGTCAACATCGTTGACGGACCTACCGTCGCGTAATGCCTGGATTTGACGTGACCCCCGTTTCATCATCCACCTGGAACTAGAGACCGGCCTTTGAAGGGACGGACGGAATGAAGCGGAAGCAGTTTTCGGAAGAGCAGGTCATCGGCATCCTGAAGAAGGCCGAGGCAGGTGCGGTGGTGACGGAGCTGTGCCGGAAGCACGGGATGTCGAGCGCCACCTACTATGCGTGGAAGGCGAAGTTTGGCGGCCTGGAGGTGTCCGACGCAAAGCGTCTGCGGTCGCTCGAGGAAGAGAACGCACGGCTCAAGCGCCTGCTCGCCGACACGATGCTGGACAACGCCGGTCTGAAGGACCTGCTGTCAAAAAAATGGTAGCGCCCGCCGCGAAGCGGCAAGCAGTCGCGCATCTCCAGACGACGCTGGGGATGAGCGAGCGGCGGGCGTGTGCTGTCGTCGGAGCGGATCGCACGAGTATGCGATATCGCTCGTGCCGAGCGGATGATGGTGACCTTCGGTCGAGGTTATGTGAGCTGGCGCAGCAGCGCCGGCGGTTCGGCTATCGACGTCTACACATCCTGCTTCGCCGTGACGGCATCACGATCAACCGCAAGAAGACCCAGCGGCTCTACCGCGAGGAGGGGCTGACGGTCAGGCGCAGGAAGGGACGCAAGCGCGCCGTCGGCGCGCGGGCACCGGCGCCAGTGCTGGCGCTTCCCAACCAGCGCTGGAGCCTGGACTTCGTTCACGATCAACTCGCCACCGGCCGCCGGTTTCGGGTGCTGCACGTCGTTGATGATGTGACCCGCGAGTGCCTGGCGGCGGTGGTCGATACGTCGATCTCGGGCCATCGGGTGGTGCGCGAACTAGGTGATCTGATTGCCAGACGTGGTGCGCCGAAGATGATCGTCAGCGATAACGGCACCGAGCTGACGTCGAACGCGGTGCTGGCCTGGTCCGGCGATGTGGGCGTCGAGTGGCATCACATTGCGCCGGGCAAGCCGACCCAGAACGGGTTCGTCGAGAGCTTCAACGGTCGCATGCGCGACGAGCTGCTCAACGAGACGCTGTTCTTTACCATCGGCCAGGCCCGCTCGATCCTCGCGCGCTGGGTCGATGACTACAACACCGAGCGGCCGCACTCGTCGCTCGGCTACGCTACCCCGGCGGCATTCGCTGCCGGGCTTGAACAGCAACGGGCGGGGTTAACCCCGCCCGTTGCTTCACCCGCGCTTATGCGCGACAACACCGGTCAGTCTCTGGTTGCCGCTGGATGAAAGACTGGGGTCACGTCAGATTGAGACAGCGTATGCGGCTGCGCCGGCGCGGTGCTGTAGCGAATTCGCAAGACCATCGTCGCTTCGGACCCAAGCACGACGGAACCAGGAACCGAAGCAGACGTGCTCGTGCTCAATATCGGGCGACCGTTTGCGTCCGGGTATAGATGCCGTTGCTCGACTTGGATTACGGTGCTCCCGGCTGGGACGCCAAGAAGCTTGAGATCGACCGTGCGGGGGGTGGACTCAAGGCTGTTGATGATAACGTACAGATCCTTCGCCGCTCCATCGACATAGGCATCGACGAGGAAGTCTCGATCCGCTGCCCAACTCTCCAGCCGCGTACCTTTTACGCCGTTCCATAGCCGGTAAAGATTGACCATCTCGGTGTACACCCAGCTGCCATTGCCGGCGTTTGCCGGGGTACCGTCCTCGAATGCCTGGCGCAGCAGGCGCCAGTTATAGGGTACGCTGGTCCTCCCCCATTCCCCTTTCAGGACTACAAAGGGTATTGCCTTGGCAATTCGGTCAGCCCGCTCCATGAATTGAAGCATCAGCGAATTCATCGCTTTCAGATAGAACCAGTCGCGTTGCGGGGTCCATCCATTCGGCTCCACCTGATGTGCTCGGGCACCATATTCAGAGATCACCAAGGGCTTTAGCTGTCCTCCATATGCCCAGTTCATAGCGTAATCGAGCATGTCGAAGGTCGCCTCGACATTGCTGCCCTTTCGGTACTGTTTGTAGACGTTTCCGTTCTTTGGAATTCCCTCAAAATCATACAGATGCAGCGATACGAAATCCATGTTTCGGCCCGCCCCACCTAGCCAGGCGCCATCTCGCGCGTTCCACCGCGCAAACAATGCGGCATTGGAGGGTTCGGCTTCCTCGAAGTCCGGAAAGGCGGGCGTATAGCCACCAACCTGAACCTGGCGGGCTGTATTCAAAGGCCGGACCTGGTTTCGGACGCCGTCATGATAGCGAAAAACATCATTGTAGGTCGGGCGCGGGTATCCCGCGAGATGGGGAGCCGGATCGTCGATCAAGGTGTATAGCGGCTCGTTGATTGCTTCCACGAACTTGGGCTTGATGATGCCGGCGCCAGCTCCAACCGATCCGCTCTGGTTGAAGTAGCGGGCGAGATAGTTGCCGGTGAAATGGCCAGTGGTCTCAGCAAAGGCTCGACCGCGCTGAAACCGGTGTTCGAAGAAGCTGGAATCGGCATGCAGCTGTTCCACGGCCGCGGCGGCGCGGTGGGCCGCGGCGGCGGATCGTCGTTCCAAGCAATTCAGGCGCAACCCGCCGGCACGGTGCAGGGCCGCATCCGCATCACTGAACAAGGTGAGGTGATCGCCGCCAAATACGGCACGCGCGAAAGCGCGGCGACTAATCTCGAGGCGATGGCCTCGGCGACGCTGCTCGCCAGCCTCGAGCCGCAGCGACTGAGCGAAGCCGATGCAAGCCGCTTCGAAGCCGCGATGGAACAGCTCTCCGGCACCGCATTCAAGGCCTATCGCGACCTTGTCTACGGCACCGATGGTTTCCGCAGCTTCTTCCGCCAGATGACGCCAATCGCTGAGATTGCCGGGCTAAAGATCGGAAGCCGTCCCGCCAGCCGCAAAAAGTCCGACGCCATCGAGGATTTGCGGGCAATTCCTTGGGTATTCAGCTGGGCCCAAGCCCGGGTCATGCTACCCGGCTGGTTCGGCGTCGGCGAGGCGCTGGCGGCATTTCCCGATCGCGGTCTGCTGCGCGAGATGGCGTCGGATTGGCCGCTGTTTGCCTCGACTCTCGCCAATCTCGAGATGGTGCTCGCTAAGTCGGATATGGGCATCGCCGAACGCTATGCCGAATTGGTCGAGGACCGCAGCTTAGCCGATTCAATTTTTTTCCGCATTCGCGAAGATTGGCACGTGACGCATGACCAGTTGCTCGACGTTACGGGCCAGGCCCGGCTGCTCGGAAAGCACCCGGCGCTCGAATCCTCGATCCGCCTACGCCTACCCTATATCGAGCCGCTCAACCTGCTCCAGGTCGAGCTGCTTAAACGCCATCGCGCGGGCGAGTCCGGTTCCAAGATCGAGCAGGGCATCTTGCTGTCGATCAACGCGATTGCGACGGCGCTCAGGAACTCGGGTTGAGCGGCACGGGGAGTCGAGTTCGGCAACAACACCTAGCGAGTTCACCGCATCGGCATCGCAGACGAACGCCCGCCCTACCAATCCGGCTGCCACACACTGTCCGTCGGCTCCGTCTTGGTCATACCTATCACCTCGCGGCGATAGCCATCAGGAACGCGATCAGGCGCGCAGCGACGATGAAGTGGACATGCGCCGTTGCTTCCTTAGTCCCGGTGGCCGAACAAATATTTCAACGATGCAGCCTATCGCCGTCAGCCCGATCAGTTAAAGCAGCCGTTGCTGTCGCGGAAGTCCGCCTCATGCGCATCACGCTATGTGCAGGGCCGCTTTCTCGGGGTAGACGACAGTGGCCTGGCGCGCTGATCCGGGCATAGCTGAGGAGACATCATGGCTGGCCGTATCGTTTGTTTCGGGGAATTATTGTTTCGTCTCACTGCCCCTGGACGCGAGCTCCTGATGCAGACCGGCAATCTCGATGTGCATGTTGGCGGCGCTGAGGCAAACGTCGGCATTGGCCTCGCCAATCTGGGCCATGCGGTTTCGATGGTCAGCGCAGTACCGGACAATCCGCTGGGCCAGGCGGCGATCCGCTTCGTGCGAGGACAGGGCCTGAATACGCATAATGTACAGATACGCGACGGGCGGATGGGGCTGTACTTCCTTTCGGCCGGCGCAGGGCTGCGCGCATCGGACATCGTCTATGATCGCGCGGCATCAAGTTTCGCGGCCGCGCCCACAGACGCATTTGACTGGCGCGCGATTCTAGACGGCGCAGCGATGTTGCATCTGTCGGGCATTACCCCCGCGCTCGGTCCAGCAACCGCACAGGCCACACTCTCCGCGGCACGCGCTGCTAGAGGACTTGGGGTGCAAGTGAGCTTCGACGGCAACTACCGCGCGCGCTTGTGGGAAACGTGGGACAGCGATCCGCGCGCGGTCCTGACGGAACTGGTCAGCCTCACCGACACAATGTTCGGCAACCATCGAGACATCTCGCTGCTGCTGGGCGAGCAATTCTCGGGTGACGGCCCTAACCGTCGGCGCGAGGCCGCTGAAGCCGCCTTTGCCGCCTTCCCCAACCTACAGCGAATCGCCTCGACCGCGCGGCACATCGATGACACTGACCGTCACCGCATTGCTGCGCGCGTCGATACGCGCGAACGAGGATATCAGACCGAAGATGTGGTTGTGGCCGGCATTGTAGACCGAATTGGTGGAGGCGACGCATATGCCGCGGGAATCCTTCACGGTGTGCTGTCGGGTCAGGACCTGGAGGCGATCGTCGCCACTGGCCTCGCGCTCACTTGTCTCAAACACTCGCTGCCAGGCGATGCAAGCTTGTTCAGCCAAGCAGATATCGCTGCCTTCCTCCAGGGCGCATTAGACGTACGCAGATGACAGGGCCGTGAAGGCTGGCGACAGCTTAATGCACCGCTGCGGTTGCCTTGCCTGAGCACCGGTCGTCTCTAGCGCCATGTGGTATCCCGCCATGCCCGATGGCTGGCAGTCCATCCTGCCAGGAAGGACGACGGACGCTTGGGCAATCGTTGCACGCGCGTCCGCGGTTCGGGCGTGCATGACTAAGGCTCAAACTCATTCATAGCCAGAATGCGATGGCGGTTGCGAGCGCGACGCCTGAGAGGAAGTTGGCGGCCAGCTTGTCGTAGCGGGTAGCGACGCGGCGGAAGTCCTTGAGGCGGCAGAAGGCGTTTTTGATGAGGTGGCGGACGCGATAGCGGTCCTTGTCGTAGCGGATGGTGCGCTTGCGGTTGCGCCGGCCCGGGATGACCGGAACAGCGCCTCCATCGCGCAGCGAGCGCCGCAGCCGGTCGGCATCGTAGCCTTTGTCGCCGAGTAGGTAACGCATGCGCCCGGCGCGTTCGAGAAGAGCCGGTGCCACCTTCACATCGCTGACGTTGCCGGCCGTCAGCATCAGCGCGTACGGGCGTCCGATGACGTCGGTGAGCGCGTGGACCTTGGTGGTCCAGCCACCGCGCGAAGGACCGATCGCCTGCGTCGAGTGCCCCCTTTTGCGCCGAACGCTGCGCGCTGTGCCTTGACGTAGGTGCTGTCGATCGAGGTGCTTTTCGTCACCGCGCCGGTGTCCACCAGGACATCGAGCAGTTTCACCCAGAAGCCTCGGTGCGACCAGCGGTTGAAGCGGTTGTAGACCGTCGTCGACGGACCATAGTCGGCGGGGCAGTCGCACCAGCGGCAACCAACCTTCAGCACGTGCAGGATGCCCGAGATCACCCGCCGGCCATCAACCCGCCGTGTGCCGGGTTGGTTCTTCGGCAGATGCGGCTCGATCGCTGCCCACGCCTCATCCGACAACCAGAACAGCGCCATCACGCACCTCCCTTGATCTACACCACCGGCGAATTAGGAAAGTCTCACTCCTTCAACCCGCTGATTGGGTTTGGGCCCCAAGAAGGGCGGCTATGTTGTCGTTGACGGGAAAGACGTAACACGACCAAGCCCGGTTCAAGGTTGCAAAGGCCCCCGGCAATTGTCAGACATTGCTCGGTCACGTCCGACGCACAGAAGCGCAAAGCCGCCACGCTGAATATCACGGCATGTCGCTTACGCTTATTTAGATCATCCTCTATAACGGCGACCCTATGCTCAAGACACGAATGAAGCGGCTCTCCAACCGCAGCTAGCAAGCCGTGCAGCGCCTCGCTGACATCGAGGCCTCGATCGCCGCGCTCGCCAGTGAAGATCTCCTCGACCTCGCGGACATCTTCAAGGAAGAGCCTCGCACGCCTCTGGGCGATATCGGCTTTGCTGAAATGTTAAGGCGCAACATCACCCTTTAGTGTAGAATTTCACGAAGCTAACATCGTGGAAGACCGCCAGCAATTGTGCGTCCGCCCCCGTCGCAGCCTGTGAGGCGAGAGAATACTATGTCCGAACCATTCAATGCGGTTGCGCTTGCCACCGGACTCACCATCGCGTGACTGAGCAACCCGAACACCCGTACATCTACCGATGACGTCCCGGCGTTTCTTCAGTCGATGCAAGCCGCGGTCGTAAAGCTGGAAACGTCGGCCGAGCCCGAACCGGCGTCCGATGTTCAGGATCATCCGCCTGCGGTTTCGGTCCGCAAGTCGCTTGCGTCCGCCGACCACATCATCTCGATGATCGACGGCAAGCCGTACAAGACGTTGCGCCGGCACCTGTCGACCCACGGGCTGACGCCCGACGACTATCGCCAGCGTTATGGCCTTAAGGCTGATTACCCGATGGTCGCACCCGGTTATAGCAAGGCGCGCAGCTCGATGGCCAAGTCCATCGGCCTTGGCCGCAAGGCGACGCCAGCGGCTAGCAGCGAAGATCCTGCCGGCGAATGAGACGTAGGACGGGTGCCATGCGCCCGTCCTCACGCTATCACCGCTTAACCGGTACTGGCGCCCGTTCCGCAGACACCTGAATGGAAAGCCGACCGATTGGTAGCCTTGTCGCCGGCGGCTCCATCAACCGCCGGCATCACACATTCGACGGACGCTCTTCTTCCGGGAGCTCGTTCGCCGATAGTCCGCCGGCCTTCGCACGGTGCAACGCCGTGACACGCTTCACCTGCGCGATGCTGCAACCCGCCAGCTCGGCGGTTCGGGCGATGCTCATGCCCGCTTCGCGAAGACCGATGATCCGGCGGTGGTGCGCGAGGTCGGGTTTGCGGCCAGTGTATCGCCCTGCCCGTTTGGCGATCTCGATCCCCTCGCGTTGACGTTCACGCCGCGTCTCGTAATCGTCGCGGGCGGTCTGCAGCGCGACGCGCAGCAACATGTCCTGCACCGCTTCGAGCACGATCCGGGCGACACCGGAGCTGTCGGCGACCAAGTCCGACAGATCGACGATCCCCGGCACCGCGAGCCGCGCCCCCTTCCCCCTGATCGTCGCCACCAGCAACTCTGCCTCCGGCAAAGGCAGACGACTGATCCGGTCGATCTTTTCGGCCACCACCACTTCACCTGGCTGCAGGTCGGCCACCATGCGGAGCAGCTCTGGCCGATCGGGCCGCGCGCCTGACGCCTTCTCCCGATAGACCGCCGCCACATAGAAGCCGGCCGCCCGCGCGCCCGCGACGATCGCTTCCTGCCGGGCAAGGTCCTGCTCTTCGGTACTGACCCGCAGATACACGCGCGCCGCCTGGATCGTGCTGCGCTTTTCCTGTTCGCTCATCGTTCCTCGGCTCTGCTGGATATACTCTTGTGAGCCACCGCTGCGGCAACCGGCTCGAAATAGCAAGCGCCGATCCTGTCGAGCCTAGCTCAGCAAGCCAGGCCTAAGTAGCTACCGGGCACGGACATGAACGACGACCGATCACCAAACGCGTTGAAGCGCCCTCCTTCGCGCTATCCGTCGACGGCGAGATCGGGTAAGGTCTGGTGATTGGGTGACCAAAGTGGGTTTGGTGCAGATGGAAGCACAGAGGGTCAAGATCGTGGACGGTGGTAAGCTCGTGATCCCGGCAGCGATGCGGCGTGAGCTCGGGATCACCACGGGTGACACCGTTCTCGTCGATGTGGACGATGGCGAGTTGCGGGTACGATCCGTACCGAGAGCACTCGAACGGGCTCGCGCAATCCTGCGCAAGTATGTGCCTAAAGGCGTCGGCTTGGCTAACGAGCTGATCGCGGAACGCCGGCGTGAGGCGGAGCGTGAGTAGCAAGGTCGTACTCGACGCCTCCGCCCTGCTCTGCCTTTTGAACGACGAGCCCGGGGCGGATCGGGTAGTCGATGTCCTGACGCGCAGCATCATCGGAACGGCCAACCTCGCCGAGGTCGTCTCCAAGCTTCGGGACCGAGGATTGCCGCTCGACGAGGTGCGTGAAGCGCTTGGCGGGCTGCACCTCGACGTCCGACCGCTCACTCCTGCTCAGGCACTCATAGTAGGCGACCTCCGGCCAGCGACGAAGGCGCTCGGTCTGTCTCTCGGCGACCGGGCATGCCTTGCGTTGGCGATCGACCTGCAAGCCGAGATGCTCACGACGGACGGACCACTAGCGAGCGCCGATGTAGGCATCACCATCACCAACGTGCGCCCTCCGGCAGAGTAGTCGCACATTCGTGCTTTTAGGTACGGCACTCTGCAGGCGGGGACTCCCATGACTACCGCTCCGACATCAATGCGCGACACCATTCTGATCACGCACGCCAACCCTGAGGACAATCGCTTCGCCCGGTGGCTTGCCGGGCGCCTAACCACTGCCGGATACAAGGTCTGGGTCGACGTTCGCGCGCTTCGGGGTGGTGACGATTTCTGGGACAAGATCGAGCACGTGCTGCGGCACGAGGCGATCAAGCAGATCGTTGTCGTGTCCGAGCACATCGGCAAGCAAGGCGTAAAGAAGGAACTCGCCCTCGGCGACGTCATGCGTCGCAAGCTCAGCGATGCGGAGTTCATGATTCCAATCCGGATCGCCGATGTGGATTTCGGCGATTTCCCAACGGAGATCCTCCGCCAGAACGCACATAATGCGTTCCCTAACTGGGCGGCCTGCCTTCAACCCCTGTTCGAGACGCTCGACACCTCAAGTGTGCCGAAAGTCGAGCATGCGGACGCCGAGCAGCTTGCGATGATCGTCGCTGCCCAAGAGGACGGTCGAAAGCTGGTCACTCCAAATCCCGAAACGCTTTACAGCAACTGGTTCGAACTCCGGGCGAGGCCTGACGTCTGGATCCTGGAGGCGAAGGGGACGACTGCGCAGCTGGAAGCGTGGAGCCAGTTCACCAAGGTTCCGCACGTCCTTCACGAGGGAGGCGCTATCACCTTCTGCGGACCCGATGCGATCGAGCACCTCGACAATGGTACTCCGCCGTTGAAGGCGCGCGCCAGCCTGCCTTTCAACGGCGTAATCGACGGTACATATAGCCGCCACTTCGGTGAGCGTTCCAATGCACGGCGGATCGCCGTCAACCTTATGCGCCAGCATTGGGACCTGGCCATGCATCGTCTTGGGCTACTTCCTGTCGATTTCGCATCGGGCGCCCGCGGCCGCTTCTTCCCCGACGGTCTCATTGACGGAAGGGTGAAGCTGACGCTGAGCGACGGACATCGGATCGACCGGGTCCTGAGCGGCAAGTTCAAAGATCGGCGCTGGCATCTGTGCCTTGTCGCTCAACCCAAGCTCTGGCCGGATGCTCTCTTCCGGGTCCATGCCAATGTTGCGGTGACGACCGACGGCCGAACCCCGCTCCCGGGTGAACAGCTGCAGCGCATTCGATTGCGCCTCACGCGGTCCTGGTTCAATGACAAATGGCGCGACATGCTGCTCGCCGCGATGGGCTGGCTTGCCGAAGGTGAAGCGGCACTAGACATTGCCGCGTCCGGTGAGCGCCTCACCGTCGCTAGCTTACCGATGAGCTACGCCTTTCCGGTCAGCTTCGCCGCGGAAGAAGACCGCCGAGCCGAGGAAGACGAGGGAGGCCAGATAAATCTGTCAGAGGACTTCGAAACGGCCTTCGATCGGGATGAAATACCGGAGGAGGCCGACGCATGACAATCCTCACGCACCGCATCGCCGAGCCTTTGCTCGAGTTCGGTCACGGGCAGCAGATGGAAGCGCCAAAAGATGGGCTCTTCCTCTTCGGGCCGCTCGAAGGTCCAGACGGCCGCTCCCAGGTACGCTTGGGCGTCATCGGGACGGAGAGCGGCGTCGGCCTGTCCCGCCGCTGGTTAGAGCGGATCGGCCTGCATATCCCCGGCAAAGTCGATACGAAGGGGAAGCCCGTCCTATGGGCACCCGCATGGCCAGGCTTCGAGGCCTGCTTCGGCATCGCGCTGCCGACCCGCGGCATGGTCGAGCTAGCGGTCAAGAGCGGCGACATCGATCATTGCATCAAGAAGAACAATCGCGCGGACGCGGTTCGTTCCACGGTGCTGCTGTTCGCCGACGCGATCCGCTCGCACATCCGCGCCGAGGAGCGCCGTCCCGACGTCTGGCTCGTTGTCGTTCCGGACGTCGTCTACCGCTATGGACGCCCCCAGGTCGCACCACCGCCCAAGGACGAGCGCACCCCCTCCGACATCACGAGCTTCAAGGACGCCAAACGCTTCTTCCAGATGGGCGGCGACCTGTTCCCCGACACAGTGCGGGATGCCGAAACCTACCTGTTCTCGAGCAATTTCCACCATCAGTTGAAAGCCGAGTTGCTGCAGGACGGCGTCGTCCTCCAGCTAATCCTCGAAAGCACGTTGGTCGACCGCAACCTCAACATTGCCAACGACCGCCGGCGCGGCCTCCAGGACGAGGCAACGGTTGCCTGGAACTTCTGCACCACGCTCTACTTCAAGATGGACGCCAAGCCGTGGGCGCTGGCCCAAGTCCGCCCTGGCGTTTGCTACGTCGGACTGGTGTTTAAGAACGACGACACGCCTGCGGCCACGGGCGAGGCCTGTTGCGCCGCGCAGATGTTCCTCAACTCAGGCGACGGCCTCGTCTTTCGCGGCGCCCTTGGCCCCTGGTACTCCGACGAGCGCAAGGAATATCACCTGTCGCGAAGCGCGGCGGCGAACTTGATGACCTCGGTGGTCGACGGCTATAAACTCAAGCACGGCAAGCCACCGAAACAGCTGTTCATCCATGGGCGTCACCGCTTTTCCGACGATGAGTGGGACGGCTTTTGCAGCGCAGTGCCCACTGAAACACAGCTGGTAGGAGTCAGGATCAAGCAGCTCGATGATGTTCGGCTGTTCCGCCCCTCCGCATCGACACCGGTCCTGCGCGGCACGGCCCTTACCGTGGGTGACTGGTCAGGTTACCTTTGGGCGCGGGGGTTCGTACCCCGGCTGGCAGGTTATCAAGGGTTCGAGACACCCAAGCCGCTCACCGTCGACGTGACGCATGGCGAAGGGGACATCGTAGAGGTGCTCGGCGACATCCTTGCGCTCACCAAGGTCAACTACAACGCCTGCGATTTCGCGAGCGCCCTGCCCGTGACGCTCAAGTTCGCCGATCGAGTGGGTGAGATCCTGATGGCGTCGCCACATACCGTTACCGCACCGCCGCTGCCGTTCCGGCACTACATCTGATCCCATGAGCGCCGACCGATGCCGAGCGTGAGGCGAAGACGCTGCCGTCCACCAATTTAGGTACAGATCCGCTATTTCGGGTGCGTGCCGCCGGGCGGATGCCGTCCACCATTTCAGGAAAACCTACAGAAGCCGCCATACCGCTGTTTCGGCGGCTGACCCGCGGCGACCAGCTCACCACGTTCCCGATGTCTGACAAGGCGGTGGCCCGGCTCGTGAAGCACTGCGCCGGCGCCGCCGGCTATGACGCAAGCAAGTTTTCGGGTCACTCACTGCGCGCGGGGTTCCTGACCGAGGCAGCCAGCCAAGGCGCGACCATCTTCAAGATGCAGGAAGTGAGCCGGCACAAGACGGTCCAGATCCTCTCCGAATATGTCCGCTCGGCCGATCGGTTTCGCGACCACGCTGGCGACCGGTTCCTCTAGGAACGGCTGAGGAAGAAGGAGCTGCTGGGCAGTGCAAGAGCGTATCACGATCGACATCCCGAACTTCGCCGCCATGGATGACGATCAGGTCGCTGGACACATCCTTACGCGTGTGGTGGACGGGCGTTGGAGCCACCTCACGCGGTCTTTGATGTAGAAGCTGCAGGCGTCAAAGCTCGATCTGAACAGCCACTGGGCGTCGACATGGCAGGGGTGGGAATGTCCGTGCTGTCAGCGTGCGAAAGCGTCTATCGCGCGGGTGACCGCCGATGGGGTCCTCCTGTGCAAGCTCGTGTGGCATCATGATCACCTCGGAGATTTCGCCAAGACGCTGCTGCGCCCGGTCAAGGAACTCGACGGCAGCGACGACGAGCGGGCTAGGCGACAGGTGGCGCATACCCTCGTCTTTCCGTTGGTCGAGCGGTTTGCGGCCACGCTGGTCTGCGAGGATTGCAACAACGCCGACGCGGACATGAAGTCGGCGCTCGCGCCGGATATCGACAGATGGTTCAGCTTTTCGCCCGACGAGATCAGCCGCTTCATCCGAGTGCGCGCCAACGAGCGGCACGAACTCGACGCCAACGCCGCACGCAGTGCCTGGCAAGCAGCCGAACCCGTTTTTCGCGACCGGGCTTCCTTCGCGCGGATGCTTGCCGAGCGTGTGAACGCCGGTCGGCACGATCGTGAGACCCACGGCACCGGTCAGGTGGATTCCTCTACAAATGCCACCATGCTATATCGCATGGCCTCGGAAAGGAGCGGTCCTCGCTCCGGGCTCTCAGACATGGAGGCAGGGCTTTGGGCACGGTCGCGCGCCACTGAGGCGCATTCCGTCGCCAAGAGAAAGGGGCAGCGGGTGGTGGCGCCGAGTACAGCCGACTTCGCCGCCGTTTGCACCGCCAATGCGGCCTCTCGCCTGTGGCTGCGCGCCGGGGAGGATTGGATCTGCGCCATCTGCGAGCGGAGCAAGTTCGAGGTCACCAGGCGGGGCAACAGCGGCAAGTTCGGTGCCCGGATCCAGCAACTGCGCGACTTCTGCGTCGAGGGTAGCCCCGAGAGCCTGGCATGGCGCTGGCGAGCCCATGACATACCCCTGATCTTCGCCGCACATCGGACCTATGCGGTGTGTCAGGACTGCCGATCGATCGTCGTTGAAGCGGGCAAGGTGGTGCCGGGGATTGGCGAGGATGCCTTGCGCCCCGCCGACTTGCGAGCCCTGATCGGCGAACCGACGCCCCACGCCCGCCACCAGGTCGACCGGGCGGAGCTCACCGAAGCAGTGACGGCTAGCGCTGCATGGCAGAGTGCGGCCAAAGATTATTGGGCGCACTTCAACGAGGCCTCGGACGCGCAGGCTTCGGTGGCGATCTTCGCCCGCCAACTTCCGATGCCAAGGGCCAAAGAGCTCGCTCTCGCCCGGCACGAGGAGCGTTTCGACCTCGCTGCGGGCACTGCGCGCGAGCGGTTCGAGTGGCTCGTCTCGGAAGGGATCCGCTTGATCGCCATCGCCAAACAGGACCGCCAGCAAATGGGTGATGCGTAGCGCCGTCCCGACGCAAGAGCTTAGAAGCTTGGACGTGCGCAGGCCGGCCCGCTATCCATTTGCCATGGCTCGCGAGTGGACAGACGAGGAGCGGCGACGCGCTGACGAGGAGGAGGAGGCTCATTATTGGGCCACCGTCGAGGAGCAACGCCGCGAGGAAGAGGAGCGGAAGGCGGCCCGGGAGGCAGCCGTCGAAACGATGGTCGCCTGGTTCCACGAGCAGTTCGAAGACCCGCAGGTGCAAACCCCGCGCGACAACGAGACCGACAGCTACATCTATCCGTGGGGCGGACCGTTCGAGGCAAGTGACGTGCTCTACGGCCACTTCCAAGAGGAGCACGATGAGGAGTTGATCCTGACCGCCGTCAAGGCGATCGAAAGCGATGGCACCACGGAGTGGGCCCCCTCCTCCTCGGGCGACTATTACGAGCATCCCGAGGATGAGGACGGCGGGCTTGGCGACGCCAAGGCGGCGCAGCTCACGGCGTCCGCGCTTGAACGGCTGGACGCACTGGAAGCCATCATCGCCGAACTTCCCAGGGTTCCGGCACAGCTCGGGCACAATGCTCCCCCCGACGAGGTCGGCATTCCACCCTACTCCGATGAGGATCGCGAGACCGTCAGGGCGACGATCGTCGAGGCACGGGCGGCGCTCGCTGATCCTGCGCCCGATGCACTCGAGCTTGCGACGCTCGGTCGCCGCTTCGAGCGATGGGGAGCCAGGATCATGGTGTGGCTCGGCAAGAAGGCGGACCTCGCCGTCGACGAGGTCATCAAGAACTCCATCCGGGCCGTGACCTGGACCCAGGCGGCAGGAGCCGCCGCGGCCACCGCCGACATCTTGCTGCACCTGGCGAAGCATCTACTTGCCGGCGGTCGACCATGAGCGAGCGCTTCGAACAGGTTGAACTGCAACCATTCCGCGTGCTCGGCGAGCGCCGCACACCGAAGCGCTGCTACGTCTATGCGCATCTCGGGCCCGACCGGATCCCCTTCTATATCGGCAAGGGATCAGGCTTTCGGGCCTGGTCGACGGACCGCGATGCGCAATGGCACCACTTCGTCCGGAGCCGGTGTGGCTGTGCATACGAAGTCGTGATCGTCGCCGAGGATCTGGACGAGGGGGACGCCCTCGAACTCGAGGGCGAACTGATCGCACGCCACGGCAAGACCCTTACCAATTGGGTCAACCCAGGGCGTCAATTCGACTATGCGGCGCTCGACCGCTTTCACAAGCTGCGAGATGCGACAACCAGCTTCATCTCGGAAACGCGGCCGCTGGAGATCAGCGATCCGGAACGGGCGGTCGCACGGTATCGCGAGGCAATCGCGCAGATGCACGAATACAGCGCGATCACCTACGAGACGGGCCTTGTCGCTGACTTGAGACGTGAGATCGGTGTCTCTGCTCAGGGTGACATCGCAGCTCTGGATCGTTTGACGCTGGTCCTGCGCAAGCATGGCCGCTTCGGAGAAATCGTAGAAAGTGTCGACGAGTATTTCGGCCGCTACCCCGATAGCGTAACGCCGAACCATCCCGTGCTCAGGCGGCGCGCGGAGGCTGGCACTATCCTGGCAGGCGAACGGAAGGCGCCGAAGATCCCGGTCGGCAAACCTCGTGCCCGAAAGACCGGCACCGTTCCGGAGGGCGAACTGGCGCCGCTACTGGCGAAAGCGCGGCGCGACCGCGCGCCCTGGGACTGGCTGGTGGCCGCACGGCTTTGTCGCACGCATCATGATCATGACCGCGAGATCGCGCTGCTGGAGGAGTTCCTGAGCGGAGCGCGTGTCCCGGGGCGATCGTGGCTCGAGCTGGAGGAGCGCCTGTTCAAACTGCGGGCGATGCTCGCCTCGGGGTAACTCAGCCGAAGCCTGCGGCCCCGCAAGCACCGCTTCGATGCCGATCTAAGCGTGTCCAGCAGCGTAAGGTTGGGTGCGATCGATCAACCCACCTTGCAAGCTCTGCTCAGATGAGCCATATAACTGCTCAAAGGAGCATTCCCGTGGCCCGCGCATCCGCCGCTCAGAGGAAAGCCGACCCGGCGTTCCCGCCCTCATTTCCCTATGTCGACCTGTTTCGGGCCGCACCCGTGGAGCGCATCGAATTCATCAAGGCCGGCGTTTCTGCCCGCAAGGTCAAGATCCTCATCACCGAGCTCCACCTGGACCAGAACGTCATGTTCGATGCGCTCAGCCTCAAGACCGCGACCGTCAACCGAAAGGCCGCTCGAGACGAGGTTCTGTCCGTCGAGGAGAGCGAGCGCGTCGTGGGTCTCGCGAAGCTCGTCGGCCAGCTGGAAGCAATGGTCGAAGAGTCCGGAGCGGGTGAGGATTTCGATGCGCCCACCTGGCTATCCCGCTGGCTGCGCGAGCCGCTGCCTGCGCTCAAAGGCGCCAAGCCGATCGATTTTCTGGATACGATGGAGGGCCAAGCTCTCGTGTCGCGTGCGCTCGCTCAGATCCAGAGCGGAGCCTATGCGTGAGCCAGCGGCTGTTTCGGATTGCCACGGATACCAAGACCTACACGGCCGACGACATGACGGGCACGGGCGCCAAGCTTACCGGCGGCCGCTGGAATGATGTGGGGGTCGCTGTCGTCTATTCCTCCCCCACGCGTGCCCTCGCCTGCCTCGAAACTCTCGTCCATCTGAATGCTGGCGGTTTGCCGCTCAATCGGTATCTTGTCGAAATCGAGCTTCCGGACGATCTATGGGCGGCCGCAGAGAGCACGGCGGCTTCGTCGCTGCCCGTAGGCTGGGATGCGGAGCCGGCGGGCCTGGTGAGCACGACCTTCGGGACCGACTGGGCCAATAGTGGCCGATCTGCGCTTCTGATGGTTCCTTCGGTGGTCATCCCGGAAGAACTGAACGTCCTGATCAATCCGGGGCATCGCGATGCCGGAAGGATTGCGGCCCGAAAGGTGCGCAAATGGATCTACGATCCGAGGATGGACAGAAGAGCTTGAGTTCGAGGGCCCCAAACGTCCCCGCGAATGACGCTCGCGTTTCCGCGAACACTCCAGCTTGAGATGATCAAGCAACGCTTCATAGAATTGCAGGTCGCCAAGTGCCGCGCGGGAAAACGCACGACGCCCTTCCTGCGCCGGCTCGTCGCCGGGACCGTCGACGAAGTTGCCCGGATCCACTACGCCGAGGCCTACCCTACCAAGTGCGTGCAATCCAGTATCGCGGTCCAGCGGCTGCTCGGCCGCCTGGGGATCGCGTCCCGGGTGTGGCTGGGAGCATTCTGCGCCGCGGAGGTCTTCGAAAACCCAAACGTTGCGGGATGGGGCGGCTTCTGGGGTGACGACCGTCATGCCTGGACGACGACGGAGTTCTACGAGCTCGTGGACCTCCCGGTTGGCGAAATGACCAAGCACCCCCGCTCCGCCCGATCGGATGGCATTCCGATGCCGCCGCTTTGGTGGGACGACATCTCTCAGTGGCCGCCGGTACTGCGCTACTTGCCCGATCGCGCCGTGGAGCCGGCTTTCCTGGATCCTGCCGACATGGAGGATCTCGCTCGTTTTCTGCAGCGCGTCGATCAATCGTTCGACGAGAGGCTTGCGAGCGGAAGTGTCGAAGCTGTGCGGTTCGGTCCCATGCTTCACGGCGCGGACTCGATGAACGAGCTTCACCATACCGGTCATCCGTGGCTCGAACGCGCGAGCTTGTTCCTCGACCGCGGAGCAGTTCTTCCACCCTGGATCCAGGAGCGAGAGCAGGAGCTGATCGCCGCGCATCGAGCGGGGCAGCGGGCGCCGACAAGGCTGAGCCACGTAACGGGCGAAGTAAGAAACGGCTGATCCGGCCCCGGGCTTAGGCTTCTCGCACTCTCCTCCCCCGACTGATCTAGCGCAGGGCGAGGCAACCACTCCGATTCTGATCGTAACGTCGCCTTGGCAGCGGATGCGGCCATCTCGATCGCCCGCCGCCGAAAGAATTCGGACCGGTGTCCCTCTTGGGAAAGCGCTGCTTTCCCCAGGGACTTAGCGAAAGAGGGGCGAGATCCCATGCAGTTGATCCCTGTCATCCTGTCCGGTGGCTCTGGGACAAGGCTGTGGCCACTTTCGACCGAACAGACGCCTAAGCAGTTTCTGCCCTTGGCCGGCGAAAAGAGCCTTCTGCAACAAACCGTCCTTCGGGCCAGGAGCATGAGAGGCGCATTATCGCCGAGTTGAGTGCGGTGGGCTGCGCTCCCTCGCGACTGCTCCTCGAGCCCATTGGGCGCAACACCGCCCCCGCCCTTGCGATGGCTGCGCTCGAGAGCGTGGAGGAGGACAGCCTGCTGCTGGTCATGCCAAGCGATCATGTGATCAGGAACGCTGAAGCGTTCGGCAAGGCCGTTCATCGTGCGCTTTCATTAGCCGAAGACGGCTGGTTAGTGACGTTCGGTATCACGCCCGACCGCCCGGCAACCGGCTACGGCTACATCCACATGGGAGACTCGCTCTCCGGCCCGATATGCCGGGTGAACCGGTTCGTCGAAAAGCCCGAAGCCGCCCGCGCCGAGCGCATGCTCGCCGAAGGCAGTTATTTGTGGAACGCTGGAATATTTCTCCTGCGCTCCGACCGCCTCCTCGAGGAGCTCTCGATCCAAGCCCCCACGCTCTTGGGCTCGGTCCGCAAGGCGCTGTCCACTGGCCATCGCGAGGCAGGTCGGGTGATCCCCGATCGTGCGACCTTTGCCGCCATCGAAGCGCAATCGATCGATTACCTGGTCATGGAGCGCGCATCGCGCATGGCGGTCGTGCCTGTCGATGTGGGCTGGTCCGACATCGGGAGCTGGGACGCGCTCCACGAGGTCGAAACTCGGGACGATAGCGACAATGCCTTCCACGGCGATGTGCTCGCCCTCGACAGCCAGGGCTGCCTGATCCGGAGCGATGGCCCCCGCGTCGCGGCCTTGGGCATATCGGATCTTGTCATCGTTGCGACGGAGGACGTGGTCCTGGTGATACCCCGCGAGCGTGCTCAGGAAATGCGCCGGCTAGTACGCTTGGCAGCTGAGCTTCGAATCGATCGACCTGGCCGAACTACTGGCGATGCTTTGCCCGCCAGCCGTTTCCCGCTCCTCGCTGATCCGTGATTTCGGGCAGGTGCGGGATCGAACGGATGCGTGATCGTCGGCAACGAGCATAAGCGCCGGATCTGGCTTCGACGCGCAATCGGTCGGTATCACCGCTCGGACCTGGCAAGAGCGAACTCTGGCCAAGCCACAATCTCATCAAGTCGACCTCTTCCGAGAGTGGGCATCGGCTTGGGGCACCGCCTCAACGCGGCAGCCGAGGATCGAAGGCGGACAGGTGGGCTTAAGGGTTGGCCCCGGTCATAACCTTACGACCTAATGCACAGTGGGCTTCAGCTCGACGCCAGCTTCAGCAATAACATACTCGTTCCCATCCCCGGCAAAGAACATCTCGACCCGCTCCTCCTCATCCTGTGGCGGAGGCTTGTCGGGGAATTGCTGCGTCCAGGCATCGTTGACGTAAGACAGGAGAAAGGACCAGGCAGTCGCGTGGCTGTGATGCGTCGACCAGAACACCTCGCCGAGATACTCAATCATGAGAACGACTACGGCCATTCGTCTACCTCCGCCGACGTGATCTGCGAGACCCGTTGCTTGGCCAGGTCGCAAGGAGAGGATCAGGCCATCAAGGGCTTCCAGCCGGCTCGGAAGCTCGAATGCTCGACAGTATTTTCTGGACTTCGAAAGCGTCTCGCGGTGTCTCGGCGCCCGGTTGACAGAGGCGGATCAACAGGCGCCCCTCGACGACACGGTTCCCGATGCGCGAAACTGTGCCAAGGCCGAAATGGATACCCGGCGAGGCGAGCACATTCCTGTAGAGCCGCCAGTAGCGCCGCCACTCCGCTGCGCTCCCACTCGTCGAGATCGTCATGTGACCGGATCGAAGCGGCACGTACGATACATTGCGGTTCAGTTGTGCACGTTCGATGGCAAAGCAGTGTGCTCCGCGGCCGGCTGCGACCTGGGCGGCTTTCCGCAGCAGGCGGCTTCTCACCGAGCGATCGCCCCAACGAGGAGGGGCGAGGATCGCGACTTCAAAGGCGGTTTGATCTCCGCTCACGACCTCGCGAACGTCGTAGACCGGGAGCCGAGCGTCGGTTGTCGCGGGCGCGGGCCTTGCCTGCCCGGCCGAGATGCCGGTCACGCTCGCTAGCGCGGCAAGCCACCAGAGCAACCCGACCGGCCATACCTGCCCTCGCTGCATATCAGGCCGGTTCCGCTGCACCGGAAGAATGAGGGGCGATGGCGTCCCGATGCATCGGATCCGCCCTCCCGCTCAGCCTGCTGAAGATATCACGACGCGTGCGGGGCGGATGAGCCGGCTTCCGACTTTGTATCCCCGCTGCAGGGTCTCAAGCACCAGCCCCTCAGCGGTCTCGGGCTCGGATCGCGAGGCGATCGCATCATGTCTGTTCGGGTCGAACGCCTCCCCCTTCTGTGGAGAGATCCGTTCCACCCCGGCCTTTGCCAAACCATCCACGAACGCCCTGCTCGTCGCCCTGAGCCCGTCGAGAAGGGAATCGAGGCTTGGTTGCGCCCCCTCCGTTCGAGATGCCGCCTCGATCGCCAGATCAAGGCTATCGAGCGCTGGAACGATCATCTCGGCTAGATCCGAGATGCCGGTTTCTCGACCCTCGGCGCGTGCGCGATCGGCCCGCTTTCTGGCGTTTTCGGCATCAGCCAGTGCGCGTAGGAGCCGCTCCTGCAGTTCCTCGACCTCCGATGCAGGAACTGCGCGGTCCGGCCCGGCGTCCTCGCCGCTCGCGCCTTGGGAAGGCGCCGCCTCCCTTTCATCAGCAGTGTCGTCTTGGTTCATCTTGCCCAGCCTTCATGCTTCCGGGGGGGGGGGCAGGCGCCCCTCTGACCAATGGGGGCCAGCGCGCAGCGGCCCTCACTTCTTCGTGTCGTCCGCCTCCTCGAACTCGGCGTCCACGATTCCATCGTCCGCAGCGGATGCGCTCCCGCTCTCAGCACGCTGAGCACTGACGACCTGCTGGGTGGCGGCCTGCAGGTCCTCACTTCTCTTGCGGATCTCGTCGATCTGCTCACCCTCCATGGCCGTCTTCAGCTTCGAGACGGCTTGTTCCACCGCCTCCCGATCGGCGGCGGCTACCCGGTCACCGGCATCCGACAGGGTTTTCTCGGATAGGAAAATCAGCGCATCGGACTGGTTCCGCGTCTCCGCCAGCTCGCGGCGCTTCCTGTCCTCGCTGGCGTGCTCCTCGGCGTCTCTGACCGCGCGCTTGATGTCCTCGTCGCTCAGGCCGCCCGACGACTGAATGGTGATCTTCTGTTCGCGCCCGGTGCCCTTGTCTGTGGCAGAGACGTTCACGATACCATTCGCGTCGATGTCGAATGTCACCTCGATCTGCGGCTCGCCACGCGGCGCCGGCGCGATGTTCTCGAGGTTAAACTGGCCGAGCAGCTTGTTGTCCTCGGCCATCTCCCGCTCTCCCTGGAAGACGCGGATGGTCACGGCGGGCTGGTTGTCCTCCGCTGTCGAGAAGGTCTGGCTCTTCTTGGTGGGGATGGTCGTGTTGCGATCGATCAGCTTGGTCATCACGCCGCCAAGCGTCTCGATGCCTAACGACAGCGGCGTGACGTCGAGCAAAAGCACGTCCTCGACTTGCCCCTTCAGCACGCCCGCCTGGATCGCTGCGCCCAGCGCCACGACCTCGTCAGGATTGACGCCTTGGTGTGGCTCCCGTCCGAAGATGGACTTCACCGCCTCGACGACCTTCGGCATGCGCGTCATGCCGCCGACCAGCACGACTTCGTCGAGCTGATCGGCCTTCAGGCCGGCATCCTCGAGTGCAGCCTTGCAGGGGCCGACAGTCCGGGAGATGAGATCATCGACCAGCGCTTCGAGCTTCGCGCGGGTGAGACGGATGTCGAGATGCTTCGGGCCGGATTGGTCGGCGGTGATGAACGGCAGGTTCACGCTCGTCTGCGATGCCGAGCTGAGTTCGATCTTCGCCTTCTCAGCGGCTTCCTTCAGTCGCTGCAGGGCAAGCCGGTCCTGACGCAGGTCGATCCCCTGCTCCTTCTTGAACTCATCGGCGAGGAAGTCGATTATCCTCTTGTCGAAGTCCTCGCCGCCGAGGAACGTGTCTCCGTTCGTCGACTTGACCTCGAAAACACCGTCGCCGAGCTCCAGAACGGAGACGTCGAAGGTGCCGCCGCCGAGATCATAGACGGCGATCGTGCCGGTCTTCTTCTTCTCGAGGCCGTAGGCCAGCGCCGCAGCAGTCGGCTCGTTGATGATGCGCAGAACCTCGAGACCGGCAATGGTGCCTGCATCCTTGGTCGCCTGGCGCTGCGCATCGTTGAAATAGGCGGGCACCGTGATGACGGCCTCGGTGACCGGCTCACCCAGGTATTTTTCGGCCGTCTCCTTCATCTTGCGCAGGATGTGGGCGGAAATCTCGCTAGGGCTGGACTTCTTGCCGTTCACTTCGACCCATGCGTCACCGTTAGCGCCGGGGACGATCTTGTAGGGCACCATGCCCTTGTCCTTCTGGACGACGGGATCGTCGTATCTGCGGCCGATCAAACGCTTGATCGCGAACAGCGTCTGCTCCGGATTGGTGATGGCCTGGCGCTTCGCCGCGGCCCCGACCAGCACCTCTCCGTCAGGGCGAAAGGCCACCATCGAGGGGGTTGTCCGCGCCCCCTCGGCATTTTCGATAACCTTGGGCTCCTTGCCCTCCATCACGGCGACGCAGGAATTGGTGGTGCCGAGATCGATGCCGATTGCTTTCGCCATGCCAGCCTCCATGAGAAAATCGAACGCCGACGATGGAGAGTATCGGGCCGGTGAGTCCTGACCTGGATCAGTCGTGCTACCAGCAGTGCGGCCTGCCCTCGACAGAGCGGTGTACCAATTGCGATCGGAGGCGAGCTTACCCGGGCAATCGAACGGGCTGAACGACGTTCAAACCCCCGCCCCGACCTTGGTGTCGAAAAGCCAGGGGGTCACGGCAGGAACGCTTAGGCTCCCCTATTCTCCAATCTGTCGAACTTCAGCGGAGTATGGGATCGCCATCCAGAAATAGCCGGTGCCGCTCCGAACGACATGCCCCAGCCCAGGGAAGGAGATGTGGGGCGCGGCAACCAGCTCATGCGTCCTGGCGAGCTCCGCAAGCGCGGACGCTCTCGTCTTCGCCGCCAAAGCCTCGTCGGCATCGTAGTCGACCGTAATGTCGGGCCTGGGTAGCTGTACCTCGGCTGCATGGATGATGTCGCCGATTACCCGCATCCGATGTCCCCGGCTCTCGATCTCGTAGAAGCTGTGGCCGGGCGTGTGGCCCGGAGCGGCGATGACACGGATCCCTGGCAATAGCGTCGATGGCGCGGTGAAGGTGCGGATGCGACCCGCCGCGCGATAGGGTGCAAGTGCCGCCCGGCCCTCCTCGAACATCTTCTGGTGGCTGGGTTTAGCGCGTGCTCTGGCCTCATCGCTCAGCCAGTAATCAAGCTCCCGCTTCGCCAGAATTAGCGTTGCCGGAAGACGACCGCAGCAGTCACCGAAGAGGCGCCCCGCCCCTGCCTCGATCAGGATGCGACGCTCACCGGTGTCAATCAGGAAGCTGTCGATCGACGTCTCTCGATCAAGCGACTCGCCCGCTTTGCGGAAGGCGTCCGCCAGACTTTCCCTGGAGGCGCCATGGAGCACGTCTCCGAACGGAACCGGTGTGGTACCGTCGGTAAGGACGGTGATCTTATAGTCACCGAGCGCTACTCGATAGTAACCGGGCGCCTGCACCGCCGGGGGACTTTATTGCGGTTGCAGCCGCCTGCTGTGCCGAGGCTTGTACGGGTGCGAGCGCCGCGAAAAGAACGGCACCAATCAATATACCGACTTCACCTCAACCTTCTTTCTGATCTTGCTGCGCCGAGCCATGATTCCCCGGCCCGGCGCCTTGCGCGGCCTGAGATGCAGCTCTAACTACCCGATAGGAAGTACACACCCATGGGTAAGTAATGGAGAAAGTTGATCCGTTTCGAGACCTGCAATGTGACGTCTTCCTGGCCGACTGTCCGGCGAGGAAGGTACTGGGCATCCTTGCGGAGAAGTGGACGCTGCTCGTCATCCACGCGCTCAGCGAGCGCACGTACCGCACGGCCGAGTTGCGCCGACGTATTGGCGGCGTCTCAGAAAAGATGCTGATCCAGGCCCTTCGACGGCTTGAGGCCCATGGCCTGGTAGCGCGCCGGAGCTATCCGGAAGTCCCGCCGCGCGTGGAATATTCGCTCACACCGCTGGGCTTCTCGCTCAGCAGTGTCGTGCGTGAGCTTGATCGCTGGGTTGAGGCCCACGCTATGGAGATCGCGGACTGGACCGCGCCGCCGCCGTCAACTGACTGACCCTTCCGCGCCACCGCTTCAGGGTCGCCACTCGCAGGAGCTCCCGGCACCGCGAGCCCTTACACTCCCATCGAAGCGCGCGGGTTCTCGTCGTGGTGCTTTGCCCAGGTGCGTGCGAGCTCCTCGAGCTCGGCGTCGCCGGACGGCAAGTGGACCATCAGGCGTACCAGCTGGTTGCCACGGCTGCCGTCCGCGCGATGAAAGCCCTTGCCCTTGATCCGTAGCGTGCGCCCCGAACTCGAGCCTTTGGGGACGGTCAGCAGCACTGGGCCATCAACGGTCGGTACCCGCACCTTGGCGCCGAGCACGGCTTCATCCCAGCGCACCGGCAACTCCACTCGCACATCGTCTCCTTCCCTTGTGAAGAAGCGGTGTGGCTCGATCTCGAGTATCACGATTGCATCACCGGCTCCGCCGGGGCCCTCCTCCCCCTGACCGCGCAGGCGCACCTGAGTCCCGGACTCAAAGCCGGCGGGCAGCTTCAGGTCGACTGCCTTTCCCCTTCCGAGCTCGATGTGCTGCGGACGCAGCGCCGCTGCATCTTCGAAGCTAATGTTCAGGCGGTAGGCGACGTCCGCTCCCCGGGGACGGTAAGACCGTCGACGGCCGCCTCCAGCGGCCTCTGCTCGGCCAAACATGTCGCCGAAGATGCTGGCGAAATCGGCTTCGTCCCCGGTGAACTCGAAGGTCGTCGTGCCTCCATCGGCCCCGGCGCGGAAGCCGCCGCGGCGCGCAAAAGGACCGGCGCCGTTGAAATCGGAGAAGCCGTAGGGCGCCTTCGGATTGCCATCCTCATCGATCTCGCCGCGATCGTAGCGCGCGCGCTTCTCCTTGTCGGTGAGCAGGTCATAGGCGGCCGTAATCGCGGAGAAGCGCTCCGCCGCTCCCGGCTTATCCGCGTTGCGGTCCGGATGATATTCCTTGGCGAGCTTTCGATAAGCCTTCTTGATCGCCGCCTCGTCCGCATCGCGCGGCACGTTCAAGGTCTGGTACGGATCGGCCATTTCTGTTCAGTCCCTGTGTCGGTCCCTCATCGTCTGCCGTTGCGTATGGTCGAAGATGAGATGACCAATCTTGTTGTCATAAACACCGCGCCTGGTTCTCGATCCGAAGCTTGCGCCATCGGCATGCAACTTCGCGGCGGGTCCCATGGCGAGATCATGCCTCAAGCCACAGGGTGAGAGCATGAAGGATGCTCTTCGTCTCCTGCACGTCGCGGACGGCAACTGTGTCGACGCCGACTGTGACGGCGGGATAGTCATTACCTCCCGGAAATATCGAGTCGCCGAGGAAGATCATGTCCTTGAACGCGACGCCGCTAACCTCCGCGAGTTTGCGCAGCCCGAACGCCTTGTCGATCCCTGCCCGGGTGATATCGATCGAGGTGGTCCCTCCGATATTGATCGACCAGTTAGGCAATGATTGTCGGAGCATGTCCTGCAGCTGCAGGCGCTTGCGGCGATCCGGATCCCAGGCCTCCTTCGCCTCCAGCGGCGCCTTCTGCCCGATACCCGAATAGGTGATCTGGGTTCCGCGATCCTCGATCCGGGGTCCCCACGCCGGCTCGCGATTGAGCCCGGCCACCTGTATCGCCCGTTCCAGAGCGTCCAGGATATCGGCCTTTTCGCTAGGCGTGATTGCCTCGGAATAGACCTGCTCCCAGTCTCGGGTGAAGCGGAACAGCTTCGCGCCGGCAGTGGGCAATATCCAGAGCCGACTCAAATCGGACTGGGTAGGCAGACGATCGACCACCTGCTTCTTGAACTGAGGCCAGTCGCCCCCGGATATCACCGCCACCTGGGCAAAGGAGAGGAGCGTGGCCAGAAGCCCGGCTACCTCGTCGTCGAGCGGGGCTTTGCTTTCGGCCAGGGTACCGTCGAGATCGAACGCGATCAGCTGCTTCACACCGCCACCGTCGGCATTGGTTCGACACAGGGGTTATCAGATGGGGTCACCGAGTTCGGCTGACCACATAGGCCGTCCCGTCGGCTCGAACGATGACGAGGTGGTACGACTTGTCCTCGCACTGCGCGCGCCAAACCGGCCCCTCCTTCTCGTCCGGCAGCCGCTCTGCCTGGATGACGTTCTGGCACGCCAGACCTGCATCTCGGATCGCGCGGAAGAGCACGGCCCTCCTCGACGCGTCGTTCAGATTGATCACCGCCTGCTGGTAGTTGTTGATTGCGTCGCTCTGAGCAGTCTGACCACCGTCCGGCTGATCTGCCTTCTGCGTTCCGCATCCAGCGAGAGCAACGCACAGCGCCGCCACGATGATGCCTCGCATCGATCGTTCTCCCCTTCTCAATGAGCAAGTAACAGCGGCTTTGGGCACCGCAGAAGCATCTCGCGCGTCACGCCACCCAGGATTCGTTCGCGGATGCGCGAATGGCCGTAAGCGCCAAGAACAACGAAGTTCGACTGCGTGTCGATCGCCACGTTCAGCAGTTCCTCTCCGACACTGAGATCACCTAGCGCCACCGGAAGCAGTTCGGACTGGATGCCATGATGCGACAGGTACGCAGCGGCGCCAGAGGCAGGGAACTCAGGCGCGTCGTCTCCAATCGTGACGATCTGAACACGACTTGCCCGGCTCAGGAAGGGGACCGAGAAGCGCAGCGCCTGCGCTGCCTCGAATGACGCATTCCACGCCACAAGTGCGGTGCCATCGAGGCTCAGCGTCCCGTTGTCATAGGGCACGGACAGGATCGGAGCTCGGGAATGCACTGCGACGTCGCCGACGAGATCCAGTTCGGCGTCCCAGCCGCCTTCGTCGCTCTCGAGATGGCTGAGGATGATCAGATCATTCAGCCTGGACTGGTCCAGCAATACGACCGCCGGAGAGCCTGCTCCGCGCACCCAGCCGAACGAAACGCCGTCGTCACGCAGTCTCTCTTCGATCGACGCCCGCGTTGCATCCTGGCGCTTCTCATGCTCGGTGAAGAGCTTCAGCGACGGATAAACCCCGCCAAAGGGATCCGCCATCGCATAGGCCGAGAGCGGCGCAGCCTGCGTGCCGGTCAGATGAAGGCCGAACGCCTTGGCCAGCTGGATCGCGGCGTCGAGCCGCGCTTCCCCGCCGCGGTCCTCGGCCACATGAAGCAACCCTGTTTTCATCAACCTGCTCCTTTCGATTGATAAAGCGACCGACAGCGTGGTCGCAGCAAGAAAACGGTAAGCAGCCTGAGCAAGGCGGACGCCGACATACGTCAGAGGAGATCCCCTGCCTTCCTCACGCCTGCGTCGGCAACCAGCAGCGCCGGCTCACGCGTCGAGGAGCGCGCGAAGCATCCATGCTGTCTTTTCATGAACCGCGACGCGCTGCGTCACCAGGTCAGCGGTTGCCTGGTCGCCGGCGGCGTCGGCTACGGGAAAAAGGCTGCGTGCCGTTCTGGCGGTGACCTCGTGTCCCTCGACCAGGATCTTGATCATGGCCTCGGCCTTGGGCGGAGTTTCAGGGGCGTCGGCGAGCGAGCTCAGGCTCGCGAACTGCCCATAGGACCCAGGCGCCGGCTCACCAAGAGAGCGAATTCTTTCGGCGATCGGATCAACCGCGTTCCACAGCTCGGTATACTGCACCATGAACATCGCGTGCAGGCTGTTGAACATCGGGCCCGTGACGTTCCAGTGGAAGTTGTGGGTCGTCAAATAAAGTGTGTAGGTGTCGGCCAAGAGGCGTGCCAATCCCCCCGCCACCTCTTTCCTCTTGGTCTCGTCGATCCCGATTTCGATGGCCATTATCGTCATCCTGCCAATGCGCCGCGGGCGGCGGTGCCGATGCCGCCGATGCGGTCGCGGTTCGTGCCTGCCTCGGCCGCATGCGCGCTTGCTGAGGTCCCCGGGAGGATAGCGCCGCACTGCGGAGCGAAACTGACCCAGATCAGATGATCATGTGGACGGCCGCAAATCACGACCAACCCTGCTCGGGCAGAATCGATCGCCGGCTGACATGAGTCAGCGCGCACGCGCGACTCGCTGAATAGGGAAGCTGCGGCGGAGTACCAACTGGGGCTTGAGAGCCCATCGCTGACAGGAGGATCCGAAATGGTTTCACTTTTCCGCACCGATGCCACGATCAAGAAGGACGTGGAGAGCGAGATTCAATATGATCCGTCGATCCAACATTACGAGACGATCGCCGTTGCCGTGAAGGACGGGATCGTGACGCTCAGCGGCGTCACCAAGAGCTACATGGACTCCTACTATGCCGAAAAGGCGGCGAAGCGCGTCTCGGGCGTGAAAGCGGTCGCCAACGAAATCCAGGTCAAGCTCTCGACCGACCGCCTCGACCCCGAGATCGCGGAGGAAGCGGTCAAATCCCTGAAGCGCGAGCTGCCCAGCACCGCTGACAAGATCAAGATCGTCGTCAAGAACGGATGGCTCACGCTGGAGGGCCATGTCGAGTGGAACTTCCAGAAGGAATGGGCAGAGCGCGCGGTTCGCTCGATCTCCGGCGTGAAAGGCGTCACCAACTCGATCACGGTCCAGCCCAGGGTCAATCCGAGCGACGTGAAGAAGAAGATCGAGGACGCCCTCGTGCGCAGCGCGCAGGTCGATGCCCAGCGTGTCGACGTCGAGGTCGACGGCAGCAAAGTAACGCTCAAGGGCACCGTGAAGACCTGGGCGGAACGCCAGGAGGCGGAGCGCTCGGCCTGGTCGGCGCCGGGCGTATCGAGCGTGGTGAACCAGATCAGGATCCTGCCCTGACCCAAGCGGGCGGGGATGGCGTTGACCATCCCCGCCTCGGCAGAATGCCGTCGCACCATTCTGGACGAGCCTCGCCGCGATGAGGGCGGCGCCTGCTTTCATCGACAGCTTCGTGTCAGGTCGGCGGGAAGGTCGCGTCGATCATCGTTCCGCTCGGCAGCTGACAACGTCCCTGACCTCCTCCGGCCATGCCCGATCCGGGACGCATCAGTCGAAAGTGACAGCGCATCTGGCCGTCGGGGCCGCTCAGGTTCGCCAGCACGCGCCCGCTATAGTGCGTGAGTGTGCTCTGGGTAGGGCCCCAATAACTCCACCCCCGCCACCGCCAGCGATTTCCCCAACCCGTCCAAAGTGGGCCGAGCTCGTCGATCGTCGTCTCGCTCGTGATCTGAAAGAAAGGCCCGGAGTAGGATGCGCCGGTACTCAGATTTGCCGTCATCGTGCCCGATCGGGCGCTGCTCGACTTCCAGACGAAAGTGGCGGTCGTCGTACCCGCGCGCGACATGCCGACGCCGGATCCTGTCGTCGTACACCCAGCGACACCCAGCAGCAGCACGGGCAGGAGTGCAACCCTTAATGCCTTCATGTTTCCATCATCCTCTAGTTGAGTGCGATCTCTGGTCCGTCCGCTTTGCTCGCGGGGCCCGCTGACGGGCATTAGACCGCTCCTGGCCAATGACGTCGGACATCGCCGACATCGCTGCCGCGGCCAGGCGGGGCCACGTCATCGCCCGGCCGCGGGCATAGGCTCGCCGCGCAACGGCGCGCGCGCGGCGTTCGTCGGCGAAGATCCCTACGATTGCGCGACCAAGACCCTCAGTATCGCCAAACCCCACGAGGATCCCGACGTCGTCGGCGAGCAGTTCACGAGCATGGGCATAAGGGGTGGATACCACCACCTTCCCTACGCCAACCGCATAGGCCAGTGTGCCCGAAGTGATCTGTGCCGGATTGGTGTAGGGGGTCACGTAGACATCCGCCGCCTGCAGGTAATCGATCAGCAGCTTGTCGTCGACGTACCGATCGATGAAGCTCACATGTGGTCCCAGACCCATCGCCTCAGCTGACGCCTGGAGGCGTCGCCGGTACGTCTCCCCCTCGGCAGCGAACAGATTCGGGTGCGTGGCGCCCAGAACAACGTAGAGAACATTCGGGGCCGCCTCGACGATCGCCGGCAATGCCGCGATCATGGCTTCGATCCCCTTGTTGGGTGCAAGCAGCCCGAAGCTCAAAATGACGGGTCGGCCAGACCATCGGAAGTTGGGTTTGAGCGTCTCGGGAGCGACAAGGACGCGGTCTGGCACGCCGTGCGGGATGACGAGCACGGCCTGCGGCTCCGCGCCATAGACTTGCTCGAGGAGCACGCGGCCCCGCTCCGCCATCACGATGATGGCCGAAGCGCGAGCCAGCAACGCCTCTGTCACCCGCTTCTGGTCTGCGTCGGGCTCCTCGAGAACGGTATGCAGCGTGATGATGACCGGCGCTGTTACGCGGTTCAGCAAATGCAGGAGGTGCTCCCCGGCAGCACCGCCGTAGATTCCATATTCGTGCTGCACCCAGAGAAGGTCGGCGGAACTCGCGTTGATGCGGTCGGCGGCGAGCGCGTAGTCCCGCAGAACGGCCTCTCGGAGGAGCACTGCCGCGGATGAGGCATGCCCCGTGTCTCCCCGTCCGAGCATGGCGTAGATGTCGACGGTGATGGCCGGGAAGGCTCTCCGCAATGCTGAAAATGTGTCGGAAGTGAAGGTGGCGATCCCGCACCGGCGCGGGGGAAAGGTGCCGAGCAGCGCGATGTGTTCAACAGGGGGCGCTGGAGAACCGCCTCGTTCCCCCTTCCAGCTGGGCGCCCGGGAAGGCTGAACGCCAGAGGCTGGGTCCTCGAAAGGATCGATGTCGTCCGAGCGATCCAATGATGAGGTCACCATCATTCTCCCTCGTAAGAGGACATAAGCCGTGCTTCGACGTCCCTCGCGGCTGCGCGCGACCGCGGAGGCGGACCGAACGATGTGAGTCATATTGCGGGGGGGGGGGTGTTTGGGCGCTGATCTATCTCAGCCCGCCGCTGTCCGGGGCGACTAGGTTGAGCCGGCGACATCAGAGCAGGTTCGTCGCGCTCACTTCCGCGAGACGGACCACGTTGCGAGCAAGGAGCCCAACTTGGACAGAAACGCAGGCACACTGGACTTCCAGCCAAGTCGGTTGGAACAGCTCAGCACCGATTTCGCCGCCCTGGCGCCGAAGCTCACCGACAGTCCCGAGAAGCAGGCGCTCTCGCTGCTTCACGGCATGATCCAGGAACTGTGGCGTACCGCCGGCCAGGCTCATCCGTCCGTCGATTCGCTCGGAGCGACCCTCGATGACCTCAAACGCCTGCATGAGCATGCGCCAGCGATGGAAGGGGACGCGATCAGCACACCCTTGAGCGTCGGTACAAAGGCACCGGACTTTCGGCTCAAGGATGCTGGTGGACGGGAGGTCGGCCTCGATTCCTATGCCGGCAGGACCGTCATCCTGGTCTTTTATCCTCTCGATTGGAGCCCTGGGTGCAGCAAGCAGCTCGACCTGTACCAGCAGGAGCTCAGCGAATTTGAAAGGCGCGGCGTGGAGATCGTCGGGATCTCGGTCGACAGCCTTTACAGCCACGGCGCCTGGGGAGCGGCTCGGGGTCTGTCGATGCCGCTGCTGGCAGACTTCAACCCAAAGGGCGAGGTCGCACGACGCTACAACGTCTGGCGTGACGCCGACGGCTTTTCGGAGCGCGCACTCTACATCGTCGATGGCGAGGGGGTGATCCGCTACGCGCATGTCTCGCCCAAGCTTCAGCACGTACCGGATATCTACGAGCTCTTCGAAAAGCTCGACGAACTATCCGGCGCACCGGCCGCTGCGGGGGGCCGCGAATGATCGCGTCACCCTACCGGTCCCGTTCCGCTTCGGCAGGCGATCCGATCATCATCTATGGCAGCCGCTGGTGCGGCATCACGATGATGATCCGTCGATATCTCGACCGAGCAGGCATCCCATACCGCTTCGTCGACTGGGAAGCCCATCCGGAGGTGAGATCCGAACTGGAGTGGCTCGCGGGCGGCAGGCTTGCCAGCCCAACGATCAAGCTGGGAGGCCAGGTTCTCGTGCAGCCCTCAATCCGCGAACTTGAGTGGGCGCTGGCACGCGCCGGATACCGCTAGTTGAAGAATACGGCTCGCATGCGCCCTTCGCCCCCCGGCCGGCGAGCCGTCGCACCGGGCAGCGTGATGTCCCACTCCGCCCGTCATGCTGTCCGGTGCTTAAATCCCACGCCCTGGGCGAGCGCCTGTCGACGACGGTGTTAAGGGGGTTGCGCCGGCTTCGCGCGCCGCCCCCACACATCGTCGTGCCGTCGGCGTTGGTCAGGTAGCGAGCCAGGGATCAGGCTGGATTTGCGCTAGCGGCAATTCGTCCAACCTCTTGTTCAGTTCAATCTCGTGAATGTGGACGTTGAGCGCGCCGGCCTTTCGCATGATCTCCTGAGCGCGTTCCTCGGCTGCGGCATCCCGGGCGCGAACAAACACCACCAAGCCGCCGCCCCTGATGTCGCGCTCCAGCGCCTCCGCGCCGACGCCGCCCAGGATGACTTTGCGGACGACCCTCGCAATGCCCGCTCCCGCCGCGCCACCTGCAGCCGTGGCGGCGAGCACCGTTGCGAGCGCCCCACCCGAGGCCACAACCGGCAAAGCGGCGCCCAGTGCAGCGAGCGACATCAGGGTTCCAAAGACCAGACCGGTAACCGTGGTTCCCTCGTCGCGCGTGACAAGCTCGCGCCTTGGAAGATCAGGGATCTCGGCCAGGGAGATCGGGTCAGCATAGATGGCCGGCAGCTTTTCCAGCACCGCCTCGCGACTCGCCATGAGGTCGATATCGCTCTTGTCGAACCCAGCCGCGCTGAGCGCCACGACCATGCTTTCGAGCAGCTCGAGATTGTGGACTGTCCCAACAACCTCCCGCACCCTCACTGTCTGGACAATGTTCAGCTCCGGACTCTCCGACACGCCGTCCTCCATCATTGACGGAAATACTTGCAGACTTCCTTCTCCGCGCTCGTAGTGCGCTGATCTAAGTCAGTCGTTACGGCGATCGCACACTGTAAGGTTCTCGTACCCGGAGAGAATGGATGAGAATCACTGCAATGCTCGACACAAAGGCTTGACGCCTACTTGTCGAGACCTAGCTATGTCCTAGCTGGACGCCTCAGCGGGTCTGGCAGGAAAAGAGGGCGTCGGCTCTCTCTCCGACGCCTCAGATGTTCAAATTGCTCTGAAGGAGGATTTGGCTATGAGGGCCGCGAATTACTTGGATCTGGCGCCATACCGGCGCTCTACGGTCGGTTTCGACCGTCTGTTCGACCTGATAAACAATACCGCGCAGGATGCGAGCGACACCTATCCGCCGTTCGACATTGAACGGCTCGGCGACGGCACATACCGCATTTCCCTCGCTGTCGCGGGCTTTGGCCCTGAGCAGCTCGAGGTGGTGGCTCAGCAGAACCAACTTACCGTCAAGGGCATCAGGCCGGATGCGGAGCAACAAGCGGAGTTTCTGCACCACGGCATCGACACGCGCTCTTTCGAACGGCGCTTCCAGCTGGCTGACTTCGTCATCGTCCAGTCTGCGACGCTCGAAAACGGCCTCCTGACGATAACGCTCAAGCGGGAAGTGCCTGAGGCGAAGAAGCCGCGGAAGATCGACATCTCGTCTCCTTCTCAGACGCAGGCCGGCGAACAGCCGACGACATGAGGAACGCGCGCCATCGCCGCGGCGATGGCGCCTTCTCTGCAGGAGTGTCTCATGCGCTCGCGATTTGCCAGATATCGGGCTCAGCTACCTGCACGCCTCAGGGCGCGCTTGAACCGCCAGCTAGGGCAGCGGCGTTCACCTGCGGAGCCCTCACACGACGCAAACGCCAGCCACGACCGTAACTCGCCCGTCGACCGCTGGTGGCTCCGCTATTTGAGCTCCCTGCCCGAGGACGCAAGAGCCGTTATCGAGCCACTGCCCACGGCGACGAACCAGGGTGGACGGGCCCGGAAGAATCAATGGAGGCTCAGGTTCCAGCAGAGAAAGAAGCCATTCGTCGATTGGTTGATGGGGTGGAGAAGACCCATTGGTCCACATCGACCTTCGGTTTCCGAGCCGCGAGGCAGCCATACGATATTGCGAGCGCTTGGACCTGCCGTACGAGGTGCACGAGCCGCCCCCCGCCACCATCACCCCGGTCAACAAGCAGCGCTTTGAACTCGATGATGCACCGGTCCTCGAGTGGCCGGGACAGCAAAAGGAGTAGGCTCCACTTCGGTACCGCGGGCGCGGCGGCTTTGGCACGTCGGACCAACGCCGCTCTCAACTCGCTGACCGGATCGGAGCATTGGTCCGGAGCTAGGACCCGAACCGCTCGGCCCAGCTTCTCAGCGTTGCAAGATCAGTGACGCCGGCCTGGCGGGCGACGACCTGGCCATTCTTGAAGACCAGCAGCGCTGGAATGCCCTGAATACCATGTTCGGACGCGATGTCCGGATTGGCATCGACATCGACCTTGATGAAGCGGGCCTTCGGCTCGAGGGTACGCGCTGCCTGCTCAAAAACCGGAGCCATCGCCCGGCAGGGGCCGCACCATGCCGCCCAGAAATCGATGATCAGAGGCAGGTCCGAGTTGCGGATGTGCTTGCGCGCGCGAGCGCCGTCGAGCGCCGCAGGAACACCTTTGAACAGCTGGTCGTGGCACCGCCCGCACTTGGCCGTGAGCGGCTGGCGATCCGTGGGCACCGCGTTGGTCGCATCGCAATGCGGGCAGACGACCCGGATCTTCTCGGGCATCGATCATTTCTCCAATTCCTTCGGTCATCGCGGCAGACATTCGCTGCCGCGATGGACCAGCTTATTCAGCCTCGGCTTCGGCAGGCTGTTCCGCGCGCGTCTTGAACACCAGTTCGCTGTCGCCCTCGTCGATCGTGACGGTCGAGCCATCCGGCACCTGGCCCCGCAGCAGGAGGTCTGCCAGAGGATCCTGAAGATATCTCTGGATCGCACGCTTCAGCGGGCGAGCGCCATAGACCGGATCGTAGCCTACGCGGCCAAGCCACGCCCGTGCGCGATCGGTGAGGTCGAGACGGATCTTGCGGTCCTTGAGCAGGTTCTGGACACGCGTGACCTGGATATCGACGATCGGCCCCATGTCGGCCTGGCCGAGGCGATGGAACAGGATGATCTCGTCGAGGCGGTTCAGGAACTCCGGCCGGAAATGGCCGCGGACCACCTCCATCACCTGTGGCTCGACGCTTTCGACAGTCTGTCCTTCAGCCAGGTTCGAGAGGAACTGGCTGCCGAGATTGGAGGTCAGGATGATCAAGGTATTCTTGAAGTCGACCGTGCGGCCCTGCCCGTCGGTCAGGCGGCCATCGTCGAGCACCTGCAGGAGCACGTTGAAGACATCGTTGTGCGCCTTCTCGACCTCGTCGAACAGGATAACCTGATAGGGCCGCCGCCGAACCGCCTCGGTTAGAACGCCGCCCTCCTCATATCCGACATAGCCCGGTGGCGCCCCGATCAACCGGGCGACGGAGTGCTTCTCCATGAACTCCGACATATCGATACGAACCATCGCCGCGTCGTCGTCGAACAGGAAGCCGGCGAGCGCCTTGGTCAGCTCGGTCTTGCCGACGCCGGTCGGCCCGAGGAACAGGAAGGAGCCCATCGGACGATCGGGATCCTGCAGCCCGGCTCGGGCCCGGCGAATGGCCCGACTGACCGCTGCGACAGCCTGCTTCTGGCCGATGACGCGCTTGCCAAGCGCTTCCTCCATGTGGATCAGCTTCTCGCGCTCGCCCTCGAGCATCTTGTCAACCGGGATGCCGGTCCAGCGCGACACGACCGATGCGATGTCCTGGGCGGTCACCTCCTCGCGCAGCATGGCTCCCTGGCTCGCCTGCTGGGCATCGGCGAGCTGCTTCTCGAGCTGCGGGATGCGACCGTAGGCGAGCTCGCCGGCCTTGGCCAGGTCGCCGCTGCGCTGCGCTTGGTCGAGCTCGAGACGGGCTTGATCGAGCTGCTCCTTGAGCTTGGCTTCGGCCTGGATCTTCTCCCGCTCAGCCTGCCACCGCTGGGTGAGCTCCGCCGATTCCTGCTCCAGCTGCGCAAGATCGTGCTCGAGGTGCGTCAGACGGTCCTTCGACGCTGCATCCGACTCTTTCCTGAGCGCCTCTCGCTCGATCTTCAGTTGGATGATGCGCCGATCGAGGGTTTCGATCTCCTCCGGCTTCGATTCGACTTCCATTCGGATCCGGCTTGCCGCCTCGTCCATCAGGTCGATCGCCTTGTCCGGAAGGAAGCGGTCGGTGATATAGCGGTTGGAAAGCGTGGCGGCCGCGACAATGGCGCCGTCGGTGATGCGCACCCCGTGGTGCAGTTCATATTTTTCCTTGAGCCCGCGCAGGATCGAGATCGTGTCTTCGACCGTCGGCTCGCCGACGAAGACCGGCTGGAAGCGCCGCTGCAGCGCTGCGTCCTTCTCGACATATTTCCGGTACTCGTCGAGCGTGGTCGCGCCGATGCAGTGGAGCTCGCCGCGGGCAAGCGCCGGCTTCAGCAGGTTGCCGGCATCCATCGCGCCCTCGGTCTTGCCCGCCCCGATCAGCGTATGCATCTCGTCGATGAAGAGGATGATGTCGCCCTCGCCTGCCTTGACCTCGTCGAGGACGCCCTTCAGCCGCTCTTCGAACTCACCGCGATATTTCGCGCCGGCGATAAGGCTGCCCATGTCGAGCGCCATCAGCTTCCGGTCCTTGAGCGTGTCGGGAACGTCGCCGTTGGCGATACGGAGTGCCAGCCCCTCGACGATGGCCGTCTTGCCGACGCCGGGATCGCCGATCAGCACGGGATTGTTCTTGGTGCGGCGTGCGAGGATCTGGACCGTGCGGCGGATCTCCTCGTCGCGGCCGATCACCGGATCGAGCTTGCCGTCCTTGGCGGCCTGTGTGAGGTCTCGAGCGAACTTCTTCAGCGCGTCGTAGCGGTCCTCCGCGCTCGCAGTATCCGCGCTGCGCCCACCGCGCAGCTGATTGATCGCCGTGTTGAGTGCCTCAGCAGTCAGGCCCGCGCGAGCGAGCGCCTTGCCGGCCGCTGCGGTGGAAGCGAGGGTGAGTGCCAGAAGCAGCCGCTCGACCGTGACATAGCTGTCTCCCGCCTTCTGAGCGATCTGCTCCGCCTGATCGAGAAGGCGTACGGCATCATTGTCTAGCCCCGGCGGCTGGGACGCTCCGCTTCCCGTGACCGATGGAAGCTTGGAGAGGGCCGCATCGATTTCGCTGGTCGCCAGGTCCGGATTTCCACCGGCGGCGCGGATCAGGCCCGCTGCCATGCCCTGCTCGTCCTCGAGCAGGGCCTTGAGCATATGCTCCGGCGTGATCCGCTGGTGGTTGAGCCGAATTGCGACGGTCTGCGCAGCCTGGAGAAATCCCTTTGCGCGATCCGTATACTTTTCAAGATTCATCCCGTTTCCTCCTGTTCCACGAACCAGACCGGCGGAAGTGCGGAGCGAGCGGAGGCCTCGCGCGCGGACATTCCGTCGGCGCATCGATCGGCAGGTCGCTTCCGCGTTGTAGCGGAGGGACCGTCAGCCGCATGATCCAACACTCAAGGCGCGAAGAAGTGCCGGGAACCTGTTCTCCTGCCCGCCTCACGATCAGGAGCGTCCCGTCAACTCGACGCCGACGAACCGCGCCGGCGCCGAGCCGCGCTTGACCAGCAGCAACACTTGCTTGCGCCCCGCCTTCCGCGCCGCCGCAATCAAGCCCACAGCATCTTGCGCGCCGCGCACGGGTTGCTGGTTGATCGAGAGGATGATGTCTCCTTCGCTGAGACCTTTGGCCGCGGCGTCGCTGGAGGGGTCGATCCCGACGATGACGAGACCCTGCGTTGCTGGATCGACCCGGAGCTCGCCGGCCAAGGCCGGGTTTAGGGGCCTGACAGACAGGCCGAGCCCGGCCGATGCGCTCGGCTGCCCGCTGCCATCGTCCTCGAGGTCGAACTCCTCATCCTGCCCATCAAGCTTCGCCTCGGCCGGCCGTTCAGCGACGACTGCCGTCAGCGTCTTCCGTGCGCCCTGGCGAAGCACCTCGAGCGTCACCCGGGACCCGACCGGCGCGGCGGCAACCAGGCGGGCGACAGAGCTATCCGGGGTGATCTCGGTTCCGTTCACGCGCAGGATGACATCGCCCTGCTGGAGGCGCGCACGCGCCGCAGGGAGATTCGGCTGCACCTCCGCGACGATCTCACCGCGGTTTTTCTGCAGGCCGAGCGCTGCGGCGACATCCTCGGTAACAGGCTGCAGAAGGAGCCCGAGGTAGCCACGCTGCACGCGGCCGCCGGTCCTCAAAGTCTCCACGACCGGCTTGGCGATCTCCGCAGGTATCGCGAAGCCAAGACCGACATTGCCGCCCGTTGGCGAGATGATCGCCGAGTTGATACCGATGACATTGCCCTGCATGTCAAAGAGCGGACCGCCCGAATTTCCCGAGTTGATCGAGGCATCCGTCTGGATGAAGCTGTCATAGGGTCCGGCTCGCAGGTCGCGATGCAGGGCGGACACGATGCCCGCGGTCACCGTCCCTCCCAGCCCGTAGGGATTTCCGATCGCGAGAACCCAGTCACCGGTGCGCGCACCGGATGAGTCGCCGAACCGGACGAACGGCAGGTTCTTGGCCTCGATCTTAAGGACGGCGATGTCGGAGGCCTCGTCCCGGCCGACCACGCGCGCTGGAAACTCCTGCCCTCCTGTCAGCGTGACCTTGATCGCCTGGACCTGTACGCCTGAGCCGCGACCGGCAACGACATGGTTGTTGGTCACCACATAGCCGTCCGCCGAGATGAGAAAGCCCGACCCGAGCGACGTCGCATTGCGCGGCATGGGTGGTCCGCCCAGTCCCGGGAAGGGGAATAGCTCGCCGAACGGGAAGTCCCCCGGAATGTTCGGCATCTTGCGGGCCTTGATGCGCGAGGTCGTCGAGATATTCACGACAGCCGGGGAGAGACGTGCCGCCAGGTCAGCGAAGCTCGCGGGAGCGCCGCGTGGGGACTCTTGGCGCTGACCTGCGCCCTGCGCGTTGAGGGGCGCTGGCTGTGCGTGACTGCGCGTGTCGCAGGCGACTGCAAGCAACAACGCTGGAACGAGAACGAAGCTTCGCATCCAGGATCTCCTGTCGATCAGCTCGACCAGCCGTCCGGCGATCCTCGGCGAGCCGTTCGAGCACCAAAGACAGGCGCAAGCTAGCGGGCCGACCCGCTGAAACGCTGATCTTTGTCAGTTCTTGCGCGAAGCCGGCGTCGAGGTGCTTCTGGGGCTCCGAAGTCCACGGACGCACACGTTAATTGGACCTTGGAGTGCCCCGCGCCGCGCACGTCCGTGGCTGCCGTCCGGATATGCGCCTTTCGCCCCTGAAGAGCCGCGGGCTACAGACGCGCCGGACCTCGGACGAACCCTTAGCGGCTCCAGAAGAGGTCTGGCCGGCAACGCGCGCGCGCCAGGACGATGCCGAGCGGCATCTGCGACTCTTCGCCCTCGTCGAGCGCTCGCTTGATCACCTCAAGCTTGTCTCGACCGCTGCCGGAAATGAGCAGTCGCTTGGCAGCGAGGATCGCGCTCAGGGTCAATGTCACTCTTGGCACGGGTGCCTCGGCCGGCAGCGGTTCGGGCCTGATGCCGGCGATGCGCCGCCAGTCAGGTACACGCAGCGCGTTGTCCAGATCTGGCCCTGGCAGGAGCGAGGCGACATGCCCGTCCAAGCCGAACCCCAGCCAGACAAGGTCGAGTGGCCAGGGGAGATCCGAAAGCCTCAGTTCGGAGGCGTCCGCGACCGCTGCGGAATCGTCGAATGGCGGCCTCGCGATAGGAAGCAACTGCGCCTCCCCACCCGCGAAGAACCTCTCCAGCAAACCAAAATTGGAGAGTGGGTCGCCCGGCGGCACCAAGCGATCGTCGGTGGGAATGATGGTGACCCCGGACCATCCGCTGCTGCGTGGCCCGAGGAACTCAAACGCGCGGACGGGCGATCGCCCGCCGGGGAACGCGACGAGCGCGGCTCCTCTCGCGTGCACCGCATCCGCGATGATGCCGGCCGCTTCCCGGACCAGGCTTTCAGCCATATGATCCGGAGTAGCAAAGCCGTGCCAAAGCGGATCCGGCGGGCCGAAGACGTCCGAATCGAGCGTCACGACTAAGGGCGTCGCCGATGGTGTTCGTACCAGAAGCGATGATACGGATAGGGCCTGTAGATCCAGTGCCCGCCGTACCAGACCCAGGGATCATACCAGGGTGGCGCAACATAAACGACGTGCGGGTGGACCGGCGGCAGATAGAAGGGTTCGGGCGCTGCCTTGATCACGTATCCGGGCGGGCAATCCGGGCTGGCGTTCCTAGCACTACTTTGGCAGAAATGTGATTTTGGGATTCCCAAGGTGGGAAATCACTGATTCATAGGGAGCCAGCTTTTGTGGAGGCTGGCGATGGAAGCGGACTGGCGGAGCGAACTGGAGGCATGGCTTGCGCCGTTCGCCGCGGCGTTACGGAACAAGACGCGGCGTCGGATGTGTCCGGCTTACATTGCGGGGCTGATCGGCCCTGGGGATCGCAAAAGCGTTCAGCCCATGGCGGCGCGAGACGCCGAGGTCAGTTACGACCGGCTTCATCACTTCGTTAGCAGTGGCGTTTGGGACGAAGCTCCGCTTGAGGTGGCGCTTCTTGCTGAGGCCGACCGGCAAGTTGGGGACGACAATGCCTGGCTGATCATCGACGATACGGCTTTGCCCAAGAAGGGGCGGCATTCGGTTGGCGTGGCGCCGCAGTATGCCTCGGTGCTCGGCAAGAACGCCAACTGCCAGACGCTGGCGTCAGTGACGCTGGCGTCGCGCGAGGTGCCTGTGATGGTAGGCTTGCGCCTGTTCCTGCCGAAGAGCTGGACGAGTGATGTGGCCCGCCTAGATTGCGCCGGGGTCCCAGAAGAGCTGCGACATTACCGCACCAAGCCCGAGATCGCGCTCGCCGAGATCGACAGGGTCCGTGCCGCCGGTGTTCGCTTCGGCTGTGTCCTGGCCGATGCCGGATATGGCCTCTCTGCATCCTTCCGGCAGGGCCTGACTGAGCGCGGCCTCGCTTGGGCTGTCGGCATCCCGTTCAAACAGAAGGTTTACCCTGCCGACGTCAGCATGGTCTTTCCCGTTGCCACTCGCGGACGCCCGAGAAAGAACGCGATACCCGACGTCACCTCGTTATCGGCACAGGCCACGCTGGAGGCAGCAAAATGGCGCCAGGTTAGTTGGCGGCGCGGAACCAAAGGCAAGCTCTCGGCCCGCTTCGCCGCGGTTCGCGTGCGGGTCGCAGACGGACCGCCGCAGCGTATCCACGATATGGGAGCCCAGCATCTGCCGGGCGAGGAAGTCTGGCTCGTCGGGGAACATCGCTCTACCGGCGAGCGCAAGTACTACCTCTCCAACCTGCCCGCGGACACGCCGATCAAGCAACTGGCCAGCGCCATCAAAGCCCGCTGGGTCTGCGAACAGGCCCATCAGCAACTCAAGGAAGAACTCGGCCTGGACCACTTCGAGGGGCGGTCATGGAAAGGCCTGCACCGACACGCGCTGATGTCCATGATCGCTCTCGCCTTCCTCCAGTCCCTTCAGCTCAAGCAAGCCAAAGGGGGGAAAGAGAATCGCGGGCCCGCCGCCAAAACCGAGCCTGCCGGCAATCAGGCAAGCCATCATTGATCGCATAACCAGACCGCCGGACAAGCCATGTCCTCACTGTCGCTGCCGCCCCGCCGACCCTCCCAACCAGAATCTGCCAAAGTAGTGCTAGCGAGCCATCCTGAGACGAAGCCGCCGATATGCGCCCACCAGGCAACCCCGCCGGTGGCCGTATCTCCGAGCGACATCAGACCGGGGATGAGCTGCATGACGAACCAGATCATCGCGAACGCCAGCGCGCTGATCTCAAAGAACAACGGGATGACCAGGATCGGCACGATCACGACCAGCCGCGCCGCCGGAAACATCCGCGCATAGCACCCGATCACTCCCGCGATCGCGCCTGATGCTCCGAGGGCAGGCACGACCGAGTCGGGGTTGGCGAGGGCATGCGCCAGCCCAGCGGCCAGGCCGCAGAACAGATAGAACAGTGCGAACCGCACCGGCCCTAGCCGGTCTTCGACCGCTGGGCCCAAGATCCAGAGCGTCCACATGTTGAGGATGAGATGAAGCCATCCCGCGTGCAGGAAGATGTTTGTCAGGAACGGCGTCCAATCGGACGGGGCGATGAGACGGAGCTGACCGAAGACGCGCGACGGCACCAGCGCGAAGTCGAACAGGAACCGGTTGAGCGCACGCGGCGGCAGGCCGCTCTGGTAGAGGAAAGCGAGAAGGCTGATCCCGCGACTGACCAGACGGCCACGGGGGGGTATCTGCGAGCAACGGTATCGGCCCATGGAAACATCTCATTTCCCCGAGCGCATGCAGCTGGCCGTCATCACGTCGTCTTTCTTGCAATTGTCACACCCGTCCACGCCGGAGGATCAGAGGCGGGGAAGGATTCGAGCGAGGCTTCGAGGACCGGATCGAAACTCTCCCTGTCGCTGGTAGACGGGTCGGCCGTGCTCTCATGCTGGACGCCTCTTGAGAGGCGGCGATCGGGGCGGAACGGGACCCGGAAGGCTCCCGGGGCATCGACGCCCCTGTGCAGCCGGTGGCGCGTCTCACCCGCCCAAGGGTTCGCCATCCGGGCTCCCCCAGCGTCCTCGCGCACGACATAATGCCAGTCCCGCCGCTCTGCGAAGTCCACGGCGCTGTCGCGATCTGGAAACTTCAGCCGGATCGGACGATAGGGATCGCCGCTGGACGTGTATCCCATCAGCGGCTCGATCTGCGGCGGCCGGGACGGCTCGAACTCGAGGACCCAGTAGTTGGGTCGAGGCGCGATGTCATCGCGGAACGGGCAGGACGGTAGATGATTGCCGTCGGCACGTCCCAGGATGGCAGATCGGTTCCGGGAATTTTCGGCGGGAATGGTGGGCGATTATGGCCGCGCATATCAGTTCTCCCGGGTGTCGGTGGATACGAGAAGGTGACGTTCGAGATCGTCGAGTTTTTCCATTCGCCTCGAATTCAGGCGAACGGCGCGTTCGGTGTTCTGCGAAGGAAAGGCAGCAGCGTGCAGGACGTCCGACCGCATCGCTATCGTGAGATCGGCGACGGCATTCATCACGCCCTCTCCGTCCCCGTCCGAGAGCGTGCCGTCACCAAAACCGGACTGCAAGCTCTCCAGTACCTGCTCGAAGCTGGACACGACCCCTGCACCCGCGACCACAGCCAGCTTGTGGCTGAGAACACGCAGTTCATCGATCAGCTTCGCATCGTGCCTTGCGGTTTCCACGATCTCTGCGACCTTCTCGATGCAGGCCATGTAAATGTCGCATTGCTGCTGGAGGATGATGACCCTTCCTTCCTTGCGAAGCTCGAGATCGGTCTGGCGATTGAGAAGCGCCGCGGTCAGAATGATCGTCACGACAGCGCCGAGGAAGATGAGCGTCATCTCCTGCGCGAAAGGCAGTATGTCTTCGGCAAAATACATCGAACGAAAAACGAAAACGATGCCGATGCCTAAGGCAGCGGCCGCAGCAGCAAATGCCAAGTCAGGCAGGCGGTTCGACATCAGCACCTCGCATTTTCGGTGTCAGGTGGCATGCACGGCTTTGCATCGGCGTCCGGCGCCTCTGCGTCCCGGTGCCGCAGGAAGATTGGCGTCG
The DNA here is from genome assembly GCF_027922045.1 of Microbacterium terregens. The sequence continues at coordinate 89,602 of NZ_BSEX01000012.1, forward strand.
GACCGCTGCCGAACGGATTGAAGCCGGTGCTCAGGCAACGGTCGAAGATCGTTTCGTCCCATCGGGTGAAATCGTGCTCCTCGCCGGCAAGTCGCCCGTCATCCACCACAGGGCACCTCAAGCCTTTGCCGATGGGGGAGCGTCATCGAAGGCCGCACCGTCCGAACGATCCGCCTGCGAAGCCGTAGCCCGAGGAGGATCATCATCACCCCGAAGACCGCGGCGTAGATGCCGATCAGCCAGCCGAGCGCGAGGAAGCTTTCGACCGGGCGCGTCAGCAGCATCCAGGTCACGACGACACCGAGAACGACCGAGAGAAGGCCGCTCAGGATCAGCCAGATTTCGCCGTTGATTTCCTTTCGCAGGCGGATCGCTGCCGCGATCTCGAGGGCACCCGAGAACACGGACCAGAAGGCAATACTGGCCCAAAGGAACGTCGCTAGGACGAGCGTGGCAACGAAGGGCGAGATCACGACGACGATTCCCGTGGCGATGCCGAGCAGGCCGCTGACCATGAGCCAACCCCACCGCCGGCCCTTCCGGATGTTGTGAATGGCGGAGATCAGGCCTAACACGCCATCGGCGAAGGAAAAGGTGCCGAATACCAGCGTCAGAGCCAGGAGCGATTCAGCCGGCATCAGGAACGCAAGCGCGGCGATGATCAGCGCCAGCACGCCGCGCAGGATGAACAGCCACCAGTTGCGCGTCAGCGTGCAGAGCATCTCTTCGATGTCCCGGGCCGGGTTGAGCGAGTTGATGTTCATTCGATGCGTCCTCCTGGATGATCGGGTGAGCTTTCGGCATGCGACAGGATGGCCGCCTCGCCGTGCATCGCAATGACGATCCGCTGCCGTTCGAGGATCGGTTGGGGCAGGCGCGCCGTGCGGGCGATTTCCTGTTCCAGGTTCGCGGTTTCGCCCGCGAACCCGGCCTCGATCAGTTTCGCGCGAAGAAAGGCGGCCGCGGACAGGGCGATCCGGTCGACCTCGGCCGGATCCAGGCCGAGCGCCGCGGCGGCCTCGGCCGGCGTGCTGTCGGCAAGGTGGATCCGCTCCAGCACGCGGCGCCAGAGCGCCGGAAGCTGGGCCATCGCGCGATGCAGCGACTGCGCCAGTTCATGCCGCTCAGCTTCTCTCTCGGGATCGGTCACGCTGTCGTCCGCGACGAGATCCTCGAGCCGCAACACGTCGTCGGGCTGGTGGAATTCGGACAATTCCTGATCGGTTTCGGTCGGATCCTCTGCGGGCTTCTCTGGCTCGGCGTCGAGCGAGGCGGCGTCCTCGGGCAGGGCCCGGCGGGCCGCACGTCCCTCCTCCTCAATGGTCTCGTGGGCCAGCCGCAAGAGCCAATCGCCGACCGAGAATTCCGTCGGCCGCGTCTCGAACCGTTCGAGCCCCTTCAGAACCATCGCATCGACCAGATCGTCGACCCCGAGCCTGCCCGGCGGCACCGATCCGCCGGCTTCGAGATAGGTCAGTTCGCGCCGGACGGCGTCATGGACCCGGTCCAGATGATCCTCGATCAGGTCGAAATACATCGCCCGCCGGTTCGACTCGGCCGCATCGCGTGCCGGGGGCAGAAGCGCGCCGATGCGGCGGCGGCGGGCCGGGCGCTTCCAGTCCGGTTCATGCCTGATGCGCGCCACATGCCGGTCGAGCCTGTGGCGCAGGTCGGCAAAGGCTTTGCGCAGCACAGGCTCGACCTCGAATCCCTCTTCCTGCGCCGCGATCACCCCTGAGGGCAGTTGAAGGCGCAGGCTGACATGGATGCGCTTCTTGCCCTTCGTCTGCGAGACGGTCGCCTCGAGTCGCACGAGATCGTCGCGAAAGCGCTTCAGGTGCGACGCGAGCTGGCGGGCCTCCTCCTCGATCACTTCAGGGGCGCGGTGCCGGCCATGACGGTCTAGGTTACGGAATGCCTTCAGGATTTTCATGGGTCGCGTGCCTTTCGTGGAAGACCGGGCGCGAGATTGCGTCGCGCCCGGTCTGGGTGGCTGGCTCAGTCCGCCGTCTTTTCGTCCGCTGCGCCCTGCGGTGCATCCGCGCCGGCCATGCTGGAGGGTGCAGACTTCTCGGCAGCGCCGTCAGGCACTCCGGCCTGATCGGCCTGGCTGTCCTCGTCGGCACCCTTCGTGAACGTCTCGAGCGCCCTATGCTGCTGAGCTCGTCGGCGAGGCGATCGTAGTCAGCCTTGGTGGCCATGATCGTCATGCGCCGGCGGCGGCCGCCTTCGGGGCGTTCAATCAATACCTCTTGCCGGTGCTTCGACATATCGATGGCTACCAGCACGGCGTCGGCGGGGGTAGAACTGCGCTTGGTCATGGTCGGTCCGTCTCCAAAGGGTTGAGTCGACAACTTCACTTTAGAGACCTGCTGGCCGGTCATGGCCGCCTTCCAAGGAGCCGCTTCCCAATGTGCTACGGCACGGAGATGACCAGTCGGGCGATGCTCGAGTGACCGCGCCAGCGGCGACGTTGCTGCGACGGTCAGCAACACAGTTTGCCGCTGCCCAGCGCTCGGCCGCGCGGCTGTAGCGATCATCCTCCTCACGCTCCCGGTCGGTTTGCACGAAGCGACCCGTGGGCGGTTTGTAGCCTGGGGGCGGCGGCACGTTGTACTGGTCATGCGGGCGTGTGCGATCGCTGTCGCCGGAGGGCGAGGCGGTCGAGGTCTGCGCTATCGCGGCATCCGCGCCCGCAAGAAGCAACGTGGCGACAATGGCACTGCGGAGCGGGCGTGCACGCATATGAGAGCTCTTCCGCTCGATGGGCCGACGCGACCGAGATCACTCGCTCCGCTAGGCTCGCGCTTGCTCCCCAACACTGATCTAGCTCACCTTGCGAGGTAATCCTGCGGGACCGGCTGACGGGTTGGCGAGCGACGACGGTCTCTCCACGGGCAGAGTGTACGCCGCGCACACAACCTATCCGACAAGCGGATGCTGCACCGCCGGTCGAGCCGACCTCAGCGATCAGGCGATCAGCTGCTCGTGCACGTTGCCGCCGGAATAAGCGACGAGCAGCTCGCACGAGCCGGGCAAGCTGACGTCTACCTGCTCGGTGACGATCCAGACGCCGCCGTGCCCGATCGGCTGCGATCCCACCAAGGCCTCGCCTCGCAGCGGGATCAGCCAGACTGGCTCACCTTGCCGCGGCGACAGAACGCCCGAACATGCAAAGGACCAGCGCTCCACAACGAAAGGCCCGTCGGCGGCGAGAACGCGCCTGCCTGGTGCGACATCGAACGGGAGAAACGGCGCGACATAGGGAACCGGGCTCGCTGCCTCGATTGCCTCGTCCAGATGCAGCTGCCGTCCGCTACCATAGTCATAGAGGCGATAGGTTACGTCGACATTTTGCTGGATCTCGAGCAGGCTGAGACCGGCGCCGATAGCGTGGATCGTGCCGGCAGGCGCGTACCAGAAGTCGCCAGCCTTGACCCTCTTCCAGTCTAGCAGGGAGACAATGGAGCCGTCTTCTGCAGCAGCGCGCAGGTCCTCCCTGGTCACCGGTTCGACAAGCCCCATGGCGATGCTCGCGAACGGTTCGGCCTCCAGGATGTGCCACGCCTCGCTTTTGCCCCGCGGCAGGCCATGCGCGCGCGCAATCTCGTCATCAGGATGCACCTGGACCGACAGTCGCTCGCTTGTGAACAAGCGCTTCACCAGGATCGCGGGGTCCACGATACCGCTGTTCGCCGGAGCCTGGAACCAGATCTCGCCGATGGGCTCTTCACCATCGGAAACCGTATCGAACCCTGGTCCGAGCACTCGTCGACCCCAGGGCTTCCTCACGACCTTCGTCTCCATGCGGACAACCTGCACGACGGGCTCCTTCACCTAGAAGTCGGTGCGGCAGCGGCGGGCGTGATGCACCCCCCTGAGAAAGCCGCGCCTTGCATAGCCGGCATCGATGGCGGCGTTCAGGCGGCGCTGCGCTGGTGCCGCGCCGGTAATCTCGCGCACGATGCCCCGGAAGGGGATCAAGGCGTTGACGACTGACCGACCACCAGCCTCCGCGATCTTTCCGGCCCGGTTTTCTCGGCGTTGGCGCGCGGTCGTGAAGTCGGGACCGAGGACGTCATTCAGCTCCCGGATGGCTGCAGTCAGGGCGGTGCAATTGCCAAGCCCCTCGATGCTGTAAGGGTCATCCGCAGCCTTGAGGAGCAACGGCGGGATTTCAGTCTTGGCGACACCCACATCGTGCGCAGGCTGGGCGACGATCTTGCCCGCTCGGTTCAGCGTCTCTGCCGCAGGGCTCTGAGGCTCCCGATCCTGGCCTGTCGCGGAGGTGCTGGCCACCGTCGCAATCAGCGCTAGCGCAATGGAACGCGTGCGCGGTTGAGGGCCGTTCGACACCTTCCTCGACTCCTAACCTGGGTGCTGAAGCGGACCTTCGCCGCGCTGAACACCCGCACAGGCTATAGGGCCCACCATCGGGATAACTGATCCATGTCAGCCTGAAACAGGCGTCTTGCTGTCGTATCGAGATGGGCGACACCTGCCCGAACGAGACCTTCCAAGCTGGGCTAGGATCGACACCAGTGCGTTGGTTATGGTGCTTTGGTTCATGGGTGGCAACGAACAAGAGACGGCAGCACATGCGGCTGAAAATGGCACTGGTTTTAGCCATCTTCGGTGGCCACTGCTTGCGGCAAAAGCGATGAGGGGGGAAACCTGGTCAACCAGACGAGCGCCGTGGCTGGCGCCAGGAGGGACGTTGGCGGGGCTCAATCTGGAGCAATTCCCTCGCCGGCCAGGCCGTCAACAGCTCGCGCGCAATCAGAGGTGGAACCATCGATGCGGCTCTCATGCTCGGCCGAGATCGGTGCTGCGGCCGCCGCGAAGAAGGTGGCATTGTGCCGCAACGTTTCGCCGGCCACCCATCCGCCCTGCAATGCGGCAAACAGTTGCGCCCTCATCGAGGATAAAATCGCACGCGGCTGCGCGTTCCTGGCGAGTGGCGATCGCCCGCTGCCAGCCAGTTGCAGCCCTGATCCCAGGAGCCCTGAGGCAGCTGCAGACGTTGTTCGCCGCTATTATGCCGCTATCAACGCCCACGACTACGAGACCGCATGGTCGCAGTGGGGCGCGGACGGCCCTCGCGGCCAGACTTTCGCGGCCTTCCAGGAAGGATTCGCACGCACCAGAGAGGCAGGCGTCGCAATTGGAGAGCTGGGGCCGAGCGAAGGCGCGGCCGGCACAATATATCAGTCCGTGCCGGTCACCGTGGATGCCACTTTGGTGGACGGCACACGGCAACGCTTCCAGGGACGGTTCGTCATACGGCGGGCGAACAATGTCGACGGGGTCGTCGAGCCGCGCTGGCGGATCGATTCCGCTCAATTGCAGCCCGTAGGACCGTGAACGCCACCTGCGCCCAGCATGAGGGGCACGGACGAGCACGAGCCGATAGGCTCCAGAGAACCGGCTGCTACTCCATTGCTGCCAGGAGGGCATCGAGGCTCAGAGTCGAAAAGGCTGTGAAGCTGTCTGCGACACCATAAGGCAGCAGTATCTCGTTGCCGCTGAGCAGCGCCCCACAACTGTAGACCACGTTTGGAACGTAGCCGTCCCGTTCTTCAGGTGAGGGTCGTAGCAGCGGCTCGCGTGTGCGGGCGATCACGCGGCTCGGATCCGACCGGTCGAGCAGGCATGCGCCGATGCAATATTCCCGCATCGCGCCGACGCCATGCGTGAAGACGAGCCAGCCATGCGCAGTCTCTATCGGCGACCCGCAATTCCCCAGCTGGGTGAATTCCCACGTCCATCGGGGATCGACAATCCTGACGCCGCCGTCCCACCGATGAAGGTCATCGGAACGCAGGAGCCAGATGTTCTCGTTGTCGTGACGACCGAGCATCGCATAACGGCCCTCGATGAGACGCGGGAACAGCGCCATTCCCTTCGAGGCGGCGATCGGCCCCTCCAGCCGATGCATCTTGAAATCTACGAAGTTGCTTGTCGTGAGGAGCTCCTGCGCGATCCCGTGACTCCCGACGGCCGTATAGGTCCCGGCGAACAGCATCGAACCGTCCTCCCGGTGCAGCCTGGTGAGCCGGAGGTCTTCGATACCGCCGCGCTGCCGCTCCAGTATGGGAAAGAGGACGGTTTCGGACAGGTCATGACTATCTTCGCAATGGAGGTGCACGACGCCGTCCTCCGTCTCCGGGAACTCGATACGGGGCGTCGCCGCTAGCCGGCTCGCGGCGTCGAGGACAATGTCGCCGCCCGGACGCCAGCTTCCGGTTCGGAACGCAATCGAGGAGAGGTGTCCTTCGCCGATTGCGCGTAGCGACAGAATGAATCGCAAAGACCCGGGGGCACAGCCGAACTGCTCGGGGTGCATCACGATGCGTGGATTGAACAAAGCAGCGGACTGGTAGGAATACTCCTCGCTGAAATAGGCACCGATAAACCTGGCGCGCGTTCCGCTCGCCAAGAAGCCGCCGCCAAGCAGCTCTCGCGTGTTCTCGTATCGTTGGAGGAAGACCTTCTCGACATCTCGATGGCGGCCACAGAGGACGGTCAGCAGCCGGGAATACTCCGCCGACAGGTCGTCTTCGGGTAGGCTGAGGACGCGTGCAATGATGCGCTGGGCTCGGGTTGGCCTGCCTCGATTGCATTCGGCGAGTCCCCGGGCATGAACGTCCGAACGACCGTTCTACGATGATCGGGTCGGATGAAGTGCGGACTCCGTCGAACCGGAACATCCGCACTCATCCTTCAGGGCGCTCCCAGCGCAAGCGTCACTTCTTCTGCTGAGGCTGGCTCGACTCTCCCGCCTTCTTGAAGAGCCCGCGGATCTTGTCAAAGATGCTGGTCGCAGCGCCCTTGTTCTTGGTGCCGTCCTCGATCTCGTCGACCGTCTTCAGCAGATCCTTCATTTCGCTCTTGCTGGCATATCCGAGCGCCTGGCCCAGCCGCAGCTGTTCGCGCGCCGTCGTCAGCAATTGCTGGATTTTCGCGTCGTCGCCGGCGCCCCGCTTTGCGTTCGACGCCAGCTTCCGGGCCTCCTCGATAGCCGCGCTAGCGCGCGTGAGTGGCAGCGGATGGATCACGTCGCGAATGACGATCGTGCTGAGCGCCGCCTCGAGTGCCGCCTTCGCTTCCTCCAGCTTGTTCTGCGAAACGAGAACCGCGGCCGCCTTGATCGCGTCGGGGTAGGTTGCCAGCGGGAGATTGCCGACCCGCACGACGGTTTCGCTGGCAAGCCCGTCGATCAGGTGGCGTGCCTCCTGAACGCGCCCATCCTCGAGTGCGTCCTCCGCAGACTTGCGCAGGGCGTTCACGGCGTCGACCGAGCCGAGAACGTCGTAGGTGACGACGCTCACATCGACGGGCGCAAGCGCAAGACTGGGATTGCGCGCGAGAACGATCTCCAGCTTGCCAGTGGCGCGCTCGAGTGCCGCCGTCGCGGCCTTTCCGTCCTTCTTGTCGAGGGCGGCGAGCGCGTTCTCGGTCTCCTGCAGCGCTGCGACAGCGTCCTGCAGAAGTTCTTCGCGATCGACCGGTGGGGGCGCTGTCACATTCGCCGTCGTGGTCGGCTCCGCCGTCGCATTCGTCGCGGCGGCCTGGTTCTCGTTGTCCTGTTTGGAGCAGCCCGCAACCAGGATCAGTGCCGAGGCTGCGGTCGCGGCGAATAGACTGCGTTTCATGATCATCCCTTTGTTGGTTGAGAATACAGGCTCATTGGTCAGGTGCCGGCAGCGCGAGTGGCCGCTTCAGCTTGATGAGGTGGTTGGTCCCGTCCCGGTCGATCACGGCGATCGCGGAGAGACCATCGGGCGAGGCCTCGACATAGATCGATTGCGGGTGCCGAATCATGTGGTCCAGCCCTTCGAGGGTTACTCCCACCAGGTCATCCTTATGATCGTAGAAGATGCCGGTGATCGGGAGGTATTGCGCCTCGATCTGGTCCCCGAGCTCGAGCGATGCGACTTCGATCTCGGCTCTTAGGCCGATCATGGCTCGAGAAGCGCGGTTCAGATATTCCGACCATTCCGCTTTAGGAACGACGTTCACTGTTCAACTCCTGTAAGTTGGCAAGAGACTTCTCGCCGATGTTTCCATCTGGCCGAGAATAAGGCCGACCAAGCCTTGCTCCTCCGTCCGAAGTGGCTCGACGCATGAAGCGTCCGCGAGCATTCGGCAGGAAGTCCGGGATCGTTGTTCCGGTTCTGTGCAGCCGATGTGGGATCGGCCGCCCGCGGCACAGGAAGCCCGTGACAGGCGAGTTCGCGATCCTGGCCGTTTTCCAGCTCAACTCTTTCATCGAGATACTCCAGGTCGCACCTAGAATCGCAGGGCTCGCCGTGGCCTGCGCTGACATACCTCAGATTCTGAGCGGTCGGACTGTGACACCACCCTTAGAGATTGCCCTATGCCGTGACATATGTTACGCAGCACGACATGTGGAACGCTGATCATCAGGCATGGAGAGGGAGACGCCCGCGATGAATCGCGGGCGAAAGGTCGTTCCTCCGCCTCTTGGCAACGGCTTCAACTCCAAGCTCATTATGCTGAAGGACCGGCAGGAACTGCCGGCAGAGCCTGAGTCGGACGGCCTGTACTGGGTCCTCTCCGGAGCGCTTCAAACCAGCATCATCTCGGAAGACGGCCGGCGGTGGATCGGCGGCTTCTACCTGCCGGGCGAGTTTCTCCTTCTCGAGCGTGACGAGGTGCGCAGCCAGTTCGCGCAGGCTCTGTGCCCGACGTCGCTCATCATGACCCACCGAAGCGTGCTCGAGGGGCTATGGCGGTTCGATCAATTCACCTGTGTCACCATCACGACGTGGTTCCTTCGGACGTACCGCGTCGCACTTCGCACGGGCTTCCTCCTGGGCCGATCGAACGCCATGGAAAGACTGGCGTTTCTCCTGCTCGACCTCATGCAGAGGCTCGAGGGACGCCGGCACTTCCATTTGCTCATGTCCAGGGCCGATATCGGCGATCACCTAGGGCTCACGAGCGAGACCGTCACGCGGACGTTCACGCTTCTCCAGCGGCACAGCTACGTGCAGGTGAATGGTCGTCACCTGGAGATCCTGGATCCGGCCGGTCTGGCCCGCCTGGCCTCCGCAGTGGTCACAACCTGAGCTCCTCTCAGCCGAGCGCCGATTATGTGACATGTGGTCCTGCCTCTGCTATAGCGCACGCGCTATGCAGAAGGGGTCGGGACACGAATGAAATTCATACCGTGTGAAGACTGCGCGCTTCGCCGGTGGGCGCTGTTCAAGCAATTTACAGCGCCCGAGTTAGGCTTTGTGCGAGCGCTCAAGAGCAACCAGGTGGATGTTCCGGCCCGGCGCGTCATCATCGAGCCCGGTCGCTTCGGCGGGCAACTCTACACGCTCTATGCTGGCTGGGCTTATCGCTACAAGCTGACACCGAACGGCCAGCGACAGATCGTTGACGTCCTGCTCCCCGGCAGCCTGATCGGGCTTCAGCAGCTGATGTTGGGGGATTCCGAAAGCGGCGTCGAAAGCCTGACACCGGTGACGCTCTGCGTGTTGACCGGCCGGCATATCGACGAGCTGTTTCAGCAGCATAGCCAGTTATCCGAGGCGATGGTCTTCGCACTCATGGAGGATCAGCGCCGCGCCGATCGGCACATGGCGCTGGTCGCCAAGCAGAACGGCCCGGAACGTCTCGCCTACTTCCTGCTTGAGCTCGTCGACCGATTAGCGGCGCTTGGCCTTGGCCAGGACGCGATGTCCTACTTCCCGCTGCAGCGCCGTCATTTGGCCGATCTGCTTGGACTGTCCGAGACGCATGTCAGCCGCTCGATGCGGGAATTGCGCCGCGATGATCTCGCGACAATCGCCTCGAACTCGCTGATCATCCGTAACCGATTGGCCATGACCACCTTGTCGGGTTATACGCTGGCCACCCGACAGCGCCCTCGCCTCCTGCTCTGAGCATCGCAAGAAGCTGGCGACTTGACCCAGTTCCGCGGCCCGAACGCCGCGATCGGCGCGACCCGCCCGCAGGCCCTCCCCACGGGCGGGCAGTGGTCATGCCGCAGGCACGTTGACCGGGATACGACGAACGTTCTCGCTCGCCGCTGCGGCCTTCGGCACCGCGACGGTGAGGACGCCGTTCTTGAACGTCGCACTGGCCTTTTCCTGCTCGATGTCCCGAGGCAGGCCGATGCGCCGCTCGAAACGCCCATAGCTGCGCTCGGAGTAGCCGCGGTCCTTGTCCTCGACCTCCGACTTCTTCTCGCCGCGCAGCGTGAGGACGCCCTCCTCCACGATCACTTCAACGTCCTTCTCGTCGAGCCCGGGGAGTTCGGCGGTCACGCGGATCTCCTTGTCGGTCTCGGCAAGCTCCACGCTCGGGGCGAGCACGCCACGGCCGGCGCCGGCGAGAGCGGGCACGCCGAAGCCGCGGAAAACGTCGTCGAACAGTCGATTCACCTCCCGGTGCAACGAAAATAGCGGGTCGCTGACGTCGCCCGCAGCGCTGACCTGCGCGGGAACGCGGTTCTCCTGACGGCTCCAGGGGATCAGATCACGAATGGCCATGAATCCTAACTGAACCGCGCCGGGTTTGTCGGAGGCCCCAACTCCTGAGAGGAAGGGGCTATGACGAGCAAGACGACGAACAAGTTCTCACCTGAGGTACGCGCCCGGGCGGTGCGGATGGTGCTGGACCACGAGAAGGATCATCCGTCGCGCTGGGCGGCTGTGGTGTCGATCGCGGCGAAGATCGGGTGCGCGGGCCAGACGCTGCACGAGTGGGTGAAGAAGGCCGAGGTCGACAGCGGCACGCGCGCCGGGGTGCCGAGCGACGTCGCCGACCGGATGAAGGCGCTGGAGCGGGAGAACCGCGAACTGCGCCAGGCCAACGAGATCCTGCGCAAGGCGTCCGCATATTTTGCGATGGCGGAGCTCGACCGCCGAGCGAGGTGATGGTGTCGTTCATCGACGCGCATCGCAAGGTGTACGGGGTCGAGCCGATCTGCCGGGTTCTGCCGATCGCCCCGTCGACCTATCATGCTCACACAGCCAGAAGGATTGAGCCGACCAAGAGGTCGGCTCGGGCTCGGCGTGATGATGCGCTTGGGTCGGAGGTGCGCCGCATATTCGAGGAGAACTTCCGCGTCTACGGCGTGCGCAAGGTCTGGCGGCAGCTGCGGCGCGAAGGGTTCGACGTCGCCCGCTGCACCGTTGCCCGCCTGATGCGGGCGATGGGCCTGGCCGGCGTGATCCGCGGCAAGCCGGTCCGCACCACCATCAGCGACAGAGCAGCGCCATGCCCGCTCGACCGGGTGAACCGGCAGTTCCGTGCGCCGGCGCCGAACATGCTGTGGGTGTCGGACTTCACCTATGTCGCGACCTGGGCGGGGTTCGTCTACGTCGCCTTCGTCATCGACACCTATGCCCGCCGTATCGTCGGCTGGCGCACCAGCAGGACGGCGCATGCCAGCTTCGTCCTGGACGCGCTCGAGCAGGCGCTCCATGACCGCCGACCGGTTCATCGCGGTGGCCTGGTCCATCATAGCGACCGCGGGTCGCAATACGTATCGATCAAGTACACCGAGCGCCTAGCCGAGGCCGGGATCGAGCCCTCGGTCGGCAGCGTCGGCGACAGCTATGACAACGCTTTGGCCGAGACGATCAACGGCCTCTACAAGGCCGAGGTGATCCACCGGCGCGGGCCGTGGCGCAACTTCGAAGCAGTCGAGTACGCTACCCTTGAGTGGGTGGACTGGTTCAACCATCGCCGGCTGCTCGAACCCATCGGCAACATCCCGCCTGCCGAAGCCGAGGAGCAATACTATGCTGCCGCGGACATCATCGATATGGCAGCGTGACTCACATCCAACGGCCTCCGGCAAACCCGGCGCGGTTCAAACTCCTTCTCACAACGTCTTCATGTGAAGGCCGCTCGAGCGCTTCTTTGGCGGCCTCAGGTGACCTCACCGGCGCGAGACTGCCCCTTCCAAGCATTTGGACGGAAAACTTGAGGCCTCACCTTCAGAACCTCTGCTTTTCAGCAACGCGGTCGGTTGAGACAGCCATTCCTAAGCTGGCGCCTCATACTCTCACTGATCTAGCTCAGTCCAAGATCGGCAGCGGTCGCGATATCCTGCAACGTAAGAGCGCGACCGTAGTTCGGAAGCAGCGGCCATCGAAGGAGTGGTCATGGACATCGCAGTCGTCTTAAACAGTACCCCCGATCCATTCGTCGGTCAGTCGGACATGGTGATGCGCGGCATGGCGCAGGATCTCGACAACATGCTGGCGGTGATAGCCTCCGGGCTGGTCTCGATCGAACGAGGGGCTGATCCGCAGCAGCTGTCGCGGCTGCTGGCCGAAATGAGGCGCGCGATACGAAATGCTGCCTCTATGAGCGACGATATAGCGGAACTCAGTGTCGGTCCGGTAATGACGCGCGAGCAGGTTTCGCTGGCCGTGGCCCTGCGGGAGTTGGAGGACAGAGCCCGTGCCATTCTGGGAGAGGGCGTCGATCTTCGCACGGAGATCGCACGGGACCTGTGGAGGGTTCATGTCGTGCCGAGCTACCTCCGCTTTGCCCTGTGTAATCTCCTTGCGAATGCCGCCGACGCGATGCCCAAGGGCGGCGCTCTCGTCGTTCGGGCCTTCAACACGTTCCGCCGTGCCCCCACCGCCGCCGGAGGGGCCGCCGGCGACTTCGTCCGGATCGAAATCATCGATTCCGGCGAAGGGATTGCACCGGATGTCCTGAGCCGCGTCTTCGATCCCTTCTTCACGACCCGACAATCGCTTGGCCGGACCGGCCTTGGCCTCCGCCAGGTTCAGCGGTTCGCACGTCAATTCGGCGGCGACGTCGTGATCGAAAGTGATCTCGGATCTGGAACGCGGGTCATCCTCCACCTACCTCGAGCAGCGTCTCGTACTTGAAAGCGCAGCCCTTGAGCGCCTGCTCCGCACACTGGACCTGAAACCAAGACGAACGCTGCCCACCGTCCTCATGGCGCCTACTTCGGATCAAGGTACTCCCCTCACAGCCAGATCTTGGACCCCCGCCTGTGTCACTCGGGAAGCCTTCGTGCGCTGATCAGGCGATCAACCGGCTCCACGATCCATAGCGCCCCACAATCGCCCCTCTCCTGACGCTCAGTCCGATCAATGCCAGGCCCAGCAGCACATCATAGACGGCGTGCGTAGCCCCTGCGCCGAAGACGAACGGCGTGACGCAAAGCGCCGCTCCGATGGGGATGAGCAGGACGCGCACGGGTCGAGCGACCTCGGCAGCCGCTATCGAGATCACCGTCAACGCGAGCGATCCGAGAAGATGATCCCAATCAGCGATCGGCGGCTCCGCGCCGAATGTGAGCCGCGTGAACGGAAGCGATGCCGCCAGCGCCGCCGCGATTGCCAGGTTCCACGGTAGGCTAACGCCCCCGATCGCCACATCCTTCATGATCACGCGGGCCGGTCGGTCGAACTCATCAGGCACATCCCGGCTGTCGCCTTCATCGGTGTCTCCGAACAGGAACACGCGAAGCACATTCTTCCCCGCTCGTGCGCGTCGGCGGAGGAACTGGCCGACGGCCACCATCTCGTCCAGGGAGTAGGGTATCTGGATCAGCATCGCCGCGGCACCGATCAGCGCAAGCGTGCTCCAGGTCCCGATCCAGATGGGCTGGATGATGATGAAGAAAATCGAGACCACGCCGAGCGGAGCGATCATCAGTCCGAACAGAAGGACGAGCCATGGCATCGTTCTCCAGCGCGCACGCGAACCGACGATCCCCGTGAGGATCTCCAGAGCATAAGTGTAGCCCCCGAGTGCCGCATCCGAAACTGGCCATGCCTCGGAGACGTCACTCGTGATGATCTCCTCGGTGCCGTTCCGCGGGTCATCGGTCCTGCCCTGGAAGAACGGCTCCCAGACGTCCTCGACATAACCAAGCTGGTAAGCCGCGAGGTAGCGCGAGACATAAAGACCAACCAGTGCGAGGCCGATGATCGGGATGCGCTGGGTCCAGCTCGAGGGGTTGTACGACCACCCGGGAGGAACTTCGGGTCCGTTCACGCGCGCCAGCGCAGACGGTCCGACCTCGGGCTTCGTTCCGACCGCGAAGCCGAAGATCAACATTCCGACCAGCGTGTCGGACAGATAGGCGGTCGAATTGCCTGTCCACAGCACAAAGGGAGCCGCCATGACCACAGCGCCGATTGCGGCCGAGATCCAGCGCGCCCATCCCGCATGCCAACTCAGTGACAGCGCTGCGACCGCAATCAGCAGCAATCCCGAGCCGATCTCCGTCCACCGCAGCATGGGCTCGACCACGCCGATCAGTGGCGGTTGCGTGACCAACCAGGTACCCAACATGATGTTGACGAAGTGGGCCCAGCGCGTCTCGCTATGCTCCTTGCGGTAGCGCTCGTCGCTTGCGCGCCTGACTTCCTCGGGATGGCTACCCAGCGCGGCCGCATCTACGAGGTCCTGGGGTGGCTGCAGACCGTTTCTGCGATACCAGGAAAGGGGGTCGCGCTTTAGTGCCTCGATCAGTTTCGGAAGCTCATCCTTCAACCGGTGGCGCGGTCGCCAGCCCAGGAGCTTCTCCGCGCGGCCGATATCGAGCGCGTAATGGTCGTCGGCGAGGCGGATCATGAAGGGTTTGATGAACGGCTTCTCGCCCTGATCGATCGCATCCGGCACGACCGGCTCGAGCTTGTCCTGTGCCCATACTCCGACGGCCGCGATGGGCTTCGGAACGCGAAGCGTCGGCCAGTCCTGGATACCGTGGATGAGGTATCCAATCTCATCCTGCAGCGCGTCATATCCTAGCGCCTCCGGCTCGCCGATCAGGATCTCGGTCTGCGGAGGCAGCTCGCCGCGACGTTCGACCGTAAGGCGGACCGCCTCGACAAGATCCTCGCGGTGCACCATCGACTGCCCAACCAGGGGCGAGCCCGAATAGAAGAAGCTCTCGAACTCCCGCTCATAGATGCGGGCGATCTGATTGACGAGGGTGGGGACAGCCGTCTCCTCGTCATACACGCCAGCAAAGCGCAAGATCGCATACGGGATCGAACCATGCTCTTCACGAATCACCTGCTCGGCCTGCGCTTTCGACTTCGGATACGCCCAGCCCGGCGCGATCGGCCAGCTCTCGTCGATCCGATCGCCTGGCGAGCAAGGCGCGTGCACGAGCATGGTGCTCGAGTATACGAACTGTTCGACCTCGAACTCCTGCAACCCGCGGATCAGCCGGCGAGTCCCCTCCACGTTTACCGACCGGTAAAGCGGGTGCTCCTCCCCCGTGAAGTCGAAGTAGGCAGCCAGATGGATGACCGACGCGATGCGCTCGCCATAGGTTGCG
Organism: Microbacterium terregens; assembly: GCF_027922045.1. Next base: position 104,924 of record NZ_BSEX01000012.1, read on the forward strand.
CGAATGGTCGAGAGGACGTCGCGGACTGACTCGTCCGACCCCAGGTCCACCTTCATCACCGGAAAGGCCAGCGCATCTTCCCGCCGGTCGAGGCCGACGATCCGGTAATCCGACGATAGCGCAGCAGCGACCGAGCGGCCGAGATTGCCTGTGGCGCCGGTTACGATGACAAGAGGCTTCTCCATGTGAACGCTTCCCGATCTGTCGCGCGTTTCCTGCCTGGCCAGACCGTCCCGACCGAAAGGTCGAAGCGGCGGTGGCGCGGTCACGCTGGCATCAAGAACCAGTGTCATGCAGGAGCGCGAAGCTGGAGCTGGCGCGATCATCGCATCCGCCCCGACCCCGCGCAGCGCATCACGACCTTGCTCCGGCCCTTCATCCCCAAGAAGCTTCGTGCTTGCGGTTCCGAAGGGGCCGGCATGGATCCCATGCCAATCGTTCGGGCACTTGGTCCTGAGCTATGTCAGGGCGGCTCCATAACCGTCGTGAGACTCCTTGGCGCTTTTCCGGAGGCGACGATGAGAGAGCTGATGCCGATGAGCGCCACCTGGGCATTCGGACGCTCGCAGCCAGGCCTCCTCACCGGCGATTCCGGCAGACGCGCCTGAGTCCGCACCGTGCAGAGCGCACCACCACTCTCCTCAGCTTACGCTGCGCTGCGCTCAAGCGGACGGCCGCATTCAGCGAGCATCGTGCGACAGCGGCCCGGCGCAGGGCAAGTCGGCCGCCTCCGGGCTTTTATGTCGCCCGGTGCAGGGTGTTGATTGTGGCTCCGGCTCTCGAATGGTTACTCGCCGGAGCGCCTTGGGCCATTCGCATCGGTGCCTTGATCGTTGTTCCGTTCAGGCGATCGCCGGCGGCAACGCAGAGCTGGCTTCTTCTTTTCTTCGTCGCCCCTTGGGCAGCGCTCGTTCTGTACCTCGTGATCGGCCGTCCGACCCACCCTCGTTGGCGTCGGGAGCGAGTGGCGCAACTCTGGCCGATCATCGGCAGGGCAGTCGGCAGTATCGATCGGGTGGCCCTACCCGTCGATCTGCCGCTCGTCCAAGCCTCCACAGCGTCCCTCGTGAGCGGCATCGGCCGAATGCCGCCACTACCGGGCAACGCGGTCGAGTTCCTGACGGACTACGAAGCGACCGTGGACCGGCTCGTTCAGGATATCGATGCCGCCACCAGCCACGTTCACCTCCTCTTCTACATCTTCGCTACGGACGACACCGGGTGGAAGATCATGGCCGCTCTCAAGCGAGCGGCTTCACGAGCGGTGGAGTGCAGGGTCCTGGTCGATGCGATCGGGTCGCGTGCCTGGGCCGAGCGCCTCGCCCGCGAGTTGCGGACAGCTGAGGTGGAGGTTCATGAGATCCTACCGCTCAGGGTGCTCGGCCGCACGACGCGCTTCGACCTTCGCAACCACCGCAAAATCGCCGTGATCGACGGTCGCATCGGCTATACCGGCTCCCAGAACATCATTGATGCCGATCACGGTTGGGGCTGGCCGAACCGCGAAGTGATGGCGCGAGTTAAAGGTCCCGTTGTTGGGGAACTGCAGGCCGTGTTCGTGGCTGACTGGTTCCTTGAGACCGAAATCGAACTCGCTGACGGCTACCTCTATCCCTCCATCGAGGATGCCGGCGCCAGCCTCGCCCAGGTTCTACCGAGCGGCCCCGATCTCGAACATGGCGGCATCGACGAGCTCTTCGTTGCGCTGATCCATTCGGCCCGGGAGCGCGTCCTCATCACGACTCCCTACTTCATCCCCAGCGAGCCGCTGCTGCAAGCCCTGCAGATTGCCATCCTGCGAGGAGTCGAGGTCCATCTGCTGCTGTCCGGCCGCTCCGATCATCCGCTCGTGCACCTCGCCCAGCAGTCCTACTACTCCGAGCTGCTGTCGGCAGGCGCGGTGATCCACCTGTTCCAGCCGGGCTTTCTGCACGCCAAGCACATGAGCGTCGATGAGGCAGTCGCCGTCGTCGGATCGAGCAACGTTGACATGCGATCATTTGCCCTAAATTCGGAGATCAGCCTAGTCCTTTACGACCGCGAGGCGACACTTATCTTGCGCCAGATCGAGCGCTCAAGGCTGGAACAATCCGTCCCGCTGAGCGCAAGCGACTGGGAGCGCCGCAATCTCGCGCGCAAGTGTGCCGAGAACGTCGCGCGGCTCTTCAGCCCGTTGCTGTGATCTGCTCGGACCAGCTGAGCCGGAGAGAGAACGAGACTTTGCTTTTGATGGAATGACCATGCACCATGACGCACCATTGATCGCCACGATTGTCGCCGGCCTTGTCGCTGCTTTCATCGCAGGGACCTTGGCGCATCGGCTCAAGATATCCCCGATCGCGGGCTATCTGCTCGCTGGTGTCTTCGTCGGGCCGTCGATGCCCGGCTTCGCGGCGGACCCGCAAATTGCATCGCAGCTTGCCGAGATCGGTGTCATTCTCCTGATGTTCGGCGTCGGCCTGCACTTCTCGCTGCGGGATCTCCTGTCAGTGAAGAAGATCGCGGTCCCTGGTGCCTTGATCCAGATCGTTGTCGCGACGCTATTGGGCATCGTGCTGGCCTGGGCGCTCGGGTGGCGCGCTGGCGAGGCCCTGGTTTTCGGTCTCGCGTTATCCGTTGCGAGCACCGTCGTGCTGGTGCGCGCTCTGCAGGTCCACAACCTCGTTCAGACCGATCAAGGCCGTATCGCGGTCGGCTGGCTGGTCGTCGAGGATCTGGTGATGGTGCTGGCGCTGGTGCTTCTGCCGTCCGTTGCCGCGATCCTGGCGGGCACCTCTGCGAATGCGGGCACTGCGGCCGTGAGCGCCGTGACCACCACACTCCTGAAGGTAGCAGGGTTCATAGCGCTGATGCTCCTCGTCGGCCGCCGCGCGATGCCGGCACTCCTTCACTGGGTGGCTGATACCGGGTCCCGGGAGCTGTTCCGCCTGGCAGTGCTCGCGATTGCCCTTGGCGTCGCCTTCGGCGCCGCGTTCGTCTTCGACGTCTCGTTCGCTCTCGGCGCCTTCTTCGCCGGCATGATCCTGGGCGAGACCCAGCTTAGCCGGCTTGCGACCGAGGAAATCCTTCCGTTCCGAGACGCCTTTTCCGTCCTGTTCTTTGTTTCGGCTGGCATGCTGTTCGAACCAGCGGTGATCCTCGAGCAGCCGGGGGCGTTGCTGGCGACGCTCGCGATCATCCTGGTCGGGAAGTCCGCGGCTGCCTACGCCATCGTCCGATCGTTCGGATATCGCGACCAAACCGCGATAACGATCTCGGCGAGCCTGGCTCAAATAGGCGAGTTCTCGTTCATTCTTGCCGGCCTTGGCGTAAGCGCCGGCATCCTGCCTCCAGAAGGACGGGACCTGATCCTCGCCGCCGCTATCATTTCGATCTTCCTCAATCCCCTGCTCTTTTCGTTCGTAACCAGACAGGGGATCCGGCCGCTTCGGCACGCCGGCGCCGCGGAAGGTTCTTCAGAAGAGCCGGAGCCGGAGCAGGGCTCGCCCCCTGGGCATGTCGTTATCGTGGGCTATGGCCGGGTCGGCCGCTTCATCGCTGCAACGCTCGGGGCCTCGGGGCACCCGCTGAGCATAGTCGAGGACAGCAGAGAGGCCGTGCAAGCAGCGCAAGCGGAAGGGCTGCGCGTCGTCCTGGGTAACGCCACCGAAGCTTCCATCCTCACGCGGGCCGGCATCACCGGGGCGTCGACGCTGCTAATCGCGATTCCTGAGGGGTTCGAAGCCGCCATCATCGCGAAACGTGCCCGCGCCATGAACCCGGACCTGCGTATCATCGCGCGTGCCCATTCAGAGGCGGAGGTGGGCCACCTGCAGGCGATGGGTGCTGACGAGATCGTCCTGGCGGAGAAGGCAGCAGCAGCCAAGATGGCGGCGCTGGTTTCCGAAGGGGGATCGGAGGACGTCGACGGACTCGTTCACATGGTGGAGAGCTGATCGACAGTGATTCCGTCGCTGAGCCCCGCCGTCTTGCAAGGCAGATTCCGGCGACGGGTCAGATCGTGCGCAAAGCCCGAAGCTCCGGATTGAGGCGGAGGCGGATCGCCCGGACGCGGGCGAGCGCCTCTTCCGGAGAGACACCGAGCGCGACGAAGGTCTGCACGGCCAGCCCCAAGCCCGCAGCCAAGTTCTCCGGGAAGATGTACGTCGCGCCGGCCTTGGCGATGGATGCCAGACCTCGATTGTCTCTTGTGCTGACAAGGACTGGCACCGCCGGATTGAGTTGCCGTACCTGGCGTACCAGCTGCTCCAGCCTCGGCTGGCTGTTCAGAAGGGCGACCACCACTGCGGCCCTATCGATGTTCGCTGCCTCAAGCACCCCGCGGCGTGTTGCATCACCGAAAATGACCTGATGCCCCTCGCGATGGGCAGTCCGAAGCCGGTCGACGTCGCGCTCGATCGAGATATAGGGTATCCCGCTCGCCTTCAGAACCGTACCCACCAGCCGTCCGACAGGGCCGCACCCCGCCAGGATGACGTGATCGCGTAGATCGCCCGCGGAGCCGCCGATCATGTCGTCTGGCTCAGTGATCAGCTGAGGCGTCGACAGGACCTTGGCCGAGATGCGCCGATTGAACTGGATGAGGAACGGAGCCAGGAAAATGCTGACGGCCGTCCCTGCGAGTGCCGTTTGCGCCACGATCGGTGGCAGCAGGCCGCCACCGATCGCCTGGGTCAGGATGAGGAGGGAGATCTCGCCGCCGTGCGCCAGGACCAGCGCGGTCTGCAATGCCGCATTGGTTGCGATGCCGCTGAGCCGCGCGAGAGCGAAGATGATTGCGAGCTTCACGAGGACGAGGATAGCCACAGCGCCGGCCGTCGCTGCCGGCTCGGTGAGAACGATCGACCAATCGACGCTCATACCGATCGTCAGGAAAAAGAGACCGAGGAAGATATCCCGCAGCGGCCGGAGCTCGTCTGCGAGGTGATGGCGGTAGTTGCTCTCGGCGACGACCATGCCGACGATGAAGGATGCCACCGCCAGGGAGAGTCCGATCAGCTCTGCGAGAAACGCGACGCCTGCGACCAACGCGAGCCCGGCAAGCATCAGCGACTCGTTGGATCCGGTTCGCGCGATCCAATCGAAGATACGGCCGATCGTCTTGCGCGCGAAGAGCGCGGCACCCGTGAAGAGAAGTACGGCTGCGCCCAACCGCAACATCAGGCCGACAAGGTCCTCCTCAGCGCCTGAGGCAACCGCGCCAACCAGGAGCAGGACAGGCAGGGCGGCCAGATCCTGGAAGAGGAGGATACCCGTCGTTGCTATGCCATGACTGGTCGTCACCTCGTCCTGGTCCAGCAGCTGCTTGTGAACGATGGCGCTCGATGAATGCGCCAATGCAAAGCCCAAGATCAATGATGCTGTCAGGGACAGGCCCGCGAGGGCGGCGACCCCCGCTACGAGCAGCGCGGTGACGACGACCTGAAGCGTGCCCAGCACGAAAACCAATCGTCGGGCCGCGACAATGCGTGGCCAGGAGAATTCACAGCCGATGACAAACATCAGCGCGGCGATGCCGAGCTCACCAAGGAAGCGGGTTCCCTCATTCGCTGAGACGAGGTGAAGTCCATAGGGGCCGACGACCGACCCTGCGACGAGATATCCTGCAACCGAAGAGAGGCGGAACTTCGTAAAAAGCGCGACGAACGCCAGGGAGGCGAAAATCAGGATCACCGCATCGGCGAGAAGATGGTGAAGCATGGACCGGACGCCTCTCGCGGGGATCAAGTGCTTTCCGCCAAGGGCGGCATGGGTCGGGGCTGCTTAGCGTGCCGTGGGATGCAGCGGCGCTCGGGCGTAAAGAGATAGTCGGTTGAAGCTGCCTTCCCACGTTCGCCGATGGCAGTGGGCACCTGCACTAAGCGTCCAGGATCGATCAGGCCGGCGCGCGGCACCATTGGAAGGGCGTCGTCGAGCCTCGTCCACTCGATCGGTGCCGCCCGTCGAGCCCTCGACGGTCTTTGGCCTCTGAGCTGGCGGCACTCGTCACCTCCGTCTTGCGCAAGCCACCGAAGAGTCGCTCAGGTGAGGAGGACGCACACTGACATACCTCAGCTGGGTTCTATCCTGCTGGGTCAAGCACCCCTCATCTTTTCGACGGGTAAAGCGGCTGCTCAAGGGTGTGAGGGCGACGTTGAACGCGATCCTGACGCCGCCGGTTCGGCTGAGCGGACGTCAACAGCGCCCTATCCGTGCCGCAGCGTCTCTTCACTATGCTCCGGGTATTTCGAGGCACTCGACGACCTCGACCGCTTCACCTGGAAAGATCGTGAAATGAGGATGGTTCTGGAAAAGGCGGGCGGCAGCCTCGTGCGTATCCGCTTCGACGATGATGTAGCCAGTGAGGCTATTTCGTCCTGCCTCGACGCCTGACGAGGACACCCGCATGGTCCGGCCGAGCGGGCCGCCGGCATCTTTTATATGTTCTGCATTCTTGCCCATCCATGCCCCCCACGCAGCCATACCCTCCGACTGCTTGTCAGGGCTTATCGGTGACGCAACCTTTTCCGCGTCCGTTGCTGATCCGATGTACAACGCCAGGAACTTCGCCATACCAAATCCTTTGCTCCGCTCGATCCATCCAGTTAGTAGAAGTATCGCGTGCGCCCGCCATCAGATAGCGTCGACAAAGGCAGCTTCTAGCGGTGTCCGACTAGCTCTTCGAGATCGTTGGTGGTGCATGTTCTCCTTCCGGCCCGGACCTCCGGCGCGAGAGCGCCCGCCGCCAATGTTCAAAGCGTCCAACTCGGCGGATCGCTTGCGGGAAAAGACTCTACGATCGCTTCGTCGACGGGGTCGAGATCCGTCCCCTCCTGCCCTTCCTCGGCCTCGCGCTCATCAGGTGCCAATTCGGGCTTCTTGTCCTTGTCCTGATCCATCGGCGCTTTAGGGTCCGTCATCCTTTCATCCTCCAGCAAAGGGAACGCGCTGCACCTGTGCATCCGCGCAAACCGACTGCACATTCTGCCTGTCAGGATCGACGCGGCCCTGATTCAGATCAGCTCCGCTGGCTTGTCTGAAGCTGCCGCCGGCAAGGAGGTAGGCGCGTTCTTCCGGAAGGACGACTGCCCGAGCCTCAAGGCCGCGGATAGAGCGCGTGCAGCGATTAGGCCGGTTCGCCCGTCCTTTCGATGAGGCTTGCCCAGACGGCGAGGAGAAGCGCTGCCAGCGCTGCAAACCAGAGGCCGTCGAGACCCAATCGGTGAAAGCTAAGCGCGCCTATGATCGCGCCTGCGACGAGGCTGGACCACAGCAACAGGTGTGGGAGCCAGTCCCATCTGGCTCCGCCCAGGAGCGCCATGCCGATCCGCTGCCCCGCCTTAACGACGGCGCCGGTCATATAGGTGAGGCCGATGCTTACTTCGCCATCGCGCTGGAAGACGAGGTTCTCCGCTCCCATCGCAGCGGCCATGAGCAGCGGTGCAAATGCGCCTGCGCCGACGTGCGCGAGCGTAGCGCTCGAGGCGAGCAGCAATGACACTAGTGCCAGAACAGCGGACTTGCGGCGCTTCTAAACCCGGGCGGCCACGAGCGTGGCGGCGACCACTCCCGTGAGGAAAGCACCAATCAACCCCAGCGCGAGCAACGCCGTCACCGACCCTTCGGCCGCGCCGATGGCGAGCCGTGTGGAGTTGCCGCTCATGAACGACACAAACATCCCGCCTGCGGCCAGGAAGCCCAGCCCGTCGACGTAGCCCGCCAGCCCAGCAAGACAGAAGGCGAGCCACTTTCGTCGCCGTCCAAGCACGCCGATCATTGAACCTACATACTCCTGCTGCACGCACCTGATGCCCGTGCGAGGAGGTTGCTTCCACTCCGCATCGCCAGACTGCGCCAGCGTTAGAGGGTTCATCAGGCGGATCGCCAGCCACACAGGCGCCGGGCGCAAGCTCCCTAGGCTTTGCGACCGGGCCGATGCAATGTGAGTGTCTCGCAGGCGGCACAGCGCCTGCTGCTGGAACCGGTCGGCAGGGAACGCCGAACGCTTCCCTGCCGCCTTAGCGAGACTGCTGCGACCTCAGCCGATCGCGATGCGCCGGCTATCAAGCCCGGCGAAGCTTGAACCCGAGCCCGAGAAGCACAACGCCAGTGATGATCGCGTACGTTCCGATCACCCAGGCGGCAGACGGCAAGGTCGTGAGCGGATCGATGACCAGCAGGACGACGATCATGATCCCCAGAGCGACCGATAAAGCGCCAGACAGGCCCATCAGCCATTCGCCGCGGATCACCTTGCGCAACGTCACTGCCGCAGCGATTTCGAGGGCACCGGTGACGATCGCCCAGACCGCCAGCATGATAAGCGTAACCAAGGCGTATCCCGCGGTCATAGCTGCGGGCATCAGCACGAACAGGACCGCTGTTGCGATGCCGATGATCCCGCGGAGCACATAGGTCCACCAGCGCTCCTCCTTGCGGCGCGCGCCGCGAACCGCGGCGACCAGGGACAAGATCCCGTCCACGCCCGCATAAGCTGCGAAAACGGTGGCAAAGGCGAACAGCGCGCTGACAGGAAACAGGAACGACACCACGCCGAGCGCGAGCGCGAGCGCACCGCGGAAGACGATCCAGCCCCAGTTCCGGCGCAAGGTCCCCAGCATCGGCAGACCGCCGGCTTCCTGCTCGTCGGATGCAGCATTGATTTTGACTCGAACCACGAATGCCTCCCTTCTCTGCCGCGCGCCAATCGGCGGCACGACGTCGCTATGCCCTTTGCCGCTCGCCGGTGAGGTTCAGCAGCAGCTGGAACAGGTTGATGAGATCAAGGTAGAGTGACAAAGCCCCCAGCACGGCGAGCTTCTCCAGCGACTGAGTGCCGGCGTAGGCAACGTACTGGCTCTTCAGGCGCTGGCTGTCCCAGGCCGTAAGGGCGGTGAACACCAGAACCCCGATGATCGAAACGGCAAACTGCAGGGTGTCCGAGGCGAGAAACAGGTTGATCAGGCTGGCGACGACCAGACCGACAAGACCGACCATCAGGAACGTCGACCAGCGTGAAAGATCGACTTTGGTCGTGTAGCCCCATAAGCACATCGTCGCGAACAAGGCCGCGGCGGAAAAGAAGGCCAGGGCTATGCTGGTGCCGGTGAACACCAGAAAGATGCTGGCCAGCGACAGTCCCATGACGGCGGAGAATGCATAGAAGCTGATCCGCGCCGTCGCGACGCTCATGAGCTCGACGCGGAAGGAGAAGAACAGCACGAACGCAAGTGGGGCAAGAATGACCAGCCACTTGAGGGGGGTATTGAAAATGGGCTGGTAGAGCCCGGGCGTACTGGCGACGATTAGCGCGACGATCCCCGTCACCCCAAGACCCAGAGCCATCGTTCGATAGATGCCCAGCAAATACCTGCGAAGGCCCTGATCATACGCGTCGGCGTGCGCCGCCACGCCGCGCAACCCTGCACCCGGACTTCCAAGTGGCGTGTTCATCTGCGCTCCTCCGATCGAAGTTGCAGCGATCCAGCCAGACCGCTCCGGTCAGGGCCTTGGCAGTTGCGTAGCGAATCGCTGGCCTGAGGCTGCTGATCTAAATCACCCCGGTTGGGCGACTCCTGAGGCAATTTGCGCGTCGTGCGATGCGCAACGCCGCATTCGCACGCAATGCGAGTGATCTCAGTACCAACCAGCTTTGGCAGCACTCTTGATGGTCGAAAATCATCTTCCTAACTCTGCCGAAACCGACCGTTCCACGCGAACGGGAGGCCCATCACATCATGATCTGCTTAGGAGGTAATGCATGCATTTCCGTCCCCTGCACGACCGTGTCGCTGTCCGTCGTATCGAAGCCGAGGAAAAGACGGCCGGCGGCATCATCATCCCCGACACCGCCAAAGAGAAGCCGCAGGAAGGCGAGGTCGTTTCCGTCGGCCCCGGCACCCGCGACGAGAACGGCAAGCTCGTCGAGCCCATGGTGAAGGCCGGCGATCACGTCCTTTTCGGCAAATGGTCCGGAAGCGAGGTCAAGATCGGTGGCGAGGAACTGCTCATCATGAAGGAGAGCGACATCCTCGGTATCGTCGAGAGCGAAGCATAAGCGAGTTAAGCCAGCTTCGGACCAACTATTCACGCGAACATAGGAGGTAAGGATACAATGGCTGCAAAGGAAGTCCGTTTCTCGACCGACGCGCGTGACCGCATGCTGCGCGGCGTGGATACGCTCGCGGATGCGGTCAAGGTGACGCTGGGTCCCAAGGGCCGCAACGTCGTCATCGACAAGAGCTTCGGTGCACCGCGCATCACCAAAGATGGCGTGACGGTCGCCAAGGAGATCGAACTCAAGGACAAGTTCGAGAACATGGGCGCGCAACTGATCCGGGAGGTCGCGTCCAAGACCAATGATCTCGCCGGCGACGGCACTACCACCGCCACCGTTCTCGCACAGGCGATCGTTCGGGAGGGCGCCAAGGCGGTCGCCGCCGGGCTGAACCCGATGGACCTGAAGCGCGGCATCGATCTCGCGGTCACCGCGGTGGTCGACGATCTCAAGGCCCATGCACGCAGCATCAGCGCAAACAGCGAGATCGCTCAGGTCGGCACCATCTCGGCGAACGGCGACACCGAAGTCGGTCGGATTCTTGCGGAGGCGATGGAAAAGGTCGGCAACGAAGGTGTCATCACCGTGGAGGAGGCGAAGAGCCTCGCGACCGAGCTGGAGGTGGTCGAAGGCATGCAGTTCGACCGCGGCTACCTCTCGCCCTATTTCATCACCAACCCGGAGAAGCTCCGCGTCGAGCTGGATGATCCCTACATCCTGATCCACGAGAAGAAGCTCTCGAACCTGCAGGCGCTGGTGCCGCTGCTGGAGAAGGTGATCCAGTCGGGCCGTCCGCTGCTGATCATTGCCGAGGACGTCGAGGGCGAGGCCCTGGCGACCCTCGTCGTCAACAAGCTGCGCGGCGGGCTTCACGTCGCCGCGGTGAAGGCGCCGGGCTTCGGTGATCGCCGCAAGGCGATGCTCGAGGACATCGCCATCCTGACCGGCGGCAACGTCGTCAGCGAGGATCTCGGCATCAAGCTCGAGAACGTCACCGTCAACATGCTCGGTCGAGCCAAGAAGGTGGTGATCGACAAGGACGACACGACGATCATCGACGGTGCCGGCCAGAAGGCGGACATCGACGGCCGTGCGGCGCAGATCCGCCAGCAGATCGAGACGACGACGTCCGATTACGACCGCGAGAAGCTTCAGGAGCGGCTGGCCAAGCTCGCCGGCGGCGTCGCGGTGATCCGGGTCGGCGGCGCCACCGAGGTCGAAGTGAAGGAGAAGAAGGACCGGGTGGACGACGCGCTCCACGCGACCCGGGCTGCCGTCGAGGAGGGCATCCTGCCCGGCGGCGGCGTGGCGCTGCTGCGCGCGGTGAAGGCGCTGGAGAACCTGTCACCGGCCAATGACGACCAGAAGGCGGGCGTCGAGATCGTCCGGCGTGCGTTGAAGGCGCCGGCGCGGCAGATCGTCGATAATGCCGGCGAGGACGGCGCCTATGTGGTCGGCAAGCTCGGTGAGGGATCAGACTATAACTGGGGCTTCAACGCCGCCACCGGCGAGTATGAAGACCTCGTCCGGGCAGGCGTCATCGATCCTGCCAAGGTCGTGCGCACCGCGCTCCAGGACGCGGCCTCGGTCGCCGGCCTGCTCATCACCACCGAAGCTCTCGTGGCGGAGCTTCCCAAGGACGACAAGGCCGCGCCCATGCCGGCTATGGACTACTGACAGAAAGGGGGGCCCTCCGGCCCCCCTTCGCTTGCTGGACGAAGCGACCCAGCTCAGGCGACGGCTCCGGCGGCTTTGGATCGGGCCCGGATCTCGGCGAGCTTCGCTGATAGTTCGTCCTGCCGAAACGGCTTCATGAGACGCGCGAAATGCGGCTCGATCTCGCTGTTCTCTGCGTAGCCGGAGACGATCAGAACCGGGGTGCGTGGACCCAATTCGCGGCTAAGCGCCGCGCCCGACATACCGCTCATCAAATGGTCGGTCACCACGACGGTCGGGCTCAGACCGTCCTTTACCAGCTCTAACGCCTGCTCTGCCGATTTTGCCTCGACCACCTCATAGCCGATCGCGTTCAGCATCTGGCTGACGCTCGACCGAACGAGATCGTCGTCGTCAACAAGGAGGGCTGTTCCTTCCTGCGGCGTCTGGCGCTCGACGATCGGTTCTTCACGGCGCGGGAGCTCCGTCGAGACAGGAAGAAGAATCTCCACCCTGGTTCCTGCGCCGGGAGCGGTCGTGATGGTGAGGGTCCCCCCCAGCTGTCGGGCGAGACCGTGGGCCATCGAAAGGCCGAGCCCGGTTCCCTTGCCCAGTCCCTTGGTCGAGAAGAAGGGCTCAATGGCTCGCCTGGCGGTCTCCTCATCCATGCCGCTTCCGGTGTCCGAGACAGAGAGGCTGATATACGGTCCGGGCGTCAGGCCCCTGGCGTCATCGCCGGCCACTGTCTGCGCCGATACGGCGATCTGCAACGTGCCCCCATCGGGCATGGCATCACGCGCGTTCACGCAAAGGTTGAGCAAAGCCATCTCGAGCTGGTTGTGATCGGCACGTGCGGGCGGCAGCTCCTCAGGCACTTCGAGCACCAGCTTGATCTTCGGCCCGATCGTCGAGCCGACCAAATCGGCCATGCCGCGAACCAATGCGGCCATGTCGATGGCGCGAAGCTGCAGCGGTTGCTGGCGCGCGAAGGCCAGGAGCCGCTGGACGAGGGCCCTGGCTCGTTCGGCCGACTGCATGGCGCCCTCGATCAGCCGGCGCTGGCGCTCGGTGCCCACACCGCTGCGGATCAGGATGTCCAGGCCGCCGACGATCGGCGTCAAAAGGTTGTTGAAGTCATGCGCGACTCCGCCGGTCAGCTGACCCATCGCCTCGAGCTTCTGCGCCTGCCTGAGCGCCTCCTCGGCCCTCTTGCGGTCGGTGATGTCGATGGCCTCGACGATGAGCGCCAACGTGTCGCCGTGGGGCCCGCGCATCGGTCTCATCCCGACATCGAACGTGCGGGGGCCAATCGGCAGATGGATGTTCAGCTCCCTTTGCAGGGTTTCGCCGACCGCAACACGGCCGACCCCACTCTCCACGACGTCGCACAGGTCAGGCGACCCGGCAAACCAGGGCGTTTCCCATAAGGGCTTCCCTACGACATCCTGGAGCTGCCCTCCAATCCCCGCCATGGCGGTTGCGTTCGCGTCCAGCACGGTACCGTCAACATCGATGAGCAGCTGGTACTGGTTGTTCGTCTGGAAAATCGCGCGCATCCGCGCCTCGCCTATGGTGAGCTCGGCGGTGCGCTCCTCGACCTTGCGCTCAAGGGACCCCGCCAGGCTGCGAAGTTCCTCAAGGCGCGCCCGCGCTTCGTACTGACGCCGCCGGCCGCGAAGTGCGGCGCGCGCGAGGCTGATGAGGGTCGTGGGGTGAAAGGGCCGTTCAAGAAAGGTGACGTTGTTGAGGACTTCCAGGTAGCGGGCAATTTCGGGATTCCGCTCCAGGCCACTGCCATGTTGGACCAGGAGTACGAACGGGAAGTCGGACCAGTCAGGCTGCTGCTCGATCCAGGACCTGAGCGCGCTGATGTCGGCGCTGATCAGGGCTTCGGAGGTGACCAGGGCGAGCCCCGCTCCCGCCCGAATCTCGTCGACGAGTTGCTCGATGGAGGCGCACTCGATGCCTTTCACGCCGGCATCGGCCAGAACGGTAGCGGCGACTTCCGCATCGCGCCCGAAGGGGGCGAGGATCAGCGCGCGCTCGGAAAGCTCCGGGATCAATGCCGGTCTTCGATCAAGTCGGGCGACTCCGCGAACAGGCTGCGCACGCCTCGGGCAGCCCCTTGAAAGGCGACGACTGCTTCTCCGACGCGGACGCCTTCGGCTCCAATGCTGAGCTCCCGGACCGTGTCCTCATGAGCGCCCGTGCGCTTCTTGACGACCGAGATGGCGCGACGAATGCGGCCGCGCATTTCGAAATAGCGCAGCAGGATGACCGTGTCCGCAAGGTAGGTGACGTCAACGGGGGTCTTCGGGTCGCCCAGGAGGCCATGCTGTGCCAGGGTGACGAGGGTCGTTGCGCCCTGCCGATTCAGATACTGCAGCAGCTCATGCATGTGGAGCACCAGAGCATTTTCGCCCGGCATCGAGGCCTGGTAGCCATTGAGGCTGTCCACCACGACTGTCTTTGCGTCGTTGTCCTCGACACATCTACGAACGCGCGCCGAGAACTCGCCTGGCGAGAGTTCCGCCGCATCGATTTGCTCGGCCTTGAGGGCGCCGGATTCGATCATCGCCCCAATGTCGATTCCCAAATCCCGCGCGCGGTCAGCGAGGAGACCGATCTCCTCGTCGAACACGAACATCGCCGCCTTCTCGCCTTTGGCCACCGCCGCGGCGACGAAGGTCAATGCCAGCAGCGACTTTCCAGTGCCGGCGGGACCGAGGATCAGCACGCTCGATCCCCGCTCCAGGCCGCCGCCCAAAAGGCCGTCCAGCCCCTCCGCCTCGGTGGTAACCCTGTCGCGTTCGAAGCTGGTGCGATGCTCGGCCGAGATCAGGCGCGGGAACACGCGCGCGCCACCCTTCTCGATCAGGAAGTCGTGATAACCGCCACGGAAGCCCCGCCCCCGATACTTTACCACCCTGATCCTGCGCCGCTCCGGCCCATACTCTCTGGGAATCTCTTCCAGTCGGATGACGCCGTGGGCGACGCTATGGACCGTCTTGTCCTCGGTATCGGTGGTCATATCATCGAGCATGACGACGATCGTGCCCTGCCCGGCGAAATAGTGCTTCAGAGCGAGCACCTGGCGGCGGTAACGAAGCGAGCTCTGCGACAGCAGACGTATTTCGGACAGGCTGTCCAGCACCAGCCTGGCAGGCTTAAATCGCGTGAACGCCTCGAAAATCCATCGGGTCATCTCCACCAGCTCGAGATCTGAGGAGTAGAGCAGGCTCTGCTGCTGCTTCTCGTCGATGAGGCTGTCCGGGGAGATCAACTCGACGATCTCGACGCCATCCAGGGTCCAGACGTGTTCGGCCGCGGTCGCTCGAAGCTCTTCCTCGCTTTCCGAGAGCGTGAGGTACAAAACCTTCTCGCCCTTCCGCACGCCTTCGAGCAGGAACTGCATCGCGACCGTCGTCTTGCCGGTGCCCGGCATCCCTTCGAGGAGGAACACCCGGCCGCGGCTCAAGCCACCGCTCAGGATGTCGTCGAGGCCCGGCACCCCCGTTGCTGCAGGATCTTCGCTACTCACCGTTCGACTGTCCCCCGCCCAAGCATGGCTGCATTCGCGAAATCTGCGCAGCAGCGGCCGATGCCCCGCGGGAAAGGGTGCCGGATCAGGAGTGTAACCGTCGCTGAGCTATGTCAGTCGACGATCTGCGGCGAGCGAACTGACCCTGGCCACTACTCTAATGCGCAGCACCACAGGATGACCGCTCGTGGCACTTTACCCGCCGGTAAAGTGCCACGACTGTTCATTCCTTTCAGGATCAACGCGGGTGATTGCCTGACGACCGGCAAAATGAATGATGGTCGGCGGATCGCGGCCAAACTGAAGGCTGTGCGATCCGCCCCCGCCACCCCGGACCCGGCAGGTGTATGCTCGCCGCGGATCGATCAAAAATGCCGACATAGGCGACAAGAGGGATTCACACGGGAATCGAGATGTGCTTGATTCGTTCTCATGTTCCAGCCCGACTTCTTCGCCGCGTCAAAGGATGCGCAACGAGCAGCGCCGCAGGACACGCGTGCGCTGGACCTGCCGAGTCTCCTTGAGCGCCTCACCGATGTCTGCGAGCGTCCGCGCTACAGCTTCATGGTGCTCAACCTCATCGCACAAGCGAGCGCGCAGAGTGGTTCGGCCGGGCCCTATGTTCAAGATGGTGATCGCCTGGTGCCCGTACGAGACTGGCTCTGCGATGCCCTCGCTCCGGTCGCCCGGCGCGACCCGCGCCGGCTCGCTATCGCCGACAAGGTGCGATCGGAACTCGATCAGCGCAGGGAGCTTCCCTCCGACTCAGACCTAGCCGAAAAGCTGATCGCCGCGGAGGTCCAGAGACGGATCCGCCTCTCCGGTCGCACCAATGTAAGCCGAGCCGTCTCGGAGCTCGTCAAGGCCGGCTTCGTGCGACGCCATTATCAGGGGTATAGGGTCGACCACCAAAATCGCGGTGCGCAGCGTCAGGCTGTCTACACGATCACCGACGAGGTTCGGCGCGCGCTTCATCCGCGGGCGGGCAATACACCTTCGCCGACGACCGCATCGAAATAGAGCGTCCATAGGATCGAGCTGCTTTTCGCCTGCTCCTACCTTGGAGCTTAAGGTGCGGGCACGCTTAAGCGCCTGAGGACGAATATGCGGATTGTGGCACAACCGTTCACTTTGCCCCAGACCGACGGAATGTGGTACGGTGGACGTGATCTGCCGTATTCCGGACGGTAAGATTCATGACGGTGCAAGTGAATATCACGCCGAGCGGCCGCATGAGCCTGCCTGCGAGCATCCGCAAACGGCTAGGCCTTGAGGGCGGCGGCGCGGTGCTGCTGGAAGAAACCGAGGACGGCGTGGTGCTGAGGACCGTACAACAGGCCGTTGCGCGGGCCCAGGCGATCGCCGAGAAATATGCGAACCATCCCGATGCGTCCGTGGACGCCTTCCTCTCCAGCCGCCGCCTGGAAAGCGGCGAGTGACGGAGGCGGTCCTCGACGCGTCCGCCATCATCGCCTTGCTGAAGGGGGAACGCGGAGGGAGCAAGGTCGAAGGGGTGGTGGCCGACGCGATGGTTGGAATATTCAACCAGGCTGAGGTGGTGAGCCATTTCGTCCGCCTCGGCGCGCCGCTCCATGAGGTCAGGGCGATGCTCGGCGCGCTGCCATATACCGTGGCGCCTGCGGACGAGGCTCTGGCCTGGGAGGCGGGCGCCCTCCGGGCGGCAACCAGCGCGGCCGGCCTTTCGCTCGGAGACCGGTTCTGCCTCGCGCTGGCGATGCGGAATGGCGTTCCGGCCTACACTGCCGATCGCGCGTGGAAGGAGGTCGCCGCGACCGTTGGCGCCAAGGTGATAACAATCCGCTAGCTCAGAAATCGTGGTTCAGCCGCGCTTTGCGAATTGAACATTTACATCCGCCCAGAAGAGGATGACGCCTGCCATGCGGCAATCGCCCGATGAGGCTCTCGCCTCTGCCTTCGAGGATCTGCTCGTCGACGAGGGCAAGGACGAGAACGACATCCAGGCGTTCCTCGAACAACATACCGAGCTGCTCGATACGAGCTCATGGCTGCTCAATCACCGGCTCCATATGAACTGCGTGATCGCGAAGTTTCCGATCGGCGGCCGCAGTGCCGACTTTGCCTATCTTACGAAATCGTCGGACCGCTGGACGCTCGTGCTCGTCGAGATCGAGCGCGCCACCAAGCCGCTCTTCACGTCCAGCAGCAAGCATTTCGGCAACTCCGCCGCGTTCAACGACGCGCTCGCGCAAACCGCGGTCTGGCGCGACCAATGGGAGCAGCATCGGTCTGAGGTGCGCGAGCGGCTGCTTCCGCTGCTCGTCCCCCGCCCATGGCGCGCAACCGCATCGAACTGCGCCGCGTCCTGATCATCGGCCGCTCCGGCGGCAAGGTCTTCAGCCAGGCGCAGCGCGATCGGATCGCGAGCATCGAAGGAGGATCAGAAGATCAAGATCCTGACCTATGACTCGCTGTTACGAAGCTACCGCGCAGGCTGGGCCGACAAGGTAACGGAACCGGCGAAACTCAATCATCCGTCCTTTCCTCGCAGATGGAGAAACGCGGGTACATTACGGGGCAACCGCTTTGATCAGAAGTATCGATCGGCCTTCAGTTCTACCGAGCGACCGTCAGAAAGTTTGAGGCGGAAGAGCTTTCCAATCGGTGCGACATTCCAGCCGCTTGCCAGTGGAACGGCTCGCCCGGCTGGGTCCGCGATAGCTACAATGACCTCACCTGTTTTCAGCCCCGCAGCCTCGGCCGGGGAACCGGGTGCAACAAAGACGATCTGGCGACCGTCGCTCGCTGCACGGACCGAAACTCCCACATGGTCGACCGCGAACGGCGTGGCTTTATCTACAGGCGGCAACAGAAACAGCCGATCGTGCCCGAAATCGACGACTAAGTGGAAGCGTGACCAGACCGGGAGGCCGATATTCCCGTCGCTATCGTCCGGTCCTCCCACGGAAGAGTCGCGCAGCGTGGCGGGAAGATCGCTGAAGGTCACCTTCTCAATGCGCAGGTTGCGCACCATCGCAATTTTCTGCGGGGTGGCCCCGGTGAAACCGCCAGCATAGGTTGTCGCAACGCGGCGGCCGGCCATGAACGGCTCATTCTTCCAAAAACGGGGATGCAGATACATGGTGCCGCCGTTGCCGAGATCGAAAAGCATCGTCGCTGGACGGCCTTCCACGGAGGCATGAATGGCACGCAGGCCCTCTGCGGGTAACAAGGATAGCGACTGGGCAGCCGGGGGCGTCTTGAAGCTATCGGGCTTGCGAAACGCCAACCGCCGCCGACCGAAGTCAATGTCCACCACGGTTTGGTTGAAAAACTCGCCGCCCAGAGTGATTGATGATGGCTCGCCCATGCGATTGTTGAAGTCGGTATGGTCTGCCACCGCCACCTCGTCTGCCTTGATACGCACCTTGCCCACGGCAACGGTTACGCCACGCGCCATGCCCGTCTCTGTGGAACCGCCCACGCCGACGCCGATTTCCGTGCGCGAGGGCGCAACCCCCAGTCGCCCAGCATCCGGTGCATTGATGACGATGACGGAAGCGCCGCTATCGAGCAGCGCAGGAACCTCATGTCCGTTCACGACGGCCTTGAGGTAGATATGGTTCGCGCGGATATCGAAGGGGACCCAGCCGCTGCTGTCGGCTCCTCCGTCATAACTGACGGAGGACGAAGTGATTGTCCCGGGCGAGCTTGCCGAAGGAGAAGTTGCACCAAGCAGGGCGCTCCCGCCCAGGCACAAGCCAAGATACTTGTAGTGACGATGCATAAGAGGCGATACCCTGTGAAAAATGGTCCGTGCCAGTTCCCTTGGTCGTGCCTGCTAACCGCGCGACGACTTCTGTCCTAGCTCACCGTCAGCACGATCTTCCCTTGGATGTGCCCCTCGGCAGCTCGGGCGTGTGCCTTGCTCGCATCTTGAAGTGGAAACGTGCTGTCGATCCCGACGCGGAGCGACCCGGCATCGAACAGCCGTGCGAGTTCGGCAAGCTGTGCGCCATTGGAGCGGACCTGGGTCGTGGACACGGTGACACCGAGCCTCGCCGCCTCGTCGTGATCCGAGAAGCCCAGGAACACTGGAAACAGCGCACCACCCCGCGTCAGGGTGCGCAGGAACCGGCCCGTTGATGGGCCGCCAAGCGTATCGACCACGAGATCGAGATCCCGAACCACCTCTTCCGCAGGGGTCTTGGTGTAGTCGATAAACTCGTCGGCCCCGAGTCCACGCACGAACGCCTCGTGCCTGCCCGAAGCCACCGCGATCACATGTGCCCCCTTCCACTTGGCCAACTGTACGGCGAAGTGTCCGACTCCGCCGGCAGCGCCATTGACGAGCACCTTCCTGCCGTGGAGCGGAACGGGACGGTGGAGTTCGGGCTGAAGGGGATTGGGCACATCGTGACCGCGATCGATCAGGAACTGCCACGCAGTAAGCGCTGACATGGGAACCGCCGCGGCCCGCACGTGATCGAGACGAACAGGCTTGCGCGCGACCTCTGATGCAGGTGCGGTCACGTATTGGGCATAAGCGGCGCTCTCCCCGAAGCTCGGGAAGCGAACCATGCTGTAGACTTCGTCGCCGACAGCGAAGGGCTCCTCGCCGGGGCCAACTGCCTCCACCACGCCTGACACGTCGGTCCCAGGGATGGCGGGCAGCGGAATGGAAGGCCGCCACTCGGCAGGAAGAGCCTTCATTCCGTCGCGCAGATACCAGTCGGGCGGATTGATGCCAACCGCATGCACCCGGATAAGCACCTCGCCGGCCTTGGGCGTCGGCTTCGGCGCATCCTCGTATCGCAGCACATCGGGGCCGCCAAACTCGTGCAGTCGAATTGCCTTCATCATCGCGGTCGACATTGCGCTATCTCCTTGGGGCCAGGTACGCTACGATAAGCGGGTTGACGCTCCATTTATACGGAGCGCCACCCCGTTTAGCAAGGCAGATGTATGCGAGCTGACGCTCGGAAGAACTACAATCAGCTTCTCGCCGCCGCGCGCGAGATCGTGGCTCGCGATGGGGCTGGCGCGTCGATGCGCGACATCGCCCGTCAGGCGGGCGTCGGTTTCGGGACCATGTACCGCCATTTCCCGACCAGGGAGGCGTTGCTGGAGGCGCTGCTTCGCACCGGGTTTGATGCCATGGCGGCACGGGCGGATGATCTGGAGGCATCGAGCGCGCCCGATGAGGCGCTCGTGACCTGGCTGCGCGAGACGATTGCAGCAGCCCACGCCTATCGCGGCGTTACGGCATCCATGATCGCCGCCATCGAAGACCCCGAGTCCGCACTGCATGGATCTTGCGTTGCGATGCGCAGTGCGGGCGCCCGGCTACTTGCACAGGCGCAAGCCGCAGGACTGGCACGAAACGATATCGACGGGACCGACCTGTTCGCGTTGGTGGGCGCGCTGGCCTGGCTCGCGGACCAACCCGCGCTTGCGCCGCGTACAGACCGTCTGGCCGGCGTCATCCTGGAAGCAGTCTTGATGCGGAGCCCAGGGACGCCAGGTGCCATGTCGTCCGAGACGTCGAGTCCAGTCGATGGCTAGCCAGCCCTCAATCTCAGGTTCCGCCATGGTCAACGCCGGTTGGCGACAGCCGTCAGCCGTTGCTGACATTCTACTGGCTGGCGCGCTCCGGCTTCAGGCAGAAAGCTGATTTAGGATTGTCGCCTCCGATACCTGGGGTGGCGATGTCTCACGCCGCCCGGCGCTCGACGGCCGATCGGCAAAGTAGCGTGATGGTGTGGTCCCAAGCGCCTTCCTGAACATGACGATGAAGGCCGTCGTGGACTCATACCCTAAGTCGCCTGCCACCTGCTGGACTGTCGCTCCGCCGGCAAGCTCCCGCAGCGCGATGACCAGATGTAGCTGGCGCCGCCACCGGCCAAAGCTCAGTCCTGTCTCCTGGACCATAAGCCTCTTCAACGATCGCTCGCTGACGGCGACATGTTCGGCCCATTGGCTGAGGGTGCGGCGGTCGCTCGGGTCTGCCAGAAGAGCCGCAGCGATCAAGGCGATCTTTGGATGGTCAGATACAGGTAGCTCCAGCCTCTCCCGTGGCATCAGCGCGAGCTCATCGAGCATGACCCGCACGAGGCGATCGACATGAGCGTCGCGCGCATCGCTTTCTGACAGGTCCGCTATCCGGTGTATCATTTCCCGAAGCATCGGCGATACCGAAAGCGTGCAGCATTCAGCCGGGAGCATGGCCGCGCCGGGCTCGACAAACAGGTATGTCAGGCGAGCGTTGGACGTGACCCGATTGCTGTGAGGAACGCCACCGGGCACCCAAAGTCCGCAGTCGGGGGGAACGATCCAGACCCCACTTTGCGCTGTGCAGGTCACCGCGCCATGTAGCGCCAGGATCAGCTGACCCTGCCGGTGCTGGTGCTGGTGCTCCTCGGCTTCATAGTCGGCGAAGTCCATCCTGATCGCCATCGCCGGCCCATGCGGGAGGCTCAGATCGCAAGCGGTGCTGCAGGGAGGTGGCTTGTTCGATGGTTGGCGCGATTTAGAGATCATCTGGCATTATGTCCGCATTTGTTTGCCGCGCAATCCTCTAGAATCCCGGTTCAGCAACTCCAAGGAGATCAGCCGCGCGTATCCCCGTGGTTGGCGCGACCGGCAGGATCGGCGTCAGAGCGAAGGAACTTTGACATGACGACCATCGGCACCTTTTCGCCGGAAGGATCAAGACGCTCACCATCAACGCCAAGGCCCCTCGGGCCGGGCTCGGTCATGTCGTCCGCTTCGGGGGCAGGCTATGTCTGGATGCCGATGCCTATTCCGCGGGCGTGCGCGACATGGCAATAAGGAGGCGAGCTTCCCCGGTACCTGGCGAGTTCAAAGGCCTTGGTCATTCGTGGAACGTGACAAGCTCCTCCACACTCGCCTTGCCGATACGATAGCGGCTCGCCGGCGCTGCCAGGTCGGGATAGCCGAACGAGATGCCGAACAGCATCTTGAGCGACGGGTCTATCCCTAGCACCTCGCGCGCGGCACCCGCGTAGAAGCCGAGCAGCGTCTGGGGCACCCCGGCGAGCCCGTGCGCAACCAGCGACAGCAGAAAAGTCTGTGCCCACATGCCGACATCTCCGGCGACCCGCACGCCGCCGTAGAAATCCGGCATGAACAGCAGGCAGACGTGCGGGGCTCCGAAGAACTCCAGGTTGCGCAACATGGCGATCCGGCGGTCCTCGCCCGCCTCGCGCCCGATGCCGAGCGCCTGGTAATATGCGGCTCCCTGCGCCCGCTGGCGTTCGCGATACACGCCGGTCAGCTCGTCATAGCCCCAGGGGAAGTCGGGCGTGGCCTGTCCCGCGGCTTCGGCGACCAGCATCGCCCTGCTGAGCGCGTCGCGCGCCGCACCCGAGACGATCTGCGCGGCGATGGGCTGGATGTTCGAGTTCGATGGTGCATGCCGGGCATCCTCCAGGACCGAGCGGATGACGGCGTGAGGCACCGTATCGGGAAGGAAGCTACGGATCGAGCGCCGGTCGCGAACGACATCGTGGAACGGCTTAGGTTCTGCCACCTTGCGCATCTCATTGCTCGGAACGATTGTAGGATCATCCTCGACCGGAGGACGGTGATTGTCTAGTGCGCGAGACACTAGTGCGCAAGAGAGACTCGATATGTCTGACCGCCCTCACTCCCCTCGCCATGAAGTGAACAAGCAGCTTTCCTTCGCTCTTTACGGTGCGGCCAACCGTCTCGTGCGCATGCACAAGCCGTTTCTCGAGCCTCTGGGCCTCACGTTCCCACAGTATCTTGTGGTGCTCGAGCTGCTTGGCGATGCTCCGCGTTCGGTGGGAGACTTGGGGACGAAACTCGGCATGGACACCGGGACTATCACGCCGCTGCTCAAACGACTGGAGCAGTCGGGTCTGCTCATCAGGCGCCGTGATACCCGCGACGAGCGTCGTGTTCTGGTGGAGCTGACAGCGGACGCCGAGGCTCTGCGGCAGCGCGTGTGGGCTGTTCCCGATCAGATCAAGACTGCTTGCCAGATAACAGACGAAAAGGCCGACGAGCTAAGGAGCGCGCTCGACGATGTCGGACGATCGCAACCGGATTAGTCGCGAGTTGAACCGCCCCCGGTTTGTCGGAGCCTGTATGAGCAAGACGACGAACAAGGTTGCGCCGGAAGTCTGAGAGCGCGCGGTGCGGACGGTATTTGGTCATGAGCGGGATGGCGTCCCTCGGCTTCATAATCGGTGAAGTCCATCCTGATTGCCATCGCCGGCCCATCAGAGAGGCTCAGATCACAAGCGGTACTGCAGGAAGGTGGCTTGTTCGAAGGTTGGCCCGATTTGGAGATCATCTGGCATTATCTCCGGATTTGTTTGCGGCGCAATCCTCTAGAAGCTCGGTCCAGCAACTCCAGGAGATCAGCCATGCGTATCGCCGTGGTTGGCGCGACCGGCAGGATCGGCGCCAGACTTACCGAAAAGCTCTTGGCCAAAGGCCATTCGGTCAAAGCTCTCTCGCGAGGAGGACCCGCCCTCGATGCCCTTGTCGCAAAGGGAGTGGAACCGTTCCTTGGCAGCTTCGACACAGGTGCTGGCGAGCTTAACAAGTTCTTCGAAGACGCTGATGCCGCGTTCCTGATGGTCAAGACCATATGGGCAGCGGAGGACTTTCACGGACACTACCCGACGGTAGCGCTCCGGTTTTTCGACGCACTTCGGGTCTCCCCGGTGAGATTTGCCGTGAGCCTGACCGGAATGGGGTCCGACGTCAGCGGAAACACTGGCCATTTTCAGGGCTTTCATATGCTGGATCAGATCCTCAACCGGCTATGCGACATCGATCTGGTGCACCTGCAGGGTGGCTGGTTCATGCAGGACCTGTCCAGGTGGGTCGACGCGATCGCGCAGCACGACAGGATCGGCTGGTCGCTCGGACCCAACGTCAAGGCGCCTTGGGTTGCTATTCAGGATATCGCGGATTTCGCGGCGCAGGAGTTCGACACGCCGACTGGCCAGCACCGATCGGTGAAACAACTGGGCATCGATTACACGATGACCGAGATCGCCGCGATAATCGGCCGGGCACTCGGTAGAGACGTGGACTACCGCTTCGTCGATATGAGCGATCGTGAGGCCGAAACGGTGTTTCGCGAGAGGTTCGGAACTCTTGAGCGATGGGTCTATGACAAGGCCACCATGGCCGCTCTTAACGATGGGCGTGTAAGATTCCGCAATGATCGTCCTGCGCTGCGCACGACAATGGAAGAATTCGTCAAAGACACGGTCAAGCCGCTGATCGAGAAAGCGCGGACGGATGGCGTAAAACCAGAGACCTTCCTGACGTGGAGTTCGCGAAGATAACTGCTGAGTCAGCGAAATTTATGGGCAGCAGCGGTTCAATTGCCCACCATTCAAAAATCGATCAGGTCATATCGGCTCATATCGACCCTGAATCAAAAATCAGCGTCGATATGAAAGCCCCGCATCAGCCCTCGTCGGGCTTGGGCATAACGCCCACTGCGATCGCCGCACCATATGCTTGAGAGACGAAGTCCATCACTTCGTTCGATGAACTTGATACTGCAGCAAAGGCGGGCTGCTGATGCGTCTCGCGCGCCACCGCTTTCATCTTCATGGTCAAGGCTGGATCGCCACCCGTTGCTTCAAAAACCTTCTCCATCCAGCGCCGGGCGAGATCCATCGCCTCCGGCGAGCGGGGGTTGCCGGTTTTCATCAGTCGCCCTGCCTCTTCATGCAGTGCTTCCCAGTCGGTGTCCGGCTGGCTCATTCCGCGGTAACCGTTGGCATCCAGGGTCGCCTGATCAGCGGAGGAGAAATGCCTTGCCGCAACAGCTTCATAGGCGGCGCTCAGATCATCGCTGCGTTTGTCGGTCATAGCCGTTTCCTTGGTGAGGTTCATCAGTTCGTCCGAGGAAAGGGCGCCTTGTCGTGCGAGCTTGGCCCTTGCAGCCGCGAGCAGCCGCAGCGCCTTGCCAACTCGCCTTGCTTCCTGGCGCAGCACCTGCTCGTGCTGTTCCAGGAACGTCGCGAGGTCAGGGAGACCGCCGGCCAGAAGCTCGGCTACCCGGCTGAGGGAGAAGCCGAAACTCTTCAAGGCGATCACCTGGTGCAGGCGACTGATCTGGTCGGGGCCATAGACCCGCCATCCTGCCGCCGTCCGCTCGGCGCGGACCAACCCATGTGCCTCGTACAGCCGCAACGCCTTCCCGCTAACGCCAAGCCGGCGGGCGACTTCTGCGGAACGGAGATAAGGCTCAGTCTTCGCCAACGTGCTGTCCTTCATCGACCGATCTGCTCTATCGGGCCGGCCCCAGGGACCGGTGCAAGAGGAAATCGTCAGGAGGATCGAAAGCTCTTCTGCATCCGCCTGGTTATCCGCTTACGGCCCAGCTCAACATGACGTACCTTCAGGAGAACACGTCAGGGCTTCCATCGGGGAATGCTCATCTGCGGTAGCCAACAGGCTCTTCGCTGTCGAGAAAGGCTCTGCTCTACTGCGAAACGATCGCTGTCAAACGGCTGCGATGCTGCGTTCCCCATGCACATAGCGGTAGAAGGGCCTGTACCAGCGTCTCGCCGAACGCGGTCAGGCTATAGTCGACCCTTGGCGGCACCTCCTTGTGGTCATGGCGGTCGAGCACTCCGGTTGCCGCGAGTTCGCGCAGTTGCTGGATGAGAACCTTCTCACTGATGCCGTCGACAAGGCGCCGGAGATCGCCAAAGCGTTTGGGACCCGAGCGCAGGTGGTAGAGGATCAGGGGCTTCCACTTGCCGCCCATCACCGCCACCGCAACGTCGAGGCCACATTCAGGTTCGGTCGCGTTCATGGCAACTTTCATGCACTTACCTTTAGGTAGGTTCTACCAGAAACGTTAGCCCACTCCCATACACACTCCAGCCAGGCATGGAGATGAAGCATGGGCCGATTGAATGGGAAAGTTGCGGTGGTCACGGGTGCCAACAGCGGGATCGGGCTGGCGGCGGCACAGCGGTTCGCCCGAGAGGGCGCGCGGGTCTTCATGACCGCCCGGCGTCAGGACGAACTCGACGCGGCGGTGGCCGGGATCGGCGGAATGGCGCGGGGCATTCAGGGTGATGTTTCCAAGCCGGCGGACCTCGATCGCCTGTACGGAATCGTCGAGCAAGAGGCTGGGCAGTTCGACATCCTGTTCGCCAATGCCGGCGGCGGTGACTTCCAGATGCTGGGCGACATCACCGAGGAACATGTCGATCGCATCCTTGCCACCAACGTCAAGGGCACGCTCTTCACCGTGCAGAAGGCGCTGCCGCTGCTCCGCGACAAGGCTTCGGTGATCCTGACCGGTTCGACCGCAGCGACAACCGCCATCCCGGCGTTCAGCGTCTATGCCGCAAGCAAGGCCGCGATCCGCAGCTTTGCCCGCAACTGGGCACTTGAGCTTGGGCCGCGCCGTATCCGCGTCAACGTGCTTGTGCCCGGCTCTACCTCGACGCCTGGCTGGCACGCGCTGAGCGAGACGGAGGAACAGCACCAGGCGTTCATCGCCGCGGCGGAGGCGGCCACTCCGCTTGGCCGAATCGCAGAACCCGACGAATTGGCCTCCGCCGCGTTATTCCTCGCATCCGACGACAGCAGCTATGTGAATGGGAGCGAACTGTTCGCAGACGGCGGCTCGGCCCAAATCTGATAGCGTGAAGTTCGCGCCGCAGTGAACCGTCGGCGGGCCTATGAGCCTGCCGGCGACCTGGCGGCTTTCGTACTCGGCGCAAATTCTCGCGGCGCGTACTCGCAGCAGGATCTCGGCGACGCGCGAGGGCGTGGATGTGGGATCACCCTCAGGATCCAAAGCTCACTCGCCGCCAGCAGGCGGGGCAACCTTGCCAAATTTTGCCAAACCGCCTACTTGGAGCTATGAGCACGATGAACATCTCGCTGCCAGATGCCCTCAAGGCGTTCGTGGACGAACAGGTCACGGACCGCGGCTACGGTACCAGCAGCGAGTACGTCCGCGAGCTCATCCGCAAGGATCAGGATCGCCAGCGATTGCGGCGGCTGCTGCTCGATGGGGCAGACTCTGCCCCCGGAGATCCAGCGGATGCCACGTATTTCGAAGGGTTGCGCATGCGGGCTCGCCGCACCGCATGACCGCAAAGCGGGTGGTTCCCCGCGAGAAAGCTCATCGCGACGTCGAAAAGGCTATCGACCACTATGCTCGTGAGGCCGGACAGGACGTCGCCCTAAGCTTTGTGAATGCGCTCGAAGCAGCCTACCGCGCAATCGCGAAGCAACCCCGCGTCGGCTCCCCGCGCTACGCACATGAGCTGGGCCTGCCAGGTCTTCGCCATCGCCGACTTGCCCGGTTTCCGTGGCTCATCTTCTACATCGAGCGGGACGAGCATATCGACGTCTGGCGGGTGCTCCATGCGCACCGCGACATTCCGGGCTGGCTCGAGAAGCCCGACGACAACGAGCGCTCCTTGCCCTGAGGCGAGCGAGGGTATCCGAGTGCCATATAGCTGCGCTCTCTATTGCTTGTGATCAGACTCAGAGCCCTGTATGCTGGAGAGGCTCGGAGGCTGTATGCTCAAGCTCGACACCGCGACATACTTGATCACGCAGGATAATTCTGCCGGCCCTATCATCAACTTCGTCGACGACGGGTTTGAGCCGCACAGTCCTCTGACCGACGCCGAAGGTAAGGTCAGCAAGGCCAGCGCGGCTGCGTACCTGGTCGCCTACGCGCTTCTAGCGGGCGTGATCATCTACTTCTTCGTCACCATTTAGCGCCCGCGCTCATTCCCGCAGCTTCGGATCGTTGAAGAAGCCGCGATTGTGATCGCGGTGGACCTCCTGCTGTACGTCCACTGATCCGTGGACGGCGTTGGTCCGCGCCGCTTGTGCTGCGGTCCGATCGCCATCCAGACGATCTCCACCCGCCTCGATTATAGATTGAGCCGCACGAGGATCGCCGCCACCGGGTCCGTTCGGGATCCCTGAGACACCGTGTGGGCGATACGAGCCCGCCACATCCGCAGCGCTGTCAACGCCGGGCCTGCTCACCTCAACGAGATTGGGCTCGTGCAGCTTGCCGGCGATCTCCTCGCGAATGTCGTCCTGTTTCTCACGCATCCAGCGGGTCACCATCTCCTGCCGAACCGCGCGCTGATGGTTGCTGAGATCGGTTGCCCACAGTTCGGGAGCGTCGAGGCCAGGGTTGGAGGCCTGCTGGGCTCGGTACCATTGCGCCAGGTCCTGGCTCATGTTCTCACTCAGCTGCATACCGTGCGTCTCGGCGTAGCTGGCATCCCGCGAGAGCTGCTGCGACAATTCCTCCAGCTTACGGGCAGTCTCCGTGTAGGACCGGGCGCGGGACAAGGCCTGCTCATGCGTGAGAGACGAGCTGGAAGTAGTCGAGGCGCGGCTGAATACACCCGAGCGATCATAGGTGCCATCCGAAGACGTCGCGCCCGTGCCGTTGGAGTGTTCGTCCCTGACACCGCTGCTGGCGGTGCTCGAACTATCAGACGAGCGAGCATCCGTCGTTCCATGCCGCAAGCTATCCTGCTGCTGACCTTGCGTCGTTACGCTACCGCCCACTCCGGGCAGGTGGCCGAGAACCTTACCGAGGCCGCTGCGCGCGCCGCCGGTGCCTTGCTGAGCACCGCCCAATCCGGCTGATATAGAGCCCGAAACCTGACGGACGGTGCCCGCCGATCTGTCGTGACCGTCGGTCGAGGTCAGGCTCTGGCCGGTCGATGAACGATCCTCCAGCGCTTGCGAGCTGCTGCCGGTCGTTCGGTCGAACTGCTCAACGGCCGTATTCGAAGAGCGACCACTGCTTGAATCCCACCCAGATGAGCGCTCGCTCGACGTACCGTGGGCACTGCGGTCGGTCTTGGTCCATGTGAGCATTTCCTGCGCCGCATTGTCGAGCGCCTGCGACTGGCGGTGCGCCTCGCTCGCCATCTCCCGCCATTCCGCGACGGTCCCGGTCGTAACGGTTGGGGTGAACGAGAGCCTCGAGATCGCCCCACCCGTGTCGAACACTTCCTGGCCATTGCCGAAGCCGCTGATCACGGCGCCATTGTCCTGCCGCCAGCCTACGCTCGCCGCACCGCCCATGAAGCTGGGCGCGGTCTGCCACTGGTCGGCCTGCCGCATGTTCGAGGTCGAGTTTGCCCAGCTCACGTTCCCGTACGAATAATTGCCGGTGGTCTGCTCCAGCGCCGCAGCTTCCGCGGCGTTCTGCGCCGGCGCCAGCATCGACGTCGCCTGCCCGGCGATCGACATCGCTCCGCGCGCAAGCCCGCCCGCGAGGAAGGGTATGCTCATCAGCATAAAGCCGGCGATCGTCGCCGTCTCGCCGTTCACCGCACCGATGCCGGCGTAGCTTCCAAGCGACATTCCACCGCTCGCGACGCCGTTCGAGGCCGCTTCGGCGCGCGTCATGCAGATCATGTGCAGGATGACGTAGAGCGGTCCCCAGGACGCAAGGTAGAAGAACCCCATTCCATAGCTCTTCAGGGAGCCCACGCCGGTCTGGGGCAGGAGGAAGAGCGGGAAGATAACCGGGAACATCGCGAAAAAGACAACAGTCAGGACGATGTTGAGGATCGGCACCCAGGCCATCGCCTGCTGGGCGATCGAATTGTAGGTGTTGCGAGCCTGAATGTCCGCGCGGGTCTGTGCAAAGGTATCGACCGATGCCGAGCCGCTCCCGCCGGCCATCGAGTTTCGAGCCTGCATGAAGGCGTTGATCGCGGTGTTCTGTCGCATGACGCCGGTGAAGTCATCACCCGAGCCGGTGAAGGCCGCATTCACGATCGGCACGTCGTGCTTGAGCTTCGCCGCCGCAACGGCATTGCTCAGCTTGGGATACACTTCCTTCGCCCATGGCTCCGCATTCGCCTCGATCATGCTCGCCCATTGGCCGTTGAGCGTGTCATAGGCCTGTCGACACGTGATGATGAAGTTCTGAACTGTGCCATCGCCCTGCCGCTCGAGCCATTCCTGTGAGCGGGCTTCGGAGCCCGGCCCGATTGCCGCCCACAAATCCCGCGCCTTGGCCAGGTTGGTGAGCGACTTCTGATAGAGCATGACATCGCCGAAGAGGCAGTTCTTGAAGTGGTTCTCGAGATTGGTAGAGAATTCGGCGTCGCGGATGGTGAAGTTGCGCGTCGCGTCGAACAGCCGGGCGCCGTACACCATGCCGTTCGTCGTGTAGTTGAGCTCGCCCGGCATGACGAAGACGGTTTCCGCGGTGCGGGTCAGCCAGTCGCCAATCTGCGTGGTGAAGCTGGCGAGTACCCCAAGTCCGAGCGGCACGTTCGACACTGTCGCCGGTGACAGGCTCGGGTTGAGGCGGTCGGTCACCTTCACGTCGATCGTTGGGACCATGAGGCACAGGTAGATGCCCGTCGCCTGGAGGAACCAGTTCAACCATGCGCGGAAGTTGAGGGTGAAGGCGACGACGAGGAGCGAATAGATCAGCCCCATCACCATCACGACCCGCAGAAGAGAGCGGTAGCCCCCTCCTCCGGCCCACGCGGCTACGGCGTTGAACGTGTTGACGAGATACTCGCCCCCGCCGACGGTAAAGACCTCGAGCACGCCGCTACCTCCCTGTTGCGCGCCTAGAGCAAGCCCTGCGCGTTCAGTCCCCGCGAGAAGTTGAGCGCTGAGGACATGCCGGGCGTCATCGTGTTCTGCAGCGTGGACTCGAGCATGATGCTCCGGTTGATGATCTGCATCGTCACCTGGAGCTTGTTGCTCAGCTTCACGTCCCGCTGCGCGAACTTGGCGCGGGTTGCGGCGAT
Organism: Microbacterium terregens; assembly: GCF_027922045.1. The sequence continues at coordinate 135,942 of NZ_BSEX01000012.1, forward strand.
CTGCTGGCGCCACTGCGATGCCGTCTCCTGGTCCGCAGTCTGGTAGAAGACTTTCGCCTGCTCGACCCGGTCGAGCATATTGTCGAGCATCGCGTTCAGTAGATCGACGGCGACGATCTCGGAGAGCGTCTGGATCTCGCCGTCGGTGAGCGCATAGTGCGCATAGGCCTGGACGGCGAGGATCTTGTAAATCGGGACGGTCGCCATGTTCAGCAGCTGCTTCTCGGCGGCATCAAGCGCGGTGTCGCTGCGGATCTTCGAGCTCATGCTCTTGATCATCGTCGCGATCCGCGGTCGCAACGCGCTCGAAGCAGGCACGCTCAGCGTCTGGTCCGAGACATCGGTGCACGGATCGTTGTTGCACTTCAGGATCTTCACCGCCGGTGCATTCGCGGTACCGTCGAGCAGCGCGGTCACGACGGCCTCTTCAGCGGGACCGTAAATCACGACCTTCGGGCCATGCTCGCTTGCTGTTGGCGGAGTCGTGACGATCGTTCCCACCAGCGTCATCACATATTCGGAGAAGGCCTGATCGAATGCCCCGAACTTCGACGACTTTTTCAGAGCCTCCCACGTATAGTTATGAGGATCACCGATGATCTGGTCCTTCATCGCCGGGTCGGTGTTGCCAGCGAGGGTCGCATCCCTCTGGCCGCCGTTGTTGCAGCCTTGCCGGGACGCCGCCCAGTCGGAGAACACGCCCTGACTGTTGCCGACCGCCTCGCAGATGGTCGATCGCGTGGTTTCCATCTGGGGCCATATCCCGCCTACCAGAGCCTGTGCGGTCTCGCAGCTCGAGATGTTCATCTGGTTAAGAAGCTGAGCCTTCTGGCTGAACTCGTCCATGACCTTGCCGATCTCCGGCGAGACGCTGTCGATCGCCAGCTTGAAGGCGAAGCCCAGCGCGTTGTTCGCCGTCGCCTTCAGCATCGCAACGATCTCGCTCGCGTTGATGAAGCTGAATGAACCGGAGAAGAGGTCGATGCCTCCACATCCCGCCCGCGCGCTCGGAAGCTGCAGGTTGAACGGCGACACGCTTTTCTGCGGAAAGCGCGTCCAGACGTTGCCGAGCGAGTAATAGCCCGCCGACTGCCCCTGGAAGGCCGTCGGGCCGGTGACATTGGCCGCACCTCCGGCGTCGTTGAAGAACCCGTTCATCTCCGACGCGACATCCGCCCTGGCGACGCCGATCAATGCGAAGTGCGATGCGGCGACCAAGGTCAGCGCGGCGCTGGCCCTGTGAGCCAGCCTTCTCAGCCGGCCTTTCTGCCGAGGATTAGGCATCAGTAGTCGCTCCCGACCTTGGTGTTGGTGAGCATGAAGATCCGATCCATGATCTCATCGGCGCTCAGGATGCCGTAGCCGATCGGGATCGTGCGCTTCGTCGCGGTGTCGAACAGGACGAGCGCGGGCGTCTCGTTCCCGGAGATGCCCATCCGGGCACGCTGGCCAGAGTCGACAACATAATTGGGAAAATCGCGGCTAGGCCCCCCGTCCATCGACACCGCCATCACCGCCATCCGGTGGCTATCTGCGACCGAGCGCAAGATCGGCGAGAACACCTCGCACGCGCCGCAGCTCTGCGCGTAGAAGTAGAAGAGGCCGTAGCGCTGGCCGAGGGATGTCAGCACCTGATCGCGATCGGCCTTGCGGTTGTCGAGCCACGCCCGCTTCGCCACGGTGTTGACCGGCCGCTGCAGCGTATAGTCGATGTCCGGGTTCTGCCAGAGCGCGCGCTGCCAGGTGTCCGAGAACGTCGAGGCGCGGTCCAGTTGCTCGCGCTGGAAGCGGACATAGGCGATGACGTTTTCCTCCGAAGGATCGAGGATCGCGCGTGCCTTCAGCTCGTCCAGCTGATGGGTGATCGCGGCCAGGCGCTCCGCAGCGCTCTGCTCGGGGGACTGCGGTTGCGCCTGCGCGGCCTCCGGCGGCTTTGGCTTGGTGCAGTAGAACCACTGGCCGAGCTTTCGCTCGCCGCAGTAGAATTCGTCGCCGCGTTCGGGGGCCTCAACTCCGTCGCCGCGGCGCTCGGCATCCTGAGCCCGGAGCGGCGCGGCCAAGGGCGCGACCGTCAGCAGGAGCATGGCCAGCTTCGCCATCTTCGACATGCCTATCGTCCTTCCTTCTGATCGGCCGCGCCGTCTGCGGGTTGCGCGGGGTGGTTGAGCGGGGCGGTGGGCGGCACCTTCCACCGCGCAAGGTCGATGCAGCATTCGAAGGCGCGGGTGATGGTAGCGTGAGAGGCGCAGGGAGAAGCGGACGCCACCGGTGCGAGGATCGGCGCTGCAGGTGCGGACGGTGCGACACCGACGATCAGCACCGCCAGGACTGCTGGCTCAAAAATCACGAATGCCATGGTCCAGCTCTCCTTTCGACATGCGCAGCACGGACATCATTAGGGCGACGTCGATGAGCCGGGTCCCCTGGTCGAGCATCCGCACCAGCCCGCTCATCATCGGCCGCGCCGTACGACGGCCCTCCTCGGTCGCGCAAAGTCCGTGTCCCTTTTGCGAGACCCACTGATTGGCGAGCATGTGCTCGATCGGTGCGGCTGCAGTCCGCGGTTCGACCGTGCATTCGAACCAGCCCCCGATCACCTGGCAGATGTCCTCCACCCGGCGCGGTCGTCCAGCGCGATACAGGCACATGAAGATTGCGAGCTCGAACACCGTCATCTTCCAGTCACATCCCGGAGCGCCGGCGCTGAGCAGGTCATTTGCCGCAGCTGTCATGTCGATCACCTAGATTCCGGTCGATCATGGAGTGCCTCCATGCAGGTCGTAGTAGTTCTGGATCTTGGCCTGGATCTCGGTCATCGTCTGGACCTCATCCGGCAGCTTCGCCGCATCAAAGAAGTCGGCGTAGACCTCGGTGAAGTCCATTCTCGAAAGATCGAGCTGCTGGAACTCCGCGATGCTGAAGCCTTTGCACTGCTCATTCTTGGGTTTTCCCCAAGGTTTGTTGAGCTGAACGCGACCCTGTTCCTGAAGAACCCGGCTTAGTTTGCTTTCGAAGCAGCAGTAGGCGGTCTTCTTCGTCTTGCAGATGCCGAGAAAGCTGGACGAACACCACGTCCCGACCTTGTGGCAGAAGCCCATGCGGTCCTTGATGTCGAGCTTCATCTCGTCCTGAGAGCAGGCGAACAGCGCCAGAAACGGGGTCGCAAGCGCGGCGATCGCGACGGGTCCGCCGGCGAGCGCCGCACCACCGGCGGCGACGGTCAGCGCGCCAGAGACCTTGCCCGCGCAGCAGTTGATGAGGCCAAACACCGGCTTGTGGCAGGTGTCCCGCGTTCCCGAGAAGACGGTCAGGTTGTTCGGGTCGAAGCCCTTTGAAGCGTCGTCGATCGCGTGCAAGGCAACCAGCGCGTCCCTGAACTCGGTCGACGCCTCGCGGGTGATCGGCTCGCAATCCCCGTTGATGCAGTAGACGTCGTCGCCGCAGATATACTGGGGCGCGTTGGAGGCCGGGCTGTCCGGTGTCGGGCAACGATAAACCTTCTCCTTGACCTTGCACGCACCCTGCTGCGGGTCGTCCAGGCAGTCCTCCCGCAGGAAGGTGCATTGCCGGTTCGCATCAAGGTCGCCGCAGTCGTTCCCAGCGCTCATCACGTTGCAGGTGAAGTCGCGCTTCCATGCCCAGCACGCCTGTGTGACCGGCACGCCGTCGATGATCCGGGTCTCAGGGCCTTCCGTGCAGACCTCGCCGGCCGCATCGGCGGTACACATGGAATCGGCGGCCATCTCCGCGCAACCGTCGACCCGCTTCACCGTGACGCTGGTCTGCACCGTCTTCTCGTGCCAGCCTTCGCCGGTGATGGGGCTCGGCAGGAGAGCAATGTCCCTCAGGTTCTGCGAGCAGACATATTCCGTCGCATTGTAGTCGTCGCAGAACTTGTTGGTGGAAACGCCGTAGATCCGATGCGCCGCGCATGCCTGCATCGCGACACCCGTCGGCTTGCAGGTTCCGGCGGCGACGTGCGGGGCGATCGAGGAATAGCGTGCGAACGGCGTTCCGTAGGCATTGTCAGGAACGACGAAGAACTTGAACGCATCGACGCGGGTGATCTCGGGCGCCATCCTGATGGAACAGGACCGTGGCACTTCATCGAGCTTCGTCCCTTGGTTGCACGTCGCTTCGTAATATCCACCGGTGCCGGACCCTGGCGGAAGGGGCTGGCACTGGCCGCTCGTCGAACCGATATTTTCACCAGCGAGATAGGTAGATGGATCGTTCTCGATCGATGTGGCGCGCGATGTCGTCGCAAGGATCTCCGCGTTGCTGAAGGCCGGACGCGTGCGATCCGCATCGGTGACGGTTCGGTAGGATTCGTTCGTCGATCGCTGGGCAGTCCCCGCCGCAATGAGAGCATCCGGATCATCGAAGTAGGTGCTCTGGGGCTGATTGATCCCGGAATAGCCCGGCACGGCCTGGGCCTGCGCCTCCGCGTCGGGAACGAGGCTCTCGTCCGCCCGCTTCGCATTGCCAAAGGCCTTTCCTTCTCCGCGCGCCTGTTCGATCGTCATCTGCTGCGCGCCAGCGGAGCCGACCGCCAAGCAGAAGGCCGCAAGCGCGGCAACGAAGGCGCGAGCCTTCATTGGCGGCGGCTCCGCGCCAGGTTGCCGAGCGCTACCGACGCGATGCGCGCGCCGGGTCCGTTGGCCTCCGCAAAGGAATTGAGAGCATAGTCGACGGTGACGTTGCCCTCGATGCGGTCATGGGGTGGAACCCTGGTCTGGCAGTGAAATCCGGCACAGAGATCGAAGGTCGAGGAGACCGCCACATAGGTCGGCACCGCCTGCACGTTGAAGGCGCGGAAAAGCCGCGGGTCGATGCCGATGTTCGGCATGTCGTCCTTGTGCACGACCTGCCCGAGACGGCTGACGAATTCCTTGGCCGAGTTGTTGGGGAAGCCGCGGAAGACCACGACGCCGCCCGCCCTGGCGGTGTCGGCGATCAATTGCTTGAGCGACGCCGGCGGCATCGACAAGCTGGCGAAAACGATGAACTGCGGGGCATCGCCGCCGGGCACATTGACGTTTGTCGCCGCGCCCTGGACGAGCTCGTCGAAGTCAATCTTGCCTTCCGGCCCCTTTGGCAGATCGGTCGCAGCGACCCGCTGCATGTTGTCGATGCCGGACGTCCGGACGGCGCTCGCCTGCTCGCGGAACTCGTCGCCGCGGTCCGTCACCTGGTCGACGAAGGCCTGCGCCTCCGCCGCCATATCCGTGGCGCGCTTCTTCACGGCCTGAACGTCCACGCCGTCGACCGATTGCGCTAGCAACGCTGAGAGCCCGGCGGTGCCGAGTAGCGCGACGATGCCCCATGTCAGAAGACGCATGTCTCTCTCCTCAGAACACGCAGCAGTTGCGCTTGCGCCAGACGAGATAGCCCATGTCCTCGCCGCCGGCGGGGAAGGCACGCCCCGCGTCGGGCGGCATGGTCGAGGCACCGATCGCTGAGCAGGCGAACCGGCCGCTCACAGTCGGGATCGGATTGACCATCTGGAAGCGGTATTGCTGCTTCCGCATGATCGGCATCAGGTACTTTTTGCAGAGCCCCTGCGATCCCATCGTGCCCCAGGCCAGGCCCTCGCGGTGCATCTTGTAGGCGAAGCGGGAGAGCGCGAGCCGCGATGACTGGACGTGGCCGATGGAGGCGGGGATGTTGCCGTTGAGCGGATACATGCTGCCTTGGCACCCCGCGCACCAGAACAGCGCATCGAGCGGCAGCGCGGCCGTTCCCGCAATGCAGTCGCCGGCGCATGCCGCCTTCGCAATCGGGTTGGCGAAGACGATTGCCTCGGGATTGATGATCGCGGTGAGCGAGTCATCCTGCCACAGGGGATCGACCTCGGTCATGTAGGCGATGTCGAACGAGGCCTGCTCGAAACAGATGAAGTCGGTCAGGATCTCCATCCAGTAGAGGAGAGGATAGACGTACCAGTGGACGTGCCACTTCGCCGTGCTCTGCGACCGGCCTCCCACCATCGACGGTCCCGCCAGATAGCCCTGGCCAATGTCGAAACCCGGCGCGATCCGCGTCCCTCCCAGGTTGGGGAAGCACCACGGCTTCATCGTCACGTCGGCCAGCCTGGCGGGCTCCCAGAAGCCGACAGAGATGCCGATGCGGGGCAGCGGATCGGCGCAGGCGCAGACCGGCGATGCAGGATTGTTGGTGTCCGGTCGGCTGCCCGGCCAGATCTTGGCGCCGCCAATCGAAAGCGGAAAGAGGCAGGACCAACAGACATCCGTGATCGGGTTCACGAACTTGCCCGTGCAGGTCGGTGCGGCTTCTGCGCGCGGCGTCACGGTGACGACCACGAGCAGCAGCCCCAGGACGCCGAAAAGGGCCCGCAGCCAGCGCATCAGCCCGCCTCCCCCGTTCCCTCAAGGAAGGCGGTGTCGGCGGCATTTTTCCGGCGAACATAGAGCCAGGTGTAGAGCGCGACCGCAACGAGCAGCCCGGCCGCGAGGCACGGCGCAGCCCGGCCCAGCGCAGAATGGACGCGCGCGAAAAATCCGACGAGCAGCGCGACCGACAGGCACAGGCCCTGCCAGACCAGGCGCATGCGGCGCAGTCCGGGGGTTTCCGGTGCGGCCATCTGGGTCCGCAGGAGGTCCAGCCACAGCGGCATCAGCTCTTCGCCCCCGGCTCGACGACAGTCTCCGAGACACGAAGCCGATTGCCCGTCTGTGACACCACGGCCGGAGTGTGGCGGATGCCGAACTTGGCCGTCAGGCGGCCATCCTGGTCGAAGAAGAACCTGCGCTTACGCGCCGTCATGGAATCGATCGGCGAGCCATTGACGAAGATGATCTTGGCGTTGAGCTCCGTGAATCTCCTGGTCGCCCATGCGAGCTGGGTCCGGTCATCGCCGTCGACAAAGACAAGGCTCTGCCGCATCGAGACAAAGTCGAGCGGATTGATCCTCTGTCCGGCTTGCGCGATCACATGTCCCTTGTGGTCCCTGATCTCACGCTCGAGGGTGATGCTCGGGTCATAGTCCCAGGTCCGCGCCTGCTCGGCAGGCGTGATGCCGGCGACCGGCACGGGACGTCGAACCTTGGCCTCGACACGTCTGGCGAAGGCCGCGTTGACGCGGTCCATCTCTCCGGTTGCCTGCGCCCGCTGCAGCCGCGTTTCGATGGTGGAAAGGAGATCCGCCTCGACCACCGGGAACGTCTGCCCGGGCTGACCGAAGTCACGCGCCTCGCCCCGCTCTGCGCCGGTGACCAGCACTGCGGCACCCAGGCAGGCAGCACCGGCGAGAGAGGCGGCGATCGCGCGGATCACAGGACCGCCTCCCCCGTGCCGACGATCTGGCGCCGGCAGGCGAAGCCGATCGCAGCATATCGGGAATCGAACCCGTCCTTGTGGGGCGTGCCGACGTAATAGCAGTCGGCCGGAATAACGCCGCTCGGACCGATCGCCAGCGGCTCGCCGCTCCTGGTCTTTGGCTTGGTGTAGCCGACGACGCGGCCGTTCACCGTGACGACGCGGTGCCAGTGCGCGACTACGTCTCCCGGCAACCCATAGACGATCTTGCCGAACATCTGCGGCTTGGCGCCGAAATGACGCCGCACCAGCTCGCTTGGGGGCGGATCGAAGAAGACGTACTCGCCCCGGACCGGCACCTTGTTCCGGTGAATCACGAACGCCCAGTTGGGAAGAGAGTCCGTGGTGTTGATCAGGAGCGCGTGATCGTCGCGCCAGTCACCGATCGCACCGAGCACCACACTCCCCACGACGAGTCCGCCGAACAGAGCCCAAAGTCGCTTGCGCGGCCGCCAGCCCGCGACCGCCGCGTCACTGACCGCCGCGGCCATCGGGACCTCCAAAGCTGGTGATGGCGGCGCCGGGGACTCCTGCAGGGGGCATGGCTGCAGCGCCGGTGGCGGCTTGGGGCATGACCGCTCCGGACGGAGCCATGGCCATCGGCTCGAGTGTTGCCCCCGCGGGCGCAGCAGGTCCGCCGGGCGTCGGCGGCGACGCCGCGGCCGGAGCTATCTGCTGCTGGAGCTGCCGTATTTCCTGAGCGCTCGCTGGCCGGGGCTGGCGAACGCCGCTCGCATAGACGGCCTTCCTCAGGCTGTCGGTGATGTCGGGCACGTTCTTCGTCAGCACCGCCTCGCCGACCAGCACGACCTGCCCGCCCGCGCCCCGGCGCTGGAGTTCATGGTCGAGCGAGGACATGAACGCACGCATCTCGGCCTCGACCTGGGCGGGCGGCGACGCCGAGCGTGCCTGGGCGCTCACATATTCGCCGACGATGTTGGAGAGGCTCGCCTTGACGATATGGTCTTCTCGGGGAGCAACGAGCGCCTTGGTCACCCACATCGCCCAGATAAGGGAGAGGATCAGGATCGCTCCCACTGCCAGCTGAGCCCGGGTGAAGCCTGCGAACCCACGTCTTGCCCGAGCAGCCGCATCCTTCGGCGGCATCACAGGAGCCTGAAGGTCGAGCTGTGGCTGGTCAGACATCGAATGTGCTCCCTTTGGGATCGCGCGATGGCAGGATGCGATGGCGGCGGAAGAAGATGACGGCGGCAGCCAGCAGCGTGTGCGCGACGAGTACGACGTGTCGGAACGACGCGATGCGAGCGGTGTCGGCCGCGACATACCGGGTCGCCAGATTGTCGAGCTGGTGCATCATCCCGTCGAACGAGAAGCCGCCGATCGCGACGAAGAAGAGGACGAACAGCCCCCAGGTGATGAGAAGGGTCGATGCGAGGAACCCTGCCATGTGGAGGTAGAAGTAGAGCAGGAACCGGACATCCAACCGGCGCGACAGGGGTCGGGAACTGGCGGTGGTCGGCTCTGTCAGGATGGTCGCCATTGGGCTCACTCCGCAGCAATCGCCGCCGCGTCCGCGGCCGGCGTCGCCCACTTCTCGGGGTTTTCCGGGAAGGCGATCCGCTCGATCGCCTCATCCATGCTGAGGCCGTCCGCGACCATTGCCTCGATGGCAGCGAAGGTTCGCGGGCTCGACGAGAACAGCGCGGCAGAAAAGGGATCGAGAACCAGCCGGCCGACCGCGAGCGTCTCGGGTCCCTTGATCATGATGTCGGAATATTCGAATCCGTTGCGCTTGAGCGAACGCAGCAGCGCGTCGGTGTAGTCGTCCATCTCGAAGCGATCGTGCTTCTTGAAGTCGGCGATTGTCTCCGGCTTCTGCTGCAGGATGACAAACCAGTCACTGTTCTCCAATGCGGCGATTGATCCAGCGGACTTGTAGTAATCGTTGAGAGACTGCGTGGCGGTCACCAAAGAGGCGCCGTACTTGCGACACGTGCGGGCGTAGGTTTCGATGAAGTCGGCCATCGCTCCGCCGCGGAGCATCTGCCAGGCCTCGTCCAGGAGCAGCGCCTTGGGGATCGAGCGGTCGACCTTCCGCATCATCTGCTGCGACATGAACATGATCGCGGTCAGGACGACGCTGCGCAGTTCCTCGCGCGAGGAGAGATCGGACAGCTCGAAGACGGTGAGCTGCGCTTGCAGTTCGAACGAGACCTCACCCTGGAAGAACTTGCCGTAGGTGCCGGCGCTCGAGAACGGCATCATCGCGATCGCGAGATGCGAAGCGAGCTCGTTGCCGGTGTCGTTCAGCGCGGCGATGACATCGTCGATCGAGCCGTTCCTGCCCTTGGCTTCCCACACGCGGTTGACCGCGCCGTCGATGAGGCCGCGTTCCGTGTCGGTCAGCCGGTCGATGTGCCGGGACATCTGGTTCACGATGGCCTTGAGCATCGCCATGCAGTCGAGGAGATAATCCTCGTCCTCGGCCGCCTGGGCGGCATCGATCATCGAGAACGGGTTCAGGCAGAAGCCGCTCGACATCGTGAACTCGACGAAGGCACCGCCCTGCAGCTTGGCGGAATGCTCGAAGGAGCGGCCGTCGTCGATGACGACGACCCGGGAGCCGGCCCCACACAGCGACGCGCACAGTTCCTGGAGGGCGACCGACTTGCCCGACCCCGACTTGCCGAACACCGCGACATTATGATTGCCCGCAGCGTTCTCGAACGGGCTCCAGAAGAACGGCTGGCCCCGCCGCCCGATCAGCAGCAGGTGCGGCGTGTGACCTCCCAGATATTCGCCCTGAATGGGGGCGAGGTTGACCGCCGTCGTGCTCAGCATCGTCCGCATGCGCTTCATGCGCTCGAGGTCGCGGGAAAGCCCGTTCGCCATCGTCATGGGCATGGCGCACAGCAAGCCCATCACCTGAAGGTAGCGGTCGTCGAGCAGGTCCCATCCGGCGGCCCGATAAACCGACTTCAGGATGCGCTCGTTGGCGTCACCCTTTCCCTTCGGCGAGAATGACGTAACGCTGTAGAACAGGCGCACGAGCTTGCGTCCCTGCCGGATCTCGTCGTTGACGTACTTCCACTCCTGGGACTGGTCGCGGAGTTGGGGAAGAAAGCGGGCGGATTTGGAGTCGGCGAGGCTGGTGGTGCGCATGAACTTGAACCCGGCCTTGTTGCTCGAGGCCTGGGGATCGGGAAAGTCGAGGCACAGGTTGGTCGAGACCGGGCATGGCATCCTCAGCTTGTCGGCGAACATGTCGCCGATCAGCCGGGCGCAGTCCCAGGGTGCCCAGCGCTGCGGGAGGTTCCGCACGGAGAAGGAGCGGACGTCGAACACGTCGGGATAGATCTCGCCGATCTCGGGCGCGCCATTGACCTCCTTGCCGGTCGGTCGGAACCGCTCGGTTCGAAGAAGGATACGATCGGGCTCGACCTTCATCTCGATGTCGCGGCGCACCGCCTGGTCGGCGATCGGGTCGAGCGGATTATAGCTGACAACGTCGTCGCCCGCGGCCGTGGTGGGCGACGTGGTGTCGTCGATCCACGCGATCAGCGCGACAGGGTCCATCTTCCTGGCGGATACGCCGATCGAGCCCAGTACGGAGATGAGGCCATCCATCACCGCGACGATCTCCTCGGTGGAGACGCGCGAGGATTCCGGTGTGGAATAGGAGATCGCCACGCGGTGGTTGCGCAGGCAGAAGGGCGCATCGGCCGACAGCGAGTTCCAGACGCCGTTTGTCAGGAAGTCGACGCGATGCTTGGCCATCCGCTCATAGACGCCGCTGGCCGAGTAGCGGGGCAGATACCATTTGGAGAGCCGCTCGCTGATCCGGGGGCTCATCCAGTCGTGGAACTGCAGGCACCCTGGCACCGGGATGCCTTCGGACAGGAACTGGGTCAGGATCTCCCCGGTGCGCTCATCCGCCCCGACGAGCGGCGATACCTCGATCACGAAGCCGCGCGACGCGGAGTTGTAGAAAATGCCGGTCTTGGGGTCGTAGCTGCGGTAGGGCAGCCAATGCGCCAGCATCGGCACGCCGAGCTCCGGACGCTGGGCCTCGGGTCGCTTGCTGTCGCCGAACAGACCGGAAAGCAGGCTGTCGTAGAAACGGGGCTTCGCGCTCATGTCAGTTGTCCTCCGGCACCGCCGCGGGGAAGCTCGCGGCGCGGACAGTGGGGCTCGTCAGGGTCTTGAGGCCGGCTGCAGGAGCCGAGCCGGCTGCGGTGCGCGCGCTGTCCTCAACACGCTCACGCGCCGCCCGATACTCCTGGCTCGACTTCACGCGCGCCGCAGCCTCCTGACCAGATCCAGCGCTCGTCGCGGAAGCACCTCCGAAATGATCGCTGGACTGACGCGTCGTCTCACTTCTGCCGCCGGCCGGGGCTGCCGCCACGGCAGTCTGCCCAGCGCCAGCCTCGAGCTTGGCCGCGTCGACGGGCGCAGCCGGTACTTGCGGAGACGACGTCGCCGCCGCCTTCTGGGCTCGCCCGGGCACCGCAGTCGTTGACGAACCGGGCGCCCGCTTGCCCTTGGCCGCAAGACGGTTGGCGACGTCTGCTTTGATCGCCGCGACCGGGTCCGGCTTTCGGGCCCGAGCGGCCGCGACCACCTCAGGGTCCGGCATGGCCGGGTCGAACGCGGCGACGTCCACCACGCCGGGAACCTCGCGTTCCACCGCGTCTGCGAGGCTCAGCTGAGCAGGTGCGTCTGCCGCCTTGCTGTTGGGTATGGGCGTGGCATTCGCGAGCGCCTGAGCCTGCCACTCGGACTGCACGACCGCATGGACCGCGCTCGACTCATGCAACCGTCCCCGATCGTCGACATAAGGCTGAAAGACGATCCGGAGCACCTTCTCACGGGTCCGGGGCGCAACCTGCCCGGTCGCCTCCGATGCTGTCGAAGCCGCGGCGGTACGAAGCGTGCGGGGCTGGGGCGCCGGTGAAGGATAGGGGCCCGCTGGGATCATGACATCGCCGGCATCCCCGGAAATCATCGCCAGCGCCCGATCGTCGATCGTGGAGGATGGCGCGCAGATCCCGTCCGGCGCCTGACAGGTGAAGCTGCCCTTCACGTTGCCGCCGAAGGTCGTGCAACCGTTCAGCCCCATGAGGGTGCCGAAGCCAGCCGCAGCCAGCGCGACCCGGCGGCCGTGGCGCCGCGCGCTCACGAGCGGACTTCCTTGAGCCAGCTTTCCAAGAACGCCTTGGGCCGGTAACCCTCGAGCATCGCGCCATCGCTGCGCACGATCACCGGCGTTCCGCTCAGGCCATGCTGCCGCGCGAAGGCCTCGTTCGCATCCAGGCCCGATGTGTCGCACGACGCCCCGATCTTGAGCGGCTCGCCGGCATAGGCGGCATGCAGCGCCTCCTCCCGGTTCTTCGCGCAATACACGCGGTCGGCTATGTCGCGGCTACCGAGAACCGAAATCGGCCGCTCCACCACGCGAACGTTCATGCTGCGCAGCACGTTGGTCAGAGCTCGGCAATAGCCGCACCGGAAGTCGGTGAAGACCGTGACCGTCTGCCCGCCGGGATTGCCCCAGACGATCGCGCCGTCGTTCGACAGCCCGTCGAGCCGCAGCTTGGCCGGCCGGGCGGGAAGCGCAGTCTTCTCGACCCTGGCCTGCGGCGATGCCGCCGGTGCCATTCCCTCGCCCTCACCGTCCGCGGCCGCAGCATTGGCCTTGGCCGCCCCGCCGACCAGCATGTCGGGGTTGATCTCGAGCAGCCGGGCTGCCGTGAGATCCTGGCGCGTCTCCATGTCGTAGACCCGGCCGATGATGAGATAGCGGGCGCCGGCGTCGACGTAGAAGAGGTTCGATCCCGCAGTCACCTCGCAGAGACCGCGCACCTTCTCGCAGTTGACCTGGGTAAGTGGCGTCTTCGGCAGGCGCGCCTTGAGCAGGTTCGTGACCTCGACCCCGCTCGGACCCGCGACCTGGGCGGCGATGGCCACGCTGGCGACGCCAAGCGCCGCAATGCCCGTGAGCAGCTTCCATGGGCGCCCGAGCGCGCTTTGGCGCAGGCGATCAATTGCGGACATAAACACCCTCCAGGAAGACGATTTCGACATCGACGCCGGTCGGCATCTCGATGACCGGCTGGTATTGTTCGGCGCGCTCGATCAGATATTTCGAGACGTCCTTGCCCGACTCCGCGGCACCGCCGCCGAGCGCCCTGAGGCCGACATTGCCGAGGCTGGGGGTGCGGTTGATGCCTCCCTCGCCATCGTTGCTGATCGTCGCGAGGGGCTGCTGGAAAGCCGTGTTGAGCGCGTTGCCCGCTCCGCCGACCAGTCCGGCGAGGAATGCCTGCATGGCAAGCGAGCCCTCGCGGCTCACGACCCGGCCTCGCACGCCGGTCTTGCCGCCGAACGCAATGAAGCCCTTGACCTCGGAGACGGCGTAGCGGCCGCCGGGCTGCGGGCACGTCATCTTCTGCAGCTTGACGTAGACCTTCTCGCTGGAGAGGTCGCCGCGTGCCGCGCCGTTGATGAGGCAGCCCTGGATCTTGGTCGTGAGGAGCTTGCCATTCTGCAGCACCGACCGCGCCGGACCGGTGACGCGCAGGACGACCGGCAGCGGGTCGGTCTGGCTGTTCACCCCCGCGCTCGCGTCTACCCCGACGATGACCTTGGCGGAGGCGAAGCTGTTGGGCGGAAGATAGTTCGGACTGTCCGTATAGACCGTGCTGCCCTTCGCGACCTTCGATGCCGTTCCCGTATCGGCCGACGAGAAGCTGACCATCTTGACCTCGGCGCCGCGGCCGATCGGAGGCACGGCGCCGGCCTCGCCTGGCGCGTCCGGACGTTGATAGGCTTGCGGTCCACCGCGTCCGTACAGGGCAGCCGGTCCGGGCGCCGGGGGTGGCGCCGATGGCCGCTCGTTCAGCTGCTTGCGGAGCTGGTCATTCTCCGCCTGGTAGGCGGACAGCACCCGCTGCCCATCGGCCTGCATCGCGGAGTTCTGCCCCTTCAACGCCTCGATCTGTGCGGCGAGATTGTCCATCCTGGCCCGTTGGCCGTTCACCGACTTCAGCTGGTTCTCGGTGGACTCGAACCGGTTTTCCGAGAGCGCCATCCACTCCTGCTGCGAGAGGTTGCGGTTCACCAGGTCCTTGGTCGAGACCTCGACCTTCTCGGCGCCGTCGACGTCGGCAACCTTCTCTCCCTCGTCGCCGCTGAAGATCCACATCGAGGACAGGACCAGACCGACCCCGGCCGCCCCGGCGAGCAGCATGCGCTGCTTGCGGCGCACCGCCTCGTTGCCGGCCAGTTCGCCCCCTACGGGCAAGACCCCCTCGCCTTCCGGCTCGTCGAGCGGCCTGCGCTTGCGATTGAAGATGTCCGAGAAGACCATGGCTTACCTCACGTTCTGGGAGACGAGGTAGGCCGTGGTGACCTTCCCCGGGGCGAGCTTGGGCTCGGCGATGGAGACGGCGAGAGCGCTCGCCGGCGCGACCGTTCGCTCCGTCAGCTCGGTCGGCGCGTCGCCCATGTTCTCGATGCGCAGCACCTTGCCGGTCAGGTCCTGGCCGCGATATTCCGCGATCATCTGGACCTTCAGCTTGCCGACATAGACCGGCTTCAGCGCGCGCTGGCGCATCTCGTACCCGTCGGCGACGTTGTTGGCGTACATGGCCTGAACGAGTTCGACCGCCGCCTCCTGGGGCCCGGCCGCGACCTGCTGGGGGGACGCCTCGGCTGCCTTTTCCCGGGCGATCGCCGGGTTCGACACAAAGAGCTGGGCCGCCTGGTCGCCGGCGATCCGGCAGACGAACTTGTAGACGTAGCCGCGCTTGCTCGTGCCGAAGAACGAAAGCGCCGGACGGCCGAAGCCTTCGGGCACGCTGAGGTAGATGTCGCCCCGGACCGGCTCGTTGACCACCGAGAAATCGTCCTGGGGATTGCCGGTCGAGATCTTCGACACGCTCGCGAACTCGTCATCGACCAGGCTGATGCGGGTCAGGTCCTTCGCGGACGCCTGGCAGTCGACCTGGGCGCTGTCGGCGACGACGACCGTCTGGTCTGCCCATGCCGGCTGCGCGAACAGGATGATCGCCAGCGTGAATAGGCAGACCCCCGCTACCCTGCTCAGGATGCAGTAGATTCGCGACATGAGGATGGTGCCTGCAGCCGCGCTGCCGAAGGCATAGAAGGCCATCATTTGTCTTGCTCCTTGCCGGTGCGGACCATCCCGAAGCCGACCAGGCGGAGCGACAAGCCCTCATACTCCCAGTCGTAGCGGAAGGTGCGGCGCTCCCTGGAGATCACCTTGTTGCCGACGATGGTGTGGAGCTCCCCGGTCACCTCGGAGCGCAAATTCTTTGGATCGATGTCCATCGATTCGATCGTGAAGAACTGTGAGATCGAGGAGCCGCGCTGCTCGTTGACGATCTTGAGAAGGTCGCCCTTGATCTTGCCCTGGGTGCGCGGCGAGGTGATCTCGAGCACCGCGTTCATCCAGTATTCCAGGTTCTGCGGGCTTCGGTCGAGCGTCAGCACGACCACGTCGCGCGTGATCATCTCGAGATATTCGCGGGAGACGCCGGCGCTGCTGACGGTGACCGGCGAGCGGAGCACGGGCTGCAGCACGATCTCGCGGTCCCGCGACACGCCGAGTGCGAGCAGCAAGGCTGTTATCGCTGCGAGCGCGCCTGCGACCACCACCAGGAAGTTGCGCTGGCGAAGAACGCGCTGAGTGCTTGCGTGGCTGAATGCGAGGTCCATCTCAGCCTGCCATCAGTCGGAGATAAGAGGGTGGCGTGGCCCTCAGGCCGGTGAAGCCGGCCGGAAGATGCCAATAGGCCAGGTGAAGCAGCCAAGACGCGGCACGACCCGCCTTTGCCTTTTTCAATCCCCACCAGCCGGCGAATGCCAACGCCGTTCCGATGACGATGTGCTGGGTCATGATCCCCCAGACGAATGGCGTAACCATCGCCAGGAACTCATCCAGCGTCCACAGCCCGATCAGTTCTGGATCATCCAGATGAGATGGGATCGCGTACTTGTCTGCGGCCATTGCACCACCCTCCCCCGGGCAGCGTCGAGGCTGCCACCCCGACGTCGCCAGGCTCGTTGCGTCAGATCGTCGCCGTTACCGTCGAGGTGACGATCGGAATGCCCGTGCCCGCGCCGACACCGACGCCGACCGGAATGGCGATCTGACCCATGGAGAAGCGGCCCGACGCGAGCGCCACGATCCCTCCGGCGAGCGACAGCACGGTGATGATCTTGCCGCCCGATCCTTCCAGGAAGTCGGTGAACTTGGTGAGGGCCGTGTCGAACGTGGTGTCGGCACCGGCGAAAGCCGGCCCGGCAAACCACAGCAGCGCGAACAGCATCACGGCGATAGCGAGGATCGCCATCTCCATGTGCCCGCTCCGTTTCAGCAGAGACTGCATCAGAGTTTCCCTTCGATGGAGACGCGGCACCTCCGCGCCCAGAGGAAGGTTCGATCCGCGATGACTTGCGTCACAACCGCCTTTTCTTGGAACCAGCCTGTATCCGGTGAATTAATCAGGCGGCGAGCGCGCGATCGGCTAAAGGAGACCTGGATCGCGCCCGCGCGATCGGACAGTGGACTTGAGTCGCGGGACACTCTGTCCAGACAGCGGTGATCACCGTCCTCGTTCATGGATCGGCGTCCCGCTTGGCGGACACCCATCAGCAGGCGTAGACTTGGCTCGGCCGGGGCGAGTCGTATAGGACGCATCGACTTCATCCTGGCGAACTTCAGCCGTAGCCAGGCAGGCGAGGACATGCGGCAATGGGTGGCCAAGCAATGCAGGGATACACCCTCGACGTATCCGAATATCTGTTCCGGCTGACGACGGAGAGCCTTCGGATCCACTCGAACCAGACGAAGCGCTACGAGTCCCTCGCCAATCTGGTGACCTCGCGCGCAACCGCCGGTGCTGTCGGAGCGATCGAACAGCACGACGTCGAAACGCTGCGCCAGCATCTCGCAAAGGTTCCGACCAAGGGCCCGATCCGCATCTACTTGAGGATCTCGAAGACGAGCGCCGACAGTCTCGCGGAGGCAACGCGGCGACTCGAAAAGCATCTGGGATCAGAGCTTACGGTCGGAGACGCCCTGTCGATGCTGTTGTTCGATTATGTTGTCGAGCAGGGCACGGCCAAACTCATGAACAAGATCGGAATTGCTTCGCCAGACCTCGTAGAGGGCGCGGATAACCGCGATCATGACGATGGTGAAAAGGTTATTCGTATTAGATAATATCGCGGAGCGGCGGCGCTCATCTGCCGCGAAGGGGGTTGCCAAGCCGGATAAGGTTTGATTGTGTCTCGCTGTCCGCGAAAAGGACTGCGGGGGCGTAAAGTGTCATCGCTTGTGAATCGGATCGAGCAGGAGCCGCCCAGCGAGGCGGAGGCAGAAGCCGCAGCCGACTACGTGCCGATGATCGTGCGCGCGATGGAAGCCAACCACATCGGCATCCGCACCATGGCGCTGCGGGCGGGGATCAAGAAGAGCCGGCTCGGGACAATCCTCCATCGGGACCCATCGAAGCGCGCCTCGATGACCCTGCCCGAGTTCCAGGCGATCCTGCGCGCGCTCAACATCGACCTCATGCAGGCGGTCATCAGCGTCGAGATGACGCGCGAGATGGCGCTTGTCGAGGACGACCGGTTCACGGCCCTCGTCGCGATGCTGAGCACCTTGTTCAAGGGCCTCCCGCACCGGCTGGTGGAAGCGCTGCAGGAGCTGGAGGGAATGGACGGCAGCGAGATCCGCAGCGAATGGGGGACCTACTTCCAGTCCGCGGTCATCAAGCGGATGGTGACCGAAATCACCGCCATTCTCCAGCGTCGCTCGCAGTTCGGCTCCGGCCGGGATCCGCTGCTCTAGCCCGCAGCGCGCGACCCCGCCGGCTGTGCAGAGGGCCGCTCGCGAGCAGTCCCTCTTAGAAGCTCGACACCGCCGCAGCGCGCACGAAGGGCTGGCGGCGCGGAACGGGCGATGCGCTCGTCTGGATCGTGGCAACGCGCGAGCCCCCGCTCAACCTGGACCAGTTCAAGAGGACGTTCGAGACATAGTCCTGGGTCTCGACAATCTTCGGCACGCTCCCGTTCCGGACCCTCCCCGGACCCGCATTGTAGGCCGCCAAGGCGAGGTGATAGGCGCCGAAGCGGTCGAGCTGCTGCCGCAGGTAACGCGCGCCGCCGCGGAGATTCTGCTCCACATCGTAGCGGTTCACACCCAGACCTGCGGCGGTCCCAGGCATCAGCTGGGTCAGCCCGAACGCGCTCTTGGGGGACAGGGCGGACGCGTCATAGCGGCTCTCCCGGATGATCATCGCGTCGAACAGCCCGACCGGGATGCCATAGTCGCAGGCGGCAGCGCTCATCATCGCAAAATAGGCCTGCCGGCGAGCTTCAGCGTCGGCGGAAAGAAAGCCGCTACGTCGGTAATCCGTGGATGCGCATCCGGGTGCGAAGGCTGTGGCGGCCGCGGCGAACACCGGACCGCCGCGCATCCAGGTGGGCACAGAGATCGACGACGCGCGAGCGATGGCGCCGGCTTGGAACGGAGGTACGCCAGGCTGTGCAACTCCGACCCGGGCGAACGGATCGTCCGATGCTTCGCTAGCGCTGGGCACCGGTGCCGCGAAGCGCTCGCCCATCTGGTACTCAACCCAGCGCCGGCTGAGGTCATGGACCCGGAAGCTTTCGGCACTCGATCCGACAGGATCCGCCGGCGCTTCCATCCCCGGCACCGCCGCTGCATCCTGCCCCTCGCGGTCGGGCGACGGGCTGCCTGTCATGCTGATCAGCTGAACGCTCCGCACGGGCCGCACCGGGGCCTGCGGCGACGCGAGCGCAATCCCGGCATCAAGGATGATAAGCGCGCTCGCGAGCAATAACCTGCGCATTTCGGACCTCCTGAGCCTTCCTGCGCTAAGTTGAGATCAGCGGAATTCTTGTTGTCAATTCCCCTGCCCGCGCGAACACTGGCTTAGGACGATCTCGATGTGCGTGGATCATGTGGCTGGTTGATCGAGACACTGATGGCTGCGGCCGGCGGATCGCACTGCCTCCTCCCCTGCGTGAAGCATTGGTGCGGTGGTATGTCGGCGCCGGATCGCCAAGCGACGAGGAGGCGGGGATCACGCTGGTCCAGAATGCGCGGATCGGCGCAAAATGGATCGCCTGCGACTGCCTGCCTGACGGCGAACCGCCGCCAATCCTGACGCCCGCCTTCCTCTCGGAGGCGGAGACCTACTATCTGCGCCGGCTGACGAGCGGCAAGCGACCCGACCATCGCGCCGACTGTCCTTTCTTCCGCGACCAGGTCACCCACCGCATCTCAGAGGTACGGACGCGCGAGACGCCGGCCTCGCCGCCCGACGGCTTCTTCGAGGTCCTGCGGCCCGCCCCGAGCAAGCTGGCGCAGCGGCCCGAGCGCGACGCCAGCGACGACCGCACGCGCCACGCGTCGGTGCCGCGGCTTGCGCGCCTGCTGTGGCGGCTGCTCGACGTCGCGGGTACCACTCGGGTGTCGCCCTTGTCGGACGAGGGGGAGGAGCCCTCGATCAAGCGGGAGTTCGACGCGCTCGTGAAGGCGGGCGGGAAGATCGAGATAGCGCCCGGCGTCGAGCTCAGCCGTGCCTTCTGGACCCATGCCGATGCCCTCCACAGCAGGCGAGCCTATGCGGTCTTGCGGCGGCTTTCAGACGCTTGGCCGTCCGGCCACGCACCGCAGGCGTTCTTCGCGCTGTTCTCCCATCAGGTCACCGGTCACATCATCGAGACTGCCGACACACAGCCGGTCCGGGTCGCGAACCGGGTACAATCCCCATCGGTGCGCGGCAACCCGATCCGCGGACCGTTCCTCGTGATTGTCGTCGCCGGCCAGTATCCCGAGGCGCGCGGCTATGCCCCGCTACGGGCCTATGCTCAGCCTATCTATTCCGGCCAACGGTTCGTACCCGTCAACTCCGAGTTCGAACGCGGCCTATTGCGCGAGCTGCTCTCGGCCCGGCGCGCTCTGTTTCGTCAGGGCATCGATGTGGCCATCGAGAAACCGGTGTTCGATCTGTTGACGCCGCTGGGGACCTGTCGACCAGCCTTTTTGATCGAGGCACGATCGCGTGTGACCGGAGAGATCAAGCGGTTGGCGATTGAGGCCAGCTCCCCTGAGGACGGCGACCAGTCGCCCGACCCGGGGGTACATGCCCGCATGCGCGAGATCGCCGAGCTTCTCTGGCTCACTCCGCCGGATCTCGAGGCAGGCCGCGTTGGCCGGAAGGTGGCCGCCGCTCTGGATCTTTGAACCAAGGCGTGCCCTTCTCAGCTCCAGCGGAGCGTCAGCGCAAACCAGCCTACGATCGCGATGATCACCGGTGACGACCGCAAATAGAGCCGCTGCCAAAGCCACCACGCCTTTGGCAGGAAGAGCAGCGCCTGGAGAAAAGTCCGAACATCGTTCCAGGCACGTGTCCGAAAAAGGTGCACGCCAGCGCCGACGACCGACAAGGCGAGCGCGATTGCGCAGCACAACGCCGTTGCGGCGTAAAGCGCCGCCCAATTCGCCAATTCAACTTGGGTCAGCTGCGCCATTCGAGCGTACCTGTGCCAACGAAACTTCCACCATACGTGCCTACCAGAGACCGGGTTCCCGGCCAGGTCGGCTATGTCTGTGCCCACCCTGATTGTGCCATCCCGACCTCTTGACGGTGCAGGTCGGAATACTAGCTCGACTGACGCCGAACGCCAACGCGGGTTCGGCTCGGACTAGAGGGCGCCGGCTCTCTCCGGCGCTCCCCATGCCCGAATTGCTCATGATGAGGATTTGGATATGAGGAAGAGCATTCGAAATCTGATCAGCTGGCGCCGGCCGGAAGCAACCGATCGACTTAACGGGAGCCCCACGACCACCCTGAACAGCGGTGCGCTACCCTCCGGCGCGGTGCAAGGGCGCTGGTCGACGGGCGTGATGAAAGCGCTGAAGGGCGCGATCGTTGGACTGATAGCACTGCTGGGCACATCCATGACGCCTGCCTCGGCTCAAGTCTGGGCGCCCCCGCCGGCATGGGGACCGGGCTGGCATCACTGGACCGGCCATCATCGCGGGCACCCCGGATGGCGAGGACCCGTCTGGTATGCCGCTCCGGGCCCTCACCATGGGTGGTATCGCTGGCACGGCCGTTGGTACCGGCATTGCGGCTGGCGCTGGGAAGCACCGCATCTGCGCGTGTGGCGCTGCTACTGACGCGTTGGCCGACCCAAGGCGGTCGGGCTAACCTCGACCGCCTCAAGCATGCGCGCGATCATGTCGAGCGAGCCCGGCAAACGACTGCGACGGATTGATATGGTTGTCCCGGCCTCGGCGCGGACCGGAGAACGAGCGAAGTCGCCATGTTCGAGTGCCTGATCCTTGGTGATAGCACGGGTGTCGGCACCGCTCACGCGATCAACGCCCGCTATGAGCGCCAGTGTGACGTTCAGGCTGCTGAGCGCGCCACCGCCGCCCAAATTCTCTCCTGGCGACGACCAGGGAAGCGCTACGGCACGTGCATCTTCTCGATGGGCTCCAACGACGCGGCTGGACCGGCTCTCGCTAGCCGGCTCACCGAGATCCGTGCGCAATTCTGCTTCAAGAGAGTGATCTGGCTCCTGCCCTATGCTCGGCCACAGGCCTACACCGTGAGCTCCGTCGCTGCCCGCTTCGGCGACGAGAGCCTCGACCTCGGCCGCTTCCCCTCCCGCGACGGCATCCACCCGAACCAGTATTTGGACGTGGCCGCCGCACTGTTGAGGTAGCCGCTGACCAGCCAGTCGACCCGCGATGAGGGAAGCGGAGACTCGGACGGCACATGCTCGGCCATGTACGCGCGCGAGCTATTCGTAAGGCGACGATGAGCCGACATGCTTTCGGACGGCATTGAATGGACCATCCAAGAAGAAGGCGAGATATTCCGCCGCAAGGCTCAGCTCGCTATTTTCCTCGCCAACCGGCGCCCGGGAAAACACTTCCAGCGCCGTAGCCAACAGCCGGTCATAGGGACGCGGGTGGATGGCGAAGCGCGGAGAGAGCGGATAGCCGAACTCCGTTGCCATTACGGCGAAGATCGCGCGCTGCACATGACCATTTCCGTCGAGGAAAGGATGGATCTTCCCGAACCAGCAGAACGTGTAGGTCAGCGCGATCAGCCTCCCGAAATCGTCCGCATTCGGGTCTTGCAGCAGCTCTTCGGTGTTGAGGACCAACCGGTCCATGCGAGCAGGCACCTCTTCCGGCGCGCAAAAGTCATAATGTTCACCCGGCTCGAACTGGCAGTCTGCCGATATTGTCCTACGGGCGAGAGACGTTCCCGCCGTGCCGCGATAGGTGCCCGCATATTCGGCGTGGCCCGGGGGCGCGAAGGAAGCGAACAGTTCGCGATGCAAATTTCGAGGATCGGCGAGGATGGCCTGCCGGCGGGCCCGGTCGCCCTTGATGTCCGACAGAAGAGCCGCGCATCGCACGCCCATCGTTGCGTCGAAATTGGCAGCATCATGCGCCTGCCACGGCGGCGGCGAAGAGGGCATCTACATCATCTCCAGCAACAGGCGGTTCGGCCAAGCTCCATGATCGTCGGGGTCAACCGAGGGACGCGCGCGCTTCGCCGAACGCAGCCTCTGCCTGAGAGAGGCAACGGTCCCAGAAGGCAATCGCGGCATGAAAGTTCGGCAGTACTGGCCGGCCAAGACGATCGCGCACCTCGCGCGCGTCGAACGCAGCGACGTGAGCCACGTTGCCCGGCATTGTCGGGTCGACCACCACGGCAATCGGTCCGAAGCCTTCGCTGCGCAGTTCAAGGCCGCCCTGGAATTCCTTCAGGAGGGCGTTGCGCGTCGGCTCGATGAACTCGCTGAAAATCGGATCCCGCCGCCAAATCGGCCATTGTTCGCGGCTGTACTCGCGCCGAGCGGCATCGTGGCAGTCGACATTGGCGAATACATGTCCGACCGATCGCAGGAGCGCGACGATCGCGACATATTGCGACTGGAAGTCGGCAACAGGCCGCATCATGCTGTCGTCCTGCTGAAAGCGGGCGACGAGGTCACGAACGAAATCGAGCTGGGCGCGGGCGACAAGCATGGCCTAGAACCGCCCAAACACCGTTTGGCGGCCCGCCTCGGTGTCAGAGAAGGCGCGAGGCGTCGTGGCGGGCTTGCAGATTGTCATCATGATCTCCCCGATGCGATACAGAGGCTCGGTAGATGGGCACGGCTATGCCACAGCCCAAAGGTCATCGGGTCCGAGATAGCTCAGCTCGAGGTGCGCAGGGTTCAGCGCGACGGTCGCGCGGAGAAGGCCACGCCGATTAGGGTTGAGCGGATGCTGCAGGCGGCCGATGCGGCGCCCATCGGCAGAAAGCACCAACGGCTGGCCGTTCCAGTTGTGCAAGCTCACAGGAGAGCCGGGCGGAGCCGGCGCCGCGAACCATTCGACGTTTCCCGCATAGTCCCGCCTTGCCCACGTCCGGTTAGCGGGAGGCGCGGCTTCCTGCACGAATTCGAGCCACATTGCTCGCGTCTCGGGAGAGGGCCAATCCGGCTGCGCCGACCAGGCTGCGAGGCCTGGCGAGCGTAGCCAGGTCCGCAGCTCCGCACCCGACGTGAAGGTCGCACCCGTGTCCACGACCGCCTTGATGGCTGCCAAGCGCGAGTTGAAGCCTGCCTGGATGAGAATGGAGGCCGACCGGTTCATCGTGCCGGTTTCCACGGCAGGGACCGCCAGGCCCAGCTCATGATCGGCGAGCGCCAGGCCGAAGACGCCAACGACATCGCCATTCGCGGCCGCACGCACGCGAAGCGCCTCCATCGCCCAAGGCAGGCGATAGACGAGGCCGCCCTCGATGAACTGCAGCGCATCGCCTTCCTGCCCGGCGACCGCGGCCGCGAGTGGCTGCCCAAGCAACCAGCAGAGAAGAATGTCGCGCCAGTTTCCCGGGAATGGGTCCGGCTCGAACGGATAGAAGGAGAAAACTCGCTCTGCGATGCCGGTGATCGCCGCGATGGCAGCCTCGTGATCTCCAATCAGAAGTGCGGCGTTCGCCTGCACAAGAAGGTCGTTGGCCTCAGGCGCCACCGCGTCGAGCGCGTGACCCGCCTCGAGACCCAGCCCCGCAAGGAAATAGCCGCGGCGAGAGACAGCAGTCGAGTTGGCCCAGATGTAGCGGCTCCGGGTGAGGAGCGTCGCACGGTAGGCGGCGCGCGACCCATCATCGAGGCGCTCCAGGCGGCGGTTCCAGAGGGAGGACTGAAGAACCGCATCAAGCGCGGCTTCGATCTGGTCATCAGGAACATCGGCTTCGCCGATCAGGCTAAGGATCGCGGTATCGAGCGTCGCCATGGAGCGCTCCCATTGCTTGAGCGCTCGTTCGCGTTTTTCGGGGATCTCGCCCGCCACTTCGGGGAAGGCCCAGGCCCCGGCGTTGTTGACCACATAGTCGACGAGTTGATCGAGATTGCCGCCGATGCGGGCGTGCATCCTCTTCAGGAGCGCAAAGATGAGCTGAACGAGGCCGCTCTCCATCTCGCGGGCGCCGAGATCCCCAATCAGGCCGACCCACTCGTCATGTTTCTTGTTCTGGGTGTCGCTGAAGATCGGGAATAGCACCAGGCCTTCGACGTCGACATAGGCGCGCCCAGCGCGTCCAATCACGTTCTTGAACTCCGAAACCTTGATCTTCTCGCCATGCCGATAGAGCGAATGCATGACGACCACCGTCGCAGAGAGGTTGAGCCCCTGCGCGAGAGTGGGCGATGAGATCGTCACCTTCAGAACGCCGTCTCGCAGAAGCCGCTCGACCTCTTTTCGATAGGCGGTCGGGAGAGCGCCGTGGTGGAGCGCCACGCCCAGGCGCAGGCATTTGAGGATATCGCTGTCCGCGCCCAGCCATTCTTCACCGAGCGCGATCGCGGTCTGCAGCCGCGCCGGGTCGACCGTAAGCAGTGACGCAAGCGCGCCTCGCGTGTGCAGATCGACGATGACCTTGGCGAACGGCTCGACGCTGCGCCGCTCCGGGCAATAGATCAGGACGGTCTGTCCATCGTCGACGAGACGCCAGGCGGTGGCAAGGCTGAGCTCCTGCTGGTTGTCGGGAAACAGCCGGGTCCGCAGCTTCTTCGGCGGTACAAAGAGCGGCGGTGCCATGCCGGTTAGGAAACCGGGCACGAAGGGCTGTTCTTCGCCGACCCTCAGGTTGAGGCGGGCTCGGGGCGATGACCAGACCACCTCGCCAAACCGCAGGCGCGTCGGCCGCCAGTCGTCCTTGATGGGGTCGCCAGGCTGGTCGCGACGCAACCATGCCGAGAAATCCTCGAGTTGCGGGCCATCGGGCAATATTGCCGACAGGCAGACGATCCGGCGCTGATCCGCATCGGGTCGGCGGAGCAGGCGCTGGATCTGGACCTCGTAGCGAACTTCGCGCTCACCGGGACCGATCATGTGGCCCTCATCGAAGACGAGCAGACCGACGTCGTCGAGCAGCGACGGATCGTTTCTCAAGGCGAAGTCGAGCTTCTCCGGAGTTGCAACGACAATGTCCCGCTCGCGGATCGCATCCTCGTCGAACGCAGAGACGCCGATACTGCCGTACAGGGCGGATATGGTCTTGCCGAGCGGGCCGAAGGTACGCTGAAGCGTCGTCTCCGTCTGAGCGGACAGAGCACGAAGCGGCGTCACGAACATCACGCGGCGCCCGGCAGCCAGGCAGCGCAGGATGGAGAGTTCGGCAACCCTCGTCTTCCCGGCGCTCGTCGGTAGCGAGACCACCAGATTGTCAGCCTGATCGACCGCGCGCGCGGCGGCCTCGATCTGTGACGGCCACAAGTCGACTTCTGCCCTCGGCCGACGGGCGAGCAACCCGATAAAGAGCTCGCGCAAGCCCTGCCATGGCGGCGCCTCCCCACCGGCGGGAATGAGAGGCACCCTCTCGTGGAACGTGTTCGACCAAAGGTCGGAAAGCAGATGGATCGCGACCCGATGCGCCCACCATTGCGGCAAGAGGTTCAGCTCAGCGCAAATGGCAAGGCTCTCGCGCAGTTGGGCGATCGCACGGCCAACCAGAGCGCGCTCGCCGCGATCCAGCCCGAGCAGGAACATCGACAGGGCACCGAAGAAGGCATCTGTCAGGGCAAGGTCGATGCCCTCGAATAGGAAATCATGGCCGTCACGCTCGGCCGCTTCGCCGGCAAGCGGCTCGACAAGACGCTGCTGGAAAAGCGCGGTGATGGCCTCATCCGATCCGCGACCATCGAGGCGGAAGGCATAGACTCGGGCACGCAGCTCGTTGATGTCCCGCCGCATGAGGAGCGCGAGTGCCTGCTCGATGAGCGAGAAGTTCTCCTCCGCGGCCACGACCGCAAGCAGGGAATAGGCACGGGCAGAGAGATGCGCGAGATGATAGCTCGCAGCTGCCATCACGAAGTGAAAGTCGCGGTCGGGTTCGGCCCGATTGCCCTTCGCCATAACCGCCTCAAGCGCGGTCGCGGCCTGCTCGAAGGCAACGCGCGCCTGGGCTGGGTCGCCACCGAGTTCCAGCAGCCGCAGGCCTAGCCCGAGGAGCCCATAGCCATAGCTGTGAAGGTCGAAGCTCAGTTGCGCAGAAAAAGCGGGTGCGCCCGCCGGAAGCACCCCCTCCCGCCATATCATCGCCCGCGCCTGACCTCGCGCGATCAGACGACCGCGAAAGCCGGTCGCAGCGGCATCGCTGATGGCAGCAACGATCGCCTCAGGGCTGGTTGGCATTGGCGATCACCTGAGCATAGACCGCTCCGACAAAGGCGGCGTGACCATCCACGTGCAGCCCTACTCCCCACTGCCCGATCGGGCCTGGATAGGCCTGAAGCGCCTGCGTCAGCAGTGCCTCCGGCGCGTTGCCGGAGAAGGTGAAGAGAAGATGCCGGACATGCTCGGCCGGAATGCCGTGGCGATAGAGAGCCTCGTCGATGGCGTCGACGAGTGGCGCGTCCGTCCCAAGGTCCATCAGCCTCGCGGAGATGAACGACAGGGCGTGCGACGACGGAAGGCCGCCATCCTTGTCGAGCCCCGCGCGCGCTTCCTGCAGCGTCTGCGCCCGCAGGTCGATGCGGCTCTTCGCCTCGGTCTTGAGAAACCTTAGGCGCTGGGTGGCAGGATCGAGGATCATGCCGATCACATCGTCGCCGCGCATCGCCATGTCGCGATGGTCCTTCCATCGCAATCGCTTGATGGGAGCCCGGTAGCCGCTGTGGGCGTCGATCCATTCGGTCGCGTAGATCTCCCCCAGATCACCGGAGCGTATCTGCGGCGTTTGCGGAAGAAGATCGGTAACCAACTTGGCTGCCGCCGGCTTGCCCAGCCGGGCAAGCGCCGCGGCGAGACGCTCTTCCGCCGCATAGTGGGCGGGAACCGCTGACGCCGTCAGCTGGATGCCTTGCGCAGCGTGCGCTGCGCGTCCAGTCATCACGCGAACATGGTGATTGCCCAGAGGAGTGTCGGTCGCGTCGCACCAATCGTTGAACTGAACCATCCACCCGTTCCAAGAGGGCAGCTCAATGCCCGACTATCCGCATACGCAATGTCGTCCTACACGCGAGCGCATGTCCACCTTCTAATTCATCTAGCGCTTATCCAGCCAGTCGCGATCGGCTCCAGCTTAACGAACAGGTCTGCAGCGGCACAATCTGGGGCATGATGGATGGGTCAGCTCTCGACAGGGGCTAGTCGCGTGCCGGCAATCCGCTCGACCACCCGCCGCGCGACATCCGATGGCACCGCGAGCCCGATACCGACATTGCCGCCGCTGGGTCCGATGATCGCGCTGTTGATGCCGATGACCTCGCCCCGCATGTTGATGAGTGGCCCACCCGAGTTTCCCGGGTTGATTGGGGCATCGGTCTGCACATAGGGCGGTCCCCCGGCCGAGGGAGCCCGAACGGCACTGATGATGCCCGCGGTGACGGTTTGACCCACCTCGAAGGGATTGCCGATCGCCACCACATAGTCCCCGACATGGGCCTTGGCGGAGACCCCTAGCGGCAAGGCCTTCAGCCCTTGCGCGGGAATCCTGAGGACAGCGATATCCGTCGCCGGGTCGCTTCCGAGCAGCTCGGCCTCCACCTGCCGGTCTCCGATACCTACCGCAATCGCACGCGCGTGGGAGACGACATGCTGGTTGGTGACGACCAATCCTCGTTCGGCATCGACGACAAAGCCTGATCCGGCCGAAATGCGGGGCGCGAGCGCTTCATCTGGAACCCCCATGAACAAGCGGTAATAGGGATCTCGGAGCAGCGGGTTCTGGGCGTAGGGCGAGCTCTGCAGAACCGCTATGTTGACGACTGCGGGCGCAACCCGCTCCACAAGCGGCGCCAGCGTCAGCCGGTTGAGAGGCACGGCGTCGGTCGCAACCGTTCGCGGTGCCGTGGCGTCCGCGATCCCGCTGCTCGTCAGCATCTCCACTGCAGCACCGCCCAGGGTGGCGCCGGCAAACGTGACCGCCAAGATCAGTGCTCCCCAGATTCCCTTACCCCGCCGTCCTGATCGAACCATGCCTTTCTCCCTATCTGGTCATCGGGCGGCTAGAAGCCGCTCTTATAGATTGAAGCGCGCCGGCCTCGAGCCGGCGCGCCAGTCGATCAGTGTTGCGTTGCACCGCTGCCGAGGGGAATGCGGCGACCGCGGGCGGTCCGCTGCGCCTTGGGCATGCGAACCGTCAGCACGCCATTGCGGAACTCCGCCCGGCAATTCTCTTCATCGGCGCCTTCCGGCAGCACGACAGACCGTTCGAAGCGGCCATAGTAGCGCTCCGACCAGCCCTGATCCTTCTCGTCGTGCTCGCTCCGCTTCTCGCCCCGGAGGGTCAGCACACCGTCGTCGACCGTGACCTCGATATCGCTTTCCGTGAGGCCCGGAAGCTCGGCGGTGACCGTCACCTGATCGCCGCTCTCCTTCACTTCCAGGCTCGGCCACCCGGGCGCATTGCTGGACAGAGCGATGCCGCCCACGAGCGGTGCCCGGAAAAAGTCCTCGAACAGCCGGTCCATCTCACGGCGGAGCTGGAGGTAAGGGCTGGGCACTTCGTCCCGAAAAAGCGCAGGCGCCGGGTTCTCCTGCCGGCGCCATGGAATCAAATCACGCACTGCCATGATTCGTCTCCTGGTTTGCTGGCGAAGAGGGCTCGCCGCCCGAGGAGGCACGGCGAGCCCGATCGGCATCAGGCAGCTTCGAGCTGCTTGGTGCCTACGTTCGTCTGTTCATTGTTGTTCGGAGGAGTGAGCTGGAGCTCGCCGACGCGATCGAGGCGGTGATGAAGGATGCGAGCTGGTTCAGTCGGACCGTGATGGACAAGCTCGCGACATTGCGTAACCCACATGCGGAGACCGCCATTGAGACAGCGGACTTGACGCCTCGCGAGCGCGAGGTGTTGGGGCTGATCTGCGAGGGTCTGGACGACAAGGCGATTGCGAAGCGCCTCTCGCTCTCAGGCAATACAGTGCGTAATCACGTCGCCGGCATTTACGGCAAAATCGGGGTCAACCGGCGCGCCGCGGCGATCGCCTGGGCACGGGAACGCGGCCTCTCCTAGATCGAATGGCAGCCATATGACCCTGCGTATGTCCTGGACTCTGTGCTTGCTTCCGGCCCTGTCGCTGGCGGTAGGATGCTCCGCGCCACAGGCCGACCCTGCCAACTCGAACCGCGCGCCCGATGCGCAGGGGCTCTCATCTCCCGACGCACGGCCGTCTCCCCCACTACCCCACTCTCCGCCGCCAGCGCCCGGACCCAACTATTCGAGCAGTGTCGCTATCGCCCTGCCCGGCCTGCCCGACACCCGCGGCTTGGATGACGCCCAGCTCGACGCGATGTTCGATGCGGCGGTTGCACAGGCGCAGCCAGGTGAGGAGAAGCGCGCCGTCTGTGTCGGGATGCAGGGCCTTGCGGATTCGGCCGTGACCGATGCTCCGCCGAGGATCGTGCAGCGCCTAAGCGAGGGAGTGAGACTCCCCGCCGTCCCAGCGTCACAATGCCAAGCCGATGTTCACCCCTTCGTGATGGCGACCAAGGCGAATGCCATCCTCTACACCGTTAAAGTCGAATCCCGCGACGCGCGGGGCGTTCTGACCTTTGTGGCGATGGCCACCTTCGGAAATCTTGGCGCCAAAGGGATGCAGTTTCGGCTCGTTCGCGAGCAAGGACGCTGGACGCCGCGGCACACCGGCAAGACCATTTATTCATGAGGCGGCCGTGACTCTCCGCACCATCAGGGTCGCTGTGGCAATACTGACCGCTTCGGGATGTGCGACGTTGCCCGAAGCGGAGAGCGCCCGACCATCGGCCGCGTTGCTGAAACCTTGGCCAAGCTCCACCGGAACGCTGAAGCGGCCGACGCACCCTATATCGAGAAGGTGCGCGACGAGCTCCAAGCGTCAGGCGCCTCGCTCGAGCAGGCGGCAGCGCAGATGATTGCAAATGAACGGCAGGACTACCGTGCCGCCTACAAGGACCATGCTGCACACTTCCTGTCGGTGACACCCGGGTACGGCCGCTTCCTCTACGCGATCGCGCGGGCCACGAAGGCAACGCGAATTGTGGAGTTCGGCACATCGATGGGCATCTCCACCATCTATCTGGCGGCCGCGCTCCAGGATAATGGCGGTGGCCAGCTCATCGGCTCCGAGATGGAGCCCACGAAGGTCGCGCGCGCCCGCGCGCACGTCCAGGCGGCGGGGCTCGCCGACCTGGTCGAGATCCGAGAGGGCGACGCGCTGGAGACGCTCCGGGATCTCGACAGCGTGATCGATCTGGCGCTGATCGACGGCGCGTGGTCGCTATACCTTCCGGTGCTCAAGCTGATCGAGCCGAAACTGCGGCCCGGCGCGGTGATCCTCGCCGAGAACGCCTTCGCCGAGGATTACCTAGACTATGTCCGCGCGCCGGCCAACGGCTACATCGCGCAGACCCTGCCGATCGACGAAGGCCGCGGAAACGAGTTCGCGGTACGCGTCGGATGACAGGCGCGACCGCAGCGGGCGGCGCCGGTGCCAGATCACAGGGCCGCCTCAGCAAGCTGATCACGGGCCTGTTCATGAAACATGCGAGGGTCGCCGCTATTGAGGACGTCGCGCCTCGCTTCCGCTTGGTGACACTGGACGGCCCAGCGCTTCGCAATGTCACCTGGCAACCAGGGCAGAAGCTTCAGATCGCGATGGGCTCGCCGTTCGTAGGGCGGACCTACACGCCGCTCGACTGGGATCCTGGCGAAGGCCGCACCCGCCTTCTCGGTTATGCTCATGGCGACGGGCCAGGAAGCGAATGGATTCTTGGCCTCGCGGTCGGCGATCGATGCGAGGTTTTCGGTCCGCGCAGTTCGCTCGATGCCGATCGCGTGGCACCCCCGCGCGCCCTTTTCGGCGACGAGACGTCGATCGGCTTGGCTCACGCCCTGGTCAGAGCGGAACAAGTGAGCCCGACCCGCTGCTGCTTCGAGGTTGGAGATGCCGATATCTCTCGCCAGGTTCTGGCGCGCTTGGACCTCGACGCGGCCACCCTGATCGTCAGGCGTGACAATGCAGGACACCTCCCCGCGCTCGAGAATGCGCTCAAGGCTTTTGTGACGGCCGGAGCATCGTTCGTGCTCACCGGGCAATCCGGCACCGTCCAGGGCCTTCGCCATAAGCTAAGGGATCATGGCGTCCCCACGAGCCGCGCGCTCGAAAAGGCCTATTGGGCACCTGGCAAACGCGGCCTGGATTGAAGTCGACGGCTCTCGCTGCCGAAAAGCGCTTCCTGAGGAGGTCCGCCGTGCTCAGCCATGTTCAATCGATCGCTCACCCGTAGACGCTTGCCTGCCTCACACGCCGGAGGAAGCCGGAGACCAGTTCCTCATCGTCGATGTCCTGGACGATGCGGGGCCGTAAGGTCCGGACTGCGGAGGTGTTGGGAAACCAGGCGCCGAAATGCTCGCCCTCGCCCAGGCCCTGCAGCGACAGCGTGATCGCGAACGGGCCAACAATACTCTGCTCGGCAAAGAAGGCGGCAATTGCCGCCAAATAGCGCTTTGCCGCCTCGTTGAACTCGTGCAGCCCCAGCCTCCCCTCCCCACTCAGCTGCTGGATGGCAAAGGCTGCCTGGGCATGGACGAACCAGTCATCGCGGATGAACAAGCGTTCGATCCCCTGCGACCTCAGGTCCTTGGCGAAAAGCTCGTGGCCATCTTCGACCGCCTTGAACCAAGGCTCGGAATGCTCGTGGAATACGGGTCCGGGATAGCGGACATGGTCTCCCTGCTCGAACGCGCGGCGCTGATAATCGAAATGCTCCTGGGGCAGGATGCCGATCCGCAGCGCTTGGCGAGCCACCACGCGACCGCTGGCGGCAAGCTTGGCATCCTCGGCTCCGGTCAATTCCTCGAGCCGGCTCATCCACGCGGTCTCGTCGACAAACCGGCTGCGCAGCATTCCCGGATCGATCGGCAGATTGCGCGCGCCCGAGCGGATCAGGTAGCCGCCCGAGAGCCGGTTCATGAACGGCGCGCCGGCGTGCCGCGGGATCTGGATGTCGAGGATGAACCCCGTCTCGAAAGGGATCGGGACGACGTGCACGTCCAAGGGAACGGGCGTGATGCCGTCCTGGATCACCGTCTGGAGGCGAAGCGCCGTCTTGTCCGGATCACCCGAAATCGGGCGAAAGCTCTCGAAGCGGCCGCCTTTCTCCTCCACGCCGACGATGATGCGGGCAGGTCCCCGGTTCAGAAAGGCAACGACATCGTCGAGCAGCCGGGTCTTGGCTTCCGGCTTGTCGAGGTTCACCTCCCGCTTGAAGTCGAGATCCTGCCCTTCCTGAAGGCTACCATCGGCAATCTCCGAGACGGTAAGCGCGTCGAGCGTGCGCCGCCGGCGTTCCGGCCTGGCGGGTTCCGTCACGGTGATCCTGACCATTGCTCAGCCATTATCCTGAAAGCGACGTGCGAGGCGCGCCGACGCCCCGCTCTTGGCGGCGAGCCGCGCGCCGTAGCGCATGACGGTCTTGGGGTCGCGCCAGCGATAGGCTTGCATGATCGCGGGCAGGCTCTCGCCAGCGGCGAAATTGTCCTGCGCCACGCCCACCCGGATCGAGTGGCTCGAGACAGCCGCCACCCAGCGCTCCAGCTCGGCTTCGCTCATTGGACCGAGCAGCTTCTTGTCGAACGCCGCGCGAATGAGGCGGCGGTAGATCAGGGTGATCGTGTTCGGGTGAAGAGCCCCCTCCCCCACCGACCGAACCCCTCCGTCGAAATACGTCTCGACCCGCCGGAAAAGCGGCCCGGTCTTTATCCCTCCTGCCTGCCGCCACTCCTCGATCGCCTGCATGGTCGCCGGTGACAGATAGGCGAGCGCGCCCGCCCGTTCGCGGTCGGTCTTGCTCGTGCCGATGAACAAGCTTCCCGACCCGTCGGGGTCTGGGCCGTCGATCGCCTCGCACAGGATCGCGACCAGCTCGGAGCGGCGGCAGCCGCTGTCGTACGCCACGCGCAGGAGCGCGCGATCGCGCGCGCCCAGCATGTCGCGCCGGGAGGCCTTGAGCAGATGGGTGAGACAGATTCCGGTCGCCGGATCGTCGAGGTCGCTCACTTCACCCTTGAACCGGATGCCCCGCGCCTGCCGCTGTCGCGTCCCCAGAAGCTTGCGCAAGCCCTTGAGCTCGAGCCGCACCAGCGGCGCCGCGGTCGGGTCCTCGAGCCCGGCCATGCGGTAGGCCCAGCCGATATTCACCAGATAGCGCTCGATCGTCGCCGGCGCCCGCCGTTTCAGCGGATTGCGCGGATCCTGCTCGACTCCCGACAGAGCCCGCAGATAGGCAGCGACCGCATCGGCGTCGGCCCGGGCGGTCGTCAGGCCACGCCGCCGGCACCACTGATCCCAGATCCTCAGGTCCGACAGGAAGGCGCGGATCGTGTTGACCGACCAGGCCCGGGCGGCGGCTGCGACCAGCTGGGGGTCGGCAAGCCGCCGCGCCGGCGCGAGCGCCTCGACCTGCGCAACGATCTCGCTGATCGGCGCCGTCTCGGCACGAACCAGGCCAGGCTCAGCCATGGCTACGCGCGAAGCGCAGGGTCTCGTCGGTGCGAACGAGCTGCACCGCGCGCCAGGGGGCGGAGGCGAGCGCGTGCCGCGCCTTGATGGCACCGACCCGCTCGAGATAGCAGATGGCGCTGTTCATCCGGCGCGGCTCCCATCCCAGCGTTTCGGCGAGCTGCCGCGTGTCGACGGCCCGCTCCTCGCCCGTCACCATCCGGTTGGCCAGCGTGCGCGCGTCCTCGCTTGGACGGAAGGGCATGAACGCCTCGTCGAAGTCCACGAACAGCGCCGGTTGCGGGGCATAGTGCCCGATTATGTTCATCTCGCGCAGGTAACCGGCGTCCTTGAGGTCGAGCAGCCCGATCCGCAGGTCATCCGCTGAGATGCCGAGAGCCGCCGGCAGATCGGCGAGGGTCACGATGGGGTCGACGGCCGTCGCATTCGCGCTGGTCTCCACGATGTGCTTGCCGATCGCGATCGCGGCGGGCGACCAGCCTTCCAGCCCGCTCGGAGCCTTCTGCAGGTAACGCGGCGCGTCCCCGAGTGGGGGCTTGCGGCTCACACCATGCAGCCGGTCCACCAGGGCCTTGAGGTCCGCCTCACTGGCGGGATCGATCTTGAGGAACAGCATCGCTTGGAGGAAGGGCGAGAGCTTCGCGGGATCGAGGTCGACGACCAGCGGCACGAACCGGCTCTTGCCGCCGACCTGCTGGACGAGGCCGACGTCGATCTCCTTGGCCACCCATGGCTTGGTGATCGACGTCTCGGTCAACACCACGACGAAGTGGGTCATCGCGCCGAGGCCCTCCTCCATCTTCTGCCGCAGGCTGTCGCCGGGCTCGATCTCCCACTCGTCGAACCAGACGTCGACGCCGTTGGCCATGAGATACTCGGCGACGGGACGGACCCGGTCCTTGTCCTCGCTGGCGTGGGCAAGATAGATTTTCGGGTGCTTTGCCCCGTCGGCGGCATTCATGACCTGAACCTCTCCCGGGTCGACACCCAGACGCTTTTCGAGAAGACGCGCGAAGGCGGGCGACCCGGTCGTGCGGATTGCAACCCTGTTCCTCGACAATCGATCGACGAACACATTGGCGTGACTACCAGTCTCGGGATCGACGATCGAGGCAGCGGCGCCCCTCGCCTTCTCCTCGAGCGCCTGCATCCCAAGCTCGATCGCCTTGGCCTCGATGTCCGCCGCGAACTTGCGGGCGTCGAATGGCCTTCCATTGTGGGTCAACTTGACCATCCGCTGTTGCACTGAACATAGCGGCGCAGCTGGACCAGATCCTCGTCGGCGAGCAGGATCCCCATGGTGGGATAGTTGTCCTGGAGCGACTTGCGGACGCGGCCGTCGTGAACGCACGGGATCAGCAGCGCAAAGGCAGGATTGAAGCGGCGACGTTCCCACCCTGCAGCTTCCTCGAGCTTCGCGGCGTTCCCGCCCAAGTCCGGCTTCTCCAGCAGCAGCCGCGCGAGCACGACCGAGTCCTCGACCGGATCATGTCCGGTGATCGCCGGGTCGCTGGCAATGAACAGCTCCACGGTGGTGCGCACCCGCGGCAGGTGCGGACCCAGCACATGCGAGAGCGTGACGAGGCCATCCGCTTCCAGTTCCGCCAGCGCCGTCCCCAAGGTCTTCCGGGTCTCGCTCGGGAACGCCTCAAGCAACTCATCGCCGAAATGCGTCGGCAGGCCCTTGGGGCTATGCTCGGCCATGTGGCGGCCGAGCCGCTGGGCGAGATCGCTGAGATGGTCGTACACGCTGCTTTTCGTCCCGGTTGGCCGCGACAGGCGGCGCACCGGCGCACCGTGTGCCGGCCCGTATTCCTTACCTTCATATAGAAGCGCCAACAATAGGGTGTTGATAAGGGTCTATTATCAACAGCAGACGTGCGCCCACGGTAGACGGTACGCAAAGTTTGCGGATACTATTGCGCATGGTTCGCCCTTCCACCGACCTTTCCGCGCCAGATTGGACCAGCGGCCTAGCGCATGAGCTCGAAATGACAACGGCCGCCGTTGCACGCCTCGATGCGCGGATTTCCGCCAGCCATTGCGCCTCGGCGTGGACCCGACGCGCTGCGTGGAGCGGATTTGGTGAAGCTCTGCGGGGGCAAGGGGTCGAGATCGACGAAATCGACATTTTCGGCCAAGCCTGCGGCCTTCCCCTGCCCTCGCGATCACTCCTGCCGACCTTCGGTGACGATCTCGCCGCCCTCGCCGCGTGGCACGAGAGCCTCGCCAGGCGCGGCGCGCGGCACTGGCGCGAGGCCCTCCCCTTCAGCTTCGATCCCCCGGCCGACTGGGGCCAGCGGCCCCTGCTCCTGCGCGCCCTCGAGCTTACCGCCCGGCATGCGCGCGCAGATCGCACCAGCGCGCCTTGGCTGGCGCTCCCGGCGCTCCTCCACGATCTTGACATCACGTATCGCCCGCTGCCCAGTCTTGCATGGGCCGACAAGGCCCTGCGGCTGCAGCCGGACCTGGGCGCCGCGATCATTCGGCGCTTCCTCAAGCAGCTGCGTCGCTCCGCCGTGACCGGGCTGGAGCGGCTCGACGCGCTCGAGGCCGACAGGCTGCGCGCGGCGCACGTGCTGAGGCAGGCCCGCCGTCCCGGCGCGCTCCTTCCCCTGCTGGCGCTCTCCCATGTTCAGCCGGTGCTGAGCCCGCGCGGCGTCGGCGGGCACCTTGGCCTGACCATCTCGGGAGCTGGCAAGCTGCTCACGCGGGCCGCGAGAGCCGGGCTTCTCGTCGAGGTGAGCGGGCGTCAGAGCTGGCGCGCGTATCTTCCGCCGGATCTTGCGCAGGCGTTCGGCTTCGTACCCGCGCGCCGCGGGCGGCCGATCGCGCCACCTCGTCCGAGTCCTGCGCTTGACGCCGTGCTAGCCGACTTCGACGCCGAAATGCGCGCGATCGATGAGCGCCTGGCACGTCTCGGCGTCGGGATGACCGAGCCGACGCCCGCCTGACCTTCGCTGCGGCCGATCAGCTCGTCGGCCAGAACCGGTCGAGGATCTCACCGAGCGCCCTCTCGGCGTCTGCCCGCGTGGCGCCGGCCTTCGGCAACAGGGTCAGCGTGACGCCGGTCCGGCCGTGGCCATCGAGTCGAAGCACCTCCGCGCCTCCCTCCGTCCTGACCGTAGTGTCGGCCTTTCCTGTCTTCTTGGGGGATCCTGTCTTCTTGGGGGCCTCGGCAGCAGCCGCCAGCATGCGCACCACGTCGGCCGGGGCGCGAGCAACGTCATCACCCCGCTTGCGCGCTTCCGCGATGCGGCGCCCTTCGGCGAATACGCGGTCGCGCCGGTCCTCGGGCTTGAGCAACGGCTTGATCTGGGTAACGTGCTTGATCCCGAGGTCGTGCGGTGACGCAAAGGCGCCGGTCACCTCTGCCGGCAGTCGCGCCAGGTCGAGATAACGACTGAGCCAACTCGTCGAGACGTTGATGCGCTCGGCCATGTCCTGCTGCTTGCCGCCGTAATAGGCGTCAAGCGCCCGGAGATAATCCCGGGCACGTTCGAAGTCCGAAATATCCTCGCGCGCGCGGTTCTCGATATCGGAAAGCCGGAATGCCTCTTCATCGGTGAGCTCCCGGATCTCGACCAGGAACCGGAAGTCCGGATAATTGTGGCTGCGCAGCCAGCTCACCGACCAGTGCCGTCGCGCGCCGCTAATGACCTCGAAATCGACGTCCGGATCATCACGTATCCGACGGACCAGCGCCGGAACTTCCTGCTTCCCTTGCGCCTTGAGGCTGTCGATCAGGTCCCGGCAGCGCTCTTCCGAAAGGCCTGCGTAATCGCGGTTATGGCCGTGCCACATCCGGCAGCGAGCAGGGTCGACGAGTTCGGTGGCCCGGTTGACGAGCGAGCCGGTCGCTAGCTCCGCCAGTCGCGTACTACGCCCCGCGAGCACCCCCATCCCCAACCGCGAATGTCGCGCCGGTGGGTCCGCCGGAGCCTCAATTGCGCCGGCAAGATCGGCAGCGAACGTGCGGTTTTTCGCGCTCATGGCGCCTCTCCTTTATCCGAAATTGCACCGGTGCAATTTTGATCCTCCCTCATGCCAAGCCCTCTCGTCTCAGGCGGCTCTCATGGCTTGGCCACATCGAACGGATATCCGTCTCGATCTCCGAATTCACCCCGTCCAGATAGGTCAGGCACCGGTCGCGCACAGATCGGCTCGTGGTGGGACCATCGAGCTCATAAACGGTCATCAGACGCGCGCTCGCATTGTCGATCTCGGCAGAGTCCTTGAGCGGGGTCCGGACCAGCGCGTTGCCGTAAAGCTGACCCATCAGCCCCATCAGCTCACGCTGCATCGACTTGTTCTCATCGACCTTCGAGGCAACGAAGCGGAGAAAGGCAAGGTCGGTGTCCATGCCGTGCTCGAGCAGGACCTGCATCGTCTCGTCGAGCATCGCGAGGTAGGCGGCCGTCGAGGAGAAATCCATCACGGTCGGCGGCACCGGGACCACGAGTGCATTCGCCGCGCGCAGGACCGAAAGCGAAATTGCCCCAAGCGCGGGCGGCGGATCGATCACCACCACATCGTAGCGGTCTGCTACAGAGGCAATCCCCTGCTGCAAGCGATCGAGCAAGGCCCCCTGCCCTCGCGCCATCCTCGCTGCGAGTTCGTATTCCGACTGGAACAGCCGCAGGTTCGCCGGAATGAGATCAAGGCCGTCGAAGTGGGTCGCCCGGATTGCATATTCCAGGCTCACCAACTCGTCCTGGCGGAGGAACGGGTAGAGCGTATCCTCCTCCTGAAGATCGAGATCCGGCACATAGCCAAACAAGGTTGTCGCCGACGCCTGGCTGTCGCAGTCGATGAGCAGGACGCGATAACCCCTGATCGCCAGGAACTGCGCCAGATGCACCGAGATGGTGGACTTCCCCACTCCGCCTTTGAAATTCTGGACGGCCACGACCGCACAGGGATCATCCGCCGACCGCCAGGGCCGGGTCCCGAACACGCCACGCATGTCGTTCAGTTGCCCGAGCGTGTAGCCGACACGGCGATTGGTTTCGGTGCGACCCGGTTCAGGCAATCGGCCGTCCTTCTCCGCCTCACGGATCGCTGCGGGCGTGCGGCCGACCAAGTCGGCCGCCTTTCCTATCGTGAAGATCGGTTCCCGCCGCTCGTCAGCCCGCTTGCTCTGCGCCCCGTCCCGAAGTTTCTCGAGGATGTTGGAGCAACGCTCGGCAAGGGCGCTGATTCGGGATTGATCCGGTCGAACCCGCGCAATTGCGGTCGCCATAGGCCATCCTTTCGCTAGACAGGCATTACATGCCCAGTTTGCGCTTTTCCGTCAACGCCACTCTGTTTTTCGAAAGCCGTGAGCCGCGTAGGCTCAGAGTGGCGGCATCCTGTCCGCCTGGGGGCGATTTTGCAGGCGCACGACGAAATTGCACCGGTGCAATTTTCAGCTCGGCCGACCCTTTCGCGTGACGTAACTTTCGCAAAAGCCCTGCCACGAGCGCTGCAGCTTGACCCCGCTCAGCTTCACCAGCCGATCGCCCATGTGACCCCGGTAAGCTTCGGCGATCAGGTCCACATCCCAGCCCCCGCCATGGGAACGCCCGATCGACAGAAACTCCTCAGCGCCCGACCATCGCAGCGAGCCTGAAGGGAAGCTTGCGAACTTGACCCGCGGACGCTCGGCGTCGGCCGACCTCATCCGCCCCGCCGCCTGTCGGACGATGTCCGACATAGCCGAGGCTCGCTCCGCTGACGGAGCCTCACCGACAGCCCCGGCCTGATCCACGGCTTCCTTGGACGTGACGACCACCGGAAGCCGTACCTTCTGCTTTTCACCTGCAAGCTCACCATCGGTCCGAACAGACTCAACGGTGCCCTCGCGGCGGGCTCGGCGCCCGGCTGAATGGCGCTCGAGTTCGTCCACGGTGCCGATCTGCGCCGGCGCATCCTTTGCCTCGAAGCGGAACTCCACCTCCGCCACCGCCCTGCCCTGCCGCGTTTCCTTCCACTCCACGCGGAAGTGCGCGAGCTGATCGATCTCGCTCTTTGCGGTTTGCAGGACCTTGCGCCGCAGCTGTGCGAAATCCTTATATACGTCAGGACCTATGCCCAGCGCCGCTCGCAAAGCCGTGATGTCGCAGCGCCATGTCGGCTGGCGCCGGTGTATGCGAAGCGCACCGATCTCGTAAAGCTTGAGCGCATAGCTCGATCGGAAGCCGAGGACGGCCTGTCTATTCAGGACCGCGTATGTTTCCGATTCCTGAATTAGCTTGCGAGCGTCCGGGGTGAACTCCCATTCGATCCACCCGCTCTCGCCGCCATCCTCGTCCTCGGCCTCCTCCTTCGACATCTGGATGAGTGAGAAACGCCGCGTGGCCTTTCGTCCACGCCAGCTTCTGTCGTCTTCTGCGAACAAGGTGCGATGCAGTTCCTCCAGCATATCGGAGATGCGCTCATTGCCCTTGTGGCCGCGGCGAATATCCGCCTTGCGCATCCGGTGCGGCACGTCGCGCCAGGCATCGCCGCCGGCCGTCAGGATCATCAACGCGAGAAGGCGTGAAGCGGTCAGGCTGAGCGACTGGCCCTTGACAAACCGGACCTCGACGAGCTTTCCGGGCTTAGCGAATTCCGCAGTCTGCTTGGAAGCGAGCGCATGCGCAACCCGCATCGCACGGCCGGCTCGCTCTTGATCTTCGTCGTCTAGCTCGACATCCTTTGTCGGCGAATCATCCATAAACAGGCTCCGAGCGCTTGGCTGCCTGACCTGACCTGCAACGTCAAGACAGGACAGGAAAGAGCGTGCCGGAGCGCCCCCAAGCGGTCAGGATGAAAACGGCCGATCCGTGGAGTTCAAAGCGCAGAACTCCACGAGTCGCGCCACAATTCACGCCATCGAGGACCGGGTGGGTTGAACGCGCTGGAAAACAGCGGAAAAGTAGGGCCCCCAAGAAGACAGGGTCACCCCAAGCGGTCAGGACAGGTCCCCCGATTCGGCAGGCATAAGCCCCCACCCGGTCAGGTAACCTCCCCCATCCGGTCAGGATGACGTGAATAAGTCCATGATTGTAGAGGCAAATCCTCCGCTGAATCAGAATCACTGGAATCAGTGAATCGCTCCGCTGCTGGCGCAGCGGTGGTTTTGAGAGATATTTTGGAGAAGATGAGGAGGGGGGGGGGACCGAGCGTCTGAGCCCGGAGAAAACTCATGCCTCTCACAGCCAGGAAACCAACGCAGCACCTCGTCGACCTGGTCGGTAGCCTTGGCGGCACCTGGCACGGCTATGTTGCGATGTGCCGATGCCCCGCCCATAACGACACCGAACCAAGCCTCTCCATCCGGCAAGGCGATCGCGACATCCTGGTCACCTGCTTTGCCGGTTGCTCAAGGGACGACATTCTACGCGAGCTACGACGCGTCCGCCCAGATCGCGAGCATCCCTCCCCGGTGGCGACCGGCATGCCCCGTACCGCTAATGTCTGTCGCATCTGGGATCAGGCGTTCGAGGTCCGCGGGACACTCGCCGAGCGATACCTCCGCCGGCGCAACCTCATGCCGCCCCCGTCCGACATCCGCTTCCACCCCCGCTGCCCGTATATGCCCAGGCCTAGTACCGTGTTTGAACCAGCCCTTCTCGTCGCCGTTCGCGAAGGCCGCCGCTTGGTCGCCGTCCAAAGGATTTTCCTCGATCCGGCAACCGGCGGCTCCACGCGCAAGGTGATGCTTGGCACACCGGGAGGTGGAGCATGGCGTGGCGGGGAGGGAGGTACCGTCCTGGCAATCGCCGAAGGGTTCGAAACCGCGGGAGCCTTCGCACGCCTGAACGGCATTCCCTGCTGGGCTTCGCTTGGCGCACGGCGGCTGGATCAGCTCGCCCTTCCGATCACGATCGACTGCCTGCTCATCGCGGAGGACAACGACCCTGAAGGCCATCGCGCTGCAGACCGGGCAGAGGGTCGCTATGGGCAACCAGGGCGCGCCATCCATCGCGCGCCGCCACCGGCTGGATTCAAGGACTGGGCAGATGCGCTCGACGCGCACGTCCAACGGGCTGGCGTCTAGGCGCGTCGCGCCGGACGAGGGGAGGGGGGTCGAGCGCGTGATGCTGCCGAAGGGTGCAGCCACGCCGGAGACCCCAGATGACCGATCTCTTCCACGCGGCCGATCGCGCCGAGCATGATGCTGCGCGTCTGCTTCTTCCGCATCTCGCTTCCGAATGCGCCGTCACCCGTCGCCTCCTGAATGAAGTCATGGCCGCCGCCTTTGGTGGCTCCGATGCCGACGGTCAGTGGACACAGCGGAGAAGCTTCGAAGTTCTCGAATACGCGCTCGCTCTTCACCTTCGCGCGCGCGGTCCAGTCCTGTCCTCGTTTGATGACGTCCGCGCCCTGATCGCGCTTTTGGACAGGCTCCCCACCCAGACGGTGCGAAGCGAGGAGCAGCTCGAATGGCAGCAGTTTTCCACACCGGTCGACATAGCCGGCGTCGCCATCCTGCTTGCCGACGTTCAGCCTGACGACATCGTCCTCGAGCCGAGCGCGGGCAACGGACTGCTTGTCGCCTCGATCGGTCAGCATAGATCTCTCCACCTGAATGAACTCGATCCCGCCCGCCGTGGCCGGCTGCCCCAGCTCTTTCCCGATGCCGAGGTCTCCGGCGAGGACGGGGCCACCATCAATTCGACTCTGGCTGCGGCAGACCAGCCATCGCTCATCCTGATGAACCCGCCATTCTCACGATCGCTCGGGCGCGGCGCCGACGACTATGCGGCTGTCCGTCATCTCCAGGCCGCTTTGCGCCGTTTGCGACCGGGCGGCCGGTTGGTTGCGATCATGCCGGACTGGTTCGGGCCGAGTGCGAGGATGCGCGACCAGTACGAGACCGTGCTGCGCAATGTCACCGTTCAGACGTCGGTACGGCTCGAGAAATGCTACTTGAAACACGGCACGTCGATCGCTGTCCGGCTATTCGTTATCGACAAGCTGCCGGGCAGGACGCCGCCCGCCGTCATCCAGCGATCCTCGGTCGAGGAATTGCTCGACGCGCTGTGTGTTCCTGAAAGATCGATGGTTTCAAGGGAGGAAGCGGCGCCTGCGCCCAAGCGACCGGGCGGCGTCTCGCTGTTTCGTGCGGTCAAGAGCAGCCGGCCCGAACCTCGACCCTATCACGCGCCGGTGCGAAACGACGTCCTTCCCGTCAAGTATGAGAAGCTGGCAACCGCGGCTCCGTTGCTTGAGCAGACCGGTGTCTACCTTCCCTATCGCCCAAGTCGCATCACCTTTGACGTCGCCGGCGAGCATCCGACCCCGCTCGTCGAGTCCGTGGCGATGGGATCGATCCCGGCGCCGGTGCCCGACTATGTCCCCTCGCTCCCCGAGCGGACCGTGGCCGAGCGGCTGCTGTCCGCCGCCCAGCTCGAAACCGTCGTCTA
The DNA here is from genome assembly GCF_027922045.1 of Microbacterium terregens. The sequence goes on from NZ_BSEX01000012.1 coordinate 179,711, forward strand.
TGCAGGACATGCCTGGTCGCAGACGATCCCGGGCAGGTTCAAGCCGAACAAGGAAGGTGTCGGCCTGACACTTGCCGAGGACGGCGAGGCCTATCGGAAGGGCTTCTTCCTTGGAGATGGCACGGGTGCCGGGAAGGGCCGGCAGATAGCGGCCTGTATTCTCGACAATTGGCTCCAGGGCCGCCGCCGCAACATCTGGGTCACCAAGAACGCCCCTCTTCTTGAAGATGCGCGCCGGGACTGGACCGCGCTCGGCGGTCTTAGCGGCGACATTCAGCCGATCTCCAACTGGAAGATCGACGAGCCTATCCGGCTCGATCAGGGTGTCCTTCTCGTCACCTATCCGACGCTGCGCTCGATGCGCGGCGACCATAGCCGGCTGAAGCAGATCGTCGACTGGGCCGGCGCCGACTTCCAAGGTGTGCTGGCGTTCGACGAGGCTCATGAAATGGGCGGCGTCGCGGGCGGGGAGGGTGCGCTGGGCGCCAAGGAAGGTTCCCAGCAGGGAATCTGCGGCGTTCTTCTCCAGAACCAGCTTCCTGGCGCGCGCGTGCTCTACGCCTCCGCGACCGGCGCCTCGGACGTCAACAATCTTGCCTACGCCGTGCGCCTGGGTCTCTGGGGGCCCGAAACGGCCTTTGCGGATCGCGAGCAATTCATCAGCGGCATCCGAAAGGGCGGCATTGCGGCGATGGAGCTGGTCGCGCGCGATCTCAAGGCGACCGGTCTCTACATGGCGCGCGCATTGAGCTTCGCCGGCGTCGAGTACGAGATCCTCCGCCACGAGCTGACCGCCGCGCAGATCGAGATCTATGATACCTATGCCGATGCCTGGTCGATCATCCATCAGAACATGGAACGGGCTCTCGAGCTCACCGGCATCGTCGACGGGATGGAGAACGTGACCCTGAACAGCGGCGCCAAGGCGGCGGCCCGCTCGCGCTTCGAGTCGACCAAGCAACGCTTCTTCGGCCAGGTCCTCCTATCGATGAAGCTCCCGACGGTGATCGCGGCGGTACGCGGCCATCTCGCAAACGGCCAGTCAGTCGTGCTCCAACTCGTGACCACCGCTGAATCGATCCTCGACCGCCGTCTCGACGCGCTGAGCCCTGACGAGCGAGCCGATCTCGAAATCGACCTGTCACCCCGTGAATATGTGATCGACTATCTCGAGCGCGCCTTCCCGACGCGGCAGATGCGGGTGTTCACCGACGATACGGGCACGCAGCGTTCGATGCCCATGGAGGATGAGGCGGGGAACCCGGTCTACAACCCAGAGGCTGAAGCCGCGCGAGCGCAGCTCATCGAAGACCTTTGTGCGCTGCCACCGATCACCTCCGCGCTCGATGGCCTCCTGGAGCAGTTCGGCCACGAAAATGTCGCCGAGGTGACGGGGCGGACCAAGCGGCTCGTCTCGTCCGGCGATGGTCGGCAGAAGCTGGAGTCCCGGTCGGCCCGGACCAGCCAGGCCGAAGCCGCCGCGTTCATGCAGGGCCGCAAGCGGATCCTGATCTTCTCGGACGCCGGCGGAACGGGCCGGTCCTATCATGCGTCGCGTGACGTCGCGAACCAGGAGCAGCGCGTCCATCTCCTGCTCGAGCCCGGCTGGCGCGCCGATCGGGCCATCCAGGGTCTGGGTCGCACGCATCGGACGCATCAGGCCAGCACGCCGCTTTTTCGGCCGGTCACGACCGACTGCAAAGGCGAGCTTCGCTTCACGAGCACGATCGCGCGCCGCCTCGACAGCCTTGGTGCCCTCACGCGCGGGCAGCGTCAGACCGGCGGGCAGAACCTCTTCGACCCGGCCGACAACCTTGAAAGCGAATATGCCTGCGCGGCACTGGTCAGCTGGTTCCATCTGCTCGTCGGCGGAAAGTTGGCCAGCATCTCCCACAATGAGTTCGAACGACGGACGGGACTTGAGCTTTGCGACAAGGACGGGGTGATGAAGGAAGAGCTTCCACCCATCCAGCGTTGGCTCAACCGAATTCTCGCGCTTCCGATCGCCCTTCAGAACAAGATCTTTGACGAATTTCTTTCGCTGGTGGAGACCCGTGTCTCGGCCGCTCGGGACGCAGGCCGGCTCGACGTGGGCGTCGAGACGATCCTCGTTGATAGCGCGACGCTAATTGACGACACGGTGTTGAGGATCGACCGCTGTCAGCGGGGCGACCTCGCACCTTCTGACCATCGAAATCGCGCATCGCCGAACCCCGGTCAGTCTCGACCGCATCCTCCATATCGCTGACGGCGACGCAACGGCCGAGTTCCTGGTGAATGCCAAGTCCGGCATGGTCGCGCTTCAGACCCGCGCCCGCGCCCTCATGGAGGAGAAGGAGGGAACCCCGATCCCGCGCTTCGAACTCCTGCGACCGACGCGACGTGAGTATATGCGGGAACAGGAAATGTCCGAGAGCGCGTGGACGTCGATCGACCGCGACGCGTTTTGCGAGAAGTGGCTCGAGGAAGCCGAGGTGGCGGCGAACAAGGTTGATATGGAGACCGTTCGGCTTGCGACCGGCTTGCTGCTCCCGGTCTGGTCCGCGCTGCCGAGCGATCACCTCGTGGTCAACCGCATCGCCGACAAGGGCGGCAACTCCTGGCTCGGACGTCTCGTCTTCGACGAGCACGTGGTGCAACTTTTCACGAAGCTCGGCATCGACCGTGCCGAAAACATGCCGACTGCAGACGTCGTCAAATCCGTGTTGTCTGGCCGCAGCGTCGATCTCAGCCGACCGTTCCAGATGACCATCAAGCGATCGCTGGTGAACGGCTCCAAGCGGATCGAGCTGGTCGGCGCACCACCGCAGCAACTCGCATGGCTGAAAACTTTGGGATGCTTCACCGAGGTGATCCAGTACCGCACGCGCGTCTTTCTTCCGTTGCATGCCGCGGACGAGACACTCGGCCGCATCGTTGCAGCAGGGTAGGGCGAGCCGCCGTGCGACTGATTAGGGGCTTTCCTGCCTGACAGCTTCCGGGATCGGACAACTCTGGCCTGGGAGAGAGGGGAGGGGGGTCGGGGATGGTGTCCGGGACTTGCCGGGCGCCAGCAGGAGAATTCCCCGTGATCCAGACCGTCAAACTCAACAAGCTGCGTCTTTCGCCCATCAATGTCCGCACGGCGCCCGACGAGCAGCTACAGATCGGACCCATGGCCGCGAGCATCGAGGCCAAGGGTGTCCTGCAAAACCTTCTCGTCACTCCAGCGAAGAAGCCGCGCGGTACCTTCGAGGTGTTCGACGGGGGCCGGCGCTGGCGCGCGCTTCGTCTCCTGGCGGAGCGCGGCACGATCTCCGAAGCCGACTACGATGTGCCGGTCATGGTGCTGACGGGGGAGGATGCCGAGCTCTCGGAGACCTCGACCGCCACCAACTTCCATCAGCTCAAGATGACGCCGGCGGAGGAGTGCCGCGCCTTTCAGCACTTCATCGGCAAGAGCGGTGATATTGACGCGGTGGCCAAGCGGTTCGGCGTGACCCGCCGCTTCGTCGAGGGTCGCCTGCGGCTCGCCGCGCTCGCCGAGCCCATCTTCGAGGCGCTGAGCAAGGGCGAGATCACGCTGGACATCGCAAAAGCATATGCCTCCACCGAGAATCGCGAAAAGCAGCTGCTCGTCTGGAACACCTACAAGCAGAGCGAGGTGACCGCCGACACGATCCGGCGCGTCATCGAGAACGAAACCCTGAAGGCCAGTGATCCCATCGCCATGCTGGTCGGGGAGCCACGCTACCGAGCGGCCGGCGGCAAGATCGATGGCGACCTCTTCACCGACGGCAATGATCGCTGGGTCAATCCGGAGATCGCCCACCGACTGGCCGGCGAGATCATGGAGAACGAAGCGCGCCGTATCGGCGAGGAGACGGGGCTCGCGTGGATCCGGCCGATTGCCAGCAACTACACGCACAATGCGGCCCACGGCCTCTATCGGGTCATTCTCCAGCCGCCCGAGCTGACCGACGCCCAGACTGCGCGGCTCGCCGAGATCACAGAGCGCCGCAATGTGCTCGAGATGGAGCTGCAGGCTGCCGGACTCCCGGAGGACGAGTTCAAGGCGCTTGATCAGGAAGACGATCGGCTCATCGCCGAGGCCGAGGCGATCGAGAACCGTGCCCCGATCCTGCCTGACGAGCTGAAGGCGCATGTCGGCGCGTTCCTGGCCCTGACACCACGGGGCGAGATGCGGCTCGATCCGCAGTTCTACAGCGAGCAGCCGATCATCATCGAGAAGCCGACCGAACCCATCAGGGACGAGAGTGATCCGGCTCGTGACGGCGAGCGCCGCGACGAGGAATTGACCACGGGGAGCTTCCGCGTCGTCGAGCGAGGCTCCTCCCCGGTGGCCCATCGGCCCGAAGCGGTGGCACCCGGTGGGAAGCTGCTCAGCGGGCGGCTGTATGACGAGCTGTCCATTCAGCGGCGCGACATCCTCGCGTCGTCCCTTCTCGCCGAGCCCGCTCTGGCGCTCGACTTTGCGCTGTTTGTGATGATCGATGCCCGGATGTGCTCGGCTGGTGGGGCCTCGGACAGTGCGGTTCGGTATGGCACAACGATCCAGGCGATGGCCCCGCAGGATCCACTCGTTGGCGACATGCCGAGCTCGCGTGCGCGCTCGTACCTGGCCGAGGCTCATGATGGTCTCGACGCCGCCTGGACCGAGCACGACAGCGAGGTCGAGCGCTTCGAGGCATTCCGCACCCTCGACGACGACAGCAAGGCCAACTGGCTCGCCTATATCGTCGCGCTGTCGCTTGCGGCGAAGCCTGGCCTCTCCAACGTGCAGATCCCGCTCCACAACAGACTGGCTACGATCCTCGAGATCGATGTCGCGAGTTGGTGGCGGCCAACCTCGGAGAACTTCTTCGACCGCGTGAACAAGGGCACCATACTCAGCCTCCTTCACGATATCGGCGGGCCGGCGCTCACCGCGCGTCACGCCTCGCTCAAGAAGACGGAGATCTCCGAGAGCTGCCAGAAGCTGTTCGCCGGCGAGTTGATCGTCGAACCTGAGGTCAAGGAGGCTGCGCTCGCCTGGGTGCCTAACGCAATGCGATTCCTCGACGTGGAGGGCGCGGCCGCGGTCGATCCCTTCGACGATGCCGGGGGCGAAGACCTGCCCGACGATGTCGGGGCCCTGCCCACAGCCGAGAGCGGCGACGTTCCCGAGCCCGTCGCGGCCTGACCGGCCGGACAAGTCACGCTGACCCACATCATCCAGGAGTGGCCGCCGGCGCGCCTGCGCTGGCGGCCATCCCTTCCACGCGACTGGAGCACATCGGCATGCGCGCAAAACCGAAATCGAGCCGGGACGTCGCGGCGGAGATCACCAACCTGATCATCCGTAAACTGGAGGAAGGTGTCGCTCCATGGAGTAGACCCTGGCGCGTGACCGGTGCAGGTGGCCGCCCGCTGCGTCACTGCGGCACGCCCTACACCGGCATCAACACTGTCTATTTGTGGGCGATCGCCGATGCGAACGGCTATCGATCGCGCTACTGGATGACCTACTGCCAGGCCGAGGCCCTCGGCGCAAATGTTCGCCGCGGTGAAAGCGGCTCGCTCTCGGTCTATTATTCCAGCTTCAAGAAGACTGAGGCCAACCCACTCACGGGTGCCGAGACAGAGAAGAACATCCGGTTCCTGCGGCACTATGTAGTCTTCAACGCCGATCAAATAGATGGCTTGCCGGCCTATTTTTATCCCGGCGCTGAGGATGACGATCCTGTGGACCCGTCGGCGCGACAAAGCGCGATCGACGCTTTCTTTGGCGCAATACCCGCGGACGTACGCCACGGCGGCAATCGCGCCTTCTTCCACCCGACCCTCGACTATATCCAGATTCCGCATCCGCGCACCTTCAAGTCGATGGATCACTATGCGTCGGTGCGCGCGCACGAGACGACGCACTGGTCGGGCGGCACCACCCGCCTTGCGCGCACGTTCGGCAAGCGGTTCGGTGATCAAGCTTACGCATTCGAGGAGCTGGTCGCCTTATCTGGACAGTCTGCGCCGTCCGCAACATTGCAGTAAGGTCGGCGA
>NZ_BSEX01000013.1:0-18334 GCF_027922045.1 Microbacterium terregens
CTCCTTGCGGAGCCTGAATCAGATCGCGACGCTCACATCAATGGGTCCTGACCCTAGGTGGCGGCCAGCGCTTAGCGTCGAGCAGCCACGCCGCATGGTGCTGCTATTGGTGCGCCCCTGTTCGCTGTAACTTAAGGTTACACCTACTTTGCCATTGTAACCTTTTGTGACATAATGCGCGCGAAAGGGAAGCTATGACAGCAGACGAAATGCGGGCCATTCGGAAGGGTACTGGCCTTTCGCAGCAAGGCATCGCCAATCAACTCGGTGTCAGTCGTAAGACGGTCAACGAGATGGAGAACGGCGGTCCGATCGACCGACGCACCGAACTCGCCATGCAGGCGCTTGCGCGCAGGATTAAGCTGGTGTCCGACACCTTCTGGGTGGAGGACAGCGTGCGCGGCACCCAGATCGTCGTGCGGCGAACGATGCGCGAATATGATGATCCGGTCGCGCTCTACTCTGGTCGGTCCGAGGTGATGCTGTACGGCGAGTTCCGGCAGCGGAAGCATGCGGAGCGCTGGCGAAGGGCTCTGGTCGGGTCTCAAGATCCGCGGGAAACGACGGAGCTGAAGCGGCGACGCGCGGTCGAGGTCGCGCGAGCAAGGGCGGAAAGGAATCTCGATCGCGAGCTGGAGACAGGCGCATGACCGACATTCGTTATGCTGTGGTTCCCGCCGGGGGCGCCGACGTGATGACGCTCAGCGTCGATGGCGCGATCTATGTGCCGATGCGCGCCATCAGCGACGCCTGGGACTGGCGTGGCCGAACGAGTTTCGGCGCATCACGAACGACCCGATCCTGTCGCAAGCCGTTATGAAATTGATAACGGCTTTTAGCAGCGGGCAGGAGCAGATCTGCCTTCCGCTGACCCACTTTCAATGGTCGGCTTTTCAAGCTGAACCTGAACACGATCAACGAGCGCGCGCGGCCGATCGTGGAGGCACTGCAGGTCGAGGGGTACCAGGTGCTTCACGACTATTGGGTGAAGGGCAGCGCGACCAACCCCCGTGCTGCCGCCAAGCTGGAACATAGCGAGCGCACCGCCCGCCGCCGCGAGCTGCCGGGGCTGATGGACAAGCTGAAGCGCGAGCGGAACCCGGAGATCCGCCGCGTGCTGCATGCGTTGATCGTCAAGGCGTGTGCATCCGAAGAGATCACGCCGCCCGCGATTGAAAGCATCGGGCGGGACGCGCCGCGCGCGCCGGACATTCTGGACGGTTTCTGGCAGGCGGTCGGTGCGCTGGAAGTCGCCGGCATCTCGATCAACCACAGCCGAACGCAGGGGCTGCTGGCAATCAACCTGAAGGAACTGTCGGTGCGTTTCACGGCGGCCGGCATCCGGGTGAAGATCGACAAGACCATGCGTGACGCGCTTTGCCAGTCCGTCGCGCCCAAGTTCGTCGCCAAGAACCATTCGGTGAACAGCGTCACCGGCAGCACGGTCAGCTGCTGGGTGTTCGAGCGCGAACAGCCTGAGGTCAGCCAGTCTCCAGCTTTAGCTGCGTCGTAAACCCCCGCTCGCCCAGCGCGTGGGTCAGCTCGGCGACAACCCAGCGCTGGGCGTCGATTGCAGGCTTGAACCCGGCGACGGTTACCGGCTGTTCCGGCTTGATGTCGGCGCGGCCGAGCGCGAGGTTCAGCCCCAGCGTGCGGGGCTGGCGCGCGGCGCGGCTGCTCTCGGCCGCTGCCGCCGCGCGCGCGTCGGCTTCGCTGGCATAGGTACGTGAAAGCTTGCGCGCGCCGTCCGCCTTGCCGACCGTCACCGTCTTTTTTTTCGCGGCGCCGCGATCGTGCCAACTGGCGGTGACGCCGGTCACCTCTTCCTGCTTCTGCAGCTGATAGTCGTGCCGATCGCCGTCGCGGCGATGGATGGTCAGCGCCGGCAGGTTGACGCCCGAGATCGTCGCTGCCTTGCCGAGCGGCGCCAGCACCAGGTTGCCGCGCTTGATGGTCGCGGCGGCATCGTGGTCGCGTCCCAGGCGGCGCAGGAAGGCGAGGTCGCTTTCCCGGCTCTGCGCCTTGGTGGTGACCGCGATCGACGCCAGCGCGGGCGCACAGCGCGGCGTCAGCCCATGTGCGCGGGCGACGTCGGCGACGATCGCACCCAGCGTGGTGCCGCGCCAGCTGCGTTCCCGACGCACGCGCATGGCGCCGGTGAAGTCAGCAGCGCGAGCGCGCACGGTGATGACGTCGGGCGGGCCGGTGTGGGACACCTCGTCCACGATGAAGGTGCCCTTGTCGACCAGGCCGACCGTCACGTCGCTGCCCTGCCGCCAACCCAGCTGCACGCGGATCTTCGCGCCGGTGCGCGGAAGATTGAAGGCGCCGTCGCTGTCGTCGAGCACCAGGTCGAGCTGGTCGGACTCGCTGCCGCGTTTGTCCGTGATGCCGAGGGAGATCAGGCGCGCGCGGTTGCCGTTGCCCGGCACGCGGTCACGCAGCCGCGGTGTGATGTCGATGCCGTCCACCTCAACGCGATAGTCGGGGATGTTCGCGATCATGCCGGCTGCTCGCTGTCGACGCGCAGCAGCTCGAGCTGGAAGTCGATCGCTCGCGGGGTGCCATCGGCGAAGAGGTGCTTGTGCCGTTCGTCGAGCGTCTGGATGATGAAGGCGCCGAAGATCATGCCGGCGCCGTCGACCAGCGGCCAGGCGTCGCCGCTGTCCGCCATGGTGCGCAGCTGGTCGAGGCTCAGGCGGCCGTCGCTCAACTCGGCATAGGCGGTGCCGGCGATCGAGATCGTTTCCTCGCCGGGGCCGACGTACTGGGTGGCGTCGCGCTGGCCGATGCGCTGCGACGTCGCGTGACGCCAGGCGGTACGGCGCGAGAGATCCTCATGCGCGAGGGTATCGAGCGAGAAGGGGAACAGCCCCAGCGACATCAGCATCAGACGTTCCAATCCGCATCGTCGGCGAAGGCCGAGCGGTTGTTCGCGGCGTTCTCCCGCTCGATCGCCTCAATCGCACGGCGCACGGCCGCCTCTATCTCGCTAGGGCCGCCGGTGCCGCCCTCGACCTTAATGACGTAGGTCCGCGACGGTGAGGCCGCCGGGGTGGAGCTGGAACCGGCGCCGCCAGGTGGGGCGAGTCCGCCAGCCAGGGCGGGGGTGGCCGCGCCGAGCGCAAGCGCACCGGAGAGGTCGCGGGACAGCCGGGTGATCCGACTGACGGGTCCGTCCGCGCCTTGATCGATGCCGTTGTGCAAGCCCTGCATCATGAAGCCGCCGAAGCCCATGAAAACGCGGGATGGCGAGTGAATGCCGAGCTTCTGCTTGAACCAATTCGCTGCCGAGCTGGCGGCGTTGACGATCGTGGATTTCAGCCGGCCGAGCATTCCGCTGATGCCGTTGATGAGCCCCTGGATCAGGTTTCTGCCCATGTCGGTGAGCATACCGGGAAGCGGCGACAGGTAGACGATCCACCCGACCAGGTAGCCCTTAATCCGAGGCCACAACGTTGAGGCGAAGCCGATCACCGCGTCGATGCCGCTGGCGAAGAAGCCCTTCACGCCGGTCCACAAGGCGCCGAACCAGGCAGCCACGCCATCCCAGTTTTGATAGAGCTTGTATGCGCCATAGGCGAGCAGCGCGACTGCGGCGACGATGCCCAGCACAATCCACGTCATCGGATTGGCGAGCAGCATCAGCCCCGCGCGTGCGACCGTGCCGGCAAGCCCCAGGAAGGCCCGGCCCAGCAGCGGCACCATGCGAATGGGGTAGAGTAAACCGCGCGCGACCTTCAGCATCGAGCCTCCGAAGCTGATGCCCAAGGCGGTAGAAGCGAACGACAGGGCGGCAAACGGCGCCATGAGGCCCGCGAGGATGATCGCGCCGGTCGCGAAGATGGCGAAGAGCGCGGCGGCGCCGCCCGCGACGTACAGCAGTGCCTTGGCGTGGCCGGGATGACCCTTTGCCCACGCACGCATAACGGCGGCGGTGCGACCGATGTACTGCGCCGCCGCTTTCACGTTCGGCAGCATCTGCTGCCCCAGCTCCAGATTGACCGCCTGGAGGCCGTTCGCCGCCAGATCCGTCGCGCCTTTGGTCGTGTTGATGCGCGACAGGAACTCGTTGGTCATCGAGCCGGCGTAGCGGCCCAGATCGCCGACTAGCCCTAGGCGTTCCTTCAGTCCGTCGAGATTGGTCAGCAGCGGGGCGATCGCGCCGACCGACTCGGTGCCGAACAGCTCGCTGAGAACGCTCGCCTGCTTGTCGGTGCTGAGCCGGCCGACCCGCTCCAGCACGTCCACGATCGTGCCGCTGGAATTAACCTGCATTGCTTTCGCGACCTTGCCCGCATCGAGCCCCAGCGACTTGAATGCCGCCTTTTGGCTTTTCGCCGCTGCGGTGCCTTTCGTCAGGGTCAGCAGGGTGTTCTTGATGCCGGTCGCGGCGATCTCTTCCTCGACACCGATCGAGTTGAGCGACGACGCGAGGGCGGCGACCTGTGGCGCGGCGATGCCGGCGACCTCGCCGAGCGGCCCGATACGGGTGACGATGCCCGCGACAGTCGATGCCTTGCCGCCGAACTTGTTGGTGAGGGCGTTTACCCGGTCGCCGAGCGCCACGACGTCGGGCTGGGTCATCTTGAACGCCTGGCGCCACTTCGCCATCGTGCTGCCGGCATCTTCCGCCGCCATGTCGAAGGCGATGCCCATCCGCGCGGCGTCGCCGGAGAAGGCGATCAGATCCTCGCGCTGGGTGGCGAGCGCCTTGCCGGTCTTGTCCATGCCAACGCCGGCCGCGGCGCCGGCCGCTGCGATGTTTGCCAGGTCGACGGCGGTCATGGGGATGGTGGTCGTGAGGTCGACGATGCTGCCCTGCATGCGTTGCAGCTGTGCATCGGCCATGCCGGTGACCTTCGCCACACCAGCCATGCCCTCTTCGAGATCCATGGCCACGCGGGACGATGCGACCAGCGGCGCCGCGGCGGTGACCGCCGTCGCACCGGCGGCCATGCCCGCGCCAGCGATGTTGCCGGCGGTGCCCATCGTTCGATTGAACCCGTCACGCGCGGTCCCCATCCGGTGTTCGCGGTTGGCGATCCGTTCGAGGCGGTGTTCCTGCTCGGCGAGCTGGCGGTTGGTGTCGGCCGACCGGGCGGCCAGCTCCCGTTCGTAGCGGGAGAGATCGCGGGTGTCGGCGCCGGCCGCCTGCAGCGCAGAGCGCAGATCGCGCAGCTGCTGGGCGTCGTGGCGGTGGCTGGTCGCCAGCTGCTCGGCTACGCGCGTGGCTTCCGCGAACTCGCGCTTCATGGCGCGGGAGGGCCGGTTCGTCTGCTCGATCTCACGCCCGAGCGCGGCTGCACGCAGCTGCGCGTCGCGCATGGCGGTCGCGGAAGCCCGCATGCCATTGCGCAGGGTGGTGAAGCTGTTCAGCTGTTCCTGAGCGCGGTCGACCTCACGCAGCCGATCGCGAGTGCCGCGCAGTTCGGCTGAGGCCGCTCGGGAACCTCCGGCGATGTCCTTGAGCGGCCGACTGACGCGGTCGGCCGCATCCATGAGCATACGGATGCGCAGGTTGCGGTCGGCCAAGGCGTCATTCCTTCTTGGGCGCGCGTTCGACGGCGAGCGCGTGCCAGTTCATCAATTCGGAGAGGGACATGGCGCACATCGCTTCGTAGCCGGGCTGACCGCGCAGCACCCACCAGATGTCCGCCATTATCGGTTCTACTCGGGCTGGTAGACCGCTTGCTTCGCTTCGTTCGGCAGCAAAAAATCCAGCACCTCGCCGCCGAACTGGGTCAGGTCCGCCGGATCCATCGCGGCGAACACCTGCTTGTGCAGGATCGGCGACGTGATGCGCGGGGCGAGAGTTTCGAGCGAGTTGTAGTCGCCCTGGATCAGCGGGTTGAGCGACAGCCCGCGCATGTCGCCCGCCTGAGGCTTGCGGACGGTGATCTTGGTGCCGGCTTCATGCTCGACCTTGCCGGCCACGGCGATGGCAGCCTGCAGGGTGAACGAACGGATCTTGGCTTCGGACATGGTTCAAGCTCTCGAACGGAGGGTGGGAAGCCCCGGCGCGACGGCCGGGGCGGGGATCACAGGAAGCCGAGGTTGGCGCGATGGCCGGCCATCAGGTCGATGCCGCCGACGATCTCGACCATGCCGAGCCGGTCGATCTCGATGTCGGTCGCGCCGTTCCAGTCGAGCTTGTAGTAGGCGAGGACGCTCTTGATCTTCATCTCGGTGTCCTCGCCGGGCTTGGACTCGCCCAGGTCGATCTCCTGATGCCGGCCGCGCATGACGACTTCGACGCTGGTCAGCTCGCCGGTGTCGTCGTTCTCCAGGGAGCCGACGAAGCGGAGCTGCGTGCCGGAGATCGAGGCGCCGTACTGGCGCAACACGTCACGCACCCAACCGCCGCAGGTCCATTCGGCCTCCAGCAGACCATCGGCGCCCATGTCGACGCCCACGGCGCCGCCCATTCCGCCACCGCGGTATTCCTCGAACTTGCGGGCAAGTTTGGGCAGCGTCATCGAGATATTTTCAGCAATCCAGACGCCGTCGACGAACAACGCCATCTGCTTGAGCTTGCGGGGGAAACCCATGGATCAATACTCCGGAAGAAAAGGGGGGGCGGTTCTGCGCGGCTCAGGCGCTGACCAGGTCGGCGAAGTTGGCGAGGAACTCGTCGGAGATCTCCTGGACGAGGTTCAGCCGCTCCAGCGGGGGGATCGGGGTGTAGCGATAGCCGATGGTCAGGATGCCGGTGCGCAGCTTGTCGACCGGGTTCTTGGCCGCATCGAACACCGCAACGGCGCCGTAGATCTCGCCTGCGCGCGCCATGGCGCGGAACTTCTCATTGCACTGTTCGACGATGTCGCGCGCGAGGCTGGGGATCAGCGGCTTGTCGATTGCCCAGACCAGGCCTGTGGCGATCGTGTCGGCGAGGATGTGGGCGGTGCGGGTTGCGGACTCGAAAGCGAAGTTCGCGTCGCCGGACGTGGTGCGCGAACCCCAGAAGCGCAGCTCGCCATTGATGCGCACCAGGGTGGTGACGTTGGCGGCGTTCAGCACGTTGGCGTCGCAGTCGGGGTCCTGGATGTCGAAGGTGACATCGCGGGTGATGCCGGCGACGCCGGTGCCGGCGGTGATGCCGGGCAGGGGCACGTTGGACAGCGTCTTGTGCCAGCCCTGCTCCTGGTCGATCCGGGCGCGCATGGCGACGGCATGGGCGGCAGCGTAGCTGGGCACGGTGGCGCCATCCGCGCGGCGCACGGTGACGTCCGGCCACAGCAGCATGAGTGCGCGCGAGGTGAAGCCGGAGGCATAGGCTTCGACTTCGGCGACATCGTCGCCCAGCGCCTTGGCATAGGCCATGCCGCGCAGCTTCTCGGCCACCTCGGCGAGGGCGGTGGTGACCTCGGCATTCTCAAGGCCGGGGGCGGCGAGGATCCGCGGCTTCACGCCGGTTACCGCCTCGGCACTGAGCAGCGCCTGCATGCCGGTGCGCAGGCCGTTCGCGTCGGCGCCGATGATGGCTGCCTGCGTGGCGGCGGCATCCGCACCAGGTGCGACCCGCACGACGACGACAGGCGCGCGCACGGTAGCCGCGATGGCGGACAGGGTCGCGGCGAGCGTGCCGCCGGCGCCGGCCGCGACGATCGCGGCGTCGAGATCGCGCACCAGCACCGGCCGGTCGATCGGGAAGGCCTCAGCAGCGGCAGCGGGCGCGGTCGCGACCAGGCCGATGACGGCGGTGGCCACGGTCGCGATGATGCGCGGCGCGTTGGAGATCTCGGTCAGGGAAATGCCGTGGTGGTAACGGTCGGCCATGGATAGTCCTTTCAGGAAGCGCGGGCAGAGCGAACGGGGATGGCGAGGGTGAGCGGGGCGCCGGCGCGGGGGCCGTCGTGGCGCTTGCCGACGATGCGGAGAACGGCGGCGCCGGGGGTGGCCCCGGTCTCGACGGTGATGCGCGTCGCGCGGATTCTCGGCTCCTGACGCTGCAGGGCGAGGGCACCGGCGGCGACCAGCGCCAGGCGCGTGCGATCGTTCATCGGCTGATCGAGCAGCTCGGGAATGTGCGAGCCGTACCAGCGCCGGCCGACGCGGGTGCCGAGTGGCGTGCCGAGAATATCCTGCACCGATTGGCGCACATGCTCGATGCCCTCCAGCAGCTTGCCGGTGGCGGCGTTCATCCCGATCATTGCGGCGGTCCCGAGATAGCGCCGCCGGCCTGCACCTTGGTGTGGACGTGATCCTTGAGGCTCTTGCCCGCGCCGACGACGTCGCCGCTGACGGTGAGCATGCCGCCGATCTCGACGTCGCCCATGATCGTCACCGAGCCGAGCAGGACGATATCGTCCGCCTCGATCGTCGCCGAGCCGCCGGGGACGGTGGCGTTGAGATGGCGCGCCGCGGGATCGTACTGGATGACGGTGCCGTCGCCGAAGCGAAGCATGGTCGAGCCGTCCTCTGCCGGTGCGGCGTGCGCGTCGGAGTAGAGACCGGGCAGGACGATGCCGCGGGCGAGGTCGCCCTCGGGCGAGAGCACCAGCACCTGCTCGCCGACGCTCGGCGGAGACCAGATCGTCGCATCGCCGGCACGGCCGGCGAGCCAGGGAATGGGGCCGCTTTCGAGATCGCCGATGGCGACACGGCACGTCGCGCCGGCGCGTTCGATCACAACGCCTTCGCGCAGCAGGTCGCCGATCAGGCGGGGGGTGTCGACAGGTTCGGCCACGGAAGCGACCATGCGCGGCCGGGCTGCGACGTCACGGGGGCCGCAATCGTAGAGACGCACTCTACGATTGCGGGGCACGCCTCACTGTTCTGGGGGACGGCGTCCCCGCAGGGAGATGGTCACCCAGCTCTCATGCTGCCGACGTTCGATTACCGCCAGAGTTGGCCCGACAGGATGTTGCGTAGGAATTTCGCGACGGGTGGCTCGACGTGAACCGCGATCGCCCAGGCGGCCAAGATTGCAGCGAGGCAGGCGAGAGCAAACGAAGCCCCAGGGCTCAAGCCGAGGGAGGTCAGAACGAATATCGCCGCTCCCCCGATCGTCGTATGGGACAGATACAGCGGGTAGGTTGCAAGCCCCGCTTGCTTCAGGATGACGGACGGCTTCTGCGATCCCGCCCAGAGTGAATAGGCGATCGCGAGAACCGAGACGGCCCACACCGCAGCCGGCATGAAGGGGTAATAGGGCAGAACTCCCCAACCATCGGCGCCAGCCAACGTCTTCGAAAAGATCTCGTAGAGGCCAAGCGCTGAGCCAAGCGCGGCGGCGACCTTGCCGCGCCACGTTAAGCGGCCGACGGACCATGCCCACAGAAGCATCCCCAACGCGAAGAAGCAGGCGTGGCGAAGGAGGGTGATGCGCTCCCAATACATTGCGGGACGATTTCCGGTCAGATCCAGAACCACCCACAACGCCGACCAGCCCACCAGTCCTATGGCGAACGTCTCAAAGCCGACGCGCTTCTGCATCAACCAACAGGCGGTTAGAGCGTAGAACACGATCTCAACCGACAGGGTCCAGAATACCGGATCAAGCCAAGGCCGCACCGGGATCAGGAACATGGAGTTGAGGAGGGCGCGCGGGAAGTTGGGCGGCGTCGCGTGCAACCAGAGCAGCAGTCCGGCCGCTATGGCAGAGCACACGATCGCAGCGGGGTAGAGGCGAACTACCCGGCCCCGGATGAAGTCGAGCACCGTGCGGTCAGCAGCTGAGTTCGCAATCACCACGCCGGAGATCACGAAGAAGACTTCCACGCCCACCCAGCCAAACCAGCCCCAGGATCCAAGACCGGGAAGGGGCTGGGTAAGACGAGAAAGCTGGTGGGGAAGGCCGCCTGGCTCTGCCCAGGCGGTGAACGCTAGATGGTGAAATAGAACCAGGACAGCGGACGCGAATCGAACGGCATTGATCTCACTGTAGTAGCGACGCACGTGCCCTCCCCCCCGGTAGCGGCAAAACTGTAGTTCGGCGCGCGCGTACACGACGTCGCAACGACGTGCTAGAGCAACCTAGATCAGCTTTTGGCGGCAAGGTTGGCTTGCATCATCGCGACCAAGGCGTCGCGCTCCAGGTCGTGCGTGCGATCGAGGGCGATCCCCACCATCAAGGCCTCGGCAATTTCACCCTTAAACCGAGAGTTGGCGGGTGCGGTGGGTCCGTTGCCGACGCTGAGCAGGCCGACAACGTTGACGTTTCCGGTAACCAGCCCCGCGACCGAGCCGATCCGCTCGGCCGGGCCGGTCGGGCCGGCAAGGTAGAGGGATATGGTCAGCGCGTCCGTCCCACTGTTGGCGAGGTTCATAGAAGCAATGACAATCGAGTCGGCAAGGGTCGGCCAGGCAGTAGTGGTGGTGAGCGTGATCGTCGCATCGGCCTGCGCACGCCTCCCGAATGCCTGGATCATACCGGCAGGGGTGCGGCGCACGCCCAGGTTGGTGAAGCCGCCGGACGGGCTGGAGACCTGCTGAAGCGCGACCTCGCCTTCGCCGGAGTCTCCGGCGGCACCGATGGCCGCGCCCGAGATTGCGACGCTGAGGCCAGTCGCTGCAGGGATCGTGCTGGACCGCAGGAGGTTGGCCTGATCCTGGCCAGCGTTGCCCTCATTCCAAAAGTCGAACGTCCAAAGGCCCGAGGCGCGCTTCTTGAGCAGCGGCTTTTCCGTGACCGGCACCAGGTTCGCGCCGCCGGTAAGCCCGTAGGCGGTTTCGATGACACCAGCGCCGTCGGCCTTAGCGAGCGGCGCCCGTACCCAGGCGAGCAGCGCGGCGCGCAACGTTGCCGGCAGGCGATCATAGTCGCTCATGGTGCGCATCAGCACGTCGCGCGGGAAGCGCACGCCGGTGGCGATCGCGGCACGCAGCACCGCCGCGGCCGGCGCGGTGTAGTTACCGATGTCGAGGATACTGCGCGTGGGGACGCCGGCGGCGTCGGTGGCAGGCAGGACTTCGTTATGCGGGGTGACGATCATCAGGCGCGCTCCAGCAGCCAGGAAAGGGTGAACTCGACAAAGACGATGACGCGGTAGCGGCCGCCCGCATTGCCGCTGGATCCGGCACCGCTGAAGGTGCCGTCCTTGCGCACGACGCCCAACTCGATCAGCAGGCCGAACTTGTCGGGCCCGGTGACCCAAAGACAGCCGTAGGCGGTGTCGTGCGTGATCTCGACCGAAGGCACCGGGGCGCCCTCGTAATCGACGGCAACCGTCTCGACCCGCGTGTCGAACAGCTTGCGGCTCGCGGCGTAGGTTTCGAACCCGTCGAGCGTGTAGCGGATGGTGCCATCGAAGCGGCCGTCGTTACTTGCGACGTTGTAGTAGAGCCCGCGACCGGCGAACCCGTCGTGAGGGTTGGAAGTGCGCAGCAGCGCCTCGGCGACCTGGGGCGTGGGATAGCTGGTGTCGGTGGCCACCCGCGTCCACGTGCGGCCGAGATCGGCGGAGTGGCCGACCACGCGGTAGCCTGTGCCCGATCGACAGTTGAGCCGGATCGTGCCGTCGTCGTTCTCCTCGACGATCGCCTCGTTGGTCTGCGCGACGCCCGCCGGCAGCGGCATGGGCGCCCCAGCGCTCCAGGTGCGGGCATAGTCGTCATAGCGCAGCACCATGCTGCGCGTGTTGCCGTCACCGCCGGTGCCGAGCTTCACCCATCCCGGCATGACCAGCACGCCGTTCGACAGCTGCTTGCCCTTGCCGGGACCGGGATAGAACAGGCGCCAACTCGCATCACGACCTTGCAGGATCTCCTGCGCGTCGACGCGCGTGAACGGGATCGGCAGCGCCTTGCCGGTGATCGGGTGGCGCCATGCGCCCTGGCGGAAGATGGCCCAGTACATGCGGCCGGCGTTGGCCAGATCCGCCGCAAGCGAGGGTTCGGTGTCTTCGTTGAGGGTGGCATAGTTCCACCCGAAGAGCAGGTGCCACTCGTCCCGCCGGTGATCGTACACGCAGCAGGGGTTGTGGTAGTCTGCCCCGGCCTCGCCGATCAGCAGCGTGCTCGGTCCCCAAACGCCGTTCTCGCGATGCGCCCAGGCGACGCCGATGTACCCGCCGTCGAGGTTCTTGTCGTGCCGCGCCTCGCAAAAGGCGTGATCCTCGCCGAGCCGTCCATCGCCGGCAGGGAGCCGGAAGAATTCCGACAGGCCCGGCACTGCGCGCGCGGCAGTGGGGTCCGCGCTGGTGACGAACAGCGGAGTGAAAGTGATCGAGGGCGGGATATGCGCGACGCGCGCCTTCTCGGCCGCGAGCGTCAGCCTGGGTCGCGCCGGCGCACCGTTCGCCACCACCGCTTCGAGGACCATGCCATAGGGATCGAGAACAGCGCTCGACGGGATGCCGGTGCCGCCGATCTGGTAGACGCGCGGTGCGGAAGCCGCGAGATCGCGCACCCCTTGGCTGAGGTTGAGGCCACTCGCGTCATGCAGCTGGCCGCCGGCGATATAGCTCAGAACCATGCCGTAGGGATCGAGCGTCGCGGCCTGTACCCGGTTGGCATCATACGCGCGGGGCAGCAGGTCGCGTGCCTCCACGATGCGATCGGCCGCCGCGTCGGCTCGATCGCCGATCTTCTGCAGCTCTGCCATGGCCAAGGCGACGTGGGGCGCCAACGCCGCGCCGGCGAGCAGGTCCATCTTGAGACGCTTGGTCGCGCCGCCATCGAGCACGACGACCGTTTCGTCGCCGGTGGGCTCCACCAGCTGAGGCAGTTCGGAGATCTTCGCCATGTCAGTAGCCGATCAGGATGAGGGTGAAGCCGTTCACCAGGCGGTCGTTCTGGTCGTCCGCCTGCAGCTGGATCACGCAGGACGTGCGGCCGGGCTCGCCGGCGATCTGCGGCCACGAGTCGCGGTTGTTCGCGGGTGCGCTGATGAAGGCGGTGGCGCTCGCCGCCAGGCAGCGGGTGGGGAAGGCGAGGGGGTAGTTTACCGTCACGGCCGGTTCGTCGGCGAGGGTCGCTCGATAGTTGACCCACTGGACGATGAGGCCGCCCGGGAAGGTCCAGTAGCCGTTCGCCTCCAGCAGGTGGGTCAGGCCGCCGAAGCTTTCCGGGGTAACCGCAACATTGCCGGCGGTGGCGTAGAGCAGCTGCTCGGGCGTGGCGGCCGGGACCGAAATCGTCTGGTCGGTGCCGAGCGCGCCGCCGCCGAGCGCCAGGCCTGCGGTGTCGATGCGGCGGGTGAGCGGTACGCGCGCGGCGATCGAGGCGATGATGTTGACGATGCTCGCCGGCGTCAGTGCCTTGTCGGCGATCGCGCCGGCATCTGCCTCGGCCGCGGACGCTGCAGGCACGGTGATGGTGCGATCGTCGGTCAGATCCCCGCCGCCGGTGGCGAGCCCGGCGCCGGTGATGCGACGGCCGAGCAGTCCGGCGGTCCAGCCCGCAAGCCTTTGCGCCAGGGTGCGGGGGGTGATGACGCGTTCGCCGTCCTCGCCGGTGTCGACTTCGTCCTGCGTTGCCAGCTCGACAACGCCGCGGGTGATGGTGGTAGCCGGCGGGTTGAGGAAGTTGGTGTCCCCGAACGTCAGCTGCTCGACGTTGCCGGTGGGGAAGGCGATGTCGATCGCGAGGTGCATGTCGGACAGCACCGCCTTTTCGAACAGCGCGTCGTCCTGGGCATAGGTGGCGAACAGCGTGCCGTCGGCGAGAAACAGGCCGAAGCCGCGCACCGTATAGGCGAGCGGATCCGCGTCGCGCACGATCATGTGCACGACGTTGTCGCCCATCGCCTCGCCCGAGATGGTCGATACGCGCCGGAACTCGCCCGGCAGAGCGGTGAGCGTGGGGGCCGCGACGAATGCGCGATCGGAGAGGCCCACCGCGCTGATCGAGAGGTCGATGTCGTCGTCGACCTGGGCGGCGGTGAAGCGGGAATGGCCCGCCTGGGTGATGGTGAGGGCGAGCTTGCTCATGGGGCAGTGTCCACAAAGGCGCCGGCATCGTCCTGCAGCGGCTCGCCATCCTCGGTCTGGAGGAAGGCGGCCCAGGCCGGCGAGGTGTCGAAGTTGGCGGCCATGTCTTGGCGGGTGGCGCCGGTGAGGCGGGCGACGCCCTGGATGCCAATCGCGCCCTCAAGCCCGAGCGTCTGCACCAGGCGGAAATGCTCGCGCGCGGGCTTCACCCGCGAGACCTCGCGGATGATGGCTTCGGCAAAGGCAGCGGTGGCGCGGCGGCCGCCGGGCTCGACGCCGTCGCCGGCGATCGGCAGGCGGACCTCGAAGGTGTGCGGATCCGCACGCGGTGCGGCTTGGTGCCATTCGACCAGGTGCAGCAGCTGGTCGAAGCGGCCCAGCACGGTCTCCACCGACGCGCGGGTGCCCTTGATCCGGTGCAGCGCGATCGAGCCGGCCACGGCCGCACGCTTCTCCGCTTCGCTCCAGTCGTCGTCCCAGCTGTCAACCGACAGGCCCCAGGCGAGCCACGGCAACCACCGCAGCGGGATCCGCTGCGGATCGCCCAGCGCTTCGACCGGAAAGGGCACGTCGCCGATGCGCGCGGTCGTCGATTCGGCCGCGCGTTCCAGCGGGGTGGCGTTGGGGGGCAGCAGGCTAGGCGTCATAACCGCCGTGGGCGATGACGATGTCGGTGCACCAGGCTGCCTGCGTATAGTCGCAGACGACGCCGGCCGTGGGCGCGGCCAGCACGACGCGCTGGACGCCGGGGACGGTCAGCGCGGCGTAGAGACCGGACATGGTCACGTCGCGGCCGAGGAGCCGGCATTCGGCGAGGTATGCGTCCAGCTGCTCGCGGGCGGCTGTCAGCACTAGCGAGCGGTCAGGGCCAGCGAAGGTGTAGAGCGTGGCGTGGACTGCGAAGGTGCGGATCTCGGCGCTGGCGACGGTGACCAGGTCGCCGAGGGGGCGGACCTCGCGCGCATTTACCCGCTCGCGGACGGCGTCGAGCAGCGCGGCCGAGGCTGCGCCGTCGCCTTCCCGCGATAGCACCGTGACCCGGACCTCGCCGGGAGCCGGCGAGATGGCGCTGGCGTCCAGCACGCCGGGGTCGGCCGACTTGGCGTGATAGATATAGGCCAGCTCAGGGCCGGCGACGGAGAAACCTTCCGGCCCAAGCACGGCGCGCTGGCGCAGGGCGTCGTCGGCCTCGCCGGGCAGGCGGGTCACGCCAACCAGTGCCGCTAGGTGATCCAGATTAGAGCCGAGCGCGTAGGCCACCATCAGCTGGCGTGCGGCGTCGTTGGCGCGCTGGCGTAACAGCAGCTCGCGGTAGGCGACCACCTGCAGCAGCTTCATGATCGGGTCGCTTTCGACCAGGGCGTCGAAGGCCGGCAGGCGCGTGCGCAGGGCTTCGACCAGCTCGGCGAGGATCTGCTCGAACGTCAACTGCTCGACGATCGTCGGCGCAGGGAAGCGCGACAGGTCGATAGCGTTGGAACTGGCGGGGGCGGTGGACATCGCCGGCCATGTCGGCGGCGGGTGGTGACAGCCGCTAGGGGGCCGCAATCGTAGAGTGCGTCTCTACGATTGCGGGGAACTGCTCGTGGCTACCTACGACCGAAAACGCCCTGTTGCGGACATCGGACTTGCCGGTTTAACGACAATCCCACATGCTCTTGGTCATGCTTCGAGAACCGATGCTTTTGCTGCTTTTGCTCGCCGGTTGCGGGTCGCCGCCTACGCCCCAGCAATGCGCCAAGCTAATGACGGATCAAGCCATAATCGAGCGGTGTGGAAGCGGGAGCATGCACGGTGTCTGGAAGGATGCCGAAGACTGCTATCCGCTTGCCAAGCCAGAACGAATAACCGGCCTAGTTATTCGCGATTTTGAACGCTCTGAACTGTTTGTTGGCGCATCGAGGCTCACACCTGAAATGCGCAGATACACAGAAGGAACGTGGTTGGAGTGGTCGAAAAAGACGAGAGATGAAGCGCCGCACGCAATAGAGTCTGGCGCATATCTCATCGCGTTTGAGGGTCGCCGATCTGCTTGCCCGAAGCCAGCTGGCAAGCTCAACGGCTATGGTCACATGGGGAATTACCGTGAACTTGCCATAGTCGATCACCTCATTTCTTGGAAGCAAGTCGCTCGTTTGCCAAGCCCGTTCAGGAGCACCCAGTAAGGTCCGCTTTCCACCGATTTCCGGACTTCACACGCCGTTGACCAGGGACGCAAGCAGCGCGTCCAGCACCATCATGCGATCCGCCTCGCTCAGGCCCAGCAGGGTGCGGCGGGAATAGCGGACTGGCTTCGCCTTTGCGGAGGGCTTGTCGACCTGCCCATGCTGGTGGATGCCGGCGACGCGCGCGGCCTGCCCGGTGAATCCGACCCATGCCTCGGCGTCGGTGGCGTCGGCGCGCAGGTACCGCGCTGACGCGAGCTTGCGGAACATGGCCGCTCGCCGAATGTGTCCCTTGCGTCGCAGCTTGCCGGCGCCGGCGTTCTGCATGCCCGGCTCCAGCGGCAGGTAGCGATCGACCTTGTCGCGGTGGAAGGAGCGGATGCCGCCGGCCTCGATGTCGAAGCCGGTCATCAGCGGGCCATCCCAGACCCAGCTCTTCATGAGGACTTCGCGCGGGTTCGGGTCGCCCTTGGGGTAGAGGAAGCGCACCGTGTAGGCGCCGCGCGTGGGTTCCGGACGCTTGCGGCGCGGGGCGAATGGGGCGCCGTCCGGATCCTGCTGCCGGGCGATGCGGGCGCGCTGGCTCGCCTGCACCTTCTTCGCCACCGATCGCAGCAGCCGGCGGCGCGCGTTCGCGTCGACGTTGCGCAGAAGGGCGCCCGCCAGCTTCTCGATCTCGATCAGATCGTCGCTCATGGCGTGGGGGTGTTCGCCTCGTCGATCAACGCCGCGACCAGCGAGACGCCACAGACGCCGGGGAAAGCATCGGCGATGACCGGTTCGTCGAGGTGACGCGCCGACCATTCCGACCTGCCCGTGCGGTCGACCAGGACGTTCTCGGTCAGCTCGATGTTGATCGAGACGTCGGCGCTGTCGTCGTCGAGCAACACCGATTCGAACTCGAACGGCTTGTAGGGTGGCTTGTCGAGCAGATCGGGCTGCTGCTCGGCGATCCAGGCGAGGACCGGCACCATCAGCGCGTTCACCTCGCCGGTGTAGCCCTCGACCACGACGTTCAGCGTGTAGCCGTACTGGAAGGCGAGGTTTCTGCCGCGGCGGCAGGTGATGCCGCCACGGTCGATATACAGCTGCAGCTTCTCCGGCTGATCCTTGAGCGCGGTCGCGAGCAGCAGGCGGCGCAGGCCCTCGGGCTTCTTCACCGGCATGCCTCCGGATCGTGCCAGCGGATCAGGCGCACCAGCTGGTCGCCACGGTCGCGCACCGCGCGCGCCATGCGGATCGCCGCGGCGCGGACGCCGGTGGGCATGGTCGCCTGGGCATCGGTGGGGAAGCCGGCGGGCTGCTCGGGGCAGCGCAGCAGCTCGGCCGGCGGTGTGTCGCGGACGTCGACCGCGACCGGCACCGCCTGGGGAACGGGCACTTCAACGGCTCGGCGCGCGCAGCCCGGCAACGTCGTTAAGAGCAGCGAACCAAGCGCGATCGACGCGACCCGTGCCATCCGCTTGTGCATCGACTTCGGCATTTGCGATCTCCATTCGTTCGGTAGCGGCCTTGGCGGCTTCGGCCGCGACACGGGCGAGGCGGGCATCGGCCAGCAGCTTGCCGTCGTGTTCGAGCATGGCGCGCGCCAGGCGCTCGGCGGTGGCGCGGTCGGTCTCGCCCTTGAAGGCGACGGCCAGGTTGATGGCGGTGCGGCAGCGCTGGCCATCGGCGAAGGTGACCGTTACCAGTTTGCCCGACGTGTCGGTGCGCTGCTCGTTGCCGCCGGCATAGGGCGCACCGGCACCGGCACAGGTGACCTCGACCCATTGCGCGTAGCGGGCGCGCTCCCGGTCGGCCTCTGCCCACTGGACGTAGATCCAGGCGGCGGCAGCGCCGAGCGCGAGCAGGGTGAGCCATTCGCGGGCGCGGGCGAGCTTGGCGAGGACAGCTGCGATCATCACGGATCCTTTCGGGGGGTGAAGCCGCGCAGGCAGATCGCGCGTTCGCGCTCGCGGCGGTTGACCAGGCCCTGCACGACACGGCCGCCGGCCTTGTTCCACATGGTCACGGCGTTGCAGCCCTCGGTCCAGCGCTTCGCCCTGAAGTGGCGGGCGGCGGTGGAGGCGCAGAACTTGGGGCCGCCGATGTTGTAGGCGAGCGACACGGCGGCGGGCGCTTCCCGCTCACGCCCGTAGAGCTGGGGCACGCAGGCGATGACTTCCTCGGCATGCGCGATCAGCTCGCGTTCCAGCATCGCCGTGCATTGCGCCTCGGTATAGCGCTGGCCGAGCCGGACGCCCTTGGTGATGCCGTCGCAGGCAGTCGGCACGCGGACGATGTCGAGATACGCGT
>NZ_BSEX01000013.1:18361-26068 GCF_027922045.1 Microbacterium terregens
GCTTCGACGGTGCGGCCGCTTTCGAAGAGCGGCGTCACCGTGAACAGCGCCAGCGCGCCGCCGATCGTGCCGATCACGCCGGCAAGGGTGCGGCGCTTGGGCGCCGGGGCGGGGGTGCGCGTGTCGGTCACGGCTTGTCCTTTCGAGCGGGGAAGAAGCGGTCGCGGATCAGGCCGGGCAGGCTGCCGGCGACGTCGGCCGCGCTGGCGATGAAGCGCGGGGTGGATTTGAAGGCGACCATGCCGGCGCTGAAGCCGATGCCCTGCAGCACGAATGGGTCGAAGGCGTAGACCGCACCGATGCCGCGCTGGGCGAACCAGCTGACGGTGGTGCCGGCCGCGAACTGGATGCAGCGCTCCGACCAGGTCAGGCCCTTCTCATGAGCGAGGCTGACCGCCGCGCCGAGCGCGCCCGGCGACAGACCTGCGAGGAAGGTCAGGAAGGAGTCGAGGATGTCGGGAAGCTTGGACATGGTCAGTCCCAGAAATCGAGGAGCTGGCGCTCGACCGGCGCGGCTTGCGCGGCGGGCGGGACGATGACGGGCGTGCCGGTCGGCAGGATCGCGCCCAGCGCGGCCAGGCCGGGATTGGCAGCGAGGACGGTGCCCAGCGCTTCCGGCCCCAGCGCGCGCTCGCGGTGCAGGAGCTGGTCGAGGGTGTCGCCCTGGCAGGCGTGAACGACGTCGGGCATCAGATCAGCTCGACCGTCGTGCGGGTAGTGCCCAGGATGTCGCGGATTGCGTGAACCGCATCGCGGCGCAGCTCGCCGATGGAGAGGTCGAGCGCCGCGGCATCGCGATCGCCGGCGGCGGTGGTGTCGAGATCGCGATGGCGCTCGATCAGCTCCAGCTTGGTCAACGCGCCCACCGCACGGTGGAAGGAGATGACCAGGCGGCTTTCGCCCCCGAAGCTGCGGGCGGGCACGTCCGCCAACGACTCATAGCCTGCGGCCGTTTGCCGCATCGTCCAGACGCCGAGCTGGTTGTCGACCGAGATCAGTGCCTCAAGGATGGCGGCGCGCAGCCGCTCGGGGGTGACCTTGCTGGTGTCGCCCAGGCGGTGTTCGCGGCGCAGCTGCGCCGGGTCGACTGCCGGGTACCAGGGGTCGTTGATGACCGCCTCGACCGTGTCGACGGCATCCGGAACGACCGAGCCGATGCAGCCGAAACCGCTCATACGAGCAGCCGGGCGGCGCAGGTGGCGCCGATGAGGAAGAGGATCAGCCCGACAGTGCCGAAGATGCCGAACGCCAGGCGCATGCCTTCCTCGCCGAGGTCACGCCCGACCGCCACGCCGATGGCACCGGCGAGCGTCAGCAGCGCGCCACCGGCCATGGCCAGGACAGCAAGGATCGTCAGGCAGATGGCGGTGACGGGCGGCATCGTGGATCCTCGAAAGAAAACGGGGGTGGGGATCGGAGGATCGCGGCCCTCAGCCCGAAGGCCCTCCCGCGTCTTGCGATCCGCCCCCGCGCCGGGGGGGCAGCGGGTGGTCGCCGAAGGGCTACTTCGGCGAGAAAGCAGGTGGATTGATTCTGATGAATTGCTCCAGGCGGCCATTGCCATCCGACACGGCTGCAATCTGGCCGGGTAGAAAAACGCCGTCCGTGGGCTCTTCGCCGACGATGCCGTTGAGCAGGCCGATCAGGCCGGCATGATAACCCTCGCCGTGGCGCCCCACCTGCACCGTAGGGTGACGGGCGAGGGCAAGATTGCACTCAGGCCGGTGCTTTACGAGCGCATCCATCCAGTCGCGATCGAGCGCGACAAGGCTGTTGAGGAAGGCGACCAGCGCATCGGGATCCTGTCGCATTGCTAGACCTGTTCCGTGGGCGGTTGTGCGGCAGCGAGGCGCTTCTCGACACCGCGGAGAATGGATTTGACGCCGACGCGATCATGCAGCGCCTGCGCTTCCTTCAGCGCCAGCATCGAGCGGCACAGCAGGGGCAGTGCATCGCCTCCCGACTCCTCGGCGGTGCGGGCGGCGCGATCGAGCTCGAAGCCGATCGCCTTCATGAGCTTGGCGCGCACCTGGTCGTGCATGTCGACGCCGTCGACCAGCGCCTCGATCTGCTCCAGCACCGCCAGGTCGAAGGGCTCGCCGGCGGCCTGTGCCTTGATGGCGGCCTCCGCGACTTCCTCGACGATCAGCGTCGCGGCGGTGCGCTCATAGCGTTGGGGCATGGGAACATCGTGGCGCAGGACGTGCTCGATCAGGGGCATGGCGCCAGCGAAATCGCCAACGTCGATTTTCCAGACCATGATGGTGGGCAGCACGTCGCCGGACGCACCGGCGCCGGCCTTGGTCGCGCCAGACAGCAGCCCTTCGATCCAAGGGGCATATTCCGGCAGCATCTCGCGCTTTGCGGCGATCTTCAGCGTGATCGACTGGATCTGCTTGAGCCGGCGCAGGTCGTGCGTCAGGCGCATCGCGATCTGGGCGGCGGCGGTCGACGCTGCGCGATCGACAGAGTGGGGTGCCACCGCCGGCGAACCGGCGGTGGCGGTGCCGCCCCCATGCGGAAGGGTCGCGGCTTGGGCGGCCAGGATGCGTGCCTGGTGGCGTCGAGCGAGGCTCATTGCGACTTTCCGGGAGGGGGCGGATCAGGTGCGGGAAAGCGGCCGGTCAGGGTTCCCGTCGAAGTGCTACTTCGACGGGGTCCCGATCAGGCGGCCGGCTTCTTGCCCAGGACGATGTTCTCGACGAGCGCGGTCATGCCGTAATCCTCGACCACGTAGCTCTCGTTCACGGACTGATAGTCGGCGATCTGCTCGTAATCGGGCT
This sequence comes from Microbacterium terregens, assembly GCF_027922045.1. The sequence goes on from NZ_BSEX01000013.1 coordinate 21,145, forward strand.
CGTCGCGCAGCTGGCGGCGGCGGCTGCCCTCCTGCACATAGATCGACAGGTTATCGAGGCGCGTGACCAGCAGCGCGTCGGCCGGGAAGAACGGCACCATCACCGCCGTCTTGCCGCCCAGCTGCTTGGGAAGCGTCAGGATGCGGTTGCGCGCCTCCACCTCGGTCGGCGTGTTGCCGGCGGTGTTGATGAAGTTCGAGAAGTGGCCGTGCACCAGGTCGCGGCCGACGATCACGACCAGGTCGGTGTCGTCGCGGTTCCATTCGTCGAGCAGCTCGGTCGCGGTGAAGACCAGCGCGTCGAGGTTGGCGAAGTCGGCGGTCGCCGTGTCGGCGTTGCTGGCATCGGAGTTGACCAGCTCGACGTCATCGCCCGCCGCGACATAGATCGCCTTGGTACCGGCCGCAGCCAGCTCGCCGGTGTCCAGGACGCGCTCCGGCGCGAAGGTGCGGATCTTGTAGAGCCAACCGTAATTGATGTCCTGCAGGAGCGGGAACGCCTCGATATCGGAGTCCTCAGCGCATGCGACGCCGTTCCAACCGATCATGATGCGGTCGCGGCCGTGTTGCTTGACGATGACGTCGCCGACCAGCTTCTGGAACTCGGGCTTGTGGCGCCACTGGTCGAGCTTGGCATAGCGGATCGCGACGTCGCTGTGCGTGATCTCGCAGCGATACTTGCCGCGGTCCCCGGTGTCGGTCGGATCGGTGGCGATTCGGCGCTTGCCGGTCTTCGGATCGGTGCGGGTGCGGCTCGCGATCGGGCGAGTGACGCCCACGCCGACCTTTTCGCCTTCCTGGGCGAGGACGGGCACGACGTTGATCTTCTGAAGGAACTCGCTGGAGAGCTGGATTACCTCTTCCAGCTTCTGTTCGATCGCGGGCGCGACCGAGAACTTGACGGTGGTGTCGGCGACGCCATTCAGCGACGCCACGCGAGCGAGGAGGGCATTGAACAGCGGGCGGGTCTGGTTGTGCATGGGGTGGCTCCGGGAAAGGCGCAGGCGGTGAGGGCGGGAAGGGCGATCGAGCCGGCGATCAGAAGTCGGTCTGGATCTGCGCGCCGCCGCCGGTCGAAGGCTGGCGCGTGAACTGCTGCGGTGCTTCGGTCGTCTCCAGCTTGCCCTTGACCGTCGACAGCTCGGTCTGGATGCTCGCGATGGTGGTGTTGACCGGCGCCAGCGCAGCGGCGAGCGCCTGCGACATCGTCTCGCCCATTGCGGTGGCGAACGCCTGCAGGTCGTTGTCGTTGGCGGGCTTGGGCGGTTCGGCAGGGGTGGTGGGGGTCTCGACCTGCTTGTCGTCAGGCTTGGCGAACTTTGCCGCGAAGCTGTCGAACATGCCCTTCAGCGACGACACCAGACCGGTCGGATCGGCAGCATCGTCCAGTTCGATGGACGCTTCCTCGGCGGCGGTGAACAGGTTCGCCTTGTCCTGCTTGCGCGCGGCGAACGGGTTGGCGTCGCCTTTGCCGGCGGCGAACTGGAGCATCTCGGTGCCGAGGCTGGCCGGGTTGTCGGTGACCGCCAGGCCGACGAGGCCGGCCTTGCCGCTGCCGCCGAAGTTCGGCGAGATCTCGCAGCTGGTGAACAGCTTCTGCTTGGCGCGGTTGACCGACAGCAGCTGATCGTTCGGTTCGAGCTGGGCGAGGAGCGCGAGGCGCTTTTCCTTCTTGCCCCCGATCGACAGCTCGATCTCTTCCGTCTTGAGCGCGGAGACGGTGCCATAGTTGTTGAACGGCGGCTCGGGGCTGTAGCCGCGCAGGTGCTCGCAGTTGATGCAGGCGGTGTACGTCGCCGGGTTGCAGCCGGCCGCCATCTGCTCGATCCAGTCGCGCTCGATGACGCGGCCGTCGGTGGTGCCCCCCTCGACGGCGATGCGGAAGAACTTGCTCTTGGTGGCCATGGCGGTGCGGTCCTCGGGGTCGGTTCGATGATGCCGGGACATCGCCGGCCGTTTGCGAAGCCGAACAGGGACCGAAGGCGGGCCGCTTCTCAAGCGCGCGCAATCGTAGAGACGGTCTCTACGATTGCCGCCGCTCCGTTTGGGCGCTGGGGCGTGGCTAGGCTCGCGCCGCCATGTCGATCCTCGCCAACCCGCTTGCCCTGCGTGCCGACCCGCTGACGCTTCCGGTCGAGGACCGGCGGCGCGCGGCGCGCAGCCTGTACTGGCGCGGGTGGGAGGTGAGCCAGATCGCCGAGGAACTGCAGGTGGCGCGCACCACCGTGCAGTCGTGGAAAGACCGCAGCAAATGGGACGACGCGCCCAGCATCCGCCGGCTTGAGGACTGCCTCGAAGCCCGGTGGATGGTGCTGATCGCCAAGGACAAGAAGACCCCCGGCGACTTCAAGGAGATCGACCTGCTCGGCCGCCAGGTCGCCGCGCTGGCGAAGGTCCGCCGGTACGAGGAACCGGGCGGGCACGAAGGCGACCTGAACGACAAGGTCGCCAACCGGAACCGGGGCGAGCGCAAGCCCAAGGCGAAGCCGAACCACTTCACCGTCGAGCAGGCGGAGCAGCTGAAGGAGATCTTCCTCAATAAGCTGTTCGGGTACCAGGAGACGTGGTGGGCGAACCTGTCGCGCCGCACACGGATGATCCTGAAGTCGCGCCAGATCGGGGCGACCTACTATTTCGCGTTCGAAGCGCTGATCGACGCCATCGAGAGCGGTCGCAACCAGATTTTCCTGTCGGCGTCGAAGGCGCAGGCGCACCAGTTCCGCAACTACATCATCGGCTTTGCCAAGCTGGTCGGCGTCGACCTGAAGGGCGACCCGATGCTGATCACCAGCGCGCTACGCCCCGAGGGCGAGGCGGCGGCCGAGCTGCACTTCCTGGGCACCAACTTCCGCACCGCGCAGGGCCGCAGCGGCAACTTCTATTTCGACGAGTTCTTCTGGGTCCACGGGTTCGAGGAGCTGAACAAGGTCGCCTCGGGCATGGCGACCCACAAGCACTGGCGGAAGACGTATTTCTCGACGCCATCGACCGTGGCGCACCCGGCCTATCCGTACTGGACCGGCGAGCGCCGCAACCGGCGCAAGAAGAAAGAGGACCGGATCGAGATCGATGTCGGCCACGCCGCGCTTCGCGATGGCCGGCTGTGCGAGGACGCGGTGTGGCGTCAGATCGTCACGGTGCAGGACGCGATCGACAAGGGCTTCGACCTGGTCGACCTGGACGAGCTGCAGGACGAATATGCCGAGGACGAGTTCGCGAACCTGTTCGGATGCGTGTTCGTCGACGACAGCCTGTCGGCGTTCCGCTTCAACGACCTGATCCGGCTCGGCTGCGACAGCCTGGTCGAATGGGCCGACTTCGATCCAGAGGCGGCGCGGCCTTATGGATACCGCCCCGTCTGGGCGGGCTATGATCCGCAGAACAGCGAGGAAGGCGACAACGCCGCGCTGGTGATCATGGCGCCGCCGCTGGAGTCCGGCGGCAAGTTCCGCATCCTCGAAAAGCACCAGTTGCGCGGGCTCGACTTCGAGCAGCAGGCCGAGTTCATCCGCAACGTGTTGTCGCGCTACACCGTGACCTATCTAGGCATCGACGCGACCGGCGTCGGCGCCGGCGTCTACCAGCTGCTCGCCAAGCCGGAGAGCGGGATCCGCGGCGTCACCAAGATCGAATATTCGCTCGAGGTGAAAGCGGCGATGGTGATGAAGGCGCAGAACGTCGTGCGCCGGCAGCGCCTGGCGTTCGACCATTCGCTGCTCGACGTCGTGTCGTCGTTCATCTCGATCAAGAAGACGGTCACCACCAGCGGTCGCAACGTCACGTTCAAGGCCGGTCGCGGCGGCGACGACGGGCACGCGGACGTCGCCTGGGCGGCGATGCACATCCTCATCAACGAGCCGCTCGACGGCAAGGAAAAGCCCAAGGGCTCCATGGAGATCATCGAATGAGCAAGCGGACGCGGCGGATGTCGCGGCAGGAAGCGCGTGCGGCGTCGGCCGGCGCGATCGAGCCGGTGTCGACCGAGGTCGAGGCGTTCAGCTTCGGCGAACCGGAGGCGGTGCTCGACCGGCGCCAGCTGCTCGACCTGCTGGAGTGCCCGCATAACAACCGCTGGTACGAGCCGCCGATCTCGCGCGACGGTCTCGCGCGGTCGTTCCGCGTGTCGCCGCACCATAGCTCGGCAATCATCTTCAAGCGCAACCAGCTGGTGGGATCGTTCATCCCGTCGCAGTGGTTGAGCCGCACCGTGTTCGCCAAGCTGGTGCAGGATTATCTGGTGTTCGGCGACTGCTTTGCCGTGAAGGTGCGCAGCCTGTCGGGCGCGGCAATGCGGATCGACTATTCGCCGTCGAAATACACCCGGCGCGGCATCGAGGCAGGTCGGTTCTTCTACGTGCCGGGTATCCCGAACGAGGTCGAGTTCGACCGGGGCAGCGTGGTTCAGCTGATGCAGCCCGACGTGAACCAGGAGATCTACGGCGTGCCCGAGTATATCTCGGCACTGCAGGCGGCGCTGCTGAACGAAGCGGCGACGCTATTTCGGCGTCGCTACTATCTGAACGGCGCCCATGCGGGCTATATCATGTACGCGACCGGCGACATCGACGCGAACGACACCGACAAGCTGAAGGAAGCGATGCGGGGCGCGAAGGGGCCGGGCAACTTCCGGTCGATGTTCGTGCATGCGCCCAACGGCAAAGAGAACAGCATCAAGATCATCTCGATCGCGGAGGCCGCGGCCAAGGATGAGTTCCTGGGCATCAAGAGCGCGACCCAGGCCGACGTGATGGCGGCGCATCGTGTGCCGCCGCAGCTGCTCGGGATCGTGCCGGCGCAGGGCTCCGCGTTCGGCAATCCGACCGATGCGACGGCGATGTTCCGGCGCAACGAGATCAAGCCGCTGATGGCGGCGTTCCTCGATCTGAACGACGCGGTAGGCCTGCCCGCGGTGGCGTTCGAAGAGG
>NZ_BSEX01000013.1:26109-28625 GCF_027922045.1 Microbacterium terregens
GTTCGGCCTGGCGGGGTAACGGGTCACTTCTTCTTGCAGCAGTATCGAGCCTTCCTCCCACTACCACATTCACAGCCGCGGTTTCCGATTATGGCCTGCCATGCAGGCTCAACAGATTCGAGAAACTCCCAGACCATCTGCCTGATGTAGACCTTTTCTATCTCATTGATGTCGAAGGTTGTACCGCCTTGGGCGCCGGTCCACCCAAATCCTCCAGGCTGAGTCAGGTTGAAGTGACGCTCTTCAATTTCTGGGTCGACGTGAGCGCCCCCGTCCTGATTGGCGATGACGCGAATGAAGTCCCAGCGAGTGAAGAGATTGTGATCAAGGTCACGAAGTACGGACTCTGCCAACCAGTCCTTAAGCGGCAGATGTCGCGATGTAGCAGGAAAACCTGCGCTACATTTCGGAATGAGCGGCGCATTGGCGTCTCCTAGCACTATGCCAGCGAGGCTAAATTCATTAAGCATGTTTTCGGGGCGAATAGGTTCGGCGCTCGACAAGAACCCGATGTGGTCTAGTCCTACCTGACTCAAAAGAGACCGGGACACCGGCGGGTTGTCATGAACCAGTATCCGGAGGGAAAGCGCCATTCTCCGAAATTCGGCGCGATCACCGCCATCAAAGTCTCTTGCGGACTTCTTTAAAAAACTGATCTGGTCAACGAAGTTGGACTCGATGCCAGTGATAGGAACAGGTACGCGTGGTGCTCTAACCTTCTTGCCCTTGTGCATTGCTATCACGTCCTCCTTGGCCCGCTCCACGCTAACCGTTCATGAGACAATCCGCGTTGGCGTCAAAGACAAAATGCGACGCTGGCCTGCAAAAGCACTCGGCTTGCTGTTCCACTCGCTCCATGACGCTGGAAAGGAGGTCGGCTATTGGGCAGGGCGTGTTCGGCCGGATCAACTACCTCGCATTGGCCTAGCAACTCGGCGAGATCAGAGGCAAGTTCCTGCTGTCGATCAACGACACGCCGGGTGCCCGTGAGGTGTTCGGCCGGTTCCACCAGGTGCAGCTGCCGGGGACCTATACAGTCGGGGCAGGGACGGCGAAGCAGGTCAGCGAGCTGACGGTGGCAAACTTCGACGCCACCGCGCTATGCTCGCCGCGTGAGGCGGCCAACAACAACTGATCTGGAAGCGGCGGTGATCGGGGTGCTGATCGCCGCCGCGCTCGCGTTGACGCTGATGGGGACCATGGCGCGCACTGCTGACGCGATCGCGAGGCTCTGGACCTCGCTACTCGCGCCGGCACGCAGCTGCTGTGCCTCGCCACCAACAAGGGGGGCGCTCCTAAGCACCCGCTCTACATCCCGCACAACGTGAGGCCGATGCCGTGGACGCGTTGTTAAGCTCGCCCCTTTTTTCCAACATCGACTCGGCGAGCCACGACCATCCCGCCTGAAATGTCGCCATTCTCGGGACCGTCGAAGAAGAGAACCCGCTTTAAAGGCAGCATGTCACGCCGCTCAACCACGCTGTGCCCAGGGGGCAGAATCGCCTCGTAAACAAACTCGCTGAATCGGTGCTTCTCAAAGACGTCCTCTAAGTGAATGTGCAGCTTCATGCCGACACACGACAGGAGGTTCATCAGCCGATCGGTATCTTCCTCATTAAGTTGATCACCGACGATGAATCGATAGTCGCGGCTCTCTTGTGCAGCGAAGTCGTCCATGAGCATTAGGCACCAGCCAGAGTCTATAAGATTTTCTGCAAGGCCTCCGCGCCGAACCTCTTCGACTGTGGTGGGAATGTACGAGGTTCTCGGTATCTGCCAGACAGAGCGAGTTACCCGTGCAAACACGTTCTGCGCCCGAGAGGGCCCCGTATTGGTTATGGTGCACTGAAACTCAGTACGTGTTTCCCTGTCGAATGCGACCGTTACGTCCGACACGACGATAGAGGCTCTGGACCGCCGCTCTCCAATTTCGCGCATGGTCTCGACGGATTTTTCTGCCGCAGCCGCACTTCTCTCAGCGGCACTGGCAGTCTTTTCCATGTGCGCTGCACTTGCGATGACGGCATCGGCGTTGCGCTGCGCTACGGCTATAGCATCTGCGGTTCCTTGTGCGCCTTCGCGTGCCTCACGTCTGGCGCGCTTTTCGGCGAGCAAAGCGTATCTGTTTCCTCGCCGCGCCTCACTCAACGCGCCGTGGGTTTGCCAGATTGTAATTATCAGGCCGGCAATGGCCAGGATGCTGGCTAGCGTGGCTCCAATAGTCCAGTTGGTCGCCCGTCTCGCTTCATGCGCCGCTTTCTCTGCGGCGAGAGCAGCGCGCCACTGAGCGCACAGATCAGCAGTGTCGTGATCCTCGGCGCGGTAGCAGGCATCGTCACCCAACCGACCATATGGCTGGTAAGAAGGACGGGATTGCGCACTTTGCGGTGCAGGCGCTGGTTCAGCCTTCGTTGCCGCCTGAGAGTTCACGGCACTTTCGGCTTGAGCGCTAGCACTCCCTAGGGTCAGGACCCATTGATGTGAGCGTCGCGATCTGATTCAGGCTCCGCAAGGAG
>NZ_BSEX01000014.1 GCF_027922045.1 Microbacterium terregens
CGCCCTTCGGATGGTTCGGTTGGTCACTGACAGTGGTTTGTCAGCAAAGGTGCCTCGGTTCTGGAAGGAAACGCGAGGCGTGGCGAAGATAGTTATAGCCCCGGATGGGGTCAAGCTGGCGAAGGCTCCGGGCATGGGCAACAAGGCACCTCCGAAGCGCGGGAAAGCCTCGGGTTGGACGAAGGCCGTAGCGAGGCGGAACAACGATTTCCTCATGTCGGTCGATGGCGAGGAATTGGCGACCGATCCCGGTTCGCCATTCGCGCTTAGCCTCACGTTCGGACGGGCGGAGGTGGTCACGCCGGCTGCCCTACGCGACAGCCGGGAAGCCCTCTTCGACCGCTTCCGCAGGATGGGCGTCACGAGGCTCCACTGGCTGGTCGAGTTCCAAGGTGACGGGGTTCCGCACCTCCACATGATCCTGTACCTGCCACGGGACGCCGCGTTAAGCGGCGTAGAGGCGTCCCTGAGGCGGCACTGGCTCGAAGTGGCGGGATGGAGCGGTGCGCACCTCAAAGGGCAGCACGTGGTCCCTGTGAGCCATCTGAGGGGCTGGAAGCAGTACCTCGG
>NZ_BSEX01000015.1 GCF_027922045.1 Microbacterium terregens
AATCGCCCTCGCTGCCACCGTCATCTTCTGGCTGTGATCAACGAGTCCTGACCCTAGTTGCACCGCGTTTAAACTACTTTTTACGCCCTCCGCTAGGTGGGGCGCAACCGAGATTTTTCCGTCGTCGAGCGCCTTTTTGAGCAGGTCGAGCCGCCAGCGAAGGTCGTCATCTTTACTCATTTCACCTCACTATCTGCCGAGCGAACGCCTCGAAAGCTACACGGCAAATTTAGCACGTGAAAACATCACACAGCGGCAACCAGCGACGCAAGCAGCGCGTCCAGCACCATCATGCGATCCGCCTCGCTCAAGCCGAGCAGGGTGCGGCGGGCGTAGCGGACGGGCTTCGCCTTTGCGGACGGCTTGTCGACCTGCCCGTGCTGGTGGATGCCGGCGACGCGCGCGGCCTGCCCGGTGAACCCGACCCATGCCTCGGTATCGGTGGCGTCGGCGCGCAGGTGCCGGGCCGACGCGAGCTTGCGGAACATGGCCGCCCGGCGGATGTGCCCCTTGCGCCGCAGCTTGCCGGCGCCGGCGTTCTGCATCCCCGGTTCCAGCGGCAGGTAGCGATCAACCTTGTCGCGGTGGAAGGAGCGGATGCCGCCCGCCTCGATGTCGAAGCCGGTCATCAGCGGGCCGTCCCAGACCCAGCTCTTCATGAGGACTTCGCGCGGGTTCGGGTCGCCCTTGGGGTAGAGGAAGCGCACGGTGTAGGCGCCGCGCGTGGGTTCCGGACGCTTGCGGCGCGGGGCGAAGGGGGCGCCGTCGGGATCCTGCTGCCGGGCGATGCGGGCGCGCTGGCTGGCCTGCACCTTCTTCGCCACCGATCGCAGCAGCCGGCGGCGCGCGTTCGCGTCGACGTTGCGCAGCAGGGCGCCCGCCAGCTTCTCGATCTCGATCAGATCGTCGCTCATGGCGTGGGGGTGTTCGCCTCGTCGATCATCCCCGCAACCAGCGAGACTCCACAGACGCCGGGGAACGCATCGGCGATGACCGGTTCGTCCAGGTGACGCGCCGACCATTCCGACTTGCCGGTGCGGTCGATCAGGACGTTCTCGGTCAGCTCGATGTTGATCGAGACGTCGGCGCTGTCGTCGTCGAGCAACACCGATTCGAACTCAAACGGCTTGTAGGGTGGCTTGTCGAGCAGATCGGGCTGCTGCTCGGCGACCCAGGCCAGGATGGGCACCATCAGCGCGTTCACCTCGCCGGTGTAGCCCTCGACCACGACATTCAGCGTGTAGCCGTACTGGAAGGCGAGGTTGCGGCCGCGGCGGCAGGTGATGCCGCCACGGTCGATATACAGCTGCAGCTTCTCCGGCTGACCCTTCAGCGCGGTCGCCAGCAGCAGGCGGCGCAGGCCCTCGGGCTTCTTCACCGGCATGCCTCCGGATCGTGCCAGCGGATCAGGCGCACCAGCTGGTCGCCACGGTCGCGTACGGCGCGCGCCATGCGGATCGCGGCCGAGCGGACGCCGGCCGGCATCGTCGCCTGGGCATCGGTGGGGAAGCCGGCGGGCTGCTCGGGGCAGCGCAGCAGCTCGGCCGGCGGCGTGTCACGAACTTCGACCGCAACCGGCACCGACTGCGGCACGGGCACTTCAACGGCTCGGCGCGCGCAGCCCGGCAACGTCGTTAAGAGCAGCGAACCAAGCGCGATCGACGCGACCCGTGCCATCGGCTTGCGCTTCGACTTCTGCATTTGCGATCTCCATTCGTTCGGTGGCGGCCTTGGCGGCTTCGGCCGCGACACGGGCGTGGCGGGCATCGGCCAGCAGCTTGCCGTCGTGTTCGAGCATGGCCCGCGCCAGGCGCTCGGCAGTGGCGCGGTCGGTCTCGCCCTTGAAGGCGACGGCAAGGTTGATGGCGGTGCGGCAGCGCTGGCCATCGGCGAAGGTGACGGTCACCGCCTTGCCCGATGTGTCGGTGCGCTGCTCGCTGCCGCCGGCATAGGGCGCGCCGGCACCCGCGCAGGTGACCTCGACCCATTGGGCATAGCGGTCACGCTCACGGTCGGCCTCTGCCCACTGGACGTAGATCCAGGCGGCGGCAGCGCCGAGCGCGAGCAGGGTGAGCCATTCGCGGGCGCGGGCGAGCTTGGCCAGGGCAGCTGCGATCATCACGGATCCTTTCGAGGGGTGAAGCCGCGCAGGCAGATCGCGCGCTCGCGCTCGCGGCGGTTGACCAGGCCCTGCACGACACGGCCGCCGGCCTTGATCCACATGGTCAGGGCGTTGCAGCCCTCGGTCCAGCGCTTCGCCCGGAAGTGCTTTGCGGCGGTGGAGGCGCAGAACCGGGGACCGCCGATGTTGTAGGCGAGCGACACGGCGGCGGGCGCCTCGCGCTCGCGGCCGTAGAGCTGGGGCACGCAGGCGATGACTTCCTCGGCATGCGCAATCAGCTCGCGCTCCAGCATCGCCGTGCACTGCGCCTCGGTATAGCGCTGGCCCAGGCGGATGCCCTTGGTAATACCGTCGCAGGCGGTCGGCACGCGTACGATGTCGAGATAGGCGTCGAGATACTGACGGCCGGCAACGTGGCGGATGTCGACATCGCCTTCCGGCAGCATCGTGACGTCGACGGTGCGTCCGCTTTCGAAGAACGGTGTCACCGTGAACAGCGCCGCGGCGCCGAGCGCGGTGCCGATCACGCTGGCGAGGGTGCGGCGCTTGCGCGCCGGGGCGGGGGTGCGCGTGTCGGTCACGGCTTGTCCTTTCGGGCGGGGAAGAAGCGGTCGCGGATCAGGGCGGGCAAGCTGCCGGCGACGTCGGCAGCGCTGGCGATGAAGCGCGGGGTGGACTTGAAGGCGACCATGCCGGCGCTGAAGCCGATGCCCTGCAGCACGAACGGGTCGAAGGCGTAGACCGCACCGATGCCGCGCTGGGCAAACCAGCTGACGGTGGTGCCGGCGGCGAACTGGATGCAGCGCTCCGACCAGGTCAGCCCCTTCTCATGGGCGAGACTGACCGCCGCGCCGAGCGCGCCCGGCGACAGGCCCGCGAGGAAGGTCAGGAAGGAGTCGAGGATGTCGGGAAGCTTGGACATGGTCAGTCCCAGAAATCGAGGTACTGGCGCTCGACCGGCGCGGCCTGCGCGGCGGGCGGGACGATGACGGCGGTGCCGGTCGGCAGGATCGCGCCCAGGGCGGCCAGGCCGGGATTGGCAGCGAAGACCGTGCCCAGCGCTTCCGGTCCCAGCGCGCGCTCGCGGTGCAGGATCTGGTCGAGGGTGTCGCCCTGGCAGGCGTGAACGACGTCGGGCATCAGATCAGCTCGACCGTCGTGCGGGTGGTGCCGAGAATGTCGCGGATCGCGTGGACCGCATCGCGGCGCAGCTCGCCGATCGACGGATCCAGCGCGGTCGCATCGCGGTCGCCAGCAGCGGTGGTGTCGAGATCTCGAAGCCGCTCGATCAGTTCGAGCTTGGTCAGCGCGCCGATCGCGCGGCGGAAGGAGATGACCAGGCGGCTTTCCCCGTCGAACTTGCGAGCGGGCACGTCCGCCAGCGTCTGATAGCCGGCGGCGGTCTGCCGCATCGCCCAGACGCCGAGCTGGTTGTCGACCGAGATCAGCGCCTCAAGGATGGCGGCGCGCAGCCGCTCGGGCGTGACCTTCGCCACGTCACCCAGGCGGTGTTCGCGGCGCAGCTGCGCCGGGTCGATGGCCGGGTACCAAGGGTCGTCGATGACCGCCTCGACAGTGTCGACGGGATCCGGAACGACCGAGCTGATGCAGCCGAAACTGCTCATACGAGCAGCCGGGCGGCGCAGGTGGCGCCGATGAGGAAGAGGATCAGGCTGACAGTGCCGAAGATGGCGAACGCCAGGCGCATGCCGTCCTCGCCGAGGTCACGCCCGACCGCCACGCCGATGGCACCGGCGAGCGTCAGCAGCGCGCCACCGGCCATGGCTAGCACGGCAAGGATCGTCAGGCAGATGGCAGTGACGGGCGGCATCGTGGATCCTCGATGAAACGGGGGTGGGGATCGGAGAATCGCGGCCCTCAGCCCGAAGGCCCTCCCGCGTCTTGCGATCCGCCCCCGCGCCGGGGGGGCAGCTGGTTAGCCGGACGTGCCGGCGGGTTGCGGTTGCGCGGCGGCGAGGCGCTTTTCGACGCCGCGGAGAATGGATTTGACGCCGATGCGGTCGTGCAGGCTCTGCGCCTCCATGAGCGCGGCGCGTGAGCGCTGCAGCGTCGCCAGCGTGTAGGCGGGAGCGTTGGCCGGGTTGCTCGCGGTGCGATCGAGTTCGGAGCCGATCGCCTTCATGAGCTTGGCGCGCACCTGGTCGTGCATGTCGATGCCGTCGATCATCGCTTCGACCCTTTCCAGGACGGTCAGGTCGAATGGCTCGCCGGCGGTCTGCGCCTTGATGGCTGCCTCCGCGATCAGCTCCGTGACGAGGGTGGCGGCATCGCGCTCATAGCGCTGCGGCAGCGCGACGTTATGGCGCAGGACATGCTCGGCGAGTGGCAGCGCGCCCGCATAGTCGCCCACGTCGATCTTCCAGATCATGATGGTCGGCAGCACGTCGCCGGAAGCGCCGGCACCGGCCTGAGCGGCGCCGGTGAGCAGCCCTTCGACCCAGGGGGCGTATTCGGGCAGCATCTCGCGCTTAGCGGCGATCTTCAGCGAGATCGCCTTGATCGCCTTAAGCCGGCGCAAATCGTGCGCCAGGCGCATCGCGATCTGGGCGGCGGCGGCAGATGCGGCGCGATCGACAGAGGGGTGTGCCACCGCCGGCGAACCGGCGGTGGCGGTGCCGCCCCCATGCGGAAGGGTCGCGGCTTGTGCGGCCAGGATGCGTGCCTGGTGGCGTCGAGCGAGGCTCATTGCGACTTTCCGGAAGGGGGCGGATCAGGTGGGGGTGAAGCCGCTCAGGCCGGCTTCTTGCCCAGGACAATGTTCTCGACGAGCGCGGCCATCCCGTAGTCCTCGACCACATAGCTTTCGTTCACCGACTGGTAGTCGGCGATCTGCTCGTAATCGGGCTCATCGCGCAGCTGGCGGCGGCGGGTGCCCTCCTGCACATAGATCGACAGGTTATCGAGGCGCGTGACCAGCAGCGCGTCGGCCGGGAAGAACGGCACCATGACCGCCGTCTTGCCGCCCAGCTGCTTGGGCAGGGTCAGGATGCGGTTGCGCGCCTCCACCTCGGTCGGCGTGTTGCCGGCGGTGTTGATGAAGTTCGAGAAGTGGGAGTGGACCAGGTCGCGGCCGACGATCACGACCAAGTCGGTGTCGTCGCGGTTCCATTCGTCCAGCAGCTCGGTCGCGGTGTAGACCAGCGCGTCGATGTTCGCGAAGTCAGCGTTCGCCGTGTCGGCGTTGCTGGCGTCGGAGTTGACCAGCTCGACGTCGGCCCCGGCCGCGACATAGATCGCCTTGGTGCCTGCGGCCGCCAGCTCGCCGGTGTCGAGCACGCGTTCCGGCGCGAAGGTCCGGATCTTGTACAGCCAGCCATAATTGACGTCCTGCAGCAGCGGGAACGCCTCGATGTTGGTGTTCTCGGCGCAGGCGACGCCGTTCCAACCGATCATGATGCGGTCGCGGCCGTGCTGCTTGACGATGACATCGCCGACCAGCTTCTGGAACTCGGGCTTGTGGCGCCACTGGTCGAGCTTGGCATAGCGGATCGCGACGTCGCTGTGCGTGATCTCGCAGCGATACTTGCCGCGGTCGCCGGTGTCGGTCGGATCGGTGGCGACGCGGCGCTTGCCGGTCTTGGGATCGGTGCGGGTGCGGCTCGCGATCGGACGGGTGACGCCCACGCCGACCTTCTCGCCCTCCTGGTTGATGACGGGTACGACGTTGATCTTCTGCAGGAACTCGCTGGAGAGCTGGATCACCTCTTCCAGTTTCTGCTCGATCGCGGGTGCGACCGAGAATTTGACGGTGGTGTCGGCGACGCCGTTCAGCGACGCCACCCGGGCGGAAAGGGCGTTGAACAGCGGGCGGGTGTCATTGTGCATGGGGTGGCTCCGGGAAAGGCGTAGGCAATCGGGCGTGGAGGGGCGGTTCGGCCGGCGGTCAGAAGTCGGTCTGAATCTGCGCGCCGCCGCCGGTCGCGGGCTGGCGCGTGAACTGCTGCGGCGCCTCGGTGTTGGCGATCTGGCTCTTGAGCGTGCTGACCTCGGTGCGCAGGGTGGCGACCTCGCCGACCTTGCCGTTCAGCTCCACCAGCGCGGCGCTGATCAGGCCCATGCCCTGGCGCATTTCCGCCGAGAAGTTGTCGTTGGCGGGGGCGGTCTGAGCGGGTGCCGGCGGAGCGGGCGGCGTGGTGGGCGCCGGGGCGACAGGGGTCAGCGAGGTGTTGCCGGTGAGCTTGTCGAAGAAGTTCTTCATCGAAGCGAAGGCGCCGCCGCTGGGGTCGGCAGTGGTGCCGGCGGTTTCCGGCTCCAGTTCCAGCGTGCCTTCCTCGACCGCGGTGAACAGGTTCTCCGGGGACAGCTTGCGAGCGTCGAACATCGGCTTGAGCGCGCTGAACTGGAGCGCTTCCGTGCCGAGGCTGGCCGGGTTGTCGGTGATGGCAACGCCGACAAGTCCGAACTTGCCGGTGCCGCCGAAATTGGGGGCGAACTCGCAGCTGGTGTAGATCTTCTGCCGCCGCTTGTTGATTGCGACCAGTTCATCGGTCGGATCCAAGCTGGCGAACAGCGCCAGGCGCTTCTCCATCTTGCCGTCGATCTGGATGTCGGCCTCTTCGGCCTTCACCTCCAGCACGTCGCCATAGGCGCCGAACGGGCCATCGGGGCTGAGGCCGCGCAGATGCTCGCAGTTGAGCCGCACCCCAAAGGTGTCGCGGTTGAAGTTGCCGACCGCGTCCTGGAGCCACTGGCGCTCGACCTTGCGGCCGTCCGTTGCGGTGGCGCCCTCGACGGCGATGCGGAAGAACTTGCTTTTGGCCATGGCGGTGCGGTCCTCGGGGTCGGTTCGATGCTGCCGGGACATCGCCGGCCGTTTGCGAAGCCGAACAGGGACCGAAGGCGGGCCGCTTCTCAAGCGCGCGCAATCGTAGAGACGGTCTCTACGATTGCCGCCGCTCCGTTTGGCCGTGGAGGCGTGGCTAGGCTCGCGCCGCCATGTCGATCCTCGCCAACCCGCTTGCCCTGCATGCCGACCCGCTGACGCTTCCGGTCGAGGACCGCCGGCGCGCGGCGCGCAGCCTGTATTGGCGCGGGTGGGAGGTGAGCCAAATCGCCGAGGAACTGCAGGTGGCGCGCACCACCGTGCAGTCGTGGAAGGATCGCAGCAAATGGGACGATGCGCCCAGCATCCGCCGGCTTGAGGACTGCCTCGAAGCCCGGTGGATGGTGCTGATCGCCAAGGACAAGAAGACCCCCGGCGACTTCAAGGAGATCGACCTGCTCGGCCGCCAGGTCGCGGCGCTGGCGAAGGTCCGCCGCTACGAGGAACCGGGCGGCCACGAAGGCGACCTGAACGACAAGGTCGCCAACCGGAACAAGGGCGAGCGCAAGCCCAAGGCGAAGCCGAACCACTTCACCGCCGAACAGGCCGCCGAGCTGAAGGAGATCTTCCTCAAGCAGCTGTTCGGGTACCAGGAAACGTGGTGGGCGAACCTGTCGCGCCGCACGCGGATGATCCTGAAGTCGCGCCAGATCGGCGCGACCTATTATTTCGCGTTCGAGGCGCTGATCGACGCGATCGAGAGCGGTCGCAACCAGATCTTCCTGTCGGCGTCGAAGGCGCAGGCGCACCAGTTCCGCAACTACATCATCGGCTTTGCCAAGCTGGTCGGCGTCGACCTGAAGGGCGACCCGATGCTGATCACCAGCGCGCTACGCCCGGAGGGCGAAGCGGCGGCAGAGCTGCACTTCCTGGGCACCAACTTCCGCACGGCCCAGGGCCGCAGCGGCAACTTCTATTTCGACGAGTTCTTCTGGGTCCACGGGTTCGAGGAGCTGAACAAGGTCGCCTCGGGCATGGCGACGCACAAGCACTGGCGGAAGACGTATTTCTCGACGCCTTCGACCGTCGCGCACCCGGCCTATCCGTACTGGACCGGCGAGCGGCGCAACCGGAAGCGGAAGAAGGAAGACCGGATCGAGATCGATGTCGGCCACGCGGCGCTCCGCGATGGCCGGCTGTGCGAGGATGCGGTCTGGCGCCAGATCGTCACCGTGCAGGACGCGATCGACAAGGGTTTTGACCTGGTCGACCTGGACGAGCTGCAGGACGAATATGCCGAGGACGAGTTCGCCAACCTGTTCGGGTGCGTGTTCGTCGACGACAGCCTGTCGGCATTCCGCTTCAACGACCTGATCCGGCTCGGCTGCGACAGCCTGGTCGAATGGGAGGATTTCGATCCGGAGACGGCACGGCCGTATGGATACCGCCCGGTTTGGGCGGGCTATGATCCGCAGAACAGCGAGGAAGGCGACAACGCCGCGCTGGTCATCATGGCGCCGCCGCTGGAGTCCGGCGGCAAGTTCCGCATCCTCGAAAAGCACCAGCTGCGGGGGCTCGATTTCGAGCAGCAGGCCGAGTTCATCCGGAACGTGCTGTCGCGCTACAACGTGACCTATCTGGGCATCGACGCGACCGGCGTCGGCGCTGGCGTCTACCAGCTGCTCGCCAAACCGGAGAGCGGGGTCCGCGGCGTCACCAAGATCGAATATTCGCTCGAGGTGAAGGCGGCGATGGTGATGAAGGCGCAGAACGTCGTGCGCCGGCAGCGCCTGGCGTTCGACCATTCGCTGCTCGACGTCGTGTCGTCGTTCATCTCGATCAAGAAGACGGTCACCACCAGCGGCCGGAACGTCACGTTCAAGGCCGGGCGCGGCGGCGACGACGGCCACGCGGACGTCGCCTGGGCGGCGATGCACATCCTCATCAACGAGCCGCTCGACGGCAAGGAAAAGCCGAAGGGCTCCATGGAGATCATCGAATGAGCAAGCGGACGCGGCGGATGTCGCGGCAGGAAGCGCGTGCGGCGTCGGCCGGCGCGATCGAGCCGGTGTCGACCGAGGTCGAGGCGTTCAGCTTCGGTGAGCCGGAGGCGGTGCTCGATCGCCGCCAGCTGCTCGACCTGCTGGAGTGCCCGCACAACAACCGCTGGTACGAGCCGCCGATCTCGCGGGACGGGCTCGCGCGGTCGTTCCGCGTGTCGCCGCATCATAGCTCGGCGATCATCTTCAAGCGCAACCAGCTGGTGGGATCGTTCATCCCGTCGCAGTGGTTGAGCCGCACCGTGTTCGCCAAGCTGGTGCAGGACTATCTGGTGTTCGGCGACTGCTTTGCGGTGAAGGTGCGCAGCCTGTCGGGCGCGACGATGCGGATCGACTATTCGCCGTCGAAATACACCGGACGCGGCATCGAGGCCGGTCGGTTCTTCTACGTGCCGGGTGTCCCGAACGAGGTCGAGTTCGACCGGGGCAGCGTGGTTCAGCTGATGCAGCCGGACGTGAACCAGGAGATCTACGGCGTGCCCGAGTATATCTCGGCACTGCAGGCGGCGCTGCTGAACGAAGCGGCGACTCTGTTTCGACGCCGCTACTATCTGAACGGCGCCCACGCGGGCTATATCATGTACGCGACCGGCGACATCGACGCGAACGACACCGACAAGCTGAAGGAGGCGATGCGGGGCGCGAAGGGGCCGGGCAACTTTCGGTCGATGTTCGTCCATGCGCCCAACGGCAAAGAGAACAGCATCAAGATCATCTCGATCGCGGAAGCGGCGGCCAAGGACGAGTTCCTGGGCATCAAGAGCGCGACGCAGGCCGACGTCATGGCCGCGCATCGCGTGCCGCCCCAGCTGCTCGGCATCGTGCCGGCGCAGGGCTCCGCGTTCGGCAACCCGACCGATGCGACGGCGATGTTCCGGCGCAACGAGATCAAGCCGCTCATGGCGGCTTTCCTCGACCTGAATGACGCGGTGGGCTTGCCCGCGGTCGCGTTCGAAGAGGAAGAGGCGGCGGCCCAGGCCGGGTGACCCGTTACCCCGCCGGGGCTTCGGCCTGGCGGGGGTTTCTCCGGATGGCAGTCCGGCAAACCGACGAGACCCAGCTCGCCACGACCAGCGGCCATCGGCCGTCCCGCACCCGGCATGTCGCCGGGCGCGAACCCCATAAGGCGAGCTTTTCACCCGTGTATCCAACAAACGTACGTCCCACTGCGCCTGCAGCCGGCTATATCGGCGGCAAGCGCAATCTTGCGTCCAGGCTGACCGCGATCATCGCCCAGGTCGAGCATGACGGCTATGCCGAGCCCTTCGTCGGCATGGGCGGGATCTTCCTGCGCCGGCGGTCCCGGCCGAAGGCGGAAATCATCAACGACGTGTCGGGCGACGTCGCCACGTTCTTCCGCGTGCTGCAGCGGCATTACCCCTACTTCATCGACATGCTGCGATTCCGCGTGGCGAGCCGCAACGAGTTCGAGCGGCTGAAGGCGCAGGCGCCCGAGACACTGACCGACCTGGAGCGGGCGGCCCGGTTCCTCTACCTCCAGCGCCTGGCGTTCGGGGGTAAGGTGAACGGCCGACACTTCGGCGTCGACCGCACCCAGGGCGCGCGGTTCAATGTCACCAAGCTGGAGCCGATGCTGGCGGATATTCACGAGCGCCTGGCCGGCGTCGTGATCGAGCAGCTGGGCTATGCCGAGTTCATCCGCCGCTATGACCGCGCTGGCATGCTGTTCTACCTCGATCCGCCATATTGGGGATGCGAGGACGACTATGGCCAGGACGTGTTCGGCCGGGCCGACTTCGCGACCCTGGCGGACCAGCTCGCCGGCATCGCGGGCAAGTTCCTGCTTTCGATCAACGACACGCCGGGCGCGCGCGAAGTGTTCGGGCGGTTCCACCAGGTGCAGCTGCCGGTGACCTATACGGTCGGGGCAGCGGCCGCGAAGCAGGTCAGCGAGCTGGTAGTGGCGAACTTCGACGCCACCGCGCTATGCTCGCCGCGTGAAGCGGCCAACAACAACTGATCTGGAAGCGGCGGTGATCGGGATGCTGATTGCCGCCGCCGCGATTGCCGCGATTTTGTGCTATATTTGATTTCGGTGTTGCACCGCCAGCAGCTGGGGTCAAAAACGCAGCACCAACGGCTAGAGTGTCGTTCCTGGGATAAGCCGGAGGCGTAGGCGGCGCATCATTGTCGCGACCTCCTCAGGATCTCGTTGTAGCTGCTCAGCAATCGCTTTCACCGCAGCCCCTTGTTGAAGTTGATCCCGAAGCTGGGTGATGTGGGTCTGTGTCCACCGATGATGCGAGTTCATAGATCGTCCTCAAAGCGATGATCGTCGAGCAGCACGCAGAAGCCTATGTGCTCGAGAGGCATACTACGGGCCGCCGGGCTCAACCTTAGATGTGGAAGCCTCG
Source organism: Microbacterium terregens (assembly GCF_027922045.1). The sequence goes on from NZ_BSEX01000015.1 coordinate 11,341, forward strand.
TAGAACGCTGGGAACTACGTAGGCCCGCGTGGAGAAGGTGCCGGCCATTCGGGCACCCGCTCCAGGCAGGCCACTTACACCTCAAGCCAGCTATTCAGGGATAGGGACCTAGACCTTCGCCGATGTGAGACGCTTGGTTGCGGGCTGCTTCCCGTGGCCGGGCCGCATTGCTGCCCGTTCCTCTGCCTCGCCGATCCCACGGATCAGCTTCCGCCATATCGTGTGCGCCCGGCGGTGGAAGGCGCGGTCACGCTCACTAGTCGCCGCTTCTGCAGCGGCCAGACTTGCTTCCGCTTTGCTCGTATATTCTTCGAGTTTCGTCATCGACTGTCCTGCGCATGGCTTCCGGCCCAAGGCGCGTTCGATGCCCCAGGGCCGAGATAGCATAGATGATCGGGGATCGTGTCCGTCAGGCCGTAAGGCTCAGGCGAAGCCCCGATCCGGGTTTTCGCTCAGGCTGCGATCCTCCGCGTCCGGGAGGGCGGAGGGAAGTATAGGGCGAAGCGATGCTGCGCTCTTGAGCTTGCGGGCGTCGGCGCGCTCTGCTGCGGTGGCCTCTTTCGCCCATGCGGCGGCGGCTATGTTGGCGATCTGTCGGCTGTTCTCGAGGGGGGCGGCAGCCGCAATCGCCAATTGGCGCGCCTCCTGCGTGCGGCAGAATGCGAGTGTAAGCGACATCATAGTTCCTTCGCCTGAGCGAGGCCACTGACCGCGAGAACGGATCGATCGCAACGCCACGTGCCGTACGCCGCATCAGAGCCAACTTCGCGTTTGAGGAGTGCGAAACCCCTTCGTGGAGGGGGCAGATCGAGCATGGTCATTTGCAGCTCCGGCTAGAGCGGGAGCACAAACCATCTCTCAGTCGCATCCATGCTCGTTAAGGGCGGCGCGATGGATGTGAGATGGGGAGCCGGGTGCTCTGGCGCCAGAGGCGTCGCCGAATAAAGACGCCGAACGGCGATGCTGCAAGGCAGGTCGGAGCGCTCGATCACTCAAGCCGCGTGGCGAGCCAAATAGTGTGCGGCTGCCCCTGATCGTTTCCGCCCGCTTCCACACGAGCGACCTCCACCTCGAAACCCGCCTTGGCAAGCCGGGCAGTGAAGTCGTCGTCGGGATAGGCTGACCAGACTGCCAGGACGCCGTCGGGGCGCAGGGCGCTTCGGGCCGCACGCAATCCCCAGTTGCAGTAGAGTCGCTCGTTTGCGAGATTGACCAGACCCTCAGGTCCGTTGTCGACGTCCAGCAGGATCGCGTCAAAGCCGCCCGGCTGTTCCACGATCATGTCGTGAACGTCCTTAATCTCCAGCGTCACTCTGGGATCCCGCAGCGAGGTCCCTAAGATGTGCGCCAGGGGACCGGCGGCCCATTCGGCAACTTTCGGCACGAGCTCGGCCACGACGATCGTTGCGGCTGGCGGGAGCGCGGTCCTTGCCGCACCAAGGGTAAACCCCATCCCCAAGCCGCCGATCAAGACCCGCTGTGCGCGCGTGCCAAGGCGATCGAAGACCAGGGTCGCGAGTGCTTCCTCCGATTGGAAGGCCCAACTACCCATCAACTGCTCATCGCCGTAGAGGATTTCATAATCTACGCCGTGGCGGACCAGGTGCAGATGTCCGCCGCCGGGGATGTCGGCGACATCCACCAGAACGCCCCAACCGCTGCGGTCCACCGCGGGAACTTCAGCCGTGTTCAAGCCGGCCAAGTTCAGATGTCATTCCAGGAGGGGAGTGCGGTCGCGAGAAGGCGATCCGCGTTCGAGACTTGTCCGCTACCGTCAGGGCCGTTTGCGAGCGCTGTGGCTTTGGCGGCCATCTCCTGAGTGGTTTGGCGGCGGTGATGAAGTAAAGCCATGCTTGGCTCCTGGAGAGCGGAGGAAAGGTGGCGGAAGCCGCACAGGCTTCCGCCAGTTGCCGATCAGGCAGCTTGCAGGTTTACGGCGGAAGTTTTCCCGCGCCGATCTGTTTCCATCTCGTACGAGAGGCGCTGATCCTTGTTTAGCGTCGACATGCCGGCGCGCTCGACGGCAGAGATGTGGACGAAGGCGTCCCCGCCTCCGCTTTCGGGCGTGATGAAGCCATAGCCCTTGTCGGCATTGAAGAATTTCACGGTTCCGGTGATCATAGGGATATCCTTTGTCCCATGTATAACGGGCGTGCACCAACAACGGGGCATCCCGGCGTCTTGCGGCCAGAAAGGGACAAGGGGAGGCCGGAGCGGCCCGATATCCGTCAAATGCGACGTCAGCACTCCGTATATGGGGACTTCTTCGGGAGAAAGAAAGCGGCATCGGAGGCGACGTGTCCGGGAGTCCCCTTTCACCTCACCCGGATGTAGCCGCACAGCGGCCGGGCTTGTTCGCAGAGGCGTGGTCCCCACCTATGGTGCGATGCAGCAAGCTGGTTCAATCCTCCTCGCGCAGACCAGTCCATCAAGGATGCTGAGATGCGGAACCTCTCGAACACCATCAAACGGCTTGCCACGATGCGGAACGCGACGGACTTGCATTGGAACGCCAGCGGCCCGGATCGGCTGACAGATCTGTCGGATTTCGGCTCCAATCCCGGGAATCTTCGGGCTAGGTTCTACGTTCCGGAGGCGCTTGCGGATAACGCGCCGCTGGTGGTGGTCCTTCACGGCTGCACGCAGAGTGCCGGCGGATATGATCTGGGCTCGGGATGGTCGCAGATGGCGGACCGCTTCGGCTTCGCGCTTCTGTTCCCCGAGCAGCAGCGCGCCAACAATCCAAACCTTTGCTTCAACTGGTTCTCGCCGGAAGACATTGCGCGCGGGTCGGGCGAGGCGCTCTCGATCCGGCAGATGGTCGACACCGTGGTGCACAAGCATCTGATCGACACATCGCGGATTTTCGTGACCGGACTTTCCGCGGGCGCCGCGATGACGTCGGTGATGCTTGCCACCTATCCGGAGGTTTTCGCGGGTGGAGCGATCATCGCTGGTCTCCCTTTTGGCTGCGCCCAAACAATGCCTCAAGCCTTTGATCGCATGCGCGGCCACCAGATTCCGGACCGTGCAGAATTGGCGGCGCTCGTCCGGGGTGCCTCGAACCATTCCGGCAAGTGGCCCACCGTTTCCGTGTGGCATGGCACCGCCGACAGCACGGTCAACGCGGCCAATGCGGCGGCGGTTACCGAGCAATGGTGTGCGCTCCACGGAGTGGGGCCCACACCGAGCCGGATCGAGTCCGCCAAGGGATATCCGCGGCGGGTCTGGTGCGACGCGGAAGGGCGCGAGGTGATCGAGGAGTACAGCATCACCGGCATGGGGCACGGGACCCCGCTTGAGGTGGGGGGCGACGAGGGTTGTGGGAAGGAAGGGCCCTTCATGCTCGAGGCAAGCATCTCTTCGACCCGCCATCTCTGCCGCTTCTGGGGATTGGACTGCGCGGCTGACAGCGAGGCGCCCCTGGATACGTCAGCCCGCTTCGCTTACCGCGAGCTTGCTCCGGCAGCTAACCGGGTTGGGGCAGAGGTGGGAACTCGCGCCGTTGCCGAGCCGGTGGGCGTCAACCCCGCGCCCACCATCGAGGGTGCCGGCAAGGTGATCGAAGATGCGCTTCGAAGGGCCGGGCTGATGCGTTGAATGAGTGTCCGCGTCTCCGCGGGGTGGCCTGCGTCCTTCGCCGCGGAGCAATGCCTGGCGCACTGGCCCGACCTGATCCTGCGACCCCAATTTACGCGCAGAGACCCCCGCCTCGCCCGCGCTCTTTTTGTGGCGCTTTCGACGCAAACATGACGCCTCCGCGGCTCTCAGGAGAAAGCGCCCTGTGCAGGGGGCAATCTCGCGCCCCGAGCGCGACGCAGATCGACGCAGCCAGCCTGTCCGCGAGGGGGACAGGGCGGATCTGTTGGCACGATCCCCGCTCGTCCCCGTCGCCGAGCCTACGTGGCGGCGCAAGCCGCCGCGACCGACAGTCGCAGCTAGGCGATCGGTTGCGGGTGACATCGTCATTTGAAGGGTAGGGGACAATCAAATCAGCGTATCGCGTAGCGATTCCTCTTCAGATCTTATTCTATCCGCGGGTAGTCGGCAGACTATGAACTCGCGCTCGACATAGCTGCATCGCGGCGGTCGATCGCGCGGCCCATCCGCTCAAGGATTGCGGCGCACTTGGGATCGCTGGGAACGGCCGGCCGAGGGGGCTTCGGAGCGCTCCGGAGCTTGCGGGTCGCGATCGTCAGTAGGTTCTGGAACGTCGACTTGGCCTCGGTCACCAGCTGCTCCGCCCATGCGAAGAAATAGGCGTTGGACGTCTGCTCCAGCTGCGGTCCGGCATGTCCTTCGGCACCCTCCTTCGTCTTGGTGCGGCGAACCCAGCAGATGAAGCCGAAGCGGCGTAGGCGATGCAGCGACGCCTTCACGAAACCGAGGCTCTTCCCAGTCTCGGCCGCGATCGTCGCGTATGTCGGGTATAGCTGCCCCGTCATGTGGTTGTAGCGGTCGAGCATGTACCAGAGGACTGCGCGGTCATCACCGTGCAGCCGATGGTCGACGTGCGGGACGTCGTTGCGAAGGCCAGCCCGGCGATCAGAGCGCGCCTTGCTCAGAGCAATGGAGTGCGCGCGATACAGCCGGTCGAAGGCGCCCAGCGCCGCGCCCTTGATCGCAGACCAGTGCTTTCGGCTTCCGCCGCCGTGCCGGTGAATGCGCCAGGGCTGAGCCTTCGGGGAGGCTTCGTGGTAGCTTTGACGCCGAACCGGGTCGGTCGCCTTGCCTTCCTTACGGGCGCCCGGAGTGCGGCTAAGAACGCCGCTAGCAATGCTCGCGAACAGGTTGGCGGTCACAGTGCGACCGTCAATTTGCGTTCCGCAAACGGATTGTAAGTGGTTGATTTTGCGAGAGCGGGTTTCACCCGGTTCCGCAGAAGCTTCCCAGATTGGCTGGCTTCAATCCGGCTTTTGGTACCGGCATTCGCAGGTTCGAATCCTGCCGCCCCAGCCAACTCTTCACATTCACTTCTTTACCCCTCGTGCGTGCTCGCTCCGACGGCATTCCGCAGCTGCGGTTGCGGGCTTCGAGTTCGGCGACCGCAGAATCGTTCAGGGACGTGGTCATCGCTTGGTAGAGATCGAGCATCCAGGCACCGTGACGACGGTCGAACTAAGCATTGCGGCGATTTCTGACGGTGCTCTCGGCCGCCGGCGCCGGGGGTTCGCTTCGTTGGCAAGGGTGCGGGACAGCTTGCGGTCGCAGTTCGCCTTGCCGGCCGCGACCGTCTTCATCTTCGCGGGGCCGCGATCGTGCCAGTTGGCGGTGACGCCGGTCACCTCTTCCTGCTTCTGAGATTGATCGTCGTGTCCATCGCCGTTGCGGCGGTAGATGGGAAGGGTCGGCGGTTTGAAGGCGAATATGGTCACCCTTGTCGAGTGGCGCCAGCTTTGCCAGTCCGCCAGCGGGCGGCACACAGAAAGGGGCCTGCAGTGTTTCTGACGATCCTGGTGGCGGGTCTGGCAGAGCCCAGCCTGGCCGATAGCGTCCGGTCCTGCTCAGCGGCGGTGCATAGTGCTCAGCTTGAGGATGCGATCTACGCTTGTTCGCGACAAGCAGAGGAGGACACTGCTTGCGGCGCCGTCCTCGGGTTGGGGAGAACCGCGCCATTTGCGCTTCCGATGCTGCCCCCGGACAAGAGAGCCGCTGCTCTCGCCTATTTCGACGCCAGAGTTGCCGCCTGCATCGAGCATGAGGAGGGCTTGTAGCAGCAGTGCTAGTGCACGCTGAGGCGACTAGGTTATGAAGCGATCAGCGCCCGCCTCTGGATCGAGTGCGAAACGTCCGACGCCTTGCCGCAGCCCGTTCGGCGGACGGCGCGGCAGCTCTTTTCGAAAGCGAGCGGCGAAGCTGGTGCGCTCCTTCTTGATCATGGATGCGGGAACGGGATTCCGTGTCGGCGCGACAGCGCCTCCAGGATCGCATCTTTGCCTTGCACGAAGGCTTGTCCGTTATGGCTCCCGGTTACCATTCGAGCTTCGGCATCATCGGCCAGCAGGAGGAGCGGGAGTGATTGGTTCTCGGCTCCGACCAACTCGATAACCTCCTGCCTCGGCCGGGCCCAGTCGACCCGAAGAACGTCGATACGCGTCGCCAGTGTAGGAAAGCTGACGAGGACGCCTTCCATCAAGGCGCAGTGCCAGCAGTAGAAGCGTGTGCCTGGCAAGGCCGGATCAACAAAGTCGGGCTTGATGATAATGAGTTTGTCTCGGTCCATCGGGAGCGCCTTTCTTTGTGAGGCCCTCCTTTAGCGCAAGGAAATCGAACAGCCAGAGGTGCGCGCCTCCTCAACAGGCTCCTGCCTCTTGGCAGCGCAGCGTGCCTCCGCACCGCCTGCCTCTTCTTTGGTATCGCTAACAGCTTTCAGCCCGTTTGCCCGCGTTATTCGCCGTCCAACGCCCCATCACGCGATCCAATTGACAATTTACTTTTTGTATCTTGTTATCTTCCCCGGATCTCAGGCGGAGAGGGGCTTCTTCCCCGCGGACGTCCGCAAAGAAAATAAAAGTAGCGAGAGGGCGGAGCCGCCTTCGAAATTAGGATGGGGATGGAGATGAACGCTTATAAGCTTTGTCGGGCGACTGCGGCCTCGCGTGCCGGATTGGTGCGCCATCTGCTGGTATCTGCGAGTGTGATCGTCGGCATGGGCGGTATCGCGCATGCGCAGGAGGCCAGTTCGACCCCGCCGGCGGGACAGCCCGACCGCGACATCAGCGCCTTGCAGGACGAGACCCAGTCGGTAGCGCAGGACGATGCGAGCGCCGGTGGCGAGATCCTGGTCACCGGCTACCGCCGTTCGATCGAGCAGAGCCTGACGCAGAAGCGCGAGGCGAATGCGTTCGTCGACGTGATCACGGCCGAAGACGTCGGCAAGTTCCCCGACAAGAACGTCGCGGACTCGCTGCAGCGCGTGCCGGGCGTGATTATCGATCGCGACGGCGGCGAGGGCAGTCGCGTCAGCATCCGCGGCCTTAGTTCCGACCTGACCCTCACCGAGCTCAACGGCAACTTCATCGCGTCCGCGGACAGCGGCGATCCGTCGCGCTCCTTCAACTACCTGCTGCTCCCCTCCTCGCTGATCGGCAGCGTCGAGGTGTTCAAGTCCCCCGAGGCCCGGTTGGACGAAGGCGGCGTCGGCGGCGTCATCATCAACCACACGCGCGAGCCGTTTGACCTGGAGCCCTGGTCGGGCAGCTTCTCGGCCGAAGGCACCTATGCCGATGTCACGGAGAAGGTGGAGCCGAACCTGTCGGGACTGGTGTCCTGGCACAACGAGGACAAGACCCTCGGCTTTCTCGTGGGCGCTACCTATCAGGTGCGGACCAACCGGACGCTGAGCTCCTCTGCCGACAGCTGGCAGTGGTGGACCGATGACAAGGCCAGCCAGCCTGCGACCGATGTGAACGGGAATGGCTTCGCCAACGACTCCGCCGTTTCCTATTGGAACAGCGGCGCGGACGCCGGAACCACGACGCGCGACGGTACCCACTACAGCGGGTATTGGGCGCCCCAGTCGGTCGGCACCAACATCTTTGATCAGGAGCGCAAGCGGCTCGGCATCCAGGCCACGGCACAGATGCGGCCGTTCGATAATCTGGAGATCACCGCCAACTACTTCCGGTTCCAGCTCAACGGCGATTACACCAGCAACACCATCAAGATCCCCGAGTGGGGCTATGGCAACTTCTTCACCGGCGCCACCTTCGACAGGAGCGGGACGATCCTGACCGGTGCGAAGTTCGAGGTTCCGCCGGAAGGCACCGGCTGCCGCGTTCCCGGCAATCTCTGCACCATGGAGACGCCGGCGCCGCAGAACACCTATGTTCGTGAGAAGAGCGTCTCCAACACTTATGATGCGCGCGGCACCTGGGAACTCGACCGGCTGAAAGTCGATTTCGTGGTCGGCAAGACCAAGGCGAAGGGCGGGCCGTCCTTTCAATTCTATGCACAAGCCAAGCCGCGCAACGGCACCGTCAACGGCAACGAGCTCAGCGCCTGGAATTTCACCGATCAGTCGATCGCGATGCAGTTCTCGCCCGATGTGCTCCAGAACATGCTGAACGGGGTCGCGCAGATCGACCTCGGATCGACGGGGTCCGGCTTTACGAACAGCACGATTTCTCAGCGCTACGCCCAAGTCGACGTGACGCGGAAGTTCGATTCGCCGTTCCTGGATTCGCTCCAGGCCGGCGTGAAATGGCGCGACGGCCGTATCCATCGCGAGACCGGCCGTTTCGAATGGTATTCGGACGCCGCGAATACGCTGCGCTTCCAGGACACGCCGGGCGGTGCTGTGGCCCTGCCGGAGTTCTTCTATCCCAACTCGCTGGGGAATATCGCCGGGGGTTTCGAGTCCACCGCCTTCCCCGCCCTCAACATCCAACAGTACATCGGCTATCTGAACGAGACCTACAACGGTCCGGTCCGGGTTCCCGAACCGCAGAACCTCTACAACATCGAGGAGAGGATCTGGGCGGGCTATGCCCAGCTGAACTTCAAGACCAGCAACGTGCGCGGCAACATCGGCGTACGTGTCGTGAATACGAAGCAGAGCGGCGTATCGACCGACCAGATCATCTACGAGAACGATTACTGCCAGAATGGCCCGGGCGGTGCGTTCGACCCGAACAAACCGAAGGGTGAGGATGGCAACTGCCTGGTGATCCCGGAGAAGGACCGGCAGGACCGCGTCTTCAGCCCGAACGCCGAGGGCAAGAGCTACACGGACGTCCTGCCCAGCTTTAACATCTCGTGGGACGTGACCCCGGATCTGCTGCTGCGTGCAGCGGCGTCGAAGGTAATTTCGCGGCCTGGCTACGGCGATCTGGCGGGATCGCGCTCCCTCACGTTCAACGCGGATCCGTTCGTGTTCGATCGTGCGGAGTTCGGTGCCCGGCCGGGCTGGTTCGGCAACGGCGGCAATTTTGCGCTGAAGCCGTTCAGCGCGTGGCAGTATGACGTGGGCGTGGAGTGGTATTTCCGGCCGGGTTCGGTGCTGGGCGCAACCCTGTTCCGCAAGGACGTTTCCGACTTCATCGTGCCGGTGGTGATCGACCTCTCGCAGGAAGTCGCCGGCGAGACCGTGACGGTGCAGCAGTATTCCACCCAGGCGAATGGCACGAGTGCGGTGTCGCAGGGCGTGGAAGTCTATGCCCAGCACACGCTCGACTTCGGGCTCGGCGCGCAGGTGAACTTCACGTACAATGACACTTCACAGGCCGCGGTCTCGCTGAACGGCACGGAGGTGGGTGAATCCCCCTTGGTCGGCAGCGCGAAGACACAGGTCAACGCCTCGATCTTCTATGAACGGGGACCGATCCTGCTGCGTGCTTCCTATAATCGCCGCGGTGAAGTGGTGCGCGGGCTGTCTTCTGGCCTGAACGTCTATGACGACCCGTACGAACAGGTCGATCTGAATGCCGCGTTCGAGGTCTTCCAGAACTTGCAGATCACGGCCTCGATCATCAACCTGACCAAGTCCGAACAACGGCAGCATCTGGGTAACGACACCAAGGACCGCTTCATCTCGAACGAATACGCGGGACGTCGCGCGTACCTTGGGTTCGCGTACAAGTTCTAAGATGCGGCTTTGCCAATGGGTGGTTCCGGACGGAGCCACCCATTGGCTTCGGATGACACCATAGGGCCGAGGTCCCCTTCCGCCATGTGCAGGGACGCTTCAGCCGAGATGAAGGAGGATCGTTTGCGACGCATCGGCGCGAAATGGCTGCTGACGGGCGCGGCCTTGATGGCAGGCGGGGCCGCGGTGGCGAAAAACCCGATCGTGCCAGGCTGGTATGCCGATCCCGAGGCGCGGGTGTTCGGCAACCGCTACTGGCTTTACCCGACCTATTCCGACGATTGGGGCCAGCCGGACGTGTCGCCGAGCTTCACCCCGCATCAGAAGGAACTGCGCAAGACCAAGACGGTCCGGCCGTCGTACGTCCAGCAGACGTTCTTCAACGCTTTTTCGTCACCCGATCTGGTCCACTGGACCAAGCACAGCCACGTGTTCGACGTCGCCAACGCCGCATGGGCCGGCTACGCGATCTGGGCGCCGTCCGTCATCGAGGCGAACGGGCGCTACTACATGTTCTTCAGCGCCAACGACATCCAGAGCGACGCGGAAGTCGGCGGCATCGGCCTTGCCGTCAGCGACAAGCCGGAAGGACCGTTCAAGGACGCGCTCGGCAAGCCGTTGATCGGCGCGTTCCACAACGGCGCGCAGCCCATCGATCCGTTCGCCTTCCGCGACGACGATGAGCAGGTGTATCTGTTCTATGGCGGCTGGAAGCACTGCAACGTGGTGAAGCTCAGCCCCGACCTGAAGTCGCTCGTGGCCTTTGCCGACGGCTCCACCTACAAGGAGATCACGCCCCCCGGCTATGTCGAGGGGTCGTTCATGATCAAGCGCAACGGCGTCTACTATCTGATGTGGTCGGAAGGCGGCTGGACCGGTCCCGACTACAGCGTTGCCTATGCGACCGGGCCTACTGCGACGGGGCCGTTCAAGCCGATGGGCAAGATCCTCGCGCAGGATTTCCGCATCGCACGTGGGGCAGGGCATCATTCGGTGGTGAACGTGCCCGGCACCGACGAGTGGTACATCGTCTATCATCGTCGTCCGCTCGGCGACGACAAGGGCGAGCATCGGCAGGTGGCCATCGAGCGGCTGGTGTTCGAGGCGGACGGCAGCATCCGCCCGGTGGTGATGACCAACGAGGGCGTCCAACCCCGGCCACTGACCGCGGCTGCGGCCAAGAACTGACATCAAGAACTCAGGCCGGCGATCGAACGCCGGCTATGCGACATCCAGGGGAGAGACCATGACCAACACCATCGCCAAAGCGCTGAGGGGCGCCTCCGCGGCGCTGCTCGCGACGACCGCCCTGGTTCCCGGAGCGATGCCCGGGCCGATGGCGGCCGTGGCGCAGGACCGCGCGCCGGCGACCGAGGCGCTGGTCGACCTGGTCAATCCGCTGATGGGCAGCGATTCCAGCTATGAACTGTCCTATGGCAACACCTATCCGGCGGTGGCCGTGCCGTGGGGCATGAACTTCTGGACGCCCGTCACGGGCAAGATGGGGAGCGGTTGGGGCTACACCTACGCCGCGCACAAGATCAACGGCATCAAGCAGACGCACCAGCCCAGCCCCTGGATGAACGACTATGCCGCCTTCGCGCTGTTCGCGGAGACGGGGCCGCTGAAGGTCAAGGAAGAGGAGCGCGCCTCCTGGTTCAGCCACAAGGCGGAGGACAGCCGGCCGTATCGCTACAAGGTCTATCTGGCCGACTATGACGTGACGGCGGAGCTGACGCCGACCGAGCGCGCGGCGCAATTCCGCTTCACCTTCCCCAAGGCCGACGACGCCCACATCATCCTCGACGCCTACAACGGCGGGTCGATGGTCCAGATCGATCCGGTGAAGCGCCGGATCACGGGCTATGTCCGCAACAACCACGGCGGCGTGCCGGACAACTTCCACAACTACTTCGTGGCCGAATTCGACCATGACTTCACCGTCACCCGCACCTGGGACGACAATGGACAGGTGACCGCCGAGCGTTCGCGCGAGGGCGATCACGTCGGCGCGGTCGTGAGCTTCAAGACGCAGGCGGGCGAGCAGGTCGGCGTGAAGGTCGCGTCTTCGTTCATCAGCCCGGAACAGGCGGTGCGGAACCTAGAGCGCGAGATCGGCCGCGACAGCTATGACCAGACCGAGGCCAAGGCCAGGCAGGTCTGGGAAAAGGAATTGCGCCGCGTCCAGGTGAGCGATCCGAACATCGACAATCGCCGCACCTTCTATTCGGCGCTTTGGCGGATGCTGCAGTTCCCGCGCATGTTCCACGAGACGGATGCCGCCGACAAGACCGTCCACTACAGCCCGTATGACGGCAAGGTGCACGATGGTGTGCTCTACACCGACAACGGCTTCTGGGACACCTGGCGCGCGGTCTTCCCCTGGTTCGCGCTGATGTATCCGGAGCGCGATGGCGAGATCATGCAAGGGCTCGTCAACACGTACAAGGAGTCTGGCTGGCTGCCGGAGTGGGCGAGCCCGGGGCACCGGAACGTGATGATCGGGTCGAACTCGGCGAACCTGATCGCCGACGCCTATCTGAACGGCGTGCGCGGCTTCGACGTGGAGACGCTGTACGAGGCGATGGTCAAGAACGCGACCACGTCCGAAGGACGGCCGCGGGACAAGCGCGGGAATGTCGTGAGCGCCGTCGGCCGCGAGGGTGTCGAATACTACAACCGCCTCGGCTATGTGCCGTACGACGTGGGCATCAACGAAAATGCTGCCCGGACGCTCGAATATGCGACCGCCGACTTCTCGCTGTCGCGACTGGCGCAGGCGCTCGGCAAGACCGAGGATGCCCGGAGGTACGCGCAACAGGCGCAGAACTATCGCAAGCTGTTCGACGCGCAGAGCGGATGGATGCGCGGCCGCAACCAGGACGGCAGCTGGTCCACGCCGTTCAACCCGTACAAGTGGGGCGACGCCTTCACCGAAGGGAATTCGGTGCACTACAGCTGGTCGGTCATGCAGGACGTGCAGGGGCTGGTCGACTTGATGGGCGGCGACCAGAAGTTCGTCAACCGGCTCGACTCTGTTTTCATGACGCCGCCGGTCTTCGACGACAGCTATTACGGCCAGGTGATCCACGAGATCCGCGAAATGCAGATCGTCAACATGGGCCAATATGCCCATGGCAATCAGCCGATCCAGCACATGCCCTATCTCTATGACTGGGCAGGTGCGCCGTGGAAGACGCAGTACCACGTCCGCGACGTGCTCAAGAAGCTCTACTCCTCTGCGCCGGACGGCTATCCGGGGGACGAGGACAATGGCCAGACTTCGGCCTGGTACGTCTTCTCGGCGCTCGGCTTCTATCCGGTCACGCCCGCAGTGGGCGAATATGCGATCGGCAGCCCGCTGTTCCGTACGGTCCGGCTGACGATGCCGAACGGCAAGGTGCTGACGATCGAGGCCGTGAACAACAGTGCGGAGAACGTCTACATCCAGTCCGCGACCTTCAACGGCAAGCCGCACGACAAGGCTTGGCTGTCGCGCGAGGCGCTGCAGCAGGGCGGCACCCTGCGCTTCGTGATGGGGGCCAAGCCGAACAAGGCTTGGGCGAGCGGCAAGGCAGCTGCTCCTTTCTCCATGAGCGCGCCGAAATAAGCAGGATGAGCAAGAATATGCAGATGACCCTGGGCCGACGCGACGTGATGATGGCCGCCGGAGCGATGGCACTCGCTGCTGCCGTTCCGGCAGGCGCACAGAGCACGAAGTTCGTGAGCAAGCGGCCGCCACGCGCGCAGCGCCGCTTCGTGAGCACCGCCGTGGAGGCGGAAATCCGCCGGGTGAAGGCAAAGATCGCGGACCCGGAGATCGCCTGGCTATTCGAGAATTGCTACCCCAACACGCTCGACACCACGGTTCAGACCGGCGTGGTGGATGGTAAGCCCGACACCTTCGTCATCACTGGCGACATCGACGCGATGTGGCTGCGTGACAGCTCGGCACAGCTCCAGACCTATGTGCACCTGGCGCCCAAGGACGCCGGGCTGCGCCGTATGTTCGTAGGGGCCATCCAGCGCCAGGCGCGCTGCATCCTGGTCGATCCCTACGCGAACGCCTTCATGCGCGACACGTCGGCGACGTCGAACCTCGGCGCGCGCGACGACATGACCGAGATGAAGCCCGGCGTGGCGGAGCGGAAGTGGGAGATCGACTCCCTCTGCTATCCGATGCGCTTTGCCCATTCCTATTGGGCGGTTACCCGCGACAAGACGCCGTTCGACGACTTCTGGGCGCGTGGGATGATGAAGGCGGTCGCCACGCTCAAGGAGCAGCAGCGGCTCGACGGACCTGGACCATATCGCTTCCAGAGGAACCATCCATCGCCGACCGAGACGCTGATGTTCGACGGCTATGGTGCGCCAACGCGCAAGGTCGGGCTGATCCACTCCGGCTTCCGCCCCTCCGACGACGCGTGCGTCTTCCCCTTCCTGATCCCGTCCAACCTGTTCGCGGTGTCTGCGCTGACGATGCTGGCGACGGTGCTGAAGGAGGCGAGAGGGGATGCCGCAGGTGCGGCCGATTGCCTGGCGCTCGCGGCCAGCGTGCAGCAGGCGCTCGACCTGCACGGCAAGATGTCGGACGGCGAAGGGGGCCAGGTCTGGGCCTATGAGGTCAATGGCTTTGGCGACGCGATCTTCATGGACGACGCGAACGTTCCGAGCCTGTCGGCGCTGCCGCTGCTGGGTGCCGCCGATCGCAACGATCCTCTGTTCCGGCGCACGGCAAAGCTCGCCTGGAGCCCGCGCAACCCGTACTTCTTCGAGGGCACGGCAGCCAAGGGGATCGGCGGTCCGCACATCGGCATGGACATGATCTGGCCGATGTCGATCATCACCCACGCCTTCAACAGCGACGACGACGCCGAAATCCGTCAGTGCCTCGCTTGGCTCAAGACGACGCACGGCGGCACGGGCTTCATGCACGAGAGCTTCCACAAGGATAATCCTGCGAAGTTCACGCGCAGCTGGTTCGCCTGGGTCAACGGCTTGTTTGGCGACCTGATCCTGGACCTGGAGCGCCGCAAGCCCGCGCTTCTCGCCAGCCGCTACTGATCCGAGGACGTTGCAATGATCGTTACCAATCGCCGGAAAATGCTCGCCGGCAGTGGCCTCGCTGCATTGGGCGGCGCCATGCCGGGCGTCGGCTGGGCACAGGCGCCCGCCGCCGGCAAGGCGGATGTGTTCGTCGGCACCGGGGGGCACGGCCATACCTTTCCGGGTGCGTCGCTGCCGTTCGGGATGGCGCAGTTGAGCCCGGACACCGACAACTCCCGCTGGGACGCGTGCTCCGGCTATCACCGGACCGATGGCTCCATCATGGGGTTCAGCCACACGCACCTGTCGGGCACCGGCATCGGCGACATGCTCGACGTCCTGGTGGTGCCCACGCGCGGGCCGCTCAAGCTCAAACCGGGCAAGCTCGGCGATGCGGATCTCGGCTATCGGCAGCGCTTCTCCGACGAATATGCGGAGCCCGGCTATTACCGCGTTCGCCTCGAATCCGGGGTGCTGAGCGAGCTGACGGTGACGGAGCGATGCGGCATCAGCCGCCATCGCTTCCCCGCTGGCCCGGCCCACATCCTCATCGATTTCACGCACATGATCCTCGATGTCTGGGACAAGGGGGTGCTGCTCGAGAATGCCTCGCTCGCCTGGGGTCCCGACGGCGTGCTGACCGGCAGCCGGCAGGTCAATCGCTGGGCCAAGGGGCGCCACATCCACTTCGCGATGCAGTTGTCGCGCAAGCCCGATCGCATCGAGTTCTTCGGAGACGACGACAAGCCCGCGCCACAGGGGGCAAGCGGCGTCACGGGCGGCAAGCTGAAGGTCGCGCTGTTCTTCGACGAAGCCGGCGGCGATCCGACCCTGATCAAGACGGGCCTTTCCGCGGTCGCGCAGGAAGGGGCGCGGGCGGCGCTGGCGGCCGAGGTTCCGGGCTGGGACTTCGACGGCATCTGCGCCAAGGCGCGCCAGACCTGGGCGAACGAGTTGCAGCGCGTGCGGGTGAAGGGCGGCACCGAAGCGCAACGCACGATCCTGACGAGCGCGCTCTACCATGCGTTTCTGGCACCCACGCTCTTCACCGATCGGGACGGCCGCTATGTCGGCCTCGACCGACAGGTGCATCAGACCAGCGCGGACTCGCCGGCGTTCAGCACCTACTCGCTCTGGGACACCTATCGCGCGCTGCACCCGCTGATGACGCTGGTTCAGCCGGAACGTGCCGCGATGTTCACCCACGACCTGATCCGACAGACCGCCCAGAGCCCATATGGTCCCCCCGTATGGCCGCTCCAGGGGGTGGAGACGGGCTGCATGATCGGCTGGCACTCGGTCTCGGTGATGGCCGAAGCCAAGGTCAAGGGGATCGAGGCCGACTACGCGGCTGCCTGGCCGAACATCCGTCGACGGGCGTTCGATCCCGGCTTCAAGGACAGTGACGCTTCGCTCGGCCGCGAGCATTATTACCAGCTCGGCTACATTCCCGCCGACAAGGTGTGGGAGTCGGTCAGCCGCACGCAGGAATATGCGTACGACGACTGGGCGATGGCGGTTCTCGCCGAGACAGCGGGTGCGGCGGAGGACGCCAAGGCCCTGCGTGCGCGGAGCCGCAACTACCGCAACGTGCTGGACGCCTCGATCGGCTTTGCCCGGCCGAAGTTCTCCGATGGGAAGTGGTGGGAGGCATACGATCCCGTCCAGATCGGGCACATGCCCAAGCCCTGGTGGCGGGACTATACCGAGGCGAACGGCTGGCAGGCGACCTTCCTGAACCAGCACGACGTCTACGGCTTGATCGAGCACTTCGGTGGGGATGCTGCGTTCGAGAAGAAGCTCGACAGCTTCTTCAACGCGCCTTCGACCCTGCCGGACAATGCGCCGCCCGACATCTCGGGGCTGGTCGGGCAATATGCCCATGGCAACGAGCCTACGCACCATGCCGCCTATCTCTACGCCTTTGCAGGCGCGCCGTGGAAGACCCAGGCGATGGTGCGCCGGCTGCTGACCGAAATGTACAAGGACGATCCGGACGGAGTGATCGGCAACGACGACTGCGGACAGATGAGCGCGTGGTTCGTGTTCAGTGCGCTCGGCTTCTATCCGGTCGACCCGGTGAGTGCCCTCTACGTCTTCGGCTCGCCGCTGTTCGAAGAGGCGGAAGTTTCGGTCGGGGAGGGCCGAACGCTACGGGTGCGGGCGATCGGTAACGGGCCGGGAAGTCCCTACGTCCAATCGGTGCGCTGGAACGGCAGGCGCTGGACCCGCAACTGGATCTCGCATGCGGACCTGGCGAGGGGCGGCACGCTGGAGTTCGTAATGGGGCCCAAGCCCTCTCGCTTCGGGGTCGCGAAGCAAGACCGGCCGCCTTCCTTCGGACGCAACGCGCGCTAAAGAAAAAGTCCCCGGAAGATGCGGGCATCTTCCGGGGCAATGTTGCCGCTGGGCAAGGGGAGGGGGGCCAGCGGAACCTCGTTCAGGGAGCCGAACTCATTGATGGGGGCACGTCGGCGGGGCCGCTGCCCCAGTTCGGGTTCGGCCGTGCACCCATGGTGAGGACGAGCGTTGCGCCATCCTTTACATCGGCATGGCGGAACCACGGCTTTGTCCAGCGATGGCCGTTCAGGGTCGCCGACTGGATGTAGAGGTTGGTGGCCGAGTTGTTGCGCGCCACGATCTCCAACGCCTTGCCGTTGCCCATTTGCAGCTTCACCCTGTCGAAGATCGGGCTCGAAAGCACGTACACGTCGCTGGACGGATCGACCGGATAGAAGCCCATCGCCGTCAGCGCGTACCAGGAGGATGTCGCGCCCTGGTCGTCCATGCCGGCATAGCCATAGCCTGAGGCATCGCTGCCGTAGAGCGTGTCGAGGATGCGCCGGGTCAGCGCCTGCGTCTTCCACGGTTGGCCGCTCCAGGCATATAGGAACGGGGCGTGCTGGTCCGGCTGGTTGCCGTGGACATACTGGCCCACCATGCCGGTGCAGTCGCGGCAGATCCCCTTCGGCGTGTAGGGGGTGCTGAAGAACTGATCGAGCTTGGCGTTGAACGCGTCGCGTCCGCCGAGCAGGGTCGAGAGACCCCGAACGTCATGCGGGACCAGCCACAGCGTCGACCAGCCCGACGCCTCCTTCATCATGAAGTTATAATAGGGCTCCTGCGGGTCGAACGGCGCGATCCATGCGCCGTCGGCGGTGCGGCCGCGCATGAAGCCTGTCTTGCGATCGAAGACGTTGCGGTAATTGGCGGCACGCGTGCGGAACAGCCGCGCATCTTCCCGATGGCCGAGCATTTCCGCGAATTCGGCCATGGCGTGATCGTCCCAGGCATATTCCAGGGTCTTGGCGGTACCTGCCTTGCCGCCCGCATAAGGAGGGCTGGGATCCTCGTCCGGCAAGACGTCGGAGATCCAGCCGTTCTTCTGATATTCGGCCAGATACCCCCGTGGGCCCTTGGGATCCGTAGCGTTGCGGCGGAGGAACTCATAGGCGGCCGCATAGTCGAACGGGATGCCCCGCCGGGCGGCACCCAGGTACAGGAACACGGCATTGTCGCCGTGGAAGGACGTGTTCATGAACCCGCGCTCGCGCGCCATGTCGAGCTCGGACTGCATGATGTCGCGAACGACGTCCGGCTCGAGCAGCTCCAGCAGCACGATCTGGTTTCTGCCCGTGTCCCAGAATGGCACCGGACCATAGCGATCGTAGGTGGCCGTCTGCATCCTGCCTTTGCTGTCGGCGAAGTTCTCGCCCTTGCGCGCGACCAGGCGCGGGCTCGCAAAGGACTGGAACAGCGTGGAGTAGAAGAGCATCCGCTGCTTGGGAGTGCCGCCGGTCACCTGGACCTTGTCAAGCAGTCGGGCCCAGGCTTGCCGCGCCTGCGCACGCATGCTGTCGAAGTCCCAGCCGACGCTTTCGGCGCGCAGGCGCCGCTCGGCGTCGGCGTAGCTCGGCCCATGGGCCATTCGCACCAGGATCGGCGCGTCCGCCCGCGTCGTGAAATCAAGGTAGCTGCCGACATAGCTGCCGTCGATCCGGCGGGCGTCGGGGACCACGTCCTTGTCGCCGATCCCGTAGCCCCGATTATTCCCCCCGGACTTCCGAAAGGTGCCGAAACGCGAGAAGGGGTGCGAAAACTCCGCGACGAAGTAGCGGCCGTCCGGCGCGTCGTGATCCCCGCGCCGGGCAGCAACGCCTCGAACCATGCGGTCACCGACGATCTCCACCTCCCCACCTTGCAAGGGAAGGTTGAGGACGATGTGGGCCCGATCGCTCGTCGGAAAGGTGAACCGCATCAAGCTGGTCCACCGGCTGGCGGTCAACTCCGCGCGCGTTCGGAAGCTGTCGAGGTAGACCGAGTAGTAGCCCGGCGCAGCGACTTCCTTGGCCTTGTCATAGTAGGACTGGGTGTAGACCGGCGGAACGGTCCAGTCGCCGACGATCGGCATCAGGATCGGTTGAGCGCCGCCGCCATAGGTGGCGCCGCCGCCGCCGGTGAACCCGATCATGGTGGGGTTCGGATAATAGTAGGGCGTGGCCACACCGGTGGGATAGGTCTGTTCGATGTTGACGTTGACCGGCGCCGCCTCGACTGCGCCGTGCGGAAGGCGCGCACCTGGGGAGGTGATCCCCGAATACAGCGGCTCACCGGGGGGCGGAGCGTTGCCGATCAACTCCTTTCGATCCAGCGGCGCAGTGCCGACCAGGGGATTGGCTTCGTCGACCGGCTCGCGCCCGTTCGACTGCGCAATCGCAGACACGTGGCTGCCGATCAGCACCGCGGCGGTCGCAACCAGGCTGCGGCCGAGTCTCGTGCGCCAGACGCATGGCGAAGTTTGGATGCGCACAGACACCTCCCCGTTTCAACATTCTCGTGGTCGGGCGGCCGTGTTCGGCTTCAATAGGCCCGACAGGAGGAGGGTCGTTTAAATAAATCATATTGTCAAATAACTGGGATTGCGGTCTGCATCTGAATTCCTCTCCATGCCCTGGGAATTCAAAGAAAAGCTTGCGGGTTCGAAAGCAGGTATCGCGCCACCTCGCGGCCAGATGAGTCTAGGAAAAACCATACCGAGTGTCGCCAGACGGAGAGGCGCTCGGCGGGTGCTTTCTCCTCCACGAGAGGCGCCTCCGCATCGTGCCGCCAGCCTGTGTGCGCGGTGATCAACAAAGGGGTTCCCATGGCTCGTCTTCGCGCAGCAGGTCTGCTCACCGTTTCCCTTCTTGCGCTCGCGTCCACGCCGGCGAGCGCGCAGCAAGCCGCCGCGCCGGGCGAGGAGGCGGAAAACGCACCGGTTGCGGGCGCCTCGTCGCCCGCGGACGAAGGAAACGAGATCATCGTCACCGGTACCCGTGCGGAGGGCCGCACGCGGCTCGACAGCGCGTCGCCCGTGGACGTGCTGAGCGCCGCCAGCCTGCAGCGCCAGGGAACGACCGAGCTCGGTGCGGCGCTTGCCGCAGTTGCGCCTTCGATCGACTTCCCGCGTCCCGCGGCGAACGACGGAACCGACGCCATCCGCCCGGCGACGCTGCGCGGGCTCTCGCCCGACCAGACCCTGGTGCTGATCAACGGCGTGCGCGGCCATACGTCCGCGCTCCTGAACACCAACGGCACTGTGGGCCGCGGCTCAGCGGCCGTGGATCTCAACACCATCCCGGTCACGG
The DNA here is from genome assembly GCF_027922045.1 of Microbacterium terregens. Next base: position 31,600 of record NZ_BSEX01000015.1, read on the forward strand.
CGCTGGATCGCATCGAAGTGCTGCGCGACGGCGCATCGGCACAATATGGCTCCGATGCGATCGCGGGCGTCGTCAACCTGCGCCTGCGAGAGGCCCGCGAAGGTGGCGGCGCGTCGGTGACCTACGGCTTCTACAACACCCAGATCGACACCGCCCGAGGCAGCCGCCACACCAATGGCGAGCCGACCGTGACGGCTTCGCTGTGGCAGGGCATCGGCTTCGGCAGCGACGGCTTCCTCACCCTGTCGGGCGAATATACCAAGCGCGAGCCGACCAACCGCGCCGACTATGATCCGCGCGTGACGCCGAGCCGCATCACCGGCCGCTACGGGGATCCCGAGGTGGATCAATATTCCATCTTCGCCAATGCAGGGACCTCACTCGGCGAGACTTTCCAGCTCTACGGCTGGGCCGGCTATCAAAACCGAGAATCCGAGAGCGCGGCCTTTCCGCGACTGCCGGGCGTCACGTCCGGGTACAGCAACGCCGCCTCCATCTATCCCGACGGCTTTCTTCCGCTGATCAACAGCAAGTCGCGCGACCTGAACTCCGCGGTCGGCGTGAAGGGTGACGTTGGCGGCTGGAACCTGGACCTGAACGTCAGCTACGGGCGCAACAAGATCGAGTTCCGCACGCGCAACTCGGCCAACTTCTCCTACGGTGCCGAGACGCCGACCGACTTTTACGATGGCGCACTGGTCTACGATCAGTGGGTCGCCGGCTTGGATGTCGCGCGCAGCTTCGACGTCTTTCAGTCGCTCAACGTCGCCTTCGGCATCGAGGGGCGCCGCGAGGGCTATAAGATCGAGGCGGGCGAGCTTGCCTCCTACGGTTATCCTACGCCGGACTATGCGGGCGGTGCTGCCCCGGGAGCGCAGGGCTTCGGCGGCTTCTCGCCTCGGAACGAGATCGAGCGCAGCCGCCGCAACGGCAGCATCTATGCCGATGTGGAAGCGCAGGTGACCGACAAGCTGCTGCTTGGCATCGCCGGGCGTGCAGAGAAGTATTCGGACTTCGGCTCGACCGTGAACGGCAAGCTGTCGGCGCGCTATGACCTGGCGGACTGGCTCGCGCTGCGCGGCACCGCTTCGACAGGCTTCCGCGCACCGTCGCTGCAGCAGCAGTATTTCACGCAGATCGCACAGGTGGTGCAGAACGGCGTGCCGGTGCAGACCGGAACCTATCCGTCGGTGGACCCGGTTGCCCGGGCGCTGGGCGGACTGCCGCTCGATGCCGAGAAGTCGACCAACCTCTCGGCCGGCTTCGTGGTTCGCGCCGGCGGTTTCGACCTGACGGTGGACGCCTACCGCATCCATATTCGCGACCAGATCGGCCTGTCCGAGAACCTGAGCGCCGGGACGCCCGGGACGCCCAGCTACAACCCGGCAGTTGCCGAGTTGCTGCCGAGCGGCGTGCAGGCTGCCCGCTTCTTCATCAACGGTCTGGCCTCGACCACGAAGGGCATTGATGCCGTCGCGCATTATCGCCTGCGGACTGCGACCGCCGGCAGTTTCGACTTCACACTCGCGGGCAACATCAACGACATCAAGGTCACGCGCGTACCGACCACCACGTCGACGCTGAACCCGGCACCGACGCTGTTTGCCCGCACCCGCATCCTGTCGCTGGAAGAGGGCACGCCGCGGGAAAAGGTGACCGGTACGATCGACTGGTCGCTCGATCAGCTCGGCGCGCTTGCTCGCGTCACCTACTACGGCGACGTGACGCAGCCGGGGACCACGGAAGCGGCAGATGTCCACACCGGGCGGCACGCGATCACGGACCTGGAGCTGCGGTATCAGGCGACAAAGGGTGCGCAGTTTGCCCTGGGCGTGAACAACCTGTTCGACGTCTATCCGGATCGCATCATCCCGGCGAACAACAGCACCGGCGTGCTGGGCTTCCCCTACTACTCGCCGTTCGGGTTCAACGGCCGCTATCTCTACGCGCGCGCCGGTTTCAACTGGTGAACCCCTGCCAGGCCGGGCTGTACGCCCGGCTTGGCGGAACCGTACAGCCGCCCTATGCGCTTCTCCCATCAACGAAGTGGGAGTAGTTCATGATCGTGCAGCTGTTCACGGATCATCCCCGTAGCGTCGGGGAAAGCTATGCCGAACATGCGCGCACGGCGGCGCATTTCGGCTTCGCGATGCTGAAAGGGGGCGCGGCGTGCCTCGTGCATGCCGTGGTTCCCGCATGGTTCACCCGCACCGGAAGCAACACGGTGCGGCAGCTGCACGCTGAGATGACCCGCCGCAACGCCGCGGCGGTGGCCGAGGGATCCGCGCTGGTCTACGAGATCTGAGCGCGTGATCCGTCATGTCGCGATCGTCGGCGCGGGTTTTTCAGGCACGCTGCAGGCGATCAACCTGCTGCGCCACGGGGGGCCCCGCGCGACCCTGATCGAGCGTGCGCCGCGTCCCGGCCTTGGGCTGGCCTATGGCGCTGCGCATCCGAGCCATGTCCTCAACGTCCGCGCTTCGAACATGAGCGCCTTTCCCGACGAGCCGGACCATTTCGTGCGCTGGCTGGAGAAGCGCGGGGTACCGGATGCGCCCGCTGCGTTCGTGCCGCGGGTGACCTATGGCACGTACCTGCGCGAGCTGCTCGACGAGGCGCAGGCACGCGCCGGCGATCGGCTGCGCATTGTTCAGGGCGACGCGCTCGACGTCGTCGAGAACGGAGACGTTCGCGTGCAGCTGGCGAATGGTCCCGAGATCGTTGCCGATGCAGCGGTGCTTGCGGTGGGCAACCTTCCGCCCCATTCGCCGCCCGGTCTGGATCCGGCTGCGCTTTCAACGGAGCGCTACAAGGGCGATCCCTGGGACCCTGGGGTCGGGGAGGGGCTTTCCGGCGAGGATACCGTCCTGGTCATTGGTACCGGCCTGACCATGGTTGACGTCGTGCTGATGCTCGACGCGCGCGGTTTCAGGGGCCGCATTGTTGCACTGTCCCGGCGAGGGCTGCTGCCCCGGCGGCACGAAGCTCCCGCCGCGTGGGACAAGATCGTGGAGAAGCCTTCGGAGTCTGGGGCGAAGCTGGTGCAGCGCGTACGCGCGCGTGCCCAGGAGGTGGGCTGGCGGAACGCCGTCGATGAGCTACGCCCCTACACGCAGGCGCTGTGGGCACAGGCGACCGAGGCGGACCGCGCACGGTTCCTGCGGCACCTGCGCCCGTGGTGGGACGTGCACCGCCACCGGCTTGCTCCAGCGGTCGCCAACCGGCTTGCCGATCTGCAGGCGAGCGGGCGGTTGAACGTGGTTGCCGGGAAGACGCTCGGGTTCGAGGAGGTCGGCGACGGCGTTACCGTCCGCTATCGGCCGCGTGGCGACGAGGCGGAACAGCGGCTGCATGTCCACCGGATCATCAACTGCACCGGACCCCAAGGTGACCTGCTGCGCACCAGTGAGCCGCTGCTGCACAGGCTGGTCGATCGCGGCGCAGTGCGTCCGGACCCGGAGCATCTAGGTCTCGACGTCACGGTCAGCGGCCAGGTGGTGCGGACGGACGGCTCGGCAAGCGAACGGCTGTTCGCACTCGGCCCCATGACACGCGGCGCTTTCTGGGAGATCGTCGCCGTGCCGGATATTCGCCGCCAGACCTGGGACGTGGCGCGGCGGCTGTCGAACGCACATTGGGTCGGCGGGGAGGGCCTGTAGTACCCGCGGGAGGCGAGCTGTTCCGTGTTCGTTCTTGACGTGCTACGGCGATGTCCATGCTCGCTCACGTCTCGCCTCTTACGAGTATCTGCCGGTGACGCGCCGTGCCGGAAGCGCCGATCTGCCGCTGCACGGCGGCAGGGTGCCGGCTTGGCTCGGCCAGCGGATGACGAAGCTTGGCGCGGTCATCGTCGAGGCGATCGTCCACGAATATGGCCGCGACGAGTTGCTCCGGCGGCTGGCGCACCCTTTCTGGTTCCAGTCGTTCGGTGCAGTGATGGGGATGGACTGGCATTCCTCCGGCATCACCACGAGTGTCCTCGGAGCGCTCAAGAGGGGGCTGGCACCGCTCTCGGGCGAACTCGGTATCCACGTGTGCGGCGGTCGAGGGCGTCATTCGCGGGCGACGCCGTCGGAACTCGCGGCAGTGGGTGACCGAGTGGGCCTGGATGGCGCGGCGCTTGGCAAGGCCAGCCGGCTTGTCGCGAAGGTCGACAGTGCCGCGGTGCAGGACGGGTTCGACCTCTATCTCCACGGCTTCATCGTCACGGATGAGGGGCGCTGGGTGGTCGTGCAGCAGGGGATGAACGGGGATCGCAGGCAGGCGCGCCGCTATCATTGGCTGTCGGAGGGGATCACCAGCTTCGTCGATGCTCCCCACGCCGCCATCGAGGGCCGCGGGCAGGGAATGATCGTCAATCTGGCCGACCGTCGCGCGGCGCCCTCCCGGGAGCGCCAACTGGAGGTGCTGGCGACACTCGGTCCGGACGGGATCGTGCGGGAGTTTGCTCGAATGCAGCCCGTTGAGCCAGCTGCGCCGGCACAGGGCCTGCTGCCGCACCTGGTGATGCCAGATCATCACGACGTGCGGCCCGAGAACATCGTGGCGCGTCGCCTCCACGGCAACCTCGCCGCCGCGGCGGATCGCGCGCCGGTCGATTTCGCCGACCTGCTGCTGTCGCCGCGGGTCGGCGCGCGGACGGTGCAGGCGCTCGCGATGGTAGCGGAGGTGGTGCACGGCTCCCCTTGCCGGTTCACCGATCCCGCGCGCTTCTCGCTCGCGCATGGCGGCAAGGACCGTCACCCCTTTCCGGTGCCCACCCGCGTCTACGACCAGAGCATCGCGGTCATGAAGCGGGCAGTGATCAAGGCGAAACTCGGCGAGACGGAGGAACTCGCGGCGATCCGCCGGCTGGACGCGCAGGCGCGACGGCTGGAGCGGGATGCCACCGGTCCCTCGGTGAAAGCACTAATCGCGCAGGAACGCCGTTCAAGCCACGGATATGGGGGGCGCAGCGTCTTCGGGTTCGAACCGCCCCCGGCGAGTGAGAAGATCGCCGGCTAGGCCAGCAGGATCGCGCCACCGATCAGCATTGCGCCCGCGACGATCGCACCGCCGATCCAGCGCGATCCGGTGATGATCGCTGCTCCGGCATCCGGTGGTGGCTGGGCAGGTTCGCTTTCGAGACGCCGGATTGCGGCGCGGAGCAGCCGCGGCGCGTCGCTTCCGATCTTGCTGAGTTCCCACGCGAGCGCCTGAAGCGTCGGCAGCCAATGATCGGGCGAGAGCCGGGCCTGTGCGATCCGCAGCGACGAACGCTGCATCGCCGAAGACAGGTCGAAGTCGGGCTGGATCGCCGTGAGCACCCCGTCGATCGTCGCCAGCGCCTTGAAGATCAACAGCAGGTCGGGGGGCATCGTCATGCCCTCGTCGCGCATCAATGGCAGGAAGTCCGCAACCATGGCGCTCAGGACGACACGGCCGCCACCATGGCGCACGATCAACCGCTCCGCTGCGGCCTGGACGCGGTCGCGCGGCACGGCGCTTCCGGCGGACCAGGTCGCGAGGACGTCGGCCAGAGCAGCCGGATCACCGGCGTTCAGCGATTGGGTGAAGGCGATGAACTCCTCGCGGCGTCGCGGAGAGACATGACCGATCATGCCGAGGTCGAGCAAGGCGATACGGTTGCCGGGTAGGCACAGCAGGTTGCCTGGGTGCGGATCTGCATGGAAGCGCCCGTTCACCAACACCATGTCGAGCACGATGTCGGCGCCAAGCGACGCGATTTCCGACGGATCGATACCCGCCGCACGAAGACGCTCGCCGTCTCGGGGCGGGGTTCCCGCGATGTAATCCATCACCAGCAGCGCTTCGGAGGTCCAGGCCCAGTGGATCTCCGGCACCACCACGCGCGGATCGCCTGCGAAGTCGGCGCGAAGCCGGTCGGCGTTGCGACCTTCCCCGGTGAAGTCGAGTTCCTCCAGCACGGCTTCGGCGAGTTGGCGCGTCATCGCGGCGGGCGCGAAGCGCCTAGCCTCGGCGCTCGCGGCTTCCGCCACCGAGGCCAGTTGGGCGATCAGCCGCAGGTCGGCTTCCATGCGCGGCCGGATGTCCGGTCGCCGGATCTTGAGAACGACGGGCGTGCCGTCTTTCAGGGTCGCGCGGTGGACCTGTGCCATGGAGGCGGCGGCCAGGGGTTCCGGATCGAAGCTCCCGAATGCGGACTCGGGTGATTGGCCCAGCGCTTCTTCCACCGCGGGACGGAGGGCGCCGAAGGGTAGGGTAGGAGCGCCGCTGTGCAGTTGCTCCAGTTCCGCGATCCATTCCGGGGGCAGCAGGTCGCCGCGCGTGGCCAGGATCTGGCCCAGCTTCACGAACGTCGGTCCCAAGGCCTCCAGCGCCAGTCGCGTGCGGCGCGGAAGGGTCTGCGGGTTGTCGACTTCGCCGTCGTTCCGCTCCAGCCCCAGTCGGGCAAGCAAGACCCCGAGGCCGAAGCGCGAGGCGATCTGCAGGATTTCTGCAAGCCGCCCGCGATCGCGGGCGGCTACCATCAGGGTCTTGATCATGCGGGGCTCTTCCTTACCCCTATTTCTCGAAGGCTACCGTCGCCATCACGGGGAAGTGATCCGAGGCGTAGGTCGTGCCCTCGTGGTGCGTGTCGACCGTCGCCTCCTTGATCTGGAAGCCGCGGACGAACAGATAATCGATGCGCTTTTTGCCGACGCCCGTGAAATCGTGGAAGGTGAGTTCGGGACCCTGCTTTCGCGGAGCCGCCGTCCAGGCGTCGGTGAGTGCCTTGGAGAATTCAGCGTAGACTCCGCTGTCCGGTTCGGCGTTGAAGTCGCCAGCGACGACGAGCGGCAGGTCCTTGGCAATCGCCGGCAGGCGCGACAGGATCAGGGCGCCGCCCTGCTCGCGAGCCTTCGCGTCCTGATCCCGGTGCGGCAGATGGGTGTCGACGAAGACGAAGCGGCGCGGGTTGCGGCCGAGAGTCTCGAACACGCCCCAGGTCGCCATGCGCGGCAGATCGGTACCCCAGCTCATGCTGCCAGGCTGCTCGGGCGTGTCCGACAGCCAGAAATCGCCCTCGGTCACCAGCCGGAGCCGGTCGGTGCGATACAGGATGCCCATGTGCTCATCCGCGTGACCGCCCCGTCGGTCGCGGCCGAACCAGCGATATTGCGGCAGCGCGCGGAGCAGATCGTCGCCCTGCCGCTGGTGCAGTTCCTGCGTGCCGATCACATCCGGCTGGGTGTCGCGGATCGTCGCTACCATCACGGGGCGCCGCACGTCCCACCGGGTCGGACCCTCATCGTAGGAAAGGCGGACGTTGAAGGTCATCACCCGCAGTGAAGAGGCCGGCGCGCAGGCTGCCACTGTGGCGACGAGGAACAGCCCTATGCTCCGGCGCAGGATCGACATCATTCATTCTCCCCAATTCTTCTTGCTGGTCATTTCCCGATGGGCGGGGATCGCGTCAATGCCATGACGACCTTGTGCGATGCGCCTCCGGGGGCGTCCCCTGTGGAGACCTGGCCATGGTTTGCAACAAAATGTTGCTGAGTGGGGTTCCATTTAGTTAGCTTCCTAACTATCTGGCGTCGCCATGCCGGATCAACAGCTGCAACGCGGGTTCACGCACCGCCTGATGCCGCTCGCGCGCGCCTATCGGCGCTACATCGACAAGGGGCTCTCCTCGCTCGAGCTGTCCCACACCACGGCGCTTGCCGTGATGCTGATCGGTCGGATGGGAGACGGGCTTCGCCAAGGCACGCTGGCAGAAGAGCTGGGGCTGGAAGGGGCATCGCTGGTGCCGCTGATCCAGCAGCTGCTGCAGGCGGGTCTCCTCGATCGTCGTCCCGATCCCGAGGACGGCCGCGCCAAGACCCTCCACCTCACCGACGCCGGCCGGAGCCTTGCGGCGGAGGTCGAAGAGCGTTCGGCGACGTTGCGCGCGCGCGTCTTCGCGGGCATCCCGGACGAAGATGTTGCCGCCGCGTTGCGGGTGATGGACCGCCTGGCGGTTGTCCTCCAGGAATGTGCAGATGGGACGCCGGCCGCGTGACGATCGGCGTGCGTCATCTGGTGTTCTCGGCCAACGCCTTTGCCGGCGCCTTGCTGGCGTTGTTCCTCTCCTTTGAGATCGGCCTGGAACGTCCCTTCTGGGCAATGGTGACCGTTTATATCGCGAGCCAGCCCCTGTCCGGCGCGTCGGTTTCCAAGGGCGTGTTCCGCCTCATCGGGACCGTGGTCGGCGCGGGCGCCGCAGTGCTCATGGTGCCGGCATTCGTGAACGCGCCGGTGTTGCTGACGCTCGTGATGGCCCTGTGGGTCGGCGGCTGCCTGTTCGTCTCGCTGATGGACCGTACCCCGCGCTCCTACCTCTTCATGCTGGCCGGCTATACGGCCGCCTTCGTCGGGTTCCCCTCCGCAGGTCACCCGGAGCTGGTGTTCGGCACCGCGGTGCTCCGCGCCCAGGAAATCGGGCTCGGCGTGTTCTGCGCGATGCTGTTCCACTCGATCATCTTCCCGCTGAGCGTGGGCGATGCGGTACGCGATCGGCTGCGCGACATTCTGGCGGATGCCGAGCGCTGGACCGCGGACGCCCTGTCCGGCGCCTCCTCCCCAGAGACGGAGATGGAGCGCCGCCGCCTCGCGAACGACACGACCGAGCTCCATCTGCTGGGCACGCATCTGCCTTATGACACCGCGCGGATTCGTCCGGAGCGCAGGACGTTGGCCGCGCTTCAGGACCGATTGGTGCTGTTGCTGCCGATGGCCTCCGCGATCGAGGATCGCATCGTCACGCTGCGGGCGGCAGGGGCGCTACCGGAGCACCTCGATCGGCTGATCGAGGACGTCCGCAGCTGGATCGAGGATCCCGCTGCCGCAGATCCGGACATGCTCCGCGAGCGGGCCGAAGCGCTTTCGCGGGAGGCGGCGAGCCGACACGACTGGAATGCGCTTCTCCAGGTGAACCTTGCAGGTCGGCTGGCGGAACTGATTGTCTTGCTCGGGACCATCCGGTCGCTCGCACGCGCGATCCGCTTCCCTGAGGAGAAGCTGCCCCAAGCGTTGCGGCAGACGATCCGGGCGGCGCGCCCGCGCAAGTTCCACCTCGACTATGGGCTCGCGCTACGCTCGGCCTTTGCCGCAGTGCTGGCGACCGGGGGATGCGCCGCGTTCTGGATCTTCAGCGGTTGGCCGGACGGCGCCACTGCGACGATGATCGCCGCCGTCATGTGCTGCTTCTTCGCGGCCATGGACGATCCCACCGTCGCGCAGCGTGGTTTCCTCTACGGCACCGCGGCCGGCATTCCGCTCGTCGGCTTGTACCTGTTCGCCATCCTGCCGATGATCAGCGGCTTTCCGCTGCTGGCGCTGGTACTCGCGCCCCTTTTCCTGCCGCTCGGCGTGGCAGTCGCCTTCCCGGCACTCGCCGGTGCGACGATGCCGCTGGTGGTAGGGATCGCGGGCGGGCTGGCGCTCAACAACAACTATGGTCCGTCCGATTTCGCCACCTTCGTGAACAGCAATTTCGCGTTGTGCGCGGGGGTTCTGGCCGCGATCTTCGCGACCCGTCTGGTGCGCGTGCTGGATCCCGCGGCTGCGGTGCTGCGGGTCCTGCGGGCCGGCTGGCGCGATCTCGCCGACGCGGCCGAGGGGCGTTCGATCCGCAGTCCGGCGGCCTGGACCAGTCGCATGCTGGACCGGGTGGGGCTTATCCTTCCCCGCCTCCCGCGCGCAGCCGCGGACCTCAGGCTCGCTGGAACCGACGCCCTTCGCGATCTTCGCGTCGGCCTGGGCGTGCTTCAGGTCCGCGAAGCGGCGCGAACGACCCCGTCGGGCGTCGCACGGGTCGCGTTGGAGCGGCTTGTCGCAACCCTCGGACGCCACTTCCGCCGGCTCGGAAACGGAGCGAGCGAACGTGCGCCGTTGATGCTGCTCGACGAGATCGACGTCGCATTGGCGCTGACCCTGGACACGCCGGCGGACTTCCCTGGCCGTGAGCCGACGCTGCACGCACTCGTCGGCCTGCGCCGCAATCTCTTTCCCGACGCCAGCGCCTGGCAACCGGAGGCCCTTGCCGCATGAACGGCCAGATCGACATCAACGGCATCTATGTCCACCCGCTGCTGATCGCGGCGATCGTCGCCTATGCGGTGTCGCTCCCGATCGAATGGGCACTCGCCCGTGTGGGGTTCTACCGCTTCGTCTTCCACCGGGGCTTGTTCGACTTCGCCCTGGTAGTCGTCCTGTGGGGGCTGGTCGCGGCCGCCCTGTCCACCGGCACTCCTTTCGCGCTTTCCTTCTGAGACCGTCATGAAACCCGTCATCATCATTCGCGTCCTGATCACCTTCGCCATCGTCCTCGCCGGCTATTTCGTCGCCGAATCCCTGTGGCGGCATTATGAGGAGGATCCCTGGACCCGCGACGGTCGCATCAGTGCGGACGTGGTGCAGGTTGCGCCGGACGTGTCGGGGCTGGTGACCGAAGTGCTGGTGCACGATAACCAGGAGGTGCGCGCTGGCACCCCATTGTTCATCATCGACCGGCCGCGCTACCAACTCGCGGTCAAGCAGGCGCAGGCGGGGATCGCGGCGCAGCGGGTCCTGATCGCGCAGGCCCGCCGCGAGGCGCGGCGTAACCGTACCCTAGGGGACCTGGTCCCGGCCGAGGAACGCGAGCAGGGAGACGCCAAGGTCGAGCAGCTTCAGGCCGAACTCGCCCGCCTGCAGGTGCAGCTGGAGACGGCGCGGCTCAACCTCGCGCGTACGGAGGTGCGGTCGGGCGTGGATGGCACCATCACCAACTTCGACCTTCGCCCCGGCGACTATGCCACTGCCGGCCGCGCCGAGTTCGCGATCATCGATCGCAAGTCGATCCATGCCGTGGGCTACTTCGAGGAAACCAAGCTGCCTCGGATCGCGCCGGGAGACCGGGTGCAAGTCCATCTGATGGGGGAGCAGCGGGTGATCGAGGGTCATGTCCAGAGCATCGCCAGCGGCGTGGACGATCGCGATCGCACCGCGGGTGAAAAGATGCTCCCCAACGTCAACCCGACCTTCAACTGGGTGCGCCTTGCCCAGCGTGTCCCGGTGCGGATCGTGCTGGACCGCGTCCCGGCGGGCTTGTCTCTGGTCGTCGGCCGCACCGCGACGGTCAACGTCGTCCATCGCGAGCCGTCTTCTGCACCGCGCCCCGGTACGGTGGCAGGGGGGCTCGAAGCCCGCGCTAACCCGGAGAAGACGGCATGAGATCGTCGATGCTGCGGAAAGTCGTTCCCCTGCTTGCCACTGTGGCGGCAGCCGCTTGCGCGCCGGTCGGGCCCGACTACCACCGTCCGGAGGCGGCGATCGCCGAGCGCCCTTCTGCCAAGGCGCCGTTCTTGAGCGGCAACGAGCCTGCCTTCACCGAGACTGCCGTTCCCCAGGACTGGTGGCGTTTGTACCGCGACCCGGTGCTCGACAGCCTCGTGGCGGAGGCCATCGCCGCGAATACCGACTTGCGCGTGGCAGCGGCCAACATCGCGCGAGCCCAGGCGCAGCGCACCATCACCGAGGATGCGCGAGAGCCGCAGACGGAGCTCGGCGCAAGCATCTCGCGCGCCATGCCCTCGGCACAGGAAGAGTTGATGCCGGGCGAGGCGTTCCCGTCCTTCTGGGTCTATTCGCTGGAGGCATCGGCGAGCTACCAGCTTGATCTGGCGGGTCAGATCCGCCGCGCGATCGAGGCGGCGGATGCCGATGTGGCAGCGACGCAGGCGGCGTATGACGCGACCCGCGTGACCGTCGTCGCCCAGACCACCGCCGCCTATGTCGAGGCCTGTGCTGCGGGGCATGAGATCGGCGTCGTGCAGCAAGCGCTCGATCTGCAGCGACGCAGCACCGAGCTGACACGGCGGCTGGTTCGTGGGGGACGCGGCAGCACGCTCGACGTGACCCGCTCCACCGCGCAGGAGGCGCAGGTTCGTGCCAATCTGCCGACCCTGATCGCCCAGAAGCAGACGGCGCTGTTTCGTCTTGCGACCCTTACCGGCAAGCCGCCTGCCGAGTTCGACCGGCGGGTGGCGGGCTGCGGGCGGGAGCCACAGCTGGATCGGCCCGTCCCGATCGGTGACGGGGCCGCACTGCTGCGGCGCAGACCGGACGTCCGGCAGGCGGAACTGCTCTTGCGCGCGGCAACTGCCCGGATCGGGGTCGCAACCGCGGACCTGTATCCGAAGATCCGTCTCGGCGCGTCCGTCGGCTCAGCGGGGCTCGCAGAGTCCTTCCTGGCATCGGACACGTTCAAGTTCGGGCTGGGGCCGCTGATCAGCTGGGAGTTTCCGAACCGCAAGCGCGTGCGCGCCCGCATCGGCATGGCCGAGGCCGAGGCGGATGCGGCGTACGCGCGCTTCGACGGGGTGGTGCTCACCGCCCTTCGCGAGGTGGAGACGGCGCTCACGGTCTATGCACGCGATCTCGATCGCCGCCGCGAGCTGGAGGAGGCGCGGTCTCATGCAGCGCAGGCGGCACGGGATGCGCAGACGCTATTTCGCGCCGGGCGCCAGGGATTCCTGCCGGTACTGGATGCGGACCGGGTTCTGATTTCCGCCGAACAGGCGCTGGCGGCGCAGGAAAGCCGCATCGCCGCAGATCAGGTCCGCTTGTTCCTGGCGCTGGGAGGCGGATGGCAGACCTCCGCTGCGGCAGAGGCTTGAGCCTGAAAGGTCCGGTCGAAAGATAAGATAATTACGGTCGCCTCCTTCGTTCCTTGCCGTTAGGCTGGAAAGAAAAAGGGAGGATCTGATGGCATTTTTCCGCACGGCCTTGTTGCTGGGGAGCACGCTCAGCTTTGCCGGCGGCGTTCCGGCGTTGGCTCAGCGCACGGTTCCCGCCGCGCCGGACGCGATCGTCTACAAGACTGCGCTGACGACGAAGTGGGGCCGGGAGGTCACGCCGGAGAACGCGTGGCGCAGCTATCCGCGTCCGCAGCGGGTGCGGGACCGTTGGCTCAACCTCAACGGCCAATGGGACTATGCGATCGCGAAAGCGGGCACACCCCGGCCCGCGCAGATGCAGGGGAAGATCCTCGTTCCTTTCGCGGTGGAATCGAAGCTCTCGGGCGTGCAGCGCCCCGTTCTTCCGGACGACCGCATCTGGTATCGGCGCAGTTTCGCTGTGCCTGTCGATTGGGCCGGGCAGCACGTGCTTCTGAACTTCGGCGCGGTCGACTATGAAGCGGCCGTCTGGGTGAATGGCGCCTATGTGGGAGCGCACAAGGGCGGTTCCGCCACCTTCAGCTTCGATATCACCGCGCACCTGCGGAGCGGAGACAACGAGCTGGTGGTCCAGGTCGCCGATCCCACTTCCGATGGCGTGCAGCCGCGCGGCAAGCAGACGCTGGCGCCGCAGGGCATCTGGTACACGCCCGTCAGCGGCATCTGGCAGACCGTATGGCTGGAGCCGGTGTCCGAACTGCACATCGCGGACGTGCGCGCCACACCGGACATCGATCGCGGCCGTTTGGAAGTGGATGTCGCGCTCAACCGTTCTGCCAACGATACCGATGCGGTGCGCCTTACCGCGAGCAAGGACGGACAGGTCATTGCGAGCACCATCGTGCGCGCCAACCGGCACGGTAGCCTGCCGATCCCGAACGCGCATCTCTGGTCACCGGACGACCCGTTCCTCTACGATCTTTCCGCCGAGCTGGTGACGATCAAGGACCCCTATGCAGGAGCGAAGGAGCGGACGCGTACGGCCTATGACGCACGGTTCACGGAACGTGAGAGCGCGACCTACGCTCAGGCTCAGGTGGTCGGCACGCCAGTGGATCGGGTGAAAGGATATTTCGCCATGCGCAAGGTCTCGATTGGACCAGGCGCGGTAGAGGGGCAACCCGCAATTCTGCTCAACAACAAGCCGCTCTTCCAGAACGGGACGCTGGACCAGGGCTGGTGGCCCGACGGCCTGCTCACCCCGCCTTCGGAAGAGGCCATGGTGAGCGACATTGTCTTCCTGAAGAAGGCCGGGTTCAACATGTTGCGCAAGCACATCAAGGTTGAGCCCGCGCGATACTATTACGACGCGGATCGGCTCGGGATGCTGATCTGGCAGGACATGCCCTCCGGCGGCGACGAGGACCAGTTCGTCACCGGATCGAGCAAAAGCCAGGCGGTGCTGTCCTCGATCGCGATGACGGAGTTCCAGCAGGAACTTGCCGCGATGATCGGGGATCTCCGGTCCTTTCCCTCGATCGTGACCTGGGTCGTGAACAACGAGGGTTGGGGGCAGTATGACTCATCAACGCTCGCCAAGCTGGTGAAGGGGATGGACCCAAGCCGGGTCGTCAACGCCGACAGCGGCTGGCTCGACGTTGCGCCGGACGCGTCGGACATGGTCGACATCCACACCTATGAGGACAAGCCGAACGTCCCGCCGCGCTCCAGCACCCGCGCCATCGTCATCGGCGAATATGGCGGCATCGGCCTTCCGATGCGCGGCCACATCTGGCGGGCCGGCAAGCGCAACTGGGGATATCAGGTGGCCGCCGACGGCCAGGATTATCTCAAGCGCTACCGCGTCAAGTTCGACGAGATCATCCGCCAGGCGCGCGAGGAGGGACTGAGCGCGGCCGTCTACACCCAGACGACCGACGTGGAGGACGAGATCAACGGCCTCCTCACCTACGATCGGGCTGAAGCAAAGGCTCCCGCCGAGGACCTCGCGCGGATCGCGGTCCCGCTCACGGGCGTCGGCGTGGATCCTCATCAGGGCCGCTGAACGGAACTCTGCGGCGCGACCGGAAGGTTGCGCCGTCTCGGGCTGACGGGTTCAGGTGGCGGCTCGCAGTGCTCGCGGTTGAGTGGTTTTCGCTGCCGCCCTTTCGCGCAAGAAACGGAGGATGGCAGCATCGAGGCCACCGAGCGGCGCGCCCCGTTCCGTGGCGAGGCGCGCACCGCGCGGTCGTGGCGCGCGCCAGTCGGGAAGGGGGCCCGGGATTTCCTCGATCAGGCCGGCGTCGAAGCCTGCACGATGCGCGATCCGCCGCGCGAACTCGGCCCAGCTCAGGGTCTCACCGTTCGTGAGGTGCCACACACCGGTTGCGCAATCGATCAGCAGGTCGAGTGCAGCTTCCGCCACTTGGGGTACATAGCTGGGGGAGACGAGGTAGTCGGACGTGGCCTGGAACGGGCGACCTGCTTCCAGGCTGTCCACCACCGCATGCGCGAAGTCGAAGCGGCCGGTCGGCGAGAAGAAGGCGCCGGTGCGGGCGATCAGCGTGTTGTCCAGACGGGTGCAGCCCGCCTCCATCTCCGCCTTGCTGCGGCCATAGGCGTTGAGGGGCTGCACGGCGTCTGTCTCGACATGAAGCCGGCCGTCGTCCGCGCCGAACACCATGTCGCTGGAAAAGCCCAGATATGCGATCCCGCGCTCGGCGCACGCTTCTGCAAGTGCCACCGCGCCTTCTGCATCGGTCCGGCGGCAGGCCTCTTCTTCCGCTTCGGCAGCATCGACGTCGCCCCAGCCAGCCGCGTTGACCACCGCCCACGGGCCGATGGCCTCGATCGAGCGGCCGAAGCCGTGCGGCCTAGCAAGATCAATCCTCGTGCGATCCGACAGAACATGGGGGATGTGCCGGATCGTACAGGCGCGCGCGATCGCTTGGCCGAGCGTACCCGTGGCGCCGAGTATCAGCAGCGGGGGCGTAGACGGGCTCGCGTCCTGTGGCCGTCGTGCTCCCGGGTGCGGCATGGGGGAGTAGAGCAACCGGTCGGGGCGCTGCCACCAGCCGGGTTCCTGCGCGAGCGGATGGCGGGCTGCGCGCTTCGGCAGGCCGCGCCAGAGCTCTGCCAGCGCCGTGGGCCGCGGGGTGCCACTCGATACGTCGAACACCCCCGGTTCGTAGCTTCCGGATCCGGTCAGCAGCGTGTCCCAGCCATGGCTCCCCAGCAGCGACCAGGCGGTGACCGCGCGCAGGTCAACGCCCGATGCTTGCGCAGCGCAGGCCGTCTCCCAGGCCTCGGCTGCCCAGCGCAACTGTTCCTCGCGGGTGCAGCCATTGTGCACCTCAGTGATCGCGATCGGCGTTCGGTAGCGTTGCCACGCCTCGCGCACGACGCCGCCCAGCCCGGCGGGGGGCGGGTCGAGAACTCGGATGGCTTCGGTGTCGGCGTAGGCGAACCGTCCGTTTCCGCCGTGCGTGGAGGGCGGATAGCGCTGCAGCCGATGGTCCAGGAACCGATCGCTCGTGAGATAGTGGTTTACGCCCACGATATCGGGCGGGCAGGGGGCATCGGCGATCGCCCGCATCCGATCACCGAGGCCGAAGGCGGCGATCCGCTCCCACAGCGGGTGCTGCCGCGTGACCCGGCCGAACAGCAGATCCCACCCGGCCCACCGACGAAGGTTGTCGAACGCTGCCTGTTCGGCCAGGCGCGTGGTCGCATAGGCGCGGCCGAGATCGTCCGTCTGGATCAGCTGCGCGGCCGGGGTCACCCGACGCACGGCCTGCATCGCCAATCGGACGCCATCCACCTGGTTGAGCAATGCCAGCCAGAAGGAGCCCTCGTCCGCGCTGTGCGGGTACCAATGGCCGTAGAGAGCAGAGAAGCGGGCGGTGGTCAGCGGCTCGTTGACCGGCGTCCAGGCCTCGATCCAGGGGTAGCGTTGCGCAACCTGGGCAGCAAAATCGGCCAATCCCGGCGCAAACCCCGGGTCGAGCAGGTTGGTGTGGCTGGGGCCGCTGCCGTGATGGACCAGTCCGACAATGGGGCGGATGCCGAGTTCTCGAAGCCGTTCCAGCCGCTCGTCAGGCCAGCTCCAGTCGGCCGTCGCAAGCCCGTCAGGTGCCACCCGCTCCCAAAGCACGGGGTAGCGTATCGCTTTGAGACCGAGTTCGGCAAAGCGGTCCAGGTCCGATATTCGATCGTGGTGGCCGCTCAGGCGGCACTGGTCGAGGTACCCGTCGCGCGTGCGGTTTACCGTGCATTCGACACCACCCCAGAGCTCGATGTCCGGCATCCGACACCTCTCGATCTGTGGGCCTGCAACGGCTGCGAGCGCGCATCGTTCCGCACAAGCATGTTGATCTATGTTGGTCGGCAAAGACTTAGCGGAACATTTCTTGCGCGCACAGGTTTCAGTAAGGTTACCCAGAGAACATCTGAAGGGGGCGCGCGTGAACAAGCAGGTGCCGTCGGAAACCAGCCTTCCGGGACTTTCCTCTGGGCCCAGTGATCGTCCGACGTTGATCTGCTTCAGCCATCTGCGATGGGCGTTCGTCTTCCAGCGTCCGCAGCATTTGATGACGCGCTTTGCCGCCACGCATCATGTGCTGTTCTGGGAGGAGCCGGAGTATGTGGCCGGCATCGGGACCGCGCGCCTCCGTCGGAGCGTCTGCGAGGGCAGCGGCGTGGAGGTGCTGACGCCCGAACTCGACGAGTCGCTGCGCGGCCGGGACGAAGACGCCGAGCTGGCGGTGCTGCTGAACGCTGCCCTGATCGGCACCCGCGGCAGCATCATCCGCTGGTACTACACGCCCATGATGCTGCCCTTTTCGCAGCATGTGCAGGCGGACTGCGTCGTGTACGACTGCATGGACGAACTGTCCGCGTTCCGGGGGGCTCCCCCTGAGTTGCTCGACCGCGAGCGCTTGCTGCTCGAAGCAGCCGACCTCGTCTTTACCGGTGGCACCAGCCTGTATGAGGCCAAGCGCGACCGCCACTCGAACGTCCACGCATTTCCCTCCAGCATCGACGTTCCTCACTTCGCTCGGGCGCGAAAAGGCGGCGCGATCCCGGCGGAGCAGGCGGCGATTGCGGGTCCGCGGCTCGGCTTCAGCGGCGTGATCGACGAGCGAATGGATCTGGAGCTTCTGGAGGCCGTTGCGGACGCGCGTCCCGATTGGTCTCTGGTGGTGATCGGCCCCGTGGTGAAGATCGGCGAGCACGAGCTGCCGCGTCGTCCGAACATCCACTATTTGGGTTCCCAGCCGTACACCGCGCTGCCGGACCATATGTCCGGCTGGGACGTGGCCCTGATGCCGTTCGCGATCAACGAGGCGACGCGGTTCATCAGCCCGACGAAGACGCCGGAGTATCTGGCCGCCGGCTGTCCGGTGGTGTCCACGCCGATCACGGATGTCGTGCGCCATTACGGCTCGCTTTCGGCAGTGCAGATCGCCGACAGTCCCGACGCGTTCATCGCCGCGTGCGAGGCGGCCATGCAGTTGCGCGCGGGAGACCGGGCGTGGCTGGAGGAAGCCGACGCGGTCCTCGCCCGCACTTCCTGGAACAGCACGGCCTTCGAGATGGCGGCGTTGATCTCGGCAGAGATCGCGGCGCGGGGGCGGATCGAGCCCGTGGTGTCTCCGACGGTCTGGCCCGCGTCGCAGGATCGTTACGACGTGATGGTGGTGGGTGCCGGCTTCGCGGGAGCCGTCATGGCGGAGCGGCTCGCCGCCGATGGTGGCAAGCGGGTTTTGGTGGTGGACCGCAGGCCACACGTGGGAGGGAACGCCTTCGACCACAAGGACGACGCCGGCATTCTGATCCACCAATATGGGCCGCACATCTTCCACACCAACTCGCAAGAGATCTTCGACTATCTTTCGCGGTTCACGGAATGGCGTCCCTACGAGCATCGGGTGCTCGCGTCCGTCGACGGGCAACTGGTGCCTATGCCGATCAACCGTACGACGCTGAACGCGCTCTATGGCCTCGACATGCAGAGTGACGAGGAGGTCGCGGCGTTCCTCGCCGAGCGCGCGGAGCCCGTGGTGCCGATCCGGACTTCCGCGGACGTGGTCGTCTCGCAGGTAGGACGGGAGCTCTACGAGACTTTCTTCCGCGGCTACACGCGCAAGCAATGGGGACGGGACCCGTCGGAGCTCGACAAGTCGGTCACCGCGCGGGTGCCCACCCGGACCGGCACCGACGATCGCTACTTCACCGACCAGTTCCAGGCGATGCCGCTTGAAGGCTATACCCGGATGTTCGAGCGCATGCTGGACCATCCAAACATCGACCTGCTGCTGGGCGTCGATTACCGTGAGGTCCGCGACGCCTATCCGCACGACCATCTGGTGTTCACCGGCCCCGTGGACGAGTATTTCGGCTATCGCTACGGCAGGCTTCCATACCGGTCCCTGCAGTTCGAGCACCAGACGCTCGACAAACCCTGGCACCAGCCGGTTGCCGTCGTGAATTATCCGAACGAGGCGACACCCTACACGCGGGTGACCGAATACAAGCACCTGACGGGACAGGAGGCAGACCGCACCAGCGTCACCTTCGAGTATCCGAGCGCGACGGGCGATCCGTATTACCCGATCCCCTGCGAGGAGAACCAGGCGCTCTACAAACGGTACGAGGCACTGGCCCTGGCGGAGCCCTCGGTCAGCTTCGTCGGGCGGCTGGCAACCTACCGCTACTACAACATGGACCAGGTCGTCGGTCAGGCGCTGGCAACCTACCGGCGCCTCACCGGGGCGCGGAAGGTGCAGCAGCCACCGGAGCATGCGGTTGTCGCTCCATTGGGACGTACTGCGGCTTGAACATGGCCGGTCGGGTTGCAGGATGACCGTGCTCGCCTTCGGACGTGTGCCGGCGCTCGTGCGTCACCGATGATCGGGTCCTCACTTGGAACTGCCCATGTCACGGGCGTCCGACATGTCCCGCGGGGTACAGGACGAGGGTGGCCAAATCCGGTCGTGCGTTCCGGGGGATGACGTGCATACAACTCTCTTCCCGCCAAGACGGCTGAGGGACCGGATCGTGCGACATGGATACGCAGCGGGGGAAAGGGGGCCTTGCACACTGGAGTTGCCCGTCGTCGCTTGTTCTTCGCGTTCGCCTCGTCGATAGGCACCCGCATGAAGCCTCATCCCGCACCCGCCGGCATGCACCCGCGAGAGTTCGTCGCCTTCATCGCGGCGGTCATGGCGGTCAACGCGCTGGGCGTCGACCTGATGCTGCCCGCGCTTGCAGACATCGGCCGCGACCTGTCGGTGAGCACGCCGAACCATCGCCAGTGGATCGTCACCGCCTATATGCTGGGCTTCGGCGCCGGGCAGCTGGTCTATGGCCCGCTTGCCGACCGCTTCGGACGCAAGCCCATCCTGGTGGGCACCTTGGCGGGCTTTGTCGCCGCGGCCATCTTCGCCGCAGGCTCGGTGACCTTTGTGGGCCTGCTTGGGGCGCGCTTGCTTCAGGGGCTGATGTCCGCCTCCACCCGCGTGCTGGCAGTCGCCATTGTTCGCGACGGGGCATCCGGGCGCCAGATGGCGCGCACCATGTCGATCGCCCAGATGATCTTCTTCCTGGTGCCCATCCTGGCACCCACGCTGGGGCAGGCGCTGCTCGCCTTCGGGCCCTGGCGCTTCATCTTCTACGCGCTGGGCGCCTTTGCCGCGGTGGTGCTCGCCTGGACGCTGGTCCGGCTGCCGGAGACGCTGCCGCTCGCGCGGCGGGTACCGATTTCGCTCGCCGCTCTCCGCGAGAGCTACCGGCTGACCCTCACCAACCGTTTCTCGATCGGCTATGCGATCGCCGCTTCGCTGACCTTTGGTGGCATCCTTGCGTTCGTATCCTCGGCCCAGCAGATCTTCGTCGATGAGTTCGGCGCAGGCGATCGTTTCACGCTGCTGTTCGCGCTGTGCGCCTTCGCCATGGGCGTCGCTTCCTTTGCGAACAGCCGGCTGGTGGAGCGGCTGGGCACGCGGCTCATCTCTCAATCCGCCGTGCTCGCGCTCATTACCCTGTCCGTCATCCATGTCGTCGTGATCGAGGCCGGGCTGGAGACACTGACGAGCTACATCGTGTTCCAGGCTTTGAGCATGACCTGCATCGGCCTGTGCGGCTCCAACTTCGGCGCGATGGCGATGGAGCCGGTCGGCCACATCGCCGGCACGGCGTCGTCGCTGCAGGGCTTCATCACGAGCCTGGGGGCGGTCGTCGTGAGCCTGGTGATCGGCCAGTCGTACAGCGGGACGACCCTGCCGCTGGCAGTCGGCTATCTTGGGATTGGCCTCGCCCTGATTGCGATCATCTATGTGATCGAAGGCGGGCAGTTGTTCCGTCCGCGCCTGCCCGCGCAGTAGGGCGCTGGCCGCTCTACGGGCGCCACACGCCGAGGAATGCTGCGCCGGGCACGTCCGCCCGGCCAACCGCGAGCTTCGGACGTCCGGTCCCGTCGAGCGGGAGGATCGTAACGCCGCCGGTCTTTTCATGCGCCACGAGCAGCTGGTCTTCGAGTAGCAGCAGGAAGCGGGGGGAGGCGCCGCCGCTGGGGGTGTGCCCGAGTAGCGTGACCTCACCCTCTGGATCAATGGCGAAGCTTGCCACGCTGTCGTGGCCGCGATTGCTGACGTAGAGGCGCGTTCCCGCCGCGTCGAGCGCAACGGCGCCGCCGAGACTGCCCGGTGCTGCGTCCGCCGGCAGAGTGGAGAGGATGCGCTGCGCTGAAAGTGCGCCGCTTTCTTTCATCCCGAGAACGGTCAAGGTCGACGTGAGTTCGCTCACCAGGAACGCAATCGGCAGGGTGGGGTGGAACGCCAGCTGGCGCGGACCCGAACCCGGTGGCGCGACATGGGCGATGCTGGGCTCGCCCAAAGCGCCTGTCGCGCCATGGGTCGGGAACGCAAGGACCTGGTCGGTCCCCAAGTCTGCGACATAGAGCCGTCCGTCGGCGGCGAAGCCGACCCAATGGGCATGTGGCCCTTCCTGGCGCTCGACATTCGGCCCCTGACCCTCGTTCTGGTGGATGGCCGGCGGGCCGGAAGGCAGGCCCTCCGGATCGAGGCGGTACATCGCAACCGTCCCGCTCGCGTAGTTGGCGATCGCGAGCAGCCGACCGGAAGCGTCGAGCGCCAGGTGACACGGACCATCGCCGCCCGACGATACGGAGGCGACCTCACGCCAGTCTGCATCGGCGTCCGCAAGCACCACCCGGCCCGCCTTCTCGTCGACGAGATACCAAAGCCCGGAGCCCGGCCGACGTATGCCTGCGGAGACGTTGACGTACGCGGCAAGCGCCGGGCCTGCCGTCAGGCCTTCGCCCGTGATCGTGAGCGGATAGAGCCCGCGTGCGCCCGGCTCCGCATAGCCGGCCGCAAATACGAGTCCACGAGCTTCGTCCATTGTCCTCTCCGACTTGCTGGCGGCCTCTTCAGGTCAAAGGCGGCAGGTCCGTATCGGTTCCCCTTTATGGCCGCGAAGGGCTTTTCCGCGGAAGGCGCTGGATTTCTCCGGCGCACCCATTATGTACCGACCATTATGAAAGCTTGCTGTTCCGCAAAGGGTCGTCCGCGCGAGTTCTGTGCCGACACGGCGCTCGCCGCCGCGCTGCGGGTGTTCTGGAGCAAGGGCTACGAGGGCGCGTCGCTTACCGACCTCACCGAGGCGATGGGGATCACGCGTCCCAGCCTGTACGCGGCGTTTGGCAACAAGGAAGCGCTCTTCAAGATGGCGCTCGACCTCTACGAACGCGAGAAGCTCGACTACATCGGCGAGGCGCTGAAGGAGCCGACGGCTCGGAAGGTGGCCGAGCATCTGCTGCGCAGTGCGTTGGAAATGCAGATGAGCAATTCCGATCCGAAGGGCTGCATGGGCGTGATCAACGCCGTCGCCTGCGGTGCGGAGGCCGAGTCGATCCGGGCGGAGGTGATCCATCGCGGCCGAGTCGCCAAACAGGGACTGATCGATCGGTTCGAGCGGGCGAAGGCAGAAGGCGACTTGCCACCGGATACCGATGCCGTCGGGCTGACCAGCTATCTCACCGCGATCATGCAGGGATTGGCGGTTCAGGGCGGGGCTGGTGCCTCGTGCCAGGACCTGAAGGCGCTGATCGATACCAGTCTCGCGATGTGGCCGGAGGCGTAAGCCGGTCGAGTTCTCATTACGCGCTTGCAAAAAATACCGTACGGTATGAAAAGGCTCTTGACCGTCGCCTCCGCGTTTCTATACTGGGCGGTATAGAAGATAAAGGCAGCGTCGAGCGGGGACCAACCCCGACGGCGACTTCAGCAAATTAAACCAACGAACCGGACGCGACGCCGCAGGACCCCTCCTGCGCGACAGGCCGGGTCGTGCCCTTGAATGACAAAGACCGGCAGGCCGGCGGAGGCGTTCCGCGCGGCGCGAGGGCGTGCGCCCTAGCTCGGTCCGGCAGGAGGAGACGAGTGATGGCGTATATGAACTTCACCGAATTGCAGGGTGCTCCCGTTGCTGCGCCGGTCGATGTGCCCGCCGTCGTGGGCGACGTCGGCTTCTCGGCACTCGAGTGGTCGGTCGTGGCGATCGCGCAGAAGGACCGATTGTCCAGCCTGGCGACACCGGGCCGGCTGTCGATCGCCTTCGGCACCGTCTTCGGCAACCAGAGCGGAAGCGCCCGGCTCGCGGATCCGCGCCTGGAGGCGCTGCGTCGGATGTCCGTACTTGCGTGGCATCACGGCGATGCCGTTCCCCGCCATGAAATTCGTGCATTCCACCAGGCCGGCTTCACGCACGAGCAGTACGAAACCCTGCTCGACAGCATCAGCCGCGGCCGCTCAGCCCTGAACCAGGGAAGGCGTACCCGATGAACATGATTTCCCGAGTTGAGACCGAAGAAGCTTCGCGAGCAGGTCTCGCGAAGCGCTTCCGCCGCTTGCCCTTCTGGCAGCGCGCGGGCGTCATAGCCCTTCCGATCGCGCTGGTGGTCGGCAGCACCGGCATCGCCTTCAAGGGCGCGCCTGCCGCGCCCGCTGCTCCACCGCCGCCGGTGGTCACCGTGGCCGCGCCGTTGGTCCGCGACATCAACGAGTGGGACGACTACGTCGGCCGGTTCGAGGCGAGCCGCGCGGTCGAGGTCCGGCCGCGCGTCGCCGGGGCGATCACGGGCGTGCACTTCACGGATGGGGCCGTCGTTCACAAGGGGCAACTGCTCTTCACCATCGATCCTCGGCCCTTCACCGCCGCGCTTGCGGAGGCACGCGCCGGCCTCGCCAGTGCGGAGAGCGACCTTGCGCTCGCGCGTGCGGATCTCGGCCGCGCAGAGCGGCTGGTCACCGTGGACGCCGTCTCCAGAAGCGATCTCGAGCGGTTGCAGGCGCGCGTTCGCGCTGCGACTGCCGCCGTCGCCGCAGGACAGGCTCGGGTGCGAAGCCGCGCTCTGGACGTGGAATTCACGCAGGTACGAGCCCCGATCTCAGGTCGCATTTCGGACCGCCGCGTCGATCCGGGTAATCTGGTCGCGGCCGGAGAGGGGCAGGGCGGCTCGCTTCTGACGACGATCAACGCGCTGGACCCGATCTACTTCACGTTTGACGGTTCCGAGGCGCTGTTCCTCAAGACCAAACGCGCACGGGAGGCGGGTGCGGCCGCGTCGCCGGTCGAGATCCGGCTTCAGGACGAGGCGGACTATAAGTGGAAGGGGCGGCTGGACTTCACCGACAACGGGCTCGATCCACGATCGGGCACGATCCGGGGGCGTGCGGTTCTGAGCAACCCGGGGCTGTTCCTGACGCCTGGGATGTTCGGCAACATGCGGCTGTCTGCCGGCGGAACGACGCGCGCGTTGATGGTCCCGGATGCGGCGATCCAGACCGACCAGGCGCGCAAGCTCGTGCTCACCGTGGGCGCGGACGGAACGGTTGCTCCCAAGCCGGTTGTGCTCGGACCGGTGGTCGACGGCCTGCGCATCATCCGCTCCGGCCTCACGCCTCAGGACAAGGTGGTGATCGCAGGCACGCAAATGGCCATGCCTGGTGCCAAGGTTCAGCCGAAGCCCGGCAGGATCGCGCCCGATGCATCCGCGCAGCAACCCACCTTCACGGCACCGGTCACGGGCGAGGCAACCTTCGCCCGGTGACCCGTCAGCCGCCGGGACGCCCCCAACACCCGGCGGCTGACACCCCCAGTTTCTGATCTCTTGCACGAGGAGTGGCCCCATGCGCCTCTCGCGGTTCTTCATCACGCGCCCGATCTTCGCGGCCGTCATCGCGATCGTGATCACGATCATCGGTGCGATCGCCTATCTGGCGCTTCCGATTTCCCAGTACCCGGACATCGTGCCGCCGACCGTCACGGTCACGGCGAGCTATCCTGGCGCCTCGGCCGAGACCGTCGCCGAAACCGTTGCTGCGCCCATCGAGCAGGAGATCAACGGCGTCGACGACATGCTGTACCAGTCGTCGCAGTCGACCGGCGACGGCAATGTGACGATTACCGTCACCTTCAAGTCCGGCACCAACCTCGATGCCGCGCAGGTGCTGGTGCAGAACCGCGTCGCAGTCGCCGTGCCGCGTCTGCCCGAAGAAGTGCAGCGCCTTGGTGTCGTGACGCGGAAGACCACGCCGGACTTCCTGATGGTCGTCAACCTGATCTCCCCCGACAATTCGGTCGATCGCAGCTATATCTCCAACTACGCGCTTACCCAGGTCAAGGACCGGCTGGCGCGTATTGAGGGCGTGGGCGATGTGCGGATGTTCGGCGCACGCGACTTCGCGATGCGCGTCTGGATCGATCCGGGCCGGGCCGCGGCGCTGAACCTGACGGCGGGCGACATCGTCCAGGCGTTGCGCGCGCAGAACATCCAGGTCGCCGCCGGGACGCTTGGTCAGCCCGGCTCTACTCCCACTGGCAACGCGTTCCAGCTCAACATCGAGACGCAGGGTCGCCTGAAGGACCCGGCAGAGTTCGGGCGGGTGGTCATCCGCACCGACAACGATGGGCGCCAGGTGCGCGTGAGCGACGTGGCGCGGGTCGAGCTCGGCGCCGCCGACTATTCGTCCAACACCTACCTGTCGAACCAGCCGACCGTCATTCTCGGCGTGTTCCAGCGTCCGGGATCGAACGCCCTTGCCGCCGCAACGGCGGTGCAGGACGAGCTCGAGGCGATGTCAAAGGACTTCCCCAAGGGTTTGGAATACCGCGTCATCTACAATCCGACTGAGTTCATCTCCCAGTCGATCGACGCGGTCTACCACACGCTCGGCGAGGCGGTGTTGCTGGTCGTGCTGGTCGTGATCGTGTTCCTGCAGAAGTGGCGCGCGGCGATCATCCCGGTGGTTGCCATCCCCGTGTCGCTGATCGGCACGATGGCGGTGCTGCTGCCGCTCGGCTACTCGCTCAACAATCTTTCGCTGTTCGGCCTGGTGCTGGCGATCGGCATCGTCGTGGACGACGCGATCGTCGTCGTGGAGAATGTCGAGCGCAACCTGTCGCGCGGCATGTCCCCGCTCGAGGCGGCGCGCACGTCCATGGACGAAGTGTCCGGCGCGCTGGTTGCCATCGTGCTGGTGCTGCTGGCGGTGTTCCTGCCGACGCTGTTCCTCAACGGGCTTTCGGGTGCCTTCTACAAGCAGTTCGCGGTCACGATCTCCGTCGCGACGGCAATCTCGCTGCTGGTGTCGCTCACCCTTTCACCCGCCCTCGCCGCGGTGCTGCTGACCGGGCATGAGGGAGAGCCCAAGGGTCGCATCGGGCGGATCACCAGCCGCGCGGCGGACGCCTTCAACCGGGGCTTCGATCGCTTGAGCCACGGCTACAGCCGCCTGACCCGGGTGCTGGTCACGCGTCCGAAGCGCATGATGGTGACCTATGCGGGACTGATCGCGGCAACGGTCGCCATGTTCTGGGTGACGCCGGTCGGCTTCATCCCGGCGCAGGACCAGGGCTACTTCCTGACGGTCATCCAGCTGCCGCCGGGCTCCTCGCTTGAGCGCACGGATGAGGTGATGCGCAAGGTCGTGGCCCGCATCCTGCCCATCAAGGGCGTGAAGGGATCGGTGATGCTCGCCGGATTCGATGGACCGTCGCAGACGCTCGCGCCGAACAGCGCGGCCGCCTATGTCCCGCTGCAGTCCTTCGAAGAGCGCAAGAAGCTGGGCGTCACCTACGCCGGCATCATGGACGAGGCGCGCAAGCGTACGGCCGACATCAATGAGGCGATGCTGCTCGTCGTGCCGCCGCCGCTCATCCAGGGTATCGGATCGGCCGGTGGCTATCGCATGATGATCGAGGATCGTGGCGAGCACGGCTATGCCGAACTGGGCAAGACGGCGTTCGATCTGATCGGCAAGGCGAATCAGACCGAGGGCCTGCAGCAGGTCTATACCTTCTTCAACACGGCCACCCCGCGCGTTTTCGCCGATATTGATCGGCGGAAGGCGGACCTGCTGGGCGTGCCACCGGAGCGGGTGTTCGAGGCGCTGAACGTCTATCTCGGTTCGGCCTTCGTCAACGACTTCAACATGTTGGGTCGCACATATCGCGTCACCGCTCAGGCCGATGCACCGTTCCGCACCACCGAAGCGGACATCGCCAACCTGAAGACGCGCTCGAACTCCGGGGCGATGGTGCCGATCGGCTCCGTCTCCACCTTCGAGAACAAGACCGGCCCGTATCGGGTGACGCGCTACAACCTCTTCCCCGCGGTGGAGGTCGATGGCGACACCGCACCGGGATACAGTTCCGGCCGGTCGCTGCTCACGATGGAGAAGCTCGCGAGCGAGTTGCCACCGGGCTACGAAGCCGAGTGGACCGGCATTGCGTTCCAGCAGAAGATGGCCGGCAGCACAGCAGGCCTGGTGTTTGCGCTGGCCGTGCTGTTCGTCTTCCTGGCGCTCGCGGCGCAGTATGAAAGCCTGACGATGCCGCTGGCGATCATCCTGATCGTGCCCATGTGCCTTCTGGCCGCCATGGCGGGCGTCAATCTGCGAGGAATGGACAATAACGTCCTGACCCAGATCGGGTTGGTGGTGCTGATCGCGCTGGCCGCCAAGAACGCCATCCTGGTGGTGGAGTTCGCAAAGCAGGCGGAGGAGCAGGACGGCCTCTCGACCGTGGAGGCAGCGGTTCGCGCCGCACATGACCGCCTGCGGCCGATCCTGATGACCTCGTTCGCCTTCATCCTGGGAGCCGTGCCGTTGCTGATCGCGAGCGGGGCCGGCGCGGAGCTCCGCCAGGCGCTGGGGACGGCGGTGTTCTTCGGGATGATGGGCGTGACTGCCTTCGGCCTGCTGTTCACCCCGACCTTCTACGTCGTGTGCCGCGCGCTGGGCGATCGCATCGCCCGCCTTCGCTCTCGCAAGGCTGCCGACCGTGACGCCGCACCTCACTTCCAGCCCGCTGAATAAGGAGGGCCCGATGCGTTCGATCCTGATCACCACCTCGGCGCTGGCGCTTGCCGCCTGCGCCGCAGGTCCCGACCATGCGGCACCCAATCATCCGCAAAGTGCAGGCGGCAGCTTTGTCGCCGCAAGCGCCGTCGTCACGCCGGAGCCGGTGAAGGGCGATTGGTGGCGGCTCTACGATGATCCCGTGCTGGACCAGCTCGTCGCGGACGCCCTGGCGGCCAACACGGATGTTCGAGCCGCCGCCGCCCGCGTGGAGCGTGCGCGGGCGCTCTTGCGCGGGGCCCGCGCGAACCAGCTTCCCCAGGCCACCCTGGGTGCGGGCGCGAACTACGGACGGACGCCCGAAATGCAGCGGGTCCCCGGAATGTCCCGCGAGAACTGGCAAATCGATGCGGGTCTGAACGTGAGCTATGAGGCCGACTTGTTCGGACGCCTCTCGCGCAATGTGGAGGCATCGAGAGGCGATGTCGGCGCCGCAGTTGCCGATGCAGAAGCGGTCCGCGTGGCGGTGGTTGCCGAGACCACCCGTGCCTATGCCGATGCCGCGTCTGCCGCGGAACGGATGAAGGTTGCCGAGCACATCGTGCGACTGCTCGACCAGTCGCTCGACCTGACCGAACGGCGTCGCAGCGTCGGCGAAGGAACGCGGCTCGACACAGCGCGGATCGGCGCTCTGCGGAATGAGCGTCAGGCGCAGGTTCCCACGCTCCGTGCCGAGCGCGACGCCGCGCTGTTCCGTCTGGCCCTGCTGACTGGCCGCGCCCCCGCCGATCTTCCGCCGGTGGCTGCGGCGCGGACGTCCACGCTGCGGCTGAACCAGCCGATCCCGGTGGGCGACGGAGCTGCACTGCTCGCCAGGCGTCCGGACGTCCGCGCAGCAGAGCGAAGGCTCGCCGCCGCGACCGCGCGGATCGGCGTGGCGACCGCGGACCTGTATCCGCGGATCACCCTCGGAGCGTCCGGAGGTTCGACCGGCACGGATATCGGCGACGTCTTCGGTGCGGGGCCGTTGCGGTGGCTGGTGGGAGGCTTGCTGAACTGGGCGGTGAACCCGGGACCCGCGCGGGCCCGTGTGGCGGCCGCCGAGGCGGAAAGCCGGGAGGCCCTAGCAGACTTCGACGGCTCCGTCCTCCGGGCACTGCAAGAGACGGAGACGGCGCTCTCGGCCTACGCCAATGCGCTGGACCGGCGGACGGCACTCCAGGCCGCGCGCAATGAAGCGGAAGCCGCCGTAAACATCGCGCGGGCGCGGCAGCGCGAGGGCGACATCGACTCTCTCGCACTCCTCGATGCGGAACGCACCTTTGCCGATGCGGAAGCCGCGCTGGCGAACGCCGACGCCTTCATCGCCGACGCCCAGGTCGATCTCTTCCGCGCCCTGGGCGGGGGCTGGCAAAATGAAGAAGCCGCATGACTGCGTAGTCCGACGCCATTTGCAAATCCTGCCGAACCACGGATGCATGCGGCTGCGTAACGAGCTTGATTTCGTGACCGATTTGGCTGCAAGCACTCGGGTTCGGGGGCGGTGGTGATGCTTAGGATTTGGAATGGCCGCATCGGCGTTTGAGGATCATGTTGCGAACCGCCGGTTCGAGCTGCTGGTACAGTCCGTCACCGACTACGCGATCTACATGCTCGATCCGGAAGGCCATATCGTCACCTGGAACGCCGGTGCCGAACGCTTCAAGGGCTATTCCCCCGACGAGATCGTCGGCCAGCATTTCTCGCGCTTCTTCACCTCGGAGGATCGCAAGGCGGATCTGCCGGGGCGGGCGCTTCGGATCGCTGCCCGCGAAGGCCGGTTCGAAGCCGAAGGATGGCGCGTCCGCAAGGACGGCGGGCAATTCTGGGCGCATGCCGTGCTCGATCCGATCCGAGCCGAGAACGGGACGTTGCTCGGCTATGCCAAGATCACGCGCGACATCACCGAAAAGCGCCGGCTAGAGCGCGCGACGTACGACAGTGAACTCCAGTTCCGCCTGCTCGTCCAGGGCGTGCGCGACTATGCGATCTACATGCTGGATCGCAGCGGCCGGATCACGAGCTGGAATTCGGGTGCACGGGCGATCAAGGGGTATGAGGAAGCGGAAGTGCTGGGCCAGCATTTCTCACGCTTCTACACCGAAGAGGACCGCGCCCGCGGTGCGCCGGCGGCAGCCTTGGCCACCGCTCTGGGCGAAGGCAAGTTCGAGGCCGAGGCGCAGCGGGTCCGGAAGGACGGTTCGCTGTTCTGGGCGCACGTGGTGATCGATCCGATCTACAACGGTGCCGGCCAGCACGTCGGCTTCGCGAAGATCACGCGCGACATCAGCGAGAAGGTTCGTGCAAGCGACGAACTGCGACAGACCCAGGCTGCCCTGCTCCAGTCGCAGAAGCTTCAGGCGCTGGGGGAGCTGGCAGGGGGCATCGCGCACGACTTCAACAATCTGATGACCGTCATGCGCGGCGCCGCCGACTTCCTCTTGCGGCAGCCGGATCTGCCCGTCGGAAAGCGCAGCCGCTATTTGCATGTGATGCTGGAAACCGCCGAGCGGGCGACGAGCCTCACCTCGCAGCTTCTTGCCTTTGCCCGGCGCCAGCCGCTGGAGCCGGAGGTGATCGACCTGAGCGTGCGCCTGGATGCGCTGGGCGAGATGCTCCAGCGCACGCTGGGGAGCCAGTACGACCTGCAGCTGGACCTGTTTCCGGCGCTTTGGCGGGTCGAGATCGATCCCACGGGCCTCGAAACGGCGCTTCTCAACGCGGTGCTGAACGCGCGCGACGCGATGCCGAACGGCGGGCGCATCACCATCTCGACCCGCAACTGGTCGACGCCCAGCGGCGACATGGTCCGGCTGTCGATCAGCGACACGGGCGAGGGTATTCCCCCCGAGCGGTTGGAGCGCGTCTTCGAGCCGTTCTTCACCACCAAGCCTACGGGCAAGGGGACTGGCCTCGGCCTCTCGCAGATCCACGGGTTCGCCACGCAGTCCGGCGGCGCGGTCGACATCGAGTCGCAGGTGGGCGTGGGAACCGCGGTGCACATGCTTCTGCCGCGTACGGAGAAGGCCGCTCGCGAAGACGTCAGTGACGCCGGAGATATCTCGATCCCACATGGGCTTCGGGTTCTGCTGGTCGAGGACAGCGAGCACGTCCGCTATTTCGCCCGCCAGCTGCTCGAGGACCTCGGCTGCGTGGTCACCCAGGCGTCCGATGGCGAGGAAGCACTGGGGCTCCTCCAGTCGGATACGTTCGACATCATCTTCTCGGACATCGTGATGCCCAGGCTCAGCGGGCTCGACCTGGCGCAACGCGCCAGGGAACTGGGCTACTCGCTGCCGGTGCTGCTCGCGAGCGGCTACAGCAGCAAGCAGTTCATCCCTGCCGACGAGCGCGAGTTTCCAATCCTCCGCAAGCCCTACAAGCTAGAGACCCTGGCAGCAGGAGTGAAGCAGCTGCTGGAGAAAGAGGCCTGACGGGGCAGGGCGTGTGCGCAGCGAGATCAGGAAGCGGGTGAGCGCCTGAGCAGGGGCCGCCGAGAGGCGTGTTCATCGCGCCGCGACCTTCGCCAGGCCACCGCCGTCTGCCAGCTTTGATATAGGTGCGGTAGGTGCCGGGTATAATCCGTCCGCGTTAGCCCATGGGATGATCCCGTAGGCACCTGCCGTGCGGCGGGTGTCGCGTATCCGGTCAGGAGAGCTGGATGCTGGTGCCTCTAGTGAGACTTGTCACCCGCAGTGGCGTTTGCGCCGAAGATGGTGACCCCTACGAGAATCGAACTCGTGTTTTCGCCGTGAGAGGGCGACGTCCTAACCGCTAGACGAAGGGGCCAATCGCTTGGTGAGGTGGCCGTTTACGGTCGGAGGCTGAGCACGTCAAGCAACCAATTCGCTCCACCAGCTCTTTTTCGTAACCACTTGGGATGGCCGCGGAAAATGTGACTTGTAGGTCCGTCCCGCCGAACTTGCACCGGTGCGGAGCCCTGACTCCCCGTTCATCCTTTGGCAACCTTTCCCTCGGTCGCGCATTGAAGCAGCAACAACCTTGTAGGTGATGTGATGTTCAAGTTCGTTCCCGTGGTCTTCGCTTCGGTGCCCCTGGTGGCGGTGGTCAGTGCCTATGTGATGGTGCACTGATCGAGCCCTGGACCGCTCGCTCCAGCGGAGAAGGCAAAAAGAAAGGGCCGCCGGGGTGATCCCAGCGGCCCTTCCTGTTTTGCGTTGCCGCGAGTGGCTTAGGCTTCTTCGCCCTCGACCGGCGCTTCGTCGCGCGCGATCTCGCCCGGCTCGGCGTTGGGGTCATAGTCCTCGGTGAAACCGGCGGTGTCCTGCTCGAACATCGCAGCCATCACGTCGACGCCCTGCGCCTGCATGTCGGCCTCTTCCGGCGAACGTGCGACGTTGACCTTGACGGTCACCGCGACTTCCGGGTGCAGCGCGACGCGGACTTCGTGCAGACCGATCGCCTTGATCGGGCGATCGAGCACGACCTGTGCCTTGTTGACCTTGTGGCCGTCGGCGACCAGCGCCTCGACCAGGTCGCGCACCGCGACCGAGCCGTACAGCTGGCCGGTGTTCGACGCCTGGCGGATCAGGGTCACCGAAACGCCCTCGAGCGTCTTGGCTTCGGCCTGTGCGTCGGTGCGACGCGAGGCGTTCTCGGCCTCGATGCGCTCACGGTTGGCCTCGAAGACCTTGCGGTTGGCTTCGTTGGCGCGCAGCGCCTTCTTGCGCGGGAGGAGGAAGTTACGGGCAAAGCCGTCCTTCACCTTCACCACGTCGCCGATGTGGCCGAGCTTCTCGACCCGCTCCAGCAGAATGACGTCCATGTCGGGCGCTCCTTACTTCACGATGTAGGGCAGCAGGCCCAGATGGCGTGCGCGCTTGATGGCCTGGGCCAGCTCGCGCTGCTTCTTTGCGCTCACCGAGGTGATGCGCGACGGGACGATCTTGCCACGCTCGGACACGAAGCCCTGGAGCAGACGGACGTCCTTATAGTCGATCCGGGGAGCGTCCTTGCCCGAAAAGGGGCAGCTCTTGCGGCGGCGGAAAAACGGTCGTGCCATGATGATGCTCCTTTACGCTTCTTCGCGGCGCGGGCCGCGGTCTTCGCGGGGACCACGATCGTCGCGGTCGCGGCCGCGACCACCACGGTCGCCACGCTCCGAACGCTCGCTCTTGCGCATCATCACGGTCGGGCCGTCTTCCAGCTTGTCGACCTTGACGGTCATGAAGCGGATCACGTCCTCGTTGATCTGGGTCTGGCGCTCCAGCTCGGCGACCACGCCTGCGGGCGCGTCGATCTCGAGCATGACGTAGTGCGCCTTGCGGTTCTTGGCGATCCGGTAGGCCAGCGAACGCAGCCCCCAGGTCTCGGTCTTCACGACCTTGCCGTTGTTGTCTTCGATGATCTTCGTGGCGGTTTCCGCCAGCTGGTCCACCTGCGCCTGTGCCAGATCCTGGCGCGCAAGGAACACATGCTCGTACAGAGCCATGCTGCTTACCTATGTTGGCCGATCGCTGACGCCGCCCCGTGCGGCGCCCCTCCGGCTGTCGTCCCAAAATCAAACGAGGGCGGAAGGACGTGCCTTCCACCCCCGAGGACCCGTGCCTGTACCGCAAAAGCGGCGAAAGGCAAGGTGTTTAGTTGGCGAACCCGCCTGCGATCAGTTGGCAAGTACGCCGCCGATCACGGCTCCGATCAACCCGCTCGTCAATGCGACCAGCACCGCATCGTTGCCCGACTGCACCCACTGGTAGCCGCGGGGCGGAGCATAGAGCCGGCTGCTGCCGCGATAGTCGATCTGGCGATAGTTGCGGGCATAGCGGCTGTCGAACCGTTCGCCGCGCTGCCAGTTGCGGACGTTCTGATACTGCTGGCGGCTGGGCTGCTGATAATAGCGCTGAGGCGTGCGGGTCACCTGCTTGTTGACGACGGTGGTCCGCTCCACGGTCCGGTGCGGTCCATGGTCCGAACGCTGCGGCGCGGCCATGGCGGGCGTCGCGAGCAGCGAAGCAGCGACGGCGGCGAGAACGAACTTCTTCATGGGAACCTACTCCTTCATCACCCTCAGTGGCGATGAAGGCAATCTGGGGGTTGGCTGTCGCAAGCGTTTGTCGTTGGTGCGGCAAAATGGTCGCAACCTGTCGCGGCCCATGGGCTTGCGTTCATCTTCGTGCTCGGCCTAACGGCGCCTCACGTTTCAAGGAGAGGCACGTGCGCGCTTTCATCTTTCCTGGCCAGGGGAGCCAGTCTGTCGGCATGGGGGCGGCGATCGCCGCCGCCTCGCCCCATGCCCGCGAGGTGTTCGGGGAGGTCGACGACGCGCTCGGCCAGAACCTCTTCCGGCTGATGAGCGAAGGCCCGGCCGACGAACTGACGCTGACCGAGAACGCGCAGCCGGCGATCATGGCGAACGCGATCGCGGTGTTGCGCGTGCTGGAAAAGGAAGGCGGCGTCCGCCTGGCCGAGAAGGCCGACTTCGTCGCCGGCCATTCGCTCGGCGAATACACCGCCCTTTGTGCAGCCGGCGCGTTCGACCTCCCAACCACCGCCCGGCTTCTCAAGCTGCGTGGACAGGCGATGCAGGCGGCGGTGCCGGTGGGCGAAGGCGCCATGGCTGCGCTGTTGGGTGTGGATCTGGAGAAGGCGCAGACGATTGCCGGCGCTGCCGCCGATTCGATCCTGGCCGAGGGTGGGCCGCAGCTCGTCTCCACCGTCGCGAACGACAACGACCCGAGCCAGGTGGTGATCTCCGGCCACCGCCAAGCGATCGAGCGCGCGGTGGCGCTCGCCAAGGAAATGGGCGCCAAGCGTGCGTTGCTGCTGCCGGTCTCGGCGCCGTTCCACTGCCCGCTGATGCAGCCGGCAGCAGAGGCGATGGAGAATGCGCTGCTCGACGCCGACCTGCGGGCACCGCTGGTGCCGGTCTATGCCAATGTCGATGCGGTGGCGATCGCCGATCCGGGTGCGATCCGCGTGGCGCTGGTACAGCAGGTTACCGGCATGGTGCGCTGGCGCGAATCCGTGCTGGCGATGCAGGATGCCGGCGTGAGCGACTTCGTGGAGCTTGGCGGCAAGGTGCTGGGGCCGATGGTCAAGCGGATCGCACCCGACGCTACCACGACCAGCGTCGTGACGATGGACGATATCGAGGCGCTCGTAGCGCGCCTTTGAACAGGGATCAGAATATGTTCGATCTTACAGGCATGACCGCGCTGGTGACCGGCGCGTCGGGCGGCATCGGTTCCGCAATCGCCAAGGCCCTGGCGGGGCAGGGTGCGCGCCTCGCGCTCTCGGGCTCCAACCTCGACAAGCTCGAGGCGTTCAAGGCGGAGCTGGGTGGCGATCACGTGGCGCTGCCGTGCAATCTCTCCGATGGCGCCGCGGTGGACCAACTGGTGCCGCAGGCGGTGCAGGCGCTCGGCAAGCTCGACATTCTCGTCAACAATGCCGGCGTCACCCGTGACAATCTGGCGATGCGGATGAAGGACGACGAGTGGGATCAGGTGATCCGCGTCAACCTGGAGGCGGCATTCCGCCTCGCGCGCGCTGCCGCGAAGCCGATGATGAAGGCCCGTTTTGGACGCATCGTCTCGATCACGTCGGTGGTGGGGCAGACCGGCAACCCGGGCCAGGTAAACTACGCCGCGTCCAAGGCGGGCTTGGTCGGCATGTCGAAGGCGCTGGCACAAGAACTGGCGAGCCGCGGGATCACCGTCAACTGCGTGGCTCCGGGCTTCATCCGTTCGGCCATGACGGACGTGCTGCCCGAGGCTCAGAAGCAGGGGCTGCTGGGCAAGATCCCGGCGGGCGACCTCGGCACCGGCGAGGACATCGGTGCGGCCGTCGTCTATCTCGCCAGCCGGGAAGCGGGCTACGTCACGGGCCAGACCCTGCACGTCAACGGCGGCATGGCGATGATCTGACGTCCAGCACGCTCCGGCGCGCCGGGGCCCTTGCAAGCGAACGGACGCCGTTCTAGGTGCGTTCAGGAATACGCGTTACAGCATTTTGAAAGAGGAACAGGGAATGAGCGAGACCGCCGATCGCGTGAAGAAGATCGTCGTCGAGCATCTGGGCGTCGAAGCCGAGAAGGTGACCGAGGACGCCAGCTTCATCGACGACCTGGGCGCGGACAGCCTCGACATCGTCGAGCTGGTCATGGCGTTCGAGGAAGAGTTCGGTGTCGAGATTCCGGACGATGCCGCCGAGAAGATCACGACCGTCAAGGACGCGATCGCCTACATCGACGAGCACAAGGGCTGAGCCCTGCCGGTCCGGTCGCAGTGATGCGACAGGGCCGCGGCTGACGCCGATCAGGAACGGCCCTCCGTCCCGCCGCGACAAGCGAGGGGCGGGGGGCCGTTCGCATTTGAGAGCACAGACGGAGAGTTGCCATGCGCCGCGTAGTCGTGACCGGGCTCGGCCTCGTCACCCCGCTGGGTGCCGATGTCGAAACGGCCTGGAAGAACATCATCGCCAGCAAGTCTGGCGCCGCCACCATCACCCGCTTCGACGCAACCGACTTCCACAGCAACTATGCCTGTGAAGTGAAGCCGGCCGACCATGAATATGGCTTCGACCCGAACAAGCGGGTGGACCACAAGGTCCAGCGTCAGGTCGATCCGTTCATCGTCTATGGCATCGACGCCGCGGGTCAGGCGATCGAGGACGCCGGTCTTACCGACATGAGCGAGGAAGCGCGCTATCGCGCGGGTTGCTCGATCGGCTCCGGCATCGGCGGCCTTCCGGGAATTGAGAGCGAATCGCTGGTGCTCGCTGCCAAGGGGCCCAAGCGGGTTTCGCCACACTTCGTGCACGGTCGCCTGATCAACCTGATCTCGGGCCAGGTCTCGATCAAGTACGGCCTGATGGGGCCGAACCATGCGGTGGTAACCGCCTGCTCGACCGGCGCGCACTCGATCGGCGACGCCGCGCGGATGATCGCGATGGACGATGCGGACGTGATGCTGGCGGGCGGCGCTGAAGGGGCGATCTGCCCGATCGGCATCGCGGGCTTCGGCCAGGCACGTGCGCTGTCGACCGGGTTCCGGGACGATCCGACCAAGGGCAGCCGGCCCTACGACCGCGACCGCGATGGCTTCGTCATGGGCGAAGGCGCGGGTGTGGTCGTGCTCGAGGAGTATGAGCACGCCAAGAAGCGCGGCGCGAAGATCTATGCCGAGGTCATTGGTTACGGCCTGTCCGGGGACGCCTATCACGTGACGGCACCGCATCCGGAAGGTTCGGGCGCGTTCCGCTCGATGGAGATGGCGCTGCGCAAGTCGGGTCTGTCGCTGTCGGACATCGACTATATCAACGCGCACGGGACCTCAACGCCGCTCGGCGACGAGCTGGAACTGGGGGCGGTCCGCCGCCTGTTCGGCAGCGCGATGGACGGGGTCTCGATGAGCTCGACCAAGTCGGCGATCGGCCATCTGCTCGGCGGCGCGGGTGCGGTCGAGTCGATCTTCTGCATCCTCGCGATGCGCGACGGCATCGTTCCGCCGACGCTGAACCTCGATAACCCGAGCGAGAACTGCGCGGGCGTGGACCTGGTCCCGCACGTGGCCAAAGAGCGCAAGGTGAAGGCCATCCTGAACAACTCGTTCGGCTTCGGCGGCACCAACGCATCGCTGGTGATGAAGGCGATCTGATGAACGGCGCATCGCCGCACCGAAGGATTTGCGGCTGATGCGCCGTCCTGGATACCTGGGAATGATGCTCGCGCTGGCCCTGCTGGCCGCCCTGTTCTGGGTGGCCAGCAGCTGGACCGGAGCGGGCCCCGCAGAGAAGAACCTGTCGGTGGTGGTGCCCAGCGGCGCCAGCCTTTCCCGCGCGGCGACCGAACTGGAGAAGGCGGGGGCGATCCGCTCTGCCAACCGGTTCCTGCTGTTCGCCCGCGTGTTCGGCTCGGACGCTCCCATCCGCGCGGGCGAGTATGAGGTTCCAGCGCACGCGAGCCAGTCCGATGTGCTCGAGCTCCTCCAGAGCGGGAAGGTCATCCAGCGTTGGGTCACCGTGCCGGAGGGCATGCCCTCTGTTCTCGTGCATGAGACGCTGATGCGGGCCCCCTATCTCACGGGGTCGGTCGCGATCCCCGAAGAAGGCAGCGTCCTTCCGGACAGCTACAATTACCAACGCGGCGACACCCGGCAGCAGGTCCTGGACCAGATGCAGAAGGCGATGCGCGACTATCTCGCCGTCGCCTGGAAACAGCGCAAGCCCACTGCCGCAGTTCATACTCCGCGTGAGGTTCTGACTCTCGCCTCGATTGTGGAGAAGGAGACCGGCAAGGCGGCCGAGCGCCGCATGGTCGCAGCCGTCTACAGCAACCGCCTCAAGCAGGGCATGCCGCTTCAGGCAGATCCGACCGTCATCTACCCGGTGACCAAGGGGCGGCCGCTCGGTCGGCGGATCCTGCGATCGGAACTGAGCGCGAAGAACGGCTACAACACTTACGCTTCTCCCGGGCTGCCGGTCGGTCCAATCGCCAACCCGGGGCGGGAGTCGATCGACGCGGTGCTCAATCCCGCCGCGACCAGCGCGCTCTACTTCGTCGCGGACGGCACGGGCGGGCATGTGTTCGCGGACACGCTCGAACAGCACAATGCCAACGTGCGCAAATGGTACGCGATCCGCCGTGCGCGCGGGGAGATGTAGATCGTCTAGTTCGGTCGCTTGGCGCTGGTGAGCCGCCGGCGTACTTCCGCGGTGAGCGCTTCCATGCTGTCCACCTGCCGGATGCCGTAGCGTTCGGCGGTGATGTCGACGTTGCCCTTGCG
Source organism: Microbacterium terregens (assembly GCF_027922045.1). The sequence goes on from NZ_BSEX01000015.1 coordinate 70,411, forward strand.
CCAGAAGCCGGGCGGGCACAGCACGATCAGCTTGCCCGACCGCGCATGCAGCCCCATCTCCAGCAAGCTGACGGGGCTTTGGGTGCCGGGTGCGAGATAGAGAACGATCACGTCGGCGGACTCGAGCGCGCTAAGTTCCCACTCGACCTGTTCGCGGAAGTGGGGTTCGCTCGCTTCGGGCTTCCAGGTCGGGTTCCAGTCCGTCCGACGCGGATTGAGGATCGTCACATCGAGGTCGCCGAGTGCTTTCACGAACTCGGCTTGCCAGTCCGTCGCCTTGCCCATGTCGATGCTGCCGGCCAGGAACACGCGCGGGTGCGCATGATCCTGAGGAAGCGGCGCGGGGGACGTAATCAGCCGCGGCTGGGCCGCAGCCGTCCCCGAGAGGACGACCGCGAGCGCCGGCAGCAGTGCGGACGGCAGGCGACCCACGCCTGATTTCAGCGCTTCAGCTCGGCAGCCGCACGCGCCTTTGCCTCGACTTCTTCCATCGTGCCCGTCGCGAGCCAGCTGCCGCCGACGCAGAGGACCGGATCGAACGCGAGCCATTCGGGGGCGCTCGCGAGCGTGATGCCGCCGGTCGGGCAGAAGCGCGCCTGGTAGAAGGGAGCGGCCAGCGCCTTCAGCGCCTTCAGCCCGCCCGATGCCTCTGCGGGAAAGAACTTGAAGTGGGTGAGGCCGAGGTCGAGGCCGCGCATGATGTCGCCGGCGTTGGCGATGCCCGGGAGGAACGGCACGCCGCTCTCGATGATCGGCGCTGCGAGCTTTTCGGTCAGGCCCGGCGACACGATGAACTCGGCGCCGGCGTCCACGGCGTCTGCGAACTGCTTCGGGTTCACCACCGTGCCCGCGCCGACGATCGCGCCCTCGACCTTCTTCATCTCACGGATCGCGTCGAGCGCAGCCGGGGTGCGCAGCGTCACCTCCAGCGTGCGGATGCCGCCGCGGACCAGAGCCTCGGCAAGCGGCCGGGCCGTAGCGGCGTCCTCGATCACCAGCACCGGAATGACCGGACCCGCGTTCATGATGGTCTGGATCTCGGGGAAGGTCATCGTGCGTGCTCCTGGGCAAAGGCGGCCGCGGCACCGAACAGGCCGGGCTGGGGATGGGTGATGATCTTGACTGGGATCGTGTTCATCAGCTGCTGGAAACGCCCCTTTGCCACGAAGCGCTGGCCAAAGCCGGACTCGATCAGCCGATCCTTGAGGCGCAGCCCGAGACCTCCCGCGATGACGACGCCGGTCGGCCCGTGTGCGAGCGCGAGGTCGCCGGCGACGCCGCCGAGCGAGACGCAGAAGCGGTCGAGCGCGGCGACGGCGAGCTTGTCTCCGCCCTCGAACGCGAGCTGCCACAGCCGCTTGTCGTCCAGGTGGACGAACGGCTTGCCCTCGATCTGCGCCAGCGTCTCGTAGATGTGGACGAGGCCGGGACCCGCGCAGACCCGCTCGGCCGACACGCGGGTATAGGTCGGACGCAGGCGGCGGATGATCGCGTCGTCGATCTCATCGAGCGGCGCATAATCCTGATGCCCACCTTCGGTGGAGATAACGTGGTATTCGCCGCCCTCGCGGAACACCTGCGCGACGCCCAGGCCGGTGCCCGGGCCGCAGACGGTGAGGGAGCCGCGCTCCGGGAACGGGACGTCCGGGCCGCAGAGATGCACATAGGCGTCTCCGTCGAGCTGCCCGACGGCATGCCCGATCGCGCCGAAGTCGTTGATGAGCGAATAGGCGTCGACGTCCAGCCGCTCCTTGATGAGCGGCGGCCGGATGATCCACGGGTTGTTGGTGAGCTTGATGAGCTCGGGGTTGATCGGCGAGGCGAGCGCGATCGCTGCCGCGCGCGGGACCGGTCGGTCCAGCCGCTCGGCAAAGGCCGCCCACGCAAGCGGGAAGGTGGCGTGTTCGGCCACCTTCTGCGTCACCGGCTCGCCGAGGTGGACGACGCGGCCGCCCTCTACCTCGGCAATGGCGAAGCGCGCGTGCGTGCCCCCGATATCAACCGCAACGACTTCCATTCCGCATCCTCTCCCTGTGCCCGGTTCCCCGCGGGTCGTTTTTTAAAAGCCTGCCATCGCAAGCATCGCCGAGGCGCCAGCCTCGGCCTCGCTGGCGCCATGACGCATGAGCGCGAACAGTTCGCGGCCGGTGCCGTCCGCAGCCGCCGGTGCCGACGCCAGTTCGCGTGCCTCCCACTCCGCCGGATCCACCAGCGCGGTGAGCACCCCCGCTTCGGCATCGAGGCGGACGATGTCGCCGTCACGCACCTTGCCGATCGGGCCGCCACCCAGCGCCTCGGGCGACAGGTGGATCGCGCACGGCACCTTGCCGCTCGCGCCCGACATGCGGCCGTCGGTGACCAGCGCCACGCGGAAGCCGCGGTTCTGGAGCACGCCGAGCGGCGGGGTCAGCTTGTGGAGTTCGGGCATGCCGTTGGCGCGCGGACCCTGGTGGCGGACGACCACCACCACATCGCGGTCGAGCTCGCCGGCCTTGAACGCTTCCTGCACCTGCGCCTGGTCAGAGAAGACCCGGGCGGGCGCCTCGATGATCCAGCGGTCCCGCTCGACCGCCGACACCTTGATGCAGGCGCGGCCGAGATTGCCCTGGAGAATGCGGAACCCGCCTTCCGGCGAAAAGGGCGCGTCAACGGTGCGGACGATCGCCTCGTCCGCCGAACGCTCCCCATGCTCGCGCCAGACGAGCGTGTCGGCCTCGACCTCGGCCTTGCGGCCGTAGGCGGCCATGCCGTCCTTTGCGATCGTCATCACGTCGCCGTGCAGCAGGCCGGCGCCCAGCAGTTCGCGGATCACGAAGCTGGGGCCGCCGGCATCCTCGAACATGTTCACGTCCGCGGCGCCGTTCGGATAGACTCGCGCAAGCAGCGGCACGGTCTTCGACAGCCGATCGAAATCCTCCCAATCCAGCACGATGCCGGCGCAGCGTGCGATCGCGGGCAGGTGGATCAGGTGGTTGGTGGAGCCGCCGGTCGCCAGCAGCACGATGGCCGCGTTGACGATCGCCTTTTCGTCGACACAGCGGCCGAGCGGACGGTAGTCCTCACCATCCCAGCCGATCTCCGCCAGGCGATGAACCGCGGCGCGCGTCAGTTCCTGGCGCAGCTTGGTGCCTGGATTGGCGAACGCGGCGCCGGGGACGTGCAGGCCCATGGCCTCCATCATCATCTGGTTGGAGTTGGCGGTGCCGTAGAAGGTGCAGGTGCCCTTGCCATGATAGGCGGCGATTTCCGCATCGAGCAGTTCCTCGCGCGTCGCCTTGCCCTCGGCATAGCGCTCACGGACCGCGGCCTTGTCCTTGTTGGCGAGGCCCGACCGCATCGGGCCGCCGGGCACCATGACCATCGGGAGGTGACCGAAGCGCAGCGCCCCCATCAGCAGGCCCGGCACGATCTTGTCGCAGATGCCGAGCAATGCCGCGCCCTCGAACATGCCGTGGCTGAGGGCGACGGCCGTCGAAAGGGCGATAGTGTCGCGGCTGAACAGCGACAATTCCATGCCCGGATAGCCCTGCGTCACGCCATCGCACATGGCCGGAACGCCGCCGGCGACCTGCGCGGTGATGCCCGCCTCGCGCGCCCAGACCTTCATCTGCTCGGGGTAGCGGTAGTAGGTGGCGTGCGCGGACAGCATGTCGTTGTAGGCGGTAACGATGCCCACGTTCATGTTCTTCGCCGGCCGCATGAAGTCGCGGTCTTCGTCCGTGCCCGCATAGCCGTGCGCGAGGTTCGCGCAGCCCAGCATCGGCCGGTCGACGCCGCTCTCGCGCTCCCGGTCGATCAGCGACAGATAGGCTGCCCGGCGGTCGCGCGAGTTGGCGATGACGCGGTCGGTGACCGCCGCGATTTCGGAGTGCAGCGTCATGATTCGCTCCAGTGCACGTCGACCGGCAGTTCGACCTCGGACAGCACGCGCCCGATCGGCAGCGTAGAGCCGGCGCCCTCGCTGATCGCGCGCTCCAGCACCTCGCGCTTCTTCGCGCCGCTGATGGCGATCATCAGCGAGCGCGAGGAGGCGATTGCGGAGTGGGAAAGGGTGGCGCGAGCGACCGGCGCCTCTGGCGGCAGCGGGTCCGGCATGACGCCAAGCGCACGGCGCTCCTTCGGGCCCTGAAGCGCTTCGTCGAGATCGGGCCCGGGGAAGATGGAGGCGGTGTGCCCGTCCGTTCCCATGCCGAGAAGGCAGAGGTCGAGCGGCCAGTGCACGTCCTGAAGGCGGGCATCCGCTGCTCGGCCTGCCGCGCGATAATCTGCCGCCTTTTCGCTGGTCAGCGGCAGCACGCGTGCGCCCTTGGGCAGGAACACCTTGGCGATCCCCGTGACGTTCGACAGCTCATCGCCCATCGGCACGAGACGGTCGTCGGTCGGGACGATCGTCACCCGCTTCCAGTCGAGCTTGGCCTTTGCCAGCTTCTCGTAGATGGGCTGGGGCGTCTTGCCGCCCGGCAGCGCGATCACCGCCGCGCCGCGAGCGTCGATCGCGCTCTCGATGATGAACTGCACGTCCCCGGCGACGGCGTCGGCCATCTCGGCCGCGTCGTCATATTCCCACCATTCAATCTCGGTCATTCGATCATCCTGCTTGCCGGCCGCCGGCGCAGGACCGGAGCTGGTCCTGCGCTCCTCTCCGAACCAACGGAGCGGGGCGGGGAAGGTTCACTCGTTCCACGTCACCCCGTCGCGCTCGGTCAGCGCGACGCTGGCGGTGGGGCCCCAGCTGCCCGAGGCATAGGGCTTGGGCTTCATGTCGTTCGCTTTCCAGCCCGCGCGGATCGCATCGATCCAGGCCCATTGCGCTTCGACCTCGTCCCGGCGCACGAACAGTGTCGGATCGCCCTCGATCAGATCGAGCAGCAGGCGCTCATAGGCGATGCGGCGACGGGTACTGGCGAAGGCGGTGGTCAGCGAGAGATCCAGCGGCACCTCGCGCAGGCGGATGCCTTCGCGGTCGAGCCCCGGCTCCTTCGCCATCACCAGCAGGCGGATATATTCCTCCGGCTGCAGGCGGATCACCAACGTGTTGGGCTGGAGCATGCCGCCGCGCTCGGCGAAGATCGAGTGCGGCACCGGCTTGAACTGGATGGAGATTTCCGACTGGCGGGCTGCCAGCCGCTTCCCCGTACGCATGTAGAAGGGCACGCCCTGCCAGCGCCAGCTGTCCACATGCGCCTTCACCGCGACAAAGGTCTCGGTGTTGGAGGGCTTCTCGAGCTCGTCCACATAGCCGCGGACGATCTCACCGTTGACGGCGCCATCGCGATACTGGCCGATGACCGTTTCCGACTGGACCTCGGCCGGTCCGATCGGCCGGAGCGAACGCAATACCTTCACCTTCTCGTCGCGAATGGCGGTGCCGTCGAAACGGGCCGGCGGCTCCATCGCGATCAGCGCGAGCAGCTGTAGCATGTGGTTCTGGACCATGTCCCGCAGCGCGCCGACATCGTCATAATATCCGGCGCGACCTTCGAGACCGACGGTCTCCGAGACCGTGATCTGGACGTGGTCGATGCCGCGGGCATTCCAGATCGGCTCGAACATGGCGTTGCCGAAGCGCAGCGCCAGGATGTTCTGGACCGTTTCCTTGCCGAGATAATGGTCGATCCGGAAGGTGCGATCCTCGGGGAAAGCCTCGGCGACGATGTCGTTGATCTCGCGGCTGGACTTCAGGTCGTTGCCGAGCGGCTTCTCAAGCCCGATCCGCACATTGGAGCCGGCGAGGCCTGCCGACTCGAGCCCCTTGATCGTGGGTGCGAACAGCCACGGGGCGGTGGACAGGAAAATCGCGAGGCCGCCGGAGATGTCACCCAGCTTCTCGGCGAGACCGGCGAAGCCTTCGACCTGGGATGCGTCCATCGCGTGATAGTGCAGGCGGTCGAGAAAGCCTGCGACCGCCGCCTCGTCCTGCCGGTCCGCCGGGAGATGCTCATCGAGTGCCGTCTTGGCGAACGCGCGGTAGCCGGCGTCGTCATGGTCGTGACGTGCGGTGCCCGTGATGGTGAGCCCCTCCGGGAGCAGCCCGTCGGCATGGAGGCCGTACAGCGAAGGCAGCAACATGCGCTGCGCCAGGTCGCCCGTGGCCCCGAACAGCAGCAGCTTGCCGACCGGCTGTCTCATATACACTCCCTTATTCTAGCTCCGGGCCTGCGATAGCCGGCCCGCCGCGGCGCGCAACCCGCAGGATCGCCAAACGGCTGCGCTTAGAGGACCAGTCCAGCGGCGGGATCGAACCCGGCCATGATGTTGAGGTTCTGCACCGCGGCTCCTGCCGCCCCCTTGCCGAGGTTGTCCAGCGTGGCGACGAGCCGCAACTGGCCAGTCACGGCATTGCCGAAGACGCGTACGGTCAGCCGGTCCGATCCGGCATTTTCCTCGATCGAGACGGTCGGCGCCTCCGCCGACCCGACACGCACGACAGGAGAGCCACGATAGGCGTCCTGGAGCGCCCCCTCAATCGCTGGGAGCGTGGGGCGGGGCGTCATCGCGTGGAGCGGCAGCGGAACCTCCACCACCATGCCGCGATAGGTGTTCGCGACGGCAGGCGTGAAGATCGGCGGATGCGCGAGCCGTGCGTGGCGCTGCATCTCGGCGACGTGCTTGTGGCCGAGCGCCATTGCATAGGCGCGGAACGCCGGCGGGTTCGGCTGCTGATACTCCTCGATCATCGATCGACCGCCGCCGGAAAAGCCGGAGACGGCATTCACGCTGACGGGCCAGTCGTGCGGGATGAGCCCTGCGCGGACGAGCGGGCGCACCAGCGCGAGGAAACCGGTGGGATAGCAGCCCGGGTTCGCAACCCGTGCGGCTTCGGCGATCAGGGCCGGCTGGGCAGGTTCCAGCTCCGCCATTCCATAGACCCAGCCTTCGGACGTTCGATGCGCGGTCGAGGCGTCGATCACCCGCGTGCGATCGTTCTCGATCAGCGACACGGCCTCGCGAGCAGCGTCGTCGGGCAGGCATAGGATGACGAAATCGGCGTCGTTCAGCGCTTCCCGCCGCGCGGCCGGATCCTTGCGCCGACTGTCGTCGAGCGTGACCAGCGAGATTTCAGGCCGGCCGGCCAGTCGTTCGCGAATCTCGAGGCCCGTGGTGCCGGCGGCACCATCTATGAAGATGGTCGCGGTCAAGGCTGCCGCCTCCGGACAATAGGACCATGGGTGGCGATCAACGCCGCGATGGGTGCCCGTCCAACGCCCGTCGCGCCGACATGAACGGCGTTCTGCGCATCCAGCACGACTGCCGCATCGTCCTGGAAGAAGAGGATCTGGCCCCGCACGAAGGGCGCGGTCTCGGCCAGGTTCATGCCCATCTCCGTCGACTGAAGATCCAGGAAGCGGGGCGCTTCGATGCCGGCAAGCTGAAGCGAGAGAAAGACCAGCCCCGCGGTGTCGAGGCCGGCGCCCGAGCGCCCACCAGGACGCGCTGGGGCGCCCACCAGGCGCTCGGCTGCCGCCGCGATGTCCAGTGAAAGATCGTCGAGCGGCAGCAGCGCGTCCGCGTCGACATAGCCGCCGTCCACTTCGAACGCCGATTCGCCGGAACGGAGGGCGGCCACGCAGCTCCCCATCGCCAGCTCGCCGACGCTGTTGCTGTCGAGCGACGGCAGCGCCCGAACCTTGGCGTTTCGCACGGCGACAACGTGGGTCGGCGTCCAGAATGCCGTGAAGGCGTCCGCGTCGACAAAGCCAACACTCCCGTCGACCGGCGATGCGCCCCAGATATGGTTGCCGGAGAATTCCAGAGCGTCGAAGGGTTCGCCCGCAAGCACTTCCGAACGAACGCTTTCCAAGACGCCGGCCTGCGCCAGAACCGGTGTGCTGCGGCCCGCGGTGCGCGGCACCGACAGGGCGTAATGCGGCGCGAACACGCGCGTTGCGAGGCGGATGTCGGCTAGGTCACGGCGCGCGGCATCGACGCGCGCGTCCAGGATCGAAGAGCGTCCCGCGAGCGAAAACCGGCTACGCGGTTGCCCTTCGGGCAACGAGCTCGCTGACTCGATCGTCCGCGAGGAAATGCCCGAACTCTGCAAGAAAATCTGCCCCTTCGCTGGTTTGTGCGACGAAGATGTTGCGTTTGTCCGCTTCGTCGCGCTGACGGCGCAGATAGCCGAGGGTGCCCAGCCTGTTCAAGGCGCGCGTGACGACCGGCTTCGACACGTTCAATGCCCGCGCCAAGCCGCGCACCGTATGCGGGCCCGGCTCGAGATAGACAAGCAGCATCAGCGCCATCTGGCGATTGGTCAGGTCGGGTTCACCGGACCGGACGTAATCGACCAGTCCGCGCATCCACCTCCCGAGCGAGTTCTCGGAGAACGGTTTCACGTTTTCTCCCATGACGTTATGCTTCGTCCGCGATGGAGCTGACCGGGAGGTGAACGCCCCTGAGTGGGGCAAGTTTCCCGGGCGTCGCGAAATGTTGCGGGTGCGTCGATCCGTTCCGGTTGATCCCCCGCCTGCGCTCGCCTATGTCGCCGCCATCCCAGAAAAATTCGGATCGCTGTCCCGACATGTTCACCTTCCTGCTCGTCGTTCATGCCATCATCGCTGCGCTCCTCGTGACGGTGATCCTGATGCAGCGTTCGGAAGGGGGCGGCCTGACCACGGGCGGTAGCCCGTCGGGCCTGATGTCGGCACGCGGCGCGGCCGATTTTCTCACGCGCTCCACTGCGATCCTGGCGGGGCTGTTCATCGCGATGAGCATCCTGCTCGCCGTGCTGGCGGCTACGCGGCACGATGCGATCGACACCTCGCTCGCCCGCCCGACGGCACCTGCGGCCGCTCCCGCGGCGCCGACCGCTCCCGCGGATGCAGGGGCGCCCGCGAACCTCGCGGCTCCGGCTCCGGCCGAGAACGGCGCGGTCCCGATCGCCCGCTAACCTTCTTTTTTCAAACCATCCGTCGCTTTTGTTGAGCGCGCGAGGCATCGCGCGCTTGCGCAGCACGGCTGCTACACGTTAGGCGTTTCCTCCCATGGCGCGGTATATTTTCATCACCGGCGGCGTGGTATCGTCGCTCGGCAAAGGACTCATGGCAGCCAGCCTCGCGGCGCTGCTTCAGGCGCGGGGCTACAAGGTCCGCATCCGCAAGTTCGATCCGTATCTGAACGTCGATCCCGGCACGATGTCGCCCTATCAGCACGGCGAAGTCTATGTGACCGACGACGGCGCGGAGACCGACCTCGATCTTGGTCACTATGAACGCTTCACGGGCGTCGCGGCGCACCAGTCGGACAACGTCACCTCGGGCCGGATCTATCAGCAGATCATCGCGCGCGAGCGGCGTGGCGACTATCTGGGCGCAACCGTCCAGGTGATCCCGCATGTGACCGATGCGATCAAGGCGTTCGCCCAGGCGGACACCGACGATCTGGACTTCGTGCTCTGCGAAATCGGCGGCACCGTCGGCGACATCGAGTCGCTGCCGTTCATCGAGGCGATCCGTCAGCTCAAGAACGAACTCGGCCGCGGCCAGTCGATCAGCGTCCATGTGACGCTGGTGCCCTATATCTCCGCAGCCGGCGAGCTGAAGACCAAGCCGACCCAGCATTCGGTCCGCGAACTCGCGGCGCTCGGCGTGCAGCCGGACGTGCTGGTCTGCCGTTGCGAGCAGCCGCTGCCGGAGGGTGAGCGCGCCAAGATCGCGCTGTTCTGTAATGTCCGCAAGGAAGCGGTCATTCCGGCGCTCGACGCGTCGAGCATCTACGCGGTGCCGCTCCAGTATCACGGCGAAGGGCTCGACTCCGAGGTCCTGCGCGCCTTCGGCATCGAGCCGGGCGAACCGCCCAGGCTCGATCGCTGGTCGAACATCGTCGAGCGACTTTCGAACCCCGAGGGCGAAGTGACGGTCGGCGTGGTGGGCAAGTACGTCGGCCTCCCCGACGCGTACAAGTCGCTGCACGAGGCGCTGGTCCATGGTGGCATCGCCAACCGGGTGAAGGTCAACGTTCGCTGGCTCGACGCCGAGCTGTTCGAGCGCGACGAGGAGACTATCGCCAGCCAGCTCGAGCCGATGCACGCGATCCTGGTGCCCGGCGGCTTCGGCGAGCGCGGGTCCGAGGGCAAGATCGCCTCCGTCCGCTTCGCACGCGAACGCGCGGTGCCGTTCTTCGGAATTTGTCTCGGCATGCAGATGGCGTGCGTCGAGGCAGCGCGGGAGCAGGGTATCGCCAAGGCATCGACCACCGAGTTCGGGGCGACCGAGGAGCCGGTGGTTGGTCTGATCACCGAGTGGATGTCGGAAAAAGGCCTGGAGAAGCGCGAAGCCGGCGGCGACCTTGGCGGCACGATGCGCCTCGGCGCCTATCCGGCGAAGCTTGCGGGCAACAGCGTTGTCGCCTCGATCTACGGCGGCACCGAGATCAGCGAGCGGCACCGTCACCGCTATGAGGTGAACACGCATTATCGCGATGTGCTGGAGCGCGGTGGCCTGGTGGTGTCGGGCACCTCGCCCGACGAGACGCTTCCCGAGATCGTCGAGCGGCCGGATCACCCCTGGTTCGTGGGCGTACAGTTCCACCCGGAGCTCAAGTCGAAGCCGTTCGATCCGCACCCGCTGTTCGCGAGCTTCATCGAGGCCGCGGTCCGGCAGTCGCGGCTCGTCTGAGCGGGAAGGGCTGGCATCGCGCCAGCCCCGGACATGCAAAGGGCGCCCGGGCCATCGCCCGAGCGCCCCTGCTTCGGCGCGCAAGGGAGCGACGCGCCTTAGTCGGTAAACTGGATCAGGCGGCCTGTGCCTCCTGATGGTCACCGGCCGGAAGGTGCTCCACGGCCGGAGCCGCACCGGTCGAGACCGCAATCTTGCGCGGCTTCATTGCTTCCGGAACCTCGCGAACCAACTCGATCACGAGCAGGCCGTCGGCGAGGTTGGCGCTTTCCACGCGCACGAAATCGGCGAGTTCGAAGCGACGCTCGAAGCTGCGGTTGGCGATGCCAAGGTGCAGGAATGCACTACGCTGTGCATCCGTCTCGGCAGCCTTCTTGCCCGTCACCAGCAGCATGTTCTGCTGTGCGGTAATGTCGATCTCCTCGGGCTTGAAGCCGGCGACCGCGAGCGTGATGCGATAGCGGTCTTCGGCGAGGCGCTCGAGATTGAACGGCGGGTAATTCTCCGACGAGGCCTGCCGGGCCGAAGCCTCCAGCATGTCGAAAAGGCGATCGAAGCCGATCGTCGAACGGCGGTACGGGGTGAAATCGAACTGGCGCATGCAAATCCTCCAATGAGCAAGTTGCTTGTCTGGGATGCCGGCATCTGCCCGGCTCCCGAGCGACCCCGAAGGCATCGCTCATCAGAGGATTTGGTGAACGGGATTGGCCTTTCAAGAGGACCGGCGGAACCCGAAACGACAAACGCTCGGACCGTTTCCGATCCGAGCGCCTGCGTGACGATCACTCGTCAGCCCCCTTGTCAGCTTCCTGCCCGCGCGCTGCTTCCCCTTAAGGACAGCGGGGCTTGAAAGCCTCCCCGAACCACGGCCTGTTTGCCTGCGTTTCGTGAGGACTTGCTACGTCGCGCGCCGGACCTTGTCACCAGCCTGCGCCGCTCTCCTAAGAGAATCGCTTAACCGTGTGTTCATTCGGCAACAGGGCAGATTGCCTCTCTCCGCCACGCCACCTACAGGCGTGCTCATCTGTTTCTCTTGCGAGACCTGCCCAGCCGATGCTCCTGTCCAGCTACGAGCGCATGATCGCCCGACGCTACCTCCTGCCCGGAAGGGGGGAGGCGTTCATCGCCCTCGTCGCCGGGATCAGCCTGATCGCCGTGATGCTGGGCGTTGCCGCCCTGGTGATCGTGATGAGCGTGATGAACGGCTTTCGAGCGGAGCTGTTCGACAAGATCGTGGGATTGAACGGCCACGCAGTGGTGCAAGGCTACAACGGCGTGCTGCGGGACTGGCGGCAGGTTCTGGACGACGCGCGCAAGACACCCGGCGTGACTTCGGCGACCCCGCTGATCGAGCAGCCGCTGTTCGCGACGCTGGAAGGCAGGTCCGATTTCGTGCTGGTACGCGGCATGGAGGTGCCCGACATCCTGGGCAATCCCACGATCCGCGACAATGTGAAGGCCGGCTCGCTCACGTCGCTCGTGCCCAACAGCGGAACGGTCGCGATCGGGTCGCGCCTGGCGGAGTCCCTGGGCGCGTCGGTGGGGAGCGACATCTCGATCATCAACCCGCAAGGCCCGGCGACGCCCTTCGGCACCGCGCTCCGGATGGTGAGCTATCGGGTCGGAGCGATCGTCGAAGTCGGCGTCTACGACTATGACAAAGCGTTCGTCATCATGCCGATGGAGGATGCGCAGACCCTGCTGATGCTCGGCGACGGCGTGAACATGGTCGAGATCAACACCAACGATGCCGATCGCGTCGAGCGCATCTTGGCGCCCCTGGCGGACAAGGTGGGCGCTCGTGGGCGACTGGTCGACTGGCGCCAGCTCAACTCGCAGCTATTCGAGGCGCTCGCGGTCGATCGTATCGTCACCTTCACCGTGCTGTCGATCATCATCCTCGTTGCCGTGTTCAACATCCTGTCGTCGCTGATCATGCTGGTGCGCGCCAAGACGCGCGACATCGCGATCCTGCGGACCATGGGGGCAAGCAGGGCGAGCCTGCTGCGGATCTTCATGACGGTCGGCACGACCGTCGGGGCGCTCGGCGTCGGGGCAGGGCTCGTGCTGGGCTTCGTGTTCCTCCACTTCCGCCAAAGCGTGGTCGGATTCATCGGGCTCGTGACGGGCCAGAACATCTGGGACCCGACCGTCCGCTTCCTGACCACGCTGCCGTCAAAGGTCGACCCGGTGGAAATTACCGCCATCTCCGTCGTCGCGCTGCTGCTGGCCTTCCTCGCCACGCTGTATCCGGCCCTGAAGGCCGCCAACACCGATCCCGTGCAGGTGCTCCGTTATGACTGATCCCGTCCTGCAGACCCAGGAGCTGCGCCGCAGCTTCACCCAGGGGGAACAGACGATCCACGTGCTGCGTGGCGTCGACCTGCTGGTCCAGCCCGGCGAGATCGTCGCGCTGCTCGGGCCGTCGGGTTCGGGCAAGTCGACCCTGCTCCAGGCGGTCGGCCTCCTCGAAGGCGGGTTCGAAGGATCGATCCGGATCGCCGGCGTCGAGGCGGCGCGTCTGGACAGCGCCGGACGTACGGCGATGCGGCGGGAGCGGCTGGGCTTCATCTACCAGTTCCATCACCTGCTGCCGGACTTCAACGCGGTGGAGAACGTCGTGCTGCCGCAGTTGATCGCTGGGAGCGACCGGCCGAACGCCGAGGCGCGTGCGCAGGCGCTGCTGACGGCACTGGGACTTGGCCATCGACTGGGGCATCGCCCCAGCCAGTTGTCCGGCGGCGAACAGCAGCGGGTGGCGGTGGCGCGTGCCTTGGCTACGCAGCCGGCGCTCGTGCTCGCGGACGAGCCTACTGGCAATCTGGACGAGGCGACGGCCGATGTGGTCCTGGCCGAGTTCCTGCGCCTGGTTCGCCATGAGGGGTCCGCAGCGCTGATCGCCACGCACAACGAACGCCTTGCCCAGCGAATGGATCGTGTCGTGCGCCTACACGAAGGCAAATTGGACTGAGCAGGAGCCGCCGATGACCACGATCACCGATCTTCCCGTGACGCGTTCGGACGGCAGTGTCGACACGCTTGCCGACCATGCCGGCGAGGTCCTGCTGATCGTCAACGTTGCGTCGAAGTGCGGTTTCACGCCGCAGTACGAGGGGCTCGAGGCGCTGCAGCGGCGGTATTCCCACCAGGGCTTTTCGGTGCTGGGGTTCCCCTGCAATCAGTTCGGCGCCCAGGAGCCCGGCGACGCTGCCGAGATCGCGAGCTTCTGCTCGCTGACCTATGATGTCACCTTCCCCTTATACGCGAAGATCGACGTCAACGGGGAGAATGCAGCGCCGCTTTTCCGCGCTCTTGCGGCCGAGGCTCCCGGCTTGCTTGGCAGCAAGTCGATCAAGTGGAACTTCACCAAGTTCCTGGTGGATCGCTCCGGCAAGGTGGTGGCGCGCTATGCTCCCACTACCAAGCCAGAGGCGATCGCCGCAGATATCGAGCGTCTGCTCGGCGCCTGATCGTTCAGCGGGATACGTCGAAGGCGGGTGCACCCGCGCGGTGGCTGATCGCACTCGCGATCGCCGTGATGCCGCCGAGCAGGAAGCTGAAGCCGAGGATGTAGCCCGGCAGGGTCAGCGCGGAGAATGGCACGGTCGCCAGGATCAGGATGGCCAGCACCAGATTCACCGCGCCGAGGACCAGCATCAGCCCACGGAGCCGGCGAAGCTTCAGGCCCCAGCGAATTTCCATCAGCCCGCGCACCGCAAGCCAGATCGCGACCAGCAGGGTCAGGGAGATCGCGCCGGCCACGGGCCGGAACATCAGCATCAGGCCCACAATGACCGAAAGAATGCCGTAGGCGATCGAATAGCCGCGGACGTCATGTCCTCTCCCCGCGAAGCCCGCAATAATCGCGAGGACGCCGGAGATCAGGAAGAAGCTTCCGACCACGATCGTGACCGCGACGGTGGCGGAGAAGGGCCAGGCGAAGGCGAGCAGCCCTAGAATGGCAGAGGCGATCCCATAGAGGAGGATCCAGCCCCATCCGGCGCCCGTTCCGGGAAAGGCGGCAAACGGATCCTGGGAGGAAGTTCGAAAATCGGCCATCGCGCAACTCCCGTTCGGTTCGGACCAGAACGGCGGGTCGCCGCGGACGTTCCACCGGTCGGCGCGCTGGAAGAATCACGCGATCTGGGCTAGGCATCGGGCATGCCGCATTCCGGGTTCGTACCACTTCGCACCTTTTCCTCCTTCACCATGCTCGAAGGCGCGATCGATCCCAAGGTGATCGCGAAGAAGGCTGCCAAGCTCGGGTTTCCCGCGATCGCCCTGAGCGACCGTAACGGCCTCTACGCGGCGATGGCATTCTCGGACGCCTGCAAGGCCGAGGGCGTGCAGCCGATCATCGGCACCCTTCTCAGCGTTGCGCGCCCGGTGCCGGAGGGGGTGGAGCCGCCGCTCGACTGGCTGGCCCTCTATGCGCAGGACATGCGCGGCTACGAAAACCTCTGCGCGCTAGTGTCGAAGGCGCATCTCGATCGCCCGGTCGAGATCCCCGCCCATGTGCCACTCTCGGCGCTTGAAGGGTGCACCGATGGCCTGCTGGCGTTGACCGCGGGCGGCGAAGGGGCGCTCGCCCGTCTCTTCGCGGAGGGGCAGGAGACAGCGGCCTTTGCCTATGCGGACCAGCTGGAGGCGCTGTTTCCCGGCCGGCTCTATGTGGAGCTTTGCCGGCGGAACGAGGAGATCGAGCAACGCGCAGAGGCGGCGCTGCTCGATCTGGCATATGACCGCAACCTGCCGCTGGTCGCCACGAATCCCTGTTGCTTCGCCGATCCCGATTTCCACGAAGCGCACGACGCGATGCTATGCATTGCGAGCTCCAGCTATGTCGCAAGCGAGGACCGCCAGCGGAGTTCTCCTGATCTCTGGATGAAGCCCGCGGACACGATGCGGGCGCTGTTCGAGGACCTGCCGGAGGCGATCGCGAACACGCTGGTGGTGGCGCAGCGCTGCGCCGTGGCCGCTCCGAAGCGCAAGCCGATCCTGCCCAGCCTTGCCGGTGATCGCGAAGGCGAGGCGACGCGGCTGCGCGAAGACGCCTTCGCCGGGCTCGTGGCGCGGCTTCGCAAGATCGTGGAACTGGAAGACGGGGAGGGGACGGAGCTCGACGAACCCGCCTTGCGGGCGCGCTTCCCGGAGTATTTCGAACGTCTGGAGTTCGAGGTCGGCATCATCATCCAGATGGGCTTCCCCGGCTATTTCCTGATCGTCGCCGACTTCATCAAATGGGCGAAGGACCACGACATTCCGGTGGGTCCGGGTCGCGGCTCGGGCGCCGGATCGGCCGTCGCCTGGGCACTGACGATCACCGATCTCGACCCCATCAAGCTCGGTCTGCTGTTCGAACGCTTCCTCAACCCGGAACGCGTGTCGATGCCCGACTTCGACATCGACTTCTGCGAAACGCGGCGTGGCGAAGTGATCCGCTACGTCCAGCAGAAATACGGCCGTGATCAGGTGGCGCAGATCATCACCTTCGGTAAGCTGAAGGCGCGCGCGGTGTTGAAGGACACCGGCCGCGTGCTGCAGATGAGCTATGGCCAGGTCGATCGGCTCGCCAAGCTGGTCCCGAACCATCCGACCGATCCGTGGACGCTCGAACGCGCGATCAATGGCGTCAGCGAGCTTGCGCACCAATATGAGCGCGAGGACGATGTCCGGCGCCTGCTCGACCTTGCGATGCGGCTTGAGGGCCTGCCACGCCACAGCTCCACTCACGCCGCCGGCGTGGTGATCGGGGACCGGCCACTGGCCGAGTTGGTGCCGCTGTACCGCGACCCCCGCTCGGACATGCCGGTCACCCAGTTCGACATGAAATATGTCGAGGGCGCGGGTCTGGTGAAGTTCGACTTCCTCGGCCTGAAGACGCTGTCGGTCCTGAAGAAGGGCGTGCAGCTGCTCGCCAAGCGCGGGGTCACCGTCGATCTGGACAGTCTGCCGTGGGACGACGAGGGGGTCTATGCGCTTCTCCAGCGCGGCGAGACGGTCGGCGTGTTCCAGCTGGAATCCGAAGGCATGCGCCGCACGCTGACTGCCGTGCGGCCGACCAACTTTGGCGACATCATCGCGCTCGTGTCGCTCTACCGGCCGGGTCCGATGGACAACATCCCGAGCTTCGGGGCGCGCAAGGCGGGCCGCGAGGAGATCGTCTATCCGCACGACCTGCTCGAGCCGATCCTGAAGGAGACCTACGGGATCTTCGTCTACCAGGAACAGGTGATGCAGGCCGCCCAGATCCTGGCCGGCTACAGCCTGGGCGGCGCCGACATGCTGCGTCGCGCGATGGGCAAGAAGGTGCAGGCGGAGATGGACGCGCAGCGCTCGATCTTTGTCGAGGGCTGCGCGAAGGTGAACAACATTCCCGAGGCGAAAGCCAACGAGCTCTTCGACTTGATCGACAAGTTCGCCGGCTATGGTTTCAACAAATCGCACGCGGCCGCCTATGCGCTGCTCGCCTACCAGACCGCCTGGCTGAAGGCGCATTACCCGCACGAGTTCTTCGCCGCGTCGATGTGCTTCGACATGGCGCAGACCGACAAGCTCGCCATCTTCGTCGACGACATGAAGCGGCTCGGCATCGCCTGCCTGGGGCCCGACCTCAATGCGAGCGAGGCGGAGTTCGACGTGCAGCCGCACGGCGACGGACTGGCGGTTCGCTATGCCCTCGCGGCGCTCAAGGGCGTGGGCGAGCGGGCGATGGAGCTTCTGGTCGAGGAGCGCCGCGCAAACGGTCCTTTCAAGACGCTGGACGACTTCGCCCATCGCGCGGACCCGCGGCTGCTCAACAAGCGCCAGCTGGAAACGCTCGCTTCTGCCGGTGCCTTCGACAGCATCGTGCCCGATCGCGCCGCGGTGGCGGGCGCTGCCGAGATCGTCCTGGGAGTCGCGGCGCGGACGCAGGAGAACAAGCTGAGCGGCCAGGGCGGCTTGTTCGGCATCGGCGGCGGCGCGGCCGAGCCGGCGATCCGGCTGCCGGATGCGCACTGGTCGATGACGCAGGCGATCTCGGCAGAGCGCGAGGCGTTCGGGTTCTACTTCTCTGCCCATCCGCTCGACCGCTATGCGCATCTCGCGAAGGTCCATGGCGCGCGCAGCATCGCGGCGCTCGCCGACACGCCGGTGCCGGAGGGCGGTCGTTCGGGGGCTACGGTTGCCGCACTGGTCGAGGATGCGCGCTGGCGTACGTCCGCGCGCGGCAAGCGGTACATGATGGCGACCCTGTCGGACGCGAGCGGCCAGTGCATCGCCACCTGTTTCGAGGATGCTGCCGCCGATGCGCTGGAGGAAGCCAGCAAGCTCGGCGGGTGCGGGCTCATGACGCTCGAACTCGATCGTCGCCCCGGCGACGAAAGCGCGCGCGTGACGGTGAAGGCGGTGAAGCCATTCGAGGCGCTGGCAAACAGCGTCCGACTGACCCTCGAACTCAAGGTCGACGACGCCACGGCGCTCCCGGCGCTGGCGATCCTGTTGGCCGGACACCGCGGCGCGCGGGGTGAAGTTTGGGCCGAAGTCACCGCAGCGGGCGAGACCACGGCGCATCTGCTGCTAGGGCGCGACTATCTGCTCGATGGGGAACTCACCAGCCACGTCGAGCGCCTGCCGGGGATCACGTCCGCCAACCTGCGCGCGGCCGACTCGAAGCGGCTGGCGGCCGTCGCCTGAAGCTCAGCCGGCGACGACCAGCTTGACCAGTCGGCTCGGCGTGAGCGTGGGCGTGTCCTCAAGACCGTTGAGGGTTACGAACCGCTCCCGCTGGTAGTTCGGATAGGCCATCTGGCGCGCGAGGCTGTCGATCGTGTCGCCGGCTTTCACCGTCACGATGCGGATCCGCTTCCCCTTGATCGCGGCGGCTGCCTGCGGCGACAGTTGCGCCACGCTGGACACCATGCTCGCAAAGGCGCCGAGGCGATTGCCCGAGGGCGTCACCACGAGGAAGTAATAGGTGGCGGACGGGAAGCGATAGGCTACGACGGTCGCATCCACCGTGCGGCCGTTGCTGGTCGCGGAGACGGTGCCCTGCACCATCGGAAGCCCGTTCACCTCGCCGCTCCGCAGTTCGACACTAGACGTGTCCCGAGCGCCAAGTTCCCCCAGGCGCGCTCGTACGAAGCCGGACAGGTCGGTGGTGGCGGCCGCGGCCCGGAACTGCGCTTGCCCACCGGTTCCCGCGACTGTCACCGCATCGGTGCCGTTGTCGATCTTGTAGCCTGCTGGAGCAGTAAACTGCAGCCGCAGCTGCGGATGGCGGAAGGTCTGGCCCTCGATGATCCCCTGTGCCGGGTTGTCGTCATACGGCAGGCCATCGAGCATGCGCAGAAACGCGGTGTCCTGGACGTTCGAAGCGGGCGCGGCGCGCATCTGCTGCGCAAGCTGGCGCGCGCGAGCGACACGATCCGCACCGTTCGGATGGGTGCTCGCCCAGGTCGGCACCGCATCGGCTTGCCGACCCTCGATCCGGGCGGCGAGCGTCTGGTCGTCGTTCAGCTGGCGAAGCATCGCAGACATGCCATAGGGATCATAGCCCGCGGCGGTGGCATAGCGGACCCCCAGGCCGTCCGCCTCATATTCCTGCGAGCGGCTGAACCCCAGGGTGTAGAGCTGCGTGCCCGTGCTGGCGATGCGTCCCAGGACGTCGCTTCCAGTGAGCCAGCCCACGCCGGCTGACAGAAGTCCCCCGAGGGTCGCCCGGGTGTTGCGCTTGTTCGAATGTCGCGCGGCGACATGCCCGACCTCATGGCCGAGCACCGCTGCGAGTTCCGCCTCGCTGTTCATCAACGCCAGCAACTGGCGCGTGACATAGACATAGCCACCGGGGATCGCGAACGCGTTCTCGACCGGCGAGTCGAGCAGGGTCACCGTGAAGTCGCCCTGCGCGTTCGAGAGACCGGACTGGACGGCCACGCGCTTGCCGACCCGTTCGACGAACGCCGCCTGAGGCCCTGTATAGGCGCCGCCGAACTCCGACAGCAGTTGGGGATGGGCCTGCGCACCCTGAGCCTTGTCGGACCGGGAGATGGTGCGGGCTGTCTGTGCCGAGGCAGGAAGCGTCGGCGTCACGATCAGGGCGGTAGCGACCGCCGCGGCTATGTAGGTACGGGTCATGGCGTCTCCGGGGTGGAGAGCGCGCGGAGCCCCCGGCGGTTCCCTTACAGCCCGCTTAGTCGAACAGATCGCCCTGCCGTCCCCTCGGCCGGCGAAACCGGTCGCAGTTCAGCGGCGCACGCCCGCGTTCCAGTCCGTAGCGGCGGATCGCGATGCGGAACCGGGTCCGCATCAACTCGGCCCAGGGGCCCGAGCCCTGCATGCGCGTGAAGAAGTTCGGATCGTTGACCCGCCCGCCGCGTAAGGAGCGGAGGATTGCCATCACCTTTTCGGCACGGTCCGGAAAATGCGTGTCGAGCCATGCGCGGAACAGCGGGGCGACCTCCCAGGGCAGACGGACGGGGAGGAAGAAGGCGCCGCATGCGCCCGCGGCCGCCGCCTGTTCCAGGATGCGCTCCAGCTCTCCATCGGTGATCGCGGGGATCACCGGGGCTACGGAGACGGAGCAGGGGATTCCGGCTGCGGTGAGGGCGGCCACTGCGGCGAGCCGCTTGCGCGGGTGCGGCGCGCGCGGTTCGAGGGTGCGGGCGATCACAGGATCGAGCGAAGTGATCGACATCGCGACGGAGACGAGGCCCTTCGTCGCCATGGGCGCCAGTAGATCCAGGTCGCGCACCACGCGGTCGGACTTGGTGGTGATGGTCAGCGGATGGTCGCACTCGGACAGCACCTCGATGCATGCCCGAGCAATCCGCCAGTCGGCTTCGATCGGCTGATAGGGATCGGTGTTGGTGCCGAAGGCGATCGGCCGGACCTGGTAGCCGGGCTTCGAAAGCTCGGCCCGGAGCAGCGCAGGCGCATCCGGCTTGGCAAACAGCCGTGTCTCGAAGTCGATGCCCGGGGACAGATCATGGAAGGCATGGCTCGGTCGCGCGAAGCAGTAGATGCAGCCATGTTCGCAGCCATTGTAGGGGTTCACCGAGCGATCGAAGCCGATGTCGGGCGACCGGTTGTAGCTGATGATCGTGCGGGGGGTGAGCAGGCCCACGCTGGTACGCACCGGCGGTGGCGCACCGTCGATCGCCTCGCGGGCATCCAGCCAGTCGCCATCCGCCTCCCGCTCCGGCAGGTTGAAGCGGGTGCTGGTGCTGTTGATCGTTGCGCCACGGGCATTGCGAGCCATGACGCAGAAAGAACATAAGAAGAACGTGGAATCAACCCCGCGGCAATCAGTGCTCGCGCAGGCGGGGCATCAACTCGACGAAATTGCAGGGCGTGTGGCGGCTATCCAGTTGTGAGGCGAGAATGCCTTCCCAACCGTCGCGAACGGCTCCGGTGGAGCCGGGAAGGGCGAACACATAGGTGCCCCGGGAGACGCAGGCGCAGGCGCGCGATTGGACGGTCGACGTGCCGATCTTCGCATAGCTCAGCCAGCGGAAGAGCTCGCCGAAACCAGGGATCATCTTGTCCGCGACGCGCTCCACGGCTTCGGGCGTGACGTCGCGCCCGGTCACGCCTGTGCCGCCGGTCGTCAGGATACAATCGATCGCCGGATCGTCGATCCATCCGTGCAACCGCCCAACGATCGCGGCAACGTCGTCGGGAAGCAGCGCGCGATCGGCGAGCACATGACCTGCCTCGCTCAACAGCGCGACAAGGGTATCGCCCGACCGATCCTCCGCAAGCGTGCGGGTGTCGGAGACGGTCAGAACAGCAATGCGGACCGGAACGAACGCCCGCGCTGGATCAATTGGCATGGGCGACGGACGAGCGACCGTTGCTGCTGAGACGCACCGCGCCGCCGCCCTTGGCTCCGGGGAACTTCGGCCACATGCCCTGCGCGAGCGCCGCGCGGCTGGCGGAGGTTTTCCCCTCCTGCTTTTCGTACATCCAGTAGTTGCGCAGCACCGACATCACGTAGCCGCGCGTCTCCCAATAGGGGATCGATTCGATGTAGAGGAGCGGATCTCCGCCGTCGTGCGCCTGCAGGTCCCAGGCCTGTACCGGGCTCGGCCCCGCATTATAGGCGGCGATCACCTTGGGCAGCAGCCCGCCGGTCGCCTGCATGTCGCGCAGCTTCTCAAGATAGCTTTGGCCCACTTCGATGTTGGTGGAAGGGCGGGCGAGGGCAGAGCGATCGATCGTCACGCCCTTGGCACGACCGAAGTCGCTCGCGGCTGCCGGCATGATCTGCATCAGGCCAAAGGCGCCCGCGGGGCTCACAACCTGTGGGTTGAACTTCGACTCCTGCAAGGCGTGGGCGTAGACCAGTGCCTTGTCCACGCGCCAACCGCCGTCCGGCGTCCAGTCTGGTGCCGGGTAACGGGCCTCCAGGACGGGCTTCGCCCCGACAGGCGCATTATGAGAAAGCCAAAGCTGCGTCGCCGGCAGGTTCATGCTGCCCGCGACGCGCGTGAGCGCAGCATAGTCGCTGGCATCGCCGATCCTGGCTTGGTGCCGCAGAACCTGGTCGGCCAGTGCCGCCTCGCCGATCTCGGACAGGGCGGCCGCGACACGGACATTCGGGCGCCGTTCCAGTGCCTGCCAGTCCGCCGTCACGCGCTCAGGGGCCGACTTGCGGTCGACCATGCCCAGCGCCTGCCGGGCGAGCAGACCGTAATAGGTTTCGCCATATTGCGCGGCGCTTTGCAGGCGCGGCTGCACCAGGTCCGGACGACCGCACGCGATGTCCGCCCGGGTCGCCCAATAGAGGCCGGCGGAGCGCAGCTCGGTATCGGTGGCACGACGGGCGACGTCGCCGAACGCCACCTGCGCCGCGGCGCAGTCCTTTTGCCGCCATGCGGCGAGGCCCTGCGTCCAGTCCGCCTGCGCAGCCCAGTCGCCTTGCCCCCTCTGTGCGAGCCGCGCGACCCGGCGGGCGTTGCCGTCGTCCCCGGCCACGAAATAGATCCAGGCGACGCGTTGCTGCCATTCCGTCAGCGCCTCAGGCGTGAGCTCGCTCGCACGCTGAGTGAGCAACGCCTCGGCCGCAGGGCCATCGTCGAGCTTGACGAACGGCTTCATGGCGATGGCAAGTTCGGCGGCCACCTGGTCGCTGCGGATCGCGCGCGTCCGGACGCGCGTCGGCGCACCATCGAACCAGGTCATGCGCTGTTGGCTGGGCAGCGCGGGAAGGGAGGCCGCGCCGCGAAGCTGCGCAAGACGCGCGAGCTGCGGCGCCTCCGGGAGTTCGGGCGCTTCCGCCAGAAGCGCGAGCAAAGGCTCCAGCGCGACCTTGGGAGAATTGGGCGCCGTATAGAGCTCGGCACGGGCAATGGCGTGCAGCGGGCCCGGCTTGAGCGCATCGAGCTGAAGCTGTGCATCGGCCCAGCGCGTATCCCGGATCGCTGCGAACACCGAGCGATAGGCTGTGCGCTCTTCGCTGCTCAATTGGCGAGGGACGCCCTCGAGAGCGCCGTGTTTCGCGCTGCCCCGCGCAGGGACGCGACCCTCGTCGAGATCGCTGGCGTTGGCGGCCAGAGGAGCCGCCAGCAACAGGGCGCCTACCGCAAGAGCGATTTTCACGCGTCGTTTTCCTCGATCAACAGCTGCAAGTCGCGCCAGGCCTCCGCCTTGCACATCGGTCGCTCCAGCAGCACCCGCGGGTGGTAGGTAGCGACCGCCTTGCACGCCAAATTGTCATCGCTGAGCACGTCCGAACAGTCGCCGTGCGCGCCAGCCTTCGAGCCGAGCACGGCGCGACTTGCGATCTGGCCGAGCAGCAACAGCCGCCTGGGGCGGACGATCCCCACCAGGTGCCGGGCCATCGCCTCGAGTTCTGCGGCGCTCGCACGTGGCACTCGCCCCGCAAGTGGGCGGGCGACGCAGACGGAGGCGATCAGCGTCTGTTCGCGGGCCAAACCGATCGCCGTCAGCATCCGGTCGAGCAGGTGGCCTTCGGGGCCGGCAAGCAGGTGTCCGGCGCCGGCGTCCGCCTCTTCGGGAACGTCGGTCAGCACCATCAGCTTCGCAGTGGCCGGATCCCCGCTCGGCGCGACGCGCGCCGGCGCCCATTTTGCGTCGGGTGCCTGATCCCCCATGCGGTAGGCGAGGAATTCCTCATAATTGGCCGGATAGCCTGTGCTCGGCGCTGCCGCAGGTGCTGCCGGCGGAAGTGGAGTAGGTGCCGGCAGCGCCTCTGGAACCAACCAATCGCGCGGCCGTTCTTCGACCAGCGTGTCGACACCCGCCTCAAGCCACCAATCCAGTGTGCTTGCCGCGATATTTCGCCAATCGAGATGCTGATCCGCCCCCATCACCCTATATAGGCCACCGGGTTGACGCCGCGGTCAATCTGAATGAATTCCGCTGCCGACAAGACGTTGCAGGTACGCGACGACACGGTGCCGCAGCGAGCGTGGGAGTAGGAGTGCATGAACGAGCGGGAATCAATGCCCTATGACGTCGTGATCGTCGGCGCGGGCCCCGCAGGTCTGTCGGCTGCGATCCGGCTGAAGCAGCTGGCCAACGAGGCCGGTCGCGAGATCGCGGTCTGCGTGCTGGAGAAGGGGTCCGAAGTCGGCGCCCACATCCTCTCTGGAGCGGTGATCGACCCGCGCGCGCTGGACGAGCTTTTGCCGGATTGGCGCGATCAGGGCTGCCCGCTCGCAGAGGTGCCGGTGACGGAGAACCATCACTGGATCCTGAACGCCACGGGCAAGACGGAAATGCCGCACTTCGCGCTGCCGCCGTTCATGTCGAACGAGGGAACCTATACCTGCTCGCTCGGCAGCCTGTGCCGCTGGCTGGCGGAACAGGCCGAGGGTCTCGGCGTCGAGATCTTCCCCGGCTTCGCCGCGGCCGAGGTGCTGTTCCACGAAGATGGATCGGTCAAGGGCGTCGCGACCGGCGACATGGGCATTGCGCGCGACGGTACCCGCAAGCCGGACTGGCAGCCCGGATTGGAGCTCCACGCCAAATATACCTTCCTTGCAGAGGGCGTCCGAGGGCACCTCAGCAAGGAGCTGATCCGCATCTTCGAACTCGCGAAGGATGCGCAGCCGCAGGTCTATGGCATCGGCATCAAGGAGCTTTGGGACATTGCGCCCGAAAAGCATGTGCCCGGACGGGTGATCCACACGCAAGGCTGGCCACTGTCGGAAACCCGCGGCACCAACGGCGGCGGCTTCCTGTATCACCAGGCGAACGGGCAGGTGGCGCTGGGCCTCGTCACCTGGCTCAACTATTCCAATCCCCATCTTTCGCCGTTCCACGAGATGCAGCGGTGGAAGACGCATCCGGAGATCGCCAAGATCCTGGAGGGCGGCAAGCGCGTGTCCTATGGCGCGCGTGCGATCAACGACGGCGGCTGGCAATCCGTACCCAAGCTGGTCTTCCCCGGCGGCGCCCTGATCGGCTGCTCGGCAGGCTTCGTGAACGTGCCGCGGATCAAGGGCACGCATACGGCGATGAAAACCGCGATGCTCGCGGCCGAGGCCGCCTTCGACGCCATCGTGGCCGAACGCGCCGGCGACACGCTCGACGCATATCCCCGCGCCTATGAGGCGAGCTGGGTGTATGAGGAATTGCGCAAGGTCCGCAACGTGGTGCCGCTGGTCAAGAAGTTCGGCGACTTCGTCGGCTCGGGGCTCTCCGGCATCACCATGTGGGCCGAGCATTGGGGCATCCGCATGCCGTTCACGATGCGCCACCATCCGGATCACGAGAGCCTTTGGCGCAAGGATCAGGTCCAGCCGATCGCCTATCCGAAGCCGGACGGGAAGCTGACGTTCGACCGTCTTTCCTCGGTGTTCCTGTCGAACACCAACCATGAGGAGGATCAGCCGGTCCACCTCACGCTGCGCGATCCCGACATTCCGATCGATTACGACCTGCCGATGTTCGACGAGCCGGCGCAGCGTTATTGTCCCGCGGGGGTCTACGAGGTGGTGGAGACCGAGGGCGCCAAGCCGCGCTTCGTGATCAACGCCCAGAACTGCGTCCACTGCAAGACCTGCGACATCAAGGATCCGACGCAAAACATCAACTGGGTGGTGCCTGAGGGTGGGGGAGGACCGAACTATCCCAACATGTAAGCGCCTGCTGCTGAGCGCCGTCGCGTCAGCGGGTGTTGCCGTTGCGCCGCCTGCCGCCGCCGCCGAGGAGAACCTGCCCGCCTATGTTCGTGCACGCGCGGCGGATGCGGACGGCGCTGTGGACGCGGCTGCACGCTATTACGCGCTCGCACTCGCTGCCCGGCCCGGCAGTGAAGTGGTCGCAATCCGTGCGTATCGCGAGGGGCTGGCGAGCGGAGACCTCGCGCTTGCCCGCAAGTCGCTGGCGGTGCTGACGCGTGCGGGCGTTGCGCCGCCAGATGCCGCTGTTCTCGAGTTCGCGGATGCGGTGGTGGCTCGGCAGCCGGATCGTGCGTCTGGGGCAGTGGAGGCGCTTGGCGAAGGTCCGCTCGACTTCCTGCAACCGGTGCTTGCCGCATGGCTTGCGCTCGATCGGGGCGCCCCGGCAGCCGCACTGCAGTTCGCCTCGCGAGAAGGCGACGCCCTCGACCGCCGCTATGCGTCCGAGAACCACGCGCTGATCCTCCTCGCAAGCGGTCGCACGGCAGAGGGGGTGGTGGCGGTCCAAGCACAACTCGGCGCCCTGCAGGAGGACCAGCAGTTCCGGCTGGCCGCCGCCACGCTGCTCGCGGGTAAGGGCAAGCGAGACGCCGCGCGGGCTTTGCTGGCTGGAGAGGATCCCGTGCTCGCGCTCTACCGCCAGCGGCTGGGGCGGGGTGCAAAGGGCGGCGCAAGGTTCGGGGCCTCGCGCTTCCTGACGCGCGTTGCCAAGGATCTCGCGTCCGAGGAGACCGCGTCCCTCGCGATCGCCCTCGCGCGTGCGGCCCTGGTCCTCGATCCGCGCTACGACCGGGCACGGATCGCACTCGCCGACGCGCTGTCGCTGGAGGGCGCCGATGCCAAGGCGCATCAGGCGCTGGCGGCGATCTCCGCCGGAAGCCCGTTTGCTCGCGAGGGGCGTGCCGCAGAGGCGGCCGTGCTGGCGCGCGCCGGCGAGGAGGATGCCGCCATCGCTGCAGCCGCGGTGCTCTCCTCCGGCTCCGATAGCAGCGGGGAGGATGCACGCCGGCTGGGAGACCTGCTCGCCGAGAAGAGTCGGTTCGTGGAGGCCGCTGCTGCTTATGCGACGGCGCTCGATCGGGAAGGGGAACCGCCGGACTGGACGTTGCTGCTCCAGCGAGGGGCAGCGCTGGAGCAGGCGGGACGG
This sequence comes from Microbacterium terregens, assembly GCF_027922045.1. Next base: position 97,302 of record NZ_BSEX01000015.1, read on the forward strand.
TGGGACGAGGCGCTGCCGGTCTTGCGCCGCGCCGTCGAGGTCGCGCCCGCAGAGCCGCTGGTCCTCAATTATCTCGGCTATGCACAGGTCGAGCGGAACCAGAACCTGCCTGCAGCCATCGCGATGCTCGAGCAGGCCCATCAGCTTGCCCCGGAGGATCTCAACATCGCGGATTCGCTTGGATGGGCCTATTATCGACAGGGGAACGCGGCCCGGGCTCTGCCGCTGCTGGAGCAGGCAGCCCGTGCCAACGAGGTGAGCGGGACGGTGCAGGAACATCTGGGAGACGTGCTTTGGCGGCTCGGCCGCCGCTATGAAGCACGCTATGCTTGGTCCGCTGCCCGTCTGGACGCGGACCCGTCGAAGGATGCGCAGTTGGCGGAGAAGGTCCTGCAAGGATTGCCCGCGGCCTCGGCGTCGCCTCGCTCATGATCCGCGAAGTGGCTCGCGCGAAGCTCAACCTCGCGCTTCATGTCCGGCACCGCCGTCCCGATGGCTATCACGCTCTAGAGACCCTGTTCGCGTTCGTTGAGGACGGCGATCTGCTGACGGTTGCCGACGCCGAGGCGGACAGCTTCGTCATCACCGGCCCGTTCGCGGGCACGCTCCAGGCGGAGGGCGACAATCTCGTCACGCGCGCCCGCGATCGTTTCCGCATGGCCTTCTGTGATGATCGACCCTGCGCAATTCTGCTCGACAAGCGGCTTCCGGTCGCGTCCGGCATCGGCGGCGGATCGGCCGATGCGGCAGCAACGCTTCGGGCGCTCGCGACTCGCGCGGGGGTACGGCACGACGATCCGGACCTGCTCGCCTGTGCGGACGCGCTCGGATCGGACCTACCGGCGTGCCTGCTCAGCCGAACGGCGATCGGGCGGGGGCGCGGTGAGGATCTGGTGCCGGTGGACGGTCTCACCGGTATACCTGCGTTGCTGGTGAACCCGGGCGTGGGCGTCTCCACGGCAGCGGTGTTCGGCCGCTGGGACGGCGTCGACCGTGGGCCGATCGGCAGCGGGAACCTGCTGGAGGTCGCCTGTTCCGGCCGCAATGACCTGGAGCCTTCGGCACGGTCGCTCGCACCTGCCATCGACGCCGTGCTCGCCCTTCTGGAGCACCAGCCCCGTACCCGTTTGGTGCGGATGTCGGGTTCGGGCGCGACTTGCTTCGCCTTGTTCGAGGACACACCCGCCTGCGCTTCGGCAGCCGAGGCGGTCCGGGATGCCGAGCCCGCGTGGTGGTGTCTCGAAACGGCACTGATCTAGGGTGGGAATCCCGCGGCGGGACGAAGGGGCGGGCTTTGTAGGATTGCAGCCGTGTCTGCGGTCGGGCCTAAGCAGTGAGCGGATCAGACGCCGTCAGCGGACGTCCGTGGATGGCCCCTGCCTCGTGCAGGCGCCATCCTCCCGTCCGGGGGTGACAGCCGGCCGTTCCTGGGGCAGGTCGCTGCCATGTCAGACCGCAGCCCTGCCGTATCCTCTTCCGACCCGAACGATCTTTTGCCCGCCGAGCGGATCGACGGCATCGCAGGCGGCGTGCTGCTGCTATGCGATCATGCGTCCAACCACGTCCCGGCAGACATCGGCCTTGGCGTGCTGCCCGCCTTGCTGGATCTGCACATCGGCTACGACATCGGCGCGGCCGCGCTGACCCGCAGCCTCGCATCAAGCCTGGGTGTGCCGGCCGTCCTCGGCACCGTTTCCCGGCTGGTGATCGACCTTCATCGGGAGCCCGACCACAGCGGTCTCATCCCGGCTCTGAGCGATGGCCACGCGATCCCCGGCAACCAGGGGGCCGATCGGTCCACCCGCGTGGAGCGGTTCCACATTCCCTATCACGCCGCGATCGAACAGGCGGTGCAGGACTATCGGCCCGAGCTGGTCGTGGCGATCCACAGCTTCACGCCGCGGCTCGCGAGCGATGGCCGCGAACGGCCCTGGCAGGTGGGGATTCTCTACAACGAGGACAGTCGGGCGGCGCACCCCGCGATCCGGGTGCTTCGGGAGCGGGGTTTTGTCACGGGAGACAATGAGCCCTATTCCGGACGCGAGCTCAACGCGACGCTCAATCGGCATGCGGAGGCGCATGGCATCCCGAGCATGTCCATCGAGGTTCGCAACGACCTGATCGAAGACGAACACGGCGTAGCCGAGTGGTCGACGATCCTCGCAGATGTCATCGCTCAGGTGCGTGCGGAGCTCGTGCGATGACGGCGGCGTTCTGGCGATGCGGCGGCACCGGGCTTCTGTCGCTGATGCTCGCAGCGTGCGGCGACGCCGGGCCGCCTGAGCCTCCCCGCGGCTTGCGGATCGCCTGCGCAGCGGAGGGTACGCAGTTGGCGCAGAACTGCTTGGTCGAACAAAGTGAGGGGCAGCAGGGCCTGGTGTTGACCGTGCGGCGTGCCGATGGCGGCTTCCGGCGTCTTCTCGTCGCCAGGGACGGGAGCGGCGTCACTGCCGCGGACGGCGCGGAGCCGGCGGTCGTGCGCTTGCGGTCGCCCAGCGAGATCGAGGTGCAGATCGGCGGCGATCGGTACCGTTTGCCTGCACGTGTAGACGGAGCGGCTGGGGCATGAGGATCCTGCCTCCAGGCGCCCCCATCCTGCGTGCAGACGAGATGCGGGCTGCCGAGCAGCGCTGCTTCGGTGCCGGCGTCTCCCAATCCGAACTGATGGAGCGTGCCTCGCTCGCCGTTGCGCGGGAAGTCGCCCGGCTGGGCGCGGGGCAGCCGGCGCTGGTGCTTGCGGGACCGGGGAACAACGGCGGCGATGCCTATGGCGTCGCGAGGCTGCTGCGCGACTGGGGCCATGACGTGGCAGTCGCGGCGATTGGCCGGCCTGCGAGCGGTGCGGCCGCAGCCAATGCCGCGGCGTGGCAGGGGCAGGTGGAGAGCCTGGAGCAGGTGAGCCCAAGGCCGATCCTGGTCGACGGCCTGTTCGGTACCGGCATGTCGCGCGCGCTGGACGCTCCCGTAGCCGCCCACCTGGCGCGGCTCGTTGCGGCGGCCTCCGTTTCAGTGGCGATCGATATCCCCTCGGGTATCGAGACCGACACCGGCCTCGATCTGGGCGCCCCGGACGGGATAACGTCCACCGTGGCGCTCGGCGCGCTCAAGCCGGCGCATCTGCTCGGCGCCGGCCTCTCCAAGTGCGGCCACGTCCTGGTTGCCGACATCGGCGTGGAGATGGTCACTGACTGGCGCAGCATCGCACGTCCGACCATGCAGGCTCCGAAAGCACAGGCGCATAAATATGATCGTGGGCTGGTGGTCGTGGTCGCCGGCAGCATGGCCGGAGCCTCTCGTCTCGCGGCGCGCGCGGCGCTTCACGGTGGCGCCGGCTATGTGATCCTGGCGGCGCCGGAGCCTGCCACCGGCGGCCCCGACGCCATCGTCCACCGCACGATCGACGGCGGGGATGCGCTCGCCGACCTGCTCGCGGACCCGCGCATCGGCGCGGTGGTGATCGGACCTGGCCTCGGCCGGGACGCAGCGGCCATGGACCTCCTCGAGGCGGCGATCGACTGCGAGCGGGATCTGGTGATCGACGGCGACGCGCTCAGCCTGCTGGGCGAGACCGCTGCCGAACGTCTGCGCACCCGCAAGGCCGCGACGCTGCTTACCCCTCACTCGGGCGAGTTCGCGCGCATGTTCGATGCCGCCGGCAGCAAGATCGAGGCGACACTCGCTGCCGCCAGGAACAGCGGCGCTACGGTGATCCACAAGGGCGCGGACACGGTCATCGCGTGGGTTGGCGGCAAGGCCGTGGTCGCATCCGCGGCATCGTCGTGGCTGTCGACCGCCGGTACCGGCGACGTCCTGGCGGGGCTCGTCGCCGCGCGCCACGCCGCCGGTGGCAGCGCAGACGAAGCCGTGTGGCTGCACAGCCGCGCCGCGCGACTTGCCGGCCCCGCGTTCGCAGCCGACGACCTGATCGCCCGAATCCCAGTCGCAATGGGAGAATGCCTGTGAGCGGCGATCTGATCGTGCGCGTGGCGGCCCGCGGCGAGGGCATCTCCGCTGACGGCCGTCACGTAGCCTTTGCGGCCCCCGGCGACCGGCTGCTCCCCGACAACAGCGTGGTGCCCGGTTCCCATCATCAGGTGCCACCCTGCCGGCATTTCCCGGCGTGCGGCGGCTGCCAACTCCAGCATCTCGACGAAGAAAGCTACGCCCTGTTCGTGCGCGATCGCGTGCTTGGCGCGCTTTCGACTCAGAACCTGGCGACGGAAGTCCTTCCCGCGCTTGTCTCGCCGCCGCGCACCCGGCGTCGCGCAACGCTGCATGCCGAGCGTCGCGGAAGACAGGTGTTGCTCGGCTTCACGGAGACCGGCAGCCACCGCATTGTCGACATGATGGAATGCCACGTGCTGCTTCCGGAGCTGTTCGCGCTGGTCGCGCCGCTGCGGACGCTGCTGGCGGCCATGCTGGGAAAGCGCCGCGCGGACGTGCATCTGGCGCAGACCGATCGCGGCGTCGACGTGCTGATCACCGGCTCCCTCGGCGACAAGCTTGCCGAAGTGGAGGCGCTGACCGGCTTTGCGGAGCGGCACGGCCTCGCCCGCCTGTCGGTGGATGATGGCTATGGTCCGGAGACCCGGTGGGAGCCGGAGCCCGCGACGATCAGCTTCGCAGGCGTGCCGGTCGCGCTGCAGCCGGGGGCCTTCCTGCAGGCTACGCGAGAAGGCGAGGCGGCTTTGGTCGCGGGCGTGAAGGACGCGGTCGGGGGCGCTCCAATCGTTGCAGACCTGTTCGCCGGACTGGGCACCTTCTCGCTCGCGTTGGCAGAGCGCGCCAAGGTGTATGCGGGCGAGGCAGCGCGTGAGCCGATCCTGGCGCTAAAGGCCGCTGCCTCGCGCGCCGGCCGCCCCGTATTTGCCGAGCATCGGGACCTCTACCGCCGCCCGCTGGCGCCTGCCGAACTCGATCGGTTCTCGGCAGTCGTGATCGATCCGCCGCGTGCCGGTGCTCGCGAGCAGGCAGCAGCGATCGCCGCCAGCAAGGTGCCGGTCGTGGCGTATGTTTCGTGCAATCCCAGCAGCTTCGCACGAGATGTGAAGATGATGTGCGAGAGCGGCTACCGGCTCGACTGGGTGCAGCCGGTTGGCCAGTTCCGCTGGTCCACCCATGTCGAGCTGGTGGCGCGGCTCAGCCGCTAGCGGGGTACACGGCGCCGGTGAAGTAGAGCCCGTCCGGCGGCGCATTGAGGCCCAGCCGCGAGCGATCGCGCGCGGCGAGCACCTCGCGCACCTGCTCTGGGCGCCAGCGTCCTTGCCCCACCAAGGCGAGGCATCCGACCATCGAGCGAACCTGGTGGTGCAGGAACGAACGGGCGGCGGCGTGGATGAGCACGCGGTCGCCACGCCGTTCGACGTCCAGTTGATCGAGGGTGCGTAGCGGGCTCTCGGCTTGGCAATGCGCGGAGCGGAAGGTCGTGAAGTCGTGCCGCCCGACGAGATACTGCGCCGCGGTTTGCATCGCATCGACATCGAGCGGTTGCGGCACTTGCCAGGCGAGACCCGCTTCCCAGGTGAGCGGCGCCCGCCGGTTGACGATCCGGTATTCGTAGGAGCGACCGACGCACGAGAAGCGGGCGTGCCAGTCGTCCTCCACCGCCTCGCAGGCGAGAATGGCGACGGGATCCGGCCGCAGATGCGCGTTCAGCGCTTCCATGAGGCGGAAGGGCAGGATGGTCTTTTCGATTTCGACGTGCGCCCGCATGGCGAGCGCATGGACGCCTGCGTCCGTGCGGCCGGCAGCGTGCACCGCGACCTGCTCACCGGTGACCCGCCAAGCCGCTTCCTCGATCGCCTGCTGTACGCTCGGCCCGTGCGATTGCCGTTGCCAGCCCATGAAGGGGCGGCCGTCATATTCGACCGTCAGCGCAAACCGGCTCACGACAGCAGCGTGCCCGCGGGAATGGGGAAGCCGCGCAGCAGGTCTGCCGCAGGCATGGCGCCCCGGCCGGCGCGCTGAAGCAGGGTGGGCCGGATCGCCCCCGTGTTGCACGCGATCGTAAGCCGCTCGTCCAGCACGGTGCCCGGGGCGCCGGTCTCGTCCGAGACGTCCGCCGCCAGGACACGAAAGCGCTCGCCATCAAGTTCGAAAAATGCCGTCGGATGAAACGCCCGGACCTGCCGCTCTACCGCGTCCGCTGCCGCATCGAAGCGCAGCCGTGCCTCGGACTTGTCGAGCTTCGCGGCATAGGTGACGCCAGTTTCCGGTTGGGGAACAGGCGGATAGGCGTCGATGTTGCCAAGTACTTCGACCATTGCCGCGCCACCTAGTTGCGCAAGGCGATCCGTCAGTTCGGCGGCCGTGTCCCTGCCGGTCGGCGTGCGTAGCGCATGCCGCACCGGGCCGGTGTCCAGCCCAGCCTCCATCTGCATGATGCCGACGCCCGTCTCGACGTCGCCGGCGAGGATCGCCCGCTGCACGGGCGCGGCGCCCCGCCACCGCGGCAGCAGCGAGGCGTGGACGTTGAGACAGCCGAGCCGCGGCGCATCCAGAACCGCCTGCGGCAGGATGAGCCCATAGGCCGCGACGACTGCCACGTCCGCGCCCAACGCTGCGAAGTCCGCTTGGGCTTCGGCAGTGCGCAACGTCGTCGGGTGCCGGACCGGGATCCCGAGCGCTTCGGCGCGGGCGTGCACCGGCGTCGGGGTCGGCGCCTTGCCGCGGCGGCCTCCTGCACGCGGCGGCTGCGTGTAGACGGTGACGATCTCGTGCCCGGCAGCCACCAGTGCGTCCAGGATCGTGACCGCAAAGCCCGGCGTGCCCATGAAGATGATGCGCATCCGCGCTCTCGACACGCTAGCGGCCCGGCACGCAACCCCCTATCTGTCGTAGCGATGGCTTCCCCAGAGATCGAGGCGCTGACGCAGGCGCTGTCCCGCTTGCCGGGCCTTGGCCCACGCTCCGCGCGTCGGGCCGTATTGCACCTCATCAAGAAGCGCGAAACGGCGCTGGTTCCGCTGCTCGGCGCCTTGGAGCGGGTGAGCGAGCGGCTGTCCACCTGCTCGGTCTGCGGCAATGTCGATACCAGCGACCCTTGCGCCGTCTGTGCCGATCCGCGGCGGGACGCGCGTGCGCTGTGCGTCGTGGAGGAAGTGGCGGATCTGTGGGCCTTGGAGCGCTCCCGCTTGTTCCCAGGCCGCTTCCACGTTCTGGGTGGGCGGCTGTCGGCGCTCGAGGGCGTTCGCCCGGAGGATCTCGCCATCGACCGGCTCGTCGCGCGCGTGGCCGATGGCGGCGTCGACGAGGTGGTGCTCGCGATGAACGCGACGCTGGAGGGACAGACGACTGCGCACTATCTGGCAGAGCGGATCGAGGCCTATCCGGTACGGATCACGCAGCTGGCGCATGGCTTGCCGGTGGGCGGCGAGCTGGATTATCTGGACGAGGGCACCCTGGCACAGGCGTTGCGTGCCCGGCGGCCCGTGGTGTGAGTGCATCGCTTGACGTGCCGGGGGGGCTTACCTAGCTAGCGCCCATGGCCATCCTGCCCATCATCGAGATTCCCGATCCGCGCCTGCGGCTGATTTCCACCCCCGTGGAAGCGGTCGACGACGAGGTTCGCACGCTCATCGCCGACATGTTCGACACGATGTACGACGCGCCCGGCATCGGCCTTGCGGCGATCCAGGTTGCGGTGCCCAAGCGGGTACTGGTGATCGACCTGCAGGAGCAGGAGGATGAAGAGGGCAAGCCGGTCAAGGAGCCGCGCGCCTTCGTCAATCCCGAGATCCTCGAAACCTCCGACGAATGCTCCCTGTACAAGGAGGGCTGCCTGTCGATCCCGGACCAGTTTGCGGATGTCGAGCGGCCGGCGCGCTGCCGCGTACGCTGGCTGGACGAGCAGGGGGCCGAGCATGATGAGTGGCTCGAGGGGCTGCTCGCGACCTGTCTCCAGCACGAGATGGACCATCTGAACGGCGTGCTGTTCATCGATCACCTCTCGCGGCTGAAGCGGGAGATGGTCATCAAGCGGCTCAACAAGGCGCGCAAGGCGGCCTGATCGCGGCGGCGGGGCATCGTCCCGCCCCCCGGTCCCCTCACGAGAGTCCGTCGATCTGCCCGGCCGCGTTGACGCGGATGCCCTCTGCTGCGGGTACCCGCGGTAGGCCCGGCATGGTCATGATCTCTCCGCAGATGGCGACCACAAATCCCGCGCCCGCGGCGAGGCGCACTTCGCGCACGTGCACCACATGTCCCGATGGAGCGCCAAGCCTGGTCGGATCGGTCGAGAAGCTGTACTGAGTTTTCGCCATGCAAACCGGCAGGTCGCCGAAGCCGTCGGCTTCCCAGCGACGAAGCTGCGCGAGGACGCTCGCGTCTGCCACCGCCTCCTCGGCATGGTAGATCCGCTTCGCGACCGTGTTGATCTTGTCGAACAGGCTCAGGCGATCGTCATAGAGCGGCATGAACCGCGCCGAGCCCGAGTCCGCCAGCGCCGCGACCGCCTCCGCCAGTTCGCCAGCGCCCGCTCCGCCATCGGAGAAGTGGGTGCAGACCACCGCCTCGCAACCCTGTGCCGCGGCGATCGCGCGCACGGCCGCGATCTCCTCTTCCGTGTCCGAAGCAAAGCGGTTGATCGCCACCACCGCCGGTACGCCGAACTGCGCGACGTTCTCCAGGTGGCGCATCAGGTTCGCGCCACCCCGCTGCACGGCGGCAACATCGGGCGCCGCGAGATCCGCCTTCGCGACCCCGCCGTTCATCTTGAGCGCCCGCACAGTGGCCACGATCACCACCGCATCCGGTGCGAGCTCGGCCATCCGACACTTGATGTCGAAGAACTTCTCCGCGCCCAGATCAGCCCCGAACCCCGCTTCCGTCACGACATAGTCGGCGAGGCCGAGTGCGGTGCGCGTGGCGATCACCGAGTTGCAGCCATGCGCGATGTTGGCGAAGGGGCCGCCATGGACAAAGGCGGGGGTGCCCTCCAGAGTTTGGACGAGGTTGGGCTTCACGGCCTGGGCGAGCAGCGCCGCCATCGCCCCCGCGGCATTCAGATCGCGCGCGGTGACGGCGCGGCGGTGGGCGGTGTAGCCGACGATGATGCGGCCCAGGCGGGCCTCCAGGTCGGCGAGGTCGCTCGCCAGGCAGAGGATCGCCATCACCTCGGAAGCGACCGTAATGTCGAACCCGGATTCGCGGGGGTAGCCGTTGGTGGCACCGCCTAGGGAGTGGACGATGTCGCGCAACGCGCGGTCATTCATGTCGACGACCCGGCGCCAGGTGATGCGGCGCACGTCCAGCCCCAGGGCACTGCCCCAGTAGATGTGATTGTCGATCATGGCGGCGAGCAGGTTGTGGGCACTGGTGATCGCATGGAAATCGCCGGTGAAGTGGAGGTTGATGTCCTCCATCGGTACAACCTGCGCATAGCCGCCGCCGGCTGCCCCGCCCTTGGTGCCGAAGCAGGGGCCAAGCGATGGCTCGCGCAGGCACAGCGCGGTGCGGCGGCCGCTCCGCGAAAGGGCGTCGGCAAGCCCGACCGAGGTCGTGGTCTTGCCTTCGCCGGCGGGCGTGGGATTGATCGCCGTGACCAGGATCAGCTTGCCGGTCGCATCCCGCTTCGGCAGCCCGTCGACCGCGATCTTGGCCTTGTGATGGCCATAGGGTTCCACCGCCTGAGGCGGAATGTCGAGCTTCGCCGCTACTTCGGTGATCGGGAGCAGGGTTGCGGCGCGCGAGATTTCGATGTCGGTCGGCATCGGTGCGGCTTAGGCGAGCGGGGTGCCGGCGGGAAGGGTGGTTGGACAGGCTCTGGTGCGGAGCGCCCGGCACGTTGCCGATGTTCTGCTTGTGACCTCTTGGGCGGACGCGTAAGTTCCGGGTTCGTTCGCGTGAGGGGTTTGAGTTGATGGACGCTGTGGTTCTGCTGGTGATCGTGGTGGCGATGGTCGTGGGGCTCGCGCTTGGCTGGTTCCTCGGGCAGCGTGGCATCGCCGAAGCGCGGGGCGAGAGGGATCGGCGAGAGGCCGATTTCAAGGCGGCGATCGCGGATCTCGCGCTGGCAAGCGAACGCGCCAAAGAGGCGGGCACCCTGCGCCAGGAGGTCGAGGGACTCCGTCGCGACCTCCAGACGGAGCGGGTCGAGCATGCGCGATTGAAGGCCACCGCCGAGGCGTTCGACGAGCGCCTCCAGGAGTTCAAGGACGCGCGCGAGGCGATGTCGGCGCAGTTCCGTGAGACTGCCCAGGTGATGCTGGACGGGGCGCAGCGGACCTTCCTGGAGCGCGCGAGCGAGCGGTTCCAGCAGGCGGGCGAAACCAACGAGATGAAGCTGAAGGCGCTGCTGGCACCCGTCGAGCAGACGCTACAGCGCTATGAGCAGAACGTCAGCAAGGTCGAGGGCGAGCGCAAGGAGGCCTACGGCAACCTTGCGGGGCTGATGGACGCGATGCGCATCGGGCAGGAGTCGGTGAAGAGCGAGGCAGCGAAGCTCGTCAACGCGCTGCGCTCCGCGCCCAAGGCGCGCGGGCGCTGGGGCGAGCAGCAGCTCCGCAACGTCCTGGAGACCTGCGGGCTGGCCGAACACACCGACTTCGCGATGGAGGTGAGCGTCGAGAGCGAGGGCGGGCGGCTTCGTCCCGACGCCATCGTCCGCGTCCCTGGCGGCAAGAGCTTGGTGATCGATGCCAAGGTGTCGCTGAACGCCTATCAGGACGCACATGGCGCGCTCGACGAACGCGAACGCGCGACCCACATGCAAGCGCACGTGGTGTCAATGAAGACGCACATCACGCAGCTGGGGGCGAAGTCGTACCAGGCGCAGTTCGACGATACGCCCGACTATGTCATCATGTTCGTGCCGGGCGAGCACTTCCTCTCGGCGGCCCTGGAGCATGCGCCGGATCTATGGGACTTCGCCTTCGATCGTCGGGTGCTGATCGCCACCCCGACCAACCTGATCGCGATCGCCCGTACGGTGGCGGCGGTCTGGCGGCAGGAGAAGCTTGCTGGCGAAGCCCGCCAGATCGCGGAGCTGGGCAAGGAGCTTCATACCCGTCTCTGCACTATGGGGACCCATGTCGCGAAGCTCGGCAAGAACCTGGAGACCGCGACCAGCGCCTACAACGCCTTCGTCGGCAGCCTGGAGTCGCAGGTGCTGACTTCCGCCAAGCGCTTCGAGACGCTCAACATCGATACGGCGGGCAAGTCGCTCGATCCGCTCCCGGTCGTGGAGCAGACGACCCGGCCGCTGACCAAGTTGGCAGCGGTCCTGCCGGCAGCGGAACCCGAGCCGGCCGAGTGACGCGCTCCCGACGTGCTGCGGGCGGTGCCCGTGGCACGTCGGCAGGCGATCAGCGGGTCGCCGGCTGCTCCAGGCGATCCAGTACGGTGTAGGCCATCACGGCGGTTGCGACGGCCGCGTTGAGGCTGTCGGCCTTGCCCCGCATCGGGATCTTCACCAGCAGGTCGCACTCCGCCGCCATGAAGTCGGGCATTCCCTGGGCCTCGTTGCCCGTCAGCAGGAATGCCGGCGCCTGATAGGCCGGGGTGCGGTAATCATGCTCCGTGTCGAGGCTGAGCCCGACCAGTTGTCCTAGGCCGGACCGTAGCCAGTCCCGGAACTCGTCCCATCGCGCCCGGGCAAACGGCACGGTGAAGATCGCACCCATGCTCGCCCGCACGGCTTCGACCGAGAAGGGGTCGACGCAGTCATCGAGCAGGATCACGCCGCCTGCGCCGGTCGCATCCGCCGTTCGCAGGATCGTACCCAGGTTGCCCGGATCCCGGAGCCGCTCGGCCACGAGCCACAGGGGGGCGGTGTTGCGATCCAGTCGATCGAGCGCAGTCGGCAACTCGTCATAGACGCCGAGCACCGCACCCGGATTGTCCTTGCCCGAAAGCTTGGAAAGGATGTCGGCATTCGTTTCGATCGCCTCGCCGCCCGCAGCTTCGCAGGCGGCGACCAGCGGCCGGACCAGCGCATGGTCGGCACTCGCGCGCGTGTAGAACAGGTAGCGCGGCAGATGGCCAGCCTCGCGCGCCTCGGTCAGGATGCGGAGCCCCTCGGCCAGGAAGAGCCCCTCGTCGCGGCGGTGCTTCTTGTCGCGAAGGGTGCGGACCCGCTTCACCAGCGGGTTCGAATAGGCGGTGATTTCTCTGGGCATGGCAGCAAGAGCGAGGATCAATCCTCGCCGAAACGATCCTCGACGAGGGCAACCATCTCGCCGACCACGCGATCGGCTTCCGGTCCAGTGGCACTGATCACGATCGTGTCGCCCATGGCCGCGCCCAGCATCATCAGGCCCATGATCGAGGTGGCGGTAACCTGCGAGCCGTCCTTTTCCACCGTAAGCGGGATCGGCTGGCTCGAGGCCAGGGTCACGAACTTCGCGCTGGCACGGGCATGCAGGCCGCGCCGGTTGGCGATGCGGACTTCACGGCGGACCTCGCTCATGCAGCAGCTTCCCCAAGCACTTCCGAGGCGACGGAGATATATTTGCGCCCGGCGTCACGCGCGGCCGCCACGGCCTCGACGACCTTCATCGTCTTGCGCGCACCGCCGAGGCGAATCAGCATCGGCAGGTTGATGCCGGCGATCACCTCGATCCGTCCCGTCTCCATCAGCGAAATGGCGAGGTTCGACGGGGTGCCGCCGAACAGGTCGGTCAGCACGATCACGCCGTTGCCGTCGTTCACTTCCTCGATGCCGTGCGCGATGTCCGCGCGGCGTTCTTCCATGTCGTCTTCCGGGCCGATGCACACGGTTGCGATCCGTTCCTGCCGGCCGACGACATGCTCCATCGCGACGACGAACTCTTCTGCGAGCCGCCCGTGCGTCACGAGTACCAAGCCGATCATTTCTCTCGAGCCCCCGAGCGATTCATGGAGCCTGCGGTGCATCCTCCAGCGAGTTCTGGGGAATTGTTCCCAGATCGCGGTGGGTCACCGTGGGCGAAAATCCTGCGTCGCGCAACCATGACGCCATCCGTTCTGCGACGTGGACCGAACGGTGTCGCCCCCCGGTACACCCGAACGCGACCGTAACATAGGCCTTTCCTTCGGCCCGGTAGCGCGGGAGGAGGGTGCCCAGCAACGTCTCGATCGCCTGCATCGCCGCTGGATAGGCCGGATCCTCCGCCACATAGGCGGCAACGTCGGCGTCCTGTCCCGTTCCGGGGCGCAACTCCGGCACCCAATGGGGATTTTGCAGGAAGCGCATGTCCAGGACGATATCGGCGTTGCGTGGCAGTCCCCGTGCGAACCCGAACGAAAGCACCGACAGCGTCGGCTCGCCGTGGCCCGGGATCGAATAGGTGACGCGGACCTGCTGCGCCAGGTCGGCCGCGGACATGTCGGTGGTGTCGACGAGCTGGCTCGCCCAGCGGCGCAGTGGCGCCAGGAGCTCCCGCTCCCGCGCGATGCCGTCGCTCGCTGGGCGATCGAGCGCGAGCGGGTGCCGCCGCCGAGTCTCCGCGTAACGCCGCTCCAGTTCGGTGCTGGCACAGTCGAGGAACAGCGTGCCGATGTCGCGGCCGCCTTCCTCGTTCAGGAGCTTGATGCGGCGGACGATGCTCTCCGCGTCGAAGCCGCGGGTGCGCGAACCGATGCCGATGGCCAGCGGCTGACCACCTTCGCGGTGGGTGACCGGCTGCTCGGTCGCAAGAAGGCGATCGAGCAGCAGCAGCGGCAGGTTGTCGACCACTTCCCAGCCGAGATCCTCAAGCGTCTTGAGCACGGTCGACTTGCCCGCGCCGGACAGGCCGGTGACGAGAAGAATGCGCTGGGGCTCGTTCCGCGCGCTCATGCAGCGCCCGCGAGCATGCGAAGGGCGAGTTCCACTTTGATCGGTGCAGAGGGCTCGAGGGCAGGAAGCGCTACGAGCGGGATTTTGATACCGGCGATGCAGCGCTGCTCCGGGCGTTCCGGCAGCCGCTCTGGCGTGGGCTCGATGCGGACCATCATGGCGACGGGTACCTCGTTCCGGAAGGGCAAAGAGACAATGCCGATCCCGCGCACTTCGATCCGCCCCGCAATTCGTTCCGGTGCGCGACCCACCAGGCGGGATTCCTGCACCTCAAGCACCGTATAGTCGTCGCTGACCAGCTCGGCGCCGCGATCCACCAGCCGGAGCGTCAGGTCGGACTTGCCAGCGCCGGACTCTCCTTCGATCAGCACGCCACGGCCGTCGATTGCGACACAGCAGGCGTGGAGTGTCTCGGCAGCCGGCATCACGCCGCCACCTGCGGCAGGCGGACAACGAAGCGGGCACCACTCAGGCGATCTTCTCGGGATTCGACGGCGATCATGCCTCCATGCCCTTCGACAATGGTGCGCGCTATGGCAAGGCCCAGGCCCGAGTGGGTGCCGAAAGCCTCGCTCGCCGGACGGACCGAGTGAAAGCGGCGGAAGATCGCGTCCCGCGCTTCCTCGGGCACGCCGGGGCCCTCGTCCTCCACGCGAACCACGATCGAGCTGTCCTCGGCGACCGCCGACACGGTGACGAGTCCGTCGTCGGGCGAAAAGGAGACGGCGTTGTCCAACAGGTTCTCGAACACCCGCTCCAGCCGCGAGCCTTCGCCAGAGACGAGCAAAGGCCCTTCGCTGAGCCGATCGAAGCGGACCCGCACGCCCCTGACCGGCTCGCGTTCGGCCCGCAGCCGAACCAGCGCCTCCAGCAGCGCCGCCACGTCGATCGGCTCGAACTTGGCGCGGCTCAGCTGCGCGTCCAAGCGCGAAGCATCCGAAATGTCGCTGATCAGCCGGTCCAAGCGGTGCACATCGTCGCGCATGATCGCCATCAGCCGTTCCTGCAAGGCAGGGTCCTTGACGTGGTCGAGGCTGTCCATCGCAGAGCGCAGCGAGGCTAGAGGGTTCTTGAGCTCGTGCGTCACATCCGCGGCGAAGGCTTCCGTCGCGTCGATCCGCGCGCGCAGGGCGCCGCTCATGTCGGAGATCGCGCGGGCCAGCATCCCGATCTCGTCCCGGCGGTAGGGCAGGCGGGGCACGACGACCTCGCGCGCCCGGCCTAGGCGGACGCGCACCGCGGCGCGCGCCAGCAGCCGGAGCGGCTGCACGATGGTGCGCGCGAGGAACAGGGAGAGCAGCACGGAGACGAGCGCCACCACCAGCAGGACGAGGCTCAATCGCAGGCGCTCGGCGCGGACGGTCTGGACGATGTCGCGGGCGTCCACCGTCGAGTGCAGCGTAGCCCCGGCCGCGAGCGGGGCGGCGGCGGTGATCACCGGCGAGCGATCCGGTGCGCGCCAGACGGTTGCGACGCCTCTCCCCGTGGCGGCTGCGCTGACTACCTCGGGCCATTTCAGCCCGTCCGACTTGCCGCGTTCGCGGTACAGCGGGGCACGGCGGGTGCCGGCGACGGTGTCGATCATCGCGTCGAGCAGCCGTGCGACATCTTGCTGCCACGGCTCCTTGTCGGGATCCCGCAGTCGGAAATTCTGCACGCCCGCCGCGCGACTGTCGAAGCGCTCGATGCCACCGGCGTCATACACGCGCAGTCGCGCACCCTGGGCGCGGGCCATTCGCAGCAGGAGCCGGGTACGTGCTTCCGGGTCCACCGCGCGCAGCGCCTCACCGGTGAGCGCAATCTCTCGCTCGGCCTGGCTCACCCGCTCATCGAGGATGCGCGCGCGAAAGCTGTCCAGGTAGAAGAAGCCGCCGGCGACAAGCGCCAGGGCGAAGATGTTGACGAACAGGATGCGCGGCGTGAGCGAAACCCGTCCCGAGCGGCGGGAGCCCAGCGCCTGCTCCCTATTCCTCCGAGAAGCGGTAGCCGGCGCCATAGAGCGTCTCGATGGCGTCAAACTCGGAGTCTACCTGCCGGAACTTGCGCCGAATGCGCTTGATGTGGCTGTCGATCGTCCGGTCGTCGACATAGATGTCGTCTTGGTAGGCCGCGTCCATCAGCTGGTTGCGCGTCTTCACGATACCGGGACGCTGTGCCAGCGTCTCGAGGATCAGGAACTCGGTCACCGTGAGCGTCACCGGGCCGCCGTTCCAGGTGACCCGGTGGCGCGCCGGATCCATCGAAAGACGCCCGCGGACGAGAACCGGCTGCGGGGGCTCCTCACCCGCGCCGAGAGCGACCGCGGGCGCTTCGGCACGGCGGAGGATCGCGCGGATGCGGGCAATCAACAGCCGCTGGGAAAAGGGCTTGGCGATGTAATCGTCGGCTCCCATCGCCAGGCCGAGGGCCTCGTCGAGCTCGTCGTCCTTGGAGGTCAGGAAGATCACCGGGATCTGGCTCTTCTCGCGCAGGCGCCGCAGCAGCTCGAGCCCGTCCATCTTGGGCATCTTGATGTCCAGCACGGCAAGGTCCGGCGGGTTGTCGATCAACGCCTTCAGCGCCGCCTCGCCGTCCGAATAGACGCGCGTCGAGAATCCGTCCGCTTGAAGGGCGATCGAGACCGAGGTCAGGATGTTGCGATCGTCATCGACGAGCGCGATCGTCGCCGTCATCGCTGGTCCCCTGGTTTCGCTGCCATGCCCCGGCGGTATCCCAAAGAGGTGGGAGGCTCAACCTCGGCGGCATCGTGATGCCGGCGCGTGCGCGGGGTCACCCCCGCGCCTTGGCGATGAAGCCGTCGATGTTTCGCTCGAGCACCGTCATGGGGACGCCGCCGCCGGTGATCACCGCGTCGTTGAACCCGCGGAAGTCGAAGCGGTCGCCAAGCGCCTGCTGCGCCTTACGCCGCAGCCGGTTGATCTCCGAATGCCCGACTTTGTAGCCGCAGGCCTGGCCGGGCCAGGAGCAATAGCGGTCCACTTCACCGCTTACCTCCTCCACGGTCGAGCCGTTGGTGGTGGCGAACCACTGGATCGCCTGCTCGCGCGTCCACCGCTTCGCGTGGAGGCCGCTGTCGACCACCAGACGACAGGCGCGGAAGGCGATCGACTGGAGGTAGCCGAGCCGCCCCACGGGATCCTTCTCGTAGACACCCAGCTCATCGCCAAGCTGCTCGCCGTAGAGTGCCCAGCCTTCGGAGAAGGCGTTGAACCCGAGCAGCGACCGAATGAGCGGCAAGCGGAACGTATATTCGCCCTGCCAGACATGGCCGGGGATGGCTTCATGATAGGAAAGAGTGGGAAGCGCATAGCGCGGCCAGATCTCCGTGGTGCGCAGGTTGATCCACAGCTTCCCCGGGACGCTGCCGTCGATCGACCCGGGCCCGCCATAGGCACCGGGCGCGCCCGCTTCCTCCACCAGCGGGATACGGCGCACCTCGGCGCGACCGGGAACCAGGGTGTGGAAGGCGCGCGGCATGCGGGCGCGCATGTCCTGGATGCGGTCGGTCAGCAGCGCGATGATCTGCTCGCGACCCTTGTCGTCGTTCGGGAACAGGAAGCGCGGGTCCTTGCCAAGCGCCGTCATCCGCTCGCCGACGGTGCCCTTGGTATAGCCGAGCGGCTTCAGGATCGTATCCATTTCCGCTTGAAGCCGCGCGAGTTCCTCGCGGCCCATGGCGTGGACCTCGTCGGGCGTCATGTTGGTCGTCGTGGAGGCCCGGAGCGCCCAGGCGTAATAGGCGTCGCCGTTCGGAAGCTTCCAGGCGCCGGCGTCGCTGGTCGCCTTTGCCCGCTGTTCCTTCAGCGCCGCCTCCTGGCGAAGCAGCGCGGGTCGGACCTTCTGCTCCAACACCTGCGCGACAGCCTTGGCGTCCGTACCCGGGATCTTGGCGGTGCGGCTGGCGTAGCTTTTGTAGAGATCCCAGCCGGTCACCGCCCCGGCATGGCTCTTGCCGATCTGCGCCAGCGTCTTGTCGAGCAGGAAGTCGGGCGGGATCACGCCCAGCGCCGTCGCAGCGCGCAGGCGCTCGGTCTCGCCGTCGAGCTGATCGGCATAAGCGTCAACGCGGGCGACGAATGCCTCTGCATCCGCCCGGGTCTCGATCTTGTGATCGCTGTCCAGGAAGCGTGGGGTGTCGAGATAGGCCCCGACGTTCTGCACGACCACATAGGGCGTGTTGCGCCAGCCCCCGACGGCGACGTCGCCATAGGGTTGGGCGAAGCCTTCAAGCGCAGTCTCGAACGCGGTGCGGACGACGTCGACATCGGTACGCGTGGCTGTCGAGAGCTGCGCCGTGTCGATTGCCTTCAGGCGACGCACATGATCCGTGAGGTGCTGGCGCAGCTTCGCCTGACCCGCAGGGGAGCGGTCGCCGAGCCGGGACTTGAGCGCGGCCCGCTTGCCTGTGTCGATCCCCAGTCCCGATGCCGTTTCGGGCATATCCGCCAGCAGGGATTCCGCGATCTGCGACAACAGCGCTTCCGCCGCGGCGTCGGCTCCCGTGGCGGCGAAAGCGGTCGCCGGCAGAGCCTGGGTCGCAGCGGCGGCCGCGCTGGCAGCCAGAAGTTCGCGGCGGGTCAGGGTCATGCGGGCTCCTCAAGGACAGCTCCGGGGCGGTGACATCGGCCCCGGGTTGGAATTGAGCGGCTTTGCTAGCATGACGGCGCCATGAGGACAGCCCATCTCGCCCGCCGCCTGGCGGCGCACCCATGATCCGCCGCGTGCTGTTCGGCGAGCATTCCACGCAAGCGCCGGCAATCGCCCAGTTCATCGACCGTGCGTGGTTCGAGCCGAGCTTCGCGTACCTCGCTTCTGCGGACTTCGCAGGCTTCGATCTGGTGGTGCCGCTTAGCGTCGCGCAGATTGCGCAGGCACGCCCAGCGAACTTCGACGGCGTCCGCCGCGCGGTGCTGCCGAGTCCGGAGCTCGTGGCACTGTGCGACGACAAGCTCGCATGCAACGAGTGGCTGATCGAGCACGGCTTCGGAGAGAACGTCCCGGCGCTGCTGGACGACGAGCCGGATTGTTTCCCTTACATCCGCAAATCCCGCCACGGGAACTTCGGGGCAGGTTGCGTGATGGTGCGCGATGCCGCGGAGGCGGCGGCGATCGGCGCCATCCCGGAAGACTCGTTCCATCAACGGGCGGTGCCGGGCGCCGACGAATATGTTCTGCACCTTCTGCGCATCGACGGGCATGTCCGTTTCCAGCTTTGCTACCGATACGACATGGGAACGCCTCTGGCCGTGCGCGGCGGAGCTCAGGGAGCCAAGGCGGTTGTGCCTGCCGATCCCGGTGACGCGCTATCGCTCTGCCGTGCCGTCCTGGACGCGATGCAGTACGAGGGTACCTGCTGCTTCAACTACAAGCTGGAGGACGGGCGACCGCAGATCCTGGAGATCAACCCGCGCTTCGGCGGCTCGCTTGTCGGCGAAGTCAGCGCCTATCTCCAGGCGCACGTCGACGCGCTGGCGCCAATCGCCCCCTAGCGCGGCGGCATGACCTTGGTTACATGGGCCGCCAACCTTCGACTCCCGCAGGATCTGGCGCCCCCATGGACATCCCTCTCGGTCTCACCTTCGACGACGTTCTCCTGTACCCGGCGGAATCCGACGTTCTGCCCAGCCAGGCGGACACGCGGACGCAGGTGACCCGCAGCCTCGCGCTCAACATCCCCTTCCTGTCCTCGGCAATGGATACCGTGACCGAGGCGGACATGGCGATCGTGATGGCCCAGCTCGGCGGCATCGGCGTCCTCCATCGCAACCTCGACATCGAGCAACAGGTCGCCGCGGTGCGCGCGGTCAAGCGCTTCGAGTCGGGCATGGTGGTCAACCCGATCACCATCCTGGCAGACGCACCGCTCGCGGAAGCGCGGCTCCTGATGGAGCGCCATCGGATCAGCGGCATCCCGGTGACGGACCCGACGGGCAAGCTGGTTGGCATCCTCACCCATCGCGACGTCCGGTTCGCCGAGAACCCGGCGCAGCCGATCTCTGAGCTGATGACGCGCGACAATCTCGCGACGGTCCCAGCCGGCGTCAGCCAGGAAGAAGCGCGCCGCCTGCTCCACCAGCGTCGCATCGAGAAGCTGCTTGTGGTGGACGAGGCGTACCGCTGCGTCGGCCTCATCACCGTCAAGGACATCGAAAAGGCGGTCACCTATCCTTCGGCCACCAAGGACGCCGCCGGCCGGCTCTGCGTGGCGGCGGCGACCACCGTCGGCGACAAGGGCTATGAGCGTACCGCCGCTCTGGTCGACGCCGAGTGCGACCTCATCGTGATCGACACGGCACACGGCCACAACCGCGAGGTCGCGCGCGCGGTGGAGCGGGTGAAGAAGCTCTCCAACTCCGTCCAGGTGATCGCAGGCAATGTCGCCACGGCCGAGGCGACCCGTGCGCTGATCGATGCGGGCGCCGACGGCATCAAGGTCGGCATCGGACCCGGCTCGATCTGCACCACCCGCGTGGTCGCGGGCATCGGTGTGCCGCAGCTGACCGCGGTGATGGAATCGGCCAAGGAAGCCCGAAAGTCGGGCGTGCCCGTGATCGCGGACGGCGGCATCCGCACGTCGGGCGACGTGGCCAAGGCGCTGGCTGCCGGCGCATCCGCGGTGATGATCGGATCGCTGCTTGCGGGCACCGAAGAGGCGCCCGGCGAGACCTTCCTGTACCAGGGGCGCGCCTATAAGTCGTACCGCGGCATGGGCTCCGTCGGCGCGATGGCGAAGGGCTCGGCCGATCGATATTTCCAGCAGGACATCAAGGATCAGCTGAAGCTCGTTCCGGAGGGGATCGAGGGGCAGGTGCCGTACAAGGGCCCGGCGCGCGACGTGATCCACCAGTTGGTCGGCGGCGTGAAGGCGGCGATGGGCTACACGGGTTCGCACACGATCCCGGAGCTTCAGGAGCGCGCGCGCTTCGTCCGTATCACCGGCGCGGGTCTTCGCGAGAGCCATGTGCATGATGTGACGATCACGCGTGAAGCGCCCAACTATCCGACCCGCTGACCGCGCGACGAGGGTGCTGCCGTGACACCGGCTGCGCGGGCGCAGGCCGCAATCGACTTGCTGGATGCCGTGATAGAGGCGGCCCGCAGCGGGGGTGCGGCCGCCGACACGGTCGCCCAGCGCTTCTTTGCGGCCCGGCGCTACGCCGGATCTAAGGACCGGCGGGCGATCCGCGGGCTTGTCTACGAAGCGATCCGCAGCTTCGGGGAGCGGCCGGCGAGCGGCCGTGCGGCGATGGTCGCGCTGGCGCGTGGCCGTCCAGAATTGGCCGAGTGCTTCGACGGTTCCGGCTACGGACCGGCTCCGATCCAGGCGGATGAACCCGAGGCGGAGGCGGCGCTCGCGCCTGCGTGGCTGATCGAGGCGTTCGCGGCTTCCGGACTCGACACGAACGAAGTCGCTGCGCTCCTGGAGCGGGCGCCCGTCGACGTGCGGGTCAACCGCCTGAAGGCGGATCGCGCCTCGGTACAGGCGGAGGTCGGCGGGGAGCCGCTGCCGTTTGCACCGGACGCGCTCAGGCTGGGGACAGACGCCCCGGTAGAGCCGTTGCCCCCATGGCGGGAAGGCCGCATCGAAGTGCAGGATGCGGGCAGCCAGATCGTCGGCAGCCTCGCAGGTGCGGAGCCCGGCATGTGCGTCGTGGATCTTTGCGCAGGAGGGGGCGGCAAGACCCTCTCCCTGGCGGCTACAATGGAGAACCGGGGACGGATCGTGGCGAGCGATACCGATCGCGCGCGGCTTTCCCGACTTCCCGAACGCGCCGCACGAGCGGGTGTCGCCATCGCGGAAACCCGGCTGCTCGACCCCAAGCGCGAAGCCGAAGGACTGGCGGACCTTCACGGAAGCGCCGATGTCGTGCTGGTCGACGCGCCTTGCTCGGCCACCGGGACCTGGCGACGCAATCCCGAGGCGCGATGGCGGCTGACGCCTGAGCGGCTTGCCCGTTTCGCCGAGGTACAGTCGCGGCTGCTCGGCGTCGGGGCGGAGTTGGTGCGCCCCGGCGGAGCCCTCACCTATGTCGTGTGTTCTCTGCTGGACGCAGAGGGACGGGAGCAGGTCGCAGCCTTCCTGAGCCGGCACCCTGGCTGGTCGGCTGCACCGATCGAAGCCGCCGTCGGGCGACGGCATGGCGACGGGCGCCGCCTGACGCCCGCGCACGATGGCACGGATGGCTTTTTTGTCGCGAGGCTGGTGCGCGCATGATAGCCGTGCACTCGTGACGCTAACGGAGAAGATCATGCGCCTCACCACTCTGACGGCGGCAGCTGCACTGGCGCTCGTCAGCATCTCCACGTCGCTGAGCGGCCAGCGTCCCGACGACCAGATCAACCCGCGGTCGATGGCGTTGCTGCAACAGGGGGAGGCCGCGCGCGCGGCCGGACAGCTGGACCGGGCAGCCGGTCTGATCGAAACCGCGCTGGCGGTCGATCCGCGCAACCGACAGGCCTTCAACGTGCTGGCGGAGATCGCGCGGGCGCGCGGGCTGCCCGGGCAGTCGATCCGGCTCTACCGTGAGGCGTTGGCACTGGAGCCGACCGACCTGCGGGCGCTACGCGGGCAGGGTGAGGCGCTGGTGGCGAAGGGTGCCATGGTGAAGGCGCAGGAGAATCTGGCGAAGATCCGGAAGCTGTGCGGCAATGACTGCACGGACGCGACGGCCCTCGCCGCTGCGATCAGCAAGGGGCCGCCGGCCACCGCTACCGCGCAGCAGTCGGTCACGCCTGCCCAGGCGCCGGCGGCGACACCGGCCAAGCCGTAAGACCGATCAGCGCGCTGGCGCCTCGAGCGCCCGCGCCAGGGCAACGAACTCCTCCACCCGGACCGTCTCCGCACGCCGGGTGACGTCGATCCCGATGCGCTCGGCCGCGTCGAGTGCACCGGCGAGCGGCTTCAGGCTCTGCCGAAGCATCTTGCGACGCTGGCCGAATGCGGCAGCGGTGATCCGCTCCAGCGTCGCCATTCGCACACCCTCCGGCATCTCGGCAGGAAGGATGTGCACCACGGCGGACATCACCTTGGGGGGCGGGGTGAAGGCGGAGCGATGCACCGGCATCGCGATACGCGCCCTCGATCGCCACTGCGCGAGGACCGCCAGTCGGCCATAGGCTTCCTCACCTGCGTGCGAGACGATCCGCTCGGCGACTTCCTTCTGGAACATCAGCGTCAGGCTCTGCCACCAGGGAGACCACTCCGACGAGAGCCAGCCGATCAGCAGCGCCGTGCCGACATTGTACGGCAGATTGGAGACGATATGCGGCCGGCCCTCGAACAGGGCGGGCGCGTCGATCTCCAGCGCATCCCCCTCGATGAGCCGGAGCTTGCCCGGATAGGCTTCGGACAGTTCCTGAAGGGCGGGGATGCACCGGTGGTCGCGCTCGATCGCCGTCACCTTTGCTCCGGCGGCGAGCAGTGCGCGCGTCAGCCCGCCTGGCCCAGGGCCGACTTCGAGCACTTCCTGCCCGGCAAGATCACCCGGCACACGAGCGATCCGGGCGAGAAGCTGCCCGTCAAACAGGAAGTTCTGGCCGAGCGCCTTGCTTGCGCTCAGACCATGGCGGCGGATAACCTCCCGGAGCGGGGGCAGCGTGTCCATGGATGCTACTGGCAGGCGCTGGTGCGCCGCACGGCTGCCGCCTGTGCAGCCATGCGGATCGCCGCGATCATCGCTCCGGGTTCCGCCTCGTTGCGTCCGGCGATCCCGAACGCGGTGCCGTGATCCGGCGACGTGCGTACGATGGGCAAGCCCAGGGTCATGTTCACGCCCTCGTCAAAGTGGAGGGTCTTGATCGGGATCAGCGCCTGGTCGTGATAGAGGCACAGCGCCACGTCGTAGAGTGCGCGCGCACGCGGGTGGAACATCGTATCCGCTGCATACGGCCCGACCGCGTCGATGCCTTCTGCCTGAAGCTGCTCGATGGCGGGAATCAGGAAGTCGATCTCCTCACTCCCGATCGCGCCGCCTTCGCCGGCATGCGGATTGAACCCGGCGAAGGCCAGGCGCGGCTTCAGGATGCCGAAGTTCCGCTGGAGGCCACGAGCCGTGGCGCGCGCCTTCGCGACGATCAACTCGATGCTGATCGTGCTCGCAACACTCCGCAGCGGGATGTGCGTGGTGATCGGAACGACCCGGAGCGTAGGGCCGGCGAGCATCATCACGGCATTCTCATGCGCGACACCGCACCGCTCCGCCACGAACTCCGTCTGGCCGGGATAGGTGAACCCGATGTCGTACAGCTGCTTTTTGGAAACCGGCCCGGTGATCACCGCGCTGGCGGCTCCCGATCGGGCGAGGCCGGCCGCCAGCTCCAGCGATTGAAGCGCGCACCGTGCACCGTCGATGTCGGGCGCCCCGGGAACGACCTCGCCAGCATCCGCCGCCGCGATCACCGGAAGCCCGTTGCCGAACGCGGCAGTCGCCTCATGCGGGTCGCTGATGGCAACGACGGGGCCATCCCAGACCTGCGACACCGCGCGCGGATCGCCGACCGCGAAGAACGGCGGGAGCATATGCGGCGCCCGCGCGCTCCAGGCCTTGGCAATGATCTCCGGCCCGATCCCGGCCGGATCGCCCATCGAGACGGCCAGCGGGGGAAGCTCGGACGGCCGCTGGCTGGAAGGCATCGCGCTAGGGATCAGCGATACTCCACGATGGCGTCGCGACGCAGGTCGCGCAGCATGCGCTGAGCACGAAGGTTCACGCGCTCCTGCTCGACCTGCTGCTGGACGGCTTCGGCGGAGGGCAGGCTAGCGGTACGGCTGTCATCGCGGCCGCACAGCACCAGTACGCGCACGCCTTCGGTCGGGCTGCCGAACGGCTGGGTGGCCTCGCCCACCTGCAGCTTCACCATCAGGTCCTGGAGCGCCGGGGGCAGGTCCCGGACACGGACCGAGTCGTTGTCTACGACCTCCACGCCGAGGTCGCTGGCGACCTTGCTGACTTCGCCGCAGCCGCGGATCTTGCTGGTCGCCTCTGCGAACTGCGCGGCGAGCTTCGTCGCCTGTGCCTGGCTCGTGCCCGCAGGGAAGTTCTTGGTGAGCTGTCGCAGGCTAAGGCGCGCGTCCCGCGGATCGGCCATCAGCACCTGGCGCTTGTCGGTCAGGTACAGGATCGAGAAGCCGCCCGGCGTCTGGATCGGGCCTGCGATCTGGCCAACTTCCATGCCCTGCGCTGCCTGTGCGAGCGGCGCCGGCAGGGTGGCAAGGCGGATCCAGCCCAGGTCTCCCTGCACCGCACGCGTCGACGCTTCGGAGAAGTTCGACGCGAAATACTCGAACGGTGCACCCTTGCGGATCTGCTCGATGATCTTACGGCTCGCGTCGATCACCTCGGCCTCACGATCCGGCGTGGCCGAGAGATAGATTTCCTTCAGGTGATACTCGTCGGTGCCTTTGGCCGCTTCCAGTCGGTCCAGGATCGCCTTCACCTCTTCGTCGCCGACGTTGATGAAGGGCTCGACACGGCTGCGCAGGAGGCGGCTCCAGGCGAGCTCGCCCTCGATCTGGCGCTTCATCGACTTTTCCGACGAACCGACCTGGCGCAGGTAGGCGCGCATCTGGTCCGGCGTCCGCTTGAAGTTGCGTGACACCCGGGCAAAGCCCTGGTCGATCTCCGTCGTCGTGACGGTGATGTCGTTGTTCTTGGCTTCCTGGATCTGCAGCGTCTCGTCGATCAGCTGGCGGACGATCTGCAGGCGCAGCTGGTCGCGATCCTCGGGGCTCAGCTTGATGTTGTTGAGCGCCACGACGAGCGCGATGCGCTGGTCCACGTCGGTACCGGTCAGAACCGCATTGTTGACGATCGCCGTCGCCTTGCGGACGTTCGGATCCTGCTTGCCGAAGATGGTCGGATTTTGTGGGAGATTGAGGTTCGCCGCGGGGCTTGCCTGGTCGTCGGGCACGACCTGCGCCGACAGGGTCGATGCGGTCGCCGCACCGGCGAGCAGCAGCAGCGTGGCGGCATTCCGGAAGCGGCGCCCGTTCACGAAATTCTTGATCACCTGGTGTTCAACCTCATCAACCATCCGGCGCGACAGGGGCACAATCCAGCGCTCACCTTGCCCGCACGTCCCTGAACAGGGGCTTAGCGGCCCAGGTTCTTGAATGCCAGCGTCAGCAAGTAGCTGTTGCCGCCGCGCGCATCGCCGTTGTCCTGATAGTCCCGCTTCCAGGTGGCGCCCAGCCGCAGGCAATCGTCTTCATAGGTGACGCCGATCCGGTGCCGGATCGGATCGAAGCCGTCCGCGGCGGAGAGGACGTCCTCGCTGCGGTCGGTAAGATCGACGGTCGCGGAGCCGAACACGGACCAGAAGGGTGCAAACTGCACCCGAGCGCCCACTCGGGCCTCCTCGCGGTCCAGCAGGTCCTCGACCGCATCGATATCGCGGTTCAGCCGGAGATAGCCCAGCAGGAGGTACGTCTTACGCGATCCGATCGTCGCGTCGACTTCGTTGCGGCGCACGGCCAGCCCGTCCTTGTCGAGGCGATAGCGGTGCGTGAACTGCACGAAGTCGCGGAACCGGACCTCGGTCCGCCCGACGATATCGGACAGGCGATCATCCAGCCCGGTGCCGTCCGGAAGGATCGTCTCGCGGTTCGAGAGGCGATAGCTTTGCCCCACGGTCGCGTTGATCTCCACCCCCGGCAGGTTGAGCGCGTAGTCGATGCCGTAGGTGAAGCGCGTCGAGTCCTCGAACCGGTCGTAGCCGGGGAAGCGATTGAGCGCGAAGAGATTGGAGTCCTCGAGATCGACCGCCCGTGCGTCTTCGTTCGGAACCGAAAGGTTGGCGACATGCGGCGACACGACCGCCTGCAGTCGCGGCGTGATCCGCTGAGTGCCGCCGAAGACCTCTCCCACGAAGGGCCATTGCACGTCGATTGCGACGGCGCCGATCGCGCGCGTGCTCACGCCCTCATTGCCACGGTAGCTGGCAACGATCGTCTCCAGCGTGTCGTTCGCGTTGTAGATGTCCCCGCGGGCATAGGCGGTCAACGTTACCTGCTGTCCCCAGTCCGT
The DNA here is from genome assembly GCF_027922045.1 of Microbacterium terregens. The sequence continues at coordinate 124,083 of NZ_BSEX01000015.1, forward strand.
GATGCGCCGCAGATCCCACTGGGCGGATGCAAAGGCGCGTTGGGTATCCTGGCCCTCCTGGCGGAACAGCGCGAGTGAGTTCGCCTGAAGCTGCAGGACACCCCCGGCGATCCCTTCGATCCGCCGCCGATAGTCGATCGCGGGAAGGGCGATCGGCTGCATCTTCTGGTTGTCCCCGGTGCGCATCGTCTGCACCGCCCAGCCATCGATCGAGAGATAGCTATTCTCGTCGATCCGCTCGACCTTCAGGTTGTTGCGGAGCCGGTCTTCGCGGGAGATGTCGTACCGACGCAGGAACGTGTCGTCGGTCTGGAGGCGCAGGGACCCGCTCACGCTCCAGTTGGGGTCGAGCTGGAACCTGCCCACCGCGTCGATATAGCCGCGGAAGGAGCGCTCGCTGTTCACCGTCTCCCCACTGTCCAGAACCTCGTCGCTCCGGCGACTATAGGTTCCGTATCCGATCACCCGCAGCGCGCCGGTTTCGGTGAGCTGCCGGTATTCCGCCTCCAGCATCGGCAGAACCGAGGTGAAGATGTGTGGCGTGATGGTGAGGTCGCGGTTCGGCGCGAGTGCGAAGTAATAGGGGACCGCCACCTCGACCCCGTTCACCCGGTCGATCCGGAACGATGGGGTGAGCACGCCGCCCGCGCTCCCACCACCTACCGAATGGCTGAACGCGGGGAGTGGAATTCCCGGCAGACTGAACAGCTTCAGCTGCGCGCCGGAGTAGCGGATGCGATGATCCGTCGGATTGTAGGTCACCCGGACGGCAGTGATCTGCCACGACGGTTGCTTGGGGCAGCCTTCAGAATTCGTCACGGCACACGGGCTGTAGGCGGCCTGCTCGACCTGGATCACGCCGCCGGCGTCGCGGCTGCCGCGCTGGGCGGCGATCCGGCCGCCCTCGTCCAGCACGACCAGCATGTTCTGGATCAGGCCATCCTTCAACGAGTCGGTCAGCTCGATGCGATCGCCATAGGCGGTGTCACCCTCCGGGTTGGTGACCGCGATGTTCCCCTCGGCCACGACCTGGCCCGACTTGCGGTTCCAGCTGACACGGTCGGCGCGCAGCCGGTCGCCTTCGCGGAACATCCGCACGTCGCCGGTCGCCGTGACCACATCGGCCTCGGTGTCATAGTCGAGCCGGTCCGCGGTGAAGCGGATTTCATCCTCGGAGGCTGGCGCTGCTGCGGCTTCGGGCGGCGGTGGTGGCACCGGCCGGTCCTGAAGATCCTGCGCCATGGCGGAGGCGCCGCCGAACGCCAGCCAGAACTGCACCGCGCCGGACAGGAGGAGGACGCTACGCTTCACCTAGAACTACTCTCCATGCGGCGGCCGCGGCTCGCGGGGCGATCCATGAACCGGCCCTATCGCATCCGCTTCCGGGAACCGCAATCGCCCTCCAGTCGCTTTGCGTGCGTGCCGCGCCTGGCCTAAGGGTGCGGCTCGCCGTCCGGCGCCCGATTCCACCACAGGGACATTATCGATGCAGATCCGTTTCATCTCCTCGCGGCCCGCAGATGCTGCGGCGCTGGTGCTGCCGGTCGGGAAAGCAGGCATTGCTTCGCTCGGCGACGCGGGCCTGGAAAGCGCCACGGCTGCACTGGTGCGGGGAGCGGCCGAGGGCGGCCGGTTTGATGGCGAACCCGGCACGATCGCCGAGATTTTCGTGCCGCAGGGGAACGGGGCTGCGCGCGTGATCCTGCTCGGCACCGGCAGCGGCACCGAACAGGACCTCGAGCGCGCCGGCGGCGCCTTGACCGCTCGCTTCCTGGCTGCCGGCATCCCTGCGCTGGTGATCGACCTCTCGACGCTCTCGGCGACGTCCGGCGCCACCGCCGTTGCGCGGCTGCTCGCCGCAGCGGAGCAGCGGAGCTGGCGCCATGACGTCTATCGGACCCGCATGCCGGCAAGCGCCCGCCCGACGCTGGAGCGGATCGAGGTGGTAGGCGCCCCGGAAGGGATCGACGCTGCCTGGACGGATGCCAAGGCCCTGACGGATGGCCTGGCGCTCACGCGCACCCTGGTGAGCGAGCCGCCGAACGTGCTGTACCCGGAGAGCTTCGTCGAGCGCTGCCGTCATCTCGAGGAGCTCGGCGTCGAGATCACCGTGCTTGATGAAGCCGCGATGCGGGAGCTGGGCATGGGCGCGCTGCTCGGCGTGAGCCAGGGCTCCGTGCGTGAGGCGCAGTTGCTGGCCATGCGCTGGAACGGAAAGGGCGAGGGCGACGTCGATGTCGCGTTCGTCGGCAAGGGCGTGACCTTCGACACCGGCGGCATCTCGCTGAAGCCGGGTGCCGGCATGGAAGACATGAAGTGGGACATGGGCGGCGCGGGTGCCGTGGCAGGCGCCATGAAGGCGCTCGCGCTGCGCAAGGCGAAGGCCAACGTCATCGGCGTGTGCGGCCTGGTCGAGAACATGCCCGACGGCAACGCCCAGCGTCCCGGCGACATCGTCACCTCCATGTCCGGCCAGACGATCGAGGTTCTCAACACCGACGCGGAAGGCCGCCTGGTGCTGTGCGACGCCATCACCTGGGTCCAGCGCACGCACAAGCCGAAGACCATCGTCGACCTGGCGACGCTGACCGGGGCGATGATCATCGCGCTGGGCAACGAGCATGGCGGCCTGTTCGCCAACGACGACTCGCTCGCCGACGAGCTGCTGGCCGCCGGCAAGGCGACGGGCGACAAGCTGTGGCGGTTCCCGCTGTCGCCGGCCTATGACAAGCTGATCGACTCGCCGATTGCCGACATGAAGAACATCGGCGGCCGGGGCGCCGGCTCGATCACTGCCGCGCAGTTCATCGGCCGCTTCGTCGAGCCGGAGGTCCGTTGGGCCCACCTCGACATCGCGGGCATGGTCTGGGCCGACAAGCCGGGCGTGGCCTGGGACAAGGGGGCGACCGGATATGGCGTCCGCGTGCTCGACCGCTTCGTGCGCGACCAGTTCGAAGGCTGATCGCGACGCGCCACCGCCATGCAGGTCGACTTCTACCATCTCACCCAGCTTCCGCTCGAGCGTGCGTTGCCGCGCATCGCCGAGCGGGTGGTGGCGGGGGGCGGTCGCCTGCTGGTGGTGGCCGAGCATGAAGAGGCGCGGCAGGCGCTGGACCGGTGCCTGTGGGCCTATGCGCCCGAAAGCTTCTTGCCGCACGCGCAGGCGGGAACGCCCAGCGACGCTCGCCAGCCGGTGCTGATTGCGGGCGACATCCAGCCCACGAACGGCGCCCGCAACATCGCGATTGCGGACGGCCTATGGCGCGACGGCGCGCTGGCGTTCGAGCGAGCCTTCCACTTTTTCGACGACGAACGGATCGTGGAGGCTCGCCAGGCATGGCGTACGCTTGGCGACCGGCCCGACGTCTCGCGCCGGTACTGGAAGCAGGGCGAGAGCGGCCGCTGGGAACAGGCGGCCTGACCTGCTCCCTGGGTGCTCCGGCTTGCATCAAAGCGGCATGAAGACTAGGGAGCCGCGACTTTCCAACAAGCCATCATCTCAAGGAGCCGTACGGCCATGGCCGCGACCCGCACGTTTTCGATCATCAAGCCCGACGCAACCCGCCGCAACCTGACGGGCGCCGTCACCAAGATGCTGGAGGAAGCCGGCCTGCGCGTCGTCGCGTCCAAGCGCATCCAGATGACCAAGGAACAGGCCGAGGGCTTCTACGCGGTGCACAGCGAGCGCCCGTTCTTCAACGACCTGGTCTCCTTCATGATCTCCGGCCCGGTGGTCGTGCAGGTGCTCGAGGGTGAGGACGCCGTGAAGCGCAACCGCGACATCATGGGCGCGACCAACCCTGCGAACGCCGAGCCGGGCACGATCCGCAAGGAGCTGGCCGAGTCGATCGAAGCGAACTCGGTCCACGGTTCGGATTCGGAAGAGAACGCCGCGATCGAGATCGCCTACTTCTTCAAGCCGGAAGAAATCGTCGGCTGATCGGGACGCCGCCCGCATGGGCGGCGATCCAGCGGAATTGAGGGCGCGGCTCCGAAAGGAGCTGCGCCCTATTTCTTTGTGGGAATGGCCAGGCGGCGCCGTTCCGCCGTCCAAAGCCGTTCGAGCAGCGCAGCCGAGTTGCTCCCAGGATGCCGCTGCTTCAGCGCCACCCCCTGCAGCTTCAGCGTCCTGCCACTGAGCAGGCGCCCCTCCGTCGCGAAAACCAGCTCATAGATGGCGCTGTCCTCGCGCTGGACGTCTGCGTCCCAATAGTGGCTGTCGATGCGGATGGGCAGGCGCCCCTGGATGGTATCGGCGCCGCCATCGGTGAGCTTGAGCACCGGCTCCGCGATCCAGTCCGCGTCTATCCGGGTATCCAGCACGCCGTCCTTCGACGGCACTTTGAGCGAAGGCGGGAATTGAACCTCGATCCGCTCGATCCTGTGGTTCGCATCGCTCAGTTCCAGGCTGCTTCCGTCGCTTCCCGGGGTTCCGACAAGCGTCACGAGCTGGGCGACATGTGCCTTGGCATCCGCGGCCGCCCGCTGGCGTGCCACCTCTTCCTCGCGCTCGATCTGGCTGTCCTTGCGCAGCGAGACGTTGTTCCAGAGCGTCAGCGCCGAAATGACCAGAGCCACGACGCCGACGATCTCCGCCAACGTCAACCAGCGCCAGCGCTTGCGTGGCTTCTCGCTCATCCCAGGTCGCTCATCGTCCGCCGGCCTCCAGCAATGCCTGGGGCGCAGACAGCTCCCAGCCCCGAGCGATCGCGTCACCGATCACCGTCCAATCGGCATCCTCGGTGAGTGTGAGCGTGCGCCAGCCGCTCTCGCTGCGGGTCGCAAGGGCGCCGTCGCCGGTAATCCGCGCAAAGACAGTCCCGTCGACAGAGAAGCTCGACGTGTCGCCTTCGTTTTCCTCCTCCGCTTCGGGAAGGGCGAGCGCGACGCTGCGGACGCGGGCAAGGGGGGTGTCGGCCATGCTGCGTACGAACTCCGCCAGGATCCGTGGGTACAGTCGATGTTCTTCTACCAGCACCCGTGCGGCAAGTGCCTCGGCAGTATCGCCGAGGTTGACGGGTACTTCGGCCTGACCAAGCACGGTGCCGGCATCGAGCTCCTCGGTGACCAGGTGCACCGAGCAGCCGGCGACCGCGTCGCGCGCCTCGATCGCCCGGACATGCGTGTCCAGCCCTTTGTACTTCGGCAGCAGCGAGGGGTGGATGTTGAGGATGCGTCCCGCCCAACGCTCCACAAACGCCGGGGACAGGAGGCGCATATAGCCGGCCAGCGCGATCAACTCGACGCCGGCATTCCGAAGTGCGGCGTCGATGCCGGCTTCATACTCGGCCTTCGGCATCCCCTTCGGGCTCTGCGCGAAGGTCGCCACGCCCTGTTCGGCTGCCCAGGCGAGGCCGGCCGCTTCGGGTTTGTCGCTCGCCACCAGCGCGACCTCGAACGGGCAATCCGGGGCGTGGGCCGCCTCTACCAGCGCTGCCATGTTGGAGCCGCGGCCCGAGATGAGGATGCCGAGCTTGCGGCGGACGTTATCAGCCAAGGTGGGTCGCCGTCCACGCACTGCGCCCACTCCAGGTGCCGGCGCTTCCGACCACCGTGCAACCACAGTCACCCGCTTCGACCGTGCCGATGCGGAAGACTTGCTCGCCCGCCTCTTCCATCGCCGCCGCGACACTGTCCGCCTCTTGCGCTGCGACGAGCACGGCCATGCCGATGCCGCAGTTGAAGGTCCGTGCCATCTCTTCCGGCTCGATCGCGCCCTGCGCCTGGAGGAACGCCATCAGGCGAGGCTGTTCCCAGCAATCGGCGTCGACGCGGGCGTGGCAGCCTTCGGGCAGCACGCGGGGGATGTTCTCGAGCAGGCCCCCGCCGGTGATGTGGGCCAGGCCGTGGATTCGCTCTTCACGCAGCAGCGGCAGCAGGCTCTTCACATAGATTTTGGTCGGCGCCATCAATGCGTCGATCAGGAGGCGATCCTGGTCGAAGAGGGCGGGCCGATCGAGCTTCCAGCCCTTGTCGGCAGCCAAACGGCGAACCAGCGAGAACCCGTTCGAGTGAACGCCGGAGGAGGCGAGCCCCAGGATCACGTCGCCGACCTGGACACGGCCCTTGGTAAGCAATTGCTCGCGCTCGACCGCGCCGACGCAGAAGCCCGCAAGGTCATAGTCGCCCGCGGCATACATGCCCGGCATCTCCGCCGTCTCGCCACCGATCAGCGCGCAGCCTGCCTGCCGACAGCCTTCTGCGATCGAGGCGATCACGCGCTCGGCAACCTCGGGCTCCAGCTTGCCGCTGGCGTAGTAGTCGAGGAAGAACAGCGGCTCGGCGCCCTGGACGATCAGGTCGTTGGCGCACATCGCCACCAGGTCGATGCCGACGCCATCATGGGCGTTGTGCTCGATCGCGAGCTTCAGCTTCGTGCCGACACCATCGTTCGCTGCCACCAAGAGCGGATCCTTGAATCCGGCCGCCTTGGGATCGAAGATGCCGCCGAACCCGCCCAGATCGGCGTCGGCCCCGCTGCGGCGGGTCGAGCGCGCCAGCGGCGCGATGGCCCGTACCAGGGCATTGCCCGCGGCGATCGAAACGCCGGCTCCGGCGTAGGTATAGGGCGTCGCGCCCGCATCTTCGGTGCTCATGGGCGACCGACTAGCCATATCCTGCTTGGATTTCCACGCCCGCTTCGTCAAAAGGCGGCCGATGCCTTGCTTGCGCTTTTCCCGAACTCTGCGTGCCGGCCTGTTGGTGGCGCTGCTTGCTACCGGCGGTACCGTGATCGCGCAGATCGAGGACAGCGGCCGCGGGGTCGCGCCGATCGCAAGTTCCGGTAGTTTCGAGGTTTCCGGCGTTTCCGTCGATGTAGCCGGCCCCAATGCCGAAGCCGCGAGAACCGCAGGCTGGCGGCTGGCGCAGCGCAAGGGCTGGGACATTTTGTCCCGACGCCTGACGGGTCGTGCGGGCTCGCTTTCCGATTCGGCGCTCGACTCGCTGGTGAGCGGGATCGTCATCGAAAATGAGCAGATCGGACCGAACCGCTACGTCGCAAAGCTGGGGGTGCTGTTCAATCGTGGGCGCGCGGGCTCCATCCTCGGCGTCGCCGGGGAGACGCTCCGCTCGCCCGCGTTGCTGGTCGTGCCGCTTCAGGAATCGGGGGGCGCGGCGACGGTGTTCGAGCGCGCCACGCCCTGGCAGGAGGCGTGGGCACGGTTCCGCACCGGCAACAGCGTCATCGACTATGTCCGGCTGACCGGCACCGGCCCCGACGCGTTGCTGGTGAACGGCGGCCAGGTAAGCCGCCGCGGCCGTGGGTGGTGGCGCACTATCCTCGATCAATATGGCGCAGCCGACGTCCTGGTGCCGCAGGTGAAGCTGCGGCGCCAATGGCCGGGCGGTCCGGTGATCGCCGACTTCTCCGCAGGCTATGGTCCCGACCATCATGTGCTCACCCGGTTCACCCTGCGGGTCGAGCGGACTGACGCACTGCCGGCGCTGCTGGATGAGGGCGTCCGCCGGATCGATGCGGCCTATCAGCAGGCGCTCCGCCAAGGCGCCTTGCGCACCGATGCAGCGCTCAGTGCACCGCCGCCGGGCCAACCACTTCCGACCGTGAACGTACCCGCGCCTGGGGCGGCGGACCTGGGACCGGAGGTCGCCACGACCACGCCGGAGGGTCGCACGACGCTTTCGATCCAGTTCGATACGCCCGGCGTCGCTGCGCTCGCATCGTCGGAAGCTTCGGTCCGCGCGATCGCCGGCGTCCGTTCCGCCGTCACCACCAGTCTCGCGCTGGGTGGCGTGTCCGTGATGCGGGTCGTCTTTGACGGCGATCCCGCCGTGCTTTCTGCAGCCTTGCAGGCGCGCGGCTGGCAGGTGACGCAGGGCGGGGGCGTGCTGCGCATCCGCCGGGCCGCCGGCACCCCTTCGCCCACTCCCTCGGCCGCACCGGCGGCACCGACCGGCGGATGATGCAGCTCGACCTGCCGCTGGGTCAGCCGGTGGGCGCGCGGGCGGACGAGTTTCTGGTGAGCGACATCAACGCGCACGCCGTCCAGCACCTGGAACATTGGGGCACCTGGCCCGTGATGGCCGCGCTGTTGGTCGGCCCCCGCAAGTCCGGTCGCTCCTTGCTGTCTCGGCTCTTCGCACTGCGCACCGGTGGGACCGTCATCGATGATGCCGAACGCCAGAGCGAGGTCGACATCTTCCATGCGTGGAACCGTGCGCAGGCCGAACGACGACCGTTGCTGGTCGTCGCGGACGCGCCGCCCCCCGCCTGGGACGTTCGCCTGCCGGATCTCCGGTCGCGGATCGGCGCAACACCGGTGTTGACGCTGGGGCTTCCCGACGCGCGGCTCGTGGCCTCGCTGCTCGACTATCTGTTCGAGCGACGGGAGCTCGTCGCAGGACCGGGATTGATCGACTGGATCACGCGCCGGGTGGAACGGAGCTACATCAGCATCCTCGGCGTTGTCGAAGCGCTGGAGGAAGATGCGATGGTTCGACAGAACCGTCGCCTTTCCATCACGACGGCGCGGCCAGTCCTGACCAATGCGGGGCTGGTGCCGAACGCGCCGCCAGCAGGCGCGGAACAAGAGGGAGCTTGAAGGTGACGGAAACCGGCCAAGGATATTTCAATCGCGAACTCTCCTGGCTGGCGTTCAATCGGCGGGTGCTGGAGGAGGCCTGCAACCCGGCGCATCCGCTGCTCGAACGGCTGCGGTTCCTCTCGATCTCCGCGAGCAACCTGGACGAGTTCTTCATGGTGCGCGTTGCCGGCCTGAAGGGCCAGGTGATGCAGGGCGTCGAACTCAAGTCCATCGACGGCCTCACACCCGCGCAACAGCTTGCCGCGATCGTCGAGGATGCGGCAGCACTGGTGGCGAGCCAGCAGCGGATCTGGGATGACCTCGCGGAAGCGCTCGGGGAGGCGGGCATCTTCGTCCTCGAAAGCGACGCCATTGCGGGCGAGGCGGAGGCGTGGCTCCGTCGCCATTTCCAGGAACAGCTGTTCCCGATGATCACGCCCCAGGCGTTGGATCCGGCCCACCCGTTCCCGTTCATCCCGAACCAGGGTTTGAGCGTGATCTTCGACCTCGTCCGCATTGCCGATGGCGTGCGGGTGCGGGAACTGGTCCTTCTACCGGCGGCGGCTCCGCGCTTCGTCCGTCTGCCCGGCACGCCAGCGCGATACGTCGCGATAGAAACGTTGATCAAGCGCTTCTCTTCGCTGCTTTTTCCCGGATACGAAGTTCGGGCTTCGGCCGATTTCCGCGTGCTGCGCGACAGCGATATCGAGCTGGAGGAAGAGGCGGAGGATCTGGTTCTCTATTTCCGCTCCGCGATCAAGCGGCGCCGGCGCGGACGTGTCATCCGGCTGGAGGTCGAAAGCGGGATCAGCGACGGCCTGCTCAGCGTGCTCAAGGAGGAACTCGGCGGCAGCGATGCGCTGCTCATTGAGAAGAGTGGCTTCCTGGGTCTCGGCGATCTCTCGCTCCTGGTCGAGGAAGATCGCCCGGAGCTCAAGTTTCCGCCGTTCAGTCCGCGGTTTCCTGAGCGTATCCGGGAATTCGGTGGAGACTGTTTCGCGGCGATCCGGGCGAAGGACATTGTCGTTCATCACCCTTACGAGACCTTCGATGTGGTTCTCGCCTTTCTGAAGCAGGCGGCTGCCGACCCGGACGTCCTCGCGATCAAGCAAACGCTCTATCGGGCGGGCAAGCAATCTGCCGTCGTCAGCGCCCTGATTGCGGCGGCGGAGGCGGGTAAGTCCGTGACCGCGGTGGTGGAGCTCAAGGCGCGGTTCGACGAGGAGCAGAACCTCTATTGGGCATCGGCGCTCGAGCGGGCTGGCGTCCAGGTCGTCTACGGCTTCATCGACTGGAAGACGCACGCGAAGATCTCGATGGTCGTGCGGCGCGAGGACGGCGGGGTGCGGACCTACTGCCATTTCGGCACCGGCAACTACCATCCGGTCACCGCGCGCATCTACACGGATCTGAGCTTCTTCACGGCGGATCCAATGATCGGGCGCGATGCCGTGCAGGTGTTCAACTATATCACCGGCTATGTGGAGCCTGCGCATCTGGAGCGGCTCGCGATCTCGCCGCGCAACCTGCGCGATCGCCTCATCGAGCTGATCGAGGAAGAGATCTGCCATGCAAAGGCGGGTCGGGAGGGGGCGATCTGGGCGAAGATGAACTCGCTGGTCGATCCGAGGGTGATCGACAAACTATACGAGGCGAGTTGCGCCGGGGTGCAGATCGAGTTGGTGATCCGCGGCATCTGCTGCCTGCGGCCGCGGGTTCCAGGCATGTCGGAGAATATCCGCGTCAAGTCGATAGTGGGCCGCTTTCTGGAGCACAGCCGCATCTGGGCCTTCGGCAACGGCAGCGCCCTGCCCAATGACGAGGCGTTGCTGTTCATTTCGTCGGCCGACTGGATGCCGCGCAATTTCGACCGGCGGGTGGAATATCTGCTGCCGATCACCAACCCCACCGTGCACGAGCAGGTGCTCGATCAGGTGCTGCTCGCCAACCTGATCGACGAGGAGCAAAGCTGGGAATTGGGGCCGGACGGCAGCTACAAGCGGGTGGAAGTGGATGGCCCGGGCTTCAACCTGCACCGCTATTTCATGACCAATCCTTCGTTGTCCGGACGTGGGGCGGCGCTCGACGACACCATGCCCCAGGAGCTTTCGCTCCGACAGCATCTCACCGAACAGGACGGTTGACCCATGGCGCTGCTTTCTCTCCTTCGCGCGCCTGCGCCGCTGCCTGCCGCGCCCGTGACCGCGCGGAACGCGATCATCGACATCGGCTCGAACTCCGTTCGCCTGGTCGTCTACAACGGGCCGCCACGATTGCCCTCCGTGCTCTTCAACGAGAAAGTGTTGGCCGGCCTGGGCGGCTCCCTCAGCCGCACCGGGAGCATCGATCGAAAGGCGATGGCGATGGCGGCAACGGCCCTCGCGCGCTTTGCCTGGCTGACGCGGGAGATGGCGGTTCCGGAAGTCCGCACCGTCGCCACTGCCGCGGTCCGCGATGCGAGCAACGGGTCCGACCTGATCGCGTTGGCCGCGGCGGAAGGCCTTGAGGTCGAGATCCTGCCCGGCGAAGCGGAAGCGATCGGAGCGGGGTACGGCGTGCTGTCTGCGTTTCCCGACGCCGACGGCATCGTGGGCGACCTGGGCGGCGGTAGCCTCGAACTGGTCCGGGTCTCCGGCGGAGAGGTGCGCGAGCGGGCATCTTTCCCCTTGGGGGTCCTGCGGATCGCCGCCATCCGCGAGAAGGGAAAGGACGCCTTGGCGCGCCACATCGCGGGGGTGTTGAAGAACAGCGGCTGGGCGGGGCGGGGGTCGGGGCTGCCCTTCTACCTCGTCGGAGGATCTTGGCGCGGGCTCACCCAATGGGACATGCACCTGACGCGATATCCGCTGCCGATCGTCAACGGCTATGCCATGTCTGCGGCGCGCATCCGCACGCTGGGGGCGATGTTGACGACCGCCAGCAAGCAGGACCTGAAGGCCGTCCCCAACCTGTCCTCGGGCCGGATCCCCACCCTAGGGGACGCAGCCGCGCTGCTCTCAGAGGTGCTGTCGGGCCTAGGCAGCGAACGCACCGTGACGTCCTCCTTCGGTCTTCGCGAGGGGTTGCTCTACCAGGCGCTCGATCCGGAAGCGCGGCGAGAGGATCCGCTGCTGGCGGCTGCACGTGAGGAAGGTCGCCGGCTCTCGCGGTTCGAAGAACATGGCGACCTGCTGAACCAGTGGATCGCACCGCTGTTCGCCGACGAGCCCGCGGATCTGGCACGGCTCCGCCACGCCGCATGCCTCCTTGCCGATGTCGGTTGGCATGCCAACCCGGACTTCCGCGCCGAACGCGGCGTGGAAATCGCGCTGCATGGCCAGTGGGTGGCGATCGATCCGGCTGGCCGCGCGCTGGTGGCGCAAGCGCTGCATACCGCGCTGGGGGGCGGAAGCGATTCGCCGGCACCGCTTCCGACGCTCGCCCGGTCCGAGATGCTGGACACGGCGCGGCGGTGGGGGCTCGCAATCCGGCTGGGTCAGCGATTGAGCGGCGGTCTGGGAGCGCCGCTCAACCGAACGCGTCTGGAACGCGCCGGCCGTGCCATTCTCCTGCGCTACGCGCCGGTGGATGCTGCCTTGTACGGTGAGGCCGTCGAAAAGCGCCACCGAGCGCTTGCCGCGGCCTTCGGACTGGAAGCCGCGGCAGGGAGCGCCGTCAGCCGCAGCGGAAGCGGGTGACCTTGTCGCCTGCGTCGATGTCGACGTTGAGGCGGTCGGGCCTGAAATCCATGGTCACTGCACTGTCGGGAGCGATCCACCGCATCGCGCGCGCTCCGGAACGGCGCAGCGCTTCCGCCGCCAGGTCGGAGCTTGCGGGCGAGCCGACCAGGTCGGCCAGGGGCTCGACCTTGCACAGACCCTCGCCGAGGGTACCTGTCTCGGGCGGGGCCGACGGCTCCTGCGTCGCGACGGTAGGCGTGCAGCCGGCAAGCGCCACCAGCGGAAAAAGATACCGGATCATTCTGCAGTCTCCGTCAACGTCATCTTGAGCTTGCCGCCTCCGACCGAGAACGCCATGCGGCCCTCCACCAGCGCGAGGGCGTCGCGCCCGAACTCTTCATAGCGCCATCCCTGGAGAATAGGCAGCTTGTCCCGCTGTCCCGCCGCCAGCGCTTCGAGCTCGTCGGAACGGGCGAGCAGGCGGGCGGCGACGTTGATGTCGCGGGCACGGATCTTCAGGAGCAGCTTGAGGAGGTCGGCGACGAGTGCCCCTTCCTTGCCCAGCGAGGGCCCGCGTTCGTCGCGAGCAGGCATCTCGGACGCGGGAAGCGGCGTCGCATCCGCCAGCGCCGCCATCAGCCGGCCGCCGATGTCGTTCCCGGCCCAGGTCGCCGAGAGGCCGCGCACCTTGGCGAGGTCCGCCTGCTTCTTCGGCGGATTGCCGGCCAAATCGGCGATGGTCTCGTCCTTGACGATGCGGCCGCGCGGCAGGTCCTTGCCCTGTGCTTCGAGTTCGCGCCAGCGGGCCAGCGCCTTCAGCCGGCCGAGCACCTCGGGCTTGCGGCTGTTGATGCGGATGCGCTGCCAGGCGAGATCGGGATCGTTGAAATAGTTGGACGGGTTCCCGATCCGCTCCATCTCCTCGTCGAGCCAGTCGCCGCGCCCCGTCTTGCGGAGGCGGTTGAGCATCTTGGGAAAGATCTTGGACAGGTGCGTCACGTCGGCGATGGCATAATCGAGCTGCCGGCTGTCGAGCGGACGGCGGCTCCAGTCGGTGAAGCGCGCGCCCTTGTCGACGGTGATGCCGAGATAGGCGTCGACGAGATTGGAGTAGCCGACCTGCTCGCCTTGGCCGAGCGCCATCGCCGCGACCTGCGTGTCGAACAGCGGGTGGGGCGTCTTGCCGGTCAGGTTATAGACGATCTCCAGATCCTGGCCGCCGGCATGGAAGACCTTCAGCACGTCCTCGTTCTCGACCAGCAGGTCGAGCAGGGGCTTGAGGTCGATGCCCGGCGCCATCGGGTCGATCGCGGCGGCTTCCTTGTCGTCGGCGATCTGGATCAGGCACAGCTCTGGGTAATAGCTGTTCTCGCGCATGAACTCGGTGTCGACGCAGACATAGTCGGCAGTGGCGAGGCGCGCACAGAGATCGGCAAGGGCGGCGCTGTCGGTGATCAACGGATGGATGTGCATCGCATGCCCATAGGCGGTGCTGCGGGTTGACAAAAGGGGGATGGGGAGGGAAGCGGCGGGCCTGCCTTTCCTCGCCGGTTCAGCATGGGCCGGGGATTTCGCGTTGAGAGCGTCGTGCTTGCGAAATCCCGGCTCCCGCTGGGCGGCGCAATCTAGAGATTGCACTATGCACGCCTATCGTACGCACAACTGCAGCCAGCTGGACGCCGACAACGACGGCCAGGAAGTCCGCCTGTCGGGTTGGGTGCACAGGAAGCGCGACCACGGCGGCGTGCTCTTCATCGACCTGCGCGACCATTACGGCATCACCCAGATCGTCGCGGACAGCGATTCGCCGGCGCTGCCGACGCTCGAGTCGCTGCGCGCGGAATCGGTCGTGACCATCGACGGCGTGGTGAAACGCCGCAGCGAGGCGACGGTCAACCCGAACCTCGCCACCGGCGAGATCGAGGTGTTCGCGCGCGCCGTGACCGTCCAGTCGATGGCGCAGGAGCTGCCGATGCCGGTGGCGGGCGACGCGGAATATCCCGAGGACATCCGCCTGCGCTATCGCTTCCTCGACCTGCGTCGCGAGAAGGTGCACGCCAACATCATGCTGCGCGCGCAGGTGATCGCGTCGCTTCGCCGTCGCATGATCGACCAGGGCTTCACCGAGTTCCAGACGCCGATCCTGACCGCTTCGTCACCGGAAGGCGCCCGCGACTATCTGGTGCCGAGCCGCGTCCACCCGGGCAAGTTCTACGCGCTTCCGCAGGCGCCGCAAATGTTCAAGCAGCTGCTGATGGTCGCGGGCTTCGATCGCTATTTCCAGATCGCGCCCTGCTTCCGCGACGAGGATGCCCGCGCCGACCGTTCGCCGGGTGAGTTCTACCAGCTCGACTTCGAGATGAGCTACGTCACGCAGGACGACGTATTCGCCGCGATCGAGCCGGTGCTGCACGGCGTGTTCGAGGAGTTCGCCGACTGGCAGGGCAAGGGCCGCACCGTCAGCGCGCTGCCGTTCAAGCGCATTCCGTACCGCGAATCGATGCTGAAGTACGGCAACGACAAGCCCGACTTACGCAACCCACTGATCATCACCGACGTGTCCGAGCTGTTCCAGGGCTCCGGCTTCGGCCGCTTCGCGTCAATCGTGGAAGCGGGCGACGTAGTGCGCGCGGTGCCGGCACCGGGCACGGCCGAGAAGAGCCGCAAGTTCTTCGACGACATGAACAGCTGGGCCCAGTCCGAGGGCTTTGCTGGCCTCGGCTATGCCACCCGCAAGGGCGGCGAGTGGGGCGGCCCGATCGCCAAGAACCACGGTGAGGAAGGCATGGCCAAGATCGCCGAGGCGCTGGGCCTCGGCCCGGACGACGGCGTGTTCTTCGCCGCCGGCAAGGAGGCGCAGGCCGCCAAGCTGGCAGGCATCGCCCGCACCCGTGTGGCGGATCAGCTCGGCCTGATCGACGACAGCCGCTTCGAATTCTGCTGGATCGTCGACTTCCCGATGTTCGAGTATGACGAGGACGCGAAGAAGGTCGACTTCAGCCACAATCCCTTCTCGATGCCGCAGGGCGAGCTGGAGGCGCTGGAGAGCAAGGACCCGCTCGACATCCTGGCCTACCAGTACGACATCGTCTGCAACGGCATCGAGCTGTCGTCGGGCGCGATCCGGAACCACCGTCCGGAAATCATGTACAAGGCGTTCGAGATCGCCGGCTATTCGCAGGCGGACGTCGACGCGAACTTCGCGGGCATGATCAACGCGTTCAAGTATGGCGCGCCCCCGCACGGCGGCTCGGCACCGGGCGTCGACCGCATCGTGATGCTGCTGGCGGACGAGCCGAACATCCGCGAGGTCATCACCTTCCCGATGACGCAGAAGGCCGAGGACCTGATGATGGGCGCGCCGAGCTTCGTCTCGAACAAGCAGCTGCGCGAGCTCAACATCCGGGTGACCGCCGACACGGCGAAGAAGGACACCGCCGAAGCCGTGGCGCCAAGCGCGGCAGGCTGATGCCGAGCCCGCTGGCGCGTATGGCGCGCTGGCGGGTTTGCGGAACGGCACGGGGGCTCGCGCGCTTGTAGCGGCATGACCCTCTGCCTTTCCGATCACGAGACCGGCGCCAAATACCACGGCGACTATGACGAGGATCTGAAGGCGCTTCAGAAGCGGCTACAGCATATCCAGGTCGCGCACATCGTGCATGGCCGCTCCGCTATCGTCATGTTCGAAGGTTGGGATGCTGCGGGCAAGGGTGGGATCATCCAGCGGCTGACCGCCCGCTGGGACCCTCGGCACTTCCAGGTCTACCCTGTCGCGGCTCCGACCGACGAAGAGCGCGCCCGCCATTTCCTTTGGCGGTTCTGGCGGGATCTTCCGCCGGCGGGCTCGATCGCGCTGTTCGATCGCAGCTGGTATGGACGCGTACTGGTGGAACGGGTGGAGAGGCTCGCTACCTGCGACGCATGGCAGCGTGCCTATGGCGAGATCAATGCGTTCGAGGCGCAGCAGATCGCATCCGGCACCACGCTGGTGAAGCTGTTCGTGCATGTGACGCAGGAGGAGCAGGACGAGCGGCTGCGCGCGCGGATCGAGGATCCCTGGAAACGCTGGAAAACCGGGCCGGATGATTTCCACAATCGCAGCCGGCGCGCGGACTATCTGGAGGCGATGGCGGAAATGTTCGCCCGCACCGACACGCCGCAGGCGCCGTGGATCGCGATCGATGGAAACAACAAAAAAGCCGCCCGGATCGCGGCACTCACCGCGATCGCCGAGCGACTGGAAAGGGCGGTCCCAATGGACCCGCCGCCGCTGACCGGCGAGTTGGCCACCCTCAGGGACCAACTCGCCGGCGGTTAGCGATTAGGCTGCCGAGAAGACGTCGTTCTCGTCGCGGACGCGCAGCTTGCCGTCTGCGATCGCGAACACTGCGCCATGAATGCTCAGGCGGCCGTCTTCGACCCGTTCCTTGACGAACGGGAAGGTCATCAGATTGGCCATGGAGACGCGGACGCCTTCCTGCTCCAGCGCGGCCTGGCCCTCAGGGCCGTCACCATATTGCGCGAGAACGCGGTCGCGCGCTTCGTCGAGGAGGTCGATCCAGTGAGCGACAAAGCCGCCTTCGCCGGGCGCAGCATGCTCCAGGCTACGGGTCAGCGCTGCGTTGACGCCGCCGCAGGCACCGTGGCCCATGACGAGGATTTCTTCGACTTCGAGCTTGGTCACGGCGAATTCGAGTGCCGCGGAAACGCCGTGGCGGCCGCCGCCGACTTCGAACGGCGGCACCAGGTTCGCCACGTTGCGGACCACGAACACTTCGCCGGGGCGGGTGCCGAACACGGTCGCCGGATCGACTCGGCTGTCCGAGCAGGCGATGATCATCACCCGCGGGGACTGGCCAGTCTTGAGCTCCGCCCAGCGCTCGCGTTCTTCCTGCCATTCACCGCCGCGGAAGCGGTAATAGCCTTCGATGAGGTCGGTCATGCGTGTCATAGGGATCCGACTATCAAAGCCCGCGCGGCGAGGCGAGTAACAAACGATTTCTGCGCGCAGCCTTTCGCGTGCGCCCAATGCAAGCCCGCTTGCGGCGCTCGGCGGTTGTGGGAGCGCCCCGCGAGCGCTATCTGGCGCCCATGAACGAGATGACGCCGCTCGCCCGCCCGCCCCGCGAACGCAAGCCCGACTGGATCCGCGTCAAGGCGCCGACATCGGCCGGTTTCGCCGCGACGCGCGCGCTGATGCGGTCCAAGAGCCTGACGACCGTTTGCGAGGAAGCGGCGTGCCCGAACATCGGCGAATGCTGGTCGAAGAAGCACGCGACGGTGATGATCCTGGGCGACACCTGCACCCGGGCGTGTGCCTTCTGCAACGTGAAGACCGGCATGCCGCGCGCCGTCGATCCGATGGAGCCGCAGAACGTTGCCGATGCCGCCGCGCAGATGGGGCTGAACCACATCGTCATCACCTCAGTCGATCGCGACGACCTGCCGGACGGTGGTGCGAAGCAGTTCGTGAAGGTGATCGAGGCGATCCGCAACGCGAATCCCACCACGACCATCGAGATCCTGACGCCGGACTTCCGCAACAAGCATGAGGCGGCGGTCGAGGCGATCGTTGCCGCGCGGCCGGACGTCTATAACCACAATCTGGAGACGGTGCCGCGGCTTTATCCGACGATCCGCCCGGGCGCGCGCTACTACGCGTCGCTGCGGCTGCTGGAGAGCGTCAAGAAGCTCGATCCGTCGATCTTCACCAAGTCCGGCGTGATGCTGGGCCTGGGTGAGGAGCGCCTGGAGGTACACCAGGTGATGGACGACATGCGTTCGGCCGACATCGATTTTCTGACGATGGGTCAGTACCTCCAGCCGACGCCGCGCCATGCAAAGGTGGCTGAGTTCGTGACGCCAAAGGCGTTCGATGCCTATGCGGCGATTGCGCGCGCGAAGGGATTCCTGCTGGTCGCTTCCTCGCCGCTCACGCGGTCCAGCTATCACGCGGGCGACGACTTCGAGAAGATGCGCGCCGCGCGGGACGCGAAGCTCGGCGTGGCGCGGGGCTGAACGCTATGCCGCGCCACTCCGAAACGCGCCATCTGCCCTACACGCCGGAACAGATGTTCGAACTCGTCGCCGACGTTGGTCGCTACGGCGAGTTCCTGCCCTGGGTTAGCGCGACGCGTGTTCGATCGAACAGCGAGAGCGAGATGGTCGCCGACATGGTCGTCGGCTTCAAGGGCCTGCGTGAGACCTTCACCTCGAAGGTTTCCAAGGAGCGGCCGGCGCATATCCGCGTCGACTATCTCGATGGGCCGTTGAAGTATCTGAACAACGACTGGAAATTCCGGTCGGACGGGCAGGGCGGCACGCTGGTCGATTTCTGCGTCGATTTTGCGTTCAAGAACCGTATGTTCGAGCTTCTCGCCGGCCAGGTCTTCGATCGTGCGCTTCGCAAGATGATCGGCGCCTTTGAGGAACGCGCCGCCGTGCTTTACGGGGCGGGGGGCAGTTCCTCCTCCAGCCCAACGCCCGGCAGCAGCAGCTCAAGCGCCCACAGCGCTGCCTGAAGCCGCACGTCCCCGCGGTCTGCCGCGGCGAAATGGCGCGAGTCGGCCATTACGTGTTGGGGATCGCCGCCGCGCTCGGCGCGCGCGAACACCACTGTTCCCACCGGCTTCTTCTCCGTTCCGCCGCCGGGACCGGCGACACCGGTGATCGCCACGCCGACATCGGCGTCGGTCACTTCGATCAGTCCCTGTGCCATGCTCCAGGCGGTCGCGATCGACACGGCGCCGAACGTCTCCAGAACGTCGGTGCTGACGTTCAGCACCTTCGCCTTCAGTTCGTTGGAATAGGTAACCAGCCCGCCCTCGAACACTTCGGAGGAGCCGGGAATGGCGGTGATCGCAGCCGAGACGAGACCGCCGGTGCAGCTTTCCGCAACGGCAATGCGACGACCGGCGGCGCGGTTTTCCTCGACCACGCGGCGCGCGGCCTCAACGAGCGGGGAGGGGAGAATGGTGTCCATCTTCTTATTCCTTGCCCGCCGGGCAGACCGGCAGGCGCATCATCGGGCGCGGGCTTGCGGCGTCGGCCTGCGCAAACAGCACGAGCAGTGCGGCGGTGTTCCGAGCGGGGAGCGGCTGCACCAGCGTCAGCGCCCGTTCTACGGTGGGGCAGTCCTTCGCCTTCAGGTCGCCCGTGACGAGGGGTGCGACCAGCGCTCCGATCATCGGCTTGGCAAAGGCGGAGTCTAGCATCTGGCTCACGTCCGGACCAGCGATCTTGAGCAGCGCTTTGCGAGCCTCCGGCCACGCACGCTCGGACTCCGCTTCATATTTCGAGAGGAGCGCACCGCTCGTCTGCCGCAGCAGGGCCGTTGCCGGCAACGCGGCCGCGCAACGCTGCCCCGTTTGTCGGATCAGGTCGGGAGCGACGAACAGCACCAGCGCCTCCGCTTCGGTGCGGGTGACACAGGCGTTGGTCTGCGCCTGCGCGGTCCCTGCCGTCGCGAGTAGCGCAGCCAGCGCCGCTGAGAAAAAGGGCTTCATCCTGCCTCCGGGATCCGGACGGTGGCGATCGCCTGAGCGGCGATGCCCTCGCCGCGGCCGGTGAAGCCCAGCCGCTCCGTGGTGGTTGCCTTGATGCTCACCTGGTCCTCGGAAAGCACCAGCAGGTCTGCGATCCGGGTGCGGATCGCCTCGCGATGCGGTCCGATCTTCGGAGCCTCGCAGATCAGCGTCAGGTCGACGAAGTCGATGATCCCGCCCTTCGCGCGGATCAGGTCGGCGGCATGAACCAGGAAACGGTCGGATGCAGCGCCCTTCCACTGCGGGTCGCTGGGCGGAAAGTGCGTGCCGATGTCACCGGCGCCGATCGTCCCCAGCAGCGCGTCGGTGAGGGCATGGAGCCCCACGTCTGCGTCGCTGTGGCCGGAGAGGCCGCGGTCATGCGGGATCCGGATGCCGCCGAGCCACAGTTCCTCGCCCGCCTCGAGTCGGTGGACGTCGTAGCCGGTGGCGCTGCGGACGCGGAAGCGCGCCGCAGCGCGCGCTTCCGCCGCGGCGAAGTCGCCGGGGTAGGTGACTTTCTCGAGCATGATATCTCCCATCACCGGCACGACTTGGCCTCCGGCAGCGCGCAGCAGTTGTGCGTCATCTGTCGGCTCCGCCTCCGCAACCCAGCCGCGGTGCGCCGCGAGAATAGCGGAAAACGCGAATGCCTGCGGCGTCTGGACACGCACCAGTTCTTCGCGGGGTACGACCTCGCCAAGCCCATCGCCCACGGCCCGTGCGACGGTGTCCGCCACCGGCAGCACCGGCACCGCCCCCGGCGCAGCATCCAGCGCGCTCAGCAGCCGATCGATGACGTCGGCGTTCAGAAACGGACGCGCCGCATCGTGGATCAGCACCCGGTCGGCGCCCCCCGTCGCTGCGATTGCCTCCAAACCTGCGAGCACCGACAGACGGCGCGTGGCGCCGCCTGCGACGTGGGGCACCGGGCCGAGAGCGGCTTCCAGGGCCTCGGCCTGATCGGCACCCGTCACCACCAGAACGTGATCGATGGCAGGGTGGCCGGCGAGGGCGGCATGGCTGTGCGCCACCATCGGCCGACCGGCGACCGATGCGAATTGCTTGGGAAGCGCGCTGCCGGACCGTTCGCCACGACCTGCGGCGACGATCAGCGCGACCGTGCGATGGCCGTTCATGCGGCGCCGGTTAGCGCAAGCGGCTGCGCGCCGCCAGCCTTGCCTAGTGCGGCCCA
The DNA here is from genome assembly GCF_027922045.1 of Microbacterium terregens. Next base: position 145,003 of record NZ_BSEX01000015.1, read on the forward strand.
GTCGCGTACAGGCTGCCCGTTTTTCAGGCACATCCGATGCAGACCCTCGCTCCTATCCAGATCGGTCCCGTGACCGTCTCCGCGCCGGTGATCCTCGCGCCCATGACGGGCGTGACCGATCTGCCGTTCCGACGCATCGTGCGCCGTTACGGCTCCGGTCTCAACGTCACCGAGATGATCGCCAGCCAGGCGGCCATTCGCGAGACTCGCCAGTCGATCCAGAAGGCAGCGTGGGACCCGGCCGAAGAGCCGGTGTCGATGCAGCTGGTCGGCTGCACGCCCGCGGAGATGGCCGAAGCCGCGAAGCTCAGCGAGGAGCGGGGCGCGGCGATCATCGACATCAACATGGGCTGCCCGGTTCGCAAGGTGACGAACGGCGACGCCGGATCGGCGTTGATGCGCGACCTGAAGCTTGCCGCGGCCTTGATCGACGCGACGGTGAAGGCGGTGAAGCTGCCCGTCACGGTCAAGATGCGGATGGGTTGGGACCACAGCAGCCTCAACGCGCCCGAACTCGCCCGGATCGCCCAGGATCTCGGCGCGCGGATGGTGACGGTCCACGGCCGCACTCGCAACCAGATGTACAAGGGCGAGGCGGACTGGGCGTTCATCCGCAGCGTGAAGGACGCCGTGTCGATCCCGGTGATCGCGAATGGCGACATCTGCTCGGTTGAGGATGCGCGGAAGGCGCTCGACCAGTCCGGCGCCGATGGCGTGATGATCGGTCGCGGCGCCTATGGGCGCCCGTGGCTCCTTCGGCAGGTGATGGACGCGCTGACGGACGGAACCGAGCGCGCAGAGCCGACGCTCGACGAGCAATATCTCCTGATTGCAGAGCATTACGAGATGATGCTGGAGCATTATGGCACTGAAGTGGGTGTGAACATGATGCGCAAGCACATCGGGTGGTACACGCGCGGCCTGCATGGGTCCGCCGAGTTCCGCAACAAGGTGAACCAAGAGGCGGATCCGGCCGTCGTCCGGCGGATGCTGGCCGAGTTCTACGCCCCTTGGCGCTCGCGCGCGGCTGCTTGAGCCGTATCGACGTGGCAAGCGGCACTGCCGCCCCTTCCATGGCAGAGCCGGAGGCGGCGGAGTGGTTCGCGGCGCTGCCGGTCGCGGCGCTGGTGGTGCGGCCGGATGGAACCGTCGCGCATGCGAACAGCGCCTGCGAGAGCCTGCTCAACCATTCGGAACGTGCGATGCGGGGCCAGCTGGTCGATCTGCTTGTCCGGCTCCCGAGCGGGCCGGCGGCCCGACGGGACGGGCACGGGTTCGCAGCATATGACGTCGAGCTGGTGCTCGATCGTATAGGACCGGTGCGTGCGGATTATGTCGAGGGAGCACTGCCGGAGCAGCCGGGTTGGCGTATCATTACGATCCATCCGGAGGGGGCGTCCCGCCGCTTCGCCAGCGCGGGCGACCGAGGCGGAGCCCGCGCCGCAATCGGCGCCGCGGCGATGCTCGCGCACGAGATCAAGAATCCGCTTTCCGGGATCCGGGGCGCCGCGCAGTTGCTTGCGCAGGTGGGGCAGGAGGACGAGCGGCGGGAACTTACCAGCCTGATCACGGCGGAGGTCGACCGAGTCGCCGCGCTGATCGACCGGATGGAGGACTTCACCGACCAGCGGCCCCGGACCCTCGAAGCGCGCAACATCTACCCGCTGATCGCGCATGCGCGGCAGATCGCAGCTGCGGGCTTTGCGAGCAGCATCCTCATCGAGGAGCGGTTCGATCCCTCGCTTCCCGATGTGCTGCTCGAGAGCGACGCCTTCGTGCAGTTGTTGCTCAACCTCCTCAAGAACGCTGCCGAGGCACTGGGCGAGACGGCGGCACCCCGGATCACGTTGGCGACGGCCTACCGGCATGGCGTTTCGGTGAGCAGTGGACGCGGCAAAGCCCGCCGGCCACTGCCGATCGAGTTGTGCGTAATCGATAACGGTCCTGGCGCTCCTCCCGATCTGGCGGAGCATCTGTTCGAACCCTTTGTGTCCGGGAAGCGGGAGGGACGTGGACTCGGGCTGCCGCTGGTCGAGAAGCTGGTCGGCGAGCTTGGAGGCGTGATCCGTTACGCCCGCGAAGGAGAGCCGCCCTCCACCGTCTTTCGTATCCTCTTGCCGAGAGCACCCGACGCATGATCGACGCCTCCGTTCTGGTCGTGGACGACGACGCGAGCATTCGCACCGTCATCGCGCAGGCGCTGCGGCGCGACGGCTACCGCGTCTCGGCCGCCGCCTCCCTGACGCAGCTTCGAGCGGAAATCGGGGCGGCGCTACCGGACGTGCTGATCACCGACGTCGTGCTGCCAGACGGGGACGGGCTGGAGATGGCGACCAAGCTGCGGGCCGAGCACCCGGCCCTGCCGATCATCGTGCTCTCTGCACAGAATACGCTGACGACCGCGGTGCGGGCGAACGAGGCCGGCGCCTTCGACTATCTTCCCAAGCCCTTCGACCTGGACGTTCTCGGAATGGCGGTAAAGGCGGCGCTCGCTCGGCGTACCAGCGCACCCGCGGATCCGGGCGAGGCGATCGACGCCAATCTCCCGCTGATCGGGCGCTCGCCCGCGATGCAGGACGTATATCGCGTGATCGCCCGGGTGGTGTCCAGCGACCTGACGGTGCTGATCTCTGGCGAGTCGGGAACGGGCAAGGAGCTGGTGGCCCGCGCCCTGCACGACCTCGGCCCGCGACGTCGGGCTCCCTTCATCGCGCTCAACATGGCGGCGATCCCGCGGGAGCTTATCGAAGCGGAGCTGTTTGGGCACGAGCGAGGCGCCTTCACCGGCGCTGCCCAGCGTGTCGCCGGCAAGTTCGAGCGGGCCGCGGGCGGTACGCTGTTCCTCGACGAGATCGGCGACATGCCGATGGAGGCGCAGACGCGCCTCCTGCGCGTGCTGCAATCGGGTGAGTTCACGACGGTGGGCGGTGCCCGGACCATCCGCGCGGACGTTCGCATCGTGGCGGCAACCAACCGGGATCTCGCGTCCCTGGTCCAGGCGAATGCGTTTCGCGAAGACTTGTTCTATCGTCTGAACGTGGTGCCGGTTGCCCTGCCGGCGCTCCGCGAGCGGCGGCAGGATATCGCGCTGCTTGCCCGGCATTTCCTGAACCGCGCAGCTGACGAAGGGCTTCCGCGGCGGTCCCTCTCCGCGGATGCGGTCGCGGCGCTGGATGGGCATGACTGGCCGGGAAACGTTCGTGAGCTCGAGAACCTGATGCGGCGCTGCGCGGTCCTGGGACGGGACGAGCGGATCAGCGCCGACGAACTCCGCGGTTCCTTCGGCGACGGTTCGCGCAGCCTTGCGCCTGCCGAGGGGGAAGGCGCGATCGACGGGGCGGTTCGCGCCTTTCTCCGGCGCCTCGCCAACGATAACCCGCAGGCGTTGGACGACGGCACCCTCTACGACCGGGTTATTGCGGAGGTTGAGCGTCCGTTGATCGAGGCGATGCTGGAGCGGCACGGCAACAACCAGTTGCGGGCTGCGCGGGCGCTGGGCATCAACCGCAACACGCTGCGCAAGCGCCTGGATGACCTGGCGATCGAGCCGGGAATGGTCCGAACGCTCCCCCGCTGAGCAGCCTCCATCCGTCCGACACGGACGATTATGTGTTTTCTCGGCAACAGTAACGTTGTACGCCATGGCGGATGGTCAATGGCGCGAGGATGGAGAACAGGCGGAGCTTCACGCTCCCGACGCGCTTCGTTCCAGCCATAGAGTTCGGCGTTCTGGCAATCGCCATCGCGGTGGGTGTCGGCAGCTACTTCGTGCTGTCCGGAGGAGAGCGGCAGCATCTGCTCACCCCTCCGGTGATGGCGCTGCTCCTCGTCTCCAACCTGCTGCCTTGCATGGCGCTGCTGGTGTTGTTGGGGCGTCGCGCGGCCAAGAAGCGCGCAGCGTCGATCGGGGGCGGCGGCGCGCTGCACGTGCGCCTCGTCGCGATGTTCTCGCTGCTGGCAAGCGTCCCCATGTTGCTGGTCACCATCTTCGCATCGCTGCTGTTCCAGACGGGCGTGGAGTTCTGGTTCTCCGACCAGGCGCGCAGCATGCTGGTCGATGCCCGCGCGCTGACGCAGGAAAGCTACCGGCAGATCCTCAGCTACGTTCGCAACGAAGTCGTGACCATGGCGGGTGACCTCGGCCCGGTCCTCCGGGAGTATCCGACGGACCAGCTGGAGGTGCAGCAATTCTTTGCGCAACAGGCCTATTACCGGAACCTGTCGGAAGCGGTCATCTTCTCCATCTCTCCCAAAGGAGAACTCCAGACACAGCTCTTCTACAACCCCACGGATCGCGATCTCTCGACGGAGTTCGACATGAGCCGGGTCCGCGCGCTGTCGAACAGCGACGCCATCACGGACATCAAGAACGGTCGATCGCGGTCCGTCACTCGCATCCCCGGCGTCGACAACCTGTACCTGTACGGCGGGCGCGAGTGGGACATGACCAAATACCTGGCCTTGTCCGGTCGTGCGGAGACGATGCTGAAGAGTTACCAGGCATTTCTCGGCCGATCCGGCTCGATCCAGTTGCGGTTCAATATCTCGCTGTTTGTCATCTCACTGATGATCGTGGGGCTCGCGGTGTGGGTGGCGCTGGTCGTGGCGGATCGCCTCGTGCGTCCCGTGGGCGAATTGGTGCAAGCCGCAGACCGGGTCGCCGGGGGCGACCTGACCGCTCGGGTCGCCATTCCGCGGCGGATGGACGAGATCGGCACCCTCGCAACCGCCTTCAACCTGATGACCCAGCGGCTGAACGAGCAGACGAGCGCGTTGGTGAAGGCGAACGAACAGATCGACAGCCGACGCGCCCTCATCGAGGCGGTGATGTCCGGCGTCAGCGCCGGCGTCATCTCGGTCGGGCCCGATCGCGCCATCCGTGTGATCAACGCCTCTGCTGCCAATCTGCTGGGCGTCGATGCGGCAGCGGCAGTCGGAAAACCGCTTGCTGCCGTGGCTGCCGAACTCGATGCGACGCTCGCAGGGGACGCCCGAGAGGCGATCGTCCAACTGCAGGCGCGGGGAGAGGCGAAGACGCTGGCCGTCAAGATCACGCGGGACGACGGCAGCTTCATCCTGACCTTCGACGACATCACCCAGCAGTTGCTGGACCAGCGGCGCGCCGCCTGGTCGGACGTGGCGCGCCGCATCGCGCATGAGATCAAGAACCCGCTCACCCCGATCCAGCTCGCCGCCGAGCGGCTCAAGCGGCGATATGGCCGGCAGATCGAGAATGACGACGGCACCTTCGCAAAGCTGACCGATACGATCGTGCGGCAGGTGGGCGATCTGCGTCGGATGGTCGACGAGTTCTCGTCCTTTGCCCGCATGCCCAAGCCCGTCTTCCATGAAGAGTCGATGCTCGACATTGCGCGCCAGGCTGTGTTCCTGCACGAGGTTGCGCATCCCGACATCACCTTCACCCTCGTCGCGGAGGATGGCCTTCCGCCTGTCGTCTGCGACCGCCGCCAGTTCGGCCAGGCGCTCACCAACATCGTCAAGAATGCTGTCGAAGCAGTTGAGGGGCGGCCAGAAAATGCGCCCAAGGGAGAAATTTGCGTCAGCCTCCAGGAAATCGGCGCTGGTCAGCTACAGCTGACGGTTAGCGACAACGGGATCGGCCTTCCGGTGGAGCGGGATCGGATCGTCGAGCCGTACATGACCACGCGTGCACGGGGCACCGGCCTTGGCCTCGCCATCGTCAAGAAGATCGTCGAGGAGCATTTTGGCAACATCAGCTTCGGCGATCGGCCCGGGGGCGGCACGGTCGTCACCATTACACTCGACCTGAACGTCCTTGCAGCACTGGAGGGAGAGGGGGCAGCTTCCGGCTACACCGGCCCCGAAGAATCTCAACGCCAGGCAATGCTTACCCGTAACGGAACACTCCGCTCATGAAGCTCGATATCCTTGTCGTCGATGACGAAACCGACATCCGCGATCTCGTCTCCGGTGTGCTGGAAGACGAGGGCTATGAAACGCGGGGTGCTGCCGACAGCGATGCAGCGCTGGAGGCGATTGCCGCAAGGCGTCCGTCACTGGTGCTGCTCGACGTATGGCTGCAGGGTTCGCGACTGGATGGGCTCGAACTGCTCGACGTCATCAAAGAGCGGGACCCGACGCTTCCCGTGCTGGTGATCTCCGGTCACGGCAACATCGACACTGCGGTGGCGGCGATCCGTCGCGGTGCGGTCGACTTCATCGAGAAGCCGTTCGAGGCAGAGCGCCTGCTGTTCCTGGTAGAACGCGCGACCGAAACCGAGCGGCTGCGCCGCGAGGTCGCCTCGCTCCGCGCATCGGCAGGTCGTGAGGACGACCTGACCGGCAGTTCGGCGGCGATCAATACCGTACGGGCGACGCTCAAGCGCGTGGCCTCCACCGGCAGCCGCGTGCTCATCACCGGCGGCCCCGGCATCGGCAAGGAAGTCGCGGCCCGCCTGCTTCATGGCTGGAGCCAGCGCGCCGCTGCGCCCTTTGTGATCGTGAGCGCGGCGCGGATGACGCCCGAGCGCGTGGAAGAAGAGTTGTTCGGGGTGGAGGAGGGGGGCGAGCTCGTTCGCCCGGGCCTGCTCGAACAGGCGCATGGCGGCACCCTGTTCCTGGACGAGATCGCGGACATGCCGATCACGACCCAGGCCCGCATCCTGCGGGTGCTGACCGATCAGAGCTTCACACGCGTCGGGGGCCAGCGCGTCGTCAAGGTGGACGTGCGGGTCGTCTCCGCTACCGCGCGGAACCTGCAGGACGAGATCGCGGAGGGCCGTTTCCGCGAAGACCTCTACTACCGCCTCAACGTCGTTCCGGTGGTGATCCCGGCGCTTACCGAGCGCCGCGAGGACATACCGGCGCTGGTGGAGCATTTCGTCGCGCATTACGCCTCCGAGCGGCGGGTGCCGACACCGGAGATCGCTCCCGATGCGATGGTGGCGCTGCAATCCTATGAGTGGCCGGGCAACGTCCGCCAGTTGCGCAATGTCGTCGAGCGCACCGTGATCCTTGCGCCTGGCAACCGCATCGGCCGGATCGACGTGGACCTGCTTCCTCCGGAAGTGCTCGGTACGCCCGGCGAGGGGAGCGGCGGATTGGGTGCCAATGCCATCATGGGGGCGCCACTCCGCGAGGCCCGGGAGTCGTTCGAGCGGGAATATCTGCGGGTGCAGATCCGGCGTTTCTCAGGGAACATCTCGCGCACTGCGAGCTTCATCGGCATGGAGCGTTCCGCGCTTCACCGGAAACTGAAGTTGCTTGGGATCACCGAAACCCGCGGCGACGAGTAGCATGGTGGACGCGGCCGCTTCCGCGTCCTAAGTCAGCCCCGCACCGTCGCGGGGACGGGGCAATGCGGGAGAACCCGCCAAAAACAAAGGGCAGGACATGGCCGAGAAGCAGAGCTCGCTCCAGGATCTCTTCCTCAACGCGCTTCGGCGTTCCAAGACACCAGTAACGATGTTCCTCGTGAAGGGCGTGAAGCTGCAGGGCATCGTCACGTGGTTCGATAATTTTTCGGTGCTGCTGCGGCGCGACGGACAGTCGCAGCTGATCTACAAGCACGCCATTTCCACCATCATGCCCGCAGGGCAGGTCGATCTTGACCCGATCGTGGCTGCCGCGGCGGAGCAAAGCTCGCGCAATGCGCTGCTTCAGGAAATTTTCCTGAACGCGGTTCGGAAGAACCACGAGAGCGTCACCATGTTCCTGGTCAACGGCGTGATGCTGCAGGGGCAGATCGCCGCTTTCGACCTCTTCTGCATGCTGCTGCAGCGCGACGGTGTTTCGCAGCTGGTCTACAAGCATGCCGTGTCGACGATCCAGCCGGCGCATCCGCTCAACTTGGCCGAGGAACAGGCCGGATCGGACGCAGATTGAGCGGCGGGTTCGAACGCGACGTCGAGGAGTTTTCGCGCGGCGCGCGTGCGCTGATCGTGCTCCCGGACATGGGTGGATCGGCGCGCGATGCGGACGCTCGTCTCGCGGAAACGGCGGGGCTCGCGCTGGCGATCGGGGTCGAAGTGCAGGAGCGCGTGGCGCTGCGCGTACGACAACCCCGCGCCGCCACGCTGATCGGCAGTGGGCAGGTCGACGCGCTCGCCGAGACGGTCCGCGACCAGGACCTGCAGCTCGCGGTATTTGATGCCGCGCTGACGCCGATCCAGCAGCGGAACCTGGAGAAGGGCCTTGGCTGCAAGGTCATCGATCGCACCGGCCTGATCCTGGAGATCTTCGGCGAACGTGCGCGCACGGCCGAGGGACGCCTGCAGGTGGAGCTCGCCCACCTGGACTATCAGGCCGGCCGCCTGGTCCGCAGCTGGACCCACCTCGAGCGGCAGCGGGGCGGCTTCGGCTTCCTGGGCGGCCCTGGTGAGACGCAGATCGAGGCCGACCGCCGCTTGATCCGCGACCGCATGGCGCGGCTGCGGCGCGAGCTCGAGAGCGTGTCGCGCACCCGCGGGCTGCACCGGGATCGCCGGCAACGGGCGCCTTGGCCGGTCGTCGCGCTGGTCGGCTATACCAACGCCGGCAAGTCTACGCTGTTCAACCGGCTGACCGGCGCGGAGGTGATGGCAGAGAACCTGCTGTTCGCGACGCTCGATCCCACGCTTCGGCAAATCTCGCTGCCGGGCGTGGACAAGGTGATCCTGTCGGACACAGTGGGCTTTGTCTCGGAGCTGCCGACCCAACTCGTTGCGGCGTTCAAGGCGACCCTGGAAGAGGTCGTTTCGGCCGACCTGCTCGTCCATGTCCGCGACATCGCGCACCCGGACACCCAGGCTCAGGCGGACGATGTCGAGGCGGTGCTCTCCGAGATCGGCGTGGACGAAACCACGCCCAGGATCGAAGCCTGGAACAAGCTGGACCTTCTGGAGCCCGACGACCGCACGGAGCTTGAAGGCGAGGCGTCGCGCCGCGACGATGTCGTCGCAATCTCAGCGCTGACCGGGGAGGGGGTGGACGCGCTCCTTCGCACCATCGCCGATCGCCTGACCCAAGGACATCGGCGCTATCGCATCGCCCTCGCCCCGGAAGACGGCGCCAGCGCGGCGTGGCTGCACGCCCATGGCGAGGTCATCGACCATTGGATGGAGGGTTCGAGCGCCTTGTACGATGTCCGCATGGCTCCAGCGGACTATGAGCGGTTCCTCACACGCTGAGTGAGGAACCGTCTCACTTACGAGCGCTCAGCGGTCTTGGCCGCGGCCCAGAGCGCTTCCTTTTCGTCCAAGGTCAGTTCGGGAAACGACGGTCCCGCATGTGCTTCCATGGCGGCGAAGCGGCGCTCGAACTTGGCATTGGCGCTCCGTAACGCTGCCTCGGGATCAACGTCGAGGTGCCGGGCCCAGTTCACGACGGCGAAGAGCAGGTCGCCGACTTCCTCTTCCAATTCCGTCGGCGGAGCACCTTCAATTTCAAGCAGTTCCTCGTCGATCTTCGCACGGGGACCGCTCGCATCCAGCCAGTCGAAGCCGACGCGTGCGGCCCGCTTCTGGAGCTTTTCGGCGCGGCTGAGCGCCGGCAGGCCGAGCGCAACGCCACCCAGCGCGCCGCCACTTTCGTTCGTGGTCTTTGCGCCGCGCTCCGCAGCCTTGATCGCTTCCCAGCCGGGGCTCGCCGTGGCGTCGCCGAAGATATGCGGATGACGGCGCTCCATCTTGTCGCTGATCGCCTCAACCACGTCCGGCAAGGCGAACTGGCCGGCTTCCTCGGCAATGCGGCTGTGGAACACCACCTGCAGCAGCAGATCGCCGAGTTCTTCCTTTAGGTCCGGGATGTCGCCGCGGGCGATTGCGTCGGCAACTTCATAGGCTTCTTCGATCGTGTACGGCGCAATCGTGGCGAAGGTCTGAGCGCGATCCCATTCGCAGCCATGCTCAGGATCGCGCAGACGTACCATGATCCTGACCAACCGATCGATCATCAAAACGACCCCACTTCCAAGAATACATCAGATCGGTAATCTGCATTATGTTAACGCGCGGCCGAATATAGAACGAGTAGCTGCGCTACCGAAGCCCGTGCTGCCCTCATTCTCCTCAGCCGTACCACTGAGATAGTGCACGCTCACCACAGCCAGAACGATCAGTGCGCCGATAAGCAGCCACGCCAGCAACGAGCGGAGGATCGTACCTCTGCTCGGCCGGCGGGCGATCAGCGCGGACACAGCAAGCACGAGCGCTCCGATGCTCCAGAGCAGCTGGGCGCTGCTCTCTAGGCTCACGCGGCCAGTTCCAAGCCGTCGAAGCCCGGTTCGACGTGCGCAGGCAGGCGGGATCGAAGTGTCTGATAGTCCAGGCTGTGGTCCATGTGGATCAACACCGATCGTGGATCGCCGCACGCCTTTATCAGCGCCAGCGCCTCGTCCACCGTCGGGTGCGTCGGATGCGGTGCATCGCGGAGCGCATCGACGACCATCAGGTCGCACCCTCGGTAAAGCGCAAGCATCGCGTCTGTCACTTCGTTGAAGTCCGTCGCGTAAACAACGGAACGACCACCACTTTCGAAACGCAGTCCCGCGGACCGGATCGCCCCATGCGGCTGATCAGTCACGGAAACGTCGATGTCGCCGATCCGCAGCCGGTCCGGAAGCTCCTGCGCGTCGACCGTCGCCCGGTAGCCATTGCGGCCGAAGAAGACGTAGCCGAAGCGTTCCCGCAGCACGGCCAGTGTCTCAGGACGGGCATAGCCGCGTACCGGCTGTCCGCGCAGATGGAATAGCTGCCGCAGGTCGTCGATGCCGTGGCAGTGATCGGCATGGTCGTGGGTCCAGAGCACCGCATCCACGTCTGCTACCCCGGCGTCGAGCAATTGCTGCCGCATGTCGGGGCCGGTATCGATCAGGATGCGCGTGGTGGCCGTCTCGATCAGTGCCGACACGCGTGTGCGCCGGTTACGGGGATCGGTCGGATCGCATGCTCCCCAGTCTCCGCCAAGCCGCGGCACGCCCGACGAAGTGCCGGAGCCCAGGATGCGGATCTTCACGCGATCGTTTTCGCAAACAGCGCGTGGAAGTTCGCGCGGGTGGCATCCGCCAGCCCCTCGACATCCTCCCCGCGCAATTCCGCAAGGAAGCGGCAGGTGTCCGCGACATAGGCGGGCTCGCCGGGGCGTCCGCGATGCGGCACCGGAGCCAGGAACGGCGCGTCGGTCTCCACCAGCAGGCGCTCGCGGGGCAGCCAGCGCGCCGTTTCCTGGAGATCCCGGGCGTTCTTGAACGTTACGATGCCGGAGATGGAGATGTAGAAGCCGAGATCGAGCGCCTGGCGCGCGAACTCGGCAGTGCCGGTGAAGCAATGGATCACGCCGGGGAAGCTCCCCTTCCCCAGCTCTTCCTTCAGGATCGCCGCAGTGTCATCCTCGGCATCCCGCGTGTGCACCACCACCGGAAGACCGGTTTGCCGGCAGGCAGCGAGATGGCTGCGGAAGCTCGCTTGCTGCCGGGCGCGATCGGAATGCTCATAGTAGTAATCCAGCCCGGTCTCCCCAATGCCGACGACGCGAGGATGGGCGGCACGGGCGACGAGCCGCTCGGTATCGACATCGGGGTAGCTGTCCGCTTCGTTCGGGTGGATGCCGATCGTCGCCCAGACGTCCGGCTCACGCTCTGCGGTGCCGATCACTGCGTCCCACTCGTTCTCTCGGGTCGAGATGTTGAGCATCGCCACCACGCCAGCGTCCCGCGCGCGCGCCAGCACCTCCGGCTGCTGCTCGAAGACGCCCTTGTAGTTCAGGTGGCAGTGGCTGTCGGCGAGCCTCATGCGGAAACCGCAGCCTCTTCCAGCGCGAGCCGCGGGAAGATCGGCGCGGGCGGAGCAATGCGGAAGCCTGCATCCACCGCACGGATGTACCAATCGGAGTCAGCGAGCGCGCCATGATCGCGCGCATCTTGGCCCAACTGGTCGAGCACACGACCGGCTGAGGTGGGGATCACTGGCCATACCAGGATCGCGAGATCGCGGATGGCCCGCACCAGCGTTCCAAGCACGGCATGCATCCGCTCTGGGTCAGTCTTGCGCAGCGACCAGGGCGCCTGTGCGTCGATATACTGGTTGCAGGCAAACACCCCCCGCATCCAGCTTTCCAGCGCCTGACCCAAGGAAAGGGCGGCGAACTCTTCGCGGAATGCGGCGCCTGCCTCCGCAACCTGGGCGAGCAAAGCATCGTCGGCGGGGTCACTCCGGCCGGGCAACGGCAGCACACCATCCAGGTTCTTGGCGATAAACGACAAGGTGCGCTGGGCGAGGTTCCCGAAGCTGTTCGCGAGATCGGCGTTGGCACGCGTGACGATCGCCTCGTCCGAAAAGGTCCCGTCCTGGCCGAAGCTGATGTCGCGCAGCAGGAAGTATCGCAGCGCATCGACACCATACAGCCCCGCAAGGGCCATGGGGTCGATGACGTTGCCGGTCGACTTGGACATTTTCTCCCCGCGGTTGAGGAGGAAGCCATGGCCGAATACCTGCCGCGGCAGCGCGAGCTTGGCAGACATCAGGAAGGCAGGCCAGTAGACCGCATGGAACCGGACAATGTCCTTTCCGATCAGGTGCAGATCGGCGGGCCAGAAGCGCGCCATGTCCCCACCATCCGGATAGCCGGCGCCCGTGAGGTAATTGGTCAGTGCATCGACCCAGACGTACATGACGTGACCGGGGCTACCCGGCACCGGCACGCCCCAGTCGAAGCTGGTACGCGATACCGACAAGTCGGCAAGCCCTCCCTCGACGAAGCGCAGCACCTCGTTGCGCCGGCTTTCGGGCTGGATGAACTCCGGATGCGCCGCATAGAAATCGAGCAGCGGCTGCTGGTACTTGGAAAGCCGGAAAAACCAAGTCTCCTCGGCGGTCCACTCGACAGGGGTCCCCTGCGGCGAAAGGCGAACGCCCCCTTCCCCTTCGGTCAGTTCCTTCTCTTCGTAGAAGGCCTCGTCGCGAACGGAGTACCAGCCCTCGTAGCGCGACAGGTAGAGGTCGCCGGCATCGGCCATTGCCTGCCAGATCGCCTGGCTGGCCGCATAGTGCGCCGGCTCCACGGTCCGGATGAAGCGATCATAGGAGATGTCAAGCTTGTCCGCCATCTCGTGGAAATAGCTCGACATTTCGTCGGCAAGCGCGCGCACTTCCATGCCCCGCTTGCGTGCGGTCTGCACCATCTTGAGGCCGTGCTCGTCGGTCCCGGTCTGGAAGCGGACATCGCGACCCGCCTGGCGGTGAAAACGCGCGATCGCGTCAGCGGCGATCATCTCATAGGCATGGCCGATGTGCGGCTTGCCGTTGGGATAATGGATCGCGGTGGTGATGTAATAGGGCTCGGCCATGCCGTTTCCCTAGTGCATCGCTCCGCGCGATTGAAGCCCGTCCTGCTCTGCAAGACGCGCAAGAATTCCGCCCATCTCGAACACCGTTGCCTGCGCGTCGAGCGACAGCCCCGGTGCTGCCGCCGCGAGGGCGCGCGCCGCCTCATAGGCGCCCAGCGCCGTGTGCAAGGCGACGCCACTGCGCTCACGCGCTCTGGCAGCGATGAAGCTCGGTGCGCGCTCCAGGAACGCTTCATACCGGTGCTGCGCGGCCTTGCCGCCGAGTGCCTTGGCGAGCTTACCGCGCAGCGCGTTGCTTGGATCGCCGTCGCGGGCGATCGCCGCCATAGCGCGCTCTAGGGCCGCGACGTCGAGGCCAGCGAAGGCCAGCGCGCGACCGGGCGATCCTTCGCCCCCGCGGACCAGCGCGTCGCATTCGACATCGCTCACGTCTGGCATCGCTTCCCGGACGACGGTCCCCACCTCCGCATCCGAAAGCCGCTCGAAGCGCAGCATCCGGCAGCGCGAGCGGATCGTCGGGAGCAGTCGGCCGGGTGCATGGCTGACGAGCAGGAAGATCGTGCCGGCGGGCGGCTCCTCAAGGTTCTTCAGCAGCGCGTTGGCAGCTGCGGTCTCCAGGTCGTCGATCGCGTCGATCAGCACCACGCGTCGTTCGGAGAGCGACGGCTTGGTCGCGAACATCGGCTGGAGTGCGCGCACCTGCGCGATCGGGATGCTGCGGGCGAGATTCTCGTCGGGCTTTGCCGGGTCCTTTGGCTGGCGGGCCATCTCGCGATAGTCCGGGTGAGACCCCGCCGCGATCAGTGCCGCGGTTCGGTCCTCCTCGGAAAGCGCGCCCCCGCGGACCGGCACCCGGGGATCGACCGCATGCGCAAGCAGGCGGCTCGCCGCCACGCGGGCGAAGCTCGCCTTCCCCACCCCCTCCGGCCCCGCCAGGAGCCAGGCGTGGTGCAGCCCGCCCCGCTCTGCCGCCGTGAAGAAGGCGTCGTGCGCGGCCCGATTCCCGACGAGTTCGATCATGGCAGGACGTCGGCGAGCGCACCCATCAGGCGGGCCGTCACGGCTTCGGGCGTGCCCGTCGCGTCGACACGGCGGACACGCGCGGCTTCACCGTCGGCGATCCGTTCGAAGGCCGCCGCGACTTGGGCGTGGAACTCAGGTCCCCTGGCACCGAAGCGATCCGCGACGCCACGGTCCCGGACGAGCGCACGCTCCTCCCCTGCCCCTTCGGGCAGCGACAGCAGCAGGGTTCGATCCGGGAGCAGCCCCTTCGATCCGAAGGCATGCAGCGCGAGGATCGCCGCATCGTCGATCCCCTGCCCGCCCTGATAGGCGCGGGTGCTATCGATATATCGGTCGCACAACACCCACTGCCCCGCCTCGAGCGCGGGTCGGATGCGCTTCTCGACATGATCTGCCCGCGCCGCAGCAAACAAGAGTGCCTCGGCATGCGGGCTCCAGCGCGTCACCTCGCCCTGCATCAGCAGGCCACGGATGGCTTCCGCGCCCTCGCTGCCGCCCGGCTCGCGCGTGACCACGACGTGCAGGCCCCGCGCCTCCAACGCGGCAGCCAGGCGGGCGGTCTGGGTCGACTTGCCGACGCCCTCGCCGCCCTCCAACGAGATGAACAGGCCGCTCAAGCGCCGAACAGCGCCATCAGGCCCGCCCAAGCGCGACCGAAGAAGCCGGCTTCGTCCACGTCCTTCTCGGCCACCAGCGGCAGGCGCTGCGGCTCCATGCCGGGCGAGGAGATGACGAGATCGGCGATATGCTGGCCGGCCTTGATCGGCGCCTTGATCGGCCCCTGATACACGACCGTGCCCGCGAGCTCGGTAGCGGCGCCCGCCGGAACCGTGACGGTCAGGTCGCGCGGCGCGACGAGGCCAACCGTGCTGCTATCCCCCAGCTGGACATCGGCGGTTTCGACCAGCTTGCCCTTCTTCGCGATGGGCCGGGCACGCCATGCACGAAAGCCCCACTCCATGAAGCGGACCGATTCGGAAATGCGCTGGTTGAAGCTCGTGAGGCCCGCCAGCACCATCACCAGGCGCCGGCCATTCTGTTCGGCCGAACCAGTGAAACCGTAGCCGGCTTCCTCGGTGTGACCGGTCTTCAGGCCGTCGGCGCCGGCGACGCGCCCAAGCAGCGGGTCACGGTTCGCCTGGGTGATGTCGCTGCCCGCGCCCAGCGTCTTGCCCCAGGTGAAGCTCTCCAGCGAATAGAAGCGCTTGTAGAGGTCCGGGAACTTCTGGATCGTCGCGGAAGCAAGAGTCGCCAGATCCCGCGCGCTGACATAGGTTCGGCCTTCATCCGGCCAGCCGTTGGAGGTGCCGAAGTGGCTGTTGGTCAGCCCCAGCTCCTTGGCGCGCTGGTTCATCAGGCTCGTGAACGCCTCTTCGGTTCCCGCGACACCTTCGGCCAGGACCACGCAAGCATCGTTGCCGGACAGGGTGATGATCCCTTTCAGCAAGTCGTCGACGCTGACCTGCTCGTTCACCGACAGGAACATGGTCGAGCCCGCAGCCGGGCCGTGCCAGCGCTGCCAGGTTTCGGGGCGCACCTGGAACTTCTGGTCGAGCTTCAACTCGCCCTTCTTGATGAGGTCGAACGCCACATAGGCGGTCATCATCTTGGCCATGGACGCCGGCGGCATGCGGCGGTCGGCATCCTTGGCATAAAGGATCGCGCCCGATGACAGGTCCTGAATGTAGGCGACGGGCGCGGGAGTCTCGAACGGGGGCGCAGCAGCGACCGACGGCGTGACGGCGACGGCGGAAAGCAGGACGGCGGTAAGCAGCTTCTTCATCGTAGGGTCCAGGGCCTTAGGTCAGTCGTTGCGAATAACTTTTGCGTCACCATAGCCGCGCGCGGCGGCTTGCGCACGCCCGCGTTCGGCAGCGGCGGTCGTGGGATATGGCCCCATGCGTACACGGACCAGCGCCCCCGTACGTCGCGTGAAGCCGCCCAGCTCGCGCGCCAGCGCCTCGGCGCGGGTCGCGTTCGACAGCGCCGCCACCTGAACGGCCCAGGCGCCGGTCGCGGGCACGCTGGAGGCGGGTGCAGGTGGCGGAGCAACCGGCGCTGCGGGCAGCGGCGAAACCCGGCTCGGCGGCAGTTCGACGGTCTCGATCGGCTTGGGCCCAGGACGCGATGGCGGTTGTGAGGATATCGGCGCCTGAGCCACCGCGCCGATCGCCGGCGTGGATCCCGCGGCCGGCACCGGCGGAAGACGCTTGCGCAACGCCGCCAGCAGCACCTGTGGCGCATCCATCCGCGTCAGGCTCCCTCCTTCGGCTGCGGCACGCTCGTAGGCTGGCGGCACGACCTCCCTCACCCGCACGGCTACCGGCGCCGATCCGACGCCGAGCGCTTGTGCAGCAACCGGCGAGAGGGCCAAGACATATCCCGGAGCGACCGGGGCGTTCCGGCCAACCTTCATCACCGTCGTGCGGCCGCCGTCGAGCAGCGTGAGCTCGACAAAGCTGCCCGCAGCGAGCGTCGGATGGACGACGAACACGCCGCCGTCGACATCCGGCGCGGCCGTCGTATTCGCCCAGCCCACAGCATCGTAGCGAGCCTCGGAGGTCGACGGCGTGGCAGGGAACGTGGGGTCGCTTGGGGGCTGCTGCGGCGCGGGCGGCAGCGTGTTCGCCGCGCACCCCGCCAGCAGCAGCACTCCGAACGCGCTAGCGTGCGACTTCATCGGCCAGCAGCCCCACCGACAGCGCGTAGAAGTTCGAGCAGTTGTAATCCAGGATCACCCGGTAGTTCCCGGTCAGGAGATAGGCGGTGTTCCCCGGCCCGTCCGGTTCGAGAAGAGTCGCCTGGATGGTGTCGTCCGGCCAGCGGCCGGATTGCGGAACGACGCCCAGGCGCCGCCACTCGGCCATGCTCCGCCAGCGCGTGTGCCGCTCATGCACGCGGGGGCACCGCGGCGACCGCGTCGGCGAGGTGAGCGACCCCCGGTTCAGGTTGGCGGGAACGTTCACCGCGACACCCCAGGGCTGTCCGGGGCGCCAGCCGGCATTGACGAAGTAGTTGCCGATCGAGGCCAGGGCATCGGCTGCGCTGGTCCAGATGTTTGCCCGGCCGTCACCGTCGCCGTCGCGTGCGAGGCGAAGGTAGATCGACGGCAGGAACTGTGGGTACCCGGTCGCCCCTGCCCAGCTGCCCTTCAGGCTGTCGCGCGGAACCCCCCGGTCGACCATCTTCATGGTCGCGATCAATTCCGGCTCAAACAGCGCGCGACGACGCCCCTCATAGGCGAGGGTCGCGAGCGAGCGCGGCAGGTCGAAGTTGCCCGTGTAGCCGCCGTAGTTGGTCTCATGGCCCCAGATCGCGACCATGATCGATTCGGGGACGCCGGTCTCCTGCTCGATCCGCATCAGCTTCGGGCGCTGTGCGCGATACGCCTCGCGCCCGCGGTTGATGCGGGCGGCGTCGACATGACGGGCCTTGTACGGAGCAAAGGCGGGAACACTATTGCTGGTCCCACCGGGTTGACCGCGATCCAGTTCCACGACCCGCGGGTTGTACGTAAGCCCGTTCAGGACGGCGCTGATCGCGCGCTCGCTCACACCCTGGGAACGTGCTTTGGCTGCCACTCCCTGAAGATAGGCCTGGAACCCCGCCTCGTCCTGGGCTGCCGCCGAACCGCTGATCGACATCATCGCCGCAAGGGCGAGCAGCCCCTTGCCCCATCTACGCATACTCGGCTCCCGCACGTGAAGCGGCTCTGTGCCACAGCGGAGAGGCCGCGCGAAACCCCTAAGCGTCGAGAGGCTTGCACAAACCCGACCAGCCGCCGTAAGCGCGCTGTGTGCGGAGAGGTGGCCGAGTGGTTTAAGGCAGCGGTCTTGAAAACCGCCGTGGGTTCACGCTCACCGTGGGTTCGAATCCCACCCTCTCCGCCACGATGTACGGCGGCAACAATCCGGAGGGCGCGCGAAACGCCGCAACTGCCATCCGGTTCCACGGGCGTGGAAATTTCATCTCGATTGCGCTATTGCAGCCTTTAGGGGGCTGTATCGAGATGCAATTGGACCTTCTCACCCTTTACGGTCTGGCGATCGGCACGCTGCTCGTCGGTGCGGGGATGACCCTTTGGGAGCGACAGGCTCGGGTGGAGCGGTCTGCCGAACTCGGCACCTGGGCTGCGGGGTACGCGGTTCTGGCGGTCGGGTGCGGGCTCGCGATCGGGCGAACCCACCTCCCGGGTGCTACAGGCTGGGCCCTCAGCAACCTCGTCATCCTGTCCGGATATCTGCTGATCCTGAACGGCGTTGGGCGACTGGAGGGGCATCGCTACGCGCGCCGATCGGTGGCGCTTCTGCTGTTCGTCGCCGTCGCATGGGCAGGCGTCGGTTCCGGCGCCCGATCGATCTTCTGGAACTATTGCTCCGCGCTGCCGATTGCCCTGGTCTGCGGGCTGACCGCATGGCGGCTCGCGCGCAGCCACACGCTGCGGTCACTCCGATCGCTCCCCATTCCCGTCGCGATCGCAGGAGGACATGGTCTCTTCTACGCGTTCCGAGCGCTCGTCCTCCCGGTGCTGGCGGGCATCTATGGCGACGACATCCTGCCGTCGCTGGCGGAAGCGACTCTATACGAGGGCGTGCTCTACTCGGTCGCGATGCCCATGGCGCTGCTGGCGCTCGTCCGCGAAGAGGCGCAGGGCAAGCTCCTTGCGATCTCGCGCACCGACTTTCTCACGGGGCTCGGCAACCGACAGCGCTTCTTTGAGGACGGGGCTGTCATGCTCACCGACAGCACGTGCGCCTCGCTGCTCGCGTTCGACCTGGACCACTTCAAGTCGATCAATGATCGATACGGTCACGCTGCCGGGGACGAGGTCCTCAAATCCTTCGCCGCGATCGCGCAGGAAACGATCGGGAGCACGACCCTGCTGGTGCGGTTGGGCGGCGAGGAATTTGCGGCGCTGCTGCCGGGACAGAATGGCAGTCGGGCAAGCGAGATCGGCGAAGCGGTAGCGCGACGCTTTGCCGGCACCGTCCATGGCGAGAGCGGCAACATCCGTGCCACGGTGAGCGTCGGACTGGCGGAACTGGGCGCCGACGGCGTGGACCTGCCCAGCCTGCTCTCCGCCGCGGACCGCGCGCTCTATTCGGCCAAGGCCTTGGGTCGGAACCGGATCGAGTTCGCCCGGCCACTTCCGCTTCTCGCCAGCGCCTGACGCGATCGTCGGCGTCGGTGGCGGGTTCCAATGCTTTCCGGCACCATACTCGCCCCAGGTCCAGGGAACCTCTCCTTCCTCCCGCGCGCTTTGAAGGCGCAACCGAGAGGAGACGCCCATGGCAACTGTCAATGAGATCATCCGTCCGCTGTTCATCACCGGCCTGCGCGACGTGCACGCAGTCGAGCATCAGGCTCTGGCGCTGATCGACCGCCAGCTCGATCGTCTCGCGCATTATCCCGAGATCGAAGCCCGGCTGCGCAGCCACCGGGCCGAGACCGAGCAGCAGATCTCCCGCGTCGAGCAGATCCTTGCCGATCTCGGAGAAAGCCATTCCAACCTGAAGGACCTGGGACTCAGCATCTCCGGCAATCTGGCAGCGCTCAGCCATACGGTGGCTGGCGACGAGATCATCAAGAACAGCTTTGCGAACTTCGCGTTCGAGAACTTCGAAATCGCAAGCTACACCGGTCTTATCACCCTGGCCGAAGACGGCGGGTTTGGCAGCGTCACCGCGCTGCTCGAGCAGTCGCTGGCTGAAGAGCAGTCGATGGCTTCGTTCGTGATCGGCGGTATCCCGAAGGTGATGCGCACCTTTGTCGACCTTCGCGCTGCCGGCGAGGACGCCAGCCACTAAGACTCGCCCCTGCGCCTACCGATCCGAAGGACTTCATCATGCCCGTGCCGCCCGATCCTCGAAAAGGACCGCCCCTCCGGCGCCTCGCGATCATCCTGCTGATCATCGCGGCGATCTGGGCGATCATCTTCGTGGGGTACAACATCCACCACGCGAAGCAGATGAGCAAGGAAGGACCTTCGGGCCAGATCGCGCCTTCGAATACAGCGCAAGCGCAATAGCATGCCACGCGTGCCGGCTCCCTCCACCGAGGGTCCGGCACGCGAACGGCTCAGCGCCCCAGCCTAGACCTCCACCGCGCTCGCGACGCGGTCCGCCCCGCCGAACACTCGGAGGTAGCGCGCGATTTCGTCCGGTTCGCCGGTCGCCTTCTCGGGATTGTCGGACAGCTTCACCGCGGGGCGCCCGTTTACTCGCGTGACCTTGCACACCAGCGAGATCGGCTCGAGCCCGTGGGCGCCATCGGGATCGCAATCCCGGAAATCGTTGGTAAGGTTGGTGCCCCAGCCAAAGCTCATCCGCACGCGGCCGTGGAAGTGGCCGTAGACCTGCTCGATGGTGTCCACGTCCATGCCGTCCGAGAAGATCAGCAACTTGCTGCGCGGATCGACGCCTTGGCGTTGCCACCAGACGATGATCTGCTCCCCGGCCGCGATCGGGGGTGCGCTATCGGGGCGGAAGCCTGTCCAGTCCGCTACCCAGGCGGGTGCGTTCGCCAGAAACGCCGTCGTTCCGAACGCGTCCGGCAATGCCACCAGCAGGTTGCCCCCGTAATGCTGCCGCCATTGCTCCAGCACGCGATAGGGCGCTCCGGCGAGTTCCGCATCGCTATTCGACAACGCCGCCTCCACCATGGGAAGCTCGTGCGCATTGGTCCCGATCGCCTCAAGGTCGGCATCCATCGCCAGCAACACGTTGGACGTGCCGATGAAACGGTCGCCGAGTCCCTCCTTGAGAGCGTCGACGCACCAGCGTTGCCAAAGGAAACCATGACGGCGGCGGGTCCCGAAATCGGAAAGAACCAGATCGGGGAGCGCGCGCAGCCGCTCGACCTTCTGCCAGAGCTTCGCCTTGGCGCGCGCATAGAGCACGTCGAGTGCAAACCGCCCCCTGTCGCGCATGGCCGCGCGTGCGCGTAGCTCGTTGATGATGGTCAGCGCCGGGATTTCCCACATCGTGGTGTGGGTCCAAGGGCCTTCGAAATGCAGCGCATACTGGCCGTCGTGCTTCTCCAGCACATAGGGCGGCAGCTGGAACTCGGCGAGCCAGCGGATGAAATCCGGGCTGAACATCCGTGCCGTGCCATAGAAGCTGTTGCCCGCCAGCCAGATCAACTCCTTCTTCGCGAAGCGAATGGTGCGAGCATGGTCGAGCTGCGCGCGCAGCTCCCCTTCGTCGATCACCTCCGCGAGGCGCACCGAGTGGGTGCGATTGATTACGGAAAAGGTCGCGTCGACGTCCGGGTGCACGTGCCGGATCATCTGCAGCATCAGCAGCTTGTAGAAGTCCGTGTCGAGCAGGCTGCGGACGATCGGGTCGAGCCGAAAATTATGGTCGTACGTGCGGGTTGCGATGTCCGTGACGACCATCGAAGGATCCTGTGCAAGGGCGCGACTAATACCGCGCGGGCTGCATCCCTCGTCGCTGCTGACCGCCCGGACTGCAAGCCCTTTGGGCAATCGGCAGTGGCTGCCCGGCCCCGCGATGGCGCGGCCGGGCAGGCTGGATCAGAGTGCGCGAACGGTCACCGGCGCCTCGGCGTCGCGGGCGAGCGGGTTGCGCAGCGGCAGCGTGAACGGCGCCGCTTCGATCTCGAACACGTCGCCGGTTTCCGTTTTCACGCCATCGGTGAACGACAGCGTGGCCGTCCCGAAGAAGTGGATGTGGATGTCGCCGGGGCGGCGGAACAGCGCATATTTGAAGTGATGCGCCTCCAGGTTCGCCAGGCTGTGGGACATGTTGTCCTCACCCGACAGGAACGGCTTTTCCCAAAGGACCTCGCCGTTGCGGAGAATGCGGCTGCTGCCGCGCACGTCCGACGGCGGCGTGCCGACGACGATCTCCGGCCCAAGCGACGCCTGGCGCAGCTTCGAGTGCGCGAGCCACAGGTAGTTATGGCGCTCGGTCACGTGGTCGCTGAACTCGTTGGCGAGGCAGAGACCCAGGCGGAACGGCGTACCGTCCGGGCCGATCAGGTAAATGCCGGCAAGCTCTGGCTCTTCGCCGCCGTCCTGAGCGAAGGCAGGCATGGACAGCGGGGCGCCCGGGGCGACCAGCTGCGATCCGTCGCCCTTGTAGAACCACTCCGGCTGCTGGCCGACTTGGCCTGCTGCGGGCTTGCCGCCCTCGACGCCTTCCAGGAACATCCGCATGGAGTCCGTTTGCTTTTCGACGGCGGCCGCCTCGCGGTGCATCTTGTCGCGCCCTTCGGCCGAGCCGAGGTGCGTGAGGCCGGTGCCCGTCATCACGACGTGCGCCGGATCCTCATGGTCGATCGGCGCGATCAGGTGACCGGTCTCAAACTCCGCGGCGAGGTCGACGGTAGCCCCCTCCCCGCATGCGGCGACCGCATCCGCCAGGCTGGTGCCATCGGCGATGGCGCGGGCGGCGAGCGCCCGCACACTATCGACCCCCGGCACGAATGCCGCCCGGTCACCCTGGGCCGCGATCACCGATCGCGTGCCGTCCGGCGCCCGATGCTGCAACAAACGCAACGTCATCCTAATTCCTCCCCAGTTGAACGCCGCGCTTGCGGTCGCCGGGATTGATCAATCGTTGTGGAGCTGGCCGTCGATCAGACGCGGCAGGCCCGCCTGCGCTCCGTCGCGCAGATCTGCCGGCAGCAGCTCCGGCAGCAGGTTCTGGTACGACACCGGCCGCAGGAAGCGGTCGATCGCAAGGCTGCCGACCGAAGTGGTGCGACCGTCGGAGGTCGACGGGAACGGCCCTCCATGGACCATCGCATGCGTCACTTCGACGCCCGTCGGCCAACCGTTGGCGAGGATGCGGCCTGCCTTGCGCTCAAGCACCGGCACCATGCGCGCGGCAAGCGCCGCGTCGCCGGCATCCATGTGCAGCGTAGCGGTCAGCTGACCCTCGGAAGCAACCAGGACCTGGCGGAGCTCTTCTTCGTTGCGGCAGCGCACCAAGATCGACGAGGCGCCGAACACCTCATGCCCCAGCGCCTTGTCGGCCAGGAATGCCTCCGCCGTGGTCGAGAAGAACGCGGCCTGACCCTGGGTCACGCCCTCGCCAACCTTGCCCCGCGCGACCGTCTCGACCTGCGCATGCGATGCAAGGTTCTCGACGCCCTCGGAGTAGGCCTTGTGGATGCCGGGCGTCAGCATGGTGCTGGCGCCTGCCTCAACGAGCGCGGTCTTCGCCGCTTCAACGAATGCATCGAGCCCTTCGCCTTCGATCGCCAGCACCAGGCCCGGGTTCGTGCAGAACTGACCAGCGCCCATCGTCAGCGAGCCGACAAAGGCGGTGCCCAGCGCCGCGCCGCGCGCCTTCAGCGCTTCCGGCATCAGCAGAACGGGGTTGATGCTCGACATCTCGGCATAGACCGGGATCGGCACTTCACGCGCCTGCGCCAGCTTCATCAGCGCCAGGCCACCGCCACGCGAGCCGGTGAAGCCCACTGCGGTGATGCGCGGGTCCTGCACCAGCTGTGACCCGAGCTCGTTGCCGGGGCCGACGAGGTGCGAGAACACGCCTTCCGGCAGGCCGGAGGCGGCGACCGCGCGGCGGATTGCCTCTGCGACCAACGCGCCCGTCGCCGGATGTGCCGGGTGGCCCTTCACAACGACCGGACAACCGGCGGCAAGCGCTGAGGCGGTGTCGCCACCAGCGGTCGAGAACGCGAGCGGGAAGTTCGAGGCACCGAACACCGCGACCGGGCCGAGCGGGATCATGCGCAGGCGCAGGTCCGGGCGCGGCAGCGGCTGACGATCCGGAAGCGCCGGATCGATGCGCAGGCCGAGCCAGCCACCCTTGCGGACGACGCCGGCGAACATCTTGAGCTGGCCGACGGTGCGGCCGCGCTCACCCTCCAGGCGCGCACGCGGCAGGCCGCTCTCGCGCATCGCGGTCTCGATCAGTTCGTCGCCGATCGTCAGGATCTCTTCGCCGATCTTTTCCAGAAACGCGGCGCGCGTCTCACGGTCTGTCGAGCGATACGCGTCGAACGCCGCTTCTGCCGCGGCGCAGGCCGCGTCCACGTCGGCCGGACCATGAACGGCAAAAAGCTCTCCAAAGGGTTCGCCCGTGTCGGCCGAGATCGAGCGAAAGCCGGCGTCACTCGCCCGGTTCAGGGTTGCGGTGTCGTTGGTCATGGGGTGGCTCCTTATTTACTCGGACATATTAAAGCGGTGCCGGCTTGGCAATCGTTCGTTCGGCATTCAAAACGCGACCACAGCCTTAGCGGGGGAGATAGGGATGACCAATGCGAAGGGCGAGGCTGATGCGCCGGAGAGCGGAAAGACGCCGGCGCGACAGCCGCGCGGCACCGGGCGCCGGCTGCGCGGCGCGATCGCACACAAGCTGGGCCTCGCGATCGTCTCGGGCGAATATGCGCCGGGGGACACCCTTTCGGGGGAGATCGCCTTCTCGGAGGCGCTGGACGTTTCCCGCAGCGCCTATCGCGAGGCGGTGCAGGTCCTGACGGCAAAGGGGCTGGTAGAGAGCCGCCCCAAGGCGGGCACCCGCGTTCTGCCGCGCAACCGCTGGAACCTCCTCGATCCGGATGTCGTCGCCTGGGCTTTCGCAGGCAGTCCGGACATCCAGTTCATCCGCAGCCTGTTCGAACTGCGGGCGATCGTCGAGCCCGCAGCTGCACGCCTGGCGGCCGAACGGCGCGACCGCGCCGACCTGAAGGCAATGAAGGACGCGTTGGCGGCCATGCGGCGGCACACGCTGGCGACGGAAGCTGGCTTGGCCGCAGACCGCGAATTTCACGACGCGATCCTCCGCGCCACGCGGAACGACGCGCTGGTCGTGCTGAGCGCCAGCATCGGGGCGGCGGTGAACTGGACCACCCAGTTCAAGCAACGCTCCCGCGCCCTGCCCCGCGATCCCCTGCCCGATCACATCCGCGTCTATGACGGCATTGCGGCTGGCGATGCGGAGGCAGCCGGTGCGGCGATGCGCGCATTGGTCGACCTGGCGCTCGAGGATACGCGCCACGCCATGGAGTGATACGAAAAGGGCGCCCCGCGGTAGCGGAGGCGCCCTCGTCGTGCCGTGCCGGCGAGATTACCCGATCACCTCGGGCTCCGGCAGCGCGTGCGTCGGCTTGGAGCCCCACAGCGCGTAGAACAGGATGTAGAGTTCGCAGGCGGCGGTCAGCAGGAACGAGGTCTGCAGCCCGACAGTGTCGGCCAGCCAGCCCTGCACCACCACCAGCGCACCGCCGGCGATCGCCATGATGAGCAGGCCCGAGCCTTCCTCGGTGAGCGGACCCAGGCCCTTGATGCCCAGCGTGAAGATCGTCGGGAACATGATCGAGTGGAACAGGCCCACTGCGATCAGCGACCACATCGCCGCATGGCCGCTGGTGAAGGTCGCAAGCAGCATCACGATGAACGCGCCGACCGCGAAGAATGCCAAAACTTTGTCGGCGGGCACCTTCTGCATGACGAAGCTGCCGACGAAGCGGCCGATCATCATGCCGCCCCACAGCAGCGCCAGGTAGCGCGATGCCTGCTCGTGCGTGATTGCGGCGATGTCCGGCTGCGAGACGAAGTTGATGAACAGGTTGGCGACGCCGATTTCTGCGATCAGGTAGATGAAGATCGCCGGCACACCCCAGACGAGGTTCCGGTGCTTCCAAAGCGACATGCCGCGCCGCTCCTCGCGCGAGACGCGCTGGGTAGCCTGGCCGATCGCGGGGAGCGGGAAGCGGGCGATGACCACGGCAAGCACCACCAGCACTGCCGCGACGATCAGATACGGCAGGATCACCGACTGCGCATCGGCATAGCGCTCAGCTGCCGTGAGCGTCACGCCGGCTTCTGCCGTGCCGCCCTTCGAACGGCCCAGGATCAGATAGCCTGCGAACAGCGGCGCGAGCGTGGTGCCGAGCGAGTTGAACGCCTGCACCAGATTGAGGCGCGAGGAGCCGGTTTCCGGCGGGCCGATGACCGCGACATACGGGTTCGCCGCTACCTGGAGCAGCGTGATTCCGCTGGCGATGATGAACAGCGCGGTGAGCACGACGCCGTAGGACGGCAGTCGCGCTGCCGGCACCATCAGCAGCGCACCGGCTGCCATGATGACGAGCCCGGTCACGATCGACTTCTGATAGCCGATCCGCTCGATCAGCTTCGCCGAAGGGATGGAGGCCACGAAATACGCGATGAACCAGACCGACTCGATCAGCGTGGTCTGCGTGTAATCAAGTTCGAACACGCTCCTGAGATGCGGCAGGAGGGTGTTGTTGATGACGGTGATGAAGCCCCACATGAAGAAGAGGCTGGCAAGCAGCGTCAACGCGGGCTTGTAGCTTCCACCGGGCGCATGGTGCGCACCTGTCGAAGCGACGGAAGAAGTTGGCGGCAACGCCATGCATCCTGTCTCCTGTGTGGAAGCCGAAGCGGTCGCGCTGTTCGCCAGCATCTGCTGCGCGGCTTGCCCTGGTGAATTTTGTCCGACTATATAGCCCCGAAAGGCGCGTCAACGGCGTCGATACACAAGGATAGGACGATGCGGAAGGTGGGCAGCGATGGAGTTGTTCTGGCGCTGGTGGCGGCGGCCACGACAGCGCTGACGGCGGGGACGGCATCCGCGGCGGAGGTGCAGCGTTCCGCGGCCGGAACGCTGAAGGACGGCACTGCGGTTGAAGCGATCACGCTCGTGGGCGCCAACGGCGTTTCCGCGCGCGTGCTGACCTATGGTGCGACGCTGCAGTCGCTGATCGCCCCCGACCGCGACGGCAACAAGGCGGACGTGGTGCTCGGCTACGACGACCTCGCCGACTATGTCGATCATCCGAACTATTTCGGCGTCACCGTGGGCCGTTACGCCAACCGCATCGCCGGCGGCACGTTCACACTGGACGGCAAGAAGTTCCAGCTGCCGCTCAACGACAAGACCAACTCGCTGCACGGCGGCGGCAAGGGCTTCGACAAGCAGGTCTGGCGCGTCGTTTCCGTGAAGAACGGGCCGGTGGCGAGCGTCGTGCTGGCGCATCGCAGCCCGGACGGCGATTCCGGCTACCCCGGGCAGTTCGACGTGACCGTCACCTATTCGCTGGATGACAAGGGTTCGCTGACGATCGCCTTCGAGGGCAAGACCAGCAAGCCGACCATCGTCAACATGACCAACCACGCCATCTTCAACCTGGCCGGGGAAGGCTCGGCGATGGGTGCGACCGGGCACCGCCTGACCGTTCCTGCGGCGACCTATACGCCCGTCGATGCCAAGCTGATCCCCACCGGCGAGCGTCGGCCGGTCGCGGGTACGGTGTTCGACTTCCGCAGCCCGCGCGTGGTGGCCGACGGAATCCGGGACGGCCATGACCAGCAGATCCGCTACGGCCAGGGCTACGACCACAACTTCGCCCTCGACAAGGGGCTGACTGCCAAGCCCGAACTCGCCGCGCGCTTGGAAGACCCGCAGTCGGGTCGCGTGCTCGAAGTGCTGACCACCGAGCCTGGGGTCCAATTCTACACGGGCAACTTCCTTGACGGCACCTATTTGGGCAAGAAGGGTCACCTGTATCGCATGGGGGATGGGATCGCCCTGGAGCCGCAGAAGTTTCCGGACGCGCCCAACCACCCCGACTTTGTTTCCGCCCGAGTGGATCCAGGCAAGCCGTACCGGCATGTCATGATCTATCGCCTTTCCACGACTCGCTGACCGGACACCTCCCATGACCGCCACCCCGACCAACAAGCTTCGCTCGCGCGCCTGGTTCGATAATCCCGAGAATATCGACATGACGGCGCTCTACATCGAGCGGTACATGAACTTCGGCCTCAGCCAGGCCGAGCTCCAGTCGGGCAAGCCGATCATCGGCATCGCCCAGACCGGCAGCGACCTTTCCCCCTGCAACCGCCACCACCTGGTGCTGGCGGAGCGCCTGCGCGAAGGCATTCGCGAAGCCGGCGGCATCGCCCTCGAATTCCCGGTTCACCCGATCCAGGAAACCGGCAAGCGCCCGACTGCCGGTCTCGACCGCAACCTTGCGTACATGGCGCTGGTCGAGGTGCTGTACGGCTATCCGCTCGACGCCGTCGTGCTGACGATCGGCTGCGACAAGACGACGCCTGCCTGCCTGATGGCGGCGGCGACCGTGAACATCCCCGCGATCGCGCTGTCGGTCGGCCCGATGCTCAACGGCTGGCACAAGGGCGAGCGCACCGGCTCGGGCACCATCGTGTGGAAGGCGCGCCAGATGCTCGCGGCCGGCGAGATCGACAACGCGGGCTTCATCAAGCTGGTCGCGTCGTCGGCACCGTCGACGGGCTACTGCAACACCATGGGCACCGCGACGACGATGAACTCGCTCGCCGAGGCACTCGGCATGCAGCTTCCGGGCTCGGCCGCGATCCCGGCGCCGTACCGTGATCGCCAGGAAGTGGCGTACGAAACGGGCAAGCGCATCGTCGAGATGGTGGCCGAGGATCTGAAGCCGTCCGACGTGATGACGCGCGAGGCGTTCCTGAACGCGATCGTCGTCAACTCGGCGATCGGCGGCTCGACCAACGCGCCGATCCATCTCGCCGCACTCGCCCGCCACATGGGCGTGGAGCTCGACATCCGCGATTGGCAGGAGCACGGCCACAAGGTGCCGCTGCTCGTGAACCTGCAGCCGGCGGGCGAATATCTGGGCGAGGATTATTATCGCGCAGGCGGCGTCCCGGCAGTGGTCTCGCAGCTGATGGACCAGGGCCTGATCCATGAGGACGTCATGACCGTGAACGGCAAGACGATCGGTGAGAACTGCCGTGGCGTCGAGATCGAGGACGAAAAGGTCATTCGTCCGTTCAACCAGCCGCTGAAGGAAGAAGCCGGCTTCATCGTCCTTTCGGGCAACCTGTTCGACGCGGCGATCATGAAGACCAGCGTCATCAGCGAGGAGTTCCGCGAGCGCTATCTCTCGAACCCGAACGATCCGAACGCCTTCGAAGGCCCGGCAGTCGTGTTCGACGGGCCGGAGGACTATCACCACCGCATCGACGATCCGTCCGTGAACATCACGGCGGAGACGCTGATGTTCATGCGCGGCGCCGGCCCGATCGGCTATCCTGGTGCGGCCGAGGTCGTGAACATGCGTCCGCCGGCGTATCTGATCCGCGAGGGCATCCATGCCCTCCCCTGCATCGGCGACGGTCGTCAGTCCGGCACCAGCGGCAGCCCCTCGATCCTGAACGCCTCGCCCGAGGCGGCGGCGATGGGCGGCCTGGCCCTCATCCAGACCGGTGATCGCGTCCGCATCGACCTCAACAAGGGGACGGCCGACGTGCTGATCTCGGACGAGGAACTCGCGGAGCGTCGTCGCAAGCTCGAGGCGGAGGGCGGGTACCAGTACCCGGCTTCGCAGACGCCGTGGCAGGAAATCCAGCGTTCGGTGGTCGGCCAGATGAACACCGGCGCGATCCTGGAGGGGGCCGAGAAGTACCAGCGCATCGCGCAGACCATGGGCCTGCCGCGCGACAACCACTAAGCGCAACGGCATGGCGGGGGTGGCATCGCGGGACGATGCCGCTACACCCCCGCCATGCCGAGCTTTGCAGCACATCGCGCCGATCTGGCGCAGCTGGCGGACCAGCATCGTATCCGCCGGCTCCTGCCCCGTCAGGGCACCGACTTCGCCTCCAACGATTATCTCGCGCTCGCTTCCGCGCCTCGCCTGCGGAATGCTGTCGCGGCCGCGCTCGCCGAGGGCGTAGCGGTCGGTTCGGGTGGGTCGCGGCTCCTTCGCGGCAACTCCGACGAGCACGAAGCGCTGGAGGCCGAGGCGGCCGCCTTCTTCGGCAGCGAGGCTTCCCTCTACTTTGCGAGCGGCTTTGCCGCCAACGCGGCGCTCTTCGCGACGCTCCCTCAACGCGGCGACCTGGTGGTCTATGATGCGCTGGTACACGCGAGCGCGCATGAAGGGATGCGGCTCGGCCGCGCCACCTGCGTCGCGGCCGAACACAACCAGGTCGATGCCTTCGAGGCGGCCATCCGCCAGTGGCGCAAGGGCGGCGGGACCGGGACGCCCTGGATCGCGGTGGAGAGCCTCTACAGCATGGACGGCGACCGGGCGCCGCTGGCGGCGCTCGCGAAGCTGGCTGACGCGCAGGATGCGATCCTGCTGATCGACGAGGCGCATGCGACCGGCGTCTTCGGCACTGCCGGGCGGGGTCTCGCCGAAGACCTGGAAGGTCGCGGCAACGTCGTGACCCTGCGCACCTGCGGGAAGGCGATAGGGTGCGAAGGCGCGCTCGTCTGCGGGCCGAGGATCGTACGCGACTTTCTGATCAATCGCGGCCGCGGGTTCATTTTCTCCACCGCCCCCTCCCCGCTGATGGCGCGTGCCGTTCGGGAGAGTCTGCATATCCTCGCCGATGAGCCGAACCGACGCGAACGGCTGCACGACCTGGTTTGCCACGCGGAACGTGCACTTGCACCCGCAGGCGTCCAGCCGACCGGCTCGCAGATCCTCCCTCTGGTGATCGGGGACGATGCCGCGACCATGCGGGCAGCCGAAGCGTTGCAAGCCGATGGTTTCGACGTGCGCGGCATCCGCCCGCCTACGGTGCCGCGCGGCACTTCGCGCCTCCGCCTGTCCCTCACCCTCAATGTCACGACCGAGGATGTGGACCGGCTGGCCGCGCTGCTGCAGGAGGTCGTGCCATGAGCAAGACCATCATCGTCACGGGTACCGACACCGACATCGGCAAGACCGTATTCGCCGCCGGCCTCGCTGCGGCGCTTGGCGCACGCTATTGGAAACCCGTCCAGTCGGGGCTGCTGGACGGCACCGATGCCGCCCGAGTCGAAACGCTGGGCGTGCCCAGGACGCACATCCTTCCCGAGGCCTACCGGCTGGCCACCCCCTGCTCCCCCCATCTCGCCGCGGAAATCGACGGAGTGTCGATCGAGGTGGACAGGCTCGCACTGCCGGCGGGCGACGATGCGCTCGTCGTCGAAGGTGCGGGCGGCGTGCTTGTCCCCGTCACGCGAACCATGCTGTTCGCCGATGTCTTCGCCCGCTGGAACCAGCCGGTCGTGCTGGTCGCCCGCACGGGCCTCGGCACCATCAATCACAGCCTCTTGTCGATCGAAGCCCTGCGGGCGCGCGGCGTACCGATCCTGGGCGTCGCCTTCATCGGGGAGCCGGTCGGGGACAGCGAGGCCACTGTGGCCGAGATCGGTCAGGTTCGTCGCCTCGGCCGCCTTCCCGGGCTGGATCCGCTGAATGCGGAGACGCTGGCGGCCGCCTTCCACAGCAACTTCGATCTGGAGATCTTCCGGTGACGACCTCGGCCGTGTGGCACCCCTTCACCCAGCATGGGCTCGGCGAGCCCATCCCGCTGGTGACCCGTGCAGAGGGGGCGGCGCTTCATACCGCCGATGGCCGCCGCATCGTGGATGCAATCTCCTCCTGGTGGGTCACGACGCACGGCCATGCCCATCCGCGGATCATCGCCGCGATCCGGGACCAGGCGGAGAAACTCGACCAGATCATCTTCGCCGGATGGACGCACGAACCGGCGGAGGCAGTCGCCCAGGGCCTGCGCGACATCATGCCGCGCGAACTGACCCGGGTATTCTTCTCGGACTCGGGCTCCACCAGCGTCGAGGTGGCGCTCAAGATGGCGCTCGGCTATTGGCGAGAACACGACCCGGCCCGGCATCGGATCCTCGTCCTCGAACATGGCTACCACGGCGATACTATCGGCGCGATGTCGGTGGGCGCCCGTGGCGTGTTCAACAGCGCCTACGAGCCGCTGCTGTTCGACGTGGGCACCATCCCCTTTCCCGTGCCGGGTGGCGAGCAGGCAAGTCTCGACATCTTGGAGCAGGCCTGTGCCGCCGGGGCAGCGGCGTTCATCGTCGAGCCGTTGGTGCTGGGCGCTGGCGGCATGCACTTCTACGCCCCTTCCACGCTCCGGGAGATGCGCGCCATCTGTGCGCGACACGGCGTGCTGTTCGTGGCGGACGAGGTGATGACCGGCTGGGGAAGGACCGGAACGTTGCTGGCGTGCGAGCAGGCCGGTGTGGTGCCCGATATCCTCTGCCTGTCGAAAGGGCTGACCGGGGGCGCCATTCCCCTTGCCGTCACCATGGCCACCGAGCCGATCTTCCAGGCGCACTATGGTCCGGATCGCGGGAAGATGTTCTTCCACTCTTCCAGCTATACCGCCAATCCGATCGCCTGCGCGGCGGCCCGTGCCAATCTGGCGATCTGGGCGGAAGAACCGGTAGCCGAGCGCATCGTGTCGCTCGGGAAGCGTCAACAGGCTCGGCTCGACGCGCTGTCGGGCCTCCGCAATGTTCGGGGTTGCCGGCGAAGCGGCACCATCACGGCGCTCGAGATCGCGGGAGAGGACGGCTACTTGTCGGCGCTCGCTCCACGCCTGCTCGCCCATTTCCGGGACAGGGACCTGCTGCTCAGACCGCTTGGCAACACGGTCTACGTGATGCCGCCCTACTGCATCGAAGACGCCGACCTCGACCGCATCTACGCCGCCATCGCCGAGGCCTGCGAAGCTCTCTGACGGATCGTCTCGCGTCCGTAACCGTTAAGCGACCATCAGCCCGGCACCGGCCGGTGTACGAAACGGGAGCGCCGGTGCAGTGAAGGCCAGTTGGGCGAGATCGATCGGAGCAGGCGCCATAGGTCTGGGCCTGCTTTGGTGGATCAACCGCCTCCCGCCCAATCCGAAAAACTCGAGCTCGCGGATCATCGCCGATGTTGCCGACACGGCGCTGGCCCGCGGTGCGGCGAAAGAGAGCGCGAGCCATCCGGGTGCCTCCGGGATCAAACTGCTCGCCGATGCGCGGGAAGCCTTTGCCGCGCGTGTCGCCCTCGCCCGGGCGGCCGAGCGCAGCCTCGATCTGCAATACTACATCTGGCACGGTGATCGTTCGGGAACGCTGCTGCTGGAAGCGGTCCATGCCGCGGCAGAGCGCGGGGTGCGGGTGCGACTGCTTCTCGACGACAACGGCATTTCGGGGCTCGACGCAGTGCTGGCGGCCCTGGACGCACATCCCAACATCGAGGTCCGGCTGTTCAACCCGTTCCGAATCCGCTGGCCGAAGCCGATTGGCTACATAACCGAGTTCCCCCGGCTCAACCGGCGGATGCACAACAAGAGCTTCACCGCCGATAACAGCGTCACCATCGTCGGCGGGCGCAACATCGGCGACGAGTATTTCGGCGCGGCCGATGGCGGCTTGTTCGCCGATCTGGACGCACTGGCGATCGGTCCGATCGTCGCCGAGGTTTCCGACGACTTCGATCGCTACTGGTGCTGCGGCTCCTCCTACCCCGCGGCCCGCATTCTCCCCGGCGTGCGGAGGGATCAGCGACGACGCCTGCGCAAGCGCGCGTCGATCGTCGAGCGTGATCCTTCGGCGAAGCGCTATGTCCAGGCGTTGCGCGACCTGCCGCTTGTGCACCAGCTGGTGGAGGGTCGCCTTGCGCTTGAGTGGGCGGAGGTTCGGATGCTCAGCGACGATCCCGCCAAGGCTCTCGGCAGCGTGCACGAGCGGGCTCTCCTGAGCGAGAAGCTGAGCGCCGCGCTAGAGACCGCAAAGAGCGAGCTCGGCCTCATCTCCAGCTATTTCGTACCCGGCCGCCGCGGGTGTCGCACCTTCGGCAAGCTTGCGGGGGAAGGCGTGGCCGTATCGGTGCTTACCAACGCTTATGAGGCGACCGACGTGGGCATCGTTCATGCTGGCTATGCCCCGTACCGCAAACGGCTGCTGCAGGCGGGCGTTCGCTTGTTCGAGATGCGGCGGGAAGCCCGCGCGGCGCCGCGTCGGCGGGAACGCCGCCGCGGCGTCCGGCTGGGTGTCGCCAGTAATTTCAGGGGCTCCGGGACCGGCTCAACCGCAGCGCTCCGCTCGGGCGCGTCGACGCTGCACGCAAAGACGTTCACCGTCGATCGCGAGCGCCTGTTCATCGGTTCGTTCAACCTCGATCCTCGCTCCGTCGCGCTGAACACGGAACTCGGTTTCATCATCGAAAGCCCCGTCCTCGCCGCACAAGTGGCGGACGTGTTCGCCGATCAGGTGGCACACCTCGCCTACGAGGTGCGGATCGGACCGGACGGCGAACTCATCTGGATCGAGGAGAACGGAGGCGAGCGGCGCGTGCATCATCAGGAGCCTGGCATGCGGCTGATCCCGCGCCTTGCCCTTGCCGCTGCCGCCAAGCTGCCGATTGAATGGCTCCTTTGAACGCGTTTGTCCGCGCGGCTTCGTGGCAATCAGGCCGAGGGCGCCTAGAACTTCCGGCGAGTTGACGAAGAAGGTTTGTGAATGCTGGTGATCAAGAGGCTCCTGGCCGCCCTGCTGTTGACGATGGTGGTGTGTGCGCCCGCCCAGGCGCAGGAGACCGCCGGCAACACCACGACGCCCGCAGTGCTCGCCGACACCTATGGGCGCGAGACGCCGCGATCGGCAGTGACCGGGCTGGTGAAGGCGCTCGGCGAGCAGGACTACGCCCGCGCAGCCAACTACTTCGAATTGGCGCCTCCCAAGACGCCGCGTGCGGCCGCTGCTGCCTCTGATCTGGCGCGGCGCCTCCAGTCAGCGCTCGACAGCGGTGGGTCGCTGCTCCCCTTCGCCGTGCTCTCGAACGAAGCCACGGGCCGTATCGACGATACGCTGGCTCCTGAACAAGAGCAGGTCGGCACGCTCAAGTTCGGGGAGAAAGAGGAGCCTATCCTCCTTGTCCGCGGAGATGTGGGGGAAGGTCAGCAACTCTGGCGGATCTCCACCCAGACCATCAAGGTGCTGCGCGCCCACGCTCCGGAGCCCGCGGCGCCCGCTCAGACGGAGAGCATCACCGACACGAGCGTCGCCGGCGCGCCGCTCGTCGACTGGGGGCTGCTGCTGGGGCTTGCCGCCATCAGTTTCGTCGGCCTTCGTCTTCTTGCCAGTCTCATCCTGCTCGGCATCGGCCGTGTGGTTCGGGATCGCGAGCAGAGCCCCACGTTCCGCTTCTCGCACGCGGCCCTTCCGCCGCTCAGCCTCTTTCTCGCGGTCGTGGGCTTCTACGTCTACGCGGACTCGCTCCCCGTCTCGATCGTCGCCCGACAGACGCTGCTGCGATACGCCGGCATCATTGCCTGGGTAGCACTTGCGTGGTTCGCCCTGCGCTTCGTCGACGCCATCAGCCGGTTGATCATCGCGCGGATGCAGCGGTCGCAGCGGCGGCAGGCGGTTTCCGTCATCACCCTTCTGCGCCGCTCGGCAAAGGTGCTGCTCCTCGCGCTCGCGATCGTCGCCATTCTGGATACGCTCGGCATCGACGTGACCACCGGCATCGCCGCGCTCGGGATCGGCGGTATCGCCCTCGCCCTGGGCGCGCAGAAGACTATCGAGAATTTGGTGGGCAGCGTCACCGTGATCGTCGACCGGCCCGTCCAGGTCGGAGACTTCTGCAAGGTCGGCGATGTGCTCGGTACGGTCGAAGATGTCGGCATGCGCTCCACACGCATCCGCACCAACGACCGCACGGTGGTGACGATCCCCAACGGCAACTTCGCCTCGCTCCAGATCGAGAACTTCGCGACGCGCGACCGCTATCTCTTCGCCCCGGTGATCGCGCTCGAGTACGGCATCTCAGCCGCCAAGCTCCGCGAAGGCATTGCGATCATCGAAGGGGTGCTGAAGGAGCATGCCCAGATCGACCAGGACGGCGCACGCGCCAATCTGGCGGCGTTCGGCGAGAGTGCGGTCAACGTGGAGATCTTCTCCTACATCACCGTGCTCGATGCCGTGGAGGCAATCCACATCAAGCAGGATCTCTTGCTCACGATCATGGAGCGGCTCGAGAAGGCGGGCATCAGCCTCGCCGTTCCAACTCGCGCGCTACATCTTCCTGAAGCGTTGAAGATCACCCGCGCTCCGGCCGGGTCCAAGGAGCTAAATAACTAGGAACGGGTAAGAAACGATCCCGAGGGCTCGCATCCGGCGTCCCGCTGCGCTAGGGGAGCAACACGGTGGCAGGATGGTCCTCCACGCGGAACCATGCTGCCGCCTATGCCGCCTTCCAAGCTGACCCGCTTCTTCGAGCAGTTTCTCTTCTTCTCGATCCGACGCCCGCTGCCGCCGGTGGTGCAGTTCGCGATTGCTACCGCGGCGATCGTGCTGGTGACGTTGGTGCGGGTGCTTTTCGTCACCGTGCTGCTGCCGTGGCTCTTGTTCATGCCGGCGATCCTGCTGCTGGCGCTGGCCTTCGGCCGCAACGTCGGCTTGTACGCAACCCTCCTTTCGGCGGTCCTGGCAGGATGGTCGATCGCGGGGCCGAGCGGCTTCCTGGGCCTTAATCCTCTTCAATGGATCGCCTCCGGCGCTTTCCTGGTGGTGGGGGTCGGCATCGTACTTCTTGCGTCCGAGCTGCGCGCGTCCTTCGCGCGAGTTGATCATCTGATGCAGGAGGCGCAGTCCGCACGCGACGAACTCGCCGCGCGCGAAGCCTTTCTTTCCGGCGTTCTTTCCAGCTCGGGCGACTGCATCGTGGTGCTCGACCGCGAGGCGAACGTCCTCTTCGTCACGGAGAACGGCCGCCGAGCCCTGGGGTTGAGCGAAGAAGCGGATCTCCGCGGGACACCATGGCGGATGCTTTGGCAGGAGGTGGACGGCAATCGTGCTTCCGGCGCGATCGCCGCAGCCTCCGAAGGTCATGAGACGAACTTCGCTGCCCCGGCACGGATCGGGGACGGTTCGCTGCGCTGGTGGGATGTTTCGGTCCGCCCGATCCTGCAGGACGGAAACTCGAGCGGCCAGGTGCTGCTGGTCGTGCGCGACATCACGGCGAAGCGTGCGAGCGAGCGCGAGCGCAATCGGCTGGCTCGCGTGGTGGAGAACAGCGCGGACTTCATCGGCGTGGCGTCGCTCGACCAGCGGGTGGAATTCCTGAACCCAGCCGGTTGCGACATGGTCGGCCTCTCGCCCGAAACGGTGGGCGAGACCCGGATGCTCGACTACATCTGGCCGGCGGACGTCGAGCGACTGGTGGAAGAGGTTCTTCCAGCGATCCGGGACGCGGGCAGCTGGAGCGGAGAAATGAACCTGCGTCATTTCCGCACCGGTGAACGCATCCCGGTCCACTACCTCGGCTTTCGCGTCCAGGAACAGGACGGCAGTCTGATCGGCTATGGTGCCGTGATGCGGGACTTCAGTGAAATCGAGCGGGCGCGGTTCCAGCAGCGTCTGCTCAACAACGAGTTGAGCCACCGGCTCAAGAACGTCCTGACCATGGTCCAGGCGATCGCCGCCCAGTCGATCCGGCAGGCCGAGACGCTCGAGGACGCGGGAGAAGCAGTGAGTGCCCGCCTGGTGGCCCTGGGACGTGCGACGGATATCCTGACCGCGACCTCCTGGCAGACCGCGGAGCTCCACGCCCTCGTCGCGACGGTGCTGAGGCCGCATGGCGCTCTCAGCCGTCGGATCAAGGTCGATGGTCCGAGTGTCGCGGTCAATCCACGGGCTGCCTTGGCACTCGCGCTCGCGATCCACGAACTCACCACCAATGCGATCAAATATGGGGCACTTTCGAACGAAACCGGCGAAGTGGCGCTAAAATGGTGGATTGCGGACGGACCGATCCCCGACCATCCGCGTTTGCTGCTGACCTGGCGTGAAACGGGAGGGCCGGATGTCACGCCTCCTCCCCGAAGAGGTTTTGGTTCTGTAATGATCGAGCGATCGCTGAAGGCCTATTTCCGAGCTCATGTGACGCTGGACTTTGCGCCCGAGGGCGTTGCTCTCACGCTCGACGCGCCGCTTGCCGATGCGATTGCGACGGATCGGGCGGACTGATGGGGCAGCGCGCGCCGATCAATCCACGAACGATCCTCATCGTAGAGGATGAAGTGCTTTTCCGGCTCGAACTGGCCGATCTGTTCGAAGCCTCCGGTTACCGCGTCCTTGAGGCTGGCGACGCCGATGAGGCGATCGCGGTTCTTGACGAAGATCCCTCCATTTCGATCGTGCTCACTGACATTCAGATGCCGGGGTCGATGGACGGCCTGCGTCTTGCCCACCATGTTCGCGAGCGATACCCGCCGGTGTCACTGGTAATCGCCTCAGGAGCATTACGCCCCAGCGCTTCGGAACTGCCCGAGCGCAGCCTGTACCTGACCAAGCCGTTCAACCCGTTC
The DNA here is from genome assembly GCF_027922045.1 of Microbacterium terregens. The sequence continues at coordinate 183,465 of NZ_BSEX01000015.1, forward strand.
CAGCTCCTGCGGCAGCTGAACGCCGCGGCCTAAGCCTTCGGCGCTGCCTTTGCGGGTCCGGGTCGCTCGTCCAAGCCGCCCTGCGCCTCCAGTGCATCCGCTACCCGGTCGAGCTTTGCCAGCGCGCGCCGGAATTGGGATCTCTCCTCCGCGTCCAAGGCCCCGAAGATCGCCTGATCGAGGCGCGATCGCAGCGGTTCTGCCGCCGCGATAGCCGCCTCTCCAGCCGCCGTCAGGGAAACGCGCTTCACGCGACCATCGGCCGAATCCGGGGTGCGTCGAACCAGTCCGTCCCGTTCCAGCGCGGCGATCGCCTCGCTGACGGTACGTGGCGAGTGCCCGAAGACGCTGGCGATGTCGGCGGCACGGGCGCTGTTGTGTTCGCACCGGAGGTACATCAGCAGCTTCATCCGCGCGAGGGAGACGCCCTGCTCTGCCAGGTGCGCGTCGGCGATCCGCCGCAAGCGGAGGAACAAGCGACCAAAGTCGCTGACGAGGCTGTCGGTGTCCGGCACTTTGTGAGGGCCCTCCATAAAGAGGCTTGCTTTGCGCTGCAACAGCGAGCAGGTCCCCGCGTCAGTTTAGGATAGCCAGGGCAGGTATATGGCCGACCGACACGAGCAGCCGACCGATGCGCCGCAGGACGCGGGCCGTGAGGACGAGCAGAACGAGAGCAGTCCTCCATCTCCCCGCAAGAAGCGCATGATCCGCATCATCCTGATCATTATCCTCGGGATCGTGCTGGTGGGCGGGCTGCTGTGGTTCATCCAGTATCGCAGTGTCGGTCGCTTCATGCAGAGCACGGATGACGCCTATATTCAGGCCGATGCCGTGATCGTTTCGCCCAAGGTCGCAGGCTATGTGGAGCGGGTGTTCGTCGCCGATAACCAGCAGGTCCGTGCTGGCCAGCCGCTGCTCCAGATCGATCCCGGCGATTATCGGGCGCGAGCCCAGCAGTTCCAGGCGCAGATCGACGTGGCCGAAGCCAATGCGGAGGGCGTCCGCGCACAAATCCGCGAGCAGGACGCCGCGATCGAGCGTGCGCAGGCGGAAGTTGCCGCCGCTCGTACCCGCGCCGGCTTCGCCAATGCCGAGGTCGCGCGATATCGGCCGCTTGCTGCCAGCGGGGCGGAAAGCCGCGAACGTTTGGCGCAGTTGGAGAACGAAGCGCGTCAGGCCAATGCGCAGCTCGCCAGCGCCGAGGCGGCCCTGAGCAGTGCCCGCCGCCGCGTCGGCACACTGAACGCGCAGGTCGCCCAGGCCTTGTCGCAGGGAAATGCCGCGCGTGCGCAGCTCGAGAGCGCGCAGGGCGACGTGGGATCGACGTTGATCCGGGCGAGCATCGACGGCCGCATCGGCGACAAGACCGTGCGGGTCGGCCAGTATCTGCAGCCTGCAACCCGAACCATGTCGATCGTGCCCACGACGCAACTCTATGTGGAGGCGAACTTCAAGGAGACTCAGCTCGGACTGATGCGCGTCGGCCAGCCCGTGAAGCTTGAGGTCGATGCGCTCCCGGGCGTCGAGATCCACGGCCGGGTTGAGAGCGTGTCCCCCGGTACCGGAGCGCAGTTCTCCGTGCTGCCGCCGCAGAACGCCACGGGCAACTTCACCAAGATCGTTCAGCGCGTGCCGGTGCGCATCGCGATCGATGCCGGTCCCGAGACCCTAAAGCTGCTGGTTCCTGGCATGTCGGTGAGCCCCACCGTCGACACCCGCTCTGCGCGTGACGCGCGGGACCGGATCAAGCAGGAGCAGGAACGCTACAACGAGCAGCGGGGCCATGACTAAGCCTGCCGCCGCTGCCGGAGGCGCCCCGGCGAAGGCGGACGCCGCTGCGTGGCTGGCGGTGTTCGCCGGCAGCCTTGGCGCGCTTATGGCGACCCTGGACATCTCCATCGTCAACTCGGCGCTTCCGACCATTCAAGGGGAGATCGGCGCCAGCGGGACCGAGGGAACCTGGATCGCGACCTCCTATCTGGTGGCGGAGATCATCATCATCCCGCTGTCCGCCTGGCTGGAGCGGGTGCTGGGGCTGCGGACGCTGCTGCTCCTCGCGGCGGTGCTGTTCACCGCATTCTCGATGCTGTGCGGCATCTCCACCAACCTGACCATGATGATCATCGGTCGAGCCGGCCAAGGCATCACCGGCGGTGCGCTCATTCCTACGGCGATGACCATCATCGCCACGCGGCTTCCGCCCCACCAGCAGCCGATCGGCACCGCGATGTTCGGTGTCACCGCCATCCTGGGTCCGGTGCTCGGGCCGCTGATCGGTGGCTGGCTGACGGAAAGCATCAGCTGGCACTACGCCTTCTTTCTGAACCTGCCGGTGGGCGTCTTGCTCGTAACGCTGCTGCTGATCGGCCTTCCGCATCAGAAGGCGCACCTCGCCGACCTCCTCCGCGCCGACTGGCTCGGCATCATCGGCCTGGCCCTGGGCCTTGGCGGTCTCACCGTCGTGCTGGAGGAAGGGCAGCGGGAGCAGTGGTTCCAGTCCAGCGAGATCCTCCAGCTGACGGCCGTCTCGATCCTCGGCTTCGTCCTCCTGTTCGCGGGCCAGTTCCTGGCCAAGCGACCGGTGATCCGGTTGCGCCTCCTGCTGGACCGCCAGTTCGGCAGCGTAGCCCTGATGGGCGTCGTCATCGGGATGGTGATCTACGGGACTTCCTACGTGATCCCCCAGTTCCTGGCGGCGATCGCCGACTATAATGCCCTCCAGTCAGGAAAGATCGTGCTGCTGTCGGGTATCCCAAGCATGATCCTGATGCCGTTCACGCCCTTCATGATCCGGCACATCGACATCCGCATCGCGGTAGCCGCCGGTCTGGCGATCCTGGCAGCCAGCTGCTGGATCGACACCGCGCTTACCGCGGAGTCCACCGGAAGCGCGTTCGTCGACTCGCAGCTGCTGCGGGGCGTGGGTACCATCCTCGGCTTCCTGTTCCTGAACCAGGCAGCCGTGTCGTCAGTGAGCCCGCAATATGCCGGCGACGCCGCGGGCATCTTCAACGCCGCGCGCAACATCGGCGGCTCGCTGGCGCTTGCTGCCATCGCGACCCTCCAGGATCAGCGGAACTGGCTTCACATGCGCCGCATCGAGGAGACGTTCAACGCCAACTCGGTCGACGTGCAAAGCTACCTCGCCGGCCTCGGCCAGGCGCTGGGCAGCCCCGACGCCGCCCTGCGCACGGTCGCCCAGACGATCCAGCGCGACGCTCTGGTCATGACGTACAACGACCTGTTCTGGCTCCTCGCGGTCGGCATTCTGTTCGTCATGCCGCTGGTCCTGTTCCTCCGCCCGCTTCCCAAGGGCGTTTCCCTTGCCGCTGGTCACTAGAGGCTCGCTCATGCGCACCCTGCCCCTTCTCGCCCTTCCCCTGTCGCTCGCCGCCTGCACCATGGGGCCTGATTATGCAGGCCCGCCCGCCACGCCGTCGCGTGTTCCCGGCGCGGGGTTCGTCCGGGCGACGGATGCGGTGCAGGCCGCGGCCGTGCCCGGCGTCGCGAACTGGTGGACGGCACTCCGTGATCCGCAGCTCGATGCGCTCGAGCAGCGCGCGCTTGCGGCCAATCCGTCCATCGCCGTCGCCCAGGCCCGCGTCCGTCAGGCTCGTGGTGCACTGCGCCTCGAGCGCGCGAACCGCCTGCCGAGCGCCAACGCCAGCGGCAGCTACCTGCATGCCGAGCTCCCCGGCATTGACCTGGGTTCGCTGACCGACGGCTCCGGCGACAGCGAAACCCCCGACACGGGCGCGGGCGAAGGCATCGCCGATGGGGACAGCATCGGCGTCGACTTCTTCAATCTGGGATTCGACGCGAGCTGGGAAATCGATCTGTTCGGCCGCCGGCGCCGCACGGTAGAAGCGGCGCGCGCGGCCGCGGAGGGTGCCGAAGCAAATCTGGCGGATGCTCAGGTTCAGCTTACCGCCGAGGTGGCGCAGGCCTATGTCGCGCTGCGGGACCGCCAGGCGCGCGTTGCGCTGTCCCAGCGGTCCTCCGAGATGCTGCGCCGGATCCTCGGCCTGACCGAAGAGCGCTACGCCCGCGGCACCGTTTCGGCGCTCGACGTCGAGCGCCTCCGCCTTCAGGTCGAGAACACCGATGCCGAGCTCGTGCCGCTCAACGCGGAAATGGCGAGCTATTTGAACGCGCTTGCCGTTCTGGTCGGCGAGGCTCCGGGCGCGCTGGACGATGCCTTGAAGGCTCCTGCCCCCATCCCGCTGGTGCCGGCACAGGTTGCGGTGGGCGACCCGACGTCGCTGCTCCAACGCCGCCCCGACATTCGCGCTGCGGAGCGCCAGCTTGCATCGCGCACCGCGCGGGTGGGAGTCGCGGAGGCAGCACGCTTCCCGAGCCTGAACCTCCAGGGCATGCTCGGCCTAGGCGGCACCTCCATCGCCGACGTCGTCGATCCGGACAATCTGCTCACCCTCGCGAGCCCGATGCTCCAGTGGAACCTGCTGGATTTCGGCCGGGGACGCGCACGCGTCGAACAGGCTGAGGGCGAGCGCGACGAGGCGGAGGCAAGCTACCGCCGGGCGGTGCTCGGCGCGCTTCGCGATGCGGAAGACGCGCTTGCCCGCTTCGGTGCGCGGCGGCAGACGCTCGTCAGCCTGGTGCGGGCAAAGGCATCGGCAGACCGTGCCTCGACGCTGATGCAGCAGCGTTTCCGCGCAGGCACCGCTACGCTGATCGACACGCTCGACGTGGAGCGCCAGCGGGTCGCCGCCGAGCAGCAGCTGTCCGTCGCCACCGCCGGCCTCACCACCGACTATGTCGCGCTCCAGAAGTCGCTCGGCCTCGGCTGGTCCGCCCCCACGGCTGCCGCGCCCTAGACGGGCGCGGCTTTCCGGGCCGTTCTCAGTGACGGATTTTGTGGACCGCAGTCGCGATGACCGCGCCGACGGCCACACCCAGCACGCCCGACAACAACGCCGTCACAAACCATGCCACGACGCCGCCAAGCGGCACCGCGTGATGCGCGGCTTCGGCGAGATGGTGGACGAACTCCGCCGGCGCCGCGAAGCCGAGCACCTCGGCACCGTGCAACAGGATGCCGCCGCCGACCCATAGCATGGCCGCGGTGCCGACGACCGACAGGACCCGCATGATGACGGGCATGCTCTTGACCATGCCGCGTCCAAGCGCGCGCACGACGGATGAAGACCGCTGGGCCAGGTGCAGCCCGATGTCGTCCAGCTTCACGATCAGGCCGACGACGCCATAGACGCCGACGGTAATCGCGAGGCCGACCACCACCAGAACCAGCGCCTGGGTGAGGATCGAGGACTCCGCCACGTCGGCAAGCGCGATCGCCATGATTTCCGCAGACAGGATCAGATCGGTCCGAACCGCATCGCCGACCTTCGCCTTCTCGAGCGCGCTGGCATCGACGAAGCCTTCCTCGATGGGCGCCACATCATGATGCTCGCCCTTGATCGCACCGAGCACCTTCTCCGCGCCCTCGAAGCAGAGGAAAGCACCGCCCAACATGAGCAACGGCGTGATCGCCCAAGGAGCGAAGGCGCTCAGCAGCAGTGCCGCAGGCAGCAGGATCAGCAGCTTGTTCCGCACCGAGCCAAGGGCGATCTTTCCGATGATCGGCAGTTCGCGTTGGGGCGTCAGGCCGGTGACATAGCGCGGGGTGACCGCGGCATCGTCGACCACCACGCCCAGCGCCTTGGATCCCGCCTTTCCGGCTGCGGCACCGACATCGTCCAGCGACGCCGCAGCCAGTTTGGTGAGGCCAGCAACATCGTCGAGAAGGGCAACCAGTCCACCGGGCATGTGCTCACCTGTAACAAGAGGAAGCCGTGCCTAGCCGGGGAAGTGGCGCCTGCTCAAGCGCGCTGCGGGATGGAGAGACCAGCGAGAGATGGGAACGGGTCGGCATCAGCAATGTTCGGCCATTCACCGATAAAGATTATCGCTGTTGTGAAGGGCTGCCGGAACGTTCATCCGGCCTGGCCTCTCGACCGCCTGCGGGTGGGACTGCAGGAAGAAGATGAAAGGTTCATGATGTTGCCCTCCCCCGCCCCCGGTGAACAGCCGGTCTCGCGCAGTCCGTGGTACGCGCACCTGTACGTGCAGGTGCTGGCGGCGATCTTCGCAGGCGTCATGCTGGGCCACTTCGTCCCGGAGGCCGGTGCCGCGTTGAAGCCGCTGGGCGACGCCTTCATCAAGCTGGTGAAGATGATCATCGCACCGGTGATCTTCCTGACCATCGTGTCGGGGATCGCGGGCATGCGCGACCTCGGCTCCGTGGGGCGAGTCGCCGCCAAGGCATTCGCCTACTTCCTGTTCTTCTCCACCATGGCGCTGATCGTCGGCCTGATCGTCGCGAACGTCGTGCAGCCAGGCGCGGGGCTCAACATCGATCCCGCCACCCTTGATCCCTCCAAGGTCGCTGGCTACGCCGCCAAGGCGCACGAGACGTCGCTCATCGGCTTCCTGATGGCGATGATCCCGGACACCATCTTCTCCGCGATGGTGCAGGACAACATCCTCCAGGTCCTGTTTGTCTCGATCCTGTTCGGGGTGAGCCTCGCGCTCGTCGGAGATCGCGGCAAGGGGATCACCGACCTGGTGAACCAGGTGTCGGTCGTCGTCTTCAAGCTCGTGTCGATCGTCATGAAGGCAGCGCCCATCGGCGCATTCGGCGCGATGGCCTTCACCATCGGCGCCTATGGTCTCGGCACGCTTGCGAACCTCGCGATGCTGGTGGCGACCTTCTACCTCACCTCGTTGCTGTTCGTGCTGGGGGTGCTGGGCATCGTTGCCCGGTTGTGCGGGTTCTCGATCCTGCGGCTGATCGGCTATCTCAAGACCGAACTACTGCTGGTCCTGGGCACCTCGTCGTCCGAAAGCGCCCTGCCCGCGCTGATCGAGAAGATGGAGCGCGCCGGCTGTCCGAAGTCGGTCGTAGGGCTTGTGGTGCCGACCGGCTATTCGTTCAACCTGGACGGCACCAACATCTACATGACGCTCGCCGCGCTCTTCATCGCGCAGGCGACGGGCGTGCACCTGTCGCTGGGCGAGCAGCTGCTGCTGCTGGGCGTCGCGATGCTGTCTTCCAAGGGGGCGGCCGGCGTGACGGGCGCGGGCTTCATCACGCTCGCAGCCACGCTCTCGATCGTGCCTTCGGTGCCGGTCGCCGGCATGGCGCTGATCCTGGGCGTCGACCGCTTCATGAGCGAGTGCCGCAGCCTGACGAACTTCATCGGCAACGCGGTCGCGACGGTGGTGGTATCGCGTTGGGAAGGTGCGCTCGACCGGGAGCGGTTCGATGCGGCGATGCGCGGCGAAATGCCGCGCGTCGACGAGGTCGATCCCGCCACCATTCCTGCAGCGTAACGGCCGGAGGCGGTTCATGAGCAGCCTGTTGCGGTACGCCGTTGGCGCTGCGTCGGTCGTGGCGCTTCTTCCCGCGGGTGCCGAGGCGCAGACGAGCCCGGCGCCCAAGGAGACGCGTCCGAGCCCCACGCCGGCGACCCCGGTAGCGGACAGCTATCCTTCCGCGGCGACTGGGGAGGGCGCCACGAGTGAAGGCTATAACCTGTCCCGCTGGGCGGAGAATTGGCGCAGCCTTTGCGATCCGGCAAAGCGCGATGATCCGCTAGACCGGCTGAAGTGCCTGCCGATCGACAGCAACGGCGATGTGTACCTGACCCTGTCGGGCGAACTGCGGCTTCGGGTCAACGAGACGACCAACCCCGGTCTTCGCGAAGCCAGCGCGCAACGCCAGGACATCAACCGCATCGTCGCGGGCGCCGATCTGCACGTGGGGCCGCATTTCCGCGCCTATGGAGAGATCGCCCACGGCGGGCTCGACGGACGCAACCTGGGCACGGTGGCGGCGAACCTTCGCAACGACCTCGTCGTGCAGCAGGCGTTCGTCGAAGGGAATGCCCGGCTCGCGGGCGCGGCGGTGGGCGTGCGCTACGGCCGGCAGGAGTTCACCGACGGCCCCAACCTGCTCACCTCGCAGCGCGACAACAACACCATCCGCTTCGTCCTGAACGGCGCCCGAGCTTGGGTGCGGGGGCGGCGGGTACGCGCCGACGTGTTCGACTTCAAGTTCACCAGCCTGGGCACCGAGGGCACCGCCGACGATCGCGTGGACGACGGCCAGCGCTTCTCGGGAATCACCCTTGGGATCGTGCTGCCGCCGGTGGCAGAGGGCGCCAAGCTGTACCTGGACCCGTTTATCTGGCGGCTGCGCGACGACAATGCCTCCTGGGGAGGCGTAACGGCTCGCGAGGAGCGCCATTACCAGGGGGCGCACCTGTGGGGTGACGCCGGTCCGGTGACGCTCGACTGGACGGTCAACCACCAAGGCGGCAGCTTCGGCAACCGGAACATCGACGCGTGGCAGCTGCTCCTTGCGCAGACCTATCGCATCGGGAGCGGGAGCAGCGCGCCACGGGTCGGCTTCCACGTCGATTATGCGACCGGCGGCGGCGCCTGTGGCGAGGGAACGCTGCGCAACGCCCTCGCCCCGTTCGGCAACAACGTCTACTACAGCTACCAGCTGGCGTTAACGCCGACCAACCTGGTGGCACTGGCGCCCAACGTCACCTTCACCCCGCTCAAGAAGCTGCGCGTGACCGCGGAGTATCAGCTGAGCTGGCGCGACTCCGCAGCGGACGCCGTGTACCGGGCCAACGGGACTGCCTTTGCCGGAACCGAGCTGGTCGGCGGGCACAAGGTTGGCGACGTCGCGCGATTGCAGGCGATCTACAGCCTGTCGCCGCGCGTCTCCCTGACGGGACGCTACGAGCACTTGGCGGCAGGCTCGGTGCTGACGCGGGCCGGCTACACCGACTCCGATTTCCTGGGGGGCTGGATCAGCTTCCGCTTCTAGGCGGGCAGCCAGAAGCCTGCCTCCCCCGGACACACGAACGCCCGCCGGCTCCAAGCCGACGGGCGTCGTATCTCGTGCGGCAAGCCGTCGCGGGGCGGGCCCCGCCCGGGCTTACTTCTTGCCGAGCGTGAGGCCGCCGAAGCGCTTGTTGAAGCGCGCGACCTGGCCGCCCGCGTCCAGCAGGCGCTGGTTGCCACCGGTCCAGGCCGGGTGCGCCAGCGGATCGATGTCGAGCTGCATCGTGTCGCCTTCCTTGCCCCAGGTGGAGCGGGTCTCGAACACGGTCCCGTCGGTCATCTGCACCTTGATGGTGTGATAGTCGGGATGAATGTCTTTCTTCATGATCAAGCTCCTGTGAATGGCTGGTTTCCGACCAGCCGGAACGAAGGGCGCGCCCTACACGCAAGGGCGGCCCACCGCAAGCGGCAGGCCGCCCGAGAGGCGGAAAGTTAGTCGAAAGTTAGTCCAAGATCACGCCTTGGGCGGGTCGGCGATCATCGCGGTGAACTCGCATTCGGTTGCGACCTCGCCGTCCAGCAGCGCCTTGCCCGCGAACTTGCAGACGCGCGACCGCTTCTGGACAAACTCGACTTCGAGCTTCAGCAGCACGCCCGGCTCCACCGGCTTGCGGAACTTCACGCCGTCGATCGACATGAAGTAGACGAGCTTGCCCGAGCCGGCGAGGCCCAGGCTCTCGACCGCGAGCACGCCGGCGGCCTGGGCGAGCGCCTCCACCTGGAGCACGCCCGGCATGATCGGCCGCCCAGGGAAGTGTCCCTGGAAGAACTCCTCGTTCATCGAGACGGCCTTGATCGCCGTGATGCGCTGGTCGAGCACGAGTTCTTCGACCCGGTCGACCAGCAGCATGGGGTAGCGGTGCGGCAGCGCCGCCATGACTCGCTTGATGTCGTACGGCTGGGTCATGACACCGTCTGCCGCCATTATCAGCGACCCCGCGGCCGGGTCGTGGTGGCGGGTGCCGGAGCCGCAGCTGCCGGTGCGGCCTGCTGCTGACCACCCGGCTGCCAACCGGCCGGCGGGGTGATCTGGACGCTGGGGACCGAGCGGTTCAGCTCGGCGATCACATCATTGGTGACCTGTGCCGCCGGCAGCGACTTCACGGTCGCGTCGGGAGGCAGGATCACGGACAGGCGGCGCGCCGCCATCACGCGATCGAGCGCCGGCTCGAGCTGGCGGACGATCTGCTCGTTGACATAGGCCTGGGCGAGCTGGACCGGCTGAAGGATGCGGCCCAGTTCCTGCTGTGCGGTCTGCTCGCGCTGCTGGATGCCCTGATACTGCGTCTGGAGCGCCTGCTGGTTCGCGTTGGGCGCACGACGGGCCGCCTCGAACGCATCGACCTGCGGCTTCAGCTCGTTCTGGATGGCGGTGCGGCGGGTGTTCGCCTGATCGATCTGCGCCTTGTAGGTCGTCTGGATCTGGGTCATCGCGGTCGTGAACGCGTTGGAGCGGCGCACCGCCTCCTGCAGGTCGACGACGCCGAGGCCCTGCACCTGTGCGAACGCAGGCGCCGCGACCGAAGTAGCGGAAACGGTGACGAGTGCGGCGAGCGCCGCCTTGGAGAAGCTACGCATCAGAATTGAGTCCCTACGTTGAAGGTAATGAGCTTGGTGTCGTCGCCCTTTTGCTTGAGCAACGCCTTGGCCACGTCAATCCGCAGCGGCCCGAACGGCGAGTTCCAGTTGACGCCGATACCAACCGACAGACGCGGCTTCCAGGTATCGCCGTAATATTCCTCAAGGAATGGCGCGACCGTGTTGACCGCCGCGACGTTCGTCTCACCGCCGACGCAGGTACCGCCATAGGTGGCGGCATAGCCGGTCGTACAGGTGGTGAGGCGAGTCGAGGTGCTGCCGCTCGAGTTGGTGAAGCTGTTGAGGTACAGTGCCTGACCGGTATCGGTCCGGATCGGATCGACGCGGGGCAGCAGCGACGGCGAGCCGTCCTTGTTGAACATGGGGTTCCCGCTGGCGTCGGTCGCCTGTTCGAACTCGGCAGTCGGACGCGGACGCGTCAGGCTGAACAGCGAGCCGATCTGGACGAAGACCGACGGGCGCAGGCCGAGTTCGGAAATGCCCGACCCGAGCGGCGGCTCGAGTTCGAGCTTGCCCAGGTAATAGGCCTTGCCGCCCAGCGGATCGTCGTAGCTGTTGTCGGTGGTGAGCGCCTGCGTACCCGAGGCCGCGTCGCCGGTCATATAGGTACGGCGGATGCGCGGGCCTACGCCACGGATGTCGAAGCCGCGGAACTGCGGCTCGCCGAGATAGAAGCGGTCGGTGATGCGAACAGGATCGATGCCCGGTCCCGGGCTGTCCTGAAGGGCGTGGATATAGCCGCCCTCCAGCCCTGCCGACAGCACCCAGCCCCCGAGGTTCCAATATTTGTCGCCGTCGAAGCGGCCGCGGATGTAGCGGACGTCGCCGCCCAGGCCGGCGAAGTCGGCGCCGAGCACGACCCGCGAGCCGCGGCTCGGACGCAGCCGGCTGTTGAGGCTGTCATAGATCAGCGAGAGGCCGATCGAGGAAGTCAGGCGGTTGCCGATCGCATCGCAGAGATAGCGGCCCGCCTTGAGCGGATCGCACTCGCCGTTAGTGTAGTAGGTGTCCTCGTCGAGCGTGACCTTGTCCTGCTGCAGCGTGTAGCGGCCCGAGAGCTGCCAATATTCGGTGAGCGGGACACCAGCGACGAGCGTGCCGCCGGTCGAGAGCTGCGAGTAGAGGTCGTTACGATCGCGACCGCTGCCGTAATAGTTGAACGAGTTGTAGTCGCGCCGGAACAGCGTGCCGCCGAGCGCGATGTTCTTGTCGAACAGATACGGCTCGGTGAAGCCCAGCTCGATCGACTTCGAGTAGCTCGAGTAGCTGGCGCTGGCCGAGAGGGTCTGCCCCTTGCCGCGGAAGTTGTTCTGCCGGATCGACGCCTGCAGGATGAACTTTTCGAGGCTCGAGAAACCGGCCGAGAGCGAGAGCTCACCGGTCGAGCGCTCCTCGACGTTCGCCGCAAGGATGATGCGGTCAGGAGTCGAGCCCTGCTCCTGCTTGATCTCGAACTTGTCCTGGAAATAGCCCAGCGAGTTGATGCGGTCCTGCGAGCGCTTCACCATGAAGGCGTTGAAGGCATCGCCCTCGGCCACGCGCATCTCGCGGCGGATCACCTTGTCCTGGGTCTGCGTGTTGCCGGTGATCTCCACCCGCTCGACGTAGGTGCGGTTCGCCTCGGCGAGGAAGAAGTTGATCCCCATCGTCAGCGCTTCGCGATCGCGCTGGAATTCCGGGCGAACGTCGGTGAAGGCGTAGCCGTAGAGGCCGGCATACTGGCTGAGGCTGTCGATCGAGTCCTCGACCAGCTTGGCGTTGTACCAGTCGCCCTTCTTCATCGGCAGCGTCGCGGCGAGCTTCTCGCCGTCGAAGTCGCGGATCGCGCTGTCGACCTTCACGTCGCCGAACTTATAGCGCGGCCCTTCCTCCACCACATAGGTGATGATGAAGTCGCGCTTGTCGGGCGTGAGCTCCGCCACGGCCGAGATCACGCGGAAATCGGCATAGCCCTCGGTCAGGTAGAACTGGCGCAGCTTCTGCTGATCGGCGGCGAGCCGGTCCTGGTCATAGCTGGTGTTCGAGCTGAAGATCCGGAAGGTACGCGCCTGCTTCGTGTACATCTCCTTGCGGAGATCGGAATCCGAATATTGGTCGTTGCCGATGATGTTGATCTGGCGGACCTTGCTCTTCGGCCCCTCGTTGATCTCGAACACCACGTCGACGCGGTTCTGGTCGAGCATGACCATCTGCGGCTCGACCGAGGCGGCGAAGCGGCCCTGGCGGCGATACAGCTCGACGATGCGCGCCACGTCGGCACGGACGGCGGTGCGGGTGAAGATCTGCCGCGGCGCGAGCTTGATCTCCTTGACGATCTTGTCGTCCTTCAGCCGCTTGTTGCCCTCCAGCACCACGCGGTTGATGATCGGGTTTTCGCGCACGACGACGACGATGTCGCCGGTCTCGACGCCCTCGATCTGCGCGTCGGCGAGCAGATCGGACGCGAGCAGGTCGACGATCGCCTGGTCAAGGCTCTCGGTGGTGTAGGGCTGGCCCACCCGCAGCTTCGTATAGGACAGCACCGTGTCCGGCTCGATGCGCTGCGAACCGCGCACGGTGAGCGAGCGGATGTTGCGGACCGGAGCCGAGACCACCACCGGGGGGGTCGTCGCAGGAGCAGCCTGCTGCGCCTGCGCAGCGGGGGCGGTCGGCGTCGTCTGCGCCATCGCGACACCCGACAGCATCGTGCCTGCCATCAGCACGGTCGCGCGCACGCCGTAGTTGGAAACCTTCGTCACATCCCACCCCAGTCGGTAAGCCGTACAACACACACGGCATGCGGATCGCGTCCGCCCTGCCCTAACCCGCTCACCCGATCAAGCCGGACAAACCCCGCCAAAGACCGAGCGACCCAAGATCGTTCGCCGTCACCAGAACCATCAATGCCAGGATCGCCATCACGCCGCCACGGAAAGCCCATTCCACGACCCGCGGATCGGTGGGCCGGCGGCGAACCGCCTCGATGGCGTAGAAGAGAAGATGGCCGCCATCCAGCATGGGAACTGGCAAGAGGTTGATGAACCCCAAGTTAATCGAGATCAGCGCCACCAGGAACACGAACGCCTGAGGCCCGAGCACCAGCTGCTCGCCGGAAGCGCGCGCGATGCTGATCGGGCCGCCGAGCTCCGACACCGGCCGACGCCCGCTGACGATCTGCCACAGCGTGTCGACCATCATGCCGACCATCTGGCCGGTCTGGCGGACGGCCACCACCGGCGCCTCCAGCACGCCCACGGGCTCGATCACGCGCCCCGCCGGGCCGATGCCGAGCTGCCCGAGCCGGAAGACGTTGCCGAAGCGGTCCCTCTCGGTCGTGGTGCCAAGCGTGACCGGAACCGTCTGCACCTGACCTTCGCGAACCAGCTGGATGGTGCTCGCCTCGCCGGGGCGAATGCGGGTGTAGCGCGCGACGTCGTCGAAGGTGTCGACGCTGCGCCCACCTATCGACAGGATGCGGTCGCCCGGCCGGAGACCGGCGGCGGCGGCAGCGCTGTTCGGCCCGACGAGGCCGATCGTCGGCGGGGTGCGGCTCTCGCCATAGGCGAGCGCGAAGCCGGCCAGGATCAGGATCGCGACCAGGAAGTTGATGATCGGGCCTGCCGCGACGATGATCGCGCGCTGCCACAAGGGCTTGGCCTGGAACGTGCCGCTGCGCTCGGCAGCCGGCAGCGAAAGCCATTCCGCGGACGGCTGGCTTGCCGGGTTCATGTCGCCGGCAAAGCGGACATAGCCCCCGAGCGGGAGCCATCCGAATTTCCAGCGGGTGCCGTGCCGGTCGGTGAAGCCGCCGATCTCACGCCCAAAGCCGACCGAGAACGCCTCCACCTTCACTCCGAACCGCCGGCCGGCGAGATAGTGGCCGAGTTCATGGACGAATACGAGCGGGCCGAGCGCCAGCAGAAAGGCGAGCACGCTCAGCAGGAAGCCCGGGCCTTCGATCAAGCGACGCAGTCCTTCACACGCTCTCCCGCCAGCCTTCGGGCCTCCCCGTCGACGGCGAGCACCGCGTCGAGCGTGGCCGGGGCCTCCGGATCATAGCGCTCCAAGGTATCGGCGACGATTGCGGCAATTTCGAGGAACCCGATGGCTCCGCCGAGGAATGCCGCGACCGCGACCTCGTTGGCGGCGTTCAGGATCGCTGGGCGGGCGCCGCCGGCTTCTAGCGCCGCGCGCGCGAGCGAGAGCGCAGGGAAACGGACCGGGTCGGCAGGCTCGAAATCGAGGCGGCCGATCGCGGCGAGATCGAGCGGGGCGCAGGGCGTCGCCATGCGATCGGGCCAGGCCAGCGTGTGCGCGATCGGCGTGCGCATGTCGGGCGTGCCCATCTGCGCGAGCACCGAGCCGTCGACATACTCCACCATCGAATGCACCACCGACTGGCGATGGACGATGACGTCGAGTTGCTCGGCGGAAACCGGGAAGAGGTGGAACGCCTCGATCAGTTCCAGCCCCTTGTTCATCATGGTGGCGGAATCGACCGAGATCTTGGCGCCCATCGACCAGTTCGGGTGGGCGACCGCCTGCGCCGGCGTGATCGCGCGCATGGCATCCAGGCTGGTCTCGCGGAACGGGCCGCCGCTGGCGGTGAGCACGATGCGGCGCACCCGCTCGGGTGCCGCGAAGTCGAAGCACTGGAAGACGGCGTTGTGCTCGGAGTCGACCGGCAGCAGCGTCGCGCCATGGGCGCGGGCGGCGGCGGTCGCGACGGCACCGGCGGAGACCAGCGCCTCCTTGTTGGCGAGCGCGACGGTCGCGCCGGTCTGGAGCGCAGCCATGACGGGGCGAAGGCCGGCGGTGCCGACGATCGCGGCCATGGTCCAGTCGGCGCCCATCGCGGCTGCCTCGGCGACCGCATCCGGTCCTGCCGCCGCCTCGGTATCGCTGCCGGCGAGTGCGTCGCGCAGCGCGTCCAGGCATTCGGGATCGGCGACCACGGCGCGGCGCGCGCGGGTGCGGATCGCGGCCTCGGCCAGCTTCTTCACGTCGCGGTTGGCGGTAAGGGCCAGCACCTCGAACTGATCGGGCGCGCGGACGATCAGGTCCAGCGTCGAGGTGCCGATCGACCCCGTCGCACCCAGAATGGAAACGCGCTTCACCATGTAATCTTCGCAAGCTCGACCATCAGCGCGGCGGCGGGCGCGACGGGCACGAGGCCGTCGAGCCGGTCCAGCACACCGCCATGGCCAGGGAGGATGTTGCCCGAGTCCTTGACGCCCGCGCGACGCTTGAGCTGGCTCTCGTAGAGGTCGCCCATCTGCGCGAGCACCGCGAGGAGCGGCGTCGCGAGCACCAGGTGGAGCGGGAGGCCGAGCGGCTGGAGCGCCGCGCCGAAGAATGTGGCAGCGATCACGCCGCCGATGAGGCCGGCCCAGGTCTTGTTGGGGCTGATCGTGGGCGCGAGCTTGGGCCCGCCGATCGAGCGGCCGGCGAAATAGGCGCCGATGTCGCAGGCCCAGACGAGCGCCATCGCCCATAGGCTGAGCAGCACGCCGTGCGCCTGGTTACGCAGCAGCAGCAGTGCCAGAACCGGGAGCCCCACATAGACGATGCCGTGCGCGAGCCCCGGGCGGCGCGTGATGATGACCGTGAAGAAGGCGGCACCCGCGATCAGGCCGAGGGCGAGGAACCCGGGACCCGCGGCGAGCGGCGCCATGATGGCGACGGGCACGAACAGCGCGAACTGCGCCAGGCGCTTGTCCGCATAGGCGGTGCGGTGGAGGTCCGCCCACTCCGCCATCATGAATAGCGCCGCAACGGCGACCAGCAGCCAGAAGAGGAAACCGCCGGCGTAGAGCGCGAGGCCGGCGACGCCGATCATGGCGACGCCCGCGACCGCGCGGACGCTCAGGTCAGAACGCCGCGCAGGCGCCGAAGGATCGCTCACAGACCACCGAAGCGGCGCTGACGATTGCCGAACTGCGCCATCGCGTCGGCAAGCGCATCGGCACCGAAGTCGGGCCAGAGCGTGTCCACGAACAGCAGCTCGGCATAGGCGGCCTGCCACAGCAGGAAGTTCGACAGCCGCACCTCGCCCGACGTGCGGATGAGGAGGTCGAGCGGCGGCAGCTCACGCGTGGTGAGCGCATCCTCGATCGCGGCCTCGTCGATCGCCTCGACCGCCATCTCGCCGTCGCGGACGCGGGCGGCGAGCTGACGGGCGGCGGCGGCGATCTCCGCCTGGGCCCCGTAGTTGAGCGCGATCGCGAGCTGGCAACCGGTGTTGCGGGCCGTGCGCGCGATCGCGTCCTCGATCAGCCGGACGAGATCGGGCGAGAGGCGCTGCCAATCGCCAATGACGTGCAGGCGGACGTTCTCGCGGGCGAGCTCGTCGATTTCGCTGCGCAGGAAGTGGCGCAGCAGGCCCATGAGGTCGCTGACCTCCTCCTCCGGCCGGCGCCAGTTCTCGGACGAGAAGGCGTAGAGGGTGAGCGCTTCGATCCCCAGCTCGCGGGCGGCGCGGGCGACGCGGCGCACCGCCTCGGCCCCCTGGCGATGCCCGGCAATGCGCGGCAGCCGCCGGGCCTTTGCCCAGCGGCCGTTCCCGTCCATGATGATCGCGACGTGGCGCGGCACTGCAGCACCCGTCCCACCCGACGCCGGAACCGAAGCCGCAAGCGACCTCACTTGCCCAGGATTTCCTTTTCCTTGGCCGCGGCGGCCGCGTCGAGATCGGCGATGGTCGCGTCGGTGAGCTTCTGCACCTCGGTCTCGTGGCGCTTGCGCTCGTCTTCGGACATCAGGCCCTTCTTCTCGTCGGCCTTGAGGCTATCCATGCCGTCGCGACGAACGTTGCGGACGGCAATGCGAGCCTTTTCCGCATATTGGCCGGCGAGCTTCGCAAGTTCCTTGCGGCGCTCCTCGGTCAGATCGGGGATCGGCAGGCGCAGCGTCTGGCCGTCGACGATCGGGTTGAGGCCGAGACCGGCGGAGCGAATCGCCTTGTCGGCCGGGCCGACGTTGGTCTTGTCCCACACCTGGACGGAGAGCATGCGCGGCTCCGGCGCGGAAACGGTCGCGACCTGGTTGAGCGGCATGTGTGCGCCATAGACCTCGACCGTCACCGGATCGAGCAGCGACACGGAGGCGCGGCCGGTCCGAAGACCGCCCAGATCGCCCTTCAGCGCCTCGACCGCGCCGGCCATGCGGCGTTCGAGGTCGGCCTTGCTATATGCAGCCATGGATCGGGCTCCTGTTCTTCTTTAAGCGTTGTTCTGGTTCTGGACGACCGTCGCGGTGCCCTGCCCGCGCAGCACGGCTGCCAGATTGCCCTCGTCGCGGATGTTGAACACGACGATGGGAATGTCGTTGTCGCGGCACAGCGCGACGGCGCTCGCGTCCATCACCTTGAGGTCGTCTGCGAGCACGCGGCCGAAGCTGAGCGTGTCGTAGCGCTTGGCGGTGGGCACCTTCTTCGGGTCGGCGTCGTAGACGCCGTCGACGCTGGTGCCCTTGAACAGCGCGCTGCAGCCCATTTCGGCGGCGCGCAGCGCGGCGGTCGTGTCGGTGGTGAAGAACGGGCTGCCGGTGCCGGCTGCGAAGATCACGACGCGGCCCTTCTCCATGTGGCGAACGGCGCGGCGGCGAATGTACGGCTCGCACACCGACGCCATCGGGATCGCCGACTGGACACGGGTCTCGACGCCGATCCGTTCCAGCGCGTTCTGCATGGCGAGCGCGTTCATCACGGTGGCCAGCATGCCCATGTAATCGGCGCTGGCACGATCGAAGCCCTGGGCCGCGCCAGCGAGGCCGCGGAAGATGTTGCCGCCGCCGACAACGAGGCAAAGCTCGTGCCCCTCGTCCCGAGCGGCCTTCACTTCCCGCGCGACGCGGTCGCAGGTGGCGGGATCGATGCCGAACTGACCCGGCCCCATCAGGACCTCGCCCGAGAGTTTCAAAAGGATGCGATCGAAGCGAGGCAGGGTCATGACACCTTGTACGTAAGGGGTTCGGGAATGGCGCGGACCTTAGGCGGCGGCGGCTGCGATGCCAAGCGCAGATGCCGTGCAGATCCCGTGAATACGAGAACGGGCGCGACTACCCGAAGGTAGCCGCGCCCGCCTGAAGAATCGCGAGAAAAGCGACGCTTACTTGGTGAGGCCGGCGGTTGCCGCAACCTCTGCCGCGAAGTCGCTCTCTTCCTTCTCGATGCCCTCGCCGAGCTGGAAGCGGACATAGTCCTTCAGCACGATGGTGGCGCCGGCGTCCTTGCCCGCCTTGGCGATCACGTCCTGAACCGGCGTCTTGCCGTCCATGACGAATGCCTGGGTCAGGAGCGCGTTCTCCTTCTTGAACTTCTCGATCGGGCCGTTGAGGAT
Source organism: Microbacterium terregens (assembly GCF_027922045.1). The sequence goes on from NZ_BSEX01000015.1 coordinate 202,265, forward strand.
CTTCTCGGCCACTTCGGCGCTCTTGCCGACGATCTTCTCGGCGTTCTTCTCACGCAGAACCGCAGCTTCGCGCTCGACGACTTCCGGGTCGAGGGCGTCGACCGACAGCGCCAGCGGGAAGGCGGCCGCGATGTGCATCGCCAGGTCCTTGCCAAGCTTCTGCAGCACTTCGTCCGAAGCGGTCGATTCGAGCGCGACGAGCACGCCGATCTTGCCGAGGCCGGCCGAGGTCGCGTTGTGGACGTACGGGACGATCGCACCGCTGGTCACTTCGAGGCGCTTGGCGCGGCGGAGCGACTGGTTCTCGCCGATGGTGGCGATGTTGTGGGTGAGGACGTCGCCCACGGTGGTGCCCGACGGCATCGCCGCGGCCTTGATCGCCTCGACATCGTCGCCGACCGACAGCGCGACCTGGGTCACTTCACGGACGAAGTTCTGGAACTGCTCGTTCTTCGCAACGAAGTCGGTTTCCGAGTTGACCTCGACCGCGGCACCGATGGTGCCGGCAACCGCGACGCCGACCAGGCCCTCTGCCGCGGTGCGGCTGGACTTCTTGGCGGCGGCAGCAAGGCCCTTGGTACGCAGCCAATCGACGGCCGCTTCCATGTCGCCGCCGCTCTCGGCCAGCGCCTTCTTGCAATCCATCATGCCCGCGCCCGAACGCTCGCGCAGTTCCTTGACGGCGGCGGCGGTGATCTCTGCCATGTCCTGGTTCCTTGTATCTCAGCTAAAGCTACGGGCGGGGCGAGGCACCTGCCCCACCCCGCCCGAAATCATTCGATCCGCGCCGATCAGGCGTTGATCTGCTGCTCGCCCTCGGCAGCAACGGCCTGGTCGGCGCCCAGCGCCTCCTCGACCGGCGGCTCGTCCATCGCACCAACGTCGAAGTCGGCCTGCTGCATCTGCTGCTGGCCACCACGGGTCGCGGCGATCGCCACGGCTTCGCAGTACAGGCGGATGGCGCGGCTCGCGTCGTCGTTCGCCGGCACCGGGAAGGCGATGCCTTCCGGCGAGACGTTCGAGTCGAGGATCGCGACGACCGGGATGCCGAGCTTGTTGGCTTCCTTGATCGCCAGCTCTTCCTTGTTGGCGTCGATCACGAACATGATGTCCGGGATGCCGCCGAGGTCGCGGATGCCGCCGAGCGACAGCTCGAGCTTGTCGCGCTCACGGGTGAGCTGCAGCACTTCCTTCTTGGTGAGGCCGTGCGTGTCGCCCGACAGCTGCTCCTCGAGCGTCTTGAGGCGCTTGATCGAGTTGCTGATCGTCTTCCAGTTGGTGAGCATGCCGCCCAGCCAGCGGTGGTTGACGAAGTGCTGGCCCGACTTGCGTGCGGCGTCGGCGATCGGCTCCTGCGCCTGGCGCTTGGTGCCGACGAACAGCACCTTGCCGCCGGCGGCGACGGTCGACGACACGAACTCGAGAGCGCGCGCGAAGAGCGGCACGGTCTGCGACAGGTCGAGGATGTGAACACCGTTACGGTCGCCGAAAATATACGGCTTCATCTTCGGGTTCCAGCGGTGGGTCTGGTGACCGAAGTGCGCGCCCGATTCGAGCAGCTGCTGCATGGAGACGACAGGTGCCGCCATAGGGATAACTCCTTCCGGTTGAGCCTCTGGGAAGCAGGAATTCTGGGACCTTGAAGGCCCGGAACACCGGTATGTGCGCTTCCCATGCGGGGTTGAGGCGGCGCGCTTAGCCCAGCCGCCGCTTCAGATCAAGCGTTGACAGGTGGAACGAATGTGGAACATACCATGTTCACAACGGGATTTCGGAACCAAAGCGGCCAGCGCTTCTTGTGTCTTAAAGAAGCGTTACCGTGTTCCGGCAAGCGTTCGGAGGTTTTTCATGGCCAGTCTGTTTGCTTCACTGCTCTTCGCTCTCACCCTTGCGGTGGCGATCTCGACCATCGTCGCAACCGTGGCACCGCAGTGGCAGCGGATCGCCCGCCTGCTGCGCCATGGCCCCGAGGTTCCGATGGAGCGCCTGCCGGCGGTGCGGCTGACCTCGCGCCGCAACCTTATCCGGCAGCGGGCGACGGCGCGGACCCTTCGCGCAGCCGCTTGACCCGACGGTAGGAGCGGATGCTGAAGGGCAGCGTGGCGAGGTAGCCGGCGCAGACCACGGTGAGCGTCTGCCAGGGCGCCGAAACCAGCGCTGCCGCGACGATCACTACCACCACGATTGCCTCGAACCGGATGTTGCGCCGGAGCTTCAGCGACGACCAGCTGTAGGTCGCCAGGCTCGACACCATCAGGAAGGCGATGAACGCCACCCACGGCGCGACGATCCAGGGCGAGCGGAACACCGCCTCCCCCGACCAGAGCCAGATGTAGATGGGCAGCATGGCAAGGCCCGCACCCGCGGGTGCGGGAATGCCGGTGAGAAAGCCGGCGGACTTGTGCGGCTGCTCCACGACGTCGATCTGGGCGTTGAAGCGGGCGAGCCGGAGCGCACAGAAGACGGCATAGACGAGGGCGCAGATCCATCCGATCCGCGGCGCCGCCACCAGCGACCAGAGATAGAGGATCAGCGCGGGCGAGACGCCGAAGGAGATCGCGTCGGAGAGCGAATCGAGTTCGGCCCCGAAGCGGCTCTGCCCGTGGACCAGGCGCGCGATGCGGCCGTCGATCCCGTCCAGCACGCCCGCGACCAGGATCATGATGATCGCACGCTCCCAATCGCCCGCGATCGCAAAGCGAATGCCGGTGAGGCCGGAGCACAGGGCCAGCGCGGTGACCGCGTTGGGGGCGAAGGCGCGCAGCGGAATGCCGCGCGTGGGACGTGGACGACGCACCGCGGCGGCCTTACTGTGCGACGCCGGCGGGCGCCGGCACTGCCGGGCGGCCGAGGATGGTTTCCCCCGCAATGCTGCGCTGGCCCAGGATCACCTGCGGCTCGATGCCGTCGGGCAGGAACACGTCGACGCGGCTGCCGAAGCGGATCAGCCCCACGCGCTGGCCGGCGGCGATGATGTCCCCGGGCTTCACGAAGCCGACGATGCGGCGCGCGACCAGGCCTGCGATCTGGGTGAAGCCGATGCGGCGGCCGTACATGTCCTCGACCACGATGTGCTGGCGCTCGTTCTCGTCGCTCGCCTTGTTGAGGTCGGCGTTCAGGAACTTGCCCGAGATGTAGACGACCTGGCGGACCGTGCCCGCGATCGGGGAGCGATTGATGTGGACGTCGAACACGCTCATGAAGATCGAGACGCGGACCAGCGGCTCTTCGCCCAGGCCGTTGGGGCCGCGAAGTTCGGGCGGCAGCGGCACGCGCTCGATCATCGTCACGAGGCCGTCGGCCGGCGCCACGATCAGGTCGGCACCCTGCGGCGTCACCCGGATGGGGTCGCGGAAGAAGGCGGCCACCCAGATGGTGAAGCCGACCAGCGCGAAGCCGAGCTCGTCCCAGACGAAGAAGAGGAAGATCGCCGCGACGAGGGCGGAGATCGCTACATATTTGCGCCCCTCAGGGTGAACCGAGGGCCAGCGCCATTTCACCGTCGTCGTCACGATCGGCGGTTTTTCCAAAGATGCCATGCGCGTGGGTGTACCCGCGCCCCGTTCGCCTGACAACACGCGCGCTTGGTCGACGCGCCCTCCCCCGGCCGGCTCCCCGGTTGATCGCCGCCCGGGTTGCTCCTAGGACGCACGGCAACCCATCCAGCCAACACGGAAAGCGAGATCATGGCCAAGATCAAGGTGAAGACGCCCGTCGTGGAGATCGACGGCGACGAGATGACCCGCATCATCTGGGCATGGATCCGCGAGCGGCTGATCCTCCCCTACCTCGACATCGACCTCGAATATTACGACCTGGGCATCCAGAAGCGCGACGAGACCGACGACCAGATCACGATCGATTCGGCCAAGGCGATCCAGAAGTACGGCGTCGGCGTGAAGTGCGCGACGATCACCCCGGACGAGGCGCGCGTCGAGGAATTCGGCCTCAAGAAGATGTGGCGTTCGCCCAACGGCACGATCCGCAACATCCTGGGCGGCGTGATCTTCCGCGAGCCGATCGTGATCCAGAACGTGCCGCGGCTGATCCCCGGCTGGACCCACCCGATCGTCGTCGGCCGCCACGCGTTCGGCGACCAGTACAAGGCGACCGACTTCAAGGTGCCGGGTGCCGGCAAGCTGACCATGAAGTTCGAAGGCGCCGACGGCCAGGTGATCGAGCACGAGGTGTTCGACTTCCCGGCAGCGGGCGTCGCGATGGGCATGTACAACCTGGACGAGTCGATCCGCGACTTCGCTCGCGCCAGCATGAACTACAGCCTGGGCCGCGGCTGGCCGCTGTATCTCTCGACCAAGAACACCATCCTCAAGGCCTATGACGGCCGCTTCAAGGACATCTTCGAAGAGGTGTTCGCGGCCGAGTTCGCCGACCAGTTCCAGGCTGCCGGCATCATCTACCAGCACCGCCTGATCGACGACATGGTCGCCTCCGCACTGAAGTGGAACGGCGAGTTCGTCTGGGCCTGCAAGAACTACGACGGCGACGTGCAGTCGGACCAGGTGGCGCAGGGCTTCGGCTCGCTGGGCCTGATGACCTCGGTGCTGATGACGCCGGACGGCAAGACGATCGAGGCGGAAGCGGCGCACGGCACCGTCACCCGCCACTATCGCCAGCACGAGCAGGGCAAGGCGACCTCGACCAACCCGATCGCGTCGATCTTCGCGTGGACCGGCGGCCTCAAGTACCGCGGCAAGTTCGACGGCACGCCCGAGGTGACGCAGTTCGCCGAGACGCTGGAGCGCGTCTGCATTGAGACCGTCGAGAACGGCCACATGACCAAGGATCTCGCGATCCTGATCGGCCCGGACCAGCCCTGGATGACGACCGAGCAGTTCTTCGAGCAGGTTCGCGTGAACCTGGAGAACAAGATGGGCGCGATCGGCGCCTGATCTTCGCCCCGGCGAGCAACGGCAAGGGGCCGGCGGAGCAATCCGCCGGCCCCTTTTTGCTGAGGATGCGGTAAACCGCGCGCCCCGCGCTCCGCGGCGTTGGCAGACGGGTCGCCATCCGCAACAAAGGCGGCATGCCACTCCCGATCGATTCGACGCCGTTCAGCGACTCCCTCGTGATCCTGGGGGCCGCCGGGCTCGTGATCCCGGCGTTTGCCCGGTTCCGCGTCAACCCGGTGATCGGCTTCATCCTGGTGGGCGTGCTGGTCGGGCCTGCGGGACTGGGCGCGCTGGTAGACCGGTTTCCGTGGCTGTTCCATGTCACCATCACGGACAGGCACTCGATCGATCCCTTTGCCGAGTTCGGCATCGTGCTGCTGCTGTTCTCGATCGGCCTGGAGCTGTCGTTCCGGCGCCTGTGGGCGATGCGCAGCCAGGTGTTCGGGCTGGGCGCGTCAGAACTGCTGGTGTCGGGGGCTGCGATCGCCGGCGCGCTATTCCTGCTCGGCCAAGGGCTTCCGGGTGCGATGGGGCTCGGGCTGGCGCTCGCGCTGTCGTCGACCGCGCTGGTGCTGCCGATGGCGGGCACGACCAGCCTGGTGGGGCGCACCGCCTTTTCGATGCTGTTGTTCGAGGACTTGGCGCTGGTGCCGATCATCTTCGCGCTCGGCGCCCTCGCGCCCAACGCGGCGGATGCCGGCTGGGGTGGTCTCGCCAACACGCTGATCTGGGGAACGGTGGCGATCGCCGCGCTGTTCGTGGGCGGCCGGCTGATCCTGCCGCGGCTGTTCGCCCAGGCGGCGCGGACCAAGAGCCCGGAGCTGTTCCTGTCGGCCAGCCTGCTGGTGGTGATCGTGGCCAGCATGGTGACGACCGCGGCCGGATTGTCGCCGATCGTCGGCGCACTGCTCGCCGGCCTGCTGATCGCCGAGACCGAGTATCACACCGAGGTCGAGGTGATCACCGCGCCCTTCAAGGGACTGGCGCTGGGCGTGTTCCTGATCACGGTCGGCATGAGCCTGGACCTGCGCTCGATCGCCGAGAACTGGCTGTCGCTGACAGCGGCGGTCGGCGGCGTGGTGCTGGTGAAGGCGCTGATCACCGGCGCGATGCTGCGGATGGCACGCCTGCGCCGGGGAGTCGCCGCCGAGACCAGCCTGCTGATGGCCAGCCCGTCGGAGACGACGCTGATCGTGCTGGCGACGGCGGCACAGGCGCATCTGATCCAGCCCTCCACCGCCGCCTTCTGGCAGACAGTGACGGCGATCGGCCTGACGATCACGCCGCTGCTCGCGATGATCGGCAAACGCGCGGCGCGCAAGATCGACCTGGGGAGCGGGGTCGAGGAACCGCAGCCGAGCGCGGAGGGGCCGGGTGCGGTCATCATCGGCTTCGGCCGGGTTGGGCGCATGGTCGCGGACATGCTGCGTGCGCACGACAAGCCGTTCATCGCGGTGGAATCGAATATCGACACGGTGGCGGCGGCCCGGCGGCACGGATACCCCGTGATCTTCGGCGACGTGGTCCGGCCGGAACTCGTCGATCGCCTGAATTTGGGCCGCGCAACGGCGCTGATCCTGACGATGGACGAGCCCGTGCTGACGGTGCGGATCGCACGGCGGGTGCGCGGCTGGGTTCCGAACCTCACCATCGTCGCGCGCGCGCGCGATGCGGCGCATGCGGCAGAGCTTTATGCGGCGGGAGTGACCGAAGCGGTGCCGGAGACGCTGGAAAGCTCGCTCCAGCTATCGGAGGCGGTGCTGGTCGAAATGGGGGTGGCGATGGGACCCGTGATCGCCTCCATCCACGAGAAGCGGGACGAACTGCGCCGCGAGATCCGCGAGGGTGCCGGGCTGGAGCGCGAGCCCCGCTTGCGGCGCACGCGGCGGAGCGAGGTTGCGGGGTAGGTTCGCGGTCGAGTGGTGCCGGCGCTCGCGGTGGAGGCATCGTACCCCGGCGGAGGCCGGGGTCCAGGGCCGCAAGCGCTGCGTTTGCTTGCAAGTTCTTGCACGCTTGCGGTCGGATAGCGGCCGCTCTTCTTACCGTATCGCTGGTGGCAATCAGTGCACGATGCTGGATCGACAGCGCGTGTGACCCTGGGCCCCGGCCTTCGCCGGGGTACGGCTTCGCCCTAGGGATCACCGGGACGTGTTCCGGCCCCCAAGTTGAGCTACTTCGCGGGCACCCACTCGGAGCGCCCCGCCGCTAGGCGCATGGTCGCGACGGAGGAGCGGACCGTGATCCGCTCCCCTGCCCGTTCAGGCTGCAACCGGCTCCAGTGCCGCGCGGACTGCGGCAACCGCTTCGGCGCCCTTGTCGCCGTCCGGGCCGCCGCCCTGGGCCATGTCGGGACGGCCGCCGCCGCCCTGGCCGCCGAGTGCCGCGACCGCCGCCTTGACCAGGTCGACGGCGCTGTGGGTGCCGACCAGATCGGCGGTGACGCCGACTGCGACCGAGGCGCGGCCGTCGTTTACCGCGACCAGCGCGACGACGCCGGAGCCGATGCGCTGCTTGGCTTCATCCACTGCGCCGCGCAGCGCCTTTGCCTCAAGGCCGTCGAGCACCTGGCCGACGAACGCCACGCCGCCGACCGTTTCCGGACCCGCGGGTGCCGCACCGGCACCGCCGCCAAGGGCCAGCGCCTTCTTGGCCTCGGCAAGCTCGCGCTCGAGGCGACGGCGTTCCTCGACCAGCGTCGCGATGCGACCGGGCACCTCGTCCGGGGTAGCCTTGAGCAGGGCAGCGGCTTCGCGCAGCTTTTCGTCGCGGCCGGCGAGCCACTGGCGCGCGGCCTCGCCCGTCAGCGCCTCGACACGGCGGACGCCGCTCGAAACGGCACCCTCGCCGATGATCTTGAACACACCGATCTCGCCGAGCGCGTTGACATGGGTGCCACCGCACAGCTCGATCGAATAGGTGCCCTCCGCATCCTCACCCATCGAGACGACGCGGACTTCGTCGCCGTACTTTTCACCGAACAGCGCCATCGCGCCCATCGCGATGGCGTCGTCGGGGGTCATCAGACGCGTGGTGACGGTGCCGTTGCCGCGCACCTGTGCGTTCACCTGCGCCTCGACCTCGGCGATGTCGGCGGGGGAGATCGGCGTCGGCTGCGAGAAGTCGAAGCGCAGCCGCTCGGGCGCGACCAAGCTGCCCTTCTGCGCAACGTGCGTGCCGAGCTGCTCGCGCAGCGCCTCGTGCAGCAGATGGGTGGCGGAGTGGTTGGCGCGGATCTGGCCACGACGTGCGGTGTCGATCGCCAGGTGCACGCTATCGCCGACGGCGAGCGTACCGGCGTCGATGCGCGTGCGGTGGACGTGGAGCTTGCCGAGCTGCTTGGACGTGTCGAGCACGACCGCTGACAGGCCCTTGTCGGTGTCGATCGTGCCGCTGTCGCCGACCTGGCCGCCGCTTTCCGCATAGAAGGGCGTCTGGTTGGTGACGACGAATACTTCCTCGCCGGCCTCGGCGCGGTCGACACGGGCGCCGTCGCGGACCAACGCGATGACTTCGCCCTGCCCTTCGGCGACCGCATAGCCGGTGAACTCGGTCGCGCCGCTTTCCTCGACGATGTCGAACCAGACTTCGTCCGAGGCCTTGGCGCCCGATCCCTTCCACGCGGCGCGGGCGGCGCGCTTCTGCTCGGCCATTGCCGTCTCGAAGCCGGCGCGGTCGACGCCCAGACCCTGGCTGCGCAGCGCGTCCTCGGTCAGGTCATAGGGGAAGCCGAAGGTGTCGTAGAGCTTGAACGCGGTCTCGCCCGCGAGCGTATCGCCCTTCGCCATGCCGGCGGTCGCTTCGTCGAGCAGGCGCAGGCCCTTGTCGAGCGTCTGGCGGAAACGGGTCTCCTCCTGGAGCAGCGTCGCCTCGATCAGCGGCTGCGCGCGGACGAGGTCGGGATAGGCGGCGCCCATCTCGGCCACCAGCGAAGGCACCATGCGGTGCATCAGCGGCTGCTTGGCGCCTAGCAGGTGCGCGTGGCGCATGGCGCGGCGCATGATGCGGCGAAGCACATAGCCGCGGCCTTCGTTGGCCGGCAGGACGCCGTCGGCGACCAGGAAGCCCGAGGCGCGCAGATGGTCGGCGATGATGCGATGGCTCGCCTGCATCGGACCATCGGTGGCCGCACCGGTGAGCGCACCCGATTCGTCGATCAGCGCGCGGAAGGTGTCGGTGTCGTAATTGTCATGGACGCCCTGCAGCACGGCCGCGACGCGCTCCAGGCCCATGCCGGTGTCGATCGACGGGCGCGGCAGCTCGCCGATGATCTCGTTCCCCGCCTGCAGATACTGCATGAAGACGAGGTTCCAGATCTCGACGAAGCGATCGCCGTCCTCGTCTGGCGATCCCGGCGGGCCACCGGCGATGTGGTCGCCGTGGTCGAAAAAGATCTCCGAGCAGGGGCCGCAGGGACCGTCGTCGCCCATTGCCCAGAAATTGTCCTTGGTGGCGATGCGGATGATGCGATCGTCGGAAAGGCCTGCGATCTTCTTCCAGAGCTCTGCCGCCTGGTCGTCAGTGTGGTAGACGGTGACGAGCAGCCGGTCCTTGGCGATCCCCCATTCGCGGGTGATCAGGTTCCAGGCGAGCTCGATCGCGCGATCCTTAAAATAGTCACCGAACGAGAAGTTGCCGAGCATTTCGAAGAAGGTGTGGTGGCGCGCGGTGTAGCCGACGTTGTCGAGGTCGTTGTGCTTGCCGCCAGCACGTACGCACTTCTGCGAGGAGGTCGCAGTGCTGTAGGGGCGCGTTTCCAGCCCGGTGAAGACGTTCTTGAACGGCACCATGCCGGCGTTCACGAACATCAGCGTCGGGTCGTTCTGCGGCACCAGCGGCGCAGACGGGACACGCGCATGCCCCTCCTTCTCGAAATAGTCGAGGAACGAGCGGCGAACATCGTTGGTCGAGATCATGCGCGCTGATTAGAAGCAAGCCGCGACCTTGCCAAGCGATCCGCGCGGACGTCCGTTGTCTTCTTTCGCCAAAGGTTCCCACGGGTTGAAAAAAGGGCCACGGCTTCGCGGCCCCCAAGGACAATCGGCTTGACCCGGGCTGCGCATTCCCCTTGGTTGCCGGCCTTCTTCCCCGGGGGTTTTTCTGAATGGCCAAGCGGCTTACCGCCTATATTCTCTTCGGTCTGGTCGCGGGCCTGGTCGTCGGCTGGGTGCTGAACGCGTCCCTGGATGATGCAGGCGGCGCCGGCACCGCGCAGTTGAAGGACATCGCCGGCTATTTTTCGATCGTGACCGCATTGTTCCTGCGGCTGATCAAGATGATCATCGCGCCCCTGGTGTTCTCGACGCTGGTGGTGGGCATCACGCACATGGGCGACACCAGTGCACTCGGGCGGGTCGGCCTGCGTGCGTTCGCATGGTTCGTGGGGGCGAGCCTGTTGTCGCTGACGGTCGGCCTGATCCTGGTGAACCTCTTGCAGCCGGGTGTCGGCCTGGGACTGCCGATGCCGCCGGCGGATGCTTCGGCGGGGCTGGCGAAGGCTTCGTTCAACCTCAAGGACTTCATCAGCCACATCGTGCCGGCCTCGATGGTCGAGGCGATGGCGACCAACGAGATCCTGCAGATCGTCGTCTTTTCAGTGTTCGTGGGCGTCGCGATGACGGCGCTGGGCGAGAAGGCAGCCCCCCTCACCCGCGCGCTGGAGGCGCTGGTGTCGGTGATGCTGCAGATCACCGACTATGTGATGCGATTCGCACCGATCGCGGTGTTCGCAGCGGTCGCCGGGACGCTCGCCGAGCAGGGCCCGAGCGTGATCGGGCAGCTCGCATATTTCATGGCGAGCGTTTACGCCGGCCTCGCCTCGCTGTGGCTGCTGCTGTTCGGCATCGCCTTCCTGATGATCGGCCCTCGGATCGGCCAGCTGATCCGCTACCTGCGCGAACCGATCCTGGTCGGCTTCTCCACCGCCTCTTCGGAAGCGGCCTTCCCGCGCACGCTGGAGGCGCTCGACCGGTTCGGCGTTCCGCCGCGCATCGCGAGCTTCGTGCTGCCGCTGGGCTATTCGTTCAACCTCGACGGCTCGATGATGTACATGACGTTCGCGTCGATCTTCATCGCGCAGGCCTATGGCGTGGAGCTGTCGCTCGGCCAGCAGATCACGATGCTGCTGGTGCTGATGGTCACGTCCAAGGGCATCGCCGGCGTGCCGCGCGCGAGTTTGGTGGTGATCGCGGCCACGCTGTCGATGTTCAAGATCCCGGAAGCCGGCCTGCTGCTGATCCTGGCGGTCGACCATTTCCTGGACATGGGCCGGACGGCGACGAACGTGATCGGCAATGCGATCGCGGCGACCGTCATCGCCAAGTGGGAGGGCGGCCTGGATGCGCCGGAGCCGGCGGAGATCGAGCCGCCGCAAGCGCCCTCCGGCACGCCGCGCGCCGATGCCCCGGACAGCTTCCGGCACATCGGCTGAGCCCGCTCAGGCGTAGGCGTAGGGCCCGCCCTTCGCCAGCGCCGCGCCATAGGCCGGGCGCGCGTGGATGCGCTCCAGCCAGTCGATCGTGGTCGGACGGGACTCGTCGGGACCCGCCCGGTTGCGCGCCGCCTCCAGCGGAAAGCTCATCATGATGTCGGCGGCGGTGAACTCGTCGCCGGCAAACCAGTCGCGCCGGGAGAGTTCGGCCTCGATGAAATCGAGATGGACGTCGATCATCGGCTGGATGCGGCGCTGCGCCGCCCTGCCGAACACCGGCACCCGGCCGAGCACCAGCTTCACCAGCAGCGGCGGCATCAGCGACCCTTCCGCATAGTGCAGGAAATGGCGGTAGCGCAGCGCGGATTCGCGATGCGCAGGCGCGCCGAGCCGGCCATCCGCCTTTTCGACCAGATATTCGACGATCGCCCCGGTTTCCGCGATCACCGCCGGGCTGCCGCCCGCGCCGGCCGCGTCCTGGATCACCGGCGACTTGCCGAGCGGATGGACCCGGCGCAACTCTGGCGGCGCGAGCATCGTCGCCTTGTCCCGCTCGTAGCGTTGCACGGCATAGGGGAGCCCGAGCTCCTCCAGGAGCCAGAGCACGCGCTGCGATCGGCTATTCTCGAGATGGTGAACGGTGATCATCCAGTGCCTCCTGCTGGGCTGCCCAACGCCGGGGGCTGCGGATGGCTGCAAGGCGATTGCGCCGGGCCCTGCCGCGGGGGTAACCGTCGCGGCCTATCCGACGCGGCCGTGGTGGCGCGTTGCTCCATCCGGAAGAGATCATGGCCTTCGAACAGCTTTCGCTCCTGCCTGCCGACCCGTTGCTGGCGCTGATCGGCGCGTACCGCGACGACCCGCGGCCGTTCAAGCTGGACCTGGGCGTGGGCGTGTTCCGCGATGCAGCGGGCGGCACGCCGGTGATGCGGGCGGTGAAGAAGGCGGAGGAACGGCTGCTCGCGACACAGGACAGCAAGTCCTACCTGGGGCCGGAGGGCGATGCGGGCTTCGTCGCCGCACTCGCGCCGCTGGTGCTGGGCGATGCCGTGCCGGCCGAGCGGCTGGCGGGCATCCAGACTCCGGGCGGAACCGGCGCGCTGCGGCTCGGCGCGGAACTGCTCGCGCGCGCCGGCGTGTCGCGCATCTGGATCGCGACGCCGAGTTGGCCGAACCATGCGCCGATCTTTGCCGCGGCGGGGCTGAAGCCGGAAGCATTCGACGCGTTCGACATAACGACCCAGACGCTGGACGGGGCGGCGCTGCTGGCGGCGCTCGACCAAGCGACGCCGGGCGACGCGGTGCTGCTGCACGGCTGCTGCCATAACCCGACCGGCATCGATCCCGATGCGGCGCTGTGGGCGGAGATTGCCGGGCGGGTCGAGGCGCGGGGGCTCGTGCCGTTCGTGGATCTGGCGTACCAGGGACTGGGCGACGGCTGGGACGCCGATGCGGCGGGCGCGCGGACGGTGCTGGCGCGCTGCCGGCACGGGCTGCTCGCCTATTCGTGCGACAAGAACTTCGCGCTTTATCGTGAGCGGACGGGCGCGCTGTGGACGGTGGCGCCGGACGCCGAGGCGAGCGCGATCCTCTATTCGAACCTGCTCGCGCTGGCACGGGCCAACTGGTCGATGCCGCCCGACCATGGGGCGGCCGCGGCGCGGATCGTGCAGGAGGATGCGGGCCTTGCTGCCGAGTGGCGCGCGGAGCTGGACGCGATGCGGGAGCGGCTGGTGACGCTGCGCCAGGGTGTCAGCGCGCTCGGGACGATCGGGAGCATCGACCTGGCGCCGATCGCCGGCGGCAAGGGCATGTTCGCCACCCTGCCCCTCACCCGCACCCAAGTGGCGTGGCTGCGCGAGCACCATGCGATCTACATGGCGGCGTCGGGGCGCATCAACATCGCCGGGTTCAGCGAGGCGAGCATCGGGCAGTTCGGGGAGGCGTTGCAGGCGCTGGTTGAGGCACAGGTCGGCTAGGGCGCCGTATTGCGGGGACGTTCCCACTGGGCCCCGGCCTTCGCCGGGGTGCTCGGTTGCTCGAGGGGCTGGCGCCCGGTGCGGTGTCGTGGAATGGGGCGCGGATGAGCAGCACCGTCGAACCCTTTCATGCCATCGCCATCAGCCAGCTTGCCCACCGGCTCAAGCAGGAGGGGCGGTCGATCATCCATATGGAGTTCGGCCAGCCCTCCACCGGCGCACCCAGCACCGCGATCGCGGCTGCGCACCAGGTGCTCGACAGCGATGCGATGGGCTATTGGGAAAGCCCGGCGCTGAAGGCGCGGATCGCCCGGCATTATGCCGAGCGCTATGGCGTAGAGGTCGCGCCGGAACGCATCCTTCTGACCTGCGGCGCGTCGCCGGCCCTGGTGCTGGCGCTCGCCACCGCCTTCGGGCCGGGCGACCGGGTCGCGACGGCGCGGCCGGGCTATGTCGCCTATCGCAACACGCTGCGCGCGCTACACATGCAGCCGGTCGAGATCGACTGCGGCGAGGAGGTGCGCTTCCAGATGTCGCGTGGTGCGCTGGCGGCGCTCGACCCGGCTCCCAAGGGGCTGATCCTGGCGAGCCCTGCCAATCCGACCGGCACGATCATCCCGAGCGATGAGCTTGCCGGCATCGCCGAGCTGTGCCGGGCACGCGGGATCCGCATCCTCTCCGACGAGATCTACCACGGGCTGAGCTATGGCATGGCGGCAGACACGATGCTGCGCCACGCCGAGGACGCGATCATCCTCAACAGCTTCTCGAAATATTTCAGCATGGCCGGATGGCGGCTCGGCTGGATGGTCGCGCCGGCCGACCTGGTGGAGGAAGCGCGCAAGCGGATGGGCAATTTGTTCCTGACGCCGCCGTCGCTGAGCCAGCATGCCGCCCTCGCCGCCTTCGACGCGCCCGACGAACTGGAGGGGCATGTCGAGACCTATCGCCGCAACCGCGAACTGCTGTTGGACGCGCTGCCTGAGCTTGGCCTTGGCGAGATCGCGCCGCCGGACGGCGCCTTCTACATCTACGCCTCCGTCGCGCACCTGACGGACGACAGCATCGGCTTCTGCAAGCGGATGCTGACGGATACCGGCATCGCGACCGCGCCCGGCGTCGACTTCGATCCGGTGCGCGGCCACCAGTTCGTGCGCTTCAGCTTCGCCGTGGCGACGCCGCTGGTGCAGGAAGCGATCGAGCGGCTGCGCGCCTGGCTTCCGAACCAGGCGCGCGTCGCCGGCTGATCCGCTCGATCAGCGCTCCGCCGGGCTCGCGAGCTTGGCGGCGGTGATGCGGTTGAAGGCCGCGAGCGAGCACGGCGTTTCGGCGTCGGCACAGCCCGGAATGGCGATGTAGCGACGGTCGGGCGCGTTGCGCTTGCCAAGGTGCGCGAGGGTGCGGACTTGATCCATCGTCTGCGCCTGGACGAAGGCACGGACGAAGCCGTTGCCGGCGGCGTCGCTCCAGCGCTCGAACCCGATCGCCCCGCCCGGCGCGATGTCGTCCGCGGGATAATCGGCCATCGTCCAGTGCAGATCGTAGAAGCCGCCCAGCGCCGCCAGGTTGCTGTCATGGCCGAACAGCAGCGTCACCCGTGCATCGCCCTGGTTCAGCGCCATGCCGATGCGGCGCGCGATCGGCGCCGCCACGCGCTCCGCCACATACGCCGGACGGGTCTCGTAGCGGAACTTGACCGGGTGGAAACGCAGCATCGTCTGGATGTCGCGCTTGGAAGCCCGACCCCAGCCGACGGAGCGCATCGGCATCCCCTCCAGATACTGGAGTAGGATGGTCTGGCCGGCGGTGGAGGCAAAGCCGAGCGCGCCGTCGAGGTCGGGCTTATCGCCCTGCTCCGCCACCAGCCGGGTCTCACGGTGGCTCGTGCAGACCGGCTGGTGCTTCGCGGCAGTCGCCGCGCACGCGTCGCCCGGGCAGCAGCCGATGACGCGCTCCAGCACGGCGAAGGCGTCGGCGTTGCGTGCGACTTCCCCAGCGATGCCAACCGGCGGCAGCAGCGCCTGGGCGGAGGCCAGTGCCTTTTGCCCGTCGATCTCCATGCTGCCGTCGAGCGGATGGAAGACGGCGTCGTCATCCTCGTTGACGGGATGGTCGAGCGGAACCGCGCAGCCAGGCTGGAGCGTTTCCAGGAACGCCTTGCCGGTCTTGATCGCGCGGGAAGCGGAACTGGCCCAGGCGACGACCGTGCCCGGGGCAGCGCAGCCGGACGCGGGGAGCAGGCCCTGCTGCGCGAACAGCGCGCGGTCATAGGCGCCGAGGCGACGGATCGCCTCTGCGCCGTGCGGGGTGAGGTCGCCCGCGGCCGTCGACCAGGCCGGCCATGGATCGCGGGTGGTGCCGACCGGCGTCGCCGGGAACTTGGTCGAAGGGCGCACGCCGTGCCGCATCAGCAGCACGACGCGATCGAGCTTGAGAGCGCCCGCAGGCGGTGCGTCCGGCGCGGGTTGGGCGACGGCGGACTGCGCGAGCGCGAGGATCGCGAGCGCAGCGCCTGCCAGATACTGGTTCATGTCGGGTACCTTCCTGCCGCTCACATCGTGATCTTGAAGCCGAACTTGCCCGTCCAGCCATATTCCTCGTGCTGGGCGATGCGGCGACCGCCGGCATCGGTGCCCGAATAGTAGCGATCAAACGGCTCGGTGCCGATGTTGACGAAGTCGGCGGTGAGCTGGACGCCCGGCGCGACCCGGAGCTTGGCGCCCACGTCGAACAGCAGGCGATGGTCGACATAGATGTCGCCGTCGCCATCGGCGGTGACCTCGTCGAGGTAGCGGCCGCGATAGGTGCCGCTGGCCCGCAGCTGGAGCGGCCCCTTGTCATAGCCGACGAAGGCGTTCCAGATGTGCTTGGAGCTGCCCGGCAGCGTCAGTTCGCGGCCGTAGAGCGTCGCGCTGGTATCGACATAGGTATAGTTGCCGCCGACCAGCAGCCCGTCGAGCGGCGACGGCAGGAAGTTCAGCGCGGCCTGGAGGTTGAGCTCGACGCCCGAGACCTTCGCGGTGTCGCCGTTCAAGGGGACGGTCGCTTCGTCGATCACGACGCCGCCGAAGTCGTAGTCGTCGATCCGCGACTGGAAGATGAAATCCGATACCCGCTTGTGGAACACCGCGACCTCGGCGAGCGCGTTGTCGGCGAAATAATATTCGGCCGATGCGTCGAAGTTCCAGGAGCGATAGGGCTTGAGCTCCGGATTGCCGAACTCGCCCTCGCCGTCCGTGGCATTGTAGGAGAAACGCGGCGCGAGATCGGAAACATTGGGGCGCACCAGGCTGCGGGTCACCGCCGCCCGCAGCACCAGCTTCGTGGTGGGCTCGAAGCGCAGGTTCAGGCTGGGCATCCAGTTGGTGTAGCTGCGGTCGAAGGTGACGGGCGTGGCCTCCACCGTGTCCGTGTCGATTGCAAAGCCGCGCATCTTGTTCTCGGTGTGCTCCATGCGGACGCCACCGACCGCCCGGAGCGCACCGCTGTCGTAGCGGAGCTGGCCGTAACCGGCGTAGATGTCCTCATCGACGGCATAGCTTGCCGACAGGCTGGAGAGGATGCTGTCGTCGTCGTTGCGGACCAGGCGATCCCGGTTCGCCTGGAACCAGCCGCGCACGGCCAGCGGATCGACGGCGGGGTTCATGTCGACCAGCCCCTTGCTGCCGATCGAGCGCGAAAGGCCGGAGAGCGCCGGGAAGTCGCCGTCGGTCAGCTCGTCATAGCTGTTGAAGTCGAGGTCGTACTGCTTGGTGCGGAAACGGCCCTTGAAGCCTGCCTTCACCTGCAGCGTGCCGGAGGCGAGCGGGATGTCGCGGGCGACATCCAGGCGCGCGGCCCATTCGTCGTCGGTGCTGAGGCCATCCGTCGTCTCGATGGCGCTCATGGGATCGCTTCCGTCCGTGAAGCGGCCCTGGTCGCTCACGCTATATTCGGGCGTCTGCGTGTCGAGGCCGGACAGCGTCACGCCGAGCTGGCTGGCGCCTGCCTGGAAGCGGCGATCGAAGATCGTGTCCTGGCGGTTGGGCTCGCTCTCCTCGGAATAGGAATAGCTGCCCGAGTAGTCGATCGTCCAAAGACCCGCCTCGGTCTTGCCGCCAACCGTGCCGGAATAGACGTTCTGGATCTCGGTGCGGTCCTTCATCTCGCGGCGGACGCGGATGCGGTTGTCCGAGCCTGCGCCGGAGAGGAAGCTGGCGCTGCCCGCGTCGCCGCTGGCCGGCTCACCCCCGAAGGTGAAGCGCAGACGGCTGCGCAGCTCGTCGTCGCGGAAGGAGCTGACGATGCCGCGTGCGTACAGGGTGGTGCTGGCGGCCGGGCGCCAGTCGAGCGAGAGCGACCCCGCCATGCGCGTGCGCGTCACGTCATAGGCGCGATAGTCGACCTCCTCCGGATAGGCGACGCCAGCATCGCTGCGCGTCCAGTCGGATGCCTCCACGCCGTCGGTGCCGAAGCGGCGACGATAGTAGGACGCGCCGCCGGAGATGCCGAAATCGGGGGTGATGCGCTTGGAGAAGTCCACCGAGCCCTTCGGCGAGGCGCGGTCGCGCAGGTCGTTGTAGGACTCTTCGAAGCTGAAGCTCAGCAGGTCCTTCTTGCGATCGAAGGCGCTGGTGGTCTTGACCTCGATCGAGCCGCCGATGGTGTCGGCGTCCACGTCGGGGGTGAGCGTCTTCTTGACCTCGATCGAGCCGACCAGTTCCGAGGGGATGGTGTCGAGCGCCAGCGCGCGGTTCTCGGCCTCGGGAGAGGGGATGCGGGCGCCGTTGATCGAGACGTTGTTGAGCTCGGGCGCAAGGCCGCGGACGACCACGAAGCGGCCCTCGCCCTGATCGTCCTGCACCGAGATGCCGGGAACGCGGCGCAGCGCCTCTGCCACGTTCTGGTCCGGGTTCTGGCCGATGGCGTCGCGCGACAGCACGCTTTCGACGCCGTCGGCGGAGCGCTTCTGCGACAGGGCACTGGCCTGGTTGGCGGCGAGGCCGACGACCAGGATGCTGCCGGCGTCGTCCGCAGCCGCACCGGCGGGCGCGAGAGCAAAATCGGCGACCAGATCGCTGGCGTCCACCACCGTCACGTGACGGGTCTCGTCGGCCGCGCCGATGTAGCGTGCGACGATGGTGTATTCGCCCGGCGCCACGTCCACGAAGCGGAAGCGGCCGTCGCGGTTCGCCTCGACGACGCGGTTGAGCTCGACGATGCGGAGTTCGGCGCCGCTCAGACTGCGGGTGCCGCTGGCGTCGACGACGGTTCCGGTTACCTCCCGCGCGGCGGCCGGAACGGCGACGCCAAGCGCCAGGGTGGATGCAAGCAGAGCCGTGCGCAGCATGGCGCGGGCAGTTCGAGCGTTTCGCACGCGATAGTCCCCCAGGAAGCGGCCGGCGCAGACGTCGCGGCGGCCGCCGGCTCCCTAGGCACGTCGAAAGACAGTCCCGTGGCACGTCGATGACACCGAAATGACAGCCGAGGGCTCTCGGCGAAGCGGACGGTCAGGCCGCCAATTCCCGAAACCGTAACGTCGAAGCAACACTCAGACATCATCCGTGCAGAGGAATGTCAGAATCGTATAACGTATTTGACATTTCGTATTCGATTAGTGTTCTCTCCGCCCGAGGGATTTTTCAAAGGGGAGAAACACGATGCGCCACCGCGATTTCCGGCGATATGCGTCGACGATCGCCGTTGCGGCCGCACTTACCGCCGGCGGCCAGGCAGCGGCACAAAGCACCGGACCGACGATCGAGGACGTAGCCCCTCCCTCCGCGGCGGAGTCGGACAGCGGCTCCATCACCGTCACCGGCACGCGCATCCAGCGCCCCGACCTGACCAGCAACAGCCCGCTCACCGTGGTGGGGGCGCAGGAGATCCGGCTTCAGGGCGCGACCAATGTCGAGAACGTCCTGAACCGGCTGCCCCAGGTGACTGCGGACGCGAACGAGAACGTCTCCAACGGTTCGGACGGCACGGCGCGCGTCAACCTCCGCAACCTCGGCAGCAACCGCAACCTGGTGCTGGTCGACGGTCAGCGCCTGCTGCCGGTGCAGGCGACCGACCTCAACCTCATCCCCTCGCTGCTGGTCGAGCGCGTCGACGTGGTCACGGGCGGCGCTTCGGCCGTCTATGGCTCCGACGCGATCTCGGGCGTGGTCAACTTCATCCTGAAGCGGGACCTGAACGGCGTCCGCGCGGACGTGCAGTATGGCTTCGCCTTCCACGACAACAACAATGATGCCGCCCGCCAGATCGTGCAGGACGCCGGCTACGACCGTGCGAACCGCAACGTGCTGGACGGCCAGCGCCTGGACGTGAACCTGGCGGCGGGCAAGGACTTCGCCGACGGCCGCGGCAACATCACCGCCTATTTCGGCTATCGCAACGTCAAGCCGATCCTGCAGTCCGACCGCGACGTCTCCGCCTGCGCGTTCGACCCGAATGCGGACTCCACCGGCCTGGTGTGCGGCGGATCGTCGAACAACCAGTACGGCCTGTTCAACCCGCTGTCGGGCCCGGGCTTCGGCACCACCTATGTCAACACCAAGGACGGCCGGAAGACCTGGGACACCTATGGCCCGGCGTATCGCTACAACACCGCGCCGCTGAACTACTTCCAGCGCTCGGACGAGCGCTACACCGCCGGCGGCTTCGCGCATTTCGAAATCAGCCCGGCCGCCGAGATCTATGCCAGCGGCATGTTCATGGACGACCGCAGCTATTCGCAGGTGGCGCCCTCCGCGCTGTGGCAGGGTGATACCTACACCATCAACTGCGACAACCCGCTGATGAGTGCGCAGCAGGGGCAGATCCTGTGCGGATCGGCCTATGGCACGCCCGAGACCCAGGACCTGTTCATCGGCTATCGCCCGGTCGCCGGTCTCGCGCGTCCGCGTCGCGACGACCTGCGCCACACCGACTACCGCATCACCGGCGGCGTGCGCGGGCAGATCGCCGAGGGCATCCGCTACGACGTGAACGCGCTCTATTCCCGCGTGCTGTTCCGGGAGAACTACCAGAACGACATCGACGCCCGCCGTGCGAACCGCGGCCTGCAGGTGGTGGACGTCAACGGCACCCCCACCTGCACCTCGGTCATCGACGGGACGGACCCGAACTGCGTGCCGCTGGACGTGTTCGGCTATGGCGCGATCTCGCAGGAGGCGTTCGACTATATCTATGTCCCGACCTACACCCGCGGACTGGACACCGAGCAGGTCTACAGCGGCAACGTCAGCGCCGACCTGACCAGCTATGGCATCACCAGCCCTTGGGCGAGCCAGGGCATCGGCGTGGTGATCGGCGTCGAGCATCGCCGCGAGACCCTGAAGTTCGAGGCCGACGAGGTTGCGCAGTCCAAGGGGACGACGGAGTCGCAGGGCAAGTTCAACGTCAGCGAGATCTATGGCGAAATTGAAGTGCCGGTCCTGCAGGACCTGCCCTTCGCCAAGTCGCTCACGGTCAACGCGGGCTATCGCCTTTCGGACTATAGCAGCCAGGCCAAGAAGATCTCGACCTACAAGTTCGAGGTCGAATATGCGCCCGTGTCCGACATCCGCTTCCGCGGCAGCTACAACCGCGCGATCCGGGCGCCGAACATCAGCGAACTCTATGCGGGCCAGCAGGTCGGCAACGTCTCCGCGCAGGATCCCTGCTCGGGCACGAGGCCCGACGCGACGCTCGAGCAGTGCCTCGCCAGCGGCGTGACGCCGGAGCAGTACGGCAAGATCCTGGAATGCCCGTCCGAGACGTGCAGCGCGCTGGGCGGCGGCAACCCGAACCTGAAGCCGGAAAAGGGCGACACCTTCACCGTCGGTACGGTGCTGACGCCGCGCTTCCTGCCGCGCTTCTCGCTGTCGGTGGACTATTTCAACATCAAGGTGAAGGACTACATCAGCTCGGTCCCGACCTCGCTCGCGATCAGCCAGTGCTTCTCGACCGGGGATCCGTATTTCTGCGGCCTCTTCCATCGCGACCCGCGCACCGGCGTCCTGTTCGGCCGCGAGGGCTATGTCGTCTCGACGAACCTCAACACCGGTTCGCTCAAGACCTCCGGCATCGACGTGGTGGGCAGCTACAGCGTCCCGACCGAGAACGCCGGTACGTTCAACCTGGACCTCACCGGCACCTGGCTGAACGAGCTGGTCAACGAGCCGCTCCCGGGCCTCGGCTCCTATGACTGCAAGGGCCTGTTCGGCCCGACCTGCGGCCAGCCTTCCCCGGAATGGCGCCACCAGGCCCGTCTTACCTGGACCGATGCCGAGAAGATCGGCACCCTGTCGCTCAACTGGCGCTACATCGGCTCCACCAAGCTCAGCACCAACACCGACGATCCGTTCCTGACGAGCGGCGGCTATTCGGAGCTGAACCGCCGCATCAAGGCGTACAGCTACTTCGACCTGGCCGGCACGGTGAAGGTGCAGGAAGGCGTGGTCTTCCGCGCCGGCATCAACAACCTGCTCGACAAGGATCCGCCCGCGCTGGCGCAGGGCAACCTGTACTCGTTCGGCAACGGCAACACCTATCCGGGTGTGTACGACGTCGCAGGGCGGACGCTGTTCATGGGGATCAGCGCCAACTTCTAAGACGCATGCGGCAGGATCTTCGATGGAGAGCCTGCCGCACCAGCAAACGGCAGAGGCGGTCCGCAGCGGATCGCCTCTGCGCGCATGACGTGCATCGCAAAGGAACGATCGTGACCCCAGCCCGCCGCCGCACCGCGCTCCTTGCAACGCTGGCGGTGGCCGCCCTGGCGGTGGTTCCCGCACACGCCGGCCCCGCCTCTGCCGAAGGCACGCCGGAATGGGAACAGCCCGGGGTCTTCCAGATCGGCAAGGAAGCGGCGCACGCGACCTTCCGCGGCTACTCCACTCGAGCGGAAGCGCTCGCCGACAAGCCCGAGCAGTCGCGCTATCATCGCTCTCTGGATGGCGAGTGGCAGTTCGCCTTTTCGCCCAATCCCGACGCGCGGCCGAAGGACTTCTACCGCCCCGACTATGACGTGTCGGGTTGGAAGACGGTGAAGGTGCCCGGCATCCTGCAGGCGCTTGGCTATGGCCAGCCCCTGTTCAGCGGGGCGGGCTATCCGTTCGGGGCGAACCAGCCTTGGGTGCGGCACGACATGAACGAGGTCGGCTCCTACCGGCGCGAGTTCGAGGTCGGCGCCGACTGGGCGGACCGCGATGTATTCCTGACGATCGGGGCGGCGGGTGCGGCCTATTACGTGTGGGTCAACGGCGAGCGCGTCGGATACAGCGAGGACTCCAAGCTGCCGTCCGAGTTCAACGTGACGCCGCACCTGCGCGAGGGGCGCAACGTCGTGGCGATCGAACTCTATCGCTATGCCGATGGCAGCTATCTGGAAGACCAGGATTTCTGGCGGCTGAGCGGCATCGAGCGGAGCGTCACGCTGTACGCGGCGCCAAAAACCCGCATCCGCGATTTCGAGGCGCGCGCGGGGCTGACCAACAACTATCGCGACGGATCGCTCGACTTGTCCGTGGAGCTTGCGGGCAAGAAGGCTCCGGCGCGGGTACGGGCGACGGTGCTCGACGGCGAGACGGCGCTGCTGACCCGGGAGGTCGGCGTGACCGGCGCGAACCGGACCGCGCGGGTGCAGGCCACCCTGCCCGGCATCCGCACCTGGTCGGCGGAGCGGCCGGATCTCTACACGCTGGTGGTGGAACTGCTCGACGCCAGGGGCGAAGTGATCGAGGCGACGCGGCAGCGCATCGGCTTTCGCACGATCGAGATCGTCGACAACGAAGTGCGGGTGAACGGCAAGCGGGTGATGATCCGCGGCGTCAACCGCCACGAGCATGATCCCCACAGCTTCCGCGTGCTGTCCGAGGAGAGCATGCGCAAGGACATCGAGTTGATGAAGCGCGCCAACGTCAACGCGGTGCGCAACTCACACTATCCCAACGATCCGCGCTGGTATGCGCTCACCGACGAATACGGTCTCTACGTGATGGACGAGGCCAACATCGAGAGCCACACCTATATGGCGATGGGCAATTCCAGCCCCGATCGCTCCAAGCACCAGCTGGGCTTCAAGCCGGAATGGGCAGCCGCCCACCTCGACCGGGTGCAGCGCATGGTGGAGCGCGACAAGAACCACCCTTCCGTCGTCTTCTGGTCGCTGGGCAACGAGGCCGGGATCGGGCCGAACTTCGAGGCGGCGGGCCGCTGGGCCAAGCGGCGGGATCCGAGCCGGCTGCTCAATTATCTCGGCTGGGGCACGCTGATCTGGCGGCATGATCCCAACAACTATGTCGACGTCTATGCGCCGATGTACGACGACATCGAGAAGATGGTCGACTATGCGACCTCGCCGGAATTCACCCAGCCGATGATCCAGTGCGAATACGGGCATGCGATGGGCAACAGCCTGGGCAATCTGCAGGACTATTGGGACGTGATCCGCGCTCACAAGAAGCTGCAGGGCGGCTTCCTGTGGGACTGGGTAGACCAGTCCATGCTGCGCAAGGACAAGGACGGGCGCGACTATTGGGCGCAGGGGTTCGACTATGGCCCCAGCCCGATCGGCGACGACAGCACGATCGGCGACGGCGTGATCCAGGCGGACCGGACACCGGACCCGGAGTATTTTGAGGTGGCGAAGGTGTATGCACCGATCGCGTTCGAGGCGGTGGACGCACGCGCCGGCCGCTTCACGCTGGTGAACCGGCACGACCACATCGGATTGGAGGGATTCCGGTTCGATTGGGAGTTGCTGGAGAATGGCGTTGCCGTCGCCCGCGGTGACGCGACGGCGCGGGCAACCCCGGCCGGTGCGCGTACGCCGATGGAAATCGCGCTGCCGCCGCGGACCAAGACGGACGCCGAATATCGGGTGGTGCTGCGTGTCAATGCCGGCGCGGACACGGTGCCGATGGTGCCGGAAGGCACGGTGATGGCGTGGGAGCAGTTCGCGCTGGAAGGCCCAGCGAGCCCCCTGCCCGACTTTGCCGGCGCGGGCGTGAAGCCGGTGGCGCGCGCGGGCACGCTGCAGTTGGCGGCAGCCGGAGCAGTGCTGGAGGTGGACGCGAAGACAGGGTTGCTCGAGCGCTATGCGGCGAACGGGCGCGAATTGCTCACGGGTGGTGCGCCGAACTTCTGGCGGGCACCGACGGACAACGACATCGGCACCGGCATCCCCAAGACGCATGCCATGTGGAAGCTGTTCTCCGAGAAGCGGACGCTGACGTCCGCCCGGATCGACGGTGATGCCATTGCAGTCAGCTACAACATCGGCGCGGGCGCGGTGCGGTTTGAGACGCGCTATCGCATGGCCAGGAACGGCGCGGTGCGGGTGGAGGCGCGCTTCGTGCCGCTCCGCGACGACCTGCCCGATCCGCTGCGCATCGGCCTTGCCTATGCGACGCCGCCAGCGCTCGACCAGGTGCAATGGTATGGGCGCGGGCCGCAGGAGACCTATTCGGACCGCAAGACCGGCGGGCTGATCGCGGTGCACGCCGGCACGCTGGCTGAACAATATCACGACTATATCCGGCCGCAGGAGACCGGCGCCAAGCAGGATGTTCGCTGGGTGGCGCTGTCCGGCAAAGCCGGCGGCGTTCGGGTAACGGGCGCGCAGCCGCTTTCGGTGAATGCGCTGGCGTTCCCCTACTCCGATCTGGAGATGAAGCCGGTCGGCGAGGCGCACAGCTCGGACATCCGGCCGCATGGCAACGGCACGTTGCTGATCGACGCGGTGCAGACAGGCGTCGGCGGCGACACCGGCTGGAACCTCGATGGCCGGCCGCATGTGAAATACCGCATCCCGCTGGAGCCGCGCAGCTTCGCGTTCGAGATCCGGCCCGAAGCTTCCAGGAACTGACATGACCCTTTCCAAGCTGCTCGCCGGCGCTGCCCTTGCCGCGCTCGTTTCGCTGCCTGTCCCAGCGCTGGCAGGGGCACCCGATCGCGCGGCGTTCGAACGCTCGATCGACCTGCGCCAGGATTGGATGTTCCTAACCCGCGATGTGGCGGGGGAAGCCTCCTGGAGCCAGGACGGGAGCCGCTTCGCCTATCGCAAGACGGTGGAGGGCGGCTTCGCGTTCGTGACCGTGGACGCGCAGACGCTTGCCAAAACGCCGTCGTTCGATGCGGCGCGGCTGGCGGCCGCGCTCGGGCAGGCGATGGGCAGCAAGGTCGATCCGCTGCGCCTGCCCTTCGAGAGCCTCGCCTTTGGCGAGGAAGCGACGATCCGCTTCGCCATCGGCTATGAGCCCTGGCAGTGCGACCTGGCCACCTACCGCTGCGGAAAGCAGGAATCGGAGGATCGCGGTCGGCCGCGCGGCTTCGGCGTGGTGCGCGACCTGAGCGTGCCGGCCGACAACCATCCGCGCCGCTCGCCGGACGGGCGGTATGAGGCACTGGTGGTGGACGATAACGTCGTGGTGCGCAGCGCCGACGGCAGCAATGCGGTGGCGCTCAGCACGGACGGGACGCCGGGCGACTTCTACGATCCCGAAACGATCCGCTGGTCACCGGACTCGCGGCGGCTCGTCGCCTATCGGGTGCGGCCGGGGTACCAGCGGCAGGTCACGCGCGTGGCGGCAGCGCCGCCGGACTCACTCCAGCCGCAGGTGCGGACACAGCTCTACCCCAAGCCCGGCGACGCGGTGGACCAGGAGCGGCCGGTGCTGTTCGACGTCGCGGCCCGGCGGCGGATCGAGGTCGCCGACACGCTGTTCCCCAACCCCTATCAGCTCTCCGACGTCGAATGGCGCAAGGACGGGCGCAGCTTTGCGTTCGAGTATCTGCGCCGCGGCCACCAGCAGGCACGCGTGATTGCGGTCGATGCCGAGACCGGCGCGGCCCATGCGGCGGTGACGGAAGACACCAAGACCTTCTTCTACTGGGATCGCCGGTTCAGCCATGACGTTGGCGGGCTCGGACGCGAGATCCTGTGGACGTCGGAACGCGATGGCTGGAACCACCTCTACCTCATCGACGGCCGCACCGGGCGGGTGAAGAACCAGGTCACCCGCGGCAACTGGGTGGTGCGCGAGGTGGTCCATGTCGATGACGACAAGCGCCAGATCTGGTTCGCGGCAAGCGGCATGCGCCCGGGCAAGGACCCGTACTACAAGCACTATTTCCGCGTGGACTTCGACGGTCGCAACCTGGTGGCGCTGACCAGCGCGGACGCGACGCACGAGGTGCGCTTCTCCCCCGACATGACGCGCTACGTCGACACCTATTCGCGGGTTGACCTGCCGACGATCTCGGAACTGCACGACGCCCGCGACGGGCGGCTGATCGCGACGCTGGAGCGCGGCGACATCAGCCGGCTGCTTGCAGCCGGCTTCCGCCCGCCCGAGCCGTTCGTCGCAAAGGGTCGCGACGGCAAGACCGACATCTGGGGCCTGATCGTGCGCCCGCGCGACTATGACCCGGCCAAGCGCTACCCGGTGATCGAGAACATCTACGCCGGACCGCACGACAGCTTCGTGCCCAAGGCGTTTTGGCCGTTCGGCTATCACTCCGGCGGCGACAAGGTGATCGGCATGCAGGCGCAGGCCGACCTGGGCTTCATCGTCGTGCAGATCGACGGCATGGGCACCGCCAACCGGTCGAAGGCGTTCCATGACATCGCCTGGAAGAACCTGGCGGACTCCGGCTTTCCCGATCGCATCCTGTGGCACAAGGCGCTGGCGGCGAAGGATCCTTCCTACGACATCAGCCGCGTCGGCATCTACGGCGCCTCGGCCGGGGGCCAGAGCACGCTCAACGCGCTGCTGTTCCACCCGGACTTCTACAAGGCGGGGGTCGCCTATGCCGGCTGCTACGACAACCGCATGGACAAGATCAGCTGGAACGAACAGTGGCTCGGCTGGCCGGTGGACGACAGCTACGCGGCAGCCTCCGGTGTGGATCATGCCGGCAAGCTCCAGGGCGAGCTGCTGATGATCGTCGGCGAGCAGGACAGCAATGTCGATCCCGCCTCGACGATGCAGGTCGCCGACGCGCTGATCCGCGCGGGCAAGGACTTCGAGCTGCTGGTCGTGCCGAACGAGGAGCATAGCGTCGGCCGTTCGACCGGCCCGATCGACTATGTCCAGCGCCGCCAGTTCGACTTCTTCGTGCGGAAGCTACGCCATGAGCAGACGCCGAACTGGAACGCGAGCCTGCGCGCCGAGTAATACGGCAAACGAATTGTGGAATCTTCGTCGCGGGCTCTTCCGTCCGGCTTGGTACTGGTTACACTCGCGTCATGAACAGGCTCCGCACCCGCTTCGCCTCTGTTGCCGCGCTTGCGCTGGCAATGCCCATCCTGCTCGCCAACGGCTATGACGACGTCGATCCCCGGATCGGCACGGGGGGCGAAGGGCACACCTTCCCCGGCGCGGTGGCGCCGTTCGGGATGGTGCAGCTGAGCCCGGACACCGACACGGGTTGCGAGATCCGCGAGTGCTACGGCCATGCCGCGGGCTACCGCTACGACGATCCGACGATCCAGGGCTTCTCGCACACGCACTTCTCGGGCGCCGGCCATTCGGATCTGGGCGATTTCCTGGTGATGCCGGCCGCAGGCGATACGGTGCCGCTGGAGCCGGGCGATCCCAAGCAGCCGGGCTCGGGCTATCGCTCGCGCTTCAGCCACGCGGACGAGGTGGCGCAGCCCGGCTATTATGCGGTGACGCTGACTGACCCCGGCGTACGGGCGGAGATGACGGCGGGTACGCGCGTGGGGGTCCACCGCTATAGCTTTGGCAAGGACAAGGCGGCGCACCTGCTGCTCGACCTGCGCAGCTCGCTCTACAACTATCCCGGCAAGATCCTGTGGTCGTCGCTGCGGATGCGGCCGGACGGGACCGTCACCGGATCGCGCACGACCCGCGGCTGGGCGGCCGGACGACAGCTCTACTTCGCGATGCGCTTCTCGGCACCGGTGAAGAGCCATGCCTTTGTCAGCACCGAGAAGAACGTGAAGTACAAGGGCTTCCAGGCGCCGGGCGGCGGAAGCGACGCGCTGGCGGAGCGGAGCGGCCAGGCGCTGGTTGGGCGGCTCGACTTTGGCAACCTGGATGCACCGCTGGAGGTGAAGGTCGCGATCTCTTCGGTGGACGAGGCCGGCGCGATCGCCAACCTCGACAGCGAGAGCGGCGGGTTCGATGCGGTGCGCAGTGCCACGCGTGGCGCCTGGGAAAAGGCGCTATCCGCGGTCGAGATCGAGGCCCCTGCCCCGATGCGCCGCAACCTCTACACCGCACTCTACCACACGCTGATCGCTCCTTCGGTCGCGGGTGACGTCGACGGCCGCTATCGCGGGCCGGACAACGCGGTGCACAAGGCGGAGGGCTTCACCTTCCGGTCGACCTTTTCGCTGTGGGACACGTTTCGGGCCGAGCATCCCCTGCTGACGCTGGTCGCGCCGGAGCAGGCGAACAGCGACATGGTCCGCTCGTTGATCGCCAGCCGGAAGGTGAGCCCCGACGGCATCCTGCCGGTGTGGCAGTTCCACGGGCGCGAAACCTGGACGATGATCGGCTATCACGCGGTGCCGGTGATCGCCGATGCCTACATGAAGAGTATCGGCGGCTTCGATGCGAACGAGGCGCTGGACGCGATGGTCGCGAGCGCGACCTATGCGCCCTATGGCGGCCTGGGCGACTATCAGAAGCTCGGCTATGTCGCGATCGACCGGGAGCCGGAGGCGGCGTCCAAGACCGTCGAATATGCGTACGACGACTGGACCATCGCGCGCATGGCCGAGAAACTGGGCCGGACCGATGTCGCCAAGCGCTTCTATGCGCGCGCCGGCAACTGGCGGAACAGCTTCGACCCGAAGACCGGCTTCGTCCGCGCGCGCAAGAGCAACGGCGCGTTCCGCACGCCGTTTGATCCGACTGCGATCAACTATGGGTCCGACTACACCGAGGGCAATGCCTGGCAATACAGCTGGTTCGTACCGCAGGACCAGGCGGCGCTGTTCCGCGCCCTGGGCGGCGACTCCAAGACCGTCGCCAAGCTCGATGCGATGTTCGAGTATGACAATTCCAAGCTCGACTACAGCCATGCCGAGGACATTGCCGGGCTGATCGGCCAGTACATCCATGGCAATGAGCCGAGCCACCACGTCGCCTATCTCTACGCCCATGCCGGCCAGCCGTGGCGGACGCAGGCGCGGCTGAAGCAGATCGTCGACAGCCAGTACAAGCCGACGCCGGACGGCCTGTCGGGCAACGACGACCTGGGGCAGATGTCGGCATGGCTGATGTTCACCGGGCTCGGCTTCTATCCCGTGACGCCCGGCAGCCTGGAATATGTGATCGGGCGGCCGTTCGTGGACCGCGCCGCGCTCAACCTGCCGAACGGCAAGCGCTTCACCGTCGTCACGAAGGGGCTGAGCAATGCCAACCTCTACGTCGGCAACGTGCTGCTGAACGGGAAGCCGCTGCCGCGTACCTATCTGCGCCACGACGAGATCATGGCCGGCGGCGAGCTCCGCTTCGTGATGCAGGCGACGCCGAACCGCAGCTGGGGCAAGGCGGCAAGCGCCCGGCCCTACTCGATGAGCACGGCGAAGCGCTGATGGGCATGCTGGAGGTCTGCATCGACGAACCCGCGGGCATCGAGGCCGCCGTCGCGGGCGGAGCCGATCGCATCGAGCTGTGTGCGGCGTTGTCGGTCGGGGGGCTGACCCCGCCCGCCTCGCTGGTCCGGCTGGCGGCGGAGGCACCCATCCCCGTGCACCTGCTGGCCCGCCCGCGCGACGGCGACTTCTGCTACACCGCGGCGGAAGCGGCGCTGATCGCGGAGGACATCAGTCTTGCAGCGCAGGCGGGCCTGGCGGGCGTGGTGATCGGCGCAAGCGCGCCGGACCGGCGGCTCGACATCCCCTTGCTCGTCGAGCTGGTGGCGCACGCACGCGCGGCCGGGGAAGCACGTGGCCAGCGGCTTTCGCTGACGCTGCATCGCGCCTTCGACCTGTGCCCGGACCTTCCCGCCGCCCTGGAAGCAGCGGTCGAACTCGGGTTCGATCGCATCCTCACCTCGGGGGGCGAGCCGCGCGCCGTCGACGCGTTGCCGATGCTGGCCGAACTTCATCGCCGGGCGGACGGGCGCATCGGCATCCTGCCGGGCAGCGGGATCGATGCGGCGTGCGCGCCTGCGATCCTGGCGACCGGGGTCCGGGAACTCCACGCCTCCTGTCGGAGCCCGGGCAAGGATGCCGGAGAGATCGAGCGCCGCTTCGGGTTCCAGACGGGGCGACGGCTGCGGACCGACCCGGAGCGGGTGCGCCGTCTCAAGGAGATTGTCTCTCCGCTACAATAGGACCTTGAACAGTACCAATCTGTAACTTATCGTCCGCGGCATGGAACAAGGGGCAACGATGGTGGACGCGCGCGCCACCCTGATGGCAAGCGAAGCGCGCGAAGCCGCGGATGCGGTCCGCCGCCTGCTGACCGACAATGCATCGACATTGGCGGCGCTGGGCGAGACCTTGCGCGCGAACCCGCCCAGGGTGGTGGTGACGTGCGCGCGCGGATCGTCCGACCATGCTGCCACCTATGGCAAGTATCTGATCGAGACGCTGGTGGGGGTGCCCGTATCCTCGGCCGCGCCATCCGTGGCGAGCATCTTCACCGCGCCGGTTGCGCCGGGCGATTTCCTGTGCATCGCCATCTCGCAGAGCGGGCGCAGCCCCGACCTGCTGGAGACGGTGCGGGCGCAGAAGGCGGCGGGCGCGCACGTGGTGGCACTGGTCAACGACGAAGGCTCACCGCTTGCAGGCCTGGCCGACACGCTGATCGGCCTCAAGGCCGGACCCGAGACGTCGGTCGCGGCGACCAAATCCTATATCGCCTCGCTCGCGGGGCTCGCCGCGATCGTCGCGGCTTGGAGCCAGGACGCGGCGCTGGGCGCGGCGCTGGCGGCGCTGCCCGCCGGCTTGGAGCGGGCGCGGGACCTCAACTGGAGTGCGGCCAAGGACGCGCTGGTGGACGCGCGGAACCTGTTCGTGATCGGCCGCGGTTACAGCCTGGGCATCGCCCAGGAAGCGGCGCTCAAGTTCAAGGAAACCTGCGGCCTTCATGCCGAAGCGTTCAGCGCCGCCGAGGTGCGGCACGGGCCCATGGCGATCGTCGGCAAGGACTTTCCGGTGCTGGGCTTTGCCACCTCGGACGCCGCGGGCGACAGCGTGCGTGAGGCAGCCGTCGAGTTCGCCGGCCGGGACGCGCGCGTCTGCCTGGCCGATGCCCAGGCCGGAGAAGCGGCAACGCTTCCCGCGATCGCAGGCCATCCCGCGGTGGAGCCGATCCTGATGGTGCAGAGTTTCTACCTGATGACGAACGCGCTGGCGGTGGCCCGCGGCTTCGACCCGGATCGCCCGCAGCACCTGCGCAAGGTTACGGAAACGCGATGAGCACGATCCGCTTCGCCAACGGCCGCGTCGTGACGGCGGCCGGCACCCTCGATGGCGCGACCTTCACCCTGGCGGGGGGAAGGATTGCCGCAATCGACGCGACGGCGCCGGCGGCGGAGCGCGAGATCGACCTGGCGGGCGGCTGGATCGTGCCGGGTTTCATCGACGTGCAGGTGAATGGCGGCGGCGGTGTGCTGTTCAACGACGCGCCCACCGTCGAGGGTATCGATGCGATCGGCCGCGGCCATGCGCCGTTCGGCACCACGGGCTTCCTGCCGACGCTGATCAGCGACGTGCCGGAGGCGATCGCCCGCGCCCTGGACGCAACCGAGGAAGCGATCGCGGCGGGCGTGCCGGGGTGCGTGGGCGTCCACATCGAAGGCCCGATCATCAACGCCGCCCGCAAGGGCATCCACGACCCGGAGAAGTTCCGGCGGCTGGACGACGCGCTGATCGAACTGCTCACCCGCCCCCGCTTGGGCAAGGTGCTGCTGACGCTGGCACCAGAGATGGTGTCGCACGAGGACATCCGCCGCCTGGCCGCAGCGGGCGTGATCCTGAGCGTCGGCCATAGCGACGCCGACCACGACACGGTCGCCGCGGCATTCGCCGCCGGCATGACCGGTGTCACCCACCTCTACAATGCGATGTCGCCGCTCAAGCACCGCGAGCCCGGCGTCGTCGGTGCGGCGCTGGACGATCAGAACGTCTATTGCGGCATCATCGCGGACGGCTTCCACGTCCATGATGCGGCCCTGCGCATCGCCATGCGCGCGCACCCGCGCGACCGCTTCCTGCTGGTGACCGATGCGATGTCGTGCGTCGGCGCGAACGTCGACAGCTTCGTGCTGCACGGCCAGACCATCCGCGTCGAGAACGGCTGCTGCCTGGGCGCGGACGGGACGCTGGCCGGCTCCGCGCTGGACATGGCCGGGGCGTTCCGCCACGTCGTGAACCGTGTCGGGGTGACCCCGGAAGAAGCCGCGGTCATGTCCGCCACCGCCCCTGCGGCGTTCCTGGGCCTCTCGCACGATCGCGGCGCGCTCGCGCCCGGGCTGCGCGCGGACTGGGTCTGCCTCACCCACGACCTGCAGCCGGCAGGCACCTGGATCGCCGGCGCACCCATCGCCTGACCCCTTGGAGGACGCCCTGAGCACGACCACGCCGACCGAGATGATCGACGAACAGGCCGGGGGCTCCATCGTCCTTCACGCGCCGATGCAGGGCTGGCGCTGCGCGCTGGCGGAAATACCGGATCCCGTGTTTGCGCAGGGCATGCTGGGCGCGGGCGTGGGAATCGATCCCACCGGCGACACGGTGCACGCTCCTTGTGACGGGACCATCCGCGCCTTGCAGCCGACCGGCCATGCCGTGACCATCGCGGCGGCCGAAGGCGCCGAGGTGCTGATCCATGTCGGCGTCGATACGGTCGCCCTCGAGGGCCGCGGCTTCACGCCGCTCGTTGCCGCCGGCGACCGCGTGCGCCGTGGAGACCCGCTGATCCGCTTCGACCTGGACCTGCTGGTCCAGGGGGCGCCATCGGTGATCACGCCGGTGCTGCTGCTCGACAGTGATCGATACGCCGTGTCCCCGCTCGGGGAGGCAGAGGGGCCGGTCGCGGTCGGGGATCCGATCTTCGCGCTTGTCCCGCAGCAAGCCTCCGCCTCAGAAGCGCCGGCTCCCTATGAGGGTGAGGTGGTGGCGCGCGAACTGCAGCTGCCGCTGGCACATGGCATCCATGCACGGCCGGCAGCCCGCATCCGCGAGACGGCCGTCCGCTTCTCCGCAGAAATCTCGATGATCAAGGGCGAGCGTAGTGCCAATGCGCGCAGCCCCGTCGCGCTGCTGACCCTCGGCGCACGACTAGGCGACCTCGTCCGGATCGAAGCGCACGGCGCCGACGCGGAAACGGCGGTGGATGCGATCGCGACGCTGATCGCAAGCGGCATGGGCGAGGCCGCGGACCCGCAGCAGGCACCGGCGGCGCCGCAGCCGGCGGTGGCCCCTGCCCCGGCGTCGGTCATCTCCAGCGACGGCAGGCTGGCAGGCGTAACGGCTTCGCCGGGCCTTGCGATCGGCCATGCCCGCACGCTCCACCTCGCCGAGATCGAGATCGATCCCGCGGGCGTCGGCGCCGAGGAGGAGCAGGCACGGCTCGACCAGGCGCTGCGCACGCTCGGGCGGCGGCTGGAGGGCGAGACGGCCACCGCCTCCGGCGCACGACGGTCTATCCTGGCCGCGCACCGCGCCATGCTGGAGGACGAGGGCCTCCGCGAGGCCGCAGCCGCTGCGATCGCGGCGGGCGCCAGCGCCGGCCAGGCATGGCGCACGGCGATCCGGCCGCAGGCGGAAGCGCTGCGCGCCACGGGCGATGCCCATCTGGCGGAGCGCGCGGACGACATGCGCGACCTGGAGCGGCGCATCGTTTCGCTGCTGGTGGGCGTCGAGGACGCGCCGATCGCCTTCCCGCCCGACACGATCCTGCTGGCCGAGGATCTGCTGCCGTCCCAGCTGATGGCGCTCGACCCGGCGAATGTTGTCGGCTTCTGCGTCGAGAAGGGCGGCCCGACCTCCCACGTCGCCATCCTGGCGGCGAGCATGGGATTGCCTGCGCTGGTCGCGATGGGCCCGGCGCTGCACGAAATTGCGGAGGGATCGATGCTGATCCTGGACGCCGATGCGGCCTCGCTCCAGATCGGACCGGACGCTGAAACGCTGGCGAAGGCGCACGCGCTGGTGGCCGAGCGGCGTGCGCGCCGCCTGGAGGCGCAGGCGAACGCCGCCGCACCCTGCCACATGGCGGGCGGTGAGCGCATCGAGGTGTTCGCCAATCTTGGCTCGCGCGCCGACGCCGAAGTAGCGGTCGCGAACGGTGCCGAGGGCTGTGGCCTGCTGCGGACCGAATTCCTGTTCCTCGAGCGCGAGACCGCGCCCTCGCTCGCCGAGCAGACGGCAGAATATCAGGCGATCGCCGACGCGCTGGGTGGCCGCTCGCTGATCGTGCGATTGCTCGACATCGGCGGCGACAAGCCTGCGCCCTATCTGCCGATCCCGGCAGAGGAGAACCCGGCGCTGGGCCTGCGCGGCATCCGCGTCGGCTTTGCCCATCCGCAGCTGCTGGAAGACCAGATCCGCGCGATCCTGCGCGTGCAGCCGATCGGCCAGTGCCGGATCATGGTGCCGATGATCGCGTCTATCGACGAGCTGCGCCGGGTGCGCGAGGTTGTCGACCGGGTGCGCGCCGAACTGGGCATCGCCGAACCGGTCAGCGTCGGCGTGATGATCGAAACTCCGGCCGCCGCGGTCACCGCCGACCTGCTCGCGCGGGAGGCGGATTTCCTGTCGGTCGGCACCAACGACCTTACCCAATACGCGCTGGCGATGGATCGCGGGAACCCGGCGGTCGCAGGCGCGATCGACGGCCTACATCCTGCCGTGCTGCGCATGATCGCCGAGACCTGCCGCGGGGCCGCACGCCATGACCGCTGGACGGGCGTATGCGGCGGCCTTGCCTCCGACCTGCTCGCCGTGCCGATCCTGGTAG
Source organism: Microbacterium terregens (assembly GCF_027922045.1). The sequence goes on from NZ_BSEX01000015.1 coordinate 237,495, forward strand.
GGTTGGGCGTCACCGAACTGTCCGCCACCGCGGCGCTGGTGCCCGAGATCAAGGCGCTGGTCGCCAGCCTGTCCATGGACGCCTGCCGCGCCCATGCCGCCGCCGCGCTCCAGTGCGGATCGGCGGCCGAAGTCCGCATCCTCGCCCGGGAGTTCCGCGCATGAAGTCGATCCTGGAAGCGCTGCAGCCGCTCGGCCGCGCGCTGATGCTGCCGATCGCGGTGCTGCCGGTGGCGGGGCTGCTGCTCCGCTTGGGGCAGCCCGACCTGCTCGACATCGCGTTCCTGAGCGCGGCCGGCGATGCGCTGTTCTCGCACCTGGGCCTGCTGTTCGCGATCGGGGTCGCCACCGGCTATGCCCGGGACGGCAATGGCGCGGCGTGCCTTGCTGGCATCGTCTGCTTCCTGGTGGCGACCGAGGCGGCCAAGGTGCTGCTGATCGTGCCGGGCGACGCGACCCAGGGCATGGACGCGGCCACCGCGGAGATCGCGAGCGCGGCCTGGAAGGCGAAGGCGATCGCGCGGCTCGACGTGCCGATCGGGATTCTCTCCGGCCTCGTCGGCGGGATCTTTTACAATCGGTTTTCGGGCATCAAGCTGCCTGAGTATCTCGCCTTCTTCGGCGGTCGGCGTTTCGTGCCGATCGTGAGCGGCGTCGCTGGCCTCGCGCTGGCGGTGATCGTCGGCACGAGCTTCCAGGCGCTGAGCAGCGGCATCGACGCCATGGGCCATGGCATCGCCAATGCGGGTGGTGTCGGCCTGTTCCTCTTTGGCCTGTTCAACCGGTTGCTGCTGGTCACCGGCCTGCACCACATCCTGAACAACGTCTTCTGGTTCGTGCAGGGCGATTTCAACGGCGCCAACGGCGACCTGCGGCGCTTCTTTGCAGGGGATCCCACCGCGGGCAGCTTCATGGCTGGCTTCTTCCCGGTCATGATGTTCGGCCTGCCGGCGGCGTGCCTCGCCATGTACCGCACGGCGCTGCCGGAGCGGCGCAAGGCCGTGGGCGGCATGTTGTTCAGCCTGGCGCTCACCTCGATGCTGACCGGCGTGACCGAACCGATCGAGTTCAGCTTCATGTTCCTGGCACCCGTGCTCTATGCGGTGCACGCGGTGCTGACCGGCCTGTCGATGGCGCTGATGGACGTGCTGGGCGTGAAGCTGGGCTTCGGCTTTTCGGCGGGGTTCTTCGACTATGCGCTGAACTACGGCAAATCGACCCGGCCGCTGATGCTGATCCCGGTGGGGCTCGTCTATTCCGCGCTCTACTATGGCATCTTCAGCTTCGTGATCCGCCGGTTCGACCTGAAGACGCCGGGCCGGGAGCCGGAGGTGCCGGGCGCCACGGCGGTAGCGCCGGTCGCCGCAGGCGGACGGGGTGCCGCCTTTGCGGAGGCGCTGGGCGGTGCCGCCAATCTCCGCGAGGTCGGCGCCTGCACCACGCGGCTGCGGCTGATCGTCGTGGATCAGGCGAAGGTGGACGAGCCTACGCTGAAGGCGCTGGGCGCGCGCGGTGTGATCCGGCCGTCCGATAAGGCGGTGCAGGTGGTGCTTGGGCCGATCGCGGACGTTGTCGCGGTCGAGATCCGCGACGCGCTGGCGATGCCGATCGCGCTTGCGCCCACCGAGGCGGCAGTCGCCGAGGCCGGCGACGCGCGGCTGGCGCCGGCGCTGGTCGCCGCGCTGGGCGGCGCGGAGAACGTCTGCGCGGTCAGTGTGCACGGCAACCGTATCCGCGTGGAGCTGGCCGAGAGCGGCGGCGCGGAGCAGGCGGCGCTGGCAGCGCTTGGCGTGCGCGCGGTCGCGCTGCCGGCGGAAGGCGTCGCGCACCTGGTGGTTGCGCCGGGCAAGCTGGACGTGCTGCTCGCGCGCTGAGGTTCGACGAACCGTCTAAGGGGCGGCGCCGCGATCACGGGGCCGCCCCTTTTGTAGCCGTCGAAGATCGGGTGCCGATCCGCCCCCTCCGTGCTCCTGCGAAGGCAGGAGCCCAGGGGTTTCAGACGCACCAGCTGTAACTGCGCTTGTGCGCGTCCTGCGTGGATCGCTGAGGCTATCCCAACTGGGCCCCGGCCTCCGCCGGGGCACGTGGAAGGGAAGCGCGCGATCGTCGCTTAGCGGGTGGTGACCGTAACCTTGCCCAGGATACCCGAGGGGGTGTTCGCGGGAGCGGAGACCAGCAGGGCGACGCGGCGTGGGCCGGTGCCGGCGGGGATGTCCGCCACCAGCGGGCCGGGCGCGGCACTTGCCTTGGCCGCGAGCTTCTGGCCGTCGAGCCAGAGCTCGGCGGTGCCGCCGATGCTGTCGAAGCGGATCGTGCCGCCCTGTGCCCCCACCCGCTTCCACGGGCGGAAGGCGGCGCGATAGACGCGCCAGCCGGCGCTCGCCTCAGGTCGCGTGGGCGTCCCGCTGCGCACGAACGCCCAGCTGTTGTTGTCGCCGTCCGGCGGTGCGATCGACGGGTCGGGTCGCTCGGCCATGGCCGGCGAGCGCCGCCACTCGCCGATCGTCATCGTCGGCGGGGTGACCGGCACTTGCGGCGGGGCCCGGGTTGCGAGCCGGCTGATCGTCAGGCGCGCCGGCTTGAGCCCGTCCGCGGTGGCGCGAAGGGTGACGCTGCCCTTCCCCGGCGCTGCGCGTACGATCAGCTGCGCGAGGCCGTTGAACAGCGAGCGGCGGTCGCCCTGCTCCGGCTCGTGGCTGTTCGGATCGCCGTTGCCGACACCGATGATCTCGGCACCCTCCACGGTGAACTGCGCCATTTGGTTGACGGTCGGCACGTGGCGGCCACGCGCATCGATCGCATCGACGGTGATCGGCTGCACATCCTCGCCATCCCCCGCCATGACCGTGCGCGCGGGCGTGAGCCGCAGGGCGACGGGTGCGCCGGCGGTCTCGTGGACGGCGGTCGCCACCACCTTGCCGCCGCGCATCGCCAGCGCCTCGATCCGGCCGGGCTGGTACGGGACCTGCCATTCGTTGCCCATGATGCGGTCCACCTTCTGCACGCCCAGGTCGCGGCCGTTCAGGCGCAAGAGCAATGTCTCGGCGTTGCTGCTGACGAAGACGGGAATGGTCTGGCCCTCCCTGCCCGGCCAGGTCCAGTGAGGCGCGATGCCGACCACGGCCTCGCCGTCGATCCAGTGGGCGCGGTGGATATCGAACGCGGTCTTCGGAAAGCCGCACAGATCGAGGATGCCGAAGAAGCTGGCGATGGTCGGCCAGTCATAGGGCGTCGGCTCGCCATGATAGTCGAAGCCGGTCCAGACGAACCCGCCTGCCACGAACGGGCGCTTGGCGATCTCCCGCCAGGTATCGCGGTGGGTCCCTCCCCAGCTCGCAGCCTCCTTGTCATAGGAGGTGATGACGTGGCCGGCGGGAATGCTTTCATACGCGCCGCGCGTCTCGAACGCGCTGGTGTCTTCGGAGCTGGTGATGGGCTTGGTGGGGTTCAGCTGGTGGAAGCGGTCATAGTCCGCCTGGTAATAGTTGAAGCCCATCACATCGACGACGGTCGAGACGTTGATCGGATCGTAGAAGGAGCCGTTCATCGCGGCGGTCACGGGCCGGGCGCCGTCGAGGCGATGGACGGTCGCGGCCATGCGGCGCACCATTTCCACGCCCGCTTCCGTGCCCTGCATCGGTTCCTCGTTGAAGACCGACCACAGGATCACGCTCGGATGGTTGCGGTCCCGCCGCACCAGCCACTCGAGCTGCTCCATATAGTCGGGCGCCGGGTTGAAGTGCCGGTTTTCGTCCATGACGAGGAAGCCCATGCGGTCGCACAGGTCGAGCAGCTCGGCGTTGGGAGCATTGTGGGTGCAGCGGATGGCGTTGCAGCCCATCGCCTTCAGCCGTTCGAGGCGCCAGGCGATCAGCGCATCGGGCACGGCCACGCCGACGCCGGCATGGTCCTGGTGCAGGCAGACGCCCTTCAGCTTGACCGGCTGGTCGTTGAGGAAGAAGCCGCGGTCGGCATCGAAGCGGATGGTGCGAAAGCCCACCGGCGTGCGGCGCTCGTCCACCGGAGCACCGTCGCGCAGCACGCGCGTGACGACGGTGTAGAGCGTCGGCGTCTCGACCGACCAAAGTTGGGGGTTGCCCGCGTGGAGCTTCAGCATGGCTTCGGCTCGCTGGAGCACCGGCACGCTTGCGTCGGTGCGGCCGCTGGCGACGGTGTTGCCGTCCGGGTCGAGCAGCAGCGCCTCGACGGTGACGATCGCCGGATCGCGCCCGGTGTTGGCGAGGGTGGCGGTGACGGGCACCTGCCAGCGGCCGTCCTCTCCCTTGCGCGGATCGCAGCGGACGCCGTCGGTGACGATCGCGACCGGTGCGCGGCGCACCAGCCAGGCGTGGCGATAGAGGCCCGCACCCTCGTACCACCAACCTTCCATCGCGTTCGCATCGACGCGGATCGCGATGACGTTGGTCTCGTCGCCGAAGCGGGCGAAGGGCGTCAGGTCGATGTGAACGCTGTTGTAGCCCGACCAGTTGTGCGCGACCGTGCTGCCGTTGACCCAGATGGTGGCGTTGGTGGCGATGCCGTCGAAGTGCAGCTCGATGGTCTTGCCGCGGTCGGCGGGGTCGAGCTGTAGCGTGCGGCGGTACCAGGCGATGCCGCGCGGGCGGTAGCCCTGCGACACGTTGGTGGTCTCCAGGAACGGCTGGGCAGCCGCCCAGTCGTGCGGCAGCCGCACCGCCTTCCAATCGGAATCGTCGAAGGTCATGCCGGCGGCGCCGAGCGCGTTGCCGGCCTTCACGCTCAGGTAGGTGGCGTTGTGGGTGTCCGGCATCGGCGGGACCACATCGCCCTCCTGAAAGCGCCAGCCGCGTTCGAGCAAGGTGCGTGACGGATCCTGCACCAGCAGCGGCTGCGGCAGCGTGCGGGCGGGCTGCGGCATCGGGAAGCCGTCGTGGCCGAGCCGCTTGGCGGGCGCCGCCAAGGCGCGCTGCGGATGAGTGGCGATCAGGGCACCGAGCCCTGCGCCCCCCGCCAGAAGCTGGCGTCGGTGCATGCAAAATCCTCCGGGTGGCGGCGCGAGGGCCGCACGGGTCACGAACGGCGGACGACCCTCAAAGGTCGCTTAGCTCCGCCACGAAATCATAGGCGTCGCCGCGATAGTAGGAACGGGTGAATTCCGCCGCGCGACCGTCGCGCAGGAAGCCGTGGCGCTCGATGAGCAGCCCTGGCGCACCGGCGTCGACCTCCAGCATCCGCGCCTGCTCCGCGCCGAAGGGGACGGCACGCAGCCGCTGAAGCGCGCGCACGGGCCGGTTGCCGGCGGCGTCCAGCGCCGCATACAGGGAGTCGCCCACCGCCTCGACCGAGGGCAGGCAGTATCCCGCGATAGTGGAATATTCCAACGCCATCGGCACCTCGTCTGCGAAGCGCAGGCGGTTGAAGCGCAGGACCGGCGCGCCGGGCGAGAGGCCGAGCGCCATCGCCTCCTCTGGATTGACGATGCCGGCGGCGCGCGAGATCCAGCTGCTGCTGGCGGTGCGGCCGCGCGCGGCCATGTCTTCGGAAAAGGACGAAAGCTTGGAGAAGCTCTTTTCCACGCGACCGGCGACGAAGGTGCCGGCGCCGCGCCGGCGCGTGAGCAGCCCTTCTTCGACCAGCCCCTCGATCGCCTTGCGGACGGTGATGCGGGAAACGCTGTATTCGGTCGCGAGGTCGCGCTCCGGCGGGATCGCATCGCCCTGGGCGAGCAGTTGCTTGCTGATGCCGTCCCGGATCAATTGTTGAAGTTGCAGGTACAGCGGCGACGGATTGTCGTCCCGAAACCGTCCCACCTGATCCGAAAAGGCCATTCTTACACTCCCCCCAGCGGCACCCGTTCGCGCCGCGCCGGCGAAGAGCTATCGTAAGCGGAAGCGGGGAGCAACCGGCCCGGTCCTGCAATGGTATTGCCGGCACGGGTCCCCCGCATCGACGGCATCCTGCTGTGCTGGAACAGCACTGTTGCGCCGTAGGACTTATATTGGTTACACAGTTACAAGACCAGGGCGCGGAACGTCCGATCTAACGGGGGAGAATACAATGGCAGCAGGTTTCGCTCGATCCGGGCGGCAGGTGCTCACCGTACTTCTGCTTCTCGGCACGGCCACGCCGGCCCTGGCGGGTCCGCTGCCGCTGGTACCCCTACCGGCTTCGGTCGTTCCCGGCAGCGCCAGCTTCACCGTTCGTGATGGCGCTGCGATCGCGACGCCATCCGGCGACACCGCAGCCGAGGCCGCGGCGCGGATGCTGATCGCCCATGTCCGCACCGAACGCGGCCTGGCACTTTCGCAGACGAGCGGCGAGGCTCCAATTGCGCTGGTGCGCGACGCGGCGATCGCGGGAGAAGAGGCGTATCGACTGACGGTGGGCGCCAGCGGCATCCGCATCGCTGCGTCGGGTGACCGCGGCCTTCTCTATGGCGCGATGACGCTCGCGCAGCTGCTGAGCCCCGATCGCGCGTTCGGCAAGCCGGTGAAGGTCGATGCCGTCACGATCGAGGACGCGCCCCGCTTTGCCTGGCGCGGCTTGATGATCGACACCACGCGGCACTTCATCACGCTGGATGCCATCCGCACCATCGTCGACCAGATGGTGTCGGTGAAGCTCAACACGCTGCACCTCCACCTGACGGACGACCAGGGATGGCGCTTCGAGGTGAAGCGCTATCCCAAGCTGACCGAGGTCGGCGCCTGGCGCACCCCGCCTTCCTCGGGCGGGGCGGCGGGGGCGAAGGTCGGCGGCTTCTATACCCAGGACGAGCTGAAGCAGCTGGTCGCCTATGCGGCGGAGCGCGGCATCACCATCGTGCCGGAAGTCGACCTGCCGGGCCATGCGCAGGCACTGGTCGCGGCCTATCCCGAGCTCGGCGTGCTGGGCGACCGGCCCGAGGTATCGCCGGACTGGGGCATCAACCCCTATCTGCTGAACCCCGGCCCCAAGGGCGTCGAGTTCGTGAAGAACGTGCTGGACGAGCTGATGGCGGTGTTCCCGGGCACCTACATTCACCTGGGCGGGGACGAGGTGGTCAAGGACCAGTGGGAGCGTTCCCCCGAGGTGCAGGCGCAGATCAAGGCGCTGGGCCTGAAGAGCGAGAACCAGTTGCAGAGCTGGCTGATCGAGCAGTTCGGCACCTATCTGGCAAGCAAGGGCCGGCGGCTGATCGGCTGGGACGAGATCCTGGAGGGCGGCGTGCCGGCCTCGGCCTCGGTGATGTCGTGGCGCGGCGAGAAGGGCGCGATCGAGGCCGCGAACCTCGGCCATGACGTGGTGCTGTCGCCGGCGCCCACCCTCTATCTCGACAGCCTGCAGAGCGACCGCGGGGACGAGCCGCCCGGCCGCCTCGTCATCCAGTCGCTCGAAAGCGTCTATCGCTATGATCCGATGCCGGCCGGCATCGCCGCCGACAAGGCGAAGCATGTGCTGGGCGCCCAGGCGAATGCCTGGAGCGAGTATCTGGTGACGCCCTATCAGGTGCAGCATGCCATGTTCCCGCGTGCGGCGGCGCTGGCCGAGATCAACTGGTCGCCCAAGGACAAGCGCGACTTCGGTGGCTTCCTGGAGCGCGTCGGACCGCAGGTCGAGCGCTGGAAGCGTTCGGGCCTGGAGGTGGCGGACAGCGCCTTCGCCGTCGACTTCAAGGTGCAGGGCAGCCGCGGCGATGCGCTGCGGGCGAACAAGGCGACGGTCGCGCTGAGCACCCAGGCGCCGCACGGGACGATCCGCTACACGCTCGACGGCAAGGCGCCGACCGGGCGGTCGAAGGTCTACAAGGCACCGCTGAGCCTGACGCCGGGCGTCACCATCCGCGCCGCGGGCTTCGACGCCGCTGGCAACGCGACGGCGTCGGCGCGCAGCTTCGACACCAGCCGCGCGGCACTGCTCACGCGGACCTCCTCCGAACTGACCGGCTGTCCCAGCGGCGCGCTGTGGCTGCGGCTGCCGCTCACCGCCGATGCGACCGCCAATGGCCCAGTCTATAACGTCAACGTCTTCGACACGTGCAGCGTCTATCCGGCGGCGCCGGTCGATGTCGCAAGCGGCTTCACGATCGAAGTCGCGCGGCTGCCGCGGAACTTCGGCCTGGCGCATGACACGGGCAAGGTCCGCCGCCACTATAACGTCACCCCGCACGGCGAGCTGATTGTGACGGCGGGCTGTCCGGGGAGCGGCGACGACAAGGCGGCCAAGCCGATGCCGCTCGGCACCTTTCCGCTGCCCGACCCCGCGACCTCGCCCGCGCGCTTCCGCGTCACGGGCGCGCTCCCCAAGCTGGAGGGCGATCGCGACCTCTGCTTCCAATTCACCTCCCCGATTTCCGATCCCCTTTATGCCGTCGAACGGGCGACGCTGACGGAGACCGCACGATGAAGCGTTGGTTCGCCCTGCCCCTGTTGTTCGCCGCACTGCCGGCCTGGAGCGCGCCGCGCACCAGCGTTTCCCTGGATGGTGCGTGGCAGGTCCGTATCGATCCCGCGGATGAGACTGCCGCCGGCCAGCATCCGCGCGAGGCCAAGTGGTTCCGTTCGCAGGTGCCCGGCAGCGTCCAGCAGGACCTGATCGCTGCCAAGCGCGTGCCGGACCCGTTCCAGGGGCTGAACGAAGCCAAGATCCAGTGGGCGGGGCTCACCAACTGGCAGTTCCGCCGGACCATCGACGTCACGGCCGAGATGCTTCAGCGTGATCATCTGGAGCTGGCATTCGACGGGCTCGATACCTTTGCGACGGTGTCGGTGAATGGACAGCAGCTGCTCACGACGGCCAACGCCCATCGCCAGTGGCGGGTGGATGCCAAGCCCGCACTGAAGCTCGGGCGCAACGAGCTGTTGGTGTCGATCGCCTCGCCGGTGCGCACGCTGCAGCCGATGGTGCTGAAGGAGGCGAATTCGCTTCCCGGTGAGTATGACTCCGCGTTCGGAGACGAGCCCAAGGGCAAGCAGAGCTCGCCCTACATCCGCAAGCCCAAGTATCACTACAGCTGGGACTGGGGTCCCCGGATCATCAACATCGGCGTGTGGCGTCCCGTGCGTCTGGAGGCCTGGGACGATGTGCGCATCGAGACGCTTCAGGTCGACCAGGAAGCCATCAACGATGCCGAGGCACAGCTGACGGCGCGCTATACACTGGTGGCGGATACCGCCGGCAGCGTGACGCTGCGCACCAACGTCGTCGGTGCCAACGGGCAGACGCAGGGTGTGGAGCGGAAGGTGCAGGTCGCGGCCGGCGAGAACCGCATTACGGTGCCGCTGACCATCGCCAATCCGCAGCGCTGGCAGCCGGTCGGCTATGGCGCGCAGCCGCTCTATCGCGTGCAGGCGGCGCTGGTCGAAGGCGGCTCTGAAACCGATCGGACCGAGCGGCGGATTGGCCTGCGGACGGTGGAACTGCTGACCAAGGACGGCGGGTTTGGTTTTCAGGTCAACGGCATCCCGATCTTTGCCAAGGGCGCGAACGTCATCCCGTTCGACAACTTCCCCAGCCGGGTGCCGGCCGCGCAGATGCGGCACATCCTGCAGGGCGCGGTCGACGCCAACATGAACATGCTGCGCATCTGGGGCGGCGGCTATTATCTCGACGACGCCTTCTACGCGATGGCGGACGAGATGGGCATCATGATCTGGCAGGACTTCATGTTCGGCGGTGCCGTGACGCCGCCGGATGCCGAGTTCCGCGAGAACGTGCGCGTCGAGGCCGAGCAGCAGGTCGCCCGCCTCCAGGCGCATCCGTCGGTCATCGCCTGGTCGGGCGGCAACGAGGTGCTGTCGGGCTGGGAGAACTGGTCCGACCGCAAGGCGTTCAAGAAGCGCATCGGAGCCGACGAGCAGGAGCGGATCGGCGCGGGCATGGCCGTGCTGTTCAACCAGGTGCTGCGCGACGCGGTGCTCACCCGCTCGCCGGGCACGCCCTATTGGCCGGGATCGCCCTCCACCAACTATGAGGGCCCGGTCGACACGGATGCGGCGGGCGACCGCCACTTCTGGGACGTGTGGTCGGGCTCCAAGCCGGTCGAGAACTACCTCGACAGCTGCACGCGCTTCATGTCCGAGTACGGCTTCCAGGCGATGCCGGACATGGCGACGATCCGCGAGTTCGCCGGCAACGGACCGCTCGCGCTCGACAGCCCGGTGCTGAAGGGCCACCAGAAGTTCCTGGCCGGCGAAGGCAATGAGCGGCTGAAGATGTACCTCGACCAGCGACTGCGCCCGGCCAAGGACTTTGCCGACACGGTGTACCTGACCCAGGTCAACCAGGCGCAGGCGATCGACATGGCCGCCCGCCACCATCGCGCCTGCCGCCCGACGAACATGGGTTCGCTCTACTGGCAGATGAACGACACCTGGCCTTCGATCTCCTGGGCGAGCATCGACTATCACGGCCGGTGGAAGCTGCTGAACTATGCTGCGCGGCGCTTCTTTGCGCCCCAGGCGATCGTCGCCGAGAACCGCGGCGGCAAGACGCGGATCGCGCTGGTGTCCGACGCGACCCAGCCGATCGCGGCGGAGTGGCGGGTGCGCAGCTTCGACATGGCCGGCCGGCCGCTGGGCGACAAGGGCGGCACGACCACCCTCGCCCCGCTGTCCGCCACCGACATCGCGAGCGTCGCCGACGCGGATCTGTTCGGCAGCGCTGCGGCCAACGCCAGCTATGCCGTCGCCGAGCTGGTGATCGACGGCAAGACCGCGTCTCGACAGGTGTTCGAGCGCATGCTGCCCAAGGACGTGGCCTATCCGGCGCCGGGCCTGACTGCCCGCTGGGAGGACAAGCGGGTGACGATCACCGCCAAGAACCTTGCCCGCGCGGTGATGCTCGACTTCGGCGCGGTGGCCGCCCAGCCGAGCGACGACGGCTTCGACCTGCTGCCCGGTGAAAGCGTGACCATCGAGGTGGCGTCCGAAGCCTCCGCCCGTGCGCTCGCGCGCGCCCTTACCCTCCGGACCCTGAGCACCCAGCCATGATCTTTCTTCCCCTGCTTCTCGCCGGCGTCGAGGCGCCTGCCGATCCGGTCGTGGCCACGGTGTCGCAGATGTCGATCGAGGAGAAGGCGGCGCAGCTCCAGAGCAGCGCACCCGCCGATCCCAAGGCGGAGCTGCCCGCCTATGACTGGTGGAACGAGGGGCTGCACGGCCTGGCGCGCAACGGCGTCGCCACCGTGTTCCCGCAGGCGATCGGCATGGCCGCCACTTGGGACATCGAGCTGCTGCAGGACGTAGGCGACGTTGTGGCGACCGAGGCGCGGGCGAGCTTCAACCGCAAGCCGGCGAGCGCAGACCGCCGCATCTATGAAGGGCTGACGATCTGGTCGCCCAACATCAACATTTTCCGCGATCCGCGCTGGGGCCGCGGCCAGGAGACCTATGGCGAGGACCCGTATCTGACGGGCAAGCTCGGCACCGCCTTCATCCAGGGACTGCAAGGACCGGATGCCGCGCACCCCAAGGTAATCGGCACGCCCAAGCACTTCGCGGTGCACAGCGGACCGGAGGCCGGACGCGACAGCTTCGACGTGGACGTGAGCCCGCAGGACCTGGAGTCGACCTACCTGCCGGCGTTCCGCATGGCGATCACCGAGGGCAAGGCGCAGTCGCTGATGTGCGCGTACAACTCGATCGGGGGCACGCCCGCCTGCGCGCTGCCGTCGCTGATGATCGATCGGCTGCGCAACGACTGGGGCTTCCGCGGCTTCACCGTGACCGATTGCGATGCGGCTGCGAACATCCACCTGTTCCATCATTATCGCCTCGACGCGGCATCGGCCTCGGCAGCGGCGATCAAGGGCGGCACCGACCTGAACTGCGGCACGACCTTCTCCGCACTGCCGGAGGCGGTTGCCAAGGGCCTAGTGACGGAGGCGGAAGTCGACACCGCCCTGATCCGCTCGCTGGAGGCTCGTCGCGCATTGGGCATCGCGTTCGGCGCGGACAGCCGCTGGTCGAAGATCAAGTCGTCGGCACTGGGCGCGCCGGCGCATGGCAAGCTGGCGCTGGAAGCAGCACGCAAGGCGATCGTGCTGCTGAAGAACGATGCCGATCGCCTGCCGTTGAAGGCCGGCAGCCGCATCGCGGTGGTGGGCACCAATGCCGACGACCTTGGCGTGCTTCAGGCGAACTATCACGGCACCGCCGGGGAGCCGGTGACCCCGCTCGACGGCATTCGCAAGCAGTTCGGGCCAAGCAACGTCCGCTATGCGCAGGGATCGGTACTGGCCGATGGTGCGCCGGTGGTGGTCCCGGAGACCGCGCTGCGTGCCGATGGCAAGCCGGGCTTGCGCGGCGAGTATTTCGCGAGCCGCACGGTGACCGGGACGCCGGTGGCGGTACGGCAGGATCGTCGCATCGACTTCGACTACAACCGTGCCGCGCCCCTGCCCCAGCTTTCGCCCGAGGGCTTTGCGGTCCGCTGGACCGGGCAGCTGGTGCCGCCGGGTCCGGGCACGTACCGGCTCGCGATCGACGCGCCGGCTTGCTGGAAATACTGCAAGTCGCATGATGCCGTGCGGCTGTGGGTCGACGGCAAGCCGCTAACCGCGGGCGAGATCGCCAAAGGCCGCGTCGAGGTGCCGTTCACCAGCGACGGGCGCGCCGTCGACATTCGCCTGGAGCTCGACCACCAGAGCGAGGACGAGGGCATCCGCCTAATGTGGATGCCGCCCGCCGAGCCGCTGCTCGCCGAGGCAGTCGCCACGGCCAAGGACGCGGACGTCGTGGTCGCGGTGCTCGGCCTGTCGCCGGACCTGGAGGGCGAGGCGCTGCAGGTGAGCGTGCCTGGCTTCGTCGGCGGTGACCGCACCGACATCGCACTTCCGTTCGCGCAGCAGAAGCTGCTCGCAGCGCTGCGGGAAACCGGCAAGCCGGTCGTGGTGGTGCTGACCAGCGGCAGCGCGGTCTCCGTTGATCCGGACATGGCCGATGCGATCCTGGCCGCGTGGTACCCCGGCCAGTCCGGCGGCACCGCAATTGCCGAGACGCTGGCGGGCCTCAACAATCCGTCGGGGCGCCTGCCCGTCACCTTCTACCGTCAGGTCAGCGACCTGCCGGCGTTTACCGACTATGGCATGAAGGAGCGGACCTATCGCTTCTTCACGGGCCAGCCGCTGTGGGGCTTCGGCCATGGCCTGAGTTACACCCGCTTCGGCTATGGAACGCCGGTTGCGAAGGCAGGCGATACGACGGGCAATGTGTCCGTCAGCGTGGCCGTGCGCAACGACGGCCAGCGTGCCGGCGACGAGGTGGTGCAGGCCTATCTGGTGCCGCCAGCCGCGGGCAAGGGAAGCGGGCTCACCACGCCGGTCCTCCAGCGCCAGCTGGTCGCTTTCCGGCGCGTGTCGCTGAAGCCGGGCAAGACCGAGACGGTGCGCTTCGAGATCGATCCGCGCAGCCTCAGCACGGTCGCGCGCGACGGCACGCGCACCGTCCAGCCGGGCGCCTATCGCCTCTACGTCGGCGGCGGCCAGCCGGGCGACGGCGTCGGCGCCTGGACCGACTTCACCCTGACGGGCGACGCCCGGGAGCTTGCGAAATGATCGGTCGTCGTACCGTCCTGGGCGCAGGCGTCGCGCTCGCCGCCACGCCCGCCTTCGCGCGCGCCGCACCGACGCTCGCCAGCAAGCGGCCGGCGCTTGCCGAGCGCCGCTTCACCAGCAAGGCGGTGGAGCGCGAGATCGCGCGGGTTTCGGCCAAGATCGCCGATCCGAAGCTGCGCTGGATGTTCGCCAACTGCTATCCCAACACGCTCGACACCACCGTGAAGATGGGCACCGTCGACGGCAAGCCCGACAGCTTCGTCATCACCGGCGACATCGACGCGCTTTGGCTGCGGGACTCCGCCGCGCAGGTGAAGCCGTACCTGCACCTGGTGAAGCAGGACCCCAAGCTGCGCACGCTGTTCCAGGGGCTGATCCACCGCCAGGCGCGCTGCATCCTGATCGACCCTTACGCCAACGCGTTCCTGGAGGATCCGAACGGCAAGACCGAGCTCAGCTGGGCGCTGACCGACCAGACCGAGATGAAGCCGGGCGTCGCCGAGCGAAAGTGGGAGATCGACTCCCTGTGCTACGCGATGCGGCTGGCGCACGGTTATTGGCAGGCGACCCGCGACCCGACGCCGTTCGACGCGCAATGGGCGGAAGCGGCGCGTGCGAGCGTCCGCACCTTCCGCGAGCAGCAGCGCAAGACCGATCGCGGCCCCTATCGCTTTCAGCGGGTGAGCAACCGTACGACCGAGACGATGATGCTCGACGGCTGGGGGCCGCCCTCCAAGTCGGTGGGGCTGATCCACTGCGGCTTCCGGCCATCGGACGACGCCTGCGTCTATCCCTTCCTGATCCCGGCCAACTGGTTTGCGGTGACCGCGCTGCGCGAGCTGGCGGTGGTCGCGAACGAGGCGCGGCGCGATACCGCGCTGGCGCAGGATGCCGTCGCCCTGGCAGCAGAGGTCGAGGCGGCGCTCCACGAATATGGCAAGATGCGGCTACGCGACGGGCGAGAGGTCTGGGCGTTCGAGGTGGACGGTTTCGGCAACGCGATCTTCATGGACGACGCCAATGTGCCGTCGCTCTCGAGCCTCGCCTATCTCGGCTGCATGCCGGCGAGCGATCCGCTGTTCCGCCGTACCGCCGACGCCGCGTGGAGCGACGCGAACCCCTATTGGTCGCGTGGACGCGCGGCAGAAGGGATCGGCGGACCGCACGTCGGCCTGGGCCAGATCTGGCCGATGTCGCTGATCCAGCGCGCGTTCGTCGCCCAGGATGACGCGACGATCCGCAGCTGCCTGAAGATGCTGCGCGACACCGATGGCGGCACCGGCTTCATCCACGAGGCCTTCGACCAGGACGATCCCACGAAGTTCACCCGTGACTGGTTCGCCTGGGCGAACGGGTTGTTCGGCGAACTGCTCGTCACCCTGGCCGACCGTCGCCCGAAGCTGCTTGCCGAGACATTCTGACATGATCGCGATCACTCGCCGCACCCTGCTCGCCACCTCCGGCATGGCCGCAGCCGCTGCGGGCCTGCCCGGCTCCGCCTTGGCGCGCCGGGTCGAGAAGACGCCGCCCGACCTGTTCGTCGGCACCGGTGGCGACGGCCATACCTATCCGGGACCGACGATGCCGTTCGGCATGGTCCAGGTCGGCCCCGATACGGACAACACGCGATGGGAGGGATGCTCGGGCTACCACCGCACCGACACCTCGACCATGGGCTTCTCGCACACCCATTTGTCGGGCACCGGCATCGGTGACCTGATGGACGTGCTGGTGGTGCCGACCCGTGGCCCGGTCGAGCTCGTTCCCGGACCGCGCGAGGACCCGGACAAGGGCTATCGCCAGCGCTTCTCCGAGGAGCATGCGGAGCCCGGCTACTACCGCGTGCGGCTGGAAAGCGGCGTTTTTTCGGAACTGACCGCCACCGAGCGGACCGGCTGGCAGCGCCACCGCTTCCCGCAGGGGCCGGGCCATGTGCTGCTCGACTTCTGGCACATGCCGCCGGTGCAGCCGCCGACCTACCGGCTGGTGCGCGACGCGACGCTGACGATCGCCGCCGATGGCACCATCACGGGCAGCCGCTCGGTCTACCGCTGGGCCAAGGGACGCAAGATCCACTTCGCGCTGAAGCTGTCGCGGACGCCCGATCGCGTGACCTTCTATGTCAACGACCAGGCGCAGCCGGACGGCACCCGCACCGTGTCGGGCGACAAGCTCAAGCTGGTGCTGCACTATGACGATGCCGGCTCGGCACCGATCCTGACCAAGTGCGGCCTGTCGGGCGTCGACGTGGCGGGCGCGCGTGCGAACCTGGAGGCGGAAGGCCGCGGCTGGAATTTCGACGCGCATCGCCGCGCGGCCACCAAGGCGTGGGACAAGGCGCTCGGCACGGTGCGCGTGTCCGGCGGCACCCCGGAGCAGCGAACGATCCTGGCGAGCGCCATCTATCATGCGCAGCTGGCGCCGACGCTCTTCTCGGACGTCGACGGGCGCTACATGGGGCTGGACCAGAAGGTGCATCAGCTTCCAGCCAAGGAGCGCGCCTACAGCACCTATTCGCTATGGGACACGTACCGCACGCTGCACCCGCTGCTGACCCTGATCGCGCCGGATCGGGCGACCGAGTTCACCCACGACCTGCTGCGCCAGAGCATCGAAAGCCCCTTCGGCCCGCCGGTGTGGCCGCTGCAGGGTGTCGAGACCGGCACCATGATCGGCTGGCACGCGGTCGCGGTGCTGGCGGAGGCGCATGCCAAGGGCATCCAGGCGGACTATGCCGCCGCTTGGCCGGCGATCCGTGCCCGCGCGTTCGAGCCGACCACGCCGGACGTCGCGAGCACCCGCGCGCGCGGCGACTATGCGAAGCTCGGCTATCTGCCGGCCGACCGCGTGGACGAGTCCGTCAGCCGCACCCAGGAATATGCCTATGACGACTGGGCGATGGCGCACCTGGCCGAGGCGGCGGGCGCGGATGAGGATGCGGCGGCCCTGCGCAAGCGCAGCCTGAACTACCGCAACGTGCTCGATCCCAAGATCCGCTTCGCGCGCGCGCGGCTTGCCGACGGCAGCTGGATCACGCCCTACGATCCGATCCAGATCGGCCACAAGGTGTCGGAGTATCGCGACTATACCGAGGCGAACGGCTGGCAGGCGACCTTCCTGAACCAGCACGACATCTATGGCCAGATCGCGCACTTCGGCGGCGAGGCCGCGTTCGAGGCGAAGCTCGATGCGCTGTTCTCGGCACCGTCGACGCTGCCGGACAATGCGCCGCCGGATATCTCGGGTCTGGTCGGGCAATATGCGCACGGCAACGAGCCGAGCCATCACGTCGCCTATCTATATGCCTATACCGGCGCGCCCTGGAAGACGCAGGCCATGGTCCGCCGGCTGCTCAACGAGATGTACAAGGCGGATCCCGACGGCGTCATCGGCAACGACGATTGCGGGCAGATGAGCGCCTGGTTCGTGATGAGTGCGCTCGGCTTCTATCCGGTCGATCCGGTCGAGGCGGCCTATGTGTTCGGATCGCCGCTGTTCGAGCGGGCCGAGGTGAAGCTGGGCGGGGCCGCCAAGCTGGTGGTCGAGGCGCCGGGCAATCGCGCGGACACGCCCTATGTGGCGGCCGTCCACTGGAACGGTCGCCCCTGGACCCGCAGCTGGATTGCGCACCGCGAACTCGCCAAGGGCGGCACCCTGCGCTTCACCATGAGCGCGACGCCCAACCGCGATTTCGGCCGGGCGCCGGCCGACCGTCCGCCCTCCTACGGCAGCACGCCTGCCTGACCTGCCCCTTCGGAGTATCCCATGACCGATGTTTCGCGGCGTACGCTGCTCGCCACCACCCTGGTGGCAGGCACTCTTCCCGCCGGCGCCCGTGCCGCAACCAAGCCGCGGGCGCCGCAGCCCTGGGGTGCCGTCCCCTCGCCCCGCCAATGGCGCTGGCATGGTCGCGAGGCCTATGCCTTTGTCCATTTCTCGATCAACACCTACACCGACAAGGAATGGGGCTTCGGCGACGAGAGCCCGAAGCTGTTCAACCCCACCGACTTCGACGCGGACCAGATCGTCGCCGCGGCCAAGGCGGCGGACCTGCGCGGGCTGATCCTGACCGCCAAGCACCATGACGGCTTCTGCCTGTGGCCGACGACCCTGACCGAGCATTGCATCCGCAACAGCCCGTACAAGGACGGCAAGGGCGACATCGTGCGCGAGATGGCGGATGCCTGCCGCCGCGCCAATCTTCCCTTCGGCCTCTATCTGTCGCCCTGGGACCGCAACCACGCGCAGTACGGCCGGCCGGAATACATCACCTATTATCGCGCGCAGCTGACCGAGCTGTGCACGCGCTATGGCGAGCTGTTCGAGGTGTGGTTCGACGGCGCCAACGGCGGCGACGGATATTACGGCGGCGCGCGCGAGGCGCGGAAGATCGACGCGCCGCGCTACTACAACTGGCCCTCGATCATCGCGCTGGTGCACAAGCTCCAGCCCAATGCCTGCACCTTCGATCCGCTGGGTGCCGACATCCGCTGGGTGGGCAATGAGGATGGCGTGGCGGGCGATCCCTGCTGGCCGACCATGCCGAACAAGCCGTATGACCAGAAGGACGGCAACAGCGGGGTGCGCGGGGCAGAGCTGTGGTGGCCGGCCGAAACCGACGTGTCGATCCGGCCAGGCTGGTTCTACCACGCGGACGAGGACTCCAAGGTGAAGAGCCCGGAGCGGCTGATCCGGCTGTACGACGAGTCCGTAGGCCGCGGAACCAATCTAAACCTCAATATCCCACCCGACCGCCGTGGGCGCATCGCCGACCAGGACATGAAGATCCTGAAGTCGTTCGGCGATGCGATCCGCGCGACCTTTGCGCAGGATCTCGCCAAGGGCGCCGTGGCGAGCGCCAGCCACAGCCGCGGCCGCGGATTCGAGCCGGCGCGGGTGCTCGACGGCGACCGCGAGAGCTACTGGTCGGCGCCCGATGGCGTCACCACGCCCAGCCTGACGCTGGACCTACCGCCGGGCCGCAGCTTCGACGTGATCCGGCTGCGCGAGTATCTGCCGCTGGGCGTCCGGGTGACGCGCTTCGCGATCGACGCGGAGGTTGATGGACGCTGGCAGACCTTGGCCGAGCACGCGTGCATCTCCGCCCAGCGGATCGTGCGGCTGGAAAAGCCGATCGCCGCCCGGCGCGTGCGGCTGCGCATCCTGGAGGCGCCGGTGGCTCCTGCGATCAGCGAGTTCGCGCTGTTTCGGTCCGTGGCGCCCGTGGACGTGCCGGCGATCGTTTCTTCCGACCCGACCGTGCTCGACACGGCAGGCTGGAAGATCGTCGAGGCGAGCGCACCGGGAGCGGAGAAGCTGCTCGACAATGATGCGGGCACCATCTGGGCGCAGCCGGCGCCGGGCGCTGGGAAACCCGCCGGCGTCACCGTGGCGTTGCCCGAGACGGTGCTGCTCGCAGGCTTCAGCCTGACCCCGTCGCGCCAGGTGATGACCAATGCGGCGCCGCCGCGGGGCTACGTCGCGGAGACCAGCGTCGACGGCAAGCAATGGCAGCCGGCGGCCACCGGCGAGTTCAGCAACATCGCCTATGCGCTCTCCACCCAGCGCATCACCTTCGACGCGCCGCGCAATGCCCGCTACCTGCGTTTGCGCTTCGCGGAGACGGCGCTGCCCACGCCGCGCCTGGCGATCGCCGGGATCGGCGGATTCACTGCAACGCGGTAGCGCTGGCACAATCCTACTTCGCAAAGGCCGCGGACGCTGAGTCCGC
The DNA here is from genome assembly GCF_027922045.1 of Microbacterium terregens. Next base: position 256,738 of record NZ_BSEX01000015.1, read on the forward strand.
GGCCTTTCTCTTGTGTCCAATACCTGCCGCCTTCAGTGCGGGGCGATTAGAACCTTTAACGTTTTTGGTATTGTATTGATCTGTCGCCTATGACAGGTTTGTTTCAGATCAGCGGTACCAAAGATGGTAGCGCTCATATGGGCCGACCGAGATCAGAACGCGGTCGGGGCATCGGGGAGGCCATGTCGTGATCGTTTCGCGCAGGGATACGCTTGCTATCGGTCTTGCCGGCATGGCGTCCGCCTCGGTGGCGCGGGCAGCGCCCGCCAGCCGCGCTCTGATCGTCTCCACCTGGGACTTCGGTGCCGCGGCCAACGCCGCTGCCTTTGCCCGCTTCCAGGCAGGCGGCACGCTGATCGACGCGGTCGAGGCCGGGGCGCAGGTGCCCGAGGCGGACTCCACCAACCATTCGGTCGGCTATGGCGGCTATCCGGACCGCGACGGACACGTAACCCTCGATGCCATCATCATGGATGACCGGGGTCAAGTCGGCGCGGTTGCGGCGCTGGAAGACATTCTCCACCCGATCTCGGTCGCGCGGCGCGTGATGGAGAAGACGCCGCACACGATGCTGGTGGGCGAAGGCGCGCGCCAGTTCGCGGTTGCCGAAGGCTTCGAACGCACCAAGCTGCTGACGCCGGAAGCCGAGGCGGCGTGGCGCGACTGGCTGAAGACCGCCAAGTACCAGCCGGTCGCCAACATCGAAAACCAGCGCGGCTCCGCACTCGACCACGACACCATCGGCATCATCGCCTGCGGCCCGGACGGGCGACTGGCGGGCGCGTGCACGACGTCGGGCATGGCGTTCAAGCTGCGCGGCCGTGTCGGTGATTCCCCGCAGGCCGGCTGCGGGCTGATGGTCGAGCCGGGCGTTGGTGCTGCGACCGCGACGGGCGTGGGCGAGGAAGTCACCCGCATCGCCGGCACCGCCCGGATCACCAGCTCGATGCGGATGGGCATGACCCCGCAGGCTGCCTGCCGCGAGGCCGTGCAGCACATTGCAAAGCTTCGCGGCGAGGCCGTCCGGGACGCGCAGGTCGCGTTCCTGGCGATCGACGCCAGGGGCCAGGTCGGGGCCTTCGCGCACCTGCCGGGCTTCACCTACGCCGTTACCGACACCTCAGGCAGGACCAGCATCCACGCCGCACAGAGCCTCAAAGGGCCGGCGGGCGCAAAGAACTAAAGGGACGATTGATGAAGACGATGACGCGTTTGTTGCTGGCATCCACCTGTATCGCGGGCGTTGCAGCGATGCCGGCGATGGCTCAGGAAGCCAATGTCACCGGTGGCCCGGTTGCGACCGACTCTGCGCTTGAAGCGCCCCAGGCGAATGAAGAAGCCCCTGCCGACAGCGGCGGCGCCATCGTCGTCACCGGCTCGCGCATCAGCCGCCCGAACGTCACCGCAGCAGCGCCGATCACCTCGGTCACCTCGGAGTCCATCCGTGCGCAGGCGGCGGTGAACATCGAGGAAGTGCTCAACCGCATCCCGCAGGTCGCCCCCGACAGCCAGCAGAACTACGCGGACTCCGACGGCCGCCAGCGCATCAAGCTGCGCAACCTGGGCTTCGAGCGCACGCTCGTCCTGGTCGACGGCAAGCGTCTGGGCACGGTGAACGGCCTCGACGCCAACATGATCCCGACGTCGCTGATCAAGCGCGTCGACGTTCTGACCGGCGGCGCATCGGCCGTCTATGGTTCGGACGCGATCGCGGGCGTCGTGAACTTCGTCCTCGACGACGATTTCGAAGGCGTGCAGATCAACGGCAACTACAACTTCTACGCGCACAACAACAAGCCGGGCCTGGCGACTGAGGTCGCCAACGGTTACAACTTCGCGCAGCCGGCACGCGGCAATGCGTTCGACGGTGGCCGCACCGACGTTTCGATCACGGCCGGCAAGAAGCTGTTCGACGATCGCTTCCACATCTCCGGCTACGTCAACTACCGCGAAGCCGAGCTGGTACCGTTCAGCGCTCGCGAGATCGCCGCTTGCGAACTGACCCAGCCGGTCAAGGACGGCGCGCTGGGGTGCACGACCTCCACCTACACGCCGTTCGGCTACATCTCGCCCGGCAGCGGCCCGAACAAGGGCAACACCTATGTGAACAACCCCGACGGCTCGGGGACGCTGCTGCCCTATTCGACCGAGTACGCAGCCAACCCGTATGACGGCTACGCCTTCCAGCGCGCGAACAAGCGCTGGAATGCCGGCGGCTTCGCATCGTTCGAGATTTCGCCTGCGGCCGAAGTCTATGCGAGCACGATGTGGTTCCGCGACAAGTCGTCGAACCCGTTCCCGGCGCGCGTGCTCAGCTCGACCGCTTACGGCGACGGCACGACGCCCTATACGGTGAGCTGCAACAATCCGTTCATGTCGGCCGCTCAGGCGCAGATCATCTGCGGCGGCGCCGCGGGCACTGCGACCACCGCCCCGGTGGAGCTGCGGTATCGCGCCAACGGCGCGGACCCCATCGAAGACACGTACATCAACAAGGGGCTCCGCATCACCGGCGGCGTGCGTGGCGAAATCGCGCAGGGCTGGAGCTACGACGTCGGCGGCGTCTACGCGCGCAACCAGATGAACATGACCTGGGGCATGCCGGACTTCGATCGCGTGAACAACGCGCTCGACACCGTCAGCAGCAACGGCTCGATCATCTGCCGCGACACCAGCGACGGCTGCGTGCCGTTCAACCCGTTCAGCCCGAACTCCGCGGTCAACGACCAGGCGCTGTTCGACTATCTGATGGTCGGCGGCTACGGCACCCAGAAGACCGTCAACACGCTCTATAACGCCATCGCCACCGTGCAGGGCGACCTGGGCCAGCACGGCATCACCAGCCCCTGGGCCGAGCAGGGCGTCGCGATTGCGATCGGCGCCGAATATCGCGAGGACCAGCTCGACTCCACGGCGAACGCAGTGTGGCGCGAGCAGAACGGCGGCACGGACCAGCACCTTTCGCAGCACGTCTGGGAAGGCAACATCGAAGTCCAGGTGCCGCTGGTCGAAAACAAGCCGTTCGCGGACCTGCTGCAGTTCAACGGCGCCTATCGCCTGTCGAAGTACAGCAGCAATCCCAAGACCTTCTCCACCTGGAAGGCGGAAGCGATCTGGGCCCCGATCCCGGATATCACCTTCCGCGCGTCGATGAACCGCGCGCAGCGCGCACCCACGGTGGTCGAGGCGTTCCAGGCGAGCAACAGCAGCTACGATCGTATCGACCCGCAGTCGTTCAACGACTTCTGCGCGCCGACCATCCTGCGCTACGAAAACGATGGCTCGGGTCAGCAGCGTCCGGTCTTCGGCGCCCCGCAGGCATCGCGTGAAGTCTGCGCAGCCACCGGCCTGGCCGACAATCTCTATGGCAGCGAGACCCTGCTCTGCCCGACGGACGTCGGCTGCACCACGCGCAGCGGCGGCTTCACCGTCGATCCGGAAACCGCCTACACCAAGACCTTCGGCATCGTGCTGAAGCCGCGGTTCCTGCCGGGCCTGACCGTGTCGGTCGACCGCTACATGATCGACCTGAACGACTCGATCGGCTACAACAACTACGACTTCTTCCGTGACGGTTGCCTGTCGAGCGGCAACGACTTCTTCTGCTCGATGTTCGTCCGCAACGCGGATGGCACGCTCTACAGCCCGACGACCACCAATGCGCAGAGCGGCTATGTTCGCAGCGGCACGACCAACTACTACAAGAGCAAGTCGTACGGCTGGGACTTCCAGGGCCAGTATGCCCTGCGCATGGGTTCGGCCGGCAAGCTCGACTTCGACTTCTCGGGCTCGCTGACCACGCTGCTCGGCGCACAGGACGCGCCGACGCTCAACAAGCGCAACTGCGTGGGCTATTATGGTGGCGCCGGCTGCGGCCAATTCATCCCGAAGTGGACGCACAACCTGCGCGGCACCTACACCACCGACGACGGCGTGTTCAGCGCGTCGCTCAACTGGCGCTACCTGGGCCCGCTGACGAACGTGTCGAACTCGGGCGACACCAACCTCGGCTGGAAGCCGGGCGATGATCGTACGACCTTCTATGAGGTCAAGGCGGTCAGCTACTTCGATCTGGCGCTGGCGTTCCGCGTGAACGAGCAGTTCTCGTGGCGAGTGGCTGCGAACAACCTCCTCGACAAGTCGCCGCCGGTGTTCCCGAACTCGCGCGACGTGACCGGCCTGTTCCGCAACAACACGATCTCTTCGCGGTACGATATCCTCGGCCGCCAGATCGCGGTCGGAGCGACGATCAACTTCTGATCCCGTCCATCCGGACGTCCAAGTTCCCATGACCTGGGCCCGCGCTCTTTCGAGCACGGGCCCTTTTTTTGCGCATGCGCGACGCGGGTCGTGGGTTGCGGAGCGGGCGGTGGTGCCTACCTACCGGGTCCCCTCCCCGACGCGGACGCCCCCATGCCCCCATCCTCCCCCGTCTGGTTCATCACCGGCTGTTCCACCGGCTTCGGTCGCGAACTCGCAACCCGCGTGCTCGAGCGCGGTTGGGGAGCGGTGGTGACGGCGCGCAACCGCGACAGCGTGGCCGATCTGGTGGAAGGCCGCGAGGATCGCGCACTGGCCCTGGCGCTGGACGTGACGGATCAGGCCCAGATCACCAGGGCAGTGGCAGCCGCCGAGGACAAGTTCGGGCGCATCGACGTGCTCGTGAACAACGCCGGTTATGGCTATCAGAGCAGCATCGAGGAGGGCGAAGAGGCGGAGATCCGCGCCCAGTTCGACGCCAACGTCTTTGGCCTGTTCGCCCTCACCCGCGCCGTGCTGCCGATCCTGCGCGCGCAGCGCAGCGGCCGCATCCTCAACATCACCTCGGTCGCGGGGCTGATCGGCTTTCCGGCCTCGGGCTATTATGCCGCGTCTAAGCATGCGGTCGAAGGCTGGTCCGATACGTTGCGGGCAGAGGTCGCGCCGCTCGGCATCCACGTGACCTGCATCGAGCCAGGGCCGTTCCGTACCGACTGGGCCGGCCGCTCGCTGCGCCAGACGCCCAGCCGCATCGCCGACTATGCCGAGACTGCGGGCAAGCGGATGGACGATACCCGGGGGGTGAGCGGAACCCAGGCCGGCGACCCGGCGCGCGCCGCCGACGCGATGATCGCCCTTTCCGAGCAGCCCGACCCGCCGCGCCACCTGGTGCTCGGCCGCTTCGGCCATGAGGCCGTGGTCGCGCGGCTCAAGGAGCGGCTCGCCGAGATCGAACGCTATCGCGACATCAGCCTCGCCACCGACTTTCCCGACGCCTGACGGAGTTCCCATGACCACCCCAGCCCTTTTCAAGCCGGCGACCCTGGGTTCGCTGAAGATGGACAACCGCATCGTCATCGCGCCGATGTGTCAATATTCCGCGGTCGACGGTTGCATGACCGACTGGCACCAGATCCACCTGGGGCAGCTCGCGCTGTCCGGCGCCGGGCTCCTGACGATCGAGGCGACCGCCGTCGTGCCGGAAGGGCGCATCACCTATGCCGACGTTGGCCTGTGGGACGATGCGACCGAGGCGGCGATGGCGCGCACGCTGGAGAGCATCCGCCGTCACTCGTCGATGCCGATCGCGATCCAGCTCGCCCACGCCGGCCGCAAGGCATCGACCGAGGTGCCGTGGAAGGGCGGCGCGCAGCTGCCGCCGGACGATGCGAATGGCTGGCAGACCGTCTCCGCCTCGGCCCTCCCGTTCGAGACGCATGAGAATGCGCCGACCGCGCTCGACCGCGCCGGCATGGACCGGGTGCGCGACGCCTTTGCCGATGCCGCGCGGCGCGCCGACCGGCTGGGGATCGACGCCATCCAGATCCACGCGGCGCACGGCTATCTGCTGCACCAGTTCCTGTCGCCGCTCTCCAACCAGCGCACCGACGACTACGGCGGCAGTCTGGAGAACCGCATGCGGTTCCCGCTGGAAGTCTATGACGCGGTGCGCGCCGCTTTCCCGGCGGACAAGCCGGTGACGGTGCGGGTGTCCGGCACCGACTGGGTCGAGGGCGGCTGGGACGCCGAGCAGACGATCGCCTTTGCCAAGGCGCTGGAAGCGCGCGGCTGCGGGCTGATCCACGTCTCGAGCGGTGGCCTGGATCCGCGCCAGCAGATACCGGTCGGTCCGAGCTATCAGGTGCCGCTCGCCCGGGCAGTGAAGCAGGCGACGGGTCTTCAGGTCGTGGCGGTCGGGCTGATCACCGATTTCGAACAGGCCGAGGCGATCGTGGGCACGGGCGACGCGGACTTCGTCGGCCTTGCCCGCACCATCCTCTACGATCCGCGCTGGCCGTGGCATGCAGCCGCGCACCTGGGGGCGCGGGTGCGCGCCGCCAACCAGTATCTCCGCTCACAGCCGCGCCAATACCGCGCGCTGTTCGACTTCAAGGAGAGCGCGGAGTCATGATCGTGGAGAGCAACCCGCCCGCCGCGCCGCAGGCACTGGCGAACAGCCCCCAGCGCGCGGCCGTGTTCGTGAAGCTGGGCCGGCGTCGGGGACTGCGTGCGACGGTGGAGGTGACCCCGGCCGGGTTGCTCGCGATCGGCGGCCTTGTCTCCTCGATCCTCCTGTCGACGGCGGTGCTGGTTCGCAGCGCCGCCGCGGCAAAGCTCCGGGCCGAGGGCGGCCGGGACCAGAGGGAAGAGCAAAGGCGCACCCTGGAGGCACCGGCCCCCTAGACAGACGCGGCATGATCTGAGACCTTTTGGTGACCATTCGGAGACCAAAGTGCCTCAGACCCGCCTCCCCCGATCGATTTTCCTCGCCACCGCAGCCGCCGCGCTGCTTCCGGCTGCCGCATCGGCTGCGCCCCAGGGGACGCTTCCTGCGGTTTTCCCGCAGCCGGTCTCGATGCGCCTGACGGGCGCAGCGCTGGAGCTTGGTAAGGACGCGACGATCGTGGGCGCGGATACGGCGGATGCGGAAACGCTGGCGCTGGTCCGCAGCGCACTGGCCGCTGCCGGTGTGGAGAAGGTCGGAACCGCCCGCGCCCTCCCGACGAAATCCGACGGCACCGTCGTGGTGATCGGCACCGCCCGCTCGGCTCCCGTCCGCACGGCCATCTCGCGCCTTGGCGGCACCCTGCCGGATCAGCGCGAGGGCTATGCCTTGCTGAGCGGCGCGCACGGAGACGGCGCGCTGGTCGTGCTGGCCGGGCAGGACGCGGACGGCCTCTACTATGCGGCGCAGACGCTGCGGCAGCTGACCGCGCGTGGGACCATGCCCGCGGTCTCCATTACCGACCGGCCCGCAATGGCGATCCGGGGCACGATCGAGGGCTTCTATGGTGCGCCCTGGTCGATGGAGGACCGCGCCCGGCATCTCGACTTCCTCGGCAGCGTGAAGGCGAACACGTACGTCTACAGTCCCAAGGACGACCCCTTCGCGCGCGACAAGTGGCGCGAGGCCTATCCGCAGGCGACGCTCGATTCGCTCAAGACGCTGATCAATCAGGCGCGGCGTCACCATGTCCGCTTCACCTATGCAATCTCGCCGGGTCCATCGATCTGCTACTCGCGGCCGTCCGACGTGCAGGCGCTCCAGCGCAAGTTCGAGGTGTTCAGCTCCATGGGCGTGCGGTCCTTCTACATCGCGTTCGACGACATCGAATATACCAAGTGGAATTGCGACGAGGATCGCGCAGCGCTGGGCGAGCCGGGCCAGCGTGCGGCGGGCCTGGCGCAGGCGAACCTGTCGAACACCATCTACCGCTGGCTGAAGACCAAGGACGGCGACCAGGCCGAACTGATGATCGTGCCCACGGAATATTTCAATACGACCGAATCGCCCTACAAGGCGGCGCTGCGGGAGGTCGACCCGGCCGTGTTCGTGCAGTGGACGGGCACCGACGTGGTGCCGCCGGCGATCTCCATCGGTGACGCCAAGGCGGCGACGAAGGCGTTCGGCCGCAAGACGCTGCTGTGGGACAATTATCCGGTCAACGACTATGGCGAGTCCACCGGCCGTCTGCTGATGGCACCCTATGCGCGGCGCGAGGCGGGGCTTTCGGGCGAGTTGAGCGGGATCCTGGCCAACCCGATGAACCAGGAGGCGCCGAGCCGCGTCGCGGTGTTCGGCAGCGCCGCATTCGCGTGGAACGATCGCGGCTATGATGCCGACCGGGCTTGGAAGGCGGCGGCACGGATGCTGGCGTCGGGCGATGCCGCCACCACCGAGGCGCTGATGGTGTTCTTCGACGCGCAGCACCTGGCCCCCACCTTCGGCAGCCAGCCCTGGCAGCCCTCCGCGCCTCGCCTGAAGGCGACGCTGGACGAAGTGACCGATGCGATCACCAGCGACGATGCGTCTGCGCGTGAGGCGGCTCTGGAGCGGTTGAAGGCGACGGCGGACGCACTTGCCACCGCCTCCGACACGATCCGGGCCGGGGTAGCGGACCAAGGGTTCGTTGCGCAGAGCCAGCCCTGGCTCGATGCGCTGCAGCTGTGGGGACGTTCGCTCCAGGCGACCACGAGCGGGCTTTCGGCCGCGAACCAGGGCAGCCCGCGCGCGTCCGGCTTCTTCGCCCAGGCACGGGCGCTCGCCGCCCAGGCCGAGAAGTTGCAGACGATCCCCGGCACCACGCGCCCGCAGGGGCCGATCAAGGTCGCCGACGACGTGCTCGACCGGTTCGTGGCCGAAGCGCCTTCGCTGATCTACGTGCCGGGCTCGCCGGCGATTGGCGACTAAAACGCCGTCGCCGCCTCTCCCCCGACCAGGGCCGGCGTCTTCCACAAGGCGCCGGGCTTGGGCAGCAGGAAGTGGCTGAACGGCAGCACCGCCGCCCCGACCGCAGGCGCGTCTTCGGAAAGGGCGGCACGCGCGACCGGCGCGATCGCCGGGAGCACGTCGGCCTGATCCTCCATCAGGGCGTTCACCCGGTTTGCCAGCTGCTCCACCACGGCGGTCGGAAGCCGCCCTCCTACCAGCACCGTCGCCGGATTGATGAGGCAGCAGATCGCCGCCATCGGCGTGCACAGCCGCCGTGCCGCCGCCTCGATCCACGCGTCGACACAGGCCTGCACCTCGGGCGCGCGCTCGGTGCGATGCATGATGTCCGCCAGGCTGAAGCCGGCGGCCTCCAGATGCCGCGATAAGCCTGACAGGGAGACCAGGGTCTGCACCGTCTCCCGTCCGCCGTTCCCGTCCGGGGCCAGCATGAAGCCGAGTTCGCCACTGCGCCCGTTGGCGCCGCGGACATAGGCCCCATCCACCACGAAGCCCCCGCCGAGTCCCGACGAAAGCAGCACGTAGAAGAAGCTGTTGTACTTCTGGCCAAGGCCCAGCTGCATCTCTCCGCTCGCCGCAGCCGCTGCGTCATTCTCGACAAAGACCGGGAGGTCGAACGGCTCTGTAAACAGCGAGGCCATGTCGATGCCGTTCCAGGCGGCATATTCCGGAGGGCGCCCCGGTAGCGCAACCAACTCCAGGTCGTCGGGCACGGCGACGCCGATGCCGACCAGCTTCGACGAGGGCACGTCCGCCGATTGCAGCATCCGCTCGATCGAGCGGACGTAGAGGGAGCGGACGTGATCGGGAAGCGCGAACGCGACCTCCTCCGACACCCGGGCGAGGATCCGTCCGGAGAAGTCGACCAGCACGATAGTGATATGATCCCGGTCGATGTTGATGCCGATCGAGTAACAGGCATCGCGCCGGACGACGAGCTTCGTCGGCGGCTGCCCGCGCCCGCCACGCCGCTGCCCCGCTTCCTCGATCAGGCCATCCTGCAGCAGGCGCCGCGTGATGTTGGCGATGGCTGGCGGCGTAAGCCCGGTAATCCCTGCGAGGTCCACGCGCGTCAGCGACCCGCCGACGCGGATCGCGTGCAGCGTCACCCGCTGGTTGTGGTCGGCAGCCCGTTCCAGGTTGGTCCCGGACAAACGGGCACCAGGCGAGTTCTCCATCATGCGAACGGATCCTCTTTCCGGCCGGTAGTTTGGACCCAATGCCGACACCGAACCGCCCCTGGACGCATCTGCCTCTCCTGCTCGCCGGTCTGCCGGCTGTGATCGATAACATGGCATTAATGCCGCACCCGGCGCGGGATACAACCTTTCAGAAGACAAAGGCTTGGGACAGCTTCATTGTCGCCGCCGGCGTGACCCGTTGAGTTACGATATTTGATGTACTAATTCGCTCGACAGCGTAGGCGCCGTGGCACGTCGCGGGGAACGACGGCAGCAAAGGGGAGAGATCAACCATGTTTCGGCTGACCCTGATGGCGGCAGCGCGCCAACCATCTCATCCCATAATGACACAGCAAGGGAACGCCGACGCATGATGACCGACACGCCCACCGCCCCGGCGCTTCCGCTGGTGGGGATCGAGCTTGGCGGCACCAAGTGCATCTGCACGATCGCCCATGGGCCGGATGCGATCCTGGATCAGCGTACGGTGCCGACGACGGTTCCGACGGAGACGCTGCCGGCGATCCTCGCCATCCTGGCCGAGTGGCACGGGACGCACGGGTTCCGCGCCATCGGCATCGCATCGTTCGGCCCGATCGACATCAATCCGCTCTCGCCGACCTATGGTCAGGTGCTGGCGACGAACAAGACGGCCTGGCCGGGCGCCGATGTGCTCGGCACCCTGTCCGCTCCGTTCGACGTGCCGGTTGCCTTCGACACGGACGTGAACGGCGCCGCGCTTGCGGAGATCCGCTGGGGCTGCGCGCAGGGGCTGGACGACTTCGCCTATGTGACGGTGGGGACCGGGGTCGGCGTCGGGCTGGTGGTGCATGGCCGACCCACGCGCGGCATCAGCCACAGCGAGATCGGCCATCTGCGCGTGCCGCGGCTGCCGTCCGATACGCTGAAGAGCGTCTGCCGCTATCATCCGGACTGCATTGAGGGGCTCGCCTCCGGCACCGCGCTGGTCGCGCGGCTGGGCGGCCGTCCGGTGGCCGAAGTCGCGAACGACGACCCGGTGTGGGAGCCGATCGTCTCCGCGCTGGCGCTGATGTGCCACGACCTCGTCTGCACGACCGGGCCGTTGCGCATCGCGATCGGCGGCGGCGTGCTGTCCGGGCAGCCGCACCTCCACGCCCGCATCGAGGCCGCGCTGCTGGAGAGCCTGGGCGGCTATATGCAGCTTCCCTCCGACGGGCCGTATATCGTGGCACCGGCACTGGGTGCGCTGGCGGGTCCGTTGGGGGCGATCGCGGTGGCGGCGACTGCCGGCTGACGCGGCGGCGCCCGCCCCCTCCCAAAGTGCGTCGGCCGGGCTATAGGGCGGCCTTCGCACCCAGCCGGAGAATTCTGCCGTGACCGACCGCTTCGATATCCTGATCGTCGGGGCCGGACACGGAGGGGCACAGGCCGCGATCGCGCTGCGCCAGCGCAAGTTCGCGGGCACCGTCGCCATCGTCGGCGAGGAGCCGGAACTGCCCTATGAGCGGCCCCCGCTTTCGAAGGAATATCTCGCCGGCGAGAAGCCGTTCGAGCGGCTGCTGATCCGCCCGCCCGCCTTCTGGGAAGAACGCGCGGTGACGATGCGGACCGGGCGGCGGGTGACGGCGGTCGATCCGGCTGCGCGCAGCGTCGCGTGCGATGATGGCACGACGGTCCACTATGGCACGCTCATCTGGGCGGCGGGCGGCCATGCGCGCTCGCTGAGCTGCACCGGTCATGACCTGGCGGGCGTGCACTCGGTACGCAGCCGTGCGGACGTGGACCGGCTGATCCACGAACTGCCGACGACCGCGAAGGTGGTGGTGATCGGCGGCGGCTATATCGGGTTGGAAGCGGCGGCGGTGCTGACGAAGCTCGGCAAGCAGGTGACCGTCCTGGAGACCCAGGACCGGGTCCTCGCGCGCGTCGCGGGGGAGCCGCTGTCGCGCTTCTACGAGGCGGAACATCGCGCCCATGGCGTGGACGTCCGGCTGGGCGCGCGTGTCGCCTGCATCGAGGAACGAGACGGGAGGGCGGCCGGCGTTCGGCTGGCGGACGGAGAAGTGCTGCCGGCGGAGATGGTGATCGTCGGCATCGGCATCGTGCCGGCGGTGCAGCCGCTGCTTGCAGCCGGCGCGGAGGGCGGCAATGGCGTGGCCGTCGACGCGCACTGCCGCACCTCGCTGCGCCATGTCCATGCGATCGGCGACTGCGCGCTTCACGCCAACGCCTTTGCCGACGGGCTGCCCATCCGGCTGGAGTCCGTGCAGAACGCGAACGACATGGCGACTACCGCGGTGCGCGCGATCCTCGACGACCCCGCGCCCTATCATGCCGTTCCGTGGTTCTGGTCGAACCAGTATGACCTGAAGCTGCAGACGGTCGGTCTGTCGGCCGGTCATGACGCGCTGATCGCGCGCGGGGAGCCGGCGTCGCGCAGCTTCTCGCTGGTCTATTTGCGCGAAGGCCGGGTGGTGGCGCTGGACTGCGTAAACGCGACGCGGGACTATGTGCAGGGCCGTGCGCTGGTGGTGGCCGGAACGATCGCGGACCCCGCGGCCCTGGCCGACACGGGCACGCCGCTCAAGGCGCTGGCACAGGGCTGACGTTTTCGGCCAGATACACAAAAGCCCTGCCGGGCTGATGCCTGGCAGGGCTTTCGATGGCGCGCCCGGAACGATTCGAACGTCCGACCCTCAGATTCGTAGCGCGATAAGGCGCCTTCCAGCGACGTCCCAGAACGTCTCTTTCTGGTGCGAATACAACAACTTGAACGTTCCGTGCGTTCCCTGTATGTTCTAGGGTATCAGCACCCATTTGTTACCTAAGGTAACGGCATGGTGGCCGGAACGAACCAGGATCATAGCTATGCCCAGCAAAGCTGTAGGTCTCACGGATGCCAAGATCCGCGGCCTTTCCCCGCCCTCTACCGGCCAAGTGGAACTGCTCGATCAACTCGTTGGCGGACTTCGTGTCCGGGTCGGCGCGTCCGGAGGCAAAACCTTCATCCTGCGCAAGCGCGTTGGAGGCTCTGTTCGGAACGTTACCTTAGGCCGCTTCTCGGATGCGTTCACGCTGGCCGACGCCCGCAAGAAGGCTCGATCGTTGCTGATCGATCTTGAATCCGGAAAGGGTTTGCCCCAGCCGACCAGTAGCGCCGGTGGCGCTGTCGGACGCCTCACCTTCTCCGTACTCTGGGGGCAATACCTCGAGCGTGCTGTACGGGGTAAAAAGAAGAGCGCCTCTGAGATTGAACGCATCGGAAAGAAGTTCATCCTCCCACGTTTTGGCGATCGGCTTGCCGACACGATCACCCGCTCGGAGGTGACCGCGCTGGTCGAAGACGTCACCTACCGAGACGCGAACAACCCGACGCCAAGAGCGGGGTTGGGAGTGCACCAACAGCTGAGCTCATTCTTCACCTGGGCCATGCCGAAGCTGGAAAAGCTACCAGCCAACCCCTGTCGCGATGCGGGTCGCCCTGCCCTGCCAAAGGCTCGGGACCGCTTCCTCTCAGATGCAGAAATCCGGGTTTTCTGGCAGGCGTGCGACGCTATGGGATGGCCGTTCGGACCTGGCTTCAAGCTGCTCCTCTTAACCGGTCAACGTCGCGGAGAGGTGTTCGACGCAGCTCGTTCCGAGTTTGACGGCGACACCTGGGTCATCCCAGCCGCTCGAGCAAAGAACGGCAAAGCTCACATCGTGCCGCTTACCAAAGCCGCCAAGGCATTGATCGAAGACCTTCCGGTGATGGATGGCTCGAGCAAGCTCTTTCCCGTCGCAGGTAATCCCGACGCTTCGGTCAACGGCTTCAGCAAAGGGCATCCGCGCCTCCTCCGGGAGATGGCCAAGATCATGAAGGTAGACGCGGTGAATCACTTCATCCTGCATGATCTGCGACGCACGGTCGCAACAGGCATGCAGCGCCTAGGAGTACCGATGCCCGTTACCGAAGCCGTGCTAAACCATATCAGCGGCTCTCGATCAGGTATCGCCGGCGTCTACCAACGCTACGATTACCAGCGGGAGAAACGAGAGGCGCTGGAGGGCTGGACTGGCGAGCTCGAGCGGATTGTGGGCGGGTTAACGCCGACTTAACCTCGCGACTCTGTACTTGAAGCTGCTGACCGCCAGTCCTCAACCAACCGAAATCGATAGCATTGATTATGTAAAATCTGGTCGTGGTTTACGCTGTTAATTGGCCTCGCTTGGCTTCGAGCTGGGTCGAGTGAGCCAGCGCGGCGAGAGCTTCATCACTTCGCAAGCATCGGAAATAGTCAATTCTTTTAGGCAGTTCAGTTGTGAGACCTACGGCGCAATCGCGATGCTGGACAGGTCCATCGCAGTATTGATCGGCACCCCGGCTTCCTTTCGCTCTGAATAGCGATCGACCAGTTGCACAGTATGCGCGCGCAGCAGCACCGTGAACCGCACCAGCTCCTCCATCACATCGACGATCCGGTCATAGTAGCTCGATGGCTTCATCCGTCCGTCGTCATCGAACTCATTGAACGCCTTGGCGACGCTCGACTGGTTCGGGATCGTCACCATCCGCATCCAGCGACCCAGCACGCGCAGCGTGTTGACGCTGTTGAACGACTGCGATCCGGCCGACACCTGCATGACCGCGAGCGTCCGCCCCTGCGTCGGGCGCATCCCGCCCATCGACAGCGGCAGATGGTCGATCTGCAATTTCATGATGCCGGTGATCTGCCCGTGACGTTCCGGGCTGCACCACACCTGACCCTCCGACCATAGAGACAGCTCGCGCAGCTCATGGACGGCCGGATGGTCGTCGCCGGCATGTTGGTCGGGCAGCGGCAGGGCCGATGGATCGAAGATGCGCGTCTCGCAGCCGAAGAACCGGAGCAGGCGCGCCGCTTCCTCGACACACAGCCGGGAGAAGGACCGTTCGCGCAGCGAACCATAGAGCAGAAGGATACGCGGCGCGGAATCGAGCGGGCCAAGCCCCAGCGCCGGCCGCTGGATGGCATAGGCGGGATCGAGTGCCGGCAGGGTATCGGGATCGGCAAGCGTGCGGAGCGGCATCAGAGAGCTTTCACGAGATAGGCGGCCGACGCCGGGCATAGCGCGGTAAACTCGCGCGATGCGGCGACGGCCGGGGGAGCAGCGCCGCGATCTGCGTCGGCATAGCCAAGCGCCCGGAAGAATGGCGCGGCCGTCGTCGTCAGCAGATGGAGGCGACGCACCCCGAAGTCGCGCGCCTGTCGTTCGAGGGTGGCGACCAACGCCCGCCCCAGGCCATGCCCGCGGCGATCGGCAAGGATGACGATCGAGCGGAGCAGGCGGTCAGCCCCTTCCCCCTCCAGGCCGCCATAGCCGACGAGGCTATCGGCCTCGAACCGGAAGAACAGGCGGCCAGGGTCGGCGAGGTCGGCGCTCGGTAGGCTCGCAGCGTTGAGGAACCATGCCAACCCGGCCAGCTCGGCGGGTTCGAGTGTCGTGATGGTCAGTCCCATCACGCGAGGCTGATCCGGATCGCGAGCGCCGCGAGCGTGATGAGCAACACCGGCACGGTGAGCGTGACGCCAACACGGAAGTAATAGCCCCATCCGATCCGCACGCCCTTCTGTCCAAGGACGTGGAGCCACAGCAGCGTCGCGAGCGAACCGATCGGCGTCAGCTTGGGGCCGAGATCGCAGCCGATCACGTTGGCGTAGATCATCGCTTCCCTGATCGCGCCCGTGGCGTGGGTGGCGTCGATCGAGAGCGCGCCTACCAGCACGGTCGGCATGTTGTTCATCACCGACGACAGGACGGCCGCGATCACGCCCGTACCCAGCGCCGCGCCCCACACGCCCCCTTGCGCCGTGCGATCGAGCAGCGCCGCCAGATGATCGGTCAGGCCGGCGTTCCGCAGGCCGTAGACGACGAGATACATGCCGAGCGAGAAGATCACGACCTGCCAGGGTGCGCCGCGCAGCACCTTGGCCGTTGAGATCACCTGGCCCCGCCCCGCGATCACCAGCAGCAGGATCGCGCCGGCAGCGGCCACGGCGCTGACCGGCACGCCGAGCGGTTCGAGCAGGAAGAAGCCGGCGAGCAGCAGCGCGAGAACGATCCATCCGGCGCGGAAGGTCGCGGCATCGCGGATCGCGTCGCGCGGCGCGCGCAGCGCTCCCACGTCATAGTCGGTCGGTATGTCGCGCCGGAAGAACAGCAGCAGCGCGCCCAGCGTCGCGGCGATCGACACGAGGTCGACCGGTACCATCACGGCCGCGTATTCGCCGAACCCGATCTTGAAGAAATCGGCCGACACGATGTTGACGAGGTTCGACACGACCAGCGGCAGGCTGGCGGTGTCGGCGATGAACCCGGCGGCCATGACGAACGCCAGCGTCGCCTTGTCCTTGAAGCCGAGCGCCCGCAGCATGGCGATGACGATCGGCGTCAGGATCAGCGCCGCGCCGTCGTTGGCGAACAGCGCGGATACCGCCGCGCCGAGCAGCACGATCAGGACGAACAGCCGACGACCATGCCCCCGGCCCCAGCGGGCGACGTGGAGCGCGGCCCATTCGAAGAACCCGGCTTCATCGAGCAGCAGGCTGATGACGATGATCGCGACGAACGCAGCGGTCGCATTCCAGACGATGCCCCACACCACCGGCACGTCGGACAGCGTGACCACCCCCGCGAGCAGCGCCACGACGGCCCCGCCCATCGCGCTCCACCCGATGCCGAGTCCCTTGGGTTGCCAGATGACGAGCGCGATCGTCGCGACGAAGATCAGGACGGCAAGGAGCATCAGGCGACGCGCTGGCCCGAAGCATCGACCACCTTCTCCCCGTCTTCCTTCGCGAACGCGCCGAGCTGATCGCTTGGCAGCAGATCAAGCACGGCATCGGACGGCCGACAGAGCTTCACGCCGAGCGGCGAGACAACCAGCGGCCGGTTGATGAGGATCGGATGCGCCATCATCGCATCCACCAGCGCGTCGTCGGACAGCGACGTGTCGCCCAGGCCCAAATCGGCATAGGGCGTCCCCTTCTCGCGCAGCAGCTCACGCGGCCTCATGCCGGCGCGGTCGATCAACTCGACTAGCAGCGCGCGTGCGGGTGGGGTTTTCAGATATTCGACCACATGCGGCTCGATGCCGGCATTGCGGATCATCGCCAGCGTGTTGCGCGACGTGCCGCACTCGGGGTTGTGATAGATGACGATATCGACGGCCACGGGATGTCCTTTCAGCAGCAGGGGGCGAGTTCGGCGACGAGCGGCGCGCACAGCTCCGCATTGCCGGCGCAGCAATCCTTGACGAGGAACAGCGTCAGCGCGCGCAGGCCGTCCAGATCGGCACGGTAGATGATCGAGCGGCTATGCCGTTCGGAGCGGACCAGACCCGCACGGGCGAGGATTCCGAGATGCGCCGACATGGTGTTCTGCGGCACGTCGAGCTGGCGGGCGATATCGCCTGCGGCCATGCCGTCCGGTTCGTGCCGCACCAGCAGGCGGAACACGTCGAGGCGGGTGCCCTGTGCGAGTGCGCCCAGCGCAGTGATAGCCGAGTCGTTTTCCATATATCCAGCATAGCGGATATATGGCGTTGGTCTAGTGTGCGTTGCCTCTCAACATTGCGGGAGACCTGCGCTGATGGCCTATAACCGCAGGCCGAGGCGTGGACCAAGGCATACCAGGCCGAGATAGAGCAGGATGGTAAGGAGGCACCCCGCGCCCAGCGCTAGCCAGAATGGTACGTTGCGCCCGAGCAACGCGGGGATCAGCAGGAACATCGGTAACGATGGCAGCACGAACCAGAAAGTCGCCCCGGCGTGAGACGCCATCAGCACCCGATCTTGGGTGTCGCGCCACAGCCAGATCATTCCCAGCACAGAGACTAACGGCAACGATGCGACAAGTGCGCCGACGCCGGGACTGCGCTTGGCGATCTCCGAAACCGCCGCGATAATCGCACCGGAGATCATTGCCTTGATGACGACATAGAGCATACCGGTTGTGACTTTCGATCGCCGAGATGGCTAGCGATGAAGGTGCTGGTCATCCTCACAGGCTTGCGATGGCGCTTCGGTCTGGATCGTCGAATGTTCGATCCCGAACCTCTCGTCGAGTGTTCTGGTCACTGCAACCCTGACGCTATCGGGATCGACGCCCTCGCCGAGCGTCACATGGGCGGTGCAATTGATCTCGTCCGAAGCCATCGACCAGACGTGCAGGTCATGAACGCCGGCGACACCCGGAATGGCGGCGATCGTTGAACGGATCTCCGGCAGCTTCAACCCGCCGGGGACACCTTCCAGCAGCACGTTGATCGTTCCCTTGAGCAGAACCCAGGTGCGCGGCAGCACCCACAGGCCGATGCCGATGGCGATGACTGGATCGACCCACGTCCAGCCCGTGAACCGTATCGCGAGGGCACCAAGGATGACGCCGACCGAGCCGATCATGTCGGCCCATACTTCCAGGTAGGCGCCTTTGACGTTGAAGCTTTCGTCCTTGCCGGCGGTCAGCAGACGCATCGATACGAAGTTCACGACGAGGCCAATGACCGCGACGATCAACATGCCGGTCGACTGAATCGACTGCGGCTCGCGGAAGCGCTGGATCGCCTCGTAAAGGATATACATGGCGACGACGAACAGCAGGATCGCATTGAAGGTCGCGGCGAGGATTTCCAGTCGTTTGTAGCCGAACGTCCGCTTGTCGTCGGCAGCCTTCTTGCCGAGATGGATCGCCATCAACGCGATGACCAGACCGGCGACGTCGGTCATCATATGGGCTGCGTCGGACAGCAGCGCGAGGCTGTTGAACACGAAGGCGCCGACCACCTCTGCCACGAGATAGGTCGCCGTCAGGGCAAGCGCCCATCTGAGCATCTTGGCGTTGGCGCCGGCCGTATGGTCGTGGCTGTGCCCGGCTTCGCCGTGATCGTGTGCCATTATCGCGTCCCCTTCTTTGTGGCTTGCCGTTCGGCGAGCCAGGCCTGCATCTTCACGATTTCGGCCTGTTGGGTCCGGATCACCTCCTCCGCCATCGCGCGCACCTTCGGATCGGTGCCGTTGGCAAGCTCGGCGCGAGCCATATCGACCGCACCTTCATGGTGCGGGATCATGCCCCGAAGGAAGTCGGTATCAGGATCGCCGGTCGACGGCATCGCCATGCCGGCCGTGCCGTGCGCTCGATCCGTGGATGGCATCGGTCGCACCGGACTCGTTCGATCCGAACTGGCCCGCCGGCTTGCCGCCGGAACACGCAGACAGGGCAATCGCAGCGGCCAGAAAGGACCATCGCGCCGTGGTGATCGACATTTTCTTCTCCTTACGGGATGGATCGCGGCGCACATCGACACCGCTCAAGGTCAGGCCGGTCACATCGCGATCTCCTCGATGAGCAGCAGTGCGAGAAAGCCGACGAAGAACATCGCGCTGATGAGCGGAGAGTCCGGTTTCTCGTGCGCCTCGACCAGCAGCTCCTCGGTGACGAGGTAGAGCAGCGCCATCAGGCCGAAACTCAGGAATCCCGTGATCCACACCGGCGACAGCAGCGCCACGGGCTGCACGACGAGTGCGCCGATCGGCACCAGCAGCGCAAGCGCGCAGGTTAGGCCGATCGCCTTCATCTTGCGATACCGGCTCGTCAGATCATTGGTGAGCGTCAGGGCCAGGAACAGCACTTCGAGCGTCAGCGCGACCGCCAGCAACGTGCCCGCCTTCTCGCCGGCGATGAAGGCCAGACCCAGAACCAGGCCGTCAATAGCAAGATCGAGCCCGATCGCGGCGAGCAGCGCCACGGGGCCGTCAAACCGGCCTTCCGCCGCCTTGAGGCCCAGCATTACCGCGACGCCGATCGCACCGCCGATCAGCGTCGCAGCCGGCGATCCCCCGTGCATCACCAGCGGCAGGATTTCGGTCGCCGCCGCGGCAAATACGACGCCGGCTGCAAGGTGCTGCATGGCGGCGACCAGCCTCTCGCCGGGTGTGCGCCACCCGGCGAGAAGCGCGCCGATCATGATCGCGATCATGGGGATCAGTGCGAACTTGAGCGCCGCCATCGTCAGTCCCCCCTGCCAGACGCGATCATGCGGGTTGCGGCAGCGGCGCGCCGTCGTCCGCCCTATCCGCGTCGTCGACCTTGACCGCTTGCTGCCCGAACCGGGCGTAAAGCGTCGGCAGCACGAACAGCGTCAGCAGCGTCGCCGAGATCAGGCCGCCGATGACGACGGTCGCGAGCGGCTTCTGCACTTCCGCGCCGGCTCCGCTGGCGAATGCCATCGGTACGAAGCCGAGACTGGCGACCAGCGCGGTCATGACGACCGGGCGCAATCGCTGGAGCGCGCCCGTCCGCGCCGCTTCGGCCCGGTCCATGCCCGACCGGATCAGCTCCTGCACCGAACTAACCATGACGAGGCCGTTGAGGACCGCGATACCCGACAATGCGATGAATCCCACCGCGGCCGAGATCGAGAAGTCCATGCCGCGAACGAACAGCAGCAGCACGCCTCCCACCAGCGCGAAGGGCACGCCGGTGAAGACGATCGCCGCATCGCGTACCGATCCCAAGGCCCCGTAGAGGAGCAGCAGGATCAGCACGAAGCACGCCGGCACCACGAGTTTGAGCCGCTGGCTGGCGGATTCGAGATTCTCGAACTGGCCGCCCCATTCGAGATAGCTGCCCGCCGGCAGGCGCACGCCGGCGACCGCCGCCTGCGCATCCGCGACCACGCTGCCGACGTCGCGTCCGCGGACGTTCGCCTGGACGACGACGCGGCGCTTGCCGTTCTCGCGGCTGATCTGGTTCGGCCCGTCGACGACGCCGATATCGGCGACGCTGGACAGCGGCACATAGCCACCGCCGGCGACCGGCACCTGCACCTGTTCGAGCAGCCCCAGGTCGGCGCGCTCGGCGTCCGACAGGCGGATGACCACCGGAAAGCGCCGGTCTCCCTCGAAGATCATGCCGGACTCGCGACCGCCGAGCGTGGCGGTGATGGTGTCCTGCACATCCTGCGCGGTGACGCCGACCCGTGCCATCGCGTCGCGGTTGACGCGAATGTCGAGCATGGGAAGTCCCGTCGTCTGTTCGACCTTCACGTCAGCCGCTCCTTGCGTCCGGCGAAGGATGCCGGCGATCTGTTCGGCGGTGCGGTTCATGGAGGCGAAGTCGTCGCCGAACACCTTCACCGCGATGTCGCCGCGCACGCCGGCGATCAGCTCGTTGAACCGCATCTGGATTGGCTGCGTGATCTCATAGGCGTTGCCCGGGAACTGCGCGAGCTTCGTCTCCAGCCGCTCGACCAGCGCGGCCTTCTCCAGTTTGGGGTCGGGCCATTCCGCATGCGGCTTCAGGATGACGAACATGTCGGTCGCGTTGGGCGGCATCGGGTCCGAAGCCAGCTCGGCCGTGCCCGTCTTGGAGAAGACGAACCGCACCTCGGGTTGCTTCGAGACCATGCGCTCGATCGGCACCTGCATCGCCTGGCTCTGCTGCACCGATGTCGCCGGAATGCGCAGCGCCTGGATGAGCAGGTCGCCCTCGTCGAGCTGGGGGAGGAACACCTGTCCCAGCGTCGTGAAGGCAAGCGCCGCGGCGACGAGGCTGACGACGCCGGCGCCGATGGTGATCGACGGTCGCTTCATCGCCTTCTCAAGGCCCGGTTCGTAGCGCTGCTTCAGCCACGAGATGATCCGCCCGTCCTCCTCGTTCACCCTCCGCGACAGCCAGATGGCGATCGCCGCAGGCACGAAGGTCAGCGACAGGACGAACGCGAACAGCAGCGCGATGATGACGGTGAGCGCCATCGGCACGAACGTCTTGCCCTCGACGCCGGTCAGCGTCAGCAAGGGCACATAGACGAGGATGATGATTGCCTGCCCGTACACGGACGGACGGATCATCTCGCGCGCCGCGGTCGCGACCGCCTCCAACCGCTCCTTGACGCTCAGCAGGCGACCTTCGTGATGCTGTTGCTCGGCGAGACGCCGCAACGCATTCTCGACGATGATGACGGCACCATCGACGATCAGCCCGAAGTCCAGCGCGCCGAGCGACATGAGGTTCGCCGAAACCCCCAGCCGTAACATTCCGAACCCGGTCAGCATCATCGTGACCGGGATGACCGCCGCGGCGATCAGCGCGGCGCGGAAGTTGCCGAGCAACAGGAACAGCACGACGATGACGAGCAGTGCGCCTTCGCCGAGATTCTTCGCCACCGTCTTGATGGTGGAATTGACCAGGGCTGTGCGATCGAGGACCGGCTGCACCACTACGTCGGGTGGCAGCGAGGCGTTGATCGACTTCAACCGATCGGCGACCGCGGTCGCGACGTTGCGGCTGTTCTGTCCGATCCGCATCACCGCGGTGCCGACGACGACCTCCGTGCCGTTCTCCGACGCCGATCCCATGCGGATCGCCTGACCCGTCTTAGGGTCAGGACTCATTGGTCATAGCCAGAAGATGACGGTGGCCGCGAGGGCGACGGCAGAGAAGAAGACGGTTGGGCAGCGGTCGTAGCGAGTTGCGACGCGGCGCCAATCCTTCAGACGGCCGAACATGATCTCGATGCGGCTGCGGCGCCGGTAGCGGCGCTTGTCGTATCTGACCGGCTCGTTGCGCGATCTGCGGCCCGGGATGCAGGGCTGGATGCCTTTGGCTTCCAGGGCGTCTCTGAACCAATCGGCATCATAACCACGGTCGCCAAGCAGCCACTGTGCTTTCGGCAGATCGTCGAGCAAGGCTGCCGCGCCGGTGTAGTCGCTGACCTGCCCGGCGGTCATGAAGAAGCTCAAGGGCCGCCCGTCCGCATCGCTGACGGCGTGCAGTTTGGTGTTCATGCCGCCTTTCGTGCGGCCGATCAGACGGCCGAGATCCCCTTTTTTACCCGCAGACTCGATGCCGTGCGGTGTGCCTTCAGGTAGGTCGCGTCGATCATGACGGTCTTCGGCACGGCCTCCGCTGCCGCGAGACCTTCCATCATTCGCAGGAAAATACCCCTCTCGCTCCACCGCTTCCAGCGATTGTAGAGCGTCTTGTGCGGCCCATAGTCCTTCGGTGCATCACACCAGCGTAGCCCGTTGCGATTGACGAAAATGATGCCGCTGAGCACCCGCCGATCATCGACCCGAGGCTTGCCATGGCTCTTGGGAAAGAACGGTTGCAGACGCGCCATCTGTTGTTGCCCCCTAAATGCCTGACGGGGCCTCGCGGGTTTGGTTGATGTACTCGCGGGGTGAGCGGTAGCCCAGCGCCTTGTGCGGGTGGACCTCGTTGTAGTGGGTCAGCCAGGCGGGCAGTTGCTCGATGACGGTGCGTGCATCGGGCGTCGGGTTCACGCGGACATAGTCGCGCTTGAGCGTGCGGACGAAGGCCTCGGCCATGCCGTTCGACTGCGGACTGCTGACCGGAGTGGTGCGCGGGACGAGGCCGATGTCGCGCGCGAAGCGCCTGGTATCGCCGGCGACATAAGGGCTGCCGTTGTCGGTGAGCCACTCGATCGGCTCGGCGAGGCGGTTCACGGGCCCGAAGCGGTGTTCGACGGTGGCGACCATCAGGTCGCGAACGTCCTCGGCGGTGATGCCGCCGGTGGTGGCGACATGCCCCATGGCTTCCCGGTCGCAGCAGTCGAGCGCGAAGGCGACGCGGACCTTCTCGCCGTTGTCGCAGCCGATCTCCAGCGCGTCGGAGCACCAGCGCGTGTTGCGCCGGTCGACGGCGACGCGGCCATCGTGGCGCCGCTCCTCGCCCTTGCCGCTGTGGGGCTGGAGCAGCAGGCCATGAGCCTTCATGACGCGGTAGACGCGCTTTGGGTTGGGCGCTGCGCGCCCGGTCTGCTGGGCTTGGCGGCGCAGCAGGGCGTGCACGCGGCGATAGCCATAGGTCGGCAGATCGGCGACGAGCGCGCGGATGTCGGCGACCAACTCGGCGTCGGGCAGCGGCGGTCGCCCCCGCTGCCTGGGCTGCGGTCGGTTGTGTATCGCGGACAGGTGCTGGCGGCTGATGCCGATGGCGTCGGCAACCGCGGTCACTGGCCGTCCCCCGGCAACGAGGTCGAGCGCAACAGCAGTTTTTTTGGGCCTGCGGCCCGGGACACGGCCTCGCGCAGGATCTCCGCTTCCATGGTCTTCTTGCCGAGCAGGCGCTGAAGTTCGCTCACCTGCGCCTGCAAAGCCCGGTACTCGGACGCGGGCACTACCTCTTCGCCGGCACCCGCCGCAGTCAACGCGCCCTGCGCCATCAACCGCCGCCAGGTGAAAAGCTGGCCGGCACCGATGCCGTGCCGACGGGCGACCAGCGACACGCTCATGCCCGGCAGGTACGTCTCCTCGACGATCCGGACCTTCTCCTCCGGGGTCCAGCGCCGCCGGCGCTGAACCCCGGAGAGGACCTCGCCGTCATTGTAACGCCTGGTCGTATGCTCAGTCATATGCCTCACTCTTATCCAAGAGCGAGACCCTGTCAGGTCAATTAGGGGGCCATCTCACCATCTGCTCATCCGTCAGCCAGTACAGGTCGCTCATCCACTCTCTCCTCACGGAGCCTGAATCAGATCGCGCCTCCCACATCAATGGGTCCTGACCCTAGGGACGATCAAGCAGTAAGCGAGGCCTGCCGCCGGCCCGTGCTCTACTGCGCTGGCGTGTGCCACGCCGCTCCGCGGAACCCCGTCGCCGGGTTTCCGCCCGTGCGGGTGACGATCAGACTAGGCCACAAAGGGCCGCCCTCGCGGGCAGGCGTTGCTCATGCGGGGAACCGCTCCAATGCTTGAGCGCGGTTCTCCCGCCGCCGTCCTGATCGGCCGTTGGGGCATGGCGCTGTCCCTTGTCGTCGGCGCCGTCCTGGCCGGTCGCCTCATCCGTGCTTTCCCCTACCTGCTCCCCAACCGCCTTCCCGGCCTGGTCCTCTACGAGCTGGGGCCAGCGCTGATCCTCGGGGTGGCGATCGGGGCCGCCATCGCCATCACGCACGACTTGCGCCCCGGCATCCGGGCGCGGCTCGCGCTGTTCGCGCTCGCCGCGCTGGTCGCCGGCGCCGTCACGCTGGCCGTCGAGTTTGACGCAGCCTTGCAAGGACGTTGGCTATGAGGAAGCAGCAACGGTTCGTCGCCATCGAAGGGCCGGTCTCGTATATCATCGGTTTTCACGACACGACCGACGTAAGCGTGACCCAACACACGACCCACCGCGCAGACCCCGCCGTGCCCATTTCGCATCCCGGTGATACGATCCACCGGACCGGCCTGACCCGCGCGGAGACGCATACCTTCGTGAATACCTCCCGCGAGTTCGCGATGCTGTTCGAGGTCAACGGCCACACGCTCAAGCTGTGCGCGAGCGACTATATCGCCTTGGCCGTCGGCGACCGCGTTCGTGCCGTATGCGAGCCCATTCCGGACTGCCCCATGCTGGTCCGCGACTGGCATAATCAGACGCGGGGCATCCGCTTGCGCGACCTTCCCACCCCGCTCGCCAGCGTCGCGACGGAGATCTGCTTCAGCCTGATCCTGCTCGTCATCGGCTTGGGAGCGGTCTTCCTGTCGGGCGATGACGGGGACGCGCGCACCTTCACGCTGATCGGATGCGGCCTCGTCGCCTTTGCCGCGCTATGCGCCCTATCGGCCAATCGTGGCGCAGCGCGCACCGCCCGAACCCACGCCGAACTGGATCGCCTTACACGACGATGAGGTGTGCCACGTGGCACACCTATCTGCGCGGTGCGCCGCAACCTACTTCTTGGCAGGCGCCGGAGGCGGCGGCGGCGGTGGTGGGGCGACCGGAGCCCGTGGCGCCGGAACAACGCCCGTTTGAGGCTGCGACACGCCCCCCGGCGGCAACGGCGCGCGTGGCGGCGGCGCTATCCCCCTCGATCCGCCCGATCGGGATGGCGGCGGTGCTGGCGGAGGGGCTGGCTTCTCGCTCATTGATACTGACCACGTTCGCTGTGACAAAAGAGAACAAACATAGAAGAGCGGCGGGAAATGACCATAGCGCGAACCCGTTGAGACGTTCGGACCAAGCCGCTACCGGCGGGATATCGTCGTAGAGGGCAGCTCGCCGCGCATCGACCGCCTTACGCGCCGTCGCGAAGCTCACCGTCAGGGCAAGAAGCCCCAAAACATCGATCGCCCATCCGGCAACCAAGGCATACGGCCACACCGCCTTGGCAAGCGGAACCGCGCTTCCTACAAATGACACAGAAGCGGCAAATAGCGCCGTGTGTGCAAGTGCAACAAAGCTGTCGCGTGCAGCTTCGTTTTGAGCATGGGCGGTATCCAGAGCTTGCAGCTCATGCTTAAAGTCGTCGGGCGTTCGCTGATTCATTATCGAAATAGAACCATAATGGAGGATGTTGGAAATGGCTGATAAGAAAGTGCTCTTCATCGCGTTCGCCATCGAGGATGAACGGCAGCGTGACTTCCTCAAAGGGCAGTCGCTCCATCCGCGGCAGCCATTCGAGTTTATCGATATGTCGGTGAAGGAGCCATACGACAAAGACTGGAAGGATCGTGTCCGCACGCGGATCAAGCGCTCGCATGGTGTGATCGTTCTGGTCAGCAAGAACTCGGCAGCCTCGACGGGCCAGAAGTGGGAAATCCAGTGCGCCCAGGAAGAGGGCAAGCCGATCCAAGGCATCTACGCCTATAAGGATGATCGCGCCTCGATCGCGGGCGTCAGCACCGTTGCCTGGAGCGACGCCAACATCACCAACTTCATCGATTCACTCTGAGCCGGAGGCGACGGTGCGCAAGGCCCTGATCGTCGGTATCGACCATTACGAGAAAATCGGGAACCTCAGCGGGTGCGTGAACGACGCGCACTCGGTGAAGGCCATGCTCGAGCGCCACGCCGACGGCACCGTCAACTTCGCTACACCTAAGCTCCTGACCGGCACCGGTCCCGGCGATCTGGTCGATCGCGAGGAGCTGAAGGCGGCTGTCCGCGAACTCTATGCCGACGACGCGGACATCGCCCTGTTCTACTTCGCCGGGCATGGCTTCATCGAGGACACCGGCGGCTACCTCTGCACCAGCGACAGCCGCAGCGGCGACGATGGCCTGCCGCTTTCAGACATCATGACGCTCGCTGCCAATTCCGGGGCGAAGAACAAGATCATCATCCTCGATAGCTGCCATAGTGGCGCTGCCGGGGAACGTCCCACCCATCCCGCTGCGGAAATCCGCGACGGCATGACCATCCTCACAGCGTCCACCGCCGAGCAATATGCGATGGAGGTCGAAGGGGGCGGTGCCGGCGTGTTCACCAGCCTGTTCGTCGACGCGCTCGGCGGCGCCGCCGCCAACCTGCTGGGCGACGTCACGCCGGGCAGCGTCTATGCTCATATCGACCAGTCGCTTGGGCCGTGGAAGCAGCGCCCGGTGTTCGAGACGAATGTCAAAACCTTCGTGTCGCTGCGCAAGGCGGCACCCCCGATCGCGCTGACCGATCTTCAGGCGCTGGCGAAGCATTTTCCGACCGCCACTTACCAATTCCCTCTCGATCCGGCATTTGAGCCCGAGCGGTCGGAGGAGCAGAAGAACGACCCCTCCATTCCACCGCCGGACCCGGAGAAAACCGCGATATTCGCGGTGCTCCAACGGTATGTGAGGGTCAACCTCGTGCGCCCCGTCGATGCACCGCATATGTGGCACGCAGCGATGGGCAGCAAAGCCTGCGAGCTGACTGTATTGGGCGAGCATTATCGAAGTCTGGTGGAAAGCGGGCTGATCTAACATGGCAAAGCCTCTCGCCGCTGACGCCCGTAAGACCTTGGTCGAACGCCTCGCCGCGATCGAACATGAGCGCTGGTCGCATTGGCAGCGCTACATGCACGGCAAGGCGACCAAACAGGAGGACGGCTCGTTGCTGATCCCCGCCGATCTTGTCGAACGCTGGGAAAAGCAGATTGCGACCGACTATGCCGATCTTCCCGCCGATGAGCAGGAGAGCGACAAGGAGCAGGTGGAGCGATACCTGCCCATCATTGAGGACGCCTTTCGCTCAGGGGAGTAATCAGCGTCCGTTCTTGACAACACCAGGCTCATCGCTCATATCTGTTGACGGACGCGGCTCACGGGCTGCCCCAATTCCGAGGCCCACGCTTAGCGTGGGCTTTCGCGATTCTGGGGACCTGCATGCTGTATTTCGCTTATCTCGACGAGTTTGGCCACATCGGCCCGTATGTCGCGCGCGACGATCCCGCCTACAATGACAGTCCCGTTTTCGGGCTCGGGGGCATGATCCTCCCCTACTCATCCGTGCGGCAATTCTCGACCTGGTTCTACCAGCTCAAATGCAACATGCTGGCTTGGGAGATCGGGCAAAGCGGCCAGCATCCCGCGACATGGGAGAAGAAGGGCTCGGCCCTCTTCACCAGCATGAACGTCGAGAAATACCGGCAGGTTCGCACGGCGGCCAATCGCATCCTCAACAAGATCCGCGCAAGCGGCGGGCATGTCTTCTACGTTGGCCTCGAGAAGAACCGCCCCGTCGCGGAGTTTAAGGCGCAGGCGCTTTACCTCACGGTCCTGGGCGAGGCGATGAAGCGCCTCAACCAATATGCCGATCAGAACGACGCCGATATGGTCATCGTCATGGACGAGCATCAGGATCGCGACGCCATCCTGACTCGCGCGAGCCAAGCCATGTATGGTGGCCCCTCCCCCCGGCGTCGCATCATCGAGCCGCCCTTCCAAGTCGAGAGCGAACGCTACCAGACATGCCAGTGCGCCGACTGGCTATGTGGTCTGGTCGGCCGCGTCGGCGCCTATCAGGCGCGCCCCGACGAATGGGCTGACATGGCTTGGTCGCAGACCTACTTTCAGGACCGGCTCGACGCGGCATCGGTGCGAAGCTCGATCCGCCTGCAAACGGCCGCTACCGAGGTCGAAACGGTGGAAGCCCTACCCGCCGTCGTCGATACAGGTCTCGCACAGCCTGCACCGGGCAACGACGACACGCCGGCCTGACTCCGGCGGGTCAATCCGCCGGCATATCACTCGGCCGGGTCGGACGCATCGTTCCAGCGATGAAGAGGGGTGTGCCACGTGGCACAGCTACGCCAGCAAGGAACTGGTTCCCGAGCTGGGGCCGCGTTCGTCAGCTCGACGATCCAGCCACCCGTGTACGTGGGATCTATACGCCGCTTCGCAAAGCCATTCCCGTAAGGAGGACAAATGCCCGCAGGCCCTGGAACATCTTCCTCACCGCGTGAACTCGTCACCAAGGCGTTTGACTCCGCCTTCGTGATCGCCACCATATTAGCGGCCATCTATTTTGCCGGGTGGACCTACAGACAGGCCTATTTCGGCCGTTTTGCCATCGATCCGACCAATCTTGGCGGTTCGAACATTGCAGTTGCGGTGGAGGGCCTCGGTGCCATTATCACCACAACCGGCGCGTGGCTTACAGCGATCCTGCCGCTGCTGATCGTGACGGCGCTTACTTTGATTGCCGGCAAGCTCTTCGACCGCGCCAGGGCTGCATCGCATAGGCCGCCGTTTTTTGATCCTCTGACATTGTTTATGGCTCGGGTGGGGTGCGGGACCATTGTCATCCTCATTGTGGTCGCCGCTGGCCATGTTGCAGGTACGATCCGAGCGAAAGACCGCATAGGTAACATCACCCGAGGGGAGGTGTGGATTTACCATCTCGAAGGAAAGCAGGTGTCAGGTATCACGCTGGGGCAATCCAACGACATGACATGGGTTCTCACCAAAGAGGGTGTGCGGCCCCTCAAAACGGCAGAGATCCAGCTTATAGATGGCGCTCTATTCAACAGGGTTGCTACAGAACGCTAACGTCTAGGATCAGCGTGAAGCCGGGTGCGACCCTGCAAGCACCGCTCCTTTCGCTCTCTGCGCCGACCAAGCCGCCGTACCGCCGTCTCGGCCCTATTGGGTGACGATCCTCGCGTGAAAGGTGTGCCACGTGGCACACCTGATCGAAGCGCCTAGGGCGCGGCGTAAGCCCGTTCGCGCCGCTGCCCTCCCCCGGAGGCCATCCAGCGCCGGGGAACACCAAGGGCGGCTGCCCTTTCGTTCCCGAACGACAATCGACCGCCCGTGTAATCCGCCAAGCGTGGCACTCGACGCCCTGCAGGGCGTCGGCCACGCTAGGGCGGCTCGCCCGCGCCAGCGGTAGATTCTCGCCCTCCCTCCCCATCCCGTTCCTCACCGGAAAGGCAGAGCCGGTTGCTGTTGCGACCGGCTTTCAGCCTCAGAGGAAAGGAAGACAATCATGGGACGGATCACCGACAACCGGGCCGACATCTATCAGGAAATCACCGATCAGATGATCGCCATGATCGAGGCGGGCACCCGGCCTTGGTCGAAATCGTGGAACGGCAGCACCGCACCCACCATCCCGCTGCGCTCGACGGGGGTTCCCTATCGCGGCATCAACGTCCTGACCCTTTGGGTTGCCGCCATGACGAAGGGCTATGCTTCCCCGCATTGGCTGACCTTCAAGCAGGCGCTCGCGCTCGGCGGCTGCGTCCGCAAGGGCGAGAAGGGCTCAACCGTCGTCTATGCCAACAAGATCGAGGTGAACGCCGACAGCAAGGCACAGGAGGGCGCAGAGCGAGGCGAGGATGGCAAGCGTCAGGTGGCGTTCCTCAAGCGCTACACCGTCTTCAATGCCGAGCAGATCGACGGCATCGAGGCGAAATATCCTGCCCCCTTGCCCGTCATCACCGCGACCAATCCCGACCAGCGCGACGCCGAACTGGACACGCTCTTTGCCCGCGTGCCCGTCACCCTCAAGCACTTCGGTTCCCAGCCCTATTATCAGCCGAGCGGCGATCATGTCGTCATGCCGCAGTTTGCCGACTTCCACACCAGCGACGACTATTATTCGACCCTAGCGCACGAGCTTTGCCATGCGACGGGGCACGTTGACCGCCTTGCCCGCCCCTCCCTCATTTCCACGAAGCGCGAGGACTATGCTCGCGAGGAACTGGTCGCCTTATCTGGACAGTCTGCGCCGTCCGCAACATTGCAGTAAGG
>NZ_BSEX01000016.1 GCF_027922045.1 Microbacterium terregens
CAACCGTCCGGCATCTGGCGCTGGTAGTGGTGGACGCCCCGGATGCCATGCTTGCCGTGGTACTGCTTCCAGCCCCTCAGATGGCTCACAGGGACCACGTGCTGCCCTTTCAGGTGCGCACCGCTCCATCCCGCCACTTCGAGCCAGTGCCGCCTCAGGGACGCCTCTACGCCGCTTAACGCGGCGTGCCGTGGCAGGTACAGGATCATGTGGAGGTGCGGAACGCCGTCACCTTGGAACTCGACCAGCCAGTGGAGCCTCGTGACGCCCATCCTGCGGAAGCGGTCGAAGAGGGCTTCCCCGCTGTCGCGTAGGGCAGCCGGCGTGACCACCTCCGCGCGTCCGAACGTGAGGCTAAGCGCGAATGGCGAACCGGGATCGGTCGCCAATTCCTCGCCATCGACCGACATGAGGATATCGTTGTTCCGCCTCGCTACGGCCTTCGTCCAACCGGAGGCTTTCCCGCGCTTCGGAGGTGCCTTGTTGCCCATGCCCGGAGCCTTCGCCAGCTTGACCCCATCCGGGGCTAAAACTATCTTCGCCACGCCTCGCGTTTCCTTCCAGAAGCGAGGCACCTTTGCTGACA
>NZ_BSEX01000017.1 GCF_027922045.1 Microbacterium terregens
CAAAACGCCGGCGCTCCAGCAAACCCCTCTTTCAAGAGGCGCTCAGCACCAGGTTTTCTGCGACCTCAGCAAGCGCTCCGTTCGGTGCGCCGCTGCGGTGAACGGGTCTCTAGAGGCATCACCCAAACCCGTCAAACCCATTTTTCAAAAATGTTGCATTTTTCACTCTAAGCCGCGGAAATCTGCGCTTTTTTTGAAGCCCCGTAGCTTGTTTGAAGGGCTCGTCCGGTCGAATCGCCGCCTTCCGGGGTCATTTCCGACCCGTCCGTCCCCTTGCCTATCGGCTCTCCGCGCGTGATCTGCCTCTTATTCCCCGCGCATGAGTAAGGCGATCCATGACCAAGCCCGCTTCCGCATTGACGATCGTTCCGCCCCAGACGCCGCTCAGCGGTCGCGTGGCGTTGCCGGGATCGAAGTCGATCACGAATCGCATGTTGCTGATCGCGGCGCTGGCGCGCGGCACGAGCCGTCTTACGGGGGCGCTCAAGAGCGATGACACGAAACATATGGCGGCAGCGCTGCGAATGCTGGGGGTAAACGTCGAGGAGCCCGACCCGACCAGCTTCGTAGTGACCGCTTCCGGCACCTTGCGCCCTTCTGCCGAGCCGCTGTTCCTGGGCAATGCGGGAACGGCGATGCGCTTCCTGACCGCCGCTGCCGCCACGATCCAGGGGACCACGATCCTGGATGGCGATGCCCATATGCGCAAACGGCCGATCGCGCCGCTGGTGGAGGCGCTGCGCCGCATGGGGGTTACGATCGACGCGCCGAGCGGATGCCCGCCGGTCCGTGTAGAAGGAGCCGGCATCCCGGGCGGGCGGGTAATCGTCGACGCGGGGCTTTCCAGCCAATATGTCTCGGCACTGCTGATCGCAGCAGCCTGCGCGAAGGGCCCGGTCGAGGTCGTGCTGGCCGGGGGCGACATCGGCGCCCGCGGCTATATCGACCTGACGCTCGCTGCGATGAAGACCTTCGGGGGGCACGTCACGCCGTTGGGCGAAACGGGGTGGCGCGTCGCTGCCACGGGCTATCAGGCAGCAGACGCGATGGTGGAGCCCGACGCCTCGGCAGCCACCTATCTCTGGGCGGCGGAAGTTCTAACGGGCGGCGATATCGACATCGGCCTGGCGCCGGATCGCTTCAGCCAACCCGACGCAAAGGCGCAGGCGCTGATCGCCGCCTTTCCCAAGATGCCGGGCGTGATCGACGGTTCGCAGATGCAGGATGCGATACCGACGCTCGCTGTGCTGGCCGCGTTCAATGCGCGGCCCGTGCGTTTCACGGGCATCGCGAACCTGCGCGTCAAGGAATGCGATCGCATCCGCGCACTTTCAACCGAACTCAACCGCATCCGCAGCGGCCTCGCCGAGGAACAGGGGGACGACCTGCTGGTCCATGGCGATCCAGGACTTGCCGGCCAGACGCTGCCGACCGCGATCGAGACCTACGCCGATCACCGCATCGCGATGGCCTTCTCCCTGGCGGGCCTGAAGATCGGCGGGATCCGTATCCTCGATCCGGGATGCGTAGCGAAGACCTACCCCGGCTATTGGGACGCGCTGGCGTCTTTGGGGGTACAGCTGGTGCCGGAGGTCGGAGCCTAAGCGCTCGCTCGGGCGAGCAGGCGCTGCGCCTGCTTCAGGTGTGGCGCGTCGAGCATGCGCCCCTCGTAGCGCAGCACCCCTGCCCCCGGCGCAGCGGCGAAGGCGGCAATCACCGCCCGCGCTTCCTCAAGCTGATCGGGCGTCGGCGTGAAGGCGGCGTTGATGACGGGTACCTGCGCGGGGTGGAGCGCGAGCATGCCCGTGAACCCGTCCCGCGCCGCGCGCGCCGCATAGCGCGCCAGTCCTTCTTGATCGGCCAGCGCCGGGTACACGGTGTCGATCGCGGCCACACCGGCCGCGTGCGCGCCGAACAAGGCGAGCGCGCGTACCATCTGATAGGGAGGCGTGTAGCGCCCGTCCTCCTCCCGGGAGGTGGCAGCGCCGATCGCTGCCGGCAGGTCCTCCGCACCCCAGCTGATCCCGAGCAGGTGGTCCGCGACTTCCAAATAGCTGCCGAGCGCGAAGACCGCGGCGGGCGTCTCCGTCGCGATCGGAAGAACCCGGGGACCGTCGCCTCCAAGCCGATCCACGAGCCGGCGGATGCTCGCCGCGCCCTCCGCCTTGGGCAGCACGATGCCATCGGCACGTCGGGCGGCGGCAAGGTCGGCATCCAGGCGCCCTCCATCCAACGGATTGATTCGCACCAGCCGCAGGACACCGTCCGCCGGCTGTCCCAGGAACGTCGCCACCTCTCGCGCCGCCACATCCTTGGCGTCCGGATGCACCGAGTCCTCCAGGTCGAGGATGATCGCATCCGCGCCGCTCGCTGCCGCCTTGGTGAAGCGTTCGGGCCGGTCGGCAGGCACGAACAGCAGCGATCGCAGCCTCATGCCGGGCTCCGCCGCAGCAGCGCGGTACGCAGGCAGTCGCACACGACCACGTCGCGCTGATTGAACAGCTGGTGGCGGAAGGTGACGATCCCGGCATAGGGCCGCGACCGGCTGTCGCGCAGCTCCACCACTTCGGTTTCGGCGCGCAGCGTGTCGCCCAGGAACACCGGCTGCGGATGGACCAGCTTGTCGTAGCCCAGGTTCGCGACCAGCGTGCCGAGCGTCGTGTCGCCGACCGAAAGCCCCACCATCAGCGCGAAGGTGAAGGTACCGTTGACCAGGATCTGCCCGAACTCCGAGGCGCGCGCCGCCTCGGCATCCAGGTGCAGCGGCTGCGGGTTGTGGGTCATGGTCGAGAACAGCAGGTTGTCGGTCTCGGTCACGGTGCGGCGGATGTCGTGGGCCAGCCGGTCGCCCACCTGCCACTGGTCGTAGAAGCGTCCCGCCATCAGCCTTCCTCCCGCTCGACGCGCACGAGCAGCGAGCCTTCGCGCACCTGTGCACCCGCTGCTGCCGGCAACTCGGCAATCGTCCCGTCGAACGGCGCGACCAACCCGTGCTCCATCTTCATCGCCTCCAGCGTCACGAGCCGCTGGCCCTTCGTGACGATAGCTCCGTTCGTGACCTCGACTGAAGTCACGCGACCCGGCATTGGGCTGAGGATCGCTCCGTCGGCAGCAGCTCCGGCCACAATTCCAGAAGCACGGTGTTCGCGGAAGAGCCACGTTACGCCATCTTCGGTAACAACCCACCCACCGTTCCGGCTTTCAACCCACGGACAATGGTCAATGCTTCGATCCGAAAACACGACGTCGTATGTTCGTTTGCTGTCGTCCAAACGGACTAAGACTGGAGCGGGAGCTTGATTGAGGCGGAACCCTTGGAGACTCCGTGGGCCACGGTCGACGTTAAGCCACGTTCCCCTGATATCGGTTGCCGTGCCCCCGAAAGCATTATCCACTACAAGGTGCGCAACAGCCTGCAATACGGCTTCAGGGGCTTGTGCATCTGGGATCAAGTCTTCCCCTTCGCGTGCGATCAAACCGGTATCCATGTCACCCGCGTCGAACGCACCGTCCCAAAGAAGAAGGTGTAAGAAACCGGCGTTTGTTTTGACCGGCCAGCAGCGCACGTCCGCAGTCAGCTCTTTTAAGTTGTCAATTGCCTCCTGCCGGTTGACCCCTTTCGTCACCAACTTCGCGATCATCGGATCGTAAAAGGGTGAGATCTCGTCGCCCTGCTCCACACCGGTTTCGATCCGATACCGCTTGCCGCGACGCAGCTTTGGGAGACGAAAATACTCAAGTGTGCCTACGCTTGGGAGAAAGTCTTGAGCGGGGTCTTCGGCATAGAGCCGCGCCTCCATGGCCCAGCCGTCGATCGCCAGTTCCTCCTGCCGCTTCGGCAACGGCTCGCCAGACGCCACAAGCAGCTGCCATTCGACCAGATCCTGCCCGGTGATCTCCTCGGTCACCGGATGCTCAACTTGCAGCCGCGTGTTCATTTCCATGAACCAGATACGGTCGGCGCGCAGGCCCTCGGATGCGTCGGCGATGAACTCGATGGTGCCGGCGCCGACATAGTCGACCGCCTTGGCCGCCCGCACCGCCGCCGCACAGATCGCCTCGCGCGTGGCCGGGTCCATGCCGGGGGCCGGGGCTTCCTCGATCACCTTCTGGTGACGGCGCTGCAACGAGCAGTCGCGCTCGAACAGGTGGACGACATTCCCGTGGGTGTCGCCGAACACCTGCACCTCGATGTGGCGCGGGCGGGCGATGTATTTCTCGATCAGTACGCGGTCGTCGCCGAACGCCGATGCCGCCTCGCGCCGGCACGACTGGAGCAGTTCGGCGAACTGCGCGGCATCGTCGACGCGCCGCATTCCCTTGCCGCCGCCGCCGGCCACCGCCTTGATCAGCACCGGATAGCCGATCGCCTGCGCCTCGGCCGCCAGCCGCTCGGGGCTCTGGTCCTCGCCCAGATAGCCCGGCGTCACCGGCACGCCGGCGTCGATCATCCGCTGCTTGGCGGCGTCTTTCAGCCCCATGGCGCGGATGCTCGCCGGGTCGGGCCCGACCCACACCAGCCCGGCGGCGACCACCGCCTCGGCGAAGTCGGCATTCTCGGACAGGAAGCCATAGCCCGGATGGATCGCCTCCGCCCCGCTCTCGCGCGCGGCGGCAAGGATGCGCTCGCCCACCAGATAGCTCTCGCGCGCCGGCGCCGGCCCGATCGCCACCGCCGCATCCGCCAGCCGCACGTGCCGCGCGTTGGCGTCGGCCTCTGAATAGACGGCAACGGTGCGAATCCCCAGCCGCCGCGCCGTGCCGATGATCCGGCACGCGATCTCGCCCCGATTGGCGATGAGAAGAGACTGAATCATAGAAACTCCTGCTCCTCCCCGGCACGGGGAGGGGGACCAGCCGCAGGCTGGTGGAGGGGGCGGGCCACGCGCGCTGCGATGGCGGCGAGCACCGAACCAATGTCGCGCAGTACGTCGGAGGCATAGAGGCGCAGCACATCGATACCGTTGTCGCTGAGGAAGCGGTCGCGCTCCGCATCTCGCGCCGGTCTGTCTCCGTAGTCGTGCGCGGTGCCATCAACTTCTACCGCCAAAGACGCAGACGCGCAGAAGAAGTCGGCGATGTAAGGACCGAGAGGATGCTGTCGGCGGAAACGCACCCCGAGCTGGCGACCCCTGAGTTGCTGCCACAGCAGCACCTCAGGGGTCGTCATCTGCCGACGCAACGAGCGCGCCCGCGCGACCTCCGGCCGAAGCGTACGCGGCGCTCCCCCTCCACCAGCCTGCGGCTGGTCCCCCTCCCCGTTCTGGGGAGGAATCGATGCGACCACGCCACTCACATCCGGAACACGCCGAAGCGCGGCGTCTCCGGGATCGGCGCTTCCAGCGTCGCCGCCAGCGCGAGCCCCAGCACGTCGCGGGTCTGCACGGGATCGATGATGCCATCGTCCCACAACCGGGCGGTGGCATGCCAGGGGTTGCCCTCATCCTCGTACTTCTGACGAACCGGCGCCTTGAACGCCTCCGCTTCCTCCGGCGACCAGGTGGCAGCATCGCGGTGGACCGTGGCGAGCACGCTCGCTGCCTGCTCGCCGCCCATCACGCTGATCCGGCTATTGGGCCAGCTGAACAGGAATCGCGGACTATAGGCCCGCCCGCACATGCCGTAGTTGCCGGCGCCAAAGCTGCCGCCGATCAGCACCGTGATCTTGGGCACCGAGGCGGTGGCGACCGCGGTCACCAGCTTGGCGCCGTGCTTGGCGATGCCTTCCGCCTCATATTTGCCGCCCACCATGAAGCCCGAGATGTTCTGGAGGAACAGCAGCGGCACGCGGCGCTGGCAGGCGAGCTCGATGAAGTGCGCGCCCTTGACCGCGCTTTCGCTGAACAGCACGCCGTTGTTAGCGAGGATCGCGACCGGCTGGCCCCAGATGTGGGCGAAGCCGCACACCAGGCTGCTTCCATAGAGCGGCTTGAACGCGTGGAACTCGCTGCCGTCGACCAGCCGCGCGATCACCTCGTGCACGTCATAGGGCGCGCGCACGTCCTGCGGCACGATGCCGTAGAGCTCCTCCGGGTCGTGCCTGGGCGGGCGCGGCGGCTGGCGGTTGACGCTCGCTTCCGCCGGCGGCGGCAGCGTCGAAACGATGTCGCGCACGATCGTCAGCGCGTGCTCGTCGTTCTCGGCGACATGATCGACCACGCCGGAGGTGCGGCCGTGGGTCTCCGCCCCGCCCAGTTCCTCGGCGCTGATCTCCTCGCCGGTCGCCGCCTTCACCAGCGGCGGGCCGGCGAGGAAGATCGTGCCCTGGTTGCGCACGATCACGCTCTCGTCCGACATGGCGGGAACATAGGCGCCGCCGGCGGTGCAGCTGCCCATCACGCAGGCGATCTGCGGGATGCCGAGCGCCGACATGTTCGCCTGGTTAAAGAAGATCCGGCCGAAGTGATCGCGGTCCGGAAACACCTCGGCCTGGTGCGGCAGGTTGGCGCCGCCGCTGTCGACCAGATAGATGCACGGCAGCCGGTTGGCCTCGGCGATCTCCTGCGCGCGCAGATGCTTCTTGACGGTGAGCGGGTAATAGGTCCCGCCCTTCACCGTCGCGTCGTTGCAGACGATCATCACCTGCCGGCCGGAGACGCGGCCGATGCCGGCGATCACCCCGGCGCCCGGCACCTCGCCGCCGTAGAGATCGTGCGCGGCGAGCTGGCCGATCTCCAGGAACGGCGAGCCCGGGTCGAGCAGCCGCTCGACGCGGTCGCGCGGCAGCAGCTTGCCGCGCGCGGTGTGGCGCTCGCGGGCGCGCTCGCCGCCGCCTTGTGCGGCCGCAGCGACGTCGGCGCGCAGCCGCTCGGCCAGCGCGCGATTGTGCGCGGCGTTGGCTTTGAACGCCTCACTATCGGGTGCGACGTTGGTGGCGAGGACGGGGGCGGTCATGACAGCTCCTCCCCGCTCGCGGGGAGGGGGACCAGCCGCAGGCTGGTGGAGGGGGCGTGCGGCAAGAGGGGCGTGTGCGGCGAGCCCCCTCCACCACCGGCTGCGCCGGCGGTCCCCCTCCCCGTTCCGGGGAGGATCACTGCGCCACCGGCGGGTTGTTGCCGACCAGCTCCCGCCCGATCAACATCCGCCGGATCTCGTTCGTGCCCGCGCCGATATCCAGCAGCTTGGCGTCGCGCAGGAAGCGTTCGACCGGCCAATCCCTGGTATAGCCCGCCCCGCCCAGCGCCTGGATCGCCTCCAGTGCGACCTTCACGGCATTCTCGCTCGCCAGCAGGATCGCACCCGCCGCGTCGAAGCGCGTCGTCGGCCCGGCGTCGCAGCTGCGCGCGACGGCATAGACGTAGGCCCGCGCCGAATTGAGTGCGACGTACATGTCGGCGACCTTGGCCTGCATCAGCTGGAACTCGCCGATCGGCCGGCCGAACTGGCGCCGCTCGCGCACGAACGGCAGCACCACGTCGAGACAGGCCTGCATGATGCCGAGTTGGATGCCGGCCAGCACCGCGCGCTCGTAATCGAGCCCCGACATCAGCACGCCGACGCCACCATTCAGCGGCCCCATCACGTTCTCTTCGGGCACGAAACAGTCGTTGAACACCAGCTCGGCGGTGGGGCTGCCGCGCATGCCCATCTTGTCGATCTTCTGCCCGATCGAGAAGCCGGCCACGTCCTTTTCGATCAGGAAGGCGGTGATGCCGCGGCTCCCCTCGCCGGTCTTGGCATAGACCACCAGCGTGTCGGCATAGGCGGCGTTGGTGATCCAAAATTTGGTGCCGTTGAGGCGAAATCCGCCGTCGGCCGCCTCTGCGCGCAGCTTCATCGACACCACGTCGGAGCCGGCGCCCGCCTCGGACATAGCCAGGCTGCCGACATGCTCGCCGGAGATCAGCTTGGGCAGATACTTCGCCTTCTGCTCGGCATTGCCCCAGCGGCGGATCTGGTTGACGCACAAGTTGGAGTGCGCGCCATAGCTCAGCCCGATCGAGGCGGAGGCGCGGCTGACTTCCTCGACCGCGACGACATGCTCGAGGTAGCCGAGGCCCAGCCCACCGAACTCTTCCTCCACGGTGATGCCGTGCAGGCCGAGCGCACCCATCTCAGGCCACAGGTCGCGCGGGAACCAGTCTTCCGCATCCACCCGCGCGGCAAGGGGCGCGATTCGATCCGCAGAGAAGCGGCGTGTGGTCTCGCGGATCGCGTCGGCCATCTCGCCGAGCGCGAAGTCGAAGTCGGGGGTCAAATGGCCTCTCCATTCGTTCTGTTTTGCCCGAGTGTAGCATGGGTTTTCGCGAACGAAAGTTGCGCGTGCGTGAAACAGCCGAGAAGCGTCGTGGCGCTGCTGGCGGGCGACGACGCGATCCTCTAGAGCAGCGGCAATCCCCATCTTCCCGAGAACCACCGTGTTCGATCCGTTGCCGATCCGCGTCATCGCGCTGTACCGCTTTACCTCCCTCGCCGACCCGGCCGCGTTGCGGGGTCCCCTCGCCCAGACGTGCTGCAGCCTCGGCGTGAAAGGCACGCTGCTGCTCGCGCCGGAGGGGATCAACGGCACGATCGCGGGCACGGATGCGGCCATCGACGGGGCGCTCGCCGCCATCCGCGCACTGCCGGGCTGCGCGGAACTGGAGCACAAGGAGTCGCGCGCGGCGACCATGCCCTTCCATCGCATGAAGGTGCGGCTGAAGCAGGAGATCGTCACCATGGGCGAGCCGGAAGTCGATCCCGTCGGCCAGGTCGGCACCTATGTCGCACCGGAGCAATGGAACGACCTGATCGCCGATCCGGAGGTGGTGCTGATCGACACGCGCAACGCCTATGAGGTGGCGGTCGGCACCTTCGAAGGGGCCGTCGATCCGCAGACGGAGAGCTTTCGCGACTTCCCGCGTTGGTTCCGCGAGCACCGCGACGAACTGCTGGCGGGCAAGAGCAAAGTGGCGATGTTCTGCACCGGCGGCATCCGCTGCGAAAAGGCGACGGCAATGCTGCGGGCGGAGGGCGTGGACGAGGTCTACCACCTTAAGGGCGGCATCCTGAAATATCTGGAGACGGTGCCGGAGGCGGACAGCCGCTGGAACGGCGAATGCTTCGTCTTCGACCAGCGGGTCGCGGTGGGTCATGGCCTGGCGCCAGGCAGCCACGCATTGTGCCATGCCTGCCGCATGCCGGTGAGCGTCGCCGACCAGGCATCACCGCTCTTCGAGGAAGGCGTCAGCTGCCCCGCCTGCTACCATCAGCGCAGCGACGAGGACCGCGCCCGCTATGCCGAGCGGCACCGACAGGAGAAGCTCGCCGAGGCCCGCGGCCAGGAGCATGTCGGCGCGACGATCGCCGGTCGCGATTGATCAGCGAACACGGGAGCACGGAGCGCGCCTAGGATCACTTGCGCGCGCGCCTCTCGTTCGCGTGATGCTCCACCCGCTGGAACAGCAGGTCGAGATCCTCCTTGCTGACGTCGAACGTCTCGCCGAGGTCCTCCAGCGCGCGGTCCAGATCCTCCGGGTGCGGGACGCTCTCGACGGGCAAGGGCGCACGTGGCGCGACCGGCACCGGCCGGTGCGGGTACGAGTGCCCTGAGAAGCGGTGGAACAGGACTCCCGCCAGCATCAGCAGCACGGCATTGATGCCCACCGGCACGAACGCGAAACCATAGCCGGCCGACAGCACCGCAGGGCCGCCGACCACCGCCGTCAATGCCGCGGCACCCCCTGGCGGGTGGAGGCAGCGCAGCAGCGACATCGCCAGGATTGCGCCGCCGACCGCGATCCCCGCCGCCAGGTGCGGCACCGGCACCAACTTCGCCGCCGTCACCCCTACCAGCGCGGATACGATGTTGCCGCCAACGACGGACCAGGGCTGCGCAAGCGGGCTCGCCGGCACCGCGAACACCAGCACCGCCGCCGCGCCCATGGGCGCGACCAGCAGCGGCAGTGACGTCGTGTCGCCGAGCGCCCAGAAGCTGATCGCACTGGTGAGCGCGATCCCAAGCACCCCGCCCAGGCAGGCGAGCAGGCGATCCGGCAGGTTCGCACCGGCAAGAATGGGAGCAAAGAGAAGGCGCATCGGTCCACCGTGTTGGAAGACCGGCTCCTGTCGCCCGGTGCCCGGGAAGCCAAGTCAAAAAACGAGCTGCGCGGCCAAGCACTGCTTGGCGGCGCTTGCCCTCAGCTCTGCCGGCCGAGCATTCGGATGATGCCGGAAAAATCGGTGGCGGCACCCCCTTGTGCCACGAAGCTGCCATAGAGCTCCGCCGCCCGCGCGCCCATCGGCGTGTCGACGTTGGCGCCGCTCGCCGCGTCCAGCGCCAGCCGTAGGTCCTTGAGCATCAGCGCTGCGGCGAACCCGCCCTGATAGTCGTGATCCGCAGGAGTTTCCGGCCCCACGCCCGGAACGGGGCAATAGGTCGTCATCGACCAGCTCTGCCCGGAGCTTGCCGAGCTGATGTCGTAGAAGGTCTGCGGGTCGAGGCCCAGCCGCTCGGCCAGGACGAACGCCTCGCAGGTGGCGATCATGGTCGCGCCCAGCAGCATGTTGTTGCAGGCTTTGGCCGCCTGCCCGGCTCCCGCCCCGCCTGCATGGATCACCGCTCTGCCCATCGCCTGCAACAGCGGCTGGGCGGCCGCGAATGCCTCCTCGCTTCCGCCGACCATGAAGGTCAGCGTTCCGGCGGCCGCGCCGGCGATCCCGCCGGAGACCGGTGCATCGACGGCGAGCAGCCCCTTGGCCGTCGCCGCCTCGGCCAGCTGGCGCGCGGTCGCGACGTCGATGGTGGAGCTGTCGATCAGAACCGCCCCCGGTGCGGCCACGCCGAACACCGCTTCCTCATAGACTTGTGCGACGTGCTGCCCGGCCGGGAGCATCGTCACCACCGCCTCGGCGCCCTCGGCAGCCGCCCGCGCGCTCTCCGTCGGCAGGCATCCGGCCCTGCGGGCACGCTCCAGCGC
Source organism: Microbacterium terregens (assembly GCF_027922045.1). Next base: position 10,899 of record NZ_BSEX01000017.1, read on the forward strand.
CTCTTGCGAAAGGTCGAAGGCGCGGACGTCGTGCCCCGCCTTCGCCAGATTCGCGGCCATGCCGCCGCCCATGTTGCCCAGGCCGATGAAGCCGATCCGTGCCATATTCTACCCTCTCCCCGCCTGCCTCAGCGGCCCGTCCAATTGCCCGGCCGCTTCTCGACGAAGGCGGCCATGCCTTCCTTCTGGTCTGCGGTGGCGAAGAGCGCGTGGAACAGCCGACGCTCGAACTGGATGCCTTGGGCAAGCCCGGTCTCGAACGCGGCGTTCACCATCTCCTTGTTCGCCTTGACGGCCAGCGGCGCCATGCCTGCGATGGTGGCGGCGGTCTTCACCGCTTCCTCCATGAGATCGGCGGCGGGTACCACCCGACTGACGAGGCCGGCGCGCTCCGCCTCCTCGGCATCCATCATCCGGCCGGTCAGGCACATCTCCATCGCCTTAGCCTTGCCGACGGCGCGCACCAGCCGCTGCGACCCGCCCATGCCCGGCGAAACGCCCAGCTTGATCTCGGGCTGGCCGAACTTCGCCGTGTCGGCGGCAAGGATGAAGTCGCACATCATCGCCAGTTCGCAGCCGCCGCCCAGCGCATAGCCTGCAACCGCCGCGATCACCGGCTTGCGGGTGGCGGTGATGCGCTCGTACCCGGCGAAATGGTTGGTGCCGTACATGTCGGCAAAGCCCATCTCCGCCATTTCCTTGATGTCGGCGCCGGCGGCGAATGCTTTCTCGCTGCCCGTAATGACCGCGCATCCCTGCGAGGCATCTGCGTCGAAGGCGGCAAGCACGGCGATCAGGTCGGCGAGCACCTGCGCATTGAGCGCGTTGAGCGCCTTTGGCCGGTTGAGCGTGATCAGCGTCACCGCCTCGCGCTGCTCGACCAGGATCGTCTCATATTCAGCCAATGCAGGTCTCCTTCAGCCCTCGGGGCTCCATTCGCTCTCCGCGTCCAGGGGGGCGAAGATGCGGTCGATCATGTGGTCGGTCACGCCCTCGGGCGTCGCCGGGTCCCAGCGTGGCGCGTTGTCCTTGTCGATCAGCACCGCGCGCACCCCTTCGGCAAAGTCGGGGCGCTGCACGATGTGAGCAGCCACCGCATATTCCTGGCGCATCTCGTCTTCGAAGGTCGGCATGGTCGCACCTTCCAGCAGCAGCTTGAGTGCGACCTTCATCGACAGCGGCGATCGGCTGCGCAGCACCGACAGTTGCTCAGTCGCCCAGTCGCCGCCATCCGCCTCCAAAGCCGCCAGGATGTCCTCCAGCCGATCCGACGCAAACAGGCGATCGATCGCCTCCCGATGCTCCAGGATCGCCGCGGGCTGGGGCTCATCCGAGAGTGCGTCGAGAATGCCAGCGGCTTCCTGCGGCGCCTCGCTCAGCCGCGCCTTGGCGGTCTCCAGGCGTTCGGACGGGATATAATGGGTGGCGAGGCCCAGCGCGTGGCATTCGGCACCGCCGATGCGGGCGCCGGTCAGCGCGAGATATTGCCCGACTCGGCCCGGCAGGCGCGACAGATACCAGCCGCCGCCCACGTCAGGAAACAGACCGATCGCCGTCTCCGGCATGGCGAACAGCGTGTTCTCGGTCGCGATCCGGTAGCGCGCCGGCTGGGAGATGCCGACGCCGCCGCCCATCACCACCCCGTCCATGAAGGCGACGACCGGCTTGGCATAGGCGAAGAGCCGATGGTTGAGCCGGTATTCGGTCGCAAAGAACGCCCGCGCCTCGACGCCGTCCCCCTTGCCGCTTTCGGCAGCACGCCGCACGTCGCCCCCGGCGCAGAAGCCGCGGCCCTCGGCATGGTCGATCAGCACGATCTCCACGGCCGCGTCCCCGCGCCAAGCTTCGATCGCCTCCAGCATGGTGGCGCACATCGCCTCGTTCAGCGCGTGGAGCGCCCGCGGCCGGTTGAGCCGGATACGCCCGGCCTTGCCCTCTACTGCCGTCAGGACCTCGCCGCTCATTCGCGCACCAGTTCCCGGCCCACGATCATACGCATCACCTGGTTCGTCCCCTCCAGGATCGAATGGACGCGCAGGTCGCGCCAGAAACGCTCAATCGGATAGTCCATCAGATAGCCGTAGCCGCCATGAAGCTGGAGCGCACGATCGACCACGGACGATCCCGTGTCCGTGGCGAAGCGTTTGGCCATCGCGGCAAAGCGCGTCTTGTCCGGCGCCTCAGCAGTGACCTTGGCCGCCGCGGTATAGAGAAGCGCCCGAGCCGCTTGCAGCTCGGTATCCATGTCGGCGAGCGTGAACTGGGTGTTCTGGAAGTCGGCGATGGCACGGCCGAACTGCTTGCGATCGCGGGTGTAGCGGATCGCCTCGTCCAGGCAGCGCTGCGCGCCGCCCAGCGAACAGGCGCCGATGTTCAGCCGCCCCCCGTCAAGCCCCATCATGGCGAAGCGGAACCCCTCGCCTTCCTGTCCCACCAGGTTCTCGGCGGGCACGCGGACGCCGTCCAGGTTCACCTGCGCGGTCGGCTGGGAGTGCCACCCGAGCTTGCGCTCCTGCGCCCCAAAGGAGACGCCCGGCATCTCCTTTTCCACCACGAAGCAGGAGATGCCGCGCGGCCCCTCCTCACCCGTTCGCGCCATGACGAGGTAGACGTCGTTTTCGCCCGCGCCGGAGATGAACTGCTTGGTGCCGGTCAGCACATAGTCGTCGCCGTCGCGCACCGCCCGCGTTCGCAGCGCCGCAGCGTCGGAGCCGGACGATGGCTCGGTCAGGCAATAGCTCGCCATCCGCTCCATCGTGACGAGGTCCGGAAGGTACTTGGCCTTGAGCGCGTCCGAGCCGAAACGGTCGAGCATCCACGACGCCATGTTGTGGATGGAGATGAACGCGCTGGTGGAGGGACAGCCATAGGCTATCGCCTCCATGATCAGCGCCGCCTCCAGCCGGCCGAGGCCGATGCCTCCTTGCTCCTCCGACACATAGATGGCGGCGAAACCGAGTTCGGCGGCCGCCTTGATCGTGTCGCGCGGGAAGATGTGCTTCTCGTCCCACTCGCCTGCATGCGGCGTGATGCGATCGGCGGTGAACCGCCGCGCCAGATCCTGGATCTCGCGCTGGTCCTCGGTGAGGTCGAACTGGTTTGTCATGTTCAGGGTACAACTCGTCTGTGTCGTTCCGGCCGATCGGCCTTGCGGCTGGATGGGCAGATCACCCCATCGTCGGGATGACGAAGGCGTCCTGCACGCGGCTGGGCCCGCCGTCCTCGCTTCCGGTGGGCAGCGCCGATCCGTCCGGCCAGCGCTGGGTCACCGTTTTCACCTTCGTCCAGAAGCGGACGCCCTCCATGCCGTGCTGGTTGGAGTCGCCAAAGCCCGAGCGCTTCCACCCGCCGAAGCTGTGATAGGCGACCGGCACCGGGATCGGCACGTTGATGCCCACCATGCCGACGTTCACCCGCGCGGCGAATTCGCGCGCGGCGTGGCCGTTGCGGGTGAAGATCGCGACGCCATTGCCGTATTGATGCTGGGACGGGAGCTTCAGCGCCGTCTCGAAATCGGGCGCGCGGACGATCTGGAGCACCGGGCCGAAGATCTCCTCGCGATAGCTCGCCATGTCCGGCGTCACGCGGTCGAACAGCGAGGGGCCGATGAAGAAGCCCTGCTCGTGCCCTTGCAGCGCGAAGCCGCGGCCGTCGACGACGAGTTCGGCACCCTCTTCGACGCCACGCTGGATCCAGCCCTCGATCCGCGCGCGGTGCTCGGCCGTGACCACTGGCCCGTAATGCGCCTCCGGGTCAGTCGAGACCCCGACGCGAAGCGCCTCGATCGCCGGGATCAGCTTCTCCCGCAGCGCTTCCGCGGTACGCTCGCCAACCGGCACCACCACCGGCAGCGCCATGCAGCGCTCGCCCGCCGAGCCGAACGCCGCGCCCGCCAAGTCGGCGACCACCTGGTCGAGGTCGGCATCGGGCAGCACCACGCCGTGGTTCTTGGCCCCGCCCATCGCCTGCACCCGCTTCCCCGCCTCGGCCCCGCGGCGGTACACGTAGTGCGCGATGTCGGAGCTGCCGACGAAGCTGACGCCGGCAATGGCGGGGTGGTCGAGGATCGCATCCACCATCTCCTTGTCCCCGTGCACGACCTGCAAAATGCCTTCCGGCGCGCCGGCCTCCAGCATCAGTTCGGCCAGACGCACCGGTACGCTGGGATCGCGCTCGCTGGGTTTGAGGATGAAGGCGTTGCCGCAGGCGATCGCGATGCCGAACATCCACATCGGGATCATCGCGGGGAAGTTGAACGGGGTGATGCCCGCACCGATGCCGATCGGCTGGCGCATGGAGAAGACGTCGATCCCCGGCCCTGCCCCCAGACTATACTCGCCCTTCAAGGCGTGGGGGATGCCGCAGGCGAACTCCACCACCTCGAGGCCCCGTTGGATGTCGCCGCGCGAATCCGCCAGCACCTTGCCATGTTCGGAGGACAGCAGCCGTGCGAGGCTGTCCATCTCCGCCTCGACCAGTTCCTTGAAGCGGAACATGACGCGAGCCCGACGCTGCGGGTTGGTTGCGGCCCAGCCGGGCTGCGCCGCCTCGGCTGCGGCTACCGCCCGGTCGAGGTCGGCCCGCGACCCCAGCCGCACCTCCGCCTGCACCTGGCCGCTGTTGGGATCGAACACGCGGCCCGTCCGGCCGCCGGCTGGCGCGTCGTCGGCTCGCGCGACGACATGGTCGATGAAACGCATCGGCTCTCTCTCCTCGCAGGCGCGGCGTCTGCTGGCCGTCTGCCTGTAATTTTGTTTCAACTAACCCGGATGAAGCCGCGGGACAATCTTGCTCATCGATCGTTCAGCACCGCTGTGGCATTTGCGTAGCAATCAACGAAAGGTATCCGCGATGCGTCTCCGTTTCGCTCTTCTCGCCGCCGCACTGCTTGCGGGCGGTACTGCCTCCGCCGCGCCCCAGGACAACAGCCGCTACGAGGCGAAGCTCGCCAAGGCGCTCGAAGGGCGCACAGCGGGAGAACCCGTCAAGTGCATCAACCTGCGGGACATCCGATCGACCGAGATCATCGACCGGACTGCGATCCTGTATCGGATGTACAACGGCACCGTGTACGTCAATCGTCCCTCCGGCGCCTCGACCCTCGACAACGACGACATCCTCGTCACCAAGACGTTCACGTCGCAGCTGTGCAGCATCGACATCGTCCAGCTGGTGAGCCGGACCAGCCGCTTCTCGTCCGGCTCGATCGGCCTGAGCGAGTTCGTCCCCTACAGCAAGGTGGGCGCGACCAAGAACTAGGCCGCTCCGCCGGCGCCTCCAGCAAAAGCTAGGCGCCGGCCCCTCCGGCTGCGGAGAGCCAGCCGCCGGTGAAGCCCGCCCGCTCAAGCCCGCGGCGGATGTGCGGGTTCTTCTGCATGGTCTTCCAGATGAGGCCGGAACGCCAATTCTCGATCATGCAGACGATCGGCCCCTGGTCGATGCCGAGATAGTCGACATCGACCCAGCCGACGCCGGGCACGACCTTGCCGTGCTTCAGCCCCACGTTCGGCGCGGTCATCGTCGGGTTGAACGCATCGAGGAAGCCGTATTTCCCATAGATGGCCGCGCCATAGCGGGCGTGCATCGCCTCCACCGCCGGCACGACGATCTCGGGCGCGAAGGCGATCGATCCCAGCGCGGCCGTTGGCGCCAGCGTACCATCGTCCCGGTCGCCCGGACCGCGGGCGGAATAGCTGAAGAACTCCCGCTCCCGTCCGTCGAGGCGCACCTTGAAGTCACCCGGGCCATCGCACGCGGTCAGCCCCCACACGTCCGCGCTATAGCCGGTCCAGCCGGCGGGGTTGTCGGCAGCGTAGGCGCGTTGCGCATAGGTCGCCCGGCGGCTGTTCTCGAAATAGTCGAGGTCCTTGCCTGTCATGTAGGTGTCGCGGATGCCGCGGAAGTCGATCCAGACGTGGCTGTATTGGTGCCCGAACATGGGGGCGAAGTGCAGATAGGGGTCGCCGCCGAAGCGCCCCGTCCAGCTGGGTTCGAACTGCTGCGACCACGCATCCCAGGTCTCCCCGGGCAACGCATGGGTCGGCGAGCCCAGCGCCAGCACGTAGAGCAGCATGCCCTCGTTGTAGATGTCCCAGTCGTGGCGGATGAACCCGCTCTCCGGGTGCCAGCCCATCGACAGGAACGGCGCTCGCGGGGTGATCCAATTCCACTCGACCGCGGCATATATCTGGTCTGCGAGCGCGCGGATGCGCACTTCGTCGGGATGGTCGCCGTCGAACCAGCTTTGGGCAAACAGGATCCCGCCGAGCAGCAGCGCCGTGTCGACGGTCGAAAGCTCTGCTCGGGCGAAGCGATGCCCTCTCGTCACGCCCAGGAAGTGGTAGAAGAAGCCCTTGTAGCCACTGAACCCGGTTTCACCCGGTCCTTGCGGCGCGTTGGCAAAGAATTCGAGCGTCGCCAGCGTGCGCGTCCGCGCCGCGGCTCGCGTCACCCAGCCATGCACGACGCCGATCGGATAGGCGGTCAGCGCAAACCCCACTGCCGCGATCGACGCGAACGAGGGAGTCGGCCAGCGATCCGGCGCAAGACCGGTCTTCGGATCAGTGGTTTCCCAGAAATATCGAAAGGTGCGCTGCTGGATTTCGGCAACCAGCCTCGGCAGTTCGACGCCGTCCTCGGGCACGGGCGTCGGAAGCGGCCCCAGCGCCGCGCTCAGCAGGCGCTCCGTCTGCGCACAGCCCGCCAGCAGGCCTGTCGCACCACTCGCCCCGGCCAGAAGAAGCTGTCGCCGGTCGAACATGAGACACCTTTCACCAACGCGGAGCAACAAAACTGGCGGGCGGCGCGACAGCACCACCCGCCAGAGTAGGGAGAGTTAGAAGGAGAAGCCCGCGGAGAGCTTCACCGTGCGCGGCGGGTTCCCGCCGATGCTGTAGGTGGAACGCTCGCGATAGACGCTCGGCGAACCGGGGGTCCGCGTCGTGTCGTCCGGGCTGTTGTTGAAGTCGACATAGTTGCGGTCGTTCATCAGGTTGATGATGTCGAGCCGGAAGCGAAGACGCGCCTGATCATAGAGGAAGTTCAGCGGCACGTACTTGGTGATCGCCAGGTCGAGCTGGCGACGGCCCCAACGATCGCCCGAGCCGAGCGCCTCTGCACCGACGATCACGCGCTCGTACGGATCCGCCCGATCGACCAGCGCCCGCAGGTAGGTCGGCGATTCGATCTGGAACTTCGCGGAGATCGACATGTCGATCGGCAGATCGACGCTGCCCGCCACCACGAAGCGATGCCGCGGAACGGCACCGGAGCGAACGAACGGGTAATCGGCCGCACTCGGGAAATCGAGCAGGAAGTAAGCGGCCTGGTCCCCGTTCGGGCGGTTATCCTCCGCCTCGGTGTAGGTGTAGGTCGCATCCAGGCTCCACGGCGATTCAGCCGAGTAGACCTTGGTCAGCTTGAAATATGCCGAGTCTGCCTTGGTCTCCAGCCCATTGTCGCCGATAATGATCGACCCGTAGCCGGCCGGCGAGAAGTTGCCCGGGCCCTGCGGCGCGCCCGTGGTCGGGGACGGTGCGAAGAACGAGCCGTCCGGGCGACGATTGCCCTGCAGGTAGACGAAGCCGTCCTTGCTGACGATGCGGGTGTAGCCGACTTCCAGCTCGACCGGCTGGAACCGGCCGCGCAGGCCGAGGCTGAACTGATCCGAGTACGGAACCTTCAGGTCGTTGTTGATGAAGCGGAACTCGCGCCCGCCCGCCGTGCCGCGTGCCGCCAGCTGCTGACGGCCTTCCTCCGTCAGATAGGCTGGATCCCAGGCGATGCAGACCGGGTTGGTCGGCAGGCACGGGTTCTGCGTGTCGGCACCCTGGAACAGGAAGGTGCGACGCTGGAAGCGGCCGGTCGCCAGCTCCTGCTGCAGGAAGTCGAACTGGTTGCGGTCGTAGGACCGGCCGTAGCCGCCGAACACCGAGAAGCGGCCCGCCTCGTCGAAGCGATAGGTGAAGCCCACGCGCGGCTGCCAGGCGCCCTTGAACGCCTTACGATTGTTCCCGTTCGAGATATAATCGTTGATGTCGTAGTCGGCGTTGATGAGGTTCGGGTAGTTCTCCGGCGAGATCGCCGTCAGATCCTCGTCCGGGGTGACATAGTTGAGGAACGCCGGCGTCCGCTCGTAGTCCCAGCGCAGGCCCAGGTTCAGCGTCAGCCGGTCGGTGACGTCCCAGTCGTCCTGAAGGTACAGGCCGAGCTGCCAGTTCTTCGAACGGATGCGCGGGTCGCCGAGCGAGCCGACCGCACCGAACTGAAGCTGGTACGGGATGTCGTCGTTGAAGCCGTCCGCCACCGGAAGGTTGAGGTCGTAGCTGTAGAGCGGGTTGAGGAGGTTCTGCTCAAGCGTATTGAGCTTGACCCACTTGCTCTTCACGCCGGCCTTGATCGTGTGGCCGTCGAAGCCGGTCCAGGTGAAGTCGTTCTGGACGGTCCAGCCGGTCTGGCCCTTGTCCTGGAAGTTCAGGCCCGCACCGATGCGGAACAGGTTGTAGGTGTTGATCGAGCTACCGTTCACCTCGGAACGGCGGAACTGCTGGCTGATGCCGTCCGTCGCCGGCCGGGGCGCCCAGCTCACATCCTCGTAGCCGACGCGGAAGTCGTTGATCCAGTTGTCGGCAGTATGCTGCCAACGGGCGGTGCCGCGGATTTCCTCGACCTTGCTCAGCGTCGCAGTCGAATAGGCCGCGATGCCGTTGCTGATCTGCAGGCCGGATTCGTTGCGATACTTGCCCGTGAACTCGAGCAGATCGCTGTCGGTCGGGGTGATGTCGATCTTGCCGAAATACAGATCCTGCTTGAAGGTGGAGCTGTAGGTACCGAACTGGTCGCGGTACTGCTCCGGCAGGCTGTCGACCGAGATGCCGTTTGCAGGCAGAACGTCGACCGGCACTTCACGCCGCTTGCCTTCGTAGCTCACGAAGAAGTGCGCGAGGTCCTTCACGATCGGACCGCCCAGTGCGACGCCGAACTGCTTGTCGGTCGTCTTCACCTTGTCGATCTTGGTCGGATAAATTTCGGTCGGGCGACGGTCGCGCAGGCTCTCGTCGGTGTAGTCGAAGAAACCTTCGCCGTGGAACTCGTTGGTACCCGACTTGGTCGTGGCGGTGATCGCCACCGATCCGACCTGGTCGAACTCCGCCTTGTAGTTGGAGGAGATCACCTGATACTCGCCGATCGCGAGCTGCGGGAACGGATTGCCCGGCGACGAGTCCTGGCCCGTCAGGCCGCCACGCAGGACATAGTCCTTCTGGCTGACGCCGTCGATGAACACGTTGACGGAGTTGCTGCCCTGTGCGCCGCCCTGGATGCGCGAGGAGCCGTCCGAACCCTCGATGAAGCGCACGCCCGGTGCCAGATCGGCGAAGGCGAGGAAGTTGCGGCTGTTCTGCGGCAGCTGCTCGATCAGCCGGGTGGTGATGTTGATGCCCACCTGCCCGCCGGTCAGCGAGCGCAGGCGGCTGCCCGTCACGATCACGTCACCGCTGGTATCCGCCGTATCGACGGCCTCTCCGCCGTCCTGCGGCTGCTCGGCTGCCGGAGCACCCGCGCCCTGGTCGGCGCTCAGGTCGAGGTCGAGGCCTGCGTTCTGACCGACGTTGAGGGTGAAGTTGTCGGAGTTGCGGGTGCCGTTCTGCAGCTTGATCTCGAGCCGGTAGGTGCCCGCCCGCAGCGACGCGAAGTTGTAGCTGCCGTCCGCGCCCGCGACCACGGTCCGCCGGAAGCCGGTCGAGACCTCGACGACGGTGACCTCCACCACGGGATTGTCCGCGGGGGCGGTGATGGTACCGCGCAGCGATGCCTGCCCGACCTGTGCCGCTGCCGGCGTGATCACTGCCGTGCTGGCCGCCAGCATCGTCGCGCCCGCGAGCGCTAGCCGCAAAGCCTTGGTCCTACTCATGATTCTTGCCCTTATTCCCTGCCTGCCGGTTGTTCTGTGTTGATGGTCGGCCCGGTGGTCTCCCGCACGATCAGTTCGGGAGTTCGCGGCTCGACCGCATGGTCGAGCCCTCCCGCGATCAGTGCCGTGAGCCGGACGACCGCACGCGCGCCGATTCCGGCGATGCCGACGCGCATGGTGGTGAGAGCCGGCGAGATCAGCCGCGCGAGCGGCACATCGTCGAAGCCGGCAATTGCGATGCGCCCGGGTACGGCGACCCCGGCGCGGCGAAGGCGCATCATCGCGCCGATCGCCATCATGTCATTGGCCGCGAACAGCGCGTCGGGCGCCTCCGGGCCATCGAGTTCGCTAAGCAGCGCTTCCGCAGCAGCAGTACCCGCCTCCTCGAAGAAGTCGCCGGGCAGGATCCGCGGCACGAGCCCGTGGCGCGCCATTGCCGCCCGATAGCCCGCGATACGCGCCTGCGCCTCGGAGTTCCCTTCCGGTCCCGACAGGTGGACGATCCGGCGGCGTCCCGTGGACACCAGATGGTCCACCATCGCCTCGGCGCCGGCGACATTGTCCACCCGCAGTTCGGCGCGGCCCCCAACATTCCCCGGGCAGTTGATCAGCACGGCGGGAAGGCTCGGCGGCAGATGCTCGAACAACTGCTCGGGATCGAGGTCCGGCGCCATGATGATGACGCCATCGACGCGCCCGCGCATCGTACGCAGCGTCTCGATCGCACGCGCAGGGTTCGTATGCGCGTTGGAGAGCAACAGTTGCAGCCCCCGCGCCGATGCCTCGCTGTCGATGCCGCGCGCGGTTTCGGAAAAGAATTCGCCGTGAAGATCCGGGAGCATGACGCCGATGGCGTTCGTGCGCGCCAGGCTGAGGTTACGGGCCCCCGCGTGCGGGACGTAGCCGAGGGCCGCCGCAACGGCCTGCACGCGCTCGCGCACCGCCGGCCGGACGTTGCTGTGTCCGTTGAGGACGCGCGAAACGGAGGCAACGGAGACGTCCGCCTCCCGAGCCACATCACGGATGGTGGCGTGCGCCATTGCCCTTCCCGACGTCCTTCCAAAACCCAGACCGGCACTTCCGGTCCCGCCAACGGCTTGCTGTTGCGCCGCTGATCACTGTATGTGTAACCGGTTACATCAATTTGACGCGGTGGGCAAGAAGGCGAAACAAGCCGGGCCACAGCCGCAGTGGAACGCAATTTTCCGGGAGGATTTCTGATGAACGACCTGCGCATTTCCAGGCGTGCGATGGTGATGGGAGCGGCTGCGTTGACCGCTTGGCGCGCGAGTCCCGCGCATGCACTGCTGCGGACGGTCGCGGCCGAGAGCCAGGGGCTCCCCGCCTCCGTCGAGGCTCTGATCGGAAAGATGACGGTCGAGGAGAAGGCCGGGCAGCTGACGCTGATGGCTGCGGCCTGGGCCGGCGGCGCGGCCAACGCGCTCAATCCCGCGGCGTCCAACGGCACCTTCGATGCCCAGCTCGCCCAGACCCGGGCCGGGCGGCTGGGCGGCGTCTTCAACGGCAATGGTGCCGAAATGGCGCGCCAGATGCAGCGCGTGGCGGTTCGCGAATCCCGCCTGAAGATCCCGCTGCTGTTCGCGGCAGACGTCATCCACGGCTTTCGCACCGTCTTCCCGGTACCGCTCGCCGAGGCGGCAAGCTTCGAGCCGGAACTGGTCGAGAAGGCGGCACGGGTCGCGGCGATCGAGGCGGCCGCCGCCGGCATCGACTGGACCTTCGCGCCGATGGTCGACGTGGCCCGCGACGCCCGCTGGGGCCGCGGAGTCGAGGGTTCCGGCGAAGACGTACGGCTCGGCCGCGACATGGCGACGGCGCGCGTGCGCGGTTTCCAGGGAAAATCCTTGTGGGCCAATGACTCCGTGATGTCGTGCGCCAAGCATTTTGCCGCCTATGGCGCAGCGGAGGCCGGGCTCGACTACGGAGCGGTCGACGTCTCCGAGCGCACGTTGCGCGAGATCTACTTCCCGCCCTTCCAGGCCGCCTTCGACGCGGGCTCCGGCACGGTGATGGCCTCGTTCAACGAACTGTCCGGCGTGCCCGCGACCGCCAATCCCTGGCTGCTAGACGACGTGTTGCGCAAGGAGTGGGGCTTCGACGGGCTGGTCGTGTCCGACTACACCGGCGACATGGAACTGATCGACCACGGCTTTGCCGCCGATGCGCGGGAGGCGACCAAGCTCGCCTTCCTGGCAGGGGTCGACATGAGCATGCAGAGCGGCTTCTATATGCAGCACCTGCCGGCACTCGTCGCGGCCGGCGAGGTGCCGATGGCGCGGCTCGACCAGGCGGTACGGCGCGTGCTCGCGCTCAAGGTGCGTCTCGGCCTGTTCGACGACCCGTTCCGTCGCATCGACCCGCGTCGCGAGAAGACGCGGGTGCGGAGCGCCGGGAACCTCGCCGTGGCGCGGGAGGCTGCACGCCGCTCAATCGTGCTCTTGAAGAACGAGGGTGACCTGCTCCCCCTGCCCCGCGGGGGCAAGCGGATCGCCCTGATCGGCCCCTTTGCACAGGGCAAGCACGACCTGATCGGCCCATGGAACGTCTATGGCTCCGATGCCGAGGCGGTCGACCTGCTGACCGGCGTGCGCCAGGCGATGACGGAACCGTCGCTGGTGACGGCAACCGCAGGCTCCGGAGTGACCGCCCCGCTGCCCGGTGGCATCGAGGCTGCAATTGCCGCAGCGAACGCCGCGGACATCGTGGTGCTCGCGATCGGCGAGAGCCAGGACATGTCGGGCGAGGCCCAGTCGCGCAACCTGGTGGTGATCCCGCCCGCGCAACAGGCCCTGGCTGAAGCCGTCGCGAAAACCGGCAAGCCGATCGTGGTGCTGCTCAAGAATGGCCGCGCGCTCGCCCTCGAAGGAGCGGTGCTCGCCGCCCCGGCGATCCTGGTGACCTGGTTCCTGGGTTCGGAGAGCGGCCCCGCCACCGCCGACATCCTGTTCGGGCGCGAGGGTCCTTCCGCACGCCTGCCGGTCAGTTTCCCACAGGTGCCGGGACAGGTGCCCTATTACTACGCGCACAAGCGCACGGGGCGCCCCAATCCGGCAGGGCCGCTCCAGCCGTACAAGGCACACTATCGCGAGGCGTCCAACGCAGCCCGCTTCCCGTTCGGCCATGGGCTCACCTATGGCCGGATCGAATATTCGGGCCTGGACCTGGGCGGCGGCACGCTTGCCTGGGACGGCACGCTGACGGTGGGGGCAACGATCACCAACCGCGGCACGCGTACCGCCGAGGAAGTGGTCCAGCTCTACATCCACGACCAGACGGCGAGCCTCACCCGTCCGGTCCGCGAGCTGAAGGGCTATCGCAAGATCAAGCTCGAACCCGGCCAGTCGCAGGAGGTGCGCTTCACCCTCACCCGCGCCGACCTCCAGTTCCTGGGCCTCGACGGCCGCCCGACTGTCGAGGCGGGGCTGTTCCGCCTGTGGGTGGCACCCTCCGCCGAAGCGGAAGGCGTTTCAGGCGGCTTCACCCTCACCAAGGGCTGAGGCGCGCCACCGACACCGTGCTCCTGCGCCAGCAGGGGCACGGTGCCTCACTTCTCCTTCGCGCGTGCCGCAAGATCCGCGACGATCTTCGCATGCGCTCCGCGCCGGAGCGGGTTCGCCCACATCACGACGGCCGAAGCGCCGAAGCACAGGGCCGGCATGGCCAGCATCACCCACCGGATGCCCGTCACCGTCTCCGCCGTCTGCACGGCGCCGGGATGATAACCGACCAGCTGGTAGATGAGCCCCATCAGGGCGGCGGCCAGTCCCAGCGCGAATTTCTGGACGAGCGCCGACACGCCGAAACCCAGCGCCTCCACCCGCACCCCGGCGCGGTGCTCGCCATATTCCACCGTGTCCGGCAGCATGGCCCAGAACACGAGGTTGAAGCCCACCAGCGCCGCCTGCATCACCACCAGGAACAGTTGGGCCGTCCAGGCATCCGACCCTCCGGCCCCCGCGAATGCACCGACCGCAGCAGTCCCGAGCACGGCGGAAGCGAACCAGAGCCCGCGCATCCCGGTCCGCACGCCCAGCGCCATCCACATCGGTACGAAGAGCGCGCCCGCAAAGCCCATCATCGCCAGCGCTGCCGGGCCGCCTGCACTGTCGCCCACGACGTAGCTGAAATAATAGAGTACCGACCGGGTGAGCGCCGTCGCGGCCATGCCAACCGCCGCCATCGCCAGGTTGAGCGTCACGAAGGCGCAATTGCGGGCGAGCACCCGCATCGCGGCGAGGATGGAGACGCGCGCCTGCCCCTGGCCATAGGCGGCGGGCGATCCGCGACCGACGACGACCAGCAGCGCCGCGCCGACGAGCCCGAACAGCAGCGCCGCCGTCAGATACCCCTCCGTCCCTCCCAAGCCTCCCGGCCGGATCGCCGCAATGCGTTCGGTCCCCAGCGCCACCACCAGAGCAGCCGCCGTGCCGAAGAGCATGCGCAGGCCGGAGATCAGCGCCCGCTGCCCGCTGTCCCCTGTGATCCGCGCGGTCATGGCGGAATAGGGGATGTTCACAAAGGCATAGAGCGCCCGGAACAGAAGGTGCATCGCCAGCACCGTCACCACCAAGGCAGCGCCTTCGAGTGGCGGCGCCACGTACAGCAGCACGAAGCCGAGCCCCAGCGGCACCGCCCCCGCGCTCAGGAACCAGCGATAGTCGCGGCGGGAGCGCTCGGCGTGGATGCCGACCAGCAGGTCCGCGATCCCGTCCCACACCGATCCAATCAGCAGCACGATGCCGGCCACCGCAGGCGAGAGCCGCAGCGCATCGGTGTAGAAGAACAGCAGAAAGAAGCTGAGGCTCTGCCAGTAGAGATTGCAGGCGAAATCGCCGGTCGCAAAAAGAGCGATCCGGCCGAGCGAAGGCTTCGCCGGACTCGCCGTCCGGTCAGCCGGGCCAGGAGCTTGGGGGGAGTTCATCGCGCTCACCACGTGCCGTCCGGGACGCGCTTGTCAACCACGGCCGCCGGCGGAACGCAGCGGCGCGCAGGCGCGTTCGATCGGTCAAAGGAGAGCCCCATGACCCATATCGCCGCCACCTCCCCGATCGAGCGCATCGCGCGCGTGCTGGTGGCGCACGCGCTCAGCCCCAACGGCCGCGGCGATGCCGAGCCGGACGAGGTCGTCAGCGCCGAGGTCAACGACCGGCTTGCGGACGAATTGCCGCGTGCCGCAGCGATCCTGCGCGCGCTGCGCGAACCCAGCCAGGAGATGGTGACCGCAGGTAATGCGCGGGGAACCGCCGACGCCGCCGAGATCTGGGACACGATGGTCCGCGCAGCCCTTGGCGAAAAGCCGCGCGCCGCGCCGGCCGCGATACCGACCCCGCTCGCCGGCTGACGCAAAAAGGGGGAGCCGCGCTCCCCCTTTCCTTGAGCACCTCCAAGAGGCGCCCACCCTCTGCAGCAGACGTGCGCCGCCCCTGGGCTTCCGCCGCGGCGGAAGCCCAGGGAGGCGGTCACTCCCCGTCCGGCTTGGCCATGTTCTCGTGCATGCGGGCCAGCAGGGTGTCCGGGACGACGTGGCTGACCGCCGCCTGGATCTTGTTCTTGGTCCCGGCGACGACATGCGCGGTGCCCTTCTGCATCGCGTCCCAGCCGGTGCGCGCGACCATGGCGGCATCGTCCTTTTCCTGGGTGCCGACCGGCGTGTCCATCATGTTGGCGCGCTTGAAGAACTCGGTCTCCGTCGGCCCCGGCATCAGCACGGTGATCGACACGCCCGTGTCCTTCAGCTCGTTGCGCAAGGCATAGGCGAAGCTGTCGAGATACGCCTTGGTGCCGTTGTACACCGCCTGGTAGGCACCCGGCATCAGCCCGGCGATCGAACCGGTGATCAGCACCTGGCCGGCATCGCGCGCCTTCATCCGCTGCAGCATCTTCTGCAGCAGATAGGTGGTGCCGGTGACGTTGGTGTCGATCACCTTGCGCCACGCCGCCACGTCCTGCTCGACGAAGGCGTGACCCAGTCCGCGTCCGGCGTTGGCGACGAGCACGTCCACCGGCCGCTCGCCGATCTTCGCCAGCAACTGGTCGTTGCCTTCGAAGGTCGCGAGGTCGGCCTGCACCGTTTCCACCGTCACGCCAGTCCCGACCAGCGTGGCCGCAGCCGTTTCGATCTGGGGCTCGTCGGCGACCAGGATCAGGTCGAAGCCCTCCCCTGCCGCAATCTTCGCGATCTCATACCCAATGCCCGTCGAGGCACCGGTAATCACTGCAAGCTTTTCTGCCATGCTTCGGGTTCCTCTCCGGCGTTCAGGCCGTGGCCTTCGCCCAGTCCGGCTTCAGCACCACCTTGGTGCATTCGTTCTGCTCGTTCTTGAACTTGGCATAGCCCTTGGGGGCTTCCTCCAGGCTCATCCGGTCCGAGATCAGGAAGGTCGTGTCGAGCTTCTCCTCCAGGATCGCCTGCAGCAGTCCGGGAAGGTAGCGCTGGACGTGCGTCTGTCCCGTCTTGAGCGTCAGTCCCTTCTCCATCACCGCACCGAACGGGAACTTGTCGACGAAGCCGCCATAGACGCCCGGCACCGACACCCGGCCGCCCTTGCGGCAGGCCATGATCGCCTGGCGCAGCGCATGCGGCCGATCGGTGCCGAGGAAGGTCGACGCCTTGATCTGGTCGACCACGTTGTCGAGGTAGAGCCCGTGGCTCTCCAGCCCGACCGCATCCATCACGGCATCGGGCCCGATACCGCCGGTCATCGTCATCAGCGCATCATAGACGTCGGTCTGCTCGACGTTGATGACCTCCGCGCCCATCTGCTTGGCCAGTTCCAAACGGTGCGGGAAATGGTCGATCGCGATCACCCGATGCGCACCCAGCACGAATGCGGATTGGATGCCGAACAGCCCGACCGGACCGCAGCCCCAGACCGCGACCGTGTCACCGGGCTCGATGTCGCAATTCTCCGCCGCCATCCAGCCGGTGGGCAGGATGTCCGACAGGAACAACACCTTTTCGTCCTCGATCCCGTCCGGGATCACGATCGGGCCGACGTCGGAGAAGGGCACGCGGACATATTCCGCCTGGCCGCCGGGATAGCCGCCGGTCATGTGGCTGTATCCGAACAGCCCCGCGGGTGCCGCGCCCCAGAGGTTGGGGGCGATGTCCTGGTTGTCGGCCGGGTTCGAGTTGTCGCAGGCCGAATATTGCTGCTTGCCGCAGAAATAGCATTCGCCGCACGCGATCACGAAGGGAACGACGACCCGCTGGCCCTTCTTGAGCGTGGACTTGGGGCCGGTCTCGACCACCTCGCCCATGAACTCATGGCCCAGGATGTCGCCGGCCTTCATGGTCGGAATATAGCCGTCGTAAAGGTGCAGGTCGGATCCGCAGATCGCGGTCGAGGTGATCTTGAGGATCGCGTCACGTGGGTTGAGGATCTCGGGATCGGGAACCGTATCCACGCGGACGTCGTGCTTGCCGTGCCAGGTGAGCGCTCGCATCTGGTTTTCCTTGAGAAAAGAGGGATCAGGCCTTGGGCGCAGGGTTGGGCGGCGAGCTCGTCGCGATCTCGCCCGTCTCCAGCAGCTGCTTCAGCCGCCGCAAGTCCCGCCGCGCCTGGATGCGCGGTTCCTTCTGGGTGAGCTTGGCCACCACCTTGCCGATGAGACCGCCCGGCGGCTCATAGGCGATTGCCGCGGTCACGACCGTTCCGCGCCCGGGGTTCGCATCGCTGAACGCCACCCAGCCGCTGTTCTCGACATCCGCGCCCTCGGCCGACTTCCAGGCGATGCGCTCGCCCTCGACGTCTTCGGTGACGATTGCGTCCCACTCGTAGAGGCCGTTCGGGCCCTTCACCTTCCAGTGGGAGCGGTTGCGATCGAGGACCTCGATCGACTCGACATTCTCCATGACCCCGGCGAGGTTCGAGAAGTCACGCCAATAGGCATAGAGTTCCTGGCGGGGCTTGTTGATCGTGACCGCGACGCCGCTCACCGAGGACTGGCCTCCGGGCATGTCACTGCGCCGTACCTCGGCGTCTTTCGCAAGGATGTCGGGCGCGTCGTCCCTCGCCTCATCGCTCATCGCATCGCTCCTGGGCTGTTTCTGCTTCGCGGCGTTTGAAAATCGCCTTGTGCTGCCAACCGACAGCGCGCGCGCCCGTTCCGCCGAGCGTCGCGAAAGTCGTTTGGACGCGCGTTGGCAGCGCCGCACGCAAGAGCTATGCGCGCAGCATGTCGACCGCACCGCTCACGCTCTACAATTCGCTGACCCGTTCGCTGGAGCGCTTCGCGCCCGCCGATCCCGAGCGCGGCGTGCGGGTCTATTCCTGCGGCCCGACGGTCTACAACTATGCGCACATCGGCAACCTGCGCGCCTACGTCTTCACCGACACGCTCGCGCGCGTGCTCAAGTGGAAGGGCTATTCCCTCACCCATGTCATCAACATCACCGACGTCGGCCACCTGACGTCGGATGCGGATGCCGGCGACGACAAGATGGAGGCGGCCGCGCGCGCCCAGGCGCAGAGCATCTGGGACATCGCCGCCCACTACACCGCCGCGTTCAAGCAGAACCTCGCCGATCTCAACATCGCCGATCCCACGCGCTGGTCGGTCGCGACCGATCACATCGCCGAGATGATCGCCTTTGCCGAAAAGATCGCGCCCGATCACTGCTACGAACTCGAAAGCGGCCTCTATTTCGACAGCAGCAGCGTACCGAACTATGGCCGCCTTGCCGGTGGCCAGGACGACGCCGGCGAAGGCCGCATCGATCCGGTGGCCGGCAAGCGCCACCCGCAGGACTTCGCGATCTGGCGCAAGTCGCCCCCGGGCGAGCAGCGGCAGATGGAATGGGACTCGCCCTGGGGCAAGGGCGCGCCCGGCTGGCATCTCGAATGCTCGGTGATGAGCCTGAAGTATCTCGGGCCCGAGCCGTTCGATATCCACACCGGCGGCATCGACCATCGCGAGATCCACCATCCCAACGAGATCGCGCAGAACCAGGCCTATTGCGGCTGCACCGATGCCGATCCGGACTTCACCGGTGCGCGCTTCTGGATGCACAACAACTTCCTGGTCGAACGATCGGGCAAGATGTCCAAGTCCAAGGGCGGCTTCACCACGCTCCAGACGCTGATCGATGCGGGCGTCCACCCGCTCGCCTACCGGCTGATGTGCCTTTCGGCCCATTATCGTTCCGAGCTGGAGTTCTCGGGCGAAAATCTGCTCGCTGCCCTCACCCGGCTGAAGCGCCTGGTGATGACGGTCTCCGCGCTCAAGGCGCGCGCGGGCGATGCGGAAGGCGACGCGGAAGAGGCAGCAGCCTATCTCGCGCGCCTGGACGAGGCGGTCTCCGACGACCTCGCCACGCCGCGCGCCCTGCCGGTGCTCGACGAATTGCTCGCCGACAAGAAGCTGTCGCCCGCCGACCGCCTCGCAGCCCTCGCGCAGTTCGATGCGGTGCTCGGCCTCGACCTGCTGCACCTGGAGCGTACCACCCTGCGGGTGCGGCCGGCCGTGGCCACGCTGACCGCCGAAGCGGTCGAGGCTCGGCTGGCGGAGCGCAAGCAGGCTCGCCTCGACAAGGACTTCGCGCGCTCGGACGCGATCCGCGACGAACTCTCGGCAGCACAGATCGAGGTGATGGACGGCGATCCGCTGGGCTGGGACTGGAAACCGACGCTGTAGACTGGCAGCGCAGCAACATCCTTTCGGGGGCGAAACGGAACCGGCCGCGGCGCAGGATCATTCAAGCAGCCGTTCCGACGTGGGCCATGGCCCGGTCGGCGGCAGCAAGAAAGGACCGTGTATGGCTTATGGCTTCCCTCCTCGACGCGCTCGGACGCTCGCTTCCGCTGGCGCGCTCGCGGCGCTGCTGGCGCTGGGCGCCTGCAACAGCCCCAGCGAGCCTGCCGCCGAGAACAGCGAAGCGGCCCTCAACGACGCGGTCCTCAACGAGAATGCCGTCGACGAGGATGTCGTTGACGAGGCGACCATCGAGGACGTCGAAGTGGAAGCCGTTCCGGCCGTGACCAGCAGCACGTCGTCGGCAGACGCCACGGCAGTGGCGGCCGCAGCGGCGACGGCGGCAGCGATCGCGGCCGACACCGGCATCACCCGCGTTCGCCACGGGGATGGCTGGGCGTGGATGCGCAACGGCCAGATCGTCCGCACCGCGTCGCGTGACGGCAAGCAGGTCGCCTATTTCCGCAACGGCGAGGATGCCCCCTATTTCGTCCAGCGCGACGACCGCGGCTATACCTATGAAGGCGGCAAGGTTCGCGGCGTCGTCGATCGCAACGGCAGGTCGGAAAAGCCGGACGCGACCCGCACCCGCGAGGCGGAACAGGTCGCTCGGACGGCGCGCAACCAGCGTGACGAGGCCAGGCAGCAGGCGTCGCGCTCGCCGCGGCCGACCGCCACAGGCAGTGGCCGCACGCAAGCCCCCGCGCCGACCCAGCACGGGAGCCGCGATACCGATACCGCGCGCCCCACTCCGACCCCGACCCGCACCGCAGCCGCGCCCGAGGCTCCGAGGCGTACGGGGCCGACCGCCAACCAGCGCGGCGACCGGGCAGTTTCGACAAACCCCAGGGCGCAGGCGACGCCGCATGCGACCTCCGACCGCGAGCAGGAGCGGCGCGAGGACGGCCGCCGCTGATATAAAGGCGCCATCCACGATCAAAGGATGGCGTCACAAAGCGGGTTGCAGAGCCTTACCCTGTTCGGGTAACGCCGGCGCATGACGACGCTAGCCGGTGCCAAGATCCGACGTTTCCGCGAAGAACGCGCGCTCACCCGCGCAGGCTTTGGCGCATGGTACGACACGCCTGGCAGCACCGTCCAAGGCTGGGAAGAAGACGGCAAGCGCGCGAATGCCAAGGTGGTCAACCAGATCGCCGCGAACGGCATCGCGCATCACGCCGACTGGTTCATCCCGGCTCCCTCGCTGGAGAATGCCATGGCCGCGAACTGGGCCCCCGACAGCTGGAAGAGGGCCGAGGCCCGCCAGATGCCCGACTATCCCGACGCCGACGCGCTTGACGCCGCCACCGCACAGCTCGCGAGCTTCCCGCCGCTGGTGTTCGCGGGTGAGGCGCGCAACCTGACGGCGGAGCTGGCGGAAGTTGCGGCCGGCCGCGCCTTCCTGCTCCAGGGCGGCGATTGCGCGGAAAGCTTTGCGGAGCACAGCGCCAACAACATCCGCGACACCTTCCGCGTGCTGCTGCAGATGGCGGTGGTGCTGACCTTTGCGTCCAAGCTGCCGACCGTGAAGCTCGGCCGGATGGCGGGCCAGTTTGCCAAGCCGCGGTCCGCGCCGCTGGAGGCGCAGGATGGCGTGGAGTTGCCGAGCTACCGCGGCGACATCATCAACGACATCGCCTTCACGCCGGAATCCCGCATCCCCGATCCGCAGCGGATGATCCGCGGCTATTCGCAGTCGGCAGCGACGCTCAACCTGCTGCGCGCGTTCGCGACGGGCGGCTATGCGAACCTGCACCAGGTGCACCGCTGGACGCACGACTTCATGGGCCGCGGGCCGCTGGCGCAGAAATATGCCGACATCGCCGATCGCATCAGCGAGGCATTGGACTTCATGTCTGCCTGCGGGATCGACGCGGACAGCGTGCCGCAGCTGAAGGCGACCAGCTTCTACACCAGTCACGAGGCGCTGCTGCTTCCGTACGAGCAAGCGCTGACCCGGCAGGATTCGCTGACCGGCGACTGGTACGACACCTCGGCCCATTTTCTGTGGATCGGTGACCGCACGCGGTTCGAAGGTTCGGCGCACGTCGAATATCTCCGCGGCATTCGCAACCCGATCGGCATGAAGTGCGGGCCGAGCCTGGAACCCGACGCGCTGCTGCGCCTGCTCGACGTGCTCAACCCGGGCCGGGTGCCGGGGCGTATGACGCTCATCACCCGCTATGGGCATGACAAGATCGAAAAGCACCTGCCGACGCTGGTCCGCGCGGTCCAGCGCGAGGGCCATCCGGTGGTGTGGAGCTGCGACCCGATGCACGGCAACGTCATCAAGGCGGCGAACGGCTACAAGACGCGCCCCTTCGACCGGATCCTGGCCGAGGTGCGCGGCTTCTTCGCCGTCCATCGTGCAGAGGGCAGCTTCGCGGGCGGCATCCATGCGGAGATGACCGGCCAGAACGTCACCGAATGCACCGGCGGTGCGGTCGCGGTGACCGAGCAGGCGCTTGCCGATCGCTACCACACCTATTGCGATCCGCGCCTGAACGCCGGGCAGAGCCTGGAGCTGGCCTTCCTGCTGGCAGAGATGCTGAACGCAGAGATGGCGGAGCGGCGGCGGGCGGCTGCATAGCGCTACCGCTGGTACGGGGCTGCCGGGCTGTGATGGCGCGGTGCCCCGCCAGCACCCTTTGGCTACCGATTGTTAGGGTTCTCGCGCTAGGAGCGGCTTACGGCAATCAGCTGATCCGGCACATGGGGGTGCATCGACGGAGGGCTGCTCGCCGACAGGGGGCCGTCAACCGTGTGGATGTTGCTATTCGTCGCGCTTCTGCTCGCCATTCCGACCTACGGCTTGTCGTTCCTTCCCGTGGTTGGCGCCCTCGTGCTGAGAACCTGGACGGACAGAGCGCCACAGGGGGGACAGCCTGCACCGGCGGCTCCCGAAGCGCGACGGAGCGCTCAACGCCCGGAACCCAAGCAGTTCGCCGCCGTCCCCTCCTGGGCGAAAGATGCATCGGGCATCGAGCGCTTCAAATCGGACCTGCTGGTCGCGCTCCCCAGCAGGGGTGTGCCCAGCCCCTATGTCTCGGCGATCTTCTCGCGCGAAGAGACGGCGCGTCTTTGCCTCGCCTCCGCGAGAACGGCGGAAGAAAACGGGAGAGACTTCTACCGGCAATGCTTCGCGGCGGCCGACTTCATCGTGCGACAATGGAATAGCCTTCACCCTGCCGAGCAGAAGAAGTTCTGCGATCGCCACTTCTGAACGCCTCTTCCGGGGCTACTTTCTCCCGAACAGCTTTTCCACGTCCGTCATGGACAGCTTCACCCACGTCGGTCGGCCGTGGTTGCACTGGCCGGAATGCGGCGTCACCTCCATTTCGCGAAGCAACGCGTTCATCTCCGCGACCGAGAGCACCCGCCCGGCTCGTACCGATCCGTGACAGGCCATGGTGGCGGCGACATGGTCGATCCGCTCCTTCAGGCTGAACGCCGTGTCGTGCGCGGCCAGCTCGTCGGCGAGGTCGGTGACCAAGCCGGCAATGTCGCTCTTCCCCAGCATCGCCGGGGTCGCGCGGACCAGCATCGCGCGGGGACCGAAGCGCTCCAGCTCCAGCCCGAATTCGGCGAGTTCGGCGCTGCGCTCCTCCAGCCGGTCACAGGCAGGCTCGTCCAGTTCGACCACTTCGGGCAGCAGCAGCGCCTGGGCGGCGACGCCGCCCTGCGCGAGTGCGCGACGCATGCGTTCAAGCACGAGCCGCTCGTGCGCGGCATGCTGGTCGACCAGCACCAATCCATCCTCCGCCTCCGCGACGATGTAGGTCTTGGCCACCTGCCCGCGGGCGACCCCCAGCGGATGCGACACGGTTGCGGGTACCGGCGCCTCCGCGACCTCGGCCCGCGCCTGGAGTGGAGGCGGCGTGAAGAAGCTGGTGCGCGGCTCGTGAAAGCTAGGGGTCGGTACATAGGGTGTCGTCCCCTGCCCGGCCGCCGCTGCGGCGAACAGCGCGCCCTCCGGCATCGCCGGCGCGAGCGGCTCCTGCTGCCACGCCGCGAGCGCATCCGCCTGCGGGCGCTGGACCACGCGGTGCCCGGCAGCGTCCAGGGAGCGCCGCAAGCCGCCCACGATCAGCCCGCGTGCGAGCCCCGGGTCGCGGAAGCGGACCTCGGTCTTGGCCGGGTGGACGTTGACGTCGATCTGGTCCGGCGGCACGTCGAGGAACAGCGCCACCACCGCATGGCGGTCCCGCGCCAGCATCTCGCCATAAGC
Source organism: Microbacterium terregens (assembly GCF_027922045.1). The sequence continues at coordinate 34,751 of NZ_BSEX01000017.1, forward strand.
GCCGCGAACGGCGCCGGCGAGCAGGCGGTCCTTCACGGGCCGGCCGTTGACGAAAAGATACTGGTGGTCGGCGATGCCGCGGTTGAAGGTCGGGAGCCCCGCGACGCCGCCCAGCCGCATCCCATCGCGCACATAGTCGATCGCGACGCTGTTCTCGGCGAGCGCCCGGTCGACCAGCCCGGCCACACGCTCCAGCTGAGTCTCGCCGCCCTGGACCGACAGGGCGCGCCTGCCGTCATGCTCCAGCGAGAAGGCGATGTCCGGCCGCGCCATCGCCAGCCGGCGCACCGCGTCCAGGCAGGCGCCGAACTCGGCGCGCGGCGTGCGCAGGAACTTGCGACGGGCGGGCACCCGCGCGAACAGCCCCTCCACGCGGATGCGGGTACCCGGCGGCACCGCCGCCGGTCCTTCCGCCTCGACCCGGCCGTTGTCGACCGTTCGCATCCAGCCGACGCTGCCGCGGGGGCGGCTTTCCATCGTCAGCCTGGCGACGCTCGCGATCGAGGGCAGCGCCTCGCCGCGGAAGCCCAGCGTCTCCACCGCCTCGATACGCTCGTCGGGCAGCTTGGAGGTCGCATGCCGCTCCAGCGCCAGGGCCATGTCGCTGGGCGACATGCCGCATCCGTCGTCGGTCACTTCGATCAGGTCGATGCCACCGCCCGCGATGCGGACGGCGATCCGCGTGGCGCCGGCGTCGATCGCATTTTCGACCACTTCTTTCAGCGCGCTGGCGGGGCGTTCCACCACTTCACCGGCGGCGATGCGGTTGACGAGATGCTCGGGCAGGCGTCGTATTGACATGGGTGCCGCTCTAGCCCAAGCGGCGCCATCCCGCGACCCGCATCCGCCACGTAAATCGGCCGGAGAGATCCAGTCGATGGGGTCCGGAACAGGTGCGAACTGCCGCGACGGGGGCGACGCGGCGATAGACGGAACAACTGATGGCGCTCTTCTCCCGCTTCTTCAAATTCATGTCGCACGACATGGCGATCGACCTCGGCACCGCGAACACGGTGGTCTATCTGCGCGGTCGCGGTGTCGTGCTGAACGAGCCGTCGGTGGTGGCCGTGGAAACGCTCAACGGCGTCAAGAAGGTGAAGGCGGTCGGCGACGACGCCAAGCTGATGATGGGCAAGACGCCGGGCTCGATCGAGGCGATTCGCCCGCTTCGCGACGGCGTGATCGCCGACATCGATGTCGCCGAGCAGATGATCAAGCACTTCATCGAGAAGGTGCACGGCAAGCGTCGCTTCGTGCGCTGGCCGCAGATCGTGATCTGCGTGCCCTCGGGCTCGACCTCGGTCGAGCGCCGCGCGATCCGCGACGCTGCCTCCAATGCCGGCGCGAGCCAGGTGTTCCTGATCGAGGAGCCGATGGCAGCCGCAATCGGCGCCGACATGCCCGTGACCGAGCCGATCGGCTCGATGGTCGTCGACATCGGCGGCGGCACCACCGAAGTCGCGGTGCTTTCGCTGCGCGGCCTCGCCTATTCCACCTCGGTGCGCGTCGGCGGCGACAAGATGGACGAGGCGATCGTCAGCTACGTCCGCCGCAACCACAACCTGCTGATCGGTGAGGCCACGGCCGAGCGCATCAAGCAGGAAGTCGGCACCGCTAAGCCGCCCGTGGACGGCATCGGCAAGGTGATCCACATCAAGGGTCGTGACCTCGTGAACGGCGTGCCCAAGGAAATCCAGATCAACCAGGGCCAGATCGCCGAGGCACTGGCGGAGCCGGTGAACACCATCGTCGAGGGCGTTCGCATCGCGTTGGAGAACACCGCACCCGAACTGGCCGCCGACATCGTCGACCAAGGCATCGTGCTCACCGGCGGTGGCGCGCTGCTGCATGGGCTGGACGAGGTGCTGCGCGACGAGACCGGGCTCCCCGTTTCGGTTGCGGAAGATCCGCTGACCTGCGTGGCGCTGGGCACCGGCCGTGCGCTCGAGGACGAGATCTACCGGGGCGTTCTGCTCGCCGTCTGATGGGGGGTTGCCGGCCATGGCGCCGCAACGCGACCGGCGTCCGGGCTTCTCGCGCCGGGCGCAATATGGATTGTTCCTGGGCTATGTCGCGGCGGCGGCAGGGGCGCTGATCGCGGCTGCCCTGCTGCTGCTGTCGACGTTCCAACCCGCAGCGTTCGCAGCCGCCCGCGGCGTCGTGCGCGAAGGAACGGCACCCGTTTCGCTGGGGCTGCGCCACGTCCGCGACTTCCTCGCGAGCGGCCCGGCGGCCGTCGCGGAGCATTTTCGGACCGCGAGTGAGAACCGTCGGCTGCGCGCCACGCTGAAGCAGGACGAGACCCTGATCCAGCGCGCGCGCCTGCTGGCGCGGGAGAATGCGCGGCTGCGGCGACTTCTCGAGGTGCGAGAACTGCCGATCCAAGCCGTGGCCACGGCCCGGCTCGTGAGTTCGAGCGCGTCGAGCACGCGGCGCTATGCCGTGCTTGCCGCCGGCTACAGCCAAGGCGTGCGCTCCGGTCAGCCGGTTCGTGGGCCGGAAGGGTTGCTGGGCCGTGTGGTCGAGACCAGCGCCAATACCGCACGCGTGGTTCTGCTGACCGACCCGGACAGCGTCATTCCCGTTCGCCGTACTCGCGACGGGCTGCCCGCGATTGCCAGCGGCCGTGGCGACGGGTTCGTGGACGTGCGGTCGGCGAACATCGCGAACGCGCCGTTCCTCGCGGGGGACATCTTCGTGACGTCGGGGATCGGCGGCATCTATCCGCCCGGGATCCCGGTTGCCCGCGTGCTTCAGAATGCGCGCGACACCGCGACCTCGCGGGTCTTCGCCCAGCCCGACCGCGCGGATTATGCGCTGGTCTTGCAGACCTTCTTGCCGCCGTTGCCGCCGCCCCCCGCCTTTCCGGCTTCGAGCGCATCGACGCCCCCCGCCCCCGCCGCCGACGCCGCTCCATGAGCACGCCCGTGCCGATCGAGCTTGCGGTGCCCGAACCGCCCTATCGCCATTGGCGTCCAGCCGTGGTGATGGTGCTGATCGGATCGCTGATCACCATCGTGCCGATCATCGCGACCATCCCGTTCCTGCCCCCGTTCGGGCTGCTGGCCCTGCTCGCGTGGCGGCTGTTTCGATCGAATGCCCTGCCGGCCTGGGCGGCCGCACCGCTGGGCTTGTTCGACGACCTCGTGAGCGGCCAGCCGCTCGGCAGCGCGATGCTGCTCTGGTCGCTGTGCCTCATCGCCCTCGACGTGCTGGACACCCGCCTCGTCCAGCGCGACTTCTGGCAGGACTGGCTGATCGCAACCGCGGCGGTGGCGCTTTGCCTGGCGCTTGGCCGGGTCTTCGCCGGCATGCTTCCGGCCTATGTGGACGGCCCCTTGCTCATCCAGACGGCTCTTTCCGGGCTGCTCTTTCCCGCGATGACCCGCCTCTGCGCCTGGCAGTATCGCCGGAGCGCCGGCAGGTGAGCCGCCCGTCGCGGGTGGTTACCGAGGCGACCCAGGCCTTCACCTTTTCCCGCCGCGCCTTTGCGCTGGGAGCGATGCAGGGCGGTATGGGCTTGCTGCTCGCCGGGCGGATGGCGTGGCTCGCCGTCGCCGAGAACGAGCACTACGAACTGATGGCGGAAAGCAACCGCGTCAACATGACGCTGGTGCCGCCGCGTCGTGGCTGGATCGTCGACCGCAATGGCGCGCCGATCGCCAACAACCGCACCGACTTCCGCGTCGACATCATCCCGGACCGGCTGGAGGATCCTGCCCGCGTTCTGGGGGTGCTCCGGGATTTGCTCGCGCTGCCCGCCGAAGACATGGAGCGGATCGAAACCGACCTGAAGCGCAGCCGCGGGCTGCAGCCGGTTCAGGTCGCCGAGAACCTGCCGTGGGAGCGCTATGCCGCACTCAGCGTTCGCCTGCCCGACCTCCCGGGGGTCGTTCCGGCACGCGGCTTCTCGCGCAACTACCCGATGGGAGCGGCCGTTGCCCACCTGACGGGCTATGTGGGAGCCGCGTCGGCCGAGCAGTATCAGGAGACCAAGGACCGCCTGCTCATCACACCGGGTTTCAAGCTCGGCAAGGATGGCCTTGAAAAGACGCTGGAAGTTCGGCTCCGCGGGGTGCCGGGAGAAAAGCGGGTGGAGGTCACCGCCCGCGGCGAGCCGGTGCGTGAGCTGGCCACCCGCCCGGACCGCCCCGGACAGACCGTACGCCTGACGATCGATGCCGGGCTGCAGGAATATGCGGCCCGCCGCCTGGGCACCAATTCCGGCGCCGCGGTCGTCATCGACTGCTTGACCGGCGACATCCTGGCGATGGTGTCGATGCCGGCCTATGATCCGAACAGCTTCTCCGACGGCATCGGCCGGCTGGAATGGAAGATGCTGTCGGAAGACGACCACATCCCCTTGATGAACAAGGTGCTCCAGGGGCTGTATCCCCCCGGCTCGACGGTCAAGCCGATGAACGCGCTGGCCCTGCTGCAGGCGGGCGTGCACCCGCAGGAGACAGTGTTTTGTTCGGGCGCGATGCGCGTCGGCACCGGCGTCTTCCACTGTCACAAGCGCGGCGGCCATGGCCCCACCAACATGCGCCGCGCGGTGGCGCAGAGCTGCGACATCTACTTCTACGAGATGGCGCGCCGGTTCGGCTACGACATGTTCGCCAAGGTTGCCCGCTCGCTTGGGCTCGGCCAGACGTTCGACCTCCCGTTTTCCTCCCAGCGCTACGGGACCATGCCGGATTCGGCGTGGAAACTGAAGAAATACGGCAAGCCCTGGACTGTGGCGGATTCGCTCAATGCGTCGATCGGCCAGGGGTATGTGCTCGCCAACCCGCTCCAGCTGGCGGTGATGGCGTCCAGGCTGGCCTCGGGCCGCGCGCTTCAGCCTCGGCTGCTGCTGAACGGCCGCGCTCCCACCGCACCGCTGCTCTCGGCAACGCCCGAGCAGATGGCGATCGTACGGGACTCGATGTTCGCCGTGGTCAACGACGGCGGCACCGGCGGCGCGGCGCGGATGCAGGTGCCGGGCGTCACCATCGCCGGCAAGACGGGCAGCGCGCAGGTGCGCCGCATCACCATGGCAGAGCGCCGCTCCGGCGTGCTCAGCAACGCCCAGCTGCCCTTCAAGCTGCGCGACCACGCGCTGTTCATCTGCTTCTCGTCGGCGGACAACCCGCGCTACGCGGCCGGCATCGTGCTGGAGCACAACGCCCACCTGATCCGGAACCTCGACACGCCGATCATCGCCCGCGACATCTTCACCTATCTCTATGACAAGGAGCGGGCGATGAAGTCGCTGGCGGAGTTCGAGCCGACCTGGGGCGGCGACATCGCCACGCGCATGCGGGCGGAAGCCGCCGCCTTCCAGGCTGCCAACGCCGCTGCGCAGGTGGCGCCCGCCCCCGCGACGGTCGACACGCCGGAGGCGGTCGGCAACGCCGTCGACGCGGCGATCGCCAACCAGGCCGTGCCCGAAGGCGACGTCGCCCAGTCCAACACCAGCCGTAGTCCGGAGTGAAGCGACCCGAATGAAGCGCATCAAGAACTCCGGCACCGGCCTCGGCCTCGTTCCGTCGGCGCTCGCCCAGCTGCCGTGGCGGATGCTCGTGCTGGTGCTGGCGATCGGCGGATTCGGGCTGGTGGTGCTGTTCTCCGCCGCCGGCGGCAGCATCAATCCGTGGGCGCTCCGCCAGGGCATCCGCTTCCTGGTCTTCGTCGCCGCAGCGGTAGTGATCTCGCGCGTCCGCCTCTCGGTGTGGCAGCAAGGCGCGCTTCCCGCCTATGCGGTGATCGTCGTCCTGCTCCTGCTGGTGGAACTGCTGGGGGCGGTGCGCGGCGGGAGTCAGCGATGGCTCGACATCGGCATAATCCGGCTCCAGCCCTCCGAACTCATGAAGCCTGTCATCGTCCTGGCCCTGGCGCGCTTCTACGACCTTCTGCCGCCTTCCGAGATCCGGCGCTTCGGCGCGATCTGGCCTGCGCTCGCGCTGATCGGCGTGCCCGCCGCGCTGGTGATGCTGCAGCCCGACCTCGGAACCGCGCTGATGATCACCGCGGGCGGCCTGACCGTCATGTTCCTCGCAGGGTTACCGCTGCGGCTGTTCATCGGCGGCGCGTTGGCGTTCGTCGTGATCGTGCCCGTGGCGTTCAACTTCCTCCTGCACGACTACCAACGCAACCGGGTGTTGATCTTCCTGGATCCGGAAAGCGACCCGCTGGGGGCCGGCTACCACATCAGCCAGTCCAAGATCGCGATCGGCTCCGGCGGCATCTTCGGCAAGGGTTTCCTTCAAGGCACCCAAAGCCACCTCGACTACCTCCCCGAAGGTCACACCGACTTCGTCTTCGCCACGATGGCCGAGGAATGGGGCCTGATCGGCGGCGTGCTGCTGATCCTGGCATTCTTGCTGGTCATTCGCTGGGGAGTGAACGTGGGCGTGCGCTCGAACACCCGCTTCGCCCGCCTCGCCGCGGCCGGGCTTGCGACCACCATCTTCTTCTATGTGGCGATCAACCTCATGATGGTGATGGGCTTGGCCCCCGTGGTGGGCATTCCCCTGCCGCTCGTCAGCTATGGCGGATCGGCCCAGATGACGGTGCTGCTGTCGCTCGGCATTCTGATGTCGATCGACCGGAGCAACCGCGATCAGCAGCGCTGGTGAAAAAACTTCGCTGCACTGCATTTTTGGGGTTGGCAGGCTTGGGGGACGTTGCTAGTTGGCCGCCTCCAACGCGGCGGGCCTAGCCCACCGCCCTCGCCAAAGGCGACGGACGCATAGCTCAGTTGGTAGAGCAGCTGACTCTTAATCAGCGGGTCCTTGGTTCGAGCCCAAGTGCGTCCACCACCTTCCTCCCTCAGAAACATGACATTCTGACGGCAGGATAGGTGTGCGTGTTGGATAGCGGGAGCTATCCCGCCTGCCCCCTGCCAATCACCACATCGCTGGTCAGCCTTCAGCCTGTAGTGGCTCGCGTTTGGCATGCTGCCGAAAGACAGTTGGTAATCGACGCAATCGCCGGTAACAGCAGCGGTTCGGACACGGACCATCCTTGCCGGATCGGCATGGGCGGAGCGTGCCGTCGGGAGCTGAGCGCGGCAACACCGCAGAACGGCGGACCGACGTGTTCATTGGGAGGCGTTGATGAGCGACGACACGGGGCTGGACGAGGTTCTGGACACGCAGGAGCGGCGCCGCGCCGACCGGCGTGATTTCCTGCGCTATGCGGGCGGCTTCACCGTCGCGGCGGCAGGTGCGGCGCTGGTCAGCGCCTGTGGCGGCGACGACGATGACGACGGCGGCTCGTCGAGCCCAACGCCGACCCCGACGCCCACCCCCACGACCTCTGCGACGAGCGGGATCAGCGATGCCGACATCCTGAACTTCCTGCTCCAGATCGAGTATCTCCAGGCGCAATTCTACGCCCTGGCGACCACCGGCAGCGGGATCGCCAGCACCCTTCTTACCGGTACGGGTACGCAGGGCAGCGTGACGGGTGGCGCGAAAGTCACCTTCAGCGATGAGGTCGTCGGCCAGATGGCGCGGGAGATCGCGCAGGACCAGCTCGCCCATGTCGAGTTCATGCGCAGCGCCCTGGGCACCTCCGCGGTTGCCCAACCTGCCATCGACCTGAGCGTCAGCGCCACCAGTGCCTTCTCGGTGGTTGCCCGTGCGGCCGGCATCATCGGCACCGGCGAGACCTTCAATCCTTATGCCAGCGACGAGAACTTTCTTCTCGCGGCCTTCCTGTTCGAGGATCTGGGGGTCAGCGCCTATCGCGGTGCGGCAACTCTCATCAAGAGCAGCACCCTGCTGCAGGTGGCGAGCGGCATCATGTCGACCGAGGCGTATCACGCCGCCATGGTTCGCACGACGCTCTATACCAAGGGCGCGACCAATCCCGAGTTGATCACGCGCGCCGACGGTCTGTCGAACGCGCGCGACGGCTATGACGGCAGCAGCGACCTGGACCAGGGGATCAGCAACCGTGGCGACGCGAGCAACATCGTGCCGACCAACGACGACGGCCTGGTGCTGGGTCGTTCGTTCAAGCAGACGCTGAACGTCCTCTTCTTGAGCGCGGCGGCAGCAGACAAGGGCGGCTTCTTCCCCAACGGGGTGAACGGCGCCGTCAAGACCAGCGACGCCAACTGACGCACCGACAGGCAGGAAGCTTACCATGGATCAGCAGGAACCCCTCCAGCAGGTGCTCGAAGCCAGCGACAAGCGTCGCGCCGAGCGCCGTGAATTCTTCCGCTATGCAGGCGGCTTCGGCATCGCCGCGGCCGGTGCCGCGGTGCTGTCGGCGTGCGGCGGCAACGATGACGACGACGCGGGTACGGTGACCACTGCGGCCACCCCGACGCCCACGCCGACCGGATCGGCAACCGCAACGCCGACGCCGACGCCGACGGCAACCGAAGCGGACGTGCTCAACTTCGCGCTGAACCTCGAATATCTCGAGGCGCAGTTCTATGCCTTCGCCGCGACCGGTGCGGGCCTGCCGTCGAACCTTCTCTCGGGCGCCGGTACGGCGGGCGAGGCGACGGGTGGACGCCAGGTGAACTTCACCGATCCGCTGGTGGCGCGCTATGCGCGCGAGATCGCAGCGGACGAGCAGGCGCACGTCGCCTTCCTCCGCCGCACGATCGGCACTCCGGTGATCGCGCAGCCGGCAATCGACCTCGGCACGTCCGCCACCAGCGCCTTTGCAAGCGCAGCGGTCGCCGCAGGCCTGATCCAGCAGGGGCAGACGTTCGATCCCTACGCGAACGACGAAAACTTCCTGCTCGCGGCATTCCTGTTCGAGGACGTGGGCGTCACCGCCTATCGCGGCGCCATCCAGTATCTGAGCACCACCAGCTACATCGACGCGACGGCCGGCATCCAGGCGTCGGAAGCCTATCACGCGGGGCTCGTCCGTACCGTTCTCTACCGCAAGGGCGTCAACATGGCGTCGCTGCTGGACGCCACCGACAAGATCTCCAATGCGCGCGACGCGCTCGACGGCGCCGGCAGCGACACGGATCAAGGCGTTCGGCTGGTGAACAATGCGTCGAACATCGTGCCTTCGGACGGAACGGGGATCGCGTTCGCGCGTACCCCAACGCAGGTTCTCAACATCGTCTATCTCGGCAACAAGGTCGCAACCAGCGGCGGCTTTTTCCCGAAGGGTGTGAACGGCCTGCTCAAGTCGAGCGCGGCGCTCTGAGGCTCGCGCGAAACAGCGAATACCGAGGAAGAATGGCAGAATGACCCCACCCCCGGCGAGTTCTTCACCGCTCGCCGGGGGTGCCGCCGCACCCCGGGCACCCAGCCTCCCCGGCGCCAATCGCAGCATCAGCGTGCCTGCAGGCGCCGGCAGCTTCTGGCGGAAACTGGGCGCCTTCGCGGGCCCAGGCTACCTCGTTGCCGTCGGCTATATGGACCCGGGCAATTGGGCGACCGACCTCGCAGGCGGATCGGCCTTTGGCTATACGCTGCTGTCGGTCATCCTGATCTCCAACATCATGGCGATGGTGCTGCAGGCGCTGTCGGCAAAGCTCGGCATCGTGACCGAGCTCGACCTGGCGCAGGCATGCCGCGAACAATATTCCACGCCCGTCCGCTGGATGCTCTGGGTGCTCTGCGAACTGGCGATCATCGCCTGCGATCTCGCCGAGGTGATCGGCACCGCGATCGCGCTCCAGCTCCTGTTCGGCATTCCGCTTGCGCTCGGCGTCTGCCTGACGGCGGTCGACGTCATGCTGATCCTGCTTCTTCAGCAATATGGCTTCCGCAAGCTCGAGGCGTTCATCGTCGCGTTGCTGATCATCATCGCCGGGTGCTTTGCGGTCGAGCTGTTCCTGGCGCAGCCGAGCCTTGCCGGCATCGCTGCCGGGCTGATCCCCAAGCCGGAGATCGTCACGAACCCGGCCATGCTCTATGTCGCCATCGGCATCCTCGGCGCGACGGTGATGCCGCACAATCTCTACCTGCACTCCTCGATCGTGCAGACCCGGCGCTTCGATCGCTCGCTGGAAGGGCGTAAGGAGGCGGTGAAGCTCGCCACCATCGACAGTTCTGTCGCGCTCATGCTGGCGCTTTTCATCAATGGCTCGATCCTGGTGCTCGCCGCCGCGACGTTCCATACCGCCGGGCGAACCGATGTTGCCGAGATTCAGGACGCGTACGCCCTGTTGACACCCATGCTGGGCGCGAGCGTGGCAAGCATCCTGTTCGGCATCGCCCTGCTCGCGTCCGGGCAGAACTCCACGCTGACGGGCACGCTCGCCGGCCAGATCGTCATGGAAGGCTTCCTGGACCTGCGAATGCCGGTGTGGATGCGGCGCATGATCACCCGGCTGATCGCGATCGTGCCGGCGGCCGTGGTTGCGACCTGGTTTGGCGCGAGCGGCACGGCACAGCTGCTGCTGGCGAGCCAGGTGGTGCTCAGCCTTCAGCTTCCGTTCGCCGTCTATCCGCTGGTGCAGATCACGAGCGACCGGCGGCGCATGGGCAGCTTCGTCAACGGCCCGGTCATGAAGATTGCGGCGTGGACAATTTGTGCCGCAGTCATCACGCTGAATTGCGTGCTGCTGGGGCAAGTTGCCGGGCTGCTGTAGCCCCGGGGCCTCGATCAGAAGCTGGCGGAGAGCCTGGCGAGCATGACGCGCGCCGGGCTGGCAGCATCCGCTCCTTGAGCGGCATCCAGCCGCTCTACCCGCCGGTAAAGGTCGATGCTGGCCTCGATCAGCACACGGGCCGGCTCCGGAAGCAGCGCGAGCACATCCTCGGCAGTCTCCGGCGCGATCCCGAGCGCGCGGCTGCTCGTCAGAACGGGTCGTGCCTCCACTTCTCCGGTCTCCCGAGCCCGCTGGGTCAGCAGCCAGGAGGTCACGTGCATCAGCCGCGTCGTCAGCTTCAGCGATTCGCAGGAGAAGGCGACCCGAGCGATCGGATCCAATCGCCCGCGGTCGCGCTTGCCGGCCAGGTCGAAATAGGCCCGCGCTTCGTCGGCGAGCAGCATCGCCTCGACGTGGAGCGGCCCGATCAGCCGGTGATGCAGCGCAGGAGGCGGAGCGAAGCGATCCATGGCCCGTGGAGATGCCACAGCTGGTTGCAGTGCGATATGATCAAGAACAAGGATGCGGTCCCGTTCTGGAACGCGCCCGCGTCAGGCGATGATGTCGGGGATCAGCTGGTCTTCCAGGGCCGCGATCTCGTCGCGCAGGCGCAGCTTGCGCCGCTTGAGCCGGGCGATCTGCAACTGGTTGGGATTTGCCTGCACCACCAACGCAGCGATCGCATCATCCAGGTCGCGATGCTCCACGCGCAGGTGCTCCAGCTGGGTCGTGATCTCGGGCTCGTGCATCCGCTAACCATTGCCTGTGTCGAAGAAGGGTGCAACGCTCCGTCTGCACTTTCCGCACGGCGCGTCGAAAGCGCACGGCGAGTGCGGAGACAAGCGGAGAATCGCGTGTTCTAATGCTCCTCCCCCAACCCCAACAGCAGAGGATTGCATCCATGCAGACTGGCCATCTCGCCGCGCTTGAGGCGAAGCACGCACTGCTCGACAGCCAGATCCTGGCCGAGTCGCGACGCCCGTCCCCGGATCAGGAGACGCTCGCCACGCTCAAGAAGCGCAAGTTGCAGATCAAGCAAGAGATGACGGCGCAGTGATGCCTGCGGGCGCGGGTCGAAAGATCCGCGCCTCACGCTCCCCCGCATCCTCCTGCGCCCACGAGGCGCGCACGGAACGCGGGCGACCTCACCAAAGCTGCAGGGTCAAAGCGGCCGCTTGAGCGGTTGTGCTTCTGGCTTGCGAACGGTGACGGGCTTGCGTGCAGCCTTCGGGTCGATCTCCTCGACAAAGGCGACACCAATGCGCCCTTCGGTGGACCAGGCCACCGTCCCGCGCACTAAGCCCACGCCCCGCAGGTCGATCTCCACTTCGGCTCCTACGGGCAGCACCGGCCCGTGCTCCGCCATCAGTCCGCCTGCCGAGAGGTTTCTGATCCGCACCGGCACCGGATCGCCGCGCCCCACCCGCCGCAGCGTGGCAGTGAGCAGGAGGCTGTCGCGATCCTGGGCGCGCTTGTGCTGGCCGTCGGGGGAAATATCCTCGCTGATCCTATCTACTCCGAACGCGTGCTTCGGCAGACCTCAACCAGCAACTCCTTACCCAAAAGTTAACGGTGCGGCGGTGTGAGGGCTACTCCTCGCGAGAGATCTTCTCCTGCCGCTCGTGCCGCTCCTGCGCCTCGACAGTCATGGTGGCGATCGGCCGCGCCTCCAGCCGGCCCAACGAGATCGGCTCTCCCGTCACTTCGCAATAGCCATATTCGCCATCTTCGATGCGGCGAAGGGCCGCGTCGATCTTTGCGATCAGCTTGCGCTGGCGATCGCGGGTGCGCAGTTCGATCGACCAGTCGGTTTCGCTCGATGCACGGTCCGTCAGGTCCGCTTCGCGAAGCGAGTCCACCTGCAACTGCGAAAGCGTGCCCTGTGCCTCGCGGTGGATCGCTTCCTTCCACGCGAGCAGCTTCTGTCGAAAATATGCCTGCTGCCGCAGATTCATGAACGGCTCGTCCGAACTTGGACGATAGCCATCGGCGACCTGGTCGTTGGCCGCAACGGGCGGTGTGTCAGATTGCCCGGTCAAATCAAATACACTTGCCATCCCCACTCTCCACCCCGGTCTCCCGCCCGAACGTACTGGCGGGGGAACCGCCTGTGCCTGGCGCGCCTATACTGACAAGCACAAGCCATCACAAGCGCCACAAAACCGCAGGAACACTAGGGTCAGGACTCGTTGATCACAGCCAGAAGATGACGGTGGCAGCGAGGGCGAT
>NZ_BSEX01000018.1 GCF_027922045.1 Microbacterium terregens
TGCGTCGGCCACGTCGCCCTTGACTGCCAACCCGCGCCGACCGCCCGCCTCGATCGCGGCGATGCAGCTTTCCGCGTCCTCGTCGCGGCTGTGATAGTTGATGACGACGTTGGCACCATGTTGTGCGGCGCCGATCGCGGCCGCGCGGCCGATGCCCGTCGAGGCGCCGGTGACAAGGACGGTCTTTCCTTCGAGCAGCTTCACGGGTCGGCAATCCTCTCGTTATCGGCGTTTCGGCGGACGGGCGGTGGGGGTCCAGCCAAGATCGCGGCTGATCTGTTCGGCGGTGCCCCGGACTTCGTGGCTCAGCGCTGCCATCCGGTCGTCGTCCATATATTGCGCAGCGCTCGACAGGCTGATGGCGGCGACGATCTTGCCGGACGCATCGCGCACGGGCGCCGCCACGCAGCGGATCAGATCCTCGTTCTCCTCCAGGTCAAACGCATGGCCTGCGGCCACATAGCCCCGCATCCGTTGCAGCCAGGTGGCGTAGTCGATCGAGGGTGCACCGCCCGCCTGTTCGCGCTCGAACGCGCGCTGCCACTCGGCCTCCGGCGCGTCGAGCAGCAGCGCCTTGCCCAGGCCGGTGGAAGTGAGGGGCTGGCGGTCGCCCACGCGGCTGGAGATGTCGACCCGCCGCCGCCCCGGGATCTTGTCTAGGTAGAGCGCGAGCTCGCCGTCCAGCCGGCCGAAATGCACCGTGTCCTCGCTCTGCGCCGCCAGCGCCTCGATACGGGGGCGGGCGATCTGCACCACATCGGCCTGGCTCTGCGCCAGGAACCCTAGCTGCAGCAGCTTGGGTCCCAACTGATAGCCCTCACGCGGGAGGTAGGTGACGAAGCCGCGGTCGATCAGCGCATTGGCAAGGCGATGGGTGGTCGAGCGCGTCAGCCCCATGCGCGCGGAAAGCTCGGCGAGCCGCACCGGCCCGTCCACCACCTGGTCCAGCAGGTCGAGCCCGCGCAGCAGCGTCTGACTGCCCTGCACCTTCGAAGCGGGCTTCGCCTCCGGCAATTCTTCGTTTGACGCGGTATTTTCCATCTCGTAACATCCTATCCCACAAATTGAGATTGTAAATGGGCATCGCCGGGAGATGCGACGCGAGGGCAGACGATCCCCTCATATCATCGAAATCCGTATCACCAGATGGTATCGGTAACAGGCAGTGAGCACGATCGCCGGCAAGGCGGCGTCGAACAAGGGGATGGTGCGAATGGCATACACCGGGCTTCCCAGGATCAAGCACGTTCGAGCATTCACCGTCCGTGGCGGCGGGGCCGACTATCACGACCAGGGGGCAGGCCACTGGATCGACGATCATATCGCGACGCCGATGGCGCGCTACCCCGAGTACCGCCAGTCCCGGCAGAGCTTCGGCATCAACGTGCTGGGCACGCTGGTGGTGGAGATTGAGGCCGAGGACGGCACGATCGGCTTTGCGGTGACCACCGGCGGCGAGCCCGCCTGCTTCATCGTCGAGCGGCATCTCGCCCGCTTCCTCGAAGGCCGCAACCCGGCCGAGTACGAGAAGATCTGGGACCAGATGTACTTCTCGACCCAGTACTACGGCCGCAAGGGATTGGTGGTGAATGCCATCTCCGGTGTCGACCTCGCGCTGTGGGACCTGCTCGGCAAGCTCCGGGGGGAGCCGGTGCATGCGCTGCTCGGCGGGGCGGTGCGCGACGAACTGCAATTCTACGCGACCGGCTCTCGGCCGGACCTTGCCAAGGACATGGGTTTCATCGGCGGCAAGATGCCGCTCCACCACGGTCCTGCGGAGGGCATCGAAGGCCTTCGCAAGAACATCGCCGAACTGGCGACGATGCGGGAGCGGGTCGGCCCCGACTTCTGGCTGATGCTGGATTGCTGGATGGCGCTCGACGTCGACTATGCGACGCGTCTGGCGCTTGCGGCGCACGAGCATGGCCTCAAGTGGATCGAGGAGGCGATCAGTCCCGACGACTACTGGGGCTATGCCGAATTGAAGCGCAACGTGCCCCGGGGCATGCTGGTCACCACCGGCGAGCATGAGGCGACCCGCTGGGGCTTTCGCATGCTGCTGGAGATGGACTGCTGCGACATTCTCCAGCCCGACGTGGGCTGGTGCGGTGGCGTAACCGAACTGCTCAAGATCTCTGCGCTCGCCGACGCGCATGGCAAGCTCGTCGTGCCGCATGGCTCGTCGGTCTACAGCTACCACTTCGTCATCACGCGCCATAACTCGCCCTTTGCCGAGTTCCTGATGATGCATCCCGGACCCAGCGAAGTGGTACCGATGTTCCACCCGCAGCTGCTCGGGGAGCCCGTGCCCGTGAACGGCCGCCTGCGCGCGAGCGCGCTCGACAAGCCCGGGTTCGGCGTGGAGCTCAACCGCAACCTGCCGATGCACCGCCCCTACGCGCGCTGATCTCCTCCCTTTTCCCAAGCTCCAACGAAAGAAGCCTCTCCCATGAAATTCTGCCGCTTTGGTGCCCGCGGATCCGAGAAGCCCGGCGTGGTCGACGCCCAGGGCGTGCTGCGCGACTTGTCGGGCAAGGTCGACCGGCTGACCGTCCTCGCGATCGCCTCGGTCGGTGATTTCGACGTCGAGAGCCTGCCCGTGGTCGAGGGGGCGCCGCGCTATGGCGTGCCCATCGAAGGGATCGGCAAGATCGTCGCGATCGGCCTCAACTATGAGGACCATGCGATCGAATCCAACCTGCCGATCCCGACCGAGCCGGTCATGTTCATGAAGGCGCTCTCCAGCCTCACCGGACCCAACGACGAAGTGATGATCCCGAAGGATTCCACCCACACCGACTGGGAAGTCGAGTTGGGCGTCGTGATCGGCAAGACCTGCCGCTATGTCGAGGAGGACGACGCGCTGGCGCATGTGGCGGGCTTCACCGTCGCCAACGACGTCTCCGAACGCTTTAACCAGAAGGAGCGCGGCAGCCAGTGGTCCAAGGGCAAGGGCCACGACACCTTCTGTCCCGTAGGCCCCTGGCTCGTGACCCCGGACGAGGTCGCCGACTGCCAGGACCTGGACATGTTCCTCGACGTGAACGGCGAGCGCATGCAGACGGGCAACACCCGCACCATGATCTTCGACGTCAAGCAGATCATCAGCTATGTCAGCTGCTACATCACCCTCTATCCCGGTGACCTGCTGATCACCGGTACCCCGCCGGGCGTGGGCGAGGGCAAGAAGCCCCACAAGATCTTCCTCCAGGCGGGAGACACGATGCGCCTTGGGATCGCAGGCCTCGGCGAGCAGCAGCAGAACGTCGTCGCGTGGCGCCACCTGGGTGACGAGGTGCTGGGGTGAGTGTCTTCCCGGACCGGTTCGCCGGGCAGGTTGCCGTCGTCACCGGCGGCGCCTCGGGTCTTGGGCTCGCTTCCGCCAAGCGGATCATCGCCGAGGGTGGGAAGGTCGCGCTTTGGGACGTCAATCCGCAAGCCCTTGCAGCCGCAAAGGACCGTATCGGGGCGGCGCATGTCGTCGCTCTCGACGTGTCGGATCAACAGGCGGTCGAGGCGGCTGCGGCGGCTACCTTCGAAGCGCTCGGGCGGATCGATGTGCTCGTCGCTTCCGCCGGCATCACCGGCGCGACCAAGCCGGCGCACGAGTTCCCGATCGACAGCTGGCTTCGGGTGATCGACATCAACCTCAACGGCATCTTCTACTGCGTACGCGCGGTGGTGCCGTACATGCTGCGCCACGGCTATGGCCGGATCGTCAACGTCGCCTCGGTCGCGGGCAAGGAAGGCAATCCCAATGCCTCTGCCTATTCGGCATCCAAGGCAGGGGTCATCGGCTTCACCAAGTCGCTCGGCAAGGAGCTTGCCGGTAGCGGCATCATCGCCAACGCGCTGACCCCCGCCACGTTCGAGAGCCCGATCCTGGCGCAATTGCCGCAGAGCCAGGTGGACTACATGCGATCCAAGATCCCGATGGGGCGCTTGGGCGAGGTCGAGGAAAGCGCCGCCATGGTGTGCTTCATGGCGAGCGAGGAGTGCAGTTTCACCACCGCCGCCACCTTCGACACGTCCGGGGGGCGCACAACCTTCTGATCCCGCTGCGCGACCGCCCAAAAGAGGCGGCGCGTCACACGAGAGGAGACCCATGGAAGCCATTCCGTTCGTCGACGCCCATGTCCATCTCTGGGACCTCGGCCACATCCGCTATCCCTGGCTGACCCCGCCCTTCACCGAGGGACCCGCAGGTGTCACCGAGCCGATCGCGCGCGATTATCGGATCGACGACTATTGCGCCGATGCCAGGCGCTGGAACGTCAAGGGCATTGTCCACATCGATGCCGGTGCCGACCCTTCGCAGGCACTCGACGAAACCGAATGGCTGGAGGCGATCGCCGCCGAGCGCGGCATGCCCAATGCCATTGTCGCCTTTGCGCCGCTCCATGATCCCGGCGTCGAGCCGCTGCTGGAGGCGCAGGCCGCGAACCCCCATGTCCGCGGCATCCGCCAGATCGTCAACTGGCACACCAATCCCCTGCGCACCTACACGCCGCACGACGTCACTCAGGACGACCAATGGTGGGCGGGTTTCGGCCTGCTCGCGCGCTATGGGCTGTCGTTCGACCTGCAATGCTATGCGGGGCAGATGGCAGGCTTGGCGCCGTTGATCGAGCGCCACCCGGACATCCCGGTCATCATCAACCATGTCGGCATGCCGATCCCGAGCGAGCGCGAGGGGCTGACCCGCTGGCGCCACGGCCTGCGTGCGCTCGCGCGATCCCCGCACGTGGCGATCAAGCTGTCGGGTATCGGCTTCATCGACCGGGCCTGGACGGTCGAAGGCATTCGGCCGTTCCTGCTGGAGGCAATCGACCTGTTCGGGACAGACCGCTGCCTGTGCGCGAGCGACAGTCCCACCGACAAGCTGTTCGCTCCCTTCGATCAGCATCTCGAAGCCTATCACGCGATCGTCGCCGACTTCTCGGAAGACGAGCGCCGCGACCTGTTCGGGCGCAATGCCAACCGCGTCTATCGTCTGGAGCTCGACCTGTGATGGCCGCAAATCCGCTGCTGGGCGTGCTGTTCCACTGGATCGGCGGCCTCGCCTCCGCCAGTTTCTACGTTCCCTACAAGGGCGTGAAGCGCTGGAGCTGGGAGATCTATTGGCTGACCGGCGGCGTCTTCTCCTGGCTGCTCGCGCCGTGGTTCTTCGCCGCGTTCCAGACCGAGGATCTGCTCGGTGTCCTCTCCCGCACGCCCACCCCCACCTTGTTGTGGCCGGTGTTCTTCGGCCTGCTGTGGGGCTTCGGCGGTCTCGGCTATGGCCTGGTGATGCGCTACCTCGGGCTCTCGCTCGGCATGGCAGTGGTGCTGGGCTTGTGCACCGTGTTCGGAACCCTCATCCCGCCGATCTTCCAGGGCGACTTCCAGGAGAAGCTGCTCGACACCCCATCGGGCAACATCATCCTGTTGGGTCTGGTGATGACGGTTGCCGGGATCGTCGTCGTCGCGATGGCGGGTGCGCGCAAGGACGCCGCACTTTCGCCAGAGCAGAAGTCAACGGCTGTCGCCGAGTTCGACTTCCGCAAGGGCATCGTTGTCGCGGTCTTTGCCGGCATCATGTCTGCCTGCTTCGCCTTCGGTCTCGCCGCGGGCGAGCCGATCAAGCCGCTGTCCGCTGCGGCGGGGACGGGCCCGCTGTGGACCGGCCTCCCGGTGCTGTGCCTCGTCATGTTCGGCGGGCTCGTCACCAACGCTCTCTGGTGCGCGTTCCTGATCCTGCGCAACCGCAGCGCAGGCGAGTGGCGCGGGGGCGGGAGGGGCGCCGGGGCGCCGTTGCTGCGCAACTATCTCCTGTGCGCGATCGCGGGCACTGCCTGGTATTTTCAGTTCTTCTTCTACACCATGGGCGAAAGCCAGATGGGCCGCTTCGGCTTCTCGTCGTGGACGCTGCACATGGCGAGCATCATCATCTTCGGGACCCTGTGGGGTTTTGCGTTCCGCGAGTGGAAGGACGCACACCCGCGCGTTCGCGCGATGGTGTGGGGTGGCGTCGCCCTGCTGGTACTGGCGACCGTGGTGATCGGCTACGGCAACCTCCTGGGCGCATGAAGTGAGGCTGAGGGGGCCGGGTACGCCCGCGGATTCCGTGGAAGACTGTCGAGGTTGATCGCCCGGCGCCGGGTCAGGCGGAGCGCAGCACATTGTCGGAAAAGGAGCGCGCTTCGACCTCGGACCAGTCGAGTTCCTCCAGCAGGCGACGGTAGATATCCTCTGCGACGTCCCCGTTCTGCCGCATCTCGTTGAGCGCGGTGCGCTGATGCTCGACGACCTTGAGGTGCAGCGTGTCGAAGTCGGAGGGCGCTTGCGGATCCTCGGCATGCGCGGCGACTGCCCCCGCGGCGCCATAGCGGACGCGAAGCGCCCTGGCAGCATTGCTCTCGTCGCCGGCGAGCACCGCGACGCCAGCGTCGATGATCCGGCGTCGCGCGGTACCGAGCTTCGTCGTCAATCCGGCGTCCTCGCCGATGTCGAGCCATCGGATCAGCGGCCCCAACGTCAGCCCCTGGATGACGAGGGTACCGATGACGACGGTGAACGCCGCCAGCACGATCAAGTCGCGCCCCGGCATGGCTGCCGGGAGGGCAAAGGCGGTCGCAAGGGTCACCAGTCCGCGCATACCTGACCAGCCGAGGATCAGCGCGGCACGCCAGGGCGGCGGCTTGGGAAGCCAGGCGGGTGTATGATGGCGCGAGATCAAGCCTTCGAACGCGCGTACCAGCAACACCCAGGCGAGCCGCGCACCCAGCACGGTCGCCAGCACGATCAGGGAAAACACGATCGCGGGAAGGCGCTCGGCGCTGTCCAGCCGCAGGAGCACGTCGCGGGACTGCAGCCCCATGATCATGAAGGCGACCACGTTGAGGACCAGCACGCCCGCAGACCAGACCGCCCGGCTCTGGATGCGGTCGCGGGCAGGCTGGCCTAGGGGACGCCGCTGCGCCACCAGCAAGCCGAACGCGACCACGGCCAGCACGGAGGAAAGATGCAGCCGCTCCGCGAGCAACCAGATCGCGAAGGTGACGGCGAAATCGGCGAGGCTCGAGCCGAGCGTTCCGGAAAAGAGCGGGACGATCCGCAGGTACAGCCAGGCCGCCGCCAAGCCGAACAGGATGCCGCCGGGCGCTGCTGCGGCGAGAACGAGCGGAGTGGCGGCCGTGTCGGTGTTCGTCGCCAGTGCGACCGCCAGCCCGAACAAGAGGAGGGCAGTCGCGTCGTTGAGCAGACTTTCTCCTTGCAGCAGCAGCAGGCCGCGGCGCGGGATTCCCACTTCGGACAGCACGGCCTCTGCCGCCGCGGCATCGGGCGGCGCGACGATCGCGCCGAGCGCGAATGCTGCGGCAAGCGGAAGTCCGGCCACGGCGACGCCAACGAACGTGACGGCGGCCGTGGTGACCAACACGGCGAACACCGCCAGCGACAAAAGCGGAAACCAGAAGCGGCGCAGGCCCCGCAAACTCGTGTGATAGGCTGCGTGAAGCAGTGCAGGTGCGATGAACAGCGCCATCGCGAGGGCCGGATCGAGGTCGATGTCGGGGGCAAAGGGAAGCAGCGCGAAGCCGATGCCGGCTGCCGCCAGCAACGTCGGATAAGGGACGTTGAGCTTGCGCGCGACGACCAGCAGCAAAAGTGCCGCCAGTAGGATCGCGTCCAGGCCTTCGAATAAATGCACCCGGATCAACGGTGCGCGTGGCGATTGGCTCCCCGCCTTGCTGCACGGGGGGCGCTGGCGTCAGCGTGCCTCCGGCCGCGGCAGCTTGGTGCCCAGCAGCACCAGCCGATCGCCGGTGATCCCGAACCAGTGCGGAACGCCGGCCGGGATCAGGATGACGTCGCCCGGCACCAGCTTGCGTGTCGTGCCGCCGGTGATGCGGCTTCCTTCGGTCAGCCCGGGTTGGGTAACCTTTGCCTCCTCGAGCGTCCCCCCGGATATCATCGTGCCGGCGCCTGCCACGACCAGCGCGTATTCGGCGTCCTCCGGATGCACGGCGGGACGGCCGGGCGCTTTCCAATATTCGAGCGCCGCTATCGTCTTGTCGTCGCGCACCAGCGGCCGGCTGGAGAAGCCTTGCCCCGGCTTCATCGCGCGGCCCATCTCCTCCACCTGCGCGGCTACGTCCGCGGCGCTCGCAAAGCTGGTGGGATCGCCGCTCTGCGCCGCGGCCGGTGTCGCTGTGATGAGCAGCAATGCTGCGCAGGCGCTCCGCCGCAGAAGAGAGCGCACGGACGCGTGGCGCGCTTGCGACGAGGACGTTTCGAAAAGCTGCATTACGGCCCCTCCAGTTCGACTTCTTTCGTCGAAGCCTAAGCTGCTGCCGCAAGGATAGGAAGCGGCGAGAGAAACTACCCTGACATCGGCGATCCAGCGAAATTCTAGACGGCTTTGCTTTCCGGAGGTGGCAGGGACGTGTTTCCCTTGTTAGCCTGCTCCTCGTGCCCACCGGCCTGACGGCCGGGAAAGAAAAAAGGGGGAGAGGATGATCGTGGCGGAACAGGGAAACGGCCTGACGCGGCGGGACTGGCTCGGCGGCGCTGCCGCGACCGGAGGCTTGCTTGCGATACCGGGACAGGCGGCGGCGCGTCGCCTCCGGCCGAGCGACCGGGTGAATGTCGCGGTGATCGGCGCCGGCGGCATGGGCGCGCAGAACATGGCCAAGCTCACCAGCCAGAACATCGTGGCGCTGGCCGACGTAGACTTCGACCATGTCGCCAAGAGCTTCGTCGACAACAAGGGCGTTGCCCGGCCCGAGATGCAGCCGCTGAAGGCGGCCTATGACCGCGCCGACCGGTTCGCCGACTACCGGCGCATGTTCGACGCCCGCAAGGACATCGACGCGGTGGTGATCGCGACGCCGGACCACCACCATGCCATCGCCGCAAAGCAGGCGATGGAGCGCGGCCTTCATGTCTATGTGCAAAAGCCGCTGACCTATACGGTGCGAGAGGGGCGCACGTTGCTGGAGGTCGCCCGGCGCAATCCCAAGCTCGTGACCCAAATGGGCAACCAGGGCCATTCCGGCGACGACGGCCGTCGTGTGGTCGAGTGGATCCGCGGCGGTGTGATCGGCCGAGTGCGCGAAGTGCATGTCTGGACCAATCGCCCGCTGTGGCCGCAGGGGGAGGCCCGTCCCGCCGCCGTTACCGCGCCCTCCAGCCTGGATTGGAACCTCTGGCTCGGGCCGGCGCCGGTGGATTGGGGCTATCACCCCGATTACGCGCATTTCAACTGGCGCGGCTGGGTACCGTTCGGCGTCGGCTCGCTCGGCGACATGGGCGCGCACCTCGTCGACTTCCCGGTTTGGGCCCTGGAGCCGGGACTTCCTACCCGCATCGAGACGCGCCACAGCCGGTGGGGAGGCGACACGGACATCTGGGACGGCAAGCCGCCCGCCGATCTCGGCAGCTATCCGCTCGCCAACATCACGACCTATCAGTTCGGGCGGGCGAAGGACGGGCCGCTCACGATGACGTGGTACGACGGCGGGCTGATGCCGCCGACGCCCACGGCCATGCCGCTTACTGCCCGGATGAACCCGGACGGCGGCGTGCTCTATGTCGGGGACCGCGGCATGCTGATGCACGAGACCTACGGGGAGAAGCCCGTGCTGATCGGCGATGGCGTGGCCGAGCGCGCGGCCGCGGTGCCGATGTCGTTGCCCCGGATCCTGGGTGGGCGCGACGGACACGAGATGAACTGGATTCGTGCGATCCGGGGCGAAGAGGCGATCTCCTCGCCATTCTCGGTGGCCGTGCCGCTCACGGAAACGATGCTGCTCGGCATGGTGGCGCTGCGCGCCGACCAGCCGATCGAATATGATGGCGACCGCATCACCAACGTCGCCGAGGCCAATCAATTTCTGGATCGGGAGTATCGCAAGGGATGGGCACTATGATCGCAGCAATCGCCGCCAGTGTAACCCTGCTGGGGGCCGCGATGGGCACGGCCGCCGTGACGGGCCAGTCCGGGCAGCGCCCGGAGGATACCGAGGTCTGGCAACCCGTCCCTCCGGTCGTCACGCCCGCGCCCGCGACGCAGACGCCGGCTCCCTCCGACGCATTGGTGCTGTTCGACGGGAAGAACCTCAGCCAGTGGGTCTCCACCAAGGACAAGTCCCCCGCGCGGTGGACAGTGGCCGATGGCGTGCTGACGGTGCGCAAGGGAACCGGCAACATCGAGACGAAGCAGCGTTTCCGCAATTACCAGCTTCACCTTGAATGGCGCATCCCGGCCAACATCACGGGAGAGGGGCAGGCGCGGGGTAACAGTGGTCTGTTCCTGGCGTCGACCGGCGACGGCGACGCCGGATACGAGCTTCAGATCATGGATAGCTTCCGCAACAAGACCTATGTCAACGGTCAGGCCGGCAGCATCTACAAGCAGTTCGCGCCGCTCGCGAACCCGGTGCGCGCGCCGGGCGAATGGCAGAGCTACGACGTGATCTGGACCGCCCCGGTGTTCGCTGCGGACGGGTCGGTGTCGAGCCCGGCCTATGTGACCGCCTTCCTGAACGGGGTTCTGGTTCAGGACCATGTCGCGCTGAAGGGTGAGACGGCCTATATCGGCGCGCCGGCGTACAAGGCGCATGGGCCCGCGCCGATCAAGCTGCAGGATCATGGCGATCCGAGCCCGCCGATCAGCTTTCGTTCGATCTGGATCCGCGAATTGAAGTGACGACGCTGCTGGCGTCGTCGACGCGCCGCCAGCTTCTTTCCCTGGGGCTGCTTGCGGGGGTGGCTGGAGGGCGCCCCCTTCCCACATCCACTCCCCCCGCGGTGCCGGACGCCGCCTGGTGCTTCTCGCCTGCCGCCCTTGGGGAGAAGTGTTGCCGCGGAGACGCACTCCGGCCGTATACTTTCCAGGTAACGGCAAGTTCTTGACACCCCCTCTACTAGATTGAACAAGTAATTTACTTATTCGAAGCCGAGGAACACATCGGTCGACTAGGGAGGGTAGCATGGTTGCAGGAAGCGTTTCCGCACGTCGTTTCGTGTTGTTGGCTACGTCCGCACTTGCGTTCGGCACGTTCGGTGCCGCGACCGCCCAGGCGCAGGATGTCGCCCAGACCGATCCGGAGGCGACGGAGCGCCCACAGGACTCGGTCGCCGCACCCACGCAGTCCGACAATGACGGTTCCGATATCGTCGTCACCGGCATCCGCGCCGCCCAGGCACGCGCGATCGAGGTGAAGCGCGAGGCGGATAGCGTCGTGGACGCGATCAGTGCCCAGGACATCGGCAAGCTTCCCGACGTCACCATCGCGGACTCGCTGCAGCGAATCCCCGGCGTCCAGATCCGGCGTGAGGCGGGCGAGGGTGGCGCCATCAACATCCGCGGCCTGCCGCAGGTGACGACCCTGATGAACGGCGAGCAGTTCCTGGGTGCCAACTCGGTCACCACGGTGCAGCCGAACTTCACCGACATTCCCTCGCAGCTCTTCTCGGGCGCGACCGTTTTCAAGTCGCCGACCGCCTCGCTCCAGCAGGCGGGCCTCTCGGGCACGGTGGACCTCCTCACCCGGCGTCCGTTCGACCTCAAGAGCGGCCTGACCATCGCCGGCGCGGCGGAGGCGCAGTACGGCGACAAGACGGAGAAGTGGAACCCGTCCGCGAACGGCCTGATCTCCTATAACTCCGGCCGCTTCGGCATCCTGGTATCGGCCGCTTATAGCGACCTGGACCTCGCCAATAGCTTCCGCGGTATCCAAGACTATGGTGTCACGCTGCGCAACGAAGGCGGCAGTGCAACCAACCCGGGCGACTTCGCAGTCGGCAACTATCGGCGCGATGCGGCGGGGCGGATCCTCTACAACACCACTCCGAACACGGACACGAACCCTGCGACCTCCTGCGTCGTGCCGGACCCCGTCGGCACGCCACCCGCCGTCGGCGGCACGCGCTGTTCACCGTTGTTGGTCAGCCGCGGGACGCCGGTGCGCAACGGCGCGGGTGAGATCGTCGGCTTCGACGTGAACGGCGATGGCGACGCGAACGACGCGTTCATCACGCCGCAGGCGCACACCGCCTGGAACCGCATCACCAGCCGCGAGCGCTTCGGCGCGAATGCCTCGCTGCAGTTCGAATTCTCGGACGCGTTGCGGCTGACCGCCGACGGCTTCTACACGAAGCAGACGCAGTACGACCGTACCGCCGGCTTCCAGTTCCAGATGGTCGACTGGCAGTCGGCGCCATTCCTCCCCACGGCGTCTCGGGACACGGGCGCGGTGGTCGGCGGGTATAACCTGAACACCGTTCAGAGCTATGCCTATGACCTGCCGAACTTCGACAGCTATGCGGAGACGTTCCGCATCCGTTCGGAGTCGCAGAACTACAACGTCCAGCTCGACTGGAAGCCGAGCGAGCAGTTCAGCGCCACGGTCCGCGGCATCTACGGCAAGGCCAGCCGGAAGCTCGACCAGTCCTACGCCCAGTTCAACCTGACGGACGGGTATCAATGGGCATATGACGGCGTCGGCAACTATCCGGGCGGGGACATTCGCTTCAACCCCACCGGCTATCGAGCCTACAGCCAGGACGCGACCGTCGACTACACCAGCGGCAAGCCGGTGTTCGGCTTCTCACCGGCGTTCCTGGACCAGGTGGGGGATGTCTCGCGCTACGGGCTCAAGACCATCTCCTCGGAAAACAACGTCTACCAGGATGGCGACCTGTGGGCCCTGCGCGGTGATGCCGAGTGGAAGGCGAGCGACACCTTCAGCCTGAAATTCGGTGCGCGCTACGGTGAGCGCAGCGTCGACCAGTTCACCTTCGAGCGCATCTCGCCCTTCTATGCGGGCAACACCGACAACCCGGCGGGCGGCTGCTACGTCAAGTGGAAGGCGTTCGACGTCAACCTGGGCGACAATGCCTGTGCGGTCCGCGATGCGGCAGGCACTCCCTACACCGCCGGCTTCACCCGGCAGGGCGACGACCCGGTCTTCGCCGGCCTGATGAAGCAGTATCAACTGCCGGCCGCCGGTGCGCCGACATTGTGGGTGCTGAACCCGAAGGCGATGGACGACTCGGAGGCTTTCCAGAACAGCTTCTATCCCGGCAGCGTCAACAACGTGAATCCGGCGGATTCCTTCGGCATCAAGCTCAACCAGATCTCCGGCTATGCCGAGGTCGCGGGCGAGGGCGAGGTGTTCGGCCTGCCGTTCAAGGCGAACGGCGGCGTTCGCATCGTCAACACCCGCTTCACCGTGCGCCAGAACATCGTCGGCGTGCCCCAGCCCTATGGCGTTTCCGGCGTCGACGCCGGAGATCTGCTCACGAAGCGCGAGTTCACCGATTTCCTGCCGGCCTTCAACGTCGCGGTGGATTTGACCCAGGGACTGCGGCTTCGTGCCGCCTTCGCCAAGACGATGACGCTGCTCGACTTCCTGCAATGGGGCGGCGGTCTCAACGTCAACTACGCGATCAACACTGCAACCGGGCTGTTCGAGGCCCGCGGCGCCAACGCACGCGGCAACCCGCAGCTGGAACCGTGGCGCGCCGACAATGCCGAGGCGAGCCTGGAATATTACACCGGCCAGTCGAGCCTGGTCGCCCTCGGCGCCTTCTACATCAACGTCGACAGCTTCATCGAGAATACGACGGTCATCCGGAACGACATCCCCGACAACGACGGCGTGATCCGCCGGCCGGTGCCGGTCAGCACCACCCAGCAGGGCGAGGGCGGCACGCTGAAGGGCATCGAAGCGTCCGCGCGCCAAGCGCTTGCCGACTATGGCGTGGACGGATTCCTCAGCGGCTTCGGCGTGGATGCAAACTACACCCTCTCGCTTGGCGACACGGGGCGCGTGGACCTGGCGGGCCATGACCAGCCGTTCCAGGACAACTCCAAGCATCAGATCAACGCCGCCCTCTGGTACGAGAAATACGGCTTCCAGGCCCGCATCGCGTACAATTACCGCTCCAAGCGGCTGGTCTCGTCCGACTATGGCGGCATCCCGGGACTCGCGCAGTACCAGCGGCCGACCAACTATCTGGACGCGTCGATCTCCTACGACGTGCTGCCGTACCTCACGCTCTACGGTCAGGCGGCCAACCTCACTGCGGAGACGGAGCGCTACTACCTGACCTTCAGCGATCAGGTGCTGTTCGAGAACATCTACGAACGGCGCTTCATCGCCGGGGTGCGCGCGCGCTTCTAAGGGCGCGCGGATGGTTCACCTTGCCGCCGCACCCCACCAAGTGCGGCGGCTTCTGTTTGCGGGCGTACCCTTCGCGCGGGAGAAACAGGATGGACCCGATCCGCAGCATCGTGATCGTGGGCGGCGGCACAGCCGGTTGGATGGCGGCTGCCTTTCTCGCGCGCCAGCTCGATCAACTGCGGCTCTCGATCACGGTGGTCGAAAGCTCTGCAATCGGGACGGTGGGTGTCGGCGAGGCGACGGTGCCCGCGATCCGCGACTTCTTCGCGGCTGTGGGCCTCAGCGATGCCGAGGTGCTGCGCGAGACCGAAGGCACGATCAAATACGGCATCCGCTTCGACGGGTGGAAGGCGCCCGGCCACCGCTTCTTTCATCCCTTCGGCCTCTACGGCACGCCTGCGCACGGCGTCGCCTTCCACCATTATTGGCTGAAGCTGCGGCAGGCGGGTGACCCGACCCCGCTTGCGGCCTATTCGCTCGCGACCCAGCTGGCCGAGCAGGGCCGCTTCCTGGCACCTGCGCAAACGCCTGCGAACGACCTCGGCGTCTTCGACTTCGCGGTGCACTTCGATGCAAGCAAGTTCGCCACCTTGCTGCGCCACCGTTCGGTCGCGGCCGGTGTCGTTCACGTCGATGGACGCATCGACCGCGTCGAGCGGGATGGCGAGACCGGCCATGTCGCCGCGGTCCTGCTGGAGGATGGGCGACGGATCGGGGGGGATCTCTGGATCGATTGCTCGGGCTTCCGCAGCCTGTTGCTGGGGGAGGCGCTGGGGGTCCCCTTTGTCGACTGGCGCCGCTGGCTGCCGGTCGATCGCGCGATCGCCATTCCCTGCCGCCCGCGGGATGCCGCGCAAGAGCCATTTACCGTCGCCACTGCGCGCCGCGCCGGCTGGCAGTGGCGCATCCCGCTACGCCACCGGATCGGCAACGGGCACGTCTATTGCTCCGAGTTCCTCGACGACGCGTCGGCGGAGATCATGCTGCTGGAGCAGCTGGAAGGCGAGCCGCTCGGCCAGCCCAACCACCTGCGATTCACCACCGGCCATCGCGCGCGTTTTTGGGAGCACAATATCGTGGGGCTGGGGCTCGCCTCGGGATTTCTCGAGCCGCTGGAATCGACCAGCATCTCGCTCATTCAGACGGGGCTGGAACGGCTGGTGCGCTTCTTCCCGGATCGCGCTTGCGATCCACGCCTGGCCGCGATCTACAACTATCAATCCGTGCTGGAGTTCGAACGGCTCCGCGACTTCCTGCTGCTGCACTACTGGGCGAATGGCCGCCATGGCGAGCCGTTCTGGGACCAAATGCGGGCGATGCCGCCGACCGAGGGGCTGCAGCTCAAGCTCGATACCTGGCGCGCGAGTGGCGAGTTCGTCCGACGCGAGTGGGAAACCTTTCAAGACCCCAGCTGGCTGAGCCTCTATGCCGGGTTCGAGGATCTACCCGAGCATCCGTCGCCGCTGGCCGACCGGTTCAGCATCGCCGAGCTCACCGACACCTTCGCGCGGATGCGCGCAGCGATTGCCGCGACGGTTGCACAGGCCGAACCGCACGTCGCCTTTCTGGCCCGGACCGTCGATGGTGGTGACGGCGGGCGCCGCGCAGCCGCCCGCTAGATCTCGTTCCTCAGCGCGCAGATTTCCGTCCGCAGCTTCTCCGCAGCCTCCACGCCCTTGGGCGTGATCGCCAGATAGCGACGCGCGTCCGCGGAAAAGGCTGGCCAGCGCGGGAGAGCGCCGCCGTTCGGATCGCCCCGTAGCGCGAAATTCACCCAATAGTCCTGAAGCGACGCTCCGCCGCCGATCGGCCGCGCGTCCATCACATAGGGAATTTCGATCGCATGGCTGGTGAGGCCACCATCGGGTGCAAGGTCGAACTCGTAGCTCCACACGGGCCAGCCCTGACGGGCGAGCTGGGTGGCGAGCGTGATGGCGGGGCAGCGAAACACCCAGTCGGTTTCGATTTCCAGCGCCGGGTGGCCGAGCCGCGGATCGTGCCCAGGCGCGCCGAATGCGTAAAGCCGCTGCGCCTCTGCCGCGCGCCGACCGTAGACGCGTTGCAGCGTCTCGGTGATGTCCGTCGTGCCTTCCTTGGGCCCGAACTCGGCGCGGTTCGTCCCGATGATCACGGGTTTACGAGGCGCCTTAGCGAGCAGGCGCCGCGGGGACTCCGGCAGCACACGACCGTCGATGGTCGTCTTGAGCCACAGGAAGCCGTTGGTGTGCAGCGACGGGTCTGACAGCTTGGTGTCGATCTCGAGCAGCTGCTTCACCGGCGCCGCGCGGAGCCCGGCAAGGCCTGCTCCCCCGGCCAGCCGTTCCGCCTGATCGGCGATCGCGAAGGCGTCCTGCAGGGGACGGAACGGCTGGCCGAAGCCCGGCGTGCCGCTCTGCAGGATGGCGCGCTTGAACAGGTCCCGCGCGTCCGGCGCGGCCAGCATCAGCGACACGTCCTGTGACCCCGCCGACTCGCCGAACAGCGTCACCTGATCCGGGTCGCCGCCGAAGCGGGCGATGTTCGCGCGCACCCAGCGCAGCGCGGCGATCTGGTCCATCAGCCCGTAGTTCCCAGCGGTGCCGCTAACCGCCGCCTGCCGCGGGGCGAGGAAGCCGAGCACACCCAGGCGATACTGGATGGCCACCAGCACGACGCCCTTTCGGGTGATGCGGGACTCCACCATGCCGCCAGCCGATCCCGCGCGATTGCTGCCGCCGTGGATCCACACCATCACCGGCCGCTTGCCCGTGAGCCCCGGCGTGCGGATGTCGAGCGTCAGGCAATCTTCGCTGTAGTGCGCGGCGTCGGCGCGGTTCCAGCCATCGTCGTTCTGTGGGCAGGCAGGCGCCCGGACCTGGGCTGGGCGCACGCCTTGCCAGGCGCGCACCGGCTGGGGCGCGGCCCAGCGCAACGCGGCGAGCGGTGGCGCGGCATAGGGGATGCCCTGGAAGACCAGGGCACCATCCTCCGCACTGGCGCCCTCCACCGTCCCGCCGGGAACCGTGACGCGCGGCGGAGCCGGAGCTGCACCCAGGAGCAGCAGCGCTGCGAACGGCGCGAGGAGGCGCGCGCTCATTTCGCGACCGCCACCGGCTGCTGGGCGACGTTCCACCCGCGCAAGGTGAGCGACGGCGTGGCCGAGATGCTCGCCGGATAGCGGACCTCGATGCGCTTGCGCTCGCCGGGCAGCAGCGCGACGTAGTTGTCGCTGTAATAGGCCGGCAGGATGCGCTCGCCGTGCGCGTCCACCAGCGTCAGCTTGGCGTTGAGCACCGGCACCTGGCCTGGGTTGGCCAACGTCACCGCGATCATCCGGTCCTCGCCGTCCGCGACGGGTGCTGCAGCGGTGGCATCGAGCGACACCTGCGCCAGGTCGTTCAGCGCCCGGTAGGAAGCGGGGTCACGACCACGCCAATAGAAGTTCTCGGCAACCACGCGGTTCTGCCCGTCCAGCAGCTGGAGGCTCACCAGCACCATCGGGTCCTGCGCAAAGATGCGGTCGAGGGGGACTGGCTCCAGCTTCGTTGCCTGGTTCGCGGCGGCGTCCACCCGGTCGCTGCGGGTGAACAGCTCGCGATTGTCGAGGCTCACCACGCGCGTCCGCGCCGTGAGGCCGGGTGCCGCCGCTTGCGTGGTGTTGAGCACGACCAGCTCGTTGCCGGGCAGGTTCAGCTGCACGTGCAGCGGCTCGGCCGCCTTCTTCGCCCCATAATAGGCGGCGTGGGTGTCATAGTCCCAGCTGTAGATCTGCCACGCGTTGGACGGCCACGCCGGATGCGTCATCCACAGCAAGCGACCGGAGTTCTTGGTCCACAGATGGCCTAGGAATCCCTCGTACATCGCCTTGTGCGTCTCGAGGTTCATCATCTGCGCCTTGCGCTCGAAGTCGGGGAAGCTGCTGGCCCCGCCGAACATCGTGCCCAGCGTCTGCATGAACGTCTTGGTGTCGCCGTTCCCCGCGAAGTGCCAGTCGTGATAGGCAAGCGTGTCGCTGAGCGGCCACAGCTCGCTCTCCGGCACCGAAGCGCGCACCGACTCCAGCGTGGAGAGCGACGGCGTACCCGTCTCGACCGAAAAGCCGGTGGCGAGATCGGTGAAATAGCCGACCGGCGGGCGATAGTTGTACGGGCCCGACCCCTGCAGGTTCACCACGTTGGAGCTGCCGGTGAACCAGCGCGTGCCGTCATGCTCGGCGATCACGTCGTCCAGCCCCTCGTTCAAGGCAGGGTAAGGGACGCCCTCGTTGCGGCCGAACCAGAGGATGATCGACGGGTGATTGCGATAGCGCTTCACCGTGTCCACGGCGTTGGCGAGGAACAGCTGCGGATCCTGCGGCTCGACCTGGAAGTTCTGGGTCGATTGCCAGAAGTCGTTGAGGATCATCATGCCGTTCTCGTCGGCGAGCTCGAAAAACTCCTCCTCGTTGTTGTTGCCCATCCAGTTGCGGATGATGTTCATGTGCGCCTCTTTCTGGAGGCGGAAATAGGGGGCAAGTCGCTCGCGGCTGATCTGCTTCATCGCGTCGTCCATGCCCCAATTGCCGCCGCGCGCGGCGATCGGCACGCCGTTCACGCGGATCGTGAGGTGGGGCTCCGGCATCTGCTGCGGCACGGGCGTAACGGCGGGGGAACGCTCGCCGGCCGCTGTCAGCGACTCCGCCCAGCCGCGCGGGCTCTGCTTGATCCCCTCATGCGTGACGTCGATCAGCTTCGTGCCGGCAAGCTTCCCGTCGGTGGTCTGCACGTTGACGCGGCGCAGGGCACCTGCGCTGTCGAACAGCGACAGGTCGTAGCTCACCTCGCGAATCCCGAAGCGCTGGGTCCTGGTGTCCGAAAGCTGCCCGTCAGCGAGCGCCTCCAGCGAAAGCTGATAGAGGGCCGCCTCGCCATAACCGTTCGGCCACCACAGGCGCGGGTTGCGCACCCGCAGCGCCGGGAACTCGGCCAGCGTGAAGACGACCCGGCTCTCCCCCGGCGGCGCCGACACAGTCTTTTCCACCCGCACGTCGCCAAAGGCTGCGCGCACCGTCACCTGCCGCGGGGTCGTGCCGCCGTTCTCGACCGGGACGGTCACATGGACATCGGCGACGTCGGTGCGGGGCAGCGGCAGGTCGGTGATCACCTGCGGGTCGAGGATGCGGACGTCGCCGTGCGCCACCAGTTCGACCGGACGCCACAGGCCCGTGTTGCGATCGCGGATGCCGGGGATCCAGTCCCACCCCTCGGTCGCGATGAAGGTGGGGCCGTCGATCGCAAGCTGGCCACCATTCTCGCCGACGCCCGCCGCGATCGACTGTTCGTGCGGAATGCCTGGGTGCGGCGGGGGAGACACGCCGATCGCCAAGCGGTTCTCGCCCGCGACTGGCACAAAATCGAACTGCCCGCGGATGAACGCACCCTTGGTGGTTCCTAGCCGGTGGCCGTTGGCCCAGATCTCGGACGCATAGTTGATGCCGCCGAAGATGAGCGTCAGCCGCTTGCCCGCTGCTTCGGGCGGCACGGTAAAGCTGGTGCGGTACCAATAGTCCTGGCGCGCCAGCTTTTCGGGGATCGCGAGGTTGTTGAGCCCGTAATAGGGGTGCGGGTAGACGCCACGATCGACCAGCGTGGTCAGCACGGTGCCGGGCACCGTCGCCGCATGCCAGGTGCCGCTTGCCCGCGTCGATCGCGACAGGGTGGCCCCATCCTCCTTCACCTCGGGGGCTGCGGCCAGCTGCCAGCCGTGGATCGTCCATCGCCCGTCGGCATTGCGGGTGAGCGGCGCAGTCCTTTCCGCGGGCCGCGCCTTGGGTGCGGTGATCGCCTGTCCGCGTGCCTGGGGCAGGGTCCAGGGGTCCTGCTGGCGCCATAGCCCGGTGTTCGCCTGCTTCTGCCACTCCCAGCCGACGCCCACCCGCCAGATCTGCACCAGGTCGAAGTCGGGGCGGTCGCGGACGGCGGCTGCGATCCTCTCCGGGGTCAGTGCCGCGCCGGTGAAGGCGGCATGGACCAGCGTACCACCGAAGTGGCGTCCCTCGACCACCGGAGCGATTCCCAGCCGCGGAGCGACGGCACCCGAGGAAACCGCCTCGCGCCCCACCCGCCGGCCATCGACATAGAGAGTGAGGGTGCGCCCATCGGAGACCGCGGCCAGATGCGTCCACTTGCCCGGTGCGAGAACAACGCGGCCGGAGACCGTCTGCGTAGCGTCGACCGCTTCCGGCCGGCCTGCGCGCAGCTGCAGCCTTCGCGTTGCGCCTGCTAGATCGCCGACGGACACCAGGGTGGCGTCTGCCCGCGCTTCATCCGGCCGCACCCACGTCGAGATGGACCAGGGTGCTCCCGCGGCCACTGCCGCCTCGGCGCCTTCCAGCGGGCGGTCAATGCCGATGCCGCCCTTCAGGAACGCCGCGTTGTAGGGACCGGTGTTGCCGGGAGCCTGCGCCAGGGTCGAGGTGGCCGTGCTCGCAAGCAACAGCATGGCGGCAAAGGACAGCGCACGCATTCAGATCTCCCCCCGGATAGACGCGGCTCCTGCTGTGCCGCTGTCGACAGTTGGCGTGTGCGATTTGTTACATCAATTTCTGTTTCGCGATAGCTCCAGCAAGCACGCGCCGAACAATTCGCGTCATCCGCGAAGTCGAGACAACTTTGGGGCCGCGGCGCGACCACCGGCGTCGCACGCCTGCCCGCGCACGCGCCGTCGCGCCGATGCTAGGAGGGACGCCGCAGCACCCATGTGGCGCAAGCGACCAGTGCCCCCGCGACAATCAGCGCGACGATCCAACTCGGCTGCACGGCCCAGCAGAACAGGCCGAAGCCGACAGCCATGCCGAAGCAGGAGGCAAGTTTGGCATGCCGGGGAATCGCGCCTCGTTCGCGCCAGGCGAGCAAGGCCGGGCCGAACCGCGGGTGCCGCAGCAGCCATCGCTCCAGCCGCGGTGACGAGCGCGCGAAACAAGGCAGCGCCAGGATGAGGAAATCGGTCGTCGGCAACAGCGGCACGAACATGCCCACGAAGCCGATCGCGACCAGCAAAAGGCCGAGGCACAGCCATGCCAGCCGCGCGCTTCGGCCCCGGCGCAGGAGTACCGCCTCGGACGCCGGCGCTTGTTCAGCCATTGGCGTCGGCCGGGTCGCCGCGAGCTTGTTTCATGCGGCTGTCCTCCAGCGGTTTGCCGTGCCGATGCTAGCCGGTGCCGATTGGCTGGAAAAGCTTCGTGCCTTCAAAGCAGCGCCACGACCGACAGCAGCAGGGCAGTCATCGCCGCGTTCAGCGCCATGGCCATGCCTGCGAAGGTGCCGGCGGTTTCGCTCACCTGGAAGGCGCGGGCGGTGCCGAGGCCGTGGGCGGTGACGCCCACGGCAAAGCCTCGTGCGCGTGGGTCGGTGATCCCCAGCCGGTTGAGCAGTGGCGTCGCCACCATCGCGCCCAGGATACCGGTCGTCAGGATCGTCACCGCCGCCAGTGCGGGTATGCCGCCGATGCTCTCGGCGATTGCCATGCCCACCGGCGTCGTCGCCGAATGGGTGGCCAGCGTCGCCAGCACCTCGGGCGAGGCGCCGAGCGCCCATCCGATCGTGACCGCGCTGAGGATCGCCGTCAGCGATCCTGCGAGCAGGGCTGCGAGCACCGCCTTGCCCGACCGGCGTACCAGCGGCCAGTTGCGCCACAGCGGCACGGCCAACGCCACCGTCGCCGGTCCCAACAGGAAGGTCAGCGTCGCCGTGCCTTGCGCATAGGTCCTATAGGGCGTGCCGGTTGCGAACAGGATCGCTGCCAGCACCGGCACGGACATTAGGACCGGATGCGCGAGCGGATGGCGGTTGCTCCGGCGGGAGATGGTGTCGGCACCCTCGAACACCAGCAGGGTGACGGCGATCCACAGCAGCGGCGTGTGGAGGAGCGAGGCGAGCGCGGTCATGCCGCGGTTCCGTCCCGATCGGCGACCCAGCGGAACACCAGCGCCGTTACCGCGATCGTCAGCAGCGTGGCGCCCACACAGGCCACGAGAATGGCGATGCCGTCGCGCGCCAGCGCCGGTCCTTCGTCGATCAGGCCCATGGTTGCCGGCACGAACAGCACTGCGAAGTGGCCGATCAGCCAGGTCGCCACCGCCTTCAGTTCGACCCGCTCGGCGGGACGGAGCTTCAGCCAGACGAACAGGAGGAACATGCCCAGCACGGGACCGGGGAGCGGGATGCCGGCTCCGCGGTTCAGGGCTTCGCCGGCCAATTGGCAGAACAGCAGTTGGGCGATTGCGGCGATCATCGTGCGTCCAGGTTATAGCGGGACCGGCCCGAGGTGAAGCAGCGTGAACGGGGCCTTGCGCCTCGGCTCCCGCCTGCTCGGAACCGCTCGTAGGAAGCTGCCGCCGCGAAGAACTTACCCGCCGTTCCTCCGGCGTCGCCACATCGCCGCACCGATCGTGCCGCCGATTGCGGCAAGCGTCACCGCGCCCGCTGCATAGAGCGACTTGGGCACCGGCGCCGCATGTCCGGGTCGCAGGCGGCGCAGCAGGCCGGCGCGGTTCGACAGCGCCTCGAACATCTCCTCCGGCCCCTCCGGATCGAGCACCTCATTGTCGGCGAGCCACTTTTCGACGCTGGAGAGATCGGGCTCCTCATAGACGCGCAGGCGCCGCCCGCTGGCCGGGCTGAGCGCTTCGATCGCCGCGATCAGCGAGCCGGTGTCGGCCATGTGGCGTGCGACCGTTCCCGGTTCGGTGCCGCAATGCTCGGCGATGAGCGCGTGGGCGACATTGGCGATGGCTGGTGCCGCATGGGCATTCGCCGGCCGGGTCGCGTCGATCGTCACGTCGCATTCGGTGTCGAGCCGCATCGAGCGGTTGTTGAAGTTGGACGATCCCACCCGAAGGATCTCGCCGTCGATGACCGTCACCTTTGCGTGGATGTAGATCGGCTCGCCTGCCTCGTTTTCGGCATGATAGACGCGGAAGCGCCCGTGGCGGTCGCGCCGGCGCAGCGCCTCGACGAGCCGGGCGCGCGCCGTGTCCATCGCAATCGGCTCGAGCCAGCCTTGCGCGCTGACCGGGTTGACGATCACGACCTCGGGGCCGTCCGGCTCGTCCAGCCGGCGGGCGATGGCCTCGGCGATCTTGCGCGACGCGAAATACTGGCTCTCGGCATAGATCCAGCGTTCGGCGCGCGCGATCAGGTCCAGGTACAACGCTTCGATCTCGCGAACCGGCGGCTGGTCCGGCATCTCGGGCGAGGAGCGCGAGATCGCGACTTCGACGTCGGTAAAGGTCGCGTCCAATCCCTCAGGCCAGGGCGGGGTCGCATCCTCGCTCGGCACCGGCAGAGGCTGCCCGCCCGCCAATTGCCAGCGCGTCCGGCAGAGTTCGCCCAGTGCCTTTGCGACCGGTCCGGCGAGTGCGGTGGTGGCGTCGTGCCAGGGACCATAAGGGGTGCCGTTCGGCTCCACGCGCGCCGGCTCGTCGGTGCGGTGCTCGCGCGTGTCCCAACGGTCGGCGGTCATGTCGATACCACCGCAAAAGGCGAGGCAGTCGTCGATCACCACGATCTTCTGGTGGTGTGACGCGGCGGGCGGGTGGAAGACGTCGAGCTTGGCGGTGATGCGCGGGTGCGCCTTCCAGCGCAGCAGCGTCAGGATGGTGGTGCCGCGAAACATCGACTTCACCGCGCCGGTGTCCCAGCGCAGGATGTGGACGTGCAGCCGCTTGCGCGCGCCCACCAGCCATTCGAGGAACGCGCCGACGCGCGCGGGCGCGTCGTCCTCGTCGTTCTGCACCAGCTTGATGCGGCCGTCGAAGTCCCAGCCGATCAGCAGCAGCTGTTGCTCCGCCCTCCGCATCGCGGCGCGGGCGAGCCGGAAATAGGCGTCGGCATCAATGATGACGGCAGCGCGACTCGCCGGTTCAATCCGCCAGCAGTTGCGGCCGGGCTCGAGCGGGGGCTTGGTCCTTGCCATGGTTCAGAGGATTTCGCGGATCGTCTCGGGTGGACGGCCGAGGCGTACGCCTTTGTCGGTCTCGACCAGCGGTCGCTCGATCAGGATCGGGTGCGCGACCATGGCATCGAGGATCGCGTCGTCGGAGGCAGCCCCCAGCCCCTGCTCCTTGGCGATCGTCTCGCTCCGACGCAGGCCCTGGGCGGGCGTCATGCCGGCACGCGCGTAGAGCGCCACCAACTCTGCGCGGGAAGGCGGCAGCTTCTGATAGTCGCGAACCGTCACCTCCACGCCGGGTGTCGCCTCCAGGATGGCTAGCGCTTCACGGGACTTCGAACAGCGGGGATTGTGCCAGATGGTCGCCTTCAACGCGTTCTTCCCTGCTGTTTGGTGGAGGAGGTGGAGGAAAGCGGGAGCGGCGCGCGACGTGTCGCATGCGCCGATCCCGCCTGCACTCAGGCCGCCGGCTGCTTTGCCAGCCACTCCTCCAGCCACTTGATCGTGTACGCTCCCTCGCGGAACTCGGGATCGTCGAGCAGCGCCTGGTGAAGCGGAATGGTGGTCTTCATCCCCTCGATCACGAACTCGTCGAGCGCGCGCTGCAGGCGCAGGAGGCAGCCCTCGCGCGTGCGGCCATAGACGATCAGCTTGGCGATCATGCTGTCGTAATAGGGCGGCACCTTGTAGCCAGCATAGAGGCCGCTATCGACGCGCACGTGCATGCCGCCCGGCACGTGATAGGCCGCGACCTTGCCCGGCGACGGGGTGAAGGTCCGCGGGTCCTCGGCGTTGATGCGGCATTCGATCGCATGGCCGCGGAACTCGACCTCGTCTTGGCGCACCGACAGTGGATGGCCCTCGGCGACGCGGATCTGCTCGCGTACCAGGTCGACACCGGTGATCATCTCCGTCACCGGATGCTCCACCTGCAGGCGGGTGTTCATCTCGATGAAGTAGAACTCGCCATCTTCCCACAGGAACTCGATCGTGCCGGCGCCGCGATAGCCCATGTCGGCCATCGCCTTGGCGACGATCGCGCCCATGCGGTCGCGCTCCTCGGTGGTGAGGACGGGCGAAGGGGCTTCCTCCAGCACCTTCTGGTGGCGGCGCTGCAGCGAACAGTCGCGCTCGCCCAGGTGAATGGCATTGCCGTTGCCGTCGCCGAACACCTGGAACTCGATGTGCCTGGGGTTGCCCAGGTACTTTTCCATGTAGACGGTAGCATCGCCGAACGCGGCCTTCGCCTCGGTCCCGGCCTGCTGCATCAGCGTTTCGAGCTGGTCGGGGCTGGTGCACACCTTCATGCCGCGGCCGCCGCCGCCCGATGCCGCCTTGATGATGACGGGATAGCCGATCTGTTCGGCCAGCGCCTGCGCCTCGGCCAGGTCGCTGATCGCACCGTCGGAGCCCGGCACCAGCGGCAGCCCCAGGGCGCCCGCGGTACGCTTGGCCTCGACCTTGTCGCCCATCGTGCGGATGTGCTCGGGCTTGGGCCCGACGAAGATCAGGTTATGCGATTCGACGATCTCGGCGAACTTGGCGTTCTCCGACAGAAAGCCATAGCCCGGATGGATCGCGTCCGCGCCCGTCACCTCGGCTGCCGAGATGATGTTGGGGATGTTGAGGTAGCTCTCCGCCGCAGACGGCGGCCCGATGCACACCGCTTCGTCGGCCAGCCGAACGTGCATCGCATCGGCATCGGCGGTCGAATGGACCGCCACCGTCTTGATGCCCATCTCGTGGCAGGCGCGATGGATGCGCAGGGCAATCTCGCCGCGATTGGCGATCAGCAGCTTCTTGATCTCGGCCACAGGCTTACTCGACGACGACGAGCGGCTGGTCGAATTCGACGGGCTGGCCGTTGGAGACGAGCACCGCGGTGACGGTGCCGGCTGCCGTCGCCTGGATCGGGTTCATGACCTTCATCGCCTCGATGATGACCAGCGTGTCGCCGGCCGCGACCTTCTGGCCGACCGATACGAAGGGCTTGGCGCCCGGCTCTGCCGCCAGATAGACGGTGCCGACCATCGGCGACTTGACCGCGTCCGCGGTTGCCGTCGGTGCCGAACCGCCGGCTTCGGCCGGGGCTGCGGCCGGCGAGGCCGGTGCACCGGTCATCGGTGCCGGCTGCGGCGCATAGGCCTGCGGCATCGCCATCGGCACCTGCGCCACCGGCGCCGCCTTGCGCGCCACGCGAACCTTGCGGCTGCCGTCCTCGACCTCGATCTCGGTCAGCTGCGTCTGATCCAGGACTTCCGCCAGCTGGCGTACCAGCTCGATGTCGATCGCCATGGTGGCGGGTTGCGTATCTTCTGCCATGAGACCCCCAGGGGAAAAACCGCGCTCCTGTCAGATGCGCGCGGCGGCTTCAAGCGCCAGCAGATAGGAAAGCGCGCCGAATCCGGCGATGGTTCCCTTGGCTGCCTGTCCGATCAGGCTGGTATGGCGGAAAGCCTCGCGGCGATGCGGGTTGGACAGATGCACCTCGATCACCGGCGTCTTCACCGACTTGATCGCATCGTGGAGCGCCACCGACGTGTGGGTGAGGCCGCCGGCGTTCAGCAGCACGGCGCGCGCGCGCTGCGCCTGCGCCTCGTGCAGCCAGTCGATCAAATGGCCTTCGTGGTTCGACTGGCGCAGGTCGATCTCCAGGTCGAGCGCGCGGGCGCGGTCCTCCAGCATGCCGGCGATGTCGTCCAGCGTGTCGGAGCCGTAGATCTCGGGCTCGCGCAGCCCCAGCAGGTTCAGATTGGGGCCGTTGAGGACGTAGACGGTTGCTGGGACGGTGTCCGCCATGCGCTGCCTTTCGGTTGCGGGCCGGGTCGCCGGCACCCTATATGCGCCGGCCATAGCCCCGAGCGTCGAACGAAGTCGAGACGCGCCGCGGACGACGACAGGCAAGGCGAACCCAAATGCACAACGACGGCACCATTACGATCATCGTCAACGGCGAGCACAAGCGCGTCCGCGCCGGCCAGACCATCGCCGAACTTGCGGCGGAGATCGGCCTGGTGCCGGAAAAGGTCGCGGTCGAGCGCAACCTGGAGGTGGTGCCCCGCTCGACGCTGCACGAAGCGAAACTCCATGACGGCGATGAGCTGGAGATCGTGCATTTCGTCGGCGGCGGCGACCATGCGGTGGCGGTGGACGAGGACCGCTGGGAGGTTGCGGGCAAGCGCTTCCGCTCGCGCCTGATCGTCGGCACCGGCAAGTACAAGGACATGGCGCAGAACGCCGCTGCGGTCGAAGCCTCGGGCGCGGAGATCGTCACCGTCGCCGTGCGCCGGGTGAACGTCACCGATCCGAACGCGCCGATGCTCACGGATTTCATCGACCCCAAGAAGATCACCTTTCTTCCCAACACAGCCGGCTGCTTCACGGCAGAAGACGCGATCCGCACGCTGCGCCTGGCACGCGAGGCGGGCGGCTGGGAGCTGGTGAAGCTGGAGGTGCTGGGCGAGGC
The DNA here is from genome assembly GCF_027922045.1 of Microbacterium terregens. The sequence continues at coordinate 27,547 of NZ_BSEX01000018.1, forward strand.
GCGCACCCTCTATCCCGATATGGTCGAGACGCTGCGCGCGACCGAGATCCTGGCCAAGGAAGGTTTCAAGCCGATGGTCTATTGCGTCGACGATCCCATCGCCGCCAAGCGGCTGGAGGATGTCGGCGCCGTCGCGATCATGCCGCTGGGGGCGCCGATCGGCTCCGGCCTTGGCATCCAGAACAAGGTGACGATCCGCCTGATCGTGGAGGGTGCCAAGGTGCCGGTGCTGGTCGACGCGGGCGTCGGCACCGCTTCGGACGCGGCCGCTGCGATGGAACTCGGCTGCGACGGCGTGCTGATGAACACCGCGATCGCCGAGGCCAAGGACCCGATCCTGATGGCGCAGGCCATGCGCGCGGCGGTGGAGGCGGGGCGGCTCGCCTATCGCGCCGGTCGCATGGGCAAGCGCCGCTATGCGGACCCGTCGAGCCCGCTCGCCGGACTGATCTAAAGCAAGTCGGGATACCGGATCGTGGAACCGCGATCCGTGCCACCCGTTCTTCTTCCGATGGCTGAACGGCGCGCCTCCCGCTGCTGCCGCGGCCACCGAGAGGAGACGATCATGGGTGAACTCACCGACAAGATCAAAGGCAACGTCAACGAAGCGCTCGGCAAGGCGAAGCAGCAGAGCAACAACCCTGCCACCCGCGACGAAGGCGCGGTGCAAGAAGGCAAGGGCAAGGTGCAGCAGTTCGCCGGCAAGGTGAAGGGCGCCCTCGGCGACGACATCTGAGCCGACACGAGTTCCGCGAGAGCGGAGGCATGGGGCCGCTCCGGGAGACCGGGGCGGCCTTTTGCATGCCCTGCTAGTCTGCGACCTGGACGCAGTTCCGGCCTGACGCCTTGGCGCGGTACAGCGCTTCGTCGGCGCGGTTGAGAATGGTGGCCGGATCGCTCGCCGGATCCACCGCGGTCAGGCCGATGCTGGCGGTGATCCTCGGGCTCTCGATCTCGAGCATGCCGTTCGGCAGTTCCACTTCCAGCTGCTCCACGGCCTCGCGCAGCCGCTCGCATGTCGCCTCCGCCTCCTTCGGATTGATTCCCACGAGCAGGATGGCGAATTCCTCTCCGCCGATGCGCGCGAGACAGTGCCTCCGGTCGATCGTCGCAGAGGCGATGCGCGCGAACGCCTGCAGCGCCAGATCGCCGACCGCATGGCCGAACCGGTCGTTGACCGACTTGAAGTGATCGAGATCGACAAGCGCGACGCTGCCTTGGCTGCTGCCGACCCGGCAATGCTCGATCTGATTGCGCAACCGCTGGAGGAAGCTCCGCCGATTGACGAGACCGGTCAGCGGATCGGTACTCGCCGCGATCTCAAGCGCCAGTTCGGTCGCCTTGCGCGCGGAAATGTCGCGCAGGATCACGATCAGCCCCTGCCCGGCGGTGCCCCCCAGGCCACGTAGCGCGGCCTCGAACCAGGTCGGCTCCGCGGTTTCGCGTGGGCTACGGAACTGGGCGATGTGCGCAATGTCGGGGTTGGCGAGCGCCTGGCGATGGGCGCGCCACAGAACATGCTGGTCCTCGGGATGTACCAGGGTGAAGCCGTGCTGCCCCAGATAATAGGCCGGCGGCTGTCCCGCGACCTGCGCGACGGACGGGGAGGCGTGCAGGATCGTTCCATCAGGCGCCACCTCCAAGATCACATCCGCCGAGCGGTCTGACAGCAGGCGGAACCGCGCTTCGCTTTGGGAGAGGTCGCGGATCGCCTGGCGGTGCTGCTTGATCAGTGCCGCCACGGGCAGCACCAGCAGCGCCGCGCACCCGACGTAGAATTGGAAAAAGAGGATGCGGTTCAGCGGCGGGGTCGGCAATGCGTGAACCGGCCCGTGGCCGCTCAGAGAAAGCAGGCCGCCGATCGCCACCAGCAGGAGGATCGAGCCCGCGGCACCGATGCGCACGTACAGCATCGTGGCTGCCAGCATCGGCAACATGGGGAGGAACAGCAGCGGGACGCCGTCCTGGAGAAATACCCCGGTTACCACTGCCGCCACCAGTCCCAGCACGGCGAACGGACCCATCTGCGCACGCAGCGGCGCCTGGAACCAGCGCCCGACGTCGCCCCGCAAGAGCAGCATGATCAGCGGCGTGAAGGTGATGGTGCCCAGGCCGTGGCTCGTGAACCACCGGATGGCCGTTCGTTGCCAGTTCGCATCGGTGAGCAGAGAAATCGCGCTCGCGGCGATCACCGCGCCGATGAGAGGCCCAATGATCCCCGCGATCAGCAGGAACATGACGACGCCGGTCACCCGGTCGAAAAACCGTCCCTCCCAGCGACGCAGCAGCCAAGCCGGAAGCGTCGCTTCGGTCATGGTCGCGGCCAGGAGCGGGGCGGCCGCAGCCAGGCCCATGCCAAAGCAGGCGGTGGCGACGAACATGGCGACGCCGAACGCCGGCAGCAGCCATCGCCACTGGTCCCGCGGCCGCAGCGATAAGGCGGCGATCACCAGCCCCGTGTTCCCCCAGATGAAGGCAATGTTCCCGTCGAATCGGGTCAGCAACAGGCTTGCCGCCGAAAGCGCCAGTGACGCCAGCCCGAGGCGGGCGACGCTGCCGATCATGCTGGGGGCGGGAAGAGCAGCGATCACGGAGTTGGGATGGCGTCCGAAGGTTAACAACGCCTTAGGTTCGCGCGGCAAAGCGGTTCGCGCAAGCCGTCGCGTGTTGCTCAGGTGCGATGCCACTGGTGCAGCCCCGCGGTGCGCTTGACCGTGCCGCCCGGCTCGACCTATCGACCGCACGGAAGAGAGGTGCCGATGAACAAGCTCTACCCCGATGCTGCCTCGGCGCTCGACGGACTGCTGCGCGACGACATGCTGATCTGTGCGGGCGGCTTCGGCCTGTGCGGGATTCCGGAACGGCTGATCGACGCGATCGAAGCTTCGGGCGTCTCCGGCCTGACGATCGCCAGCAACAATGCCGGCATCGATGGCGTGGGGCTGGGCAAGCTGTTGCGCTCGCGCCAGGTGAAGAAGATGATTTCCTCCTATGTGGGCGAGAACAAGGAGTTCGAGCGCCAGTATCTATCGGGCGAGCTTGAGGTCGAGTTCTGCCCCCAGGGTACGCTTGCCGAGCGCTGCCGCGCGGGCGGGGCGGGCATTCCCGGCTTCTACACCAAGACCGGCGTCGGCACGCAGGTGGCAGAGGGCAAGGAAGTGAAGGTCTTCGACGGGGAGGAATATATCCTCGAGCGCGGCATCCGCGCCGACCTGTCGATCATCAAGGGGTGGAAGGCCGACGAGGCCGGCAACCTCGTATTTCGCAAGACGGCGCGCAACTTCAACCAGCCGATGGCGACCGCCGGTCGCATCTGCGTGGCCGAGGTTGAGGAAGTGGTGCCAGTCGGCAGCCTGGATCCCGACGGCATCCATCTGCCGGGCATCTATGTAAAGCGCATGATCGTGGGCGCCCCCTACGACAAGAAGATCGAGTTCCGCACCGTGCGGGAGCGTCCCGCAGCATGATGACGTTGCGGACTGGGCAGCGGCTCGCCTTTGCGGGCATTTCGGCGACCGCGCTGCTGCTGCCAGGCTGCGTGGCGGCCGTGCCGGTCGGTGCTGCCGCCGTGATCGGCAAGAACGTCGTCTTTCCCGGCGGCGGCGAGGACGAGAACGAGAACGAGAAAGCGGAGGACGCCGAAAAGGCTGCCCGCAAACAGGCGCGCGAGCTGGAGCGCGAACAGCGCCGTCAGGCGAAGCGCGAAGCCAAGCGCCGCGAACAAGCGGAGGAGGAAGGTAGTCCCCCCGCGCTTCAGGCGACGACAGCGCCCACCCGGCCCGCCATGGCAGCCGCAGGCACCGTCCCGGCGGGCATGCAGTACCTCTATGGCTCGGGCGAGGCGGCGGCGCTTTCGTCCCAGGCTTATCGCGCCCTTGCCCAGCACGTCCGCGCAAGCGCCGACTATCGCCAGGCCGGCATCGAGGTCGCGTCGGTGGTGCTCGCCCCGGGATCCTCGCTCGCCAGCCCCCATTTTGTCGAATGCGGTGCCAAGCCATTGGCGATCGTGCTCGACATTGACGAGACCGTGCTCCTCAACCTCGGCTACGAAGCCGATGAGGCGGCGCGGGGCCTTTCGTACGATGACGCGCGCTGGCGCCGCTGGGAAGCGACCGGTGCCGGCAAGGTCGATCCGGTGCCCGGCGCGGTCGAGGCGATCAGCGCTGCGCGCCGGGCGGGCGTCGCAGTCGTCTACATCTCCAACCGCACCGCCGCCAATGCACCCGCAACCGCGCGCGCGCTGGAAGGGGCAGGGCTCGGCAAGGCGGTTCCGGGCGAAACCCTGCTCCTCAAGGAAGAGGGCGCGGGCAGCGGCAAGGATGCGCGCCGGGCTCAGGTGGCGGAGACGCACTGCGTCGTGGCGCTGGTCGGCGACCAACTCGGCGACTTCAGCGACCTGTTCTCCGCGCCCGGCATGACGCCCGCGGCCCGTCGTGCGGCTGCCGACGGTGTGCAGATCGAGCCGCTATGGGGTGCAGGCTGGTTCATGCTCCCCAATCCCGTCTACGGCACGGGGCTGAAGGGCGGGATCGCCGACGTGTTTCCCGCCAATCGCCGCTGGACCGACCCCGGTGCCGCGGCAGCGGCCGGCGTTCCCGCCGCCACCCCCAAGGAGTAGTCCCATGTCCTGGACCCGCGACGAGATGGCCGCCCGCGCCGCCCGCGAGCTGCAAGACGGCTTCTACGTGAACCTCGGCATCGGCATTCCGACGCTGGTGGCCAACCACATCCCCGAAGGGGTGGAGGTCACCCTCCAGTCCGAAAACGGCATGCTCGGCATCGGCCCGTTCCCCTATGCGGGGGAGGAGGATCCCGACCTCATCAACGCCGGCAAGCAGACCATCTCCGAACTGCCGCAGTCGGCTTATTTCGGCTCGGACCAGAGCTTCGCGATGATCCGCGGCGGCCACATCGACCTGACGGTGCTGGGCGCGATGGAGGTGAGCCAGGACGGCGACATCGCCAACTGGATGATCCCGGGCAAGATGATCAAGGGCATGGGCGGCGCCATGGACCTGGTGGCCGGCGTGAAGAAGATCATCGTCGTGATGGAGCACACGTCCAAGAACGGCGATCCCAAGTTCATCCCGGCCTGTACCCTGCCGCTTACGGGCAAGAACGTGGTCGACATGATCATCACCGACCTGGCCGTCTTCCAGCGCCCCGACCACCAGAGCCCGTTCCGCCTGATCGAATGTGCTCCTGGCGTGACCGCGGAGGAAGTGCGGACGAAGACCACCGCTGCCTACGAGGGGTAGCGCCGGATCCTGGCCTGGCGGTACCGGTCCGCGGCGAAGCTCGCGACCTGGTTAGGATGCGCTACCGGTACTGGCCCGTCCTGCCGGGAACAAGCCGCGCATCGGCACGATCCTTGCTGAAACCCTTGCGTTCGCGCAAGAAAGCGCTACTCGCCCCGCATGGCTAGTCGTCCTCTCACCCTGTACGAAAAGATCTGGGCCGATCACGTCGTGGAGCGCCGCGACGACGGCACCTGCCTGATCTACATCGACCGCCACCTCGTTCATGAAGTGACGAGCCCGCAGGCGTTCGCGGGCCTTCGCGCCGCAGGGCGCCCGGTGCGCCGCCCCGATCTCACCCTCGCGGTGCCGGACCATAACCTGCCCACCACCGCGCGCGTGGACGCGGACGGCAACCGCCTGCCGATCGCCGACCCCGCCGGTGCGAGCCAGCTTGCCGCCCTGGAGCGCAACGCTCCCGAGTTCGGCATTCGCTACATCGACGCGGTCGCCGCCGAACAGGGCATCGTCCATGTCGTGGGCCCGGAACAGGGTTTCACGCTGCCGGGCACGACGCTGGTGTGCGGTGACAGCCATACCTCCGCGCACGGGGCGCTCGGCGCGCTCGCCTTCGGCATCGGCACCAGCGAGGTCGAGCACGTGCTCGCGACCCAGACGCTGCTGCTGAAACAGTCTAAGACGATGGAAGTGCGCGTCGAAGGCACGCTCGGCTTCGGCGTGGGACCCAAGGACGTGGCGCTCGCTATCGTCGGCCGGCTGGGGGCTGCGGGCGGCACCGGCTACGTTCTTGAATATACCGGCAGCGTCATCCGCGACATGTCCATCGAGGGTCGCCTGACTGTCGCCAACATGTCGATCGAGGCGGGGGCACGCTCCGGCCTGATCGCGCCGGACGACAAGACCTTCGCCTATCTTCAGGGCAGGCCGATGGCCCCCACGGGTGCCGATTGGGACCAGGCCGTCGCCTATTGGCGCAGCCTCGCGACCGACCCCGGTGCCCGGTACGATGCGACGGTCGTCATCGACGCGGCCGACATCTCGCCCTCGCTCACCTGGGGAACGAGCCCGGAGGACGTGGTCTCGATCACCGGCGCCGTGCCCGATCCCGACAGCTTCGCAGATCCGGCCAAGCGCACGGCGGCGAGGAAGTCGCTCGACTATATGGGCCTCGAACCCGGCACGCGGATGGAGGACATCCCGGTCGAGAACATCTTCATCGGCAGCTGCACCAACAGCCGCATCGAAGATCTGCGCGCCGCGGCCGAAGTGCTGCGCGGCCGTCGGATCGCAGCCGGTGTGCGCCAGGCGCTGGTCGTTCCCGGATCGGGGCTGGTCAAGCGCCAGGCCGAGGCCGAGGGGCTCGACAGGGTTTTCACCGAGGCGGGATTCGAGTGGCGCGAGCCCGGCTGTTCTATGTGCCTCGGTATGAATCCGGATCGGGTACCGGCCGGCGAGCGTTGTGCCTCCACGTCCAACCGCAATTTTGTGGGACGACAGGGGCCCGGCGCGCGTACGCATCTGGTATCGCCAGTGATGGCGGCGGCGGCGGCGGTGACGGGACGCCTGACCGATGTACGAAGCTTGATGGGGAATAACGGATGAAGCGAGCATTGTTGGCGCTGGTGGCTGGCGCGATCCTGAGCGGCCTTGCCGCCGCCTATGCCGCGAGCGCCGAGCGCTCGCCCTCGAAGCGCACCGCCCCCTCGGGCAACGCTGCGACGCGCTGATCCGCGGCCCGGACGAAGGCTCACCATGGAACCCGTTACCCGCGTCGAAGGGCGCGCCTATCCCTGGGGCGCGAAAAACATCGACACCGACATCATCATCCCGGCGCGCTGGCTGAAGACCACCACGCGTGAGGGGCTCGGGCAGGGCGCGTTCGAATCCGTGCGCGCCGAACCCGGCAATGTCTTCGATGATCCCCGCTATGCAGGCGCGCCGGTGTTGATTGCGGGCGAGAATTTCGGTTGCGGCTCCAGCCGGGAACACGCTGCCTGGGCGCTCGGCGACATGGGCGTGAAGGCGGTGATCGCGCCGAGCTTCTCCGACATCTTCTCGGGCAATGCGTTTAAGAACGGCATCGTCGCCGTCGTGCTGCCACAGGAGGCGATCGATCGGCTGGTCGAGGTTGCGCGTGACAATCCCGTCACCGTCGACTTGGAAACGATGACCGTCACCACGCCCTTCCAGGACCGTTTCCCCTTCGACATGGACCCGTTCCGCCGAGACTGCCTGATGCAGGGCGTGGACGAGATCGGCATCACCCTGGCGCGGGACGAAGCGATCGCCGGTTACGAAGGCAATGTGGCGCAGGCGCGTCCCTGGCTCAGCGCCACGGCGAGCAACGCACCAGGGCGCGCTGCTGCGGCTTAGCTTCCGAGCCTGACAACCGCGTGCTCCTGCGAAAACAGGAGCATGGTTCCGAATGGAGCGGCCCTGGCTCTGCCGAACCCCGATCCCGGCCGCGCGGGGGTGCGGGTGAACCCGCCCGTTGCCTTGCCGCGGCCCGCATCCTATCTGCGGAGCAATAGATTAGGGGACCAGCATGACGACCTTCGACGACCGCGAGCGCGCGTTCGAATCCAAATTCGCACGCGACGAGGAAATGACCTTCCGCGTGACCGCGCGTCGCAATCGCCTGCTCGGGCAGTGGGCGGCCGCGAAGATGAAGCTGACGCCCGAAGAGACCGATGCCTATGCCAAGGCGGTCGTGCAGGCCGATTTCGAGGAAGCCGGTGACGGGGACGTGATCCGCAAGCTGGTCGGCGATCTGACGGCCGCAGGCGTCGCGACCGACGAGGCGACGGTACGCAAGGCGCTCGACGAGCTGACCGTCGAAGCGCGCCGCCAGTTGATCGAGGCGCGCTGATCTATGGCGATGGCTGCGGCTGATATCGAGGCGCTGATCCGCGCCGGCATTCCCGATGCGGTGGTCGAGATCACCGATCTCGCCGGCGACGGCGATCACTACGCCGCGCGCGTCGTCTCCGAGAGCTTTCGCGGATTGCCGCGCGTGCGCCAGCATCAGGCCGTCTATGCCGCGCTTGGTGGTCGCATGGGGGACGTGCTGCACGCCCTGCAATTGACTACGGGCGTGCCCGTACAGGAGTAAGAGAAATGAGCGAAGACACCACCGCCCGCATCGACCAGCTCGTGAAGGGCAATGACGTGGTCCTGTTCATGAAGGGCAGCCCGCTGTTCCCGCAGTGCGGCTTCTCCAGCCGCGCCGTCGCGATCCTCAACCACCTTGGCGTCGAGTTCGAGAGCGTCGACGTGTTGCAGGATCAGGGCATCCGTCAGGGTATCAAGGCCTATTCCGACTGGCCGACGATCCCGCAGCTCTACGTGCGTGGGGAGTTCGTCGGCGGCTCCGACATCATGATGGAAATGTACGAGAGCGGCGAACTCGCCCAGCTCTTCGGCGGCGAACAGCCGACCGCCGCCTGATAGGATGCGACGCTCGCTTCCAGGGGAAGCGGGCGTCGTGGCCACACGCGCCCGACCGCGGACTTGCCGTCGAAGCAGCACCTTTCGGCCTCTGGCGTCCGTGGTGACGCCCCCGTTCCACGATAACCGGTGTCGGCGCGGAGCATTCACGCTCGCCGGTCTGCGACGTCTCGAACCCGCGAGCACCCCGGCGAACGCCGACGCGAGACTCGGCGTCGTACCCTGAGTCGTTCCTTCGATCCTGCAGGAAGGTACCGGGTGGGCGAACCGACGCCAGTGGAGTGCGCCGGCTCGCCCGTTGAAGCGCGCGATCGCGCGGTACGATCAAGAACATGCAGGGGGCGTGCCAGATGCGCTGAACCCGCGCAAATCCGCGGAGGGCGAGGGTTAATGGCGCTCGCTGCACGAGCACGTCTGTAAAGAAGACCGACGCCGAGGATGGCGGCTCGTCTCTCTCACCCGCGCCTAAACGCACGATCCTCCGGAGCGATCCCGCTCCTATTGACTACAGGTGTAAATGGGCAGACTACATGCGTAGTCAGGAGTCGCGTAATGCCCGAACGGATCAGTGATGCCGAACATGTCGTGATGGAGGTGCTGTGGGACGAAAGCCCGCTCACCGCTCAGGAGGTGGTCGAACGCGTGCCGGAAGATCGCGCCTGGAGCGCGAACACCGTGAAGACGCTCCTCGGCCGCCTGCTCGCGAAGGAAGCCGTCGCGCACGAAGAGGACGGTCGCCGCTATCGCTACCGACCGCTCGTCGCCCGCGAGGACTATGTCGTGGGTGAATCGCAGCGGCTGATCGACCGTCTGTTCGGCGGCAGCCTTACGCCCCTGGTGGCGCACCTCGCGCGTCGCGACCAGCTCAGCAGCCGCGAAATCGAGGAGATCGAGTCCTTACTCAAGGAGCTCAAGCAATGATTGGATGGGCGGTAGAGACGCTGATCGCGTCGACGTTGCTGATGCTGCTGGTGCTGGCGCTGCGCGCGCCCACGCGCCGCGCCTTTGGTCCGAGTGTCGCCTATGCGCTGTGGCTGTTGCCCGCGCTCCGCATGGCCCTGCCGCCGCTGCCCTCGCCATTGCGACTGGTGGGGACCAGCCCGATCGGTGCGCCGATCCCGCCGGGAACTCTGATGCTGATGCAGCCGGTGGCGACGATCCCCGCGGTGCCGCAGGGCTGGGGCATGGCCGATGTGCCGGGCCTGGCCGTGCTGTTCTGGTTCGCCGGTGCTGCCTTCTTCTTCTGCTGGCACGTGGTGCGCCATGCCCAATTCTGCCGACGCGTGCTCGCCTCCGGACGCGGCTATGACGTTGCACAGGGAAAGGTGCGGGTGTTCGAGACCGACGCCGCCTCTGGACCGCTCGCCTTCGGGGTGTGGCGCCGCTACGTAGCCTTCCCCCGCGACTTCGCCGAACGCTACGACGACCAGGAGCGCACGCTCGCGCTTGCGCATGAGCTGGGCCACCACGCCCGCGGCGACCTGCTGGCGAACTGGATCGCGCTCGCGGTGCTCGCTTGCCACTGGTTCAATCCGATCGCCTGGCGCGCCTTTCGTGCCTTTCGTGCCGACCAGGAGATGGCCTGCGATGCGATGGTCCTCGCCCGCGCCCGCCCGGGCGTCCGCTATGCCTATGGCCGCGCGATCGTGAAGTCCGCGCACGGCGGCGCCGTGTCGGCTGCCTGCCACCTCCACACCGTCAACGAGATCAAGGGGAGACTGAAGATGTTGTCCAAGCACCGCAGCGTTTCGCCGTTTCGTCGCGTGGCAGGCTCCGTTGGCATCGCCGGCATCGCGATGGGCGCACTGGGGCTCACCGCCTCGGGAACCCACGCCGCAGAGACGCTGCGCACCCGCGTGAGCCATACGACCGGCATCGACATCACCCGCATCGAGCTTCCCGCGCCGCACCTTCTCCAGACGGTGGCCCCGGCCGCGCCGCCAGCCCCCGCTGCACCGGCTGGCGCCCCAGGTGCGCCGATGCCTCCCGCCCCGCCCGCAGCGCCCGTTCCCCCGCAAGCGCCCATCGTCGTAACCGCCCTCCGGGGCGTCCACATGGACGAGCCGGTGACGCAGGAGAATTGCGGCAGCGAGGGGCAGCCCGGCGCCTATGTCATCAATCGTCGCCAGGGCGATCATACGGTGATGGTGGTGTGCAGCGATCGCATCAACGCGACGGTACAGGCCGCCACGGCAAGCGCGGCACAGGCCAGCGCCGCGGCCGCCTCCGCTCAGACCGCAGCCAGCATCGACGTCGCCGCGATCCAGCGTACGGCGCTCACCAGCGCGCTGGTGGGGCTGCGCGGCACCCGCGCCACCCTTGCCAGCAACCCCAGCCTTTCGGGGGATGACCGCAGAGAAGCGCTCGCCGATATCGACGAGAGCATTGCGGAGTTGGAGCACCAGATCGCCCACCCGGACGCCGACTGACCTTCAACGCCCAGCGACGGGACTGCGGAGCTGGCGCGCAGACCGGGAGGCGACCAGGGACCCGGTACGTATGGATTCGCGCGGCGTACCGGCACCCGTCGCCTCAGCGGTGGCAGGCGTCGCTTGATCCCCGCTAGCCGCAGATGGGGTCCCGACGCAGGGCAGCGATTAAGGTTCTATTCCAGGCGGGTGCTCTCCCCTGCCAGTGGCACTGGGAGCGCGCCCGCCAGTCGTTTCACGGCGAGCCTGGCGCTGCCAAGCGGCCCGTACTGGATGATCCACGCCTTGCGCGGAAGCGCGCTTTCGTTGCGGCCGGCGCGATGCAGGGTCGTCGGCGTGTGGATCGTCAGGCCGCCGACCGGCAGGGGACAGGAGATGCTGCCCGCGGGGTCGGGCCTGGCCTCCTGACCCGGCTGTCCGGACGAGCGAAGCACCCTGCGGTGGCGGACCAGCGGCCCCAGATGGCTTCCTGCAAGGAAGGTCATGCAACCGCTTTCCGGCGTCACGTCTTGCAGGGGGATCCAGAAGTGCAGCTGTCGGGGACGCGATGCGCGCCACAGCGCAAAGGCGGCGTCCTGGTGCCAGGGCGTCGCCGTATGGTTGCGCGCTCCCTTGTAGATCACGTGATCGAAGGATCGGGAGACCCGGCCCGCCAGCCTGCACGCCAATGCCGTGCAGCCCCGGAACACCGCCGTCTCCAAAAGCGCCGGGACCAGGGCGGCGGCATGGTTCAGCTCGATTTGGTCCCATCCGCCGAATCCCCGGTCGGATCCTGCATCCTCCGCCGGCTCGCCTCTTCGGGGATACCGCACCAGGAACGGCAGTGCGGCGGGGGTATGCTCCGCCTCCAAGAGTGCCCGGTCGAGCAGGCGCTCCACGTCGCGTACCTCGTCGCGGGAGAACAAGCCCGGGACGGCGGCAAAGCCGTCGCGCCTGAGCGCCACGGCCGTCGCTCGCAAGGCGTCCTCATCGAGGGCGATGCTGTCGGAGCGCCGGGGCAGACTAGGCAACACCATCGCAGCTCCTGGGCGAAGAACAGGGCGCAAGGCTAGGCGTAGGCGTATTCCCCGCCCACCGGAGATGGCTCTAAAACGGATTCGTCTGGTTGCGGGTGACGCCATCCCGGCCGAGATCCGCACGAAGCTTGTGCTGCCCGGTCCGAGTGGCCATGTCGAAGCGATGATGCATCCCCCAACGGGTATTCCGATCGCGCTGGAACCCCTGGTGCTGCGCGTCCTCGCCCCCAACGCTTCTCCCTACACCTACACCGGCACGCAGAGCTATGTGGTGGGCGGAACGACGGACGCCGCCGTGATCGATCCCGGGCCTGTCGACGCTTCGCACCTCGACGCGTTGCTGGCCGCCGTCGGCGCCCGACGGCTCGTCGCGGTCCTGTGCACCCATACCCATCGCGACCACAGCCCCGGCGCGCGGGCACTTGCCGATCGTACCGGCGCACCGATCGTCGGTTGCGCGCCGCTGACGATGGACGACGCCGGCCCACGCGCCGATGCCGCTTTCGATACGACCTATGCCCCCGACAGGGTGTTGGCGGAAGGGGAGGGAGTGTCGGGCACCGGCTGGTCGTTGCTGGCGGTCGAGACGCCCGGCCACACCTCCAACCATCTCGCCTTCGCACTTCCGGAAAGCGGCGCCCTGTTCAGCGGCGACCATGTCATGGGCTGGTCGACCACCATTGTCTCGCCGCCGGATGGCGACATGGCCGCCTATATGGCGAGCCTCGAGAAGCTGATGGGACGCTCGGACCGCATCTACTACCCAGGGCACGGCGAGGCGGTGGAGAACCCGCAGCGCTTCGTCCGCGGCCTTCTCGGCCACCGCAAGGCGCGCGAGGGCCAGATCCTGCGCCTGCTGGGCGAGGGCATCGGCGCGGTGCCGGCGATGGTGGCGCGCATGTATGTCGGGCTCGACGCGAAGCTGCTGCCGGCGGCGGAACGCTCGGTTCTCGCGCATCTGCTCGACTTGAAAGGTCGCGGGCTGGCGGTGGAGGCAGGCGAATGGCGACGCAGCTGAGGCCGGGCTTCGTACGCACGCTGGTGGCGCTGCTGATCGGCGCGGCGGTGACGCTCGGCGCAGTGCTGGTCTACCAGCGCTACACAGAGAACTATGTTGTGACGCAGGAGGAGGACGGCACCGCCGTCACCCGGCTCATCACCGCACGCCTGTCCGGCGCCTCCAGCCTGAAGGTCGCCGAACTCTCCGGCACGCTTCAAAGCACCGCCACCGACGTGCGGGGCTATGGCATGCTGAAGTCGAACCAGGTCATCAAGGTGCCGTTCTCGGTCGACTATTTCGTGGATGTGTCGCGGATCGGCTCCGGCGACATCCAGTGGTCCGAGGCGACCCGCACGCTGATCGTGGACGCACCCGACGTCACCGTTGCGAAACCGAACGTCGATGAGTCGCAGCGCACCCTGGTGCGGACCCAGGGCGTGTTCGTCACCCGCGCCGCCGGCGAGAACCTCGCCCGCCGCACCTCCCAAGCTGCGCAGAGCAAGGCCGGAGCTGAGGCCCGCTCCCCCGAGCGGATGGCCCAGGCTCGCGAAAAGGCCCGCGCCGCGCTCGGCCGCCTGCTCGGCGCGCCGCTTGAAAGCATGGGCTATGGTGACGCGCGGGTGCTGGTGACCTTTCCCAATGAACGCCTTTCGAAGGATCCCGAGCGCTGGGACGTGACCGCTCCGATCGATGAGGTGCTCGCCAACCGGCGCTGACCCCTCCGGCGCTGCCTGGCCATCGCGCGCAGCTATATGCGCGCACTATGCGAAAGCGGGGAATCGATCTCGAATTCCTACGCGGCGCGGACCTAATCCCCACGGCCTTGGCGCCCCGGCTGTCGGCGGTCGCCACACCCTTGGGGGCATGCATGAACTATTTCCGCCGGGTCGCCGTCGTGGCCCTTCTTACGCTGCCGTGCGCTGCTCAGGCCCAGTCGGCCGGGGGCACGGAAGCGCCCGAAACGACACCGTCTGTCACCGTCAGCGGTTCGGCGGCGATCGCCTCCGACTATCGCTTCCGCGGCGTGTCGCAAACGGACCAGGAACTGGCGGTGCAGGGTGGCATCACCGTGGCCCACGACAGCGGCCTCTACGTCGGCCTTTGGGGTTCGAACCTCGCCGGTTGGGGCACCTTCGGCGGCGCCAACATGGAGCTCGACCTGATCGGCGGCTACAAAGCGCAGCTTTCCGACAGCGCAACGCTGGACGTGGGGCTCACCTGGTACCTGTATCCGGGCGGCGCCGACGAGACCGACTTCGCCGAGCCTTATGTCAAGCTGACCGGCACCACCGGCCCTGCGACCCTGACGGCGGGCGCCGCCTATGCGCCCAAGCAGCAGGCGATCGGCAAATGGTATGACGACGGCGCGGCGGCGGCAGCCGGGCTCTACGACCATCCGGGCGCCAAGGACGACAATCTCTACCTCTGGGGTGACGCGGCGGTCGCCCTTGCCGGCACTCCGGTGACCGCAAAGGCGCACATCGGCCACAGCTGGGGGCAGGACGGGCTGGGCCCCAATGCCACTGCCGTCGCCCCGACCGGCGAATATTGGGACTGGTCGCTGGGCGCGGATGCGACCTGGCGCAACCTAACCTTCAACGTCTCGTACGTCGATACGGACATTTCTAGCCGCGAGGCCGGCTATCTGCGGCCGAGCTTCAGCAAGGGCCAGGACGGCACCGGCAACATCGCCGGCGGCACGGTCCTGGTCTCGCTGACCGCGGCCTTCTGAAGGAGACGGACCGATGCAGGACCTGCTCTGGATCCTCGTCATGGTCGGGCTGCTGGCGGCGACGCTCGCCTATGCCCGCCTGTGCGACCATGCGTGAGGTGACGCCATGACGCTCGACCTCTGGCTCGCGGCGCTGACCGCGGTTGCCCTTCTCGTCTATCTGGTGGCGGTGCTGATCCGCCCCGAACGCTTCTAGAAGGAGGCGGAACCATGACCATCCAGGGATGGATCCTGATCCTCGGCTTCGTCGGCATCCTGCTGGCGCTCACCAAGCCGATCGGCATGTGGCTGTTCGCGCTATACGAAGGCCGCCGCACCCCGCTCCACCTCGTGCTCGGCCCCGTCGAACGCGGCTTCTACAAGCTTGCCGGCATTGACCCCACGCAGGAGCAGGGCTGGCGCCGCTATGCGCTGCACATGCTGGTGTTCAACTTCGTGCTGATGGCCTTCACCTATGCGGTGCTGCGCCTGCAGGGCGTGCTGCCCGGCAACCCCCAAGGACTGGCGGGCCTCTCCCCGCACCTCGCCTTCAACACGGCGATCAGCTTCACGACCAACACCAACTGGCAAAGCTATGGCGGAGAGTCGACCATGTCGAACCTCAGTCAGATGCTGGGGCTGACGATCCACAATTTCCTGTCGTCGGCGACCGGCATTGCGCTCGCGTTCGCGCTCTTCCGCGGCTTCGCGCGGCGGGAGGCAAAGGCGATCGGCAATTTCTGGGCCGATTGCACCCGCGTGACGCTCTACCTGCTGCTGCCGCTCTGCGTCGTGATCGCGCTGTTCTACATCGCGAGCGGCGTTCCGCAGACGCTCGCCGGCGTCGTCGGCATCGACACGCTGGAAGGCGCGCGCCAGTCGATCCTGCTCGGCCCGGTCGCCAGCCAGGAAGCGATCAAGATGCTGGGCACGAACGGCGGCGGCTTTTTCAACGCCAATTCCGCGCACCCGTTCGAGAACCCGACCGCGCTCACCAACCTGATCCAGATGCTGTCGATCTTCGCGATCGGCGTGGGGCTGACCTGGTGCTTCGGCAAGGCGGTCGGCAATACCCGGCAGGGCTGGGCGATCCTGGCCGCGATGATGATCCTGTTCCTGGCGGGCGTCACCGTCACCTACTGGCAGGAAGCGGCGGGCAATCCGGTGCTCCACCAGCTCGGGGTCGCGGGCGGCAACATGGAGGGCAAGGAGGCCCGCTTCGGCATCGCCGCCTCGGCGCTGTTCGCAGTCGTCACCACCGCCGCCTCGTGCGGCGCGGTCAATGCGATGCATGACAGCTTCACCGCGCTGGGCGGCATGATCCCGCTGTTCAACATGCAGCTGGGCGAGGTCGTGATCGGGGGCGTCGGCGCCGGCATCTACGGCTTCCTGCTGTTCGCCATCCTCGCGGTGTTCGTCGCGGGGCTGATGGTGGGCCGCACGCCCGAATATATCGGCAAGAAGATCGAGGCGCGCGAGGTGAAGCTCGCGGTGCTTGCGATCGCCGTCCTGCCGCTGATGATCCTGGGTCTGACCGCCTTGTCTAGTGTGATGGAGCAGGGTCTTGCCGGGCCGCTCAACAAGGGGCCGCACGGGTTCAGCGAGATCCTCTACGCCTTCACCAGCGCTGTCGCGAACAACGGCTCGGCCTTTGCCGGCCTGACGGCGAATACGCCCTGGTACAACGGGCTGCTCGGCGTCGCGATGTGGGTGGGCCGCTTCTTCATCATCGTCCCGATGCTGGCGATCGCCGGCAGCCTCGCTGCCAAGAAGCACACGCCGGAAAGCGCGGGCTCGTTCCCGACCACCGGCGGCCTGTGGGTCGGCCTGCTCGTCGGCATCGTGCTGATCGTCGGCGGCCTCACCTTCCTGCCGAGCCTCGCGCTCGGTCCCATCGCCGATCATCTCGCGATGATCCGCGGCCAACTGTTCTGATCGAGGGCGCCACCATGGCCCAGAAAAGCCAGACCAAGAGCCTGTTCACGGCCGACCTCGTCGTGCCCGCGATCCAGGCGTCGTTCGTGAAGCTCAATCCGAAAGAGCTGATCCGCAATCCCGTCATGTTCGTCACCGCCGCGGTCGCGGCGCTGATGACGGTCCTGCTCGTCATCGGGCAGGACGATCTCACCACCGGCTTCAAGCTCCAGCTCGTCGTGTGGCTGTGGCTGACCGTGCTGTTCGGCACCTTCGCCGAGGCGCTGGCCGAGGGTCGCGGCAAGGCACAGGCGGCCTCGCTGCGCGCCACCAAGGCCGAACTCACCGCCAAGCGGCTCAAGAACGGGCGCACCGAACAGGTCCCCGCCAGCCAGCTTCGCGCCGGGGACCTGGTTCTGGTCGAGACCAACGACCTGATCCCGGCCGATGGCGAGGTGGTCGAAGGCGTCGCCTCGGTCAACGAAGCGGCGATCACGGGCGAAAGCGCGCCCGTCATCCGCGAGGCAGGCGGTGACCGCTCGGCAGTGACGGCGGGCACCCGCGTGATCTCGGACCAGGTCACCGTGCGGGTGACCGTGGATCCGGGCCAGGGCTTTCTCGACCGCATGATCGCCTTGGTCGAGGGCGCGGAGCGGCAGAAGACGCCGAACGAGATCGCGCTCACCCTGCTGCTCGTCGGCCTCACGATCATCTTCCTGATCGCGGTCGGCACCATCCCGGGCTTCGCCAGCTATGCGGGCGGGAGCATTCCCGTGGCGATCCTGTCGGCCCTGCTGATCACCCTGATCCCGACCACGATCGCCGCCCTGCTGTCGGCGATCGGCATCGCGGGCATGGACCGACTGGTCCGCTTCAACGTGCTCGCCAAGTCGGGCCGGGCGGTGGAGGCCGCCGGCGACGTCGACGTGCTGCTGCTCGACAAGACCGGCACCATCACCATCGGCGACCGGCAGGCGAGCGAGTTCCGCCCCGTCGGCGGCGCCAGCGATGCCGAACTCGCCGAAGCGGCACTGCTCGCGAGCCTGGCCGACGAGACCCCCGAGGGTCGCTCGATCGTGGTTCTCGCCCGCGACAAGTTCGGGGTCCACACCGCCGCGCTGCCGGCGGGGGCAGAGGTGATCCCCTTCACCGCGCAGACGCGCATCTCGGGCGTGCGGACCGGCGGCTTGCTGATCCAAAAGGGTGCGGTGGATTCGGTGCTCCGGGCCAATCCGGGCGTCGGCGAAACGGCCGCTGCCACCGAGTTGCGGCGCGTGACGGACGAGATCGCCCGCGCCGGCGGCACGCCACTGGCAGTCGCCAAGAACGGGCGGCTGCTGGGCGCCATCTTCCTGAAGGACGTGGTGAAGGCCGGCATCCGCGAGCGTTTCGGCGAACTTCGCGCAATGGGTATCCGCACGGTGATGATCACCGGCGACAATCCCCTGACCGCGGCGGCCATCGCCGCTGAAGCCGGGGTGGACGACTTCCTTGCCCAGGCGACGCCGGAGGACAAGCTCGCGCTGATCCGCAAGGAGCAGCAGGGCGGGCGGCTGGTCGCGATGTGCGGGGACGGCACCAACGATGCACCCGCGCTTGCGCAGGCTGATGTCGGCGTCGCCATGAACACCGGGACCCAGGCGGCTCGGGAAGCCGGCAACATGGTGGACCTCGACAGCGACCCGACCAAGCTGATCGAGGTGGTCGGTCTCGGCAAGCAGCTGCTGATGACGCGCGGCGCGCTCACGACCTTCTCGGTCGCGAACGACGTGGCGAAGTATTTCGCGATCATCCCGGCGATGTTCGTGGCGCTCTATCCGGGGCTCGGCGTCCTCAACGTCATGGGGCTCGCCACGCCGGAGAGCGCGATCCTGTCGGCGATCATCTTCAACGCGATCATCATCCCGCTGTTGGTGCCGCTGGCGCTAAAGGGCGTGGCGTACCGGCCGATGGCCGCCGGGCCGCTCCTCGCGCGCAATCTCGCCGTCTACGGCCTGGGCGGGCTCCTTGCCCCCTTCGTCGGCATCAAGATCATCGACCTGGCCGTCAACGGCCTGGGCCTCGCCTGAGGAGCATCTCGCATGGGCAACGACCTTTCCACTTCGCTGCGGCCTGCGATCGTCCTGACGATCCTGTTCGCGATCCTGCTCGGGATCCTCTATCCTCTGGCCATGACGGGCATCGGCCAGGCACTTTTTCCCTTCCAGGCGAACGGCAGCCTCGTGCGCGACGGAAGCGGCCGCGTGATCGGCTCGGCCGTGGTGGGCCAGGCCTTCACCTCCGGCCGCTATTTCCAGACGCGCCCCTCGGCCGCCGGCCAGGGCTATGACGGCCTCGCATCGTCGGGCTCCAACCTCGGCCCTGCCGCCCAGGCACTCACCGACCGGGTGAAGCCCGATGTCGCCAAGCGGCAGGCGGAGGGCATCACCGGCCCGCTTCCGGCGGACCTGGTGACCGCCAGCGGCTCCGGCCTCGATCCCGATCTCTCGCCCGAGGCGGCACTGGCCCAGGCGCCGCGGATCGCCGCGGTACGGGGACTCCCGGTCGAGCGCGTCCGCGCGCTCGTCAGCGAGCGCACGGAAGGCGGCGCGGTGCTCGGCGCGCCGCACGTGAACGTCCTGGCGATCAACCGCGCGCTGGACGCCCTTCCGCGCTGATGCCGCTCTCCGGGGACGACCGACCGGACCCGGACGCCCTTCTGCGCCAGGCGGCGCAGGAGGGCCGTGGCCGTTTGAAGATCTTCCTCGGCGCCGCCCCCGGCGTCGGCAAGACGTACGAGATGCTTTCGGAGGGCGCGGCACGGCGCCGCGATGGCGTCGACGTGGTGGTCGCCGTGGTCGAGACCCACGGCCGCGCAGAGACCGAAGCGCTGGTCCGCGGACATGAGGTGATCCCCCGGCGCGACGTCCCCTACGAGGGGCGCACGTTGCGCGAGATGGATCTGGACGCGGTGCTCGCCCGCGCGCCCCGGCTCGCACTGGTCGACGAGCTCGCCCACACCAATGCGCCGGGCAGCCGGCACCCCAAACGTTATCAGGATGTCGAGGAGCTGCTGGCGGCCGGGATCGACGTCTACTCCACCATCAACATCCAGCACGTGGAAAGCCTGAACGACGTCGTCGCGTCCTTCACCCGCGTCCGCGTGCGGGAAACGGTGCCCGATCGCATCCTGGAGATGGCGGAGGTCGAAGTCGTCGACATCCCGCCCGACGAGCTCATCGAGCGGCTGAAGGCAGGCAAGGTCTATCTCCCGCACGAGGCGACCCGTGCGCTCAACCACTTCTTCTCCAAGTCCAACCTCTCGGCCCTTCGGGAACTTGCGCTGCGGCGCGCGGCGCAAGCCGTCGACGCGCAAATGCTGGAGCATGTGCGCGCGATCGGCGTCGGCGGCACCTGGGCGGGCAGCGAGCGGATCGTCGTCGCAGTGAGCGAACTGCCCGGCGCCGATGGCCTGGTCCGCGCCGCCAAGCGTCTTGCCGACGCGCTCAAGGCGCCTTGGACCGCGCTGTTCATCGAGACCCCGCGCGCGGCCCAATTCAGCGACGCCCAGCACGAGCGGATCGCGGCGACCATGTCGCTCGCGACCCAGCTCGGCGGTGCGATCGCCACCGTACCGGCTCCCTCGGCACTCGAAGGCATCCAGGCCTTCGTGGCGGACGCGCGTGCCACCCAGCTGGTGGTCGGCAAGTCGAAGCGGTCGCGCTGGTTCGAACTTCGCTACGGTTCGGTGGTCGACCGGCTGGTGCGCGGGACGCCGGGCGTGACGGTGCACGTGCTCCCGGTGGAAGAGGTGCCGGGGCAGGGGGGAAGCGCGCCCACGCAGGCGGGTCGCACGCGCGGTCGCGGCTGGGGATCGCCTGCCGGCTATGGCCTGACGTTGCTCGGTGTGGCGGCCGTGACCGCGCTTGCGAGCACGCTGTTCCACGTCCTGAACCTCGGCAACGTCGCGCTGCTCTACCTGCTTCCCGTCATGGCGGCCGCCAGCCTCTATGGTCTTCGCACCGGCCTGTTCGCGGGGCTGGCGTCGAGCCTGTGCTACAATTTCTTCTTCCTGCCGCCGACCGGCACGCTGACCGTCAACAATCCGGAGAACATCGTCTCGGTCTTCGTCCTGCTCGGCGTCGCCGTCGCCACCAGCCAGTTGACCGCACGCGTGCGTGCGCAGGCGGATATTGCGGCGGCAAGTGCACGCACCAACGCCACGCTTGCGGGCTTCCTACACCAGTTGAGCGGCGTCAGCGAACAGGCAGAGGCGGCGCGGGTGATCTGCAACGATGTCGGACGCCTGTTCGACGTCCAGGCCGTGTTGCTGGCGCCTTCCCCTGGTGCGGGCCTTGGCGTGCTTGCCGCGACCAACCCGGACTATCGTCTCGACACCATGGACCTGGCTGCCGCCAACTGGGCGTTCGACACGGGCGGAGCCGCAGGGAAGGGGTCGGGGACGCTCGCCGCATCCGAGTGGCTGTTCCAGCCGCTGAAGTCGGGCGCAGGCACGCTCGCGGTGTTGGGCCTCGCGCGCGAGAACGGGAGCGAGCCGGTCCGTGCCGATCAGCTCCCGCTCCTCACCAGCCTCGTGAACCAGGCTGCGCTCGTGATCGAACGGCTGCGCCTTCAGGCGGAGATCCGCGACGTCGATGCGGTCCGCACCCGCGACCGGCTGCGCGCGGCGCTGCTGTCGTCGGTCAGCCACGACCTGCGCACGCCGCTTACGGCCGTGCTCGCCGCCGCCGACGCCCTCGACCATGGCGCCACCCCGGAGCTGATCGGCACCATCAAGAGCGAGGCGTCACGGCTCAACCGGTTCGTCGCCAATCTCCTCGACATGACGCGGGTGGAGGCGGGCGCGCTGAAGCTCAGCGTCGAGGCGGTGGACCTGAGCGATGCCGTGGCGGGCGCCGCGCACGACGCGCGCCGGGCGCTGGAGGGCCATCCGGTGCGCCTAGACGTCCCACCCGATCTGCCGCTGGTGCGCGCCGACCCGCAACTGCTCCACCACTGCCTGCTGAACCTGCTCGACAATGCCGGCCGCTATGGCGACCCCGGTACCGAGATCGTCATCGAGGGCCGGCATCGCTACGGCCAGCTCCGGCTCGCCGTGCTCGACCACGGGCCCGGGCTGCCGCCGGGCCGTGAGACCGAGGTGTTCGAGACCTTCCGCCGGCTCGAGGGCTCGGATCGTGCGACCGGGGGCACCGGCCTCGGCCTCGCCATCGTCAAGGCATTTGCCGAAGCCATGGGGCTAGGCGTCGAGGCGGGCAACCGGGAAGACGGCAGCGGCGCCGCGTTTGCGATCCTCTTCCCACCTTCCCTCATCGTGCGCGACGTCGCGCAGGAAAGCATCTCCTGATGGCCGCCAGAATCCTGATCGTGGACGACGAAGTCGCCATCCGCCGCCTGCTGCGCAATACGCTGGAGCGCGCGGGCTATGCCGTGGCGGAGGCAATGAACGGACGCGAGGCTCTGGTGCAGGCAACCGCACACGAGCCCGACGCCATCCTCCTCGACTTGGGACTGCCCGACCGCGACGGCCTCACCCTGATCCCGATGCTGCGCAAGCAGGCGAATGGCGTGATCCTGGTGGTGTCTGCACGCGAAGCGACGGAAGAGAAGGTGGCGGCGCTGGACCTTGGCGCCGACGACTATGTGACCAAGCCCTTCGACACCGACGAGTTGCTTGCCCGGCTGCGTGTCGCGCTGCGCCATCACGGCGGCTCCGGTGCGACGCCCAAGCTGGTGCGCCGCGGAGACATCACCATCGACCTCGACCAACGCCTCGTCTGCCGGGCCGGCGAGGAACTGCATCTGACCCGCAAGGAGCACGACGTGCTGGCGGTGCTCGCGCGCCACATCGGGCGGGTCGTCACGCACGAGCGCATCATCGCCGCCGCCTGGAGCGGGGAAGAGGATCCGCGGGTGGAATATCTGAGGATCGTGATCCGCAATCTCCGCCAGAAGCTGGAGGCGCCCGGCCCCGTCGGGAGCGTGATCGCCAACGAACTCGGCGTCGGCTACCGGCTGCGGCCCGATAGCTAACGCTGGGCATCGGGAACGCCGCACTATGGGCCCGCTATGCGAAAGCCTTGAATCGATCTCGAATTGCTATGCGCCGGGGGATAGCTGGGCCGCCACAACGGGGAATGTGGCATGCGCACGTGGCATCGGTCGTGGAAGGCGAGCATCGGGCTTCGCGCCGTCGGAGTGGCCTTGTGCGGCCTTGCCTGGGCGGCAATCGCCAGGCTCGCGAGCTATCCGCCAACTGCCCCGGGCCTGATCCCGTACCTGCTCGCCGGCCTCGGGGTGATTTCCGCGAGCGCGGGAGGCGCGCTGGCATTCCTGGGACCACGCCTGTTCACACCGGTGCGGGTCAGTGCGCGCTGGCGCCACAATCGCGCCGCCCCTTCTCGCCCCGCCGACGCATGGCACCACGCCCTGCTCCCGAACGCGAACGTCGTGCCGGAATTGCCGGACGCCTGGCTTACGCCTGAACCCACGGCGGCGGCAGGGATGGCCTGGCACGGGGTCCGCTCAGGCGCGGGACAGGCCCTCGACAGGGCAAGGGCATGACCAATCTCACCGCACGCCTTACAGGCGTCGTCTGCCTCGCGGCCGCCGCGGCAAGCACGCTCCTTCACCGCGCGATCTTCGTCGCGGCGCAAGGCGGCCCGGCACAGGCAGCCGAGTTCGCCACCGGGCTGCTCAGCTTTGTGCTCGCAAGTCTTGGCGTCCTGCTGCTGACGAACGGCGCCCGGTTGTTCGAGCGTCTGGAGCCGCCGGCCGCGAAGCCGACGGAGGTGCTCCCGGTTTCGGAGCCTGCCGGAATGGACGAGTCCGCCGCGTTCGACTCCCGCTATGGTGTCGCCCGGCTTCTGGCCGATCGCGCGATCCGGACGGCGTCGCTGCGGGAAGCGGCTCGTCACGCGTCCGATCCTGAGCCTCTCCACACACGTCGCTGACGCAGGCCCATGGCCGCGCTGTGGCCTGCTCTACAGAATAGCCGAATGCCCAACGGCAGTTCCAGGTCCGCGACTGGCGCCAGCGCTACGCCGCTATGCGGGCGCTATGCGAAAGCCGGGAAACGATCTCGAAACGCTATGCGGCGGTCCGTAGATCGCCGGGTGACGGGCCATGGAGCCCGGCCTACCGAGGTACAATCGACATGATGTCGGACGTTTCTCCAGAGCCCGACCAACCCGGGCGCATCATCTACGTGGGCCAGGACTGCGCTGGCCACTGGCTGGTCCAGGACAGCGGCAAGACACTGGAAGGCCGCTTCGTCTCCTATGCAGCGGCCATGCATTATGCGCGCGAGGAGCGCGGAATCTACCGGGCAGAGATCGCGATCGCATCCGCACCGCTGGTCCCGCTGGTCTCCTTCGATCCGGCGCCGGCGCCACGGCATGCGCTCGCCCGCGCGGCATGAGGGAGGCAGTCATGCACGAACTCCTTTCCATCTCGCCAGGACCGATCCCGGTTCACCGGCTGCCGAAGCCCGGCCCTCGCAGCCCATCCGTCCACCGTTCGGCGGCCCATGACCCGCGCTGGGCTGCCGTCACGGCGCACCTCGCCGCGTTGAAAGAGCAGGGGCGCCATGCGATCCGCATCGTGGACGCAGACTGCGGCGCCGGCGCGCTGCTGCTGGGCGCGCTTCTTCAGGCCCGCGCGATCGGGTTCACTGCGATCGAGGGACGGGGGATCGATGGCTCCTCGTCGATGATCGGGCGCGCACGCGCTTCTGCGGCCCGCTTGCGCGACCGGGCGATCGGCGTGACCTTCGAGGTCGGCGACGTCGCAGCCGCACTTCGCGACGAGGCGGACCTGCCGGCGGACCTGCTGCTCTGGCACCGCTATCCGGCGCCGGAAGCCGGCGACATCAGGGCGGCGCTTGGCCGTGCAGCAGAGGTCGTGATCGACGACAGCTCCGCTGCCGCAGACCGGTGGGCGGCATGACCGGGCGTGACCTCCGGTGGCGGGCGGCCGGCCTGCTGCTGAGCGCCATCGCGTGCGCCGGCACCTTTCTCCATCGCGACGGCTCACCGCTTACGATCGTCTTCTTTCTGGGAGCGATCTGCGGCATCGTGCTGATGCTCCATGGCAAGCGGGTAGCGGTGGCCCTGCGCGCGGAGCGCCGCGGCCATTGCCAAACGGCGGCCGCGATCCACACCCAGCGGATGCGTCGCCAAGAGCGTCGATCCGATCGCGTGCGGCGCTGAGAGCCGAATGGAGTGCGCGTTCCGTTCAGGCGTGCTCCACGTGGAGGACGTACCCCTTTCCGCTGTCGCCGCAATGGTGGGGACACCGGTTCTCGTCGTCTCGGCCGCTGCCCTCGGGGCTGCCACCCCGCGGCCGGTACCCCGTGTCCAGCATGTCCTTTCAATCCGCTCGATCGCCAGCGCGGCGGTGCTGCGCCGGCTGGCAACGGAGAGTTGCAGCGCCGACGTAACCTCCGGTCCGGAAATGCACCAGGCGCTCGCAGCCGGGATACCACCCGCTGAGATCGGCTTTTCCGGCTCCTCCGGGAACGGCGCTGCACTGGCCGCAGCGCTTGCGGCCGGCATCGGCCGCTTCACGCTCGAGCTGGAGGAGGAGGGCGCGCTGCTCTCGGCCCTGGCGCTCGCACGCGGAACCCGGGCAAGAGCGCTGCTGCGCGTCGCCAGTCTTGCTCCCAATCCGGCCGCTTTTCCCGCCGCGTACAACCGCCTCTCCCGCTTGGCCGGTCTCGATCTCTGCGGGCTGTCGATTTCTGCCGCCGCGGCAATGGAACCTGCCGCGATCGGGACGCTGATCGGCCACCTTCGGGCGCAGGGGCATCGCGTCGAACGCGTCGATCTCACCGCCGTGCCCGGCGGCATGGACGATGATGCGCTAAGCAGGTGCGCAAGCGCCTCGGATGTTGTGTTGGGAATTCCCGTCGCCGGTCTTCCGCCGGAGGCGGCCGTGCTCCTGACCCGCGTGCTGCGGGTGAAGCGCACGCCGGTGGGACCGTGCATCTTCGTCGATGCCGGGCGTGCGGTCTTTCGCGGCTTCCACGCCGTCCAGCCTCGCAGCCCCCACATGCTGGCCAGGGTTCCAGGTGCGAGATCGCCGCATGCTGATCCCGGAGCCACACTCGACTGGGTGGAACGCGGGGATCTCGTCATGATCCACCCGGATCGGGACCCCATGTCGCAATTGGTGGTGGTGGACGGAAGCCGGTGTGAGATGGAGGCGGATCGCTTGCCTGCCGCGACGCTGGCTGGTCGTGCCGCGAGAGGCTATGAAAACGTCACCTCCGCGCTTCCGGATATTTCCCACTTATAGACATAATCCTTGCTATCGGACCCAGCTTCAAGCCGAAGAGGGCTGTGTCTCCGGCGAGACACGGCCCCGTACGGTGCAACGCTCAGAACTGGAAGTTGACGGCTAGCGCGTAGGTGCGGCCGAAATAGGCCGTGTACAGCGGGTCCTGGCGCGTGGTGTCGACCGTCAGCCGGTTGGTCTCGTTGGTGATGTTCGAGACTTCCGCGATCAGCTTGAGGTTTTCGCTGATGTTGTAGGACGCCGAAGCGTCCACAAAGATCGAACTGGCGTTGGACGTCGAGTCCGCATCGACCGAACCGCTCGGCACCGCCGTGAGGAACGAGGACCGATAGTTCACGGTAGAACGGATGCTGAATTTCTCGTCCTCATAGTACAGCGTGCCACTGGCGGTTTCCGGTGAGAGGCCGACGAGCGGAGCCGTGCGCGTAAGGGTCGGCGAGATGATGTAGTCGATGTTCGAGCGCACCCGCGTGAAGTTCGCCAGCGCACCGAAGTTGCTGAGCGCCCCCGGCAGGAAGCGGAACGGCAGCTGTACGTTCACTTCCCAGCCGCGCAGCGGACCGCCGGGGGTGTTGTTGCTGCGCTGAACGGTGAACAGGTCGGTCGGCCGCAGCTGCGTTCCCGAGAGCAAGCTCAGCGGCAGGCCGATTTCCTCGAAGGGAACCTGGGTGCTCGTCGTCTGGATATAGGTTTCGATGTTCTTGTAGAAATAGGCGACCGAAATCAGCGATCCCGGAGCGAAATACCATTCGAGCGAGCCGTCAAAGGTGTTGGCCCGGATGGGGTCCAGGAACGGGTTGCTGAAGGAGGCCGTCTGGATCACCAGATTGGCGGAACCGGCGGGGATCAACTGGCCATAGGAGGGGCGCGACATCACCCGCGCTGCCGAGACGCGCGCGATCAGGTCCGGCGTGATGTTCAGGGCCAGGTTGATCGACGGCAACCAATCCTCGTAGGATCGGCTAACCTCGGAAATCACGTACATCGATGGGTAGGTCGAACCGGAGGGCGACGCGGTGGTGATCGGACCATAGGTGTTCAGCCCGGTGTGGACATAGCGGACACCGGCATCGCCCCGCAGGGTGAACGGCAGGATGTTCTCCGTGTCGAACTTGAACATCAAATAGCCCGAGCCGTAGGTCTCCTTCACGCCACCATAGGTTCCCTTGGCGCATTCCAGATTGCAGTAGACATAGTCGTCCAGACCGACCGCCGAGCGGAACTTGTCCGGATCGATCGAAACGAAGTCCTGCAGTTGCCCGTCGAGGTTCTTGCCCACCCCGTTCGTCACGAAGGTGAGGCTTGAGAGGGATACGCCGGTGGGCAGTTCGAGCGGCGTGTTGGTGGCGAGTTGACGCTCCCGCGCGGTGTAGCTGTTGGTACGATATTGCCCGCCGACCTGCACGGTGAACTGCGACGCAGCTTCCCACTCGCCATTCAGCTCGAAGGTCTTGCTCGTGATCTTGTTACGCCGGATGAAGTTCGACAATTGCCCGCGCTGGTCGCCGGTGGGAAGCGGTGGGCCATATTGAAACAGCGCTGCGTTCGTCGTGTCGATCCCATAGGTGATCTTGGGAATGTCGGGATTGTCGCGGAAGTCGATCGAGAAGTCGCGCGTATCGTTGGAGTCGATCGCCACCTGCAGGCGATCCACGTCGAGCACCGACTGGTTGATCCCCGCCAAGCCGAAAAGCCGGAAGCTGTCCGAAAAGCGATGGTCGAAGTTGAAGTTCACCTGCTTGTAGGTGGAGGTGAAGCGCTCGTCCTGCATCTCCGAGCGAAGATCGACGCCGTCGAAGAGGCCGTGGACCAGTGAGCCATTGTCGTCGACTTCGATGTCGCGCACGGAGGTGAGCGGTTGGCCGTTGTTCGAGATGGCGCGACCGAAGGAACGCGCGTCGAACATGGTGTCGAGCCGATGGACCTTGAATCGGGAATAGAGTCCGTCGAGCGAGATGTCGGTGTCGTCGGTCGGCTTCCACTGCAGCGTCAGCGACCCTGCCAGGCGCTCCTGGTTCTGGCTGCTCTTCACGGGGCGCGGCAGGCGCGGCAGGTACACGCCGCCGCCTGGTTTGCCGTTCACCCCCGTACGGCTCATGATATAGTCGTAGGCAGCCGCCGTGCCGGTGCGCGGATTGTTGGTGCTGCAGTTGTTGGCGTCGGCGCCGATCGGCGTGCCGTTCGGCTGGGTATAGCCGGGCACCGGGCTGGTCGTTGGAACGCCGTTATAGACATAGCCTACCGGCGTGCAGAACGGGAAGATCACGCCTGCGTTGGCCGTGCCGGCCGGTTGGGCCAGGCCATAGACGGTCGTCGGGACGACATCGACCGCCGAATAGGCGTATTCGTCGATGTGGCGCTTCGAATAGGCGATGCTTCCAAGCACGCCGAACGTGTCGCCGAACTTCTTTGAGACCAGCGCGGATAGGCGCGGATCCACCTTCTTGCGGATGTCGTTGTAGATGCCGCGGGCGGTGCCCGTCAGGACCAGGTCGTCACCGCGCTGATCGAACGGCTTGGGCGCACGCAAATCGACGGTCGCACCCAGCGACCCCTCCTCCACATCGGCAGACAGCGTCTTTCGCACGGATAGAGCAGAGAAGATCTCGGTCGGGAAAGTCACGAAGTCGAATGAGCGCCCGCTCGCGACGCCGCCACGAATGTCGCTTCCGCTGACCTGCGAGACGCCTTCCATGCCGTTGATGCGTACACGGGTGAATTGCGCACCGAGACCGCGGACGGAGATGTTGCGCCCCTCGCCGCCGTCGCCCCGCGAAAGCGCGACGCCCGGAATGCGCTGCATGGACTCGGCCAGGTTCGAATCCGGGAACTTGCCGATGTCCTCGGCAACGATGCTGTCGATTGCCGCGGTCTCGATGCGCTTCGCATTGAGGGCGCTGTTGAGCGACGCGCGGAATCCCGTGACGACGATGTCAGTTTGCGGAGCGCCGTCGGTTGGCTCCTGTGGGGCTTGTGTGGAAGCCGCCGCTTGGTCCGCCTGTCCCGCCTCGGGCACGCCCATGTCGCTCGTCACTCCCGCGGCAGCGGTTTGTGCCTGCGCCTGGATCGCGGCCGTGAGTAGCGGAATGAGAACACTGGTCGAAAGGAGCAAACGATTCTTGTTGCCGCTGTTGAGCCTCACGCCGCCTCTCCCTGTTATACCCGGCGCCCTTGATGGACGTCCTTGGCAGTGATGTGCCGATCACCGGCATCAATCCTGCTGTCGGGTAACACTGCACAACCTGTATGACAATAGAGGCCAAGTGGTCGGGCAGTTGGCGGCAGTAGTTCTCTTACTGGAATGTACGGTTCAACTGACCAATGTTAGCGGAACCATAGAGCTTGATCAGACAGCGCGGCGTGCAAAGGCGCGTCGGCGTTGCGCGGTCTCGGCACGGACGCGCTCCACCGCCTCGGCTTCGTTGAGATGGAGCAGGTGGTCGATCACGCGCGTCAGATGATCGCGCATGGCGAGTCTCGCCTCGGCCGGATTGCGCGCTTCCAGCGCGCGCAGGATGCGACCGTGCTCCTCGAGACGCTCCTTCGTGCCCAGGCTGCCAGCCTTGCGCAGCACCTCGCGCGCCAGCGGCGATCGAAAACGTAGATCCCAAAAGTCGGTCACCGCGGAGATGATGACGGCGTTGCCCGTCGCCTCGGCGATGCCGATGTGGAAGCGGCGATCCGCGTCCTCGGCCGCGGTCACATCCTCCTGCGCCATCTCAGCGACTAGCGCGCGCAGCTGTGCCAGCTGGGCGTCGTCGATCTCCGTTGCCGCCACCGCCGCGACTTCCCCCTCTACAAGGCGGCGCGCCTCGATGATCTCGAATGCTCCAATGTCGTATTCCTCGCCTGCCTCGTCGGTCGTCGAGGCGAGGACGAACACGCCCGATCCCTTTCGCGCTTCCACCAGGCCCTGCATCTCCAGCGCGATCATCGCCTCGCGAATGGTCGGCCGACTCACTCCGAAGCGTTCCGTGAGGTCCCGCTCGGCAGGGAGGCGGGACCCGATGGGAAAGACGCCAGCTCCGATGTCCGCGATGATGGCCTGCACGATCTTCCGATACAGCTTGCCGCCATTGTTGCCTGACATGTTTATTCCCGATCTCTAACTGCGCGCGATCCGACACCGCTTCCGCATCGGCCTTCCTGCATGAAGTCGCGCTGCGTCAACCCCTTGGGCGCATCTGACGGTACAGTACCTCCTTAAAATGTCTGACAGCCTCTTGCATGTGGCCGGACCGCCTTTTACGCATGGAGCATAAAGCGCGTGGCAACGACCAATGCGCGTCCGGGGATGAGGATGATGGCGGAATGAGCGGAAGCGCAATCGCGTCCAGCAGCAAGTCGCGTCGCGCGGTGGGCAAGGCGGTGCTGGCAGCAGCCGTCTGGACGGCAGCGATGCTGGTCGGCTTCGCGCCACCCCTAGCCTCCCTCCGCGCCGAGACTGCCGAGCCGTGGCGCAACATCACGCCCGACGCCGCCTTGAGGGGCTGGCACAGCACGGGCGGGAATGCGCGCTACACGGTGGTCGGGGGCGAACTGATCGGCCGAGCCGCGCCGGGCAAGACGAACAGCTGGCTCGTCTCCGACGCCACCTATGGCGACTATATCATGGAGTTCGACGCCAAGACCGATCCGCTGCTCAACTCGGGGGTGATGGTGCGCGGCCAGAGCCGGCCCGACTACCGCAACGGCGTCGTACACGGTTATCAGGCAGAGATCGATCCGTCGGCGCGAGCATGGAGCGGCGGCCTGTACGATGAACAGCGCCGCCTGTGGCTCTACAGCCTCGGGCGCAACGATCCCGCCCGCAAGACCTTCCGCTCCGGCGACTGGAACCACTACCGGATCGAGGCGATCGGCAACCGTCTGCGGACCTGGGTCAATGGCGTTCCCGCGGCCGACATCGTCGACGACGCGGACGCGCGGGGCTTCATCGCCTTCCAGGTGCACGCGATCCCCGAGGAGCAGGCGCTGAAAGGGCCGGAAGTGCGCTTCCGCAACATCCGCGTGATCACGCAGGCGCCCGCACGCTATGCGCTTCCCGAGAACGCCCTGGAGCAGCAGGGATGGCTCGCCAATCAGCTGAGCCCGGGCGAGCGCAAGGCGGGCTGGTCGCTGCTGTGGGACGGCCGCAGCACCAAGGGCTGGCGCAGCATCAAGGGCGACGGCTTTCCGGTAAAGGGCTGGGCGATCGCCGACGGGGCGCTTTCGGTCACCGGAGGGGGCGGCGACCTCGCTACTGCGGCCCCGTACCGCGACTTCGAGTTGTCCGTCGACTATCGGCTCACCCCCGGCGCGAACAGCGGCATCAAATATCGGGTGGCGCCTGGCACCGGTTCGGTCGGCCTCGAATATCAGCTTCTGGACGATGCACGGCATCCCGATGCCAAGATGGGCCGCGACGGCAACCGCACGCTGGCCGCCCTCTATGACGTGATCGCGCCGCAGAATCTTCTCGACCCATCGAACCCGGGGAAGCGGATCAACCCGCCGGGCGAGTGGAACCGCGCGGTGATCGTCGTGCGCGGCAACCATGTCGAGCACTGGCTGAACGGCTTCAAGATGGTCGAGTTCGAACGCGGATCGCCGGAATTCCGCCAAGCGGTCGCGCAGAGCAAATTCGCCGGCCAGCAAGGCTTCGGCACCTGGGCCGAGAGCCCGATCCTTTTGCAGGACCACGGCGACCGGGTGGATTTCCGCTCGATCAAGATCCGTCAATTCTAGATCGGGGGGAAGAACGATGCTCGACCGTCGAACGATGATCAAGGGTGCCGGAGCCACGGTGGGCGTGGCGATGTCGGCGCGCAGCTATGGGCGGATCAAGGGAGCTAACGACCGCGTCCATGTCGCCGTCGTGGGCGTGAACGGCCGCGGACAGGCGCACATGAGCGCGTTTTCCAAACTGCCCAATGTTGCCGTCACCTACCTCGTCGATTGCGACAGCGCCGTGCTGGCGAAACGCGCCGCGGCCTCTGCGGAGCGCGGGTTCCCGGTGAAGACGGAGCGAGATTACCGACGCCTGCTCGACCGCAAGGTCGTCGACGTGGTCACCGTCGCAACGCCCGACTTCTCGCACGTGAAGATCGCCACCGACGCCATGGACGCAGGTCACCACGTCTATTGCGAGAAGCCGGTGGGCATCGCTCCCGCAGAGGGCGAGGCGATGATCGCGGTCCAAAAGCGTACCGGACGCAAGCTGCAGATCGGGAACCAGCAGCGTTCCAGTCCCGAGACGCGGCAGCTCGCAGAGCGGATCAAGTCCGGCGAACTCGGCCATGTCTATGAGGCGCAAGCATGGTACGGCATCGCGCGCAAGCCGATCGGGCGCGGCCGGCCAGTGCCGCCCCCTGCCAACCTCGATTGGGACCTGTGGCAAGGTCCGCGGCCGCGCGCGGCGTACCGGTCCAATCTCGTTCCCTACAACTGGCATTGGGTGTGGCAGTACGGAACGGGAGAGATCTGCAACAACGCCATGCACGAGATCGACGTGGCGCGCTGGCTGATGGGCCTCGCCTATCCCAAGGAGGTGGCCGCGCGCGGATCGCGCCAGTTCTTCACCAACGACGACTGGGAAATGTACGATACGATGGCGCTCGACCTCGCCTATGAGGGCGACCGCATGATCCGCTGGGACGGGCAAAGCGGCAATGCGATGCCGCGCTTCGGCCGCGGTCGCGGCGTGCTGCTGCTCGGCACCAAGGGATCGGCCGTGGTCGACCGGAACGGGTTCGAGATCTACGATCGCGAAGGCAAGCAGACCCGAGCCGTTAGCGCCGCGGCGACATCGGAGACGACCGGCACCGTGGGCGAAGGCGTGCTGGACGTCTACCACGCGGGCAATCTCGTGGACGTGATCCGCGGCAAGGCAGCATCGCTGAACTCGCCCATCGAAGAGGCGCACATCAGCACCACCATCTGCCACCTCGGCAACATGGCCTATCGCACCAACCAGGCGCTGACCGTGGAGGGAGCGACGGGCCGTCCCTCGAACGCCGAGGCGATGAAGCTGTGGGCGGTCGACTATGAGCCGGGATGGGAGCTGAAGGCCTGAGCCGGTGACGACCGAGCCCGGCGTCCTGCGCTTCGCGGCGATGGGGACGCGCGTCGAGCTTCATCGCTTCGACGGCGGCGACGATGACGCGCTCGCCGTCGCCCGGCGCGCGATCGAGGCGGTAGATGACGCGCTTACGATCCACCGCCCCTCGCCCGCCACGGCCTTGAACGAGGCGCTGTTGTCGGGCCGCTCCGCCCCCGTCGACGACGCGCTGCTGTTCGATGCCCTGGAGGCCGCAGCGGACGGCCATGCCGAGACGGTGGGCTTGTTCGACATCGCAGCGGACGTCCGCACGGGCACGACATGGACCATGGTCGCTTTCGATCGGCATGCGCGCCGGGTCAGGGCGGACCGGTCTTTGGCGCTCGACTTCGGCGGATTGGGCAAGGGGATCGCGCTCGACCGCGCGACGACGGTGCTCCGCGAAGCCGGGGCGACTTCCGCGCTCCTTACCTTGGGCGAGAGCTCGATCGCGGTGCTGGGCGAGCACCCGCTGGGCGGAGGCTGGCCATTCGCGATCCCGCATCCGGAGGATCCGGAGATCGAGCTGCTGGCGCTGGAGCTTGCCGACAAGGCGCTTTCGATCTCGGCGACCGTGGGGGCCGGGACACGAGCGCCGGAACGCGCCGCGATCATCCGGCCGCATACCCGCGTCCCCGTTGGTGCGCCGCTTTGTGCGGTGGCGGTGGAATCCAACGGCACCCGCGCCGAGATCATGAGCACCGCGCTGGTCGCCGCCGATGAGGATGCGGCGGAACGCCTTCTTCACGGGCGGTCGAACTCCCGCTTCCGTTTCGGCCTCGGCCCGATCGATTCACCACAGCGCACAAGGACCTTCGCTGCATGACCGACCAAAGCTTTGATTTCACGCGTCGGTCGTTCCTGGATCGCGTGCTGGCGGCTACCGCCGCCGCGGGAGTCGCAGGTGCTGCACCCTGGGCCGTCTCTGCTGCGAACGCCGCTTCCGGCGGGTCAGCTCTGGCCGGCGCGGGCGATCGCGTCCGGCTGGGCGTGATCGGCACCGGCGATCGCGGCCGCGCGCTGATGCGCAACATTGTAAAGACCCGCAACTGCACTGTTGCCGCGGTGTGCGACATCTATGCTCCCAACTTGGCCAAGGGTCGCGAGATCGCCGGCGCGAGCGTGCCAGCCTTCACCGATCATCGTGCCATGCTCGACGCAGGTGGGCTGGACGCGCTGGTGATCGCCACGCCGCTCGACCTGCACGCGCGCCACACCATCGATGGCTTCGATGCGGGGCTGCACGTCTGGTGCGAGAAGGCGATGGCCCGGACGATCGCGGACTGCGGAGCGATGGTCAGCAGGTCCAAGGCGGCGGGCAAGGTGCTGCAAATCGGCCATCAGCGCATGTTCCACCCCACCTACCTGAATGCCTTGAAGCGTGTGAAGGCGGGCGAGATCGGCAGTGTCACCCAGATCCGCGCCAGCTGGCACCGCAACAACAGCTGGCGCCGGCCGGTCCCCGCCGGGGCCGACGACCGCCACGTCAACTGGCGGCTGTATCGCGACAGCTCCGCGGGGCTGATGACGGAGCTCGCCACGCACCAGCTACAGGTCGGCAACTGGTTCCTAGACGGGGTGCCGACCCGCGTCATCGGGTCCGGCAGCATCTGCTTCTGGAAGGACGGGCGGGAGGTCTATGACCATGTCGCGCTGATCTATGAATACAGCGGCGGGCGGAAGTTCATCTACACCTCGTTGCTGAACAATGCGCGCTACGGCTGCGAGGAGCAGATCCAGGGAAGCAAGGGCACGATCGAGCCCGAACTCGGCCGCATCTATGCCGAGGTGCCGCCGAAGGTGCTCGCACTCCAGCGCATGCGCCAGGACGTGGCGCGCGGGCACAAGCGAACCGTGCCGATCGGAGGGGCCACCTGGTTCCCGGAGCTGCCCGTCACCACGCCGGGCGAGTCCCTGGGCTGGGGCGAATATGACGAGACCATGCTCCAGTTCGAGGGCTTCGGCGAAGCGGTCCGTTCCGGCAGGCCGCTGCCCGGGCTGCTCGCACAGGCCTATCAGGCAAGCGTCGCCTCGCTGCTCGGCGAACAGGCGATGGACCGTGGCCAAGCGATGCCCTGGCCGACCGGCCTGGTTGACGTCTGATCCTCCCCACCCTCTGTTGCCAGACTTCCCCTCTGCCCAAGGACTCGCCGTGACCCACACAGACCGCCGCACCCTTCTCGGCCTGGCTGCTGCCGCCGGCCTTTCCGGCCTTGCTGCCGATGCACTCGCACAGTCTGCGGCCCGCGGGGACGCCCCGACGGAAGGTGCGCCCGCGCGCCCGGCGCCGGAAGCCAAGTATCGCGTGCCATTCGGCGTCATCGGCATGGATCATGGCCACATCTACGCCATCACCGACGCGATGATCCGCGGTGGGGGGGTGCTGACCAGCTTCTATTCGGCCGTGCCGGAGCAGGTCGCGACCTTCCAGAAGCGCTACCCCGGCGCGAAGCTCGCCCGTTCGGAAGACGAGATCATCGAGGACCGCCGGATCAAGTTGGTCTGCAGCGCCGCGGTCCCGGGCCTGCGCGCGCCGCTCGGCATCAAGGCAATGCGCGCCGGCAAGGACTTCCTCGGCGACAAGGCCGCGGTCGTCACGCTGGAGCAACTCGCCCAGGTGCGCGCCGCGATCAAGGAAACGGGCAAGAAGTTCGGGATCATGTATTCCGAACGGCTGGAGGTGCCCGCCGCCGTACAGGCCGGACAGCTGGTGCATGACGGCGCCATCGGTCGCGTCCTCCAGACCGTGAACCTCGCGCCGCACCGGTTGGGGGCGCCGAACCGGCCGAAGTGGTTCTGGGACACCGAGCGGAACGGCGGCATCCTGACCGACATCGGCAGCCACCAGGCAGACCAGTTCGTCTATCTGACCGGTACCAAGCGCGCCAAGGTCGTCGCGTCCCAGGTCGGCAACTTCGCCCATCCCGAATATCCGCAGTTCCAGGACTTCGGCGACATGGTGCTGCATGGCGACGGCGGCACCGGCTATGTCCGCGTCGACTGGTTCACGCCCGACGGCCTACCGACCTGGGGCGACGGGCGTCTCTTCATCCTGGGCACCGAAGGCTATATCGAGCTGCGCAAATACGTGGACATCGAGGGGCGGCCCGGCGGCAACCACCTGTTCCTGGCCGACCGCAAGGGCACGCGCTATCTCGACTGTTCCAAGGTGCCGCTTCCGTTCGGCCCCCAGTTCATCACCGACATCGTCGAGCGCACCTCCGTCGCGCAGGACCAGGAAGGCGCGCTGCTGGCGGCCGAGCTGGTGCTGAACGCACAGGCCAAGGCGACCCGCGCCTGAGCACCCGGTCCCGCGGCTTCGCCGGCACTACAGGAAGAAGGCAGAAGATGGTGTTGCCAAAAGCTCCCGCCCCCGCGCTTGCCCGTCCTGCCACCAACGTCCGCTGGATCATCTGCGCGCTGCTGTTCCTGGCGACGACCATCAACTATGTGGATCGCCAGATCATCGGCATCCTGAAGCCCACCCTGGAGGTTGAGCTCGGCTGGAGCGAGGTCGACTACGGCAACATCGTGTTTTGGTTCCAGGCTGCCTACGGACTTGGGCTGCTTGCGTGCGGGCCGGTGATCGACCGTATTGGCACGCGGCTCGGCTATGCGGGTGCGATCGGGCTTTGGAGCTTGGCAGCGATGCTGCACGCCCTGGTACGCACGCCGCTCGGCTTTTCCGGCGCGCGATTCCTCCTTGGCCTGGGCGAGGCCGCGAACTTCCCTGCGGCGATCAAGACGGTCGCCGAGTGGTTTCCGCGCCACGAGCGCGCGCTCGCGGCAGGCATCCTCAATGCCGGTGCCAATGTCGGCGCGATCGCCACGCCGATCGTCGTGCCGCTGCTGACCATCCACTTCGGCTGGGAGGCAGCCTTTGTGGTGACCGGGCTCATCGGCTTCCTGTGGCTCGTCGCGTGGCTCCGCTATTATCGCCAGCCTGCCGCGCACCCTCGGGTGAGCGCATCCGAGCTCGCCTACATCGAAGCCGACGCCGCCACAGAGCCGCAGACCCGCGTGCCTTGGCGCCGCCTCTTCGGGCAGCGTCCGACCTGGGCGTTCGCCATCGCCAAGTTCCTGACCGATCCGGTCTGGTATTTGTTCCTGTTCTGGCTGCCGGACTTCCTGTCGAAGCAATATCAGCTCGATCTGAAGACGTTCGGCCCCCCACTGGTCGCGATCTATCTGCTGGCCGACGCGGGCAGCGTCGGCGGCGGCTGGCTGTCGTCCGCACTGATGAAGCGGGGGTTCGGGGTCAACGCCGCGCGTAAGCTCGCGCTGCTGGGCTGTGCGCTGTGCGTGATCCCGATCCTCTTCGCCACGGGCGCTTCCCATCTTTGGAGTGCCGTCGCGATCCTGGGTCTCGCCGCGGCGGCGCATCAGGGATGGTCCTCCAACCTCTACGCCGTAGTGTCGGACACGGTGCCCCGCGGCTCTGTCGCGTCCGTCATGGGGATCGGTGGTGCTGCGGGGGCGATCGGCGGCATGATCATGGCGCAATATGTCGGCCACGCGCTGGAGTCCTTTGGATCCTATTGGCCGGTGTTCGTCTGGGCTAGCAGCGCCTATCTGATCGCGCTCCTCATCCTCCATCTGCTCCTGCCGCGGATCGGCGAAGCCGAAGCCGGCGCGGAAACCGGGCCCGGTCCGGCTGTGGTGTGAGCCGGGGCGGCGATGTGACCGGAGAATGTCGCGGACCGGGAATGCTTCTGTGCGCCGGCTATACCGCCCTTGCCTATCTGGCGGTCGGGCTTCCCCTCGCAGTGCTGCCGGGCTGGGCGCTGGATCTGGGGTTCGGCCCGGTGGTCGGGGGGCTCCTTGTCTCGGCCCAGTACCTGGCAACGGTAGCCAACCGCCTGCTGGTGGGGCCGATGATCGATCGCTCAGGTCCCCGCCGAGGTGTCGTGCTGGGGTTCCTGTGCTGCGCAGGCGCGGGCATCGCCACCGTCGCCGCCCTGCAGTTCCCCTCACCCGCCGCGGCATTGGCCGTGATGCTGGCCGGCCGGCTTCTGCTGGGCGCAGGCGAAAGCCTTGTCAGCACCAGCGCCATGCTATGGGGGATCGCCCGCATCGGTGCTCCACAAGCCGCGCGGATGATCTCCTGGAACGGCATCGCCACCTATGCAGCGATCGCGGCAGGTGCGCCGCTGGGCGTAGTCCTCAGCGAGCGCGGCGGTCTGGTGCTGCTCGGTGCGGCCCTGACGTCGATCGGCATCGCCGGCTGCGCGCTCGCACTAGTCCAGCCGGCAATGCGCGGCCCAGAGGCAGTTCGCATGCCGATACGGAGCGTTTTCGCCCGCGTTTTTCCGTTCGGGGCAGCGCTCGCCCTGGCGACGATGGGGTTCGGAGTGGTGACGGCATTCGTCACCCTCTTCTTTGCGGCGGCCGGATGGCCGGATGGCTGGATGGCCCTCTCCGCCTTTGGCGGCGGTTTTGTCGTCTCACGCATGCTTTTTGCCGCACGCCTCGAAAGCCGGAGCGGTCTGCGAAGCGCCTCCCGCTTCCTTGCGGTGGAGGCGGCGGGCCTCGCGCTTCTGTACCTGTCCGCCAGCCCCCAGATGGCCGTTGCTGGTGCCGCGATCACGGGGTTCGGCTTTGCGATGATCTTCCCCGCGTTGGGCGTCATCGTGATCGAACAGGTGCCGCCGCAAAGTCGCGGAACGGCGATCGGCACCTTTGCACTGTTCGTCGATGCCGCGCTGTGCGCAGCAGGTCCGCTCGCGGGCGCGATCGCCCAACGCTCGAACTACGCCCTTCCCTTCGCCGCAGCGGCCCTTTGCGCGGTCGTCGGCCTGTGGGTCACCATAGGCCTTCGAACTGCCGGGCGGAGGCACGCAGCAGAGCGGGTGACGTGGTGACACGCCCGCGGCGACGCCGCGCTCGACCGGCGAACCCCTGCGCCTCCTCAGCCCTGCCGGAGCGCGCGCCGGGCCTCCTCCGTCACCGTATACACTGCCTGCCGCTGTGCACCGCGGTTGTGGTGGTCGACGCGATAGCCCTCGTAATGTCGCCGGACGAGCCCAGCGCGCACGAGCTCCGACACCGCTCGACTGACGTTGGTCCGGCCCGACTGACGTACGCGCTTGCGCACCTGGCTCTCGATCACGGCCTCCGCCTCTGCCGGGTCGGCGGGCAAGGCGCGCTTGGCCTGCAGTTCCGCACGTACCCTGCCCGCGATCGCGCGCCGCCGTGGATCCCGCTGGGCCACCGGCATCAGCGCGTCGCACAGCCAATCGCGCACCGGCACGCGACGATTGCCCTCCCGCACGAAGGGACCGGCCGAACCGGTCTGGGCGCTCGCCTGGGCGATCAGGTTCAGCACCATGAAGCTGTAGCGGGGGCGCTCGCACAAGGTGGACAGGCGTTCGAGGACGGCAGGCAGGTCCATGGACCGCGCGGGCACCGGCGCTGCCGGCTCTTGAGCCACGGGGACCGCGAAGAGATCGGGCTGGAACATGGGAACATTCCAAGCACAGAGCAGCTCCGATGTGAATCCCCAGCGCGGCCCCACCCATGTTTTGACCACGAATGGCACTTTACCCGGGTAAAGTGCCACGGACGGCAGTCGGCGTGCGGTCGTTCACCCACCTTGCATCCCCTTCTGACACCGCTTACCAAGGCGCATGCCCATCAAGAGGCAGGGGAGAGGCCGGTGCCGCAATCAACCGCCCAAGCTTGTGATCGTCGGATCCGGTCCGCCGGGGTGGTCGGCACGCGCGCGCCCGTTGCGGCACGCCCGTCCGAAGCGTACCGCTGTCTCCACGCGCTCGGCGCCCCCTCGTTCGCCCGCCTTTCCGCTGCGCACCGCGCCGCCTGACGTTCCAAGAGGAGCCACCATGTTCGAACGCACCTATTACGCCACCCACCCCGACATGATGGAGTGCGTCTCCAACGAGGAACTGCGCGACCGCTATCTCATCCAGGGGCTGTTCCGCGAGGGTGAGTGCGTGCTCAACTACACCCATGCCGACCGCTTCGTGATCGGCGGCGTCGCCCCGGGCGCCGAGCCCGTGAAGCTGCCCGACCAGGTCGAGCCCGCGTCTGCCGCCGGCCACCCCTTCCTGGAGCGCCGCGAGCTCGCGATCGTCAACATCGGCAAGACCGAAGGCACGGTCACCGTCGACGGCGAGACGTTCACGCTGGGCAATAAGGACTGCCTCTACGTCACCATGGGGGCAAAGGAGGTCGTGTTCGCCGGCCAGGGCGCACGCTATTATCTGGCGTCCTGCCCCGCCCACAAGGAATTCCAGACCCGCAAGCTCGGCATCGCCGACGCGAAGGCGCTGGAGCGCGGCAGCCTGGAGGAATCCAACGAGCGCACCATCTATCAGCTCGTCATCCCCGGCGTGTGCGACAGCGCGCAGCTGGTGATGGGCCTGACCGTGCTCAAGCCTGGCAGCGTATGGAACACCATGCCCCCGCATATCCATGAGCGCCGCAGCGAGATCTATTGCTACTTCGAACTCGACAATCCCGACACCGATCGCGTCATGCACTTCATGGGTGAGGGCGAAGCGATGCGCCACATCGTCGCCGCCAACGAGGAAGTCGTGATCTCGCCGCCCTGGTCGATCCACATGGGTGCGGGCACCAAGGCCTATGCCTTCATCTGGGCGATGGCCGGCGAGAACCAAGACTATACCGACATGAACGTGCTGGACATCTGCCAGCTGGCGTAACTTCCTATGCTCCCCTCCCTGGAAGGGAGGGGCTGGGGGTGGGTTCCGAGCCGCCAGGCTCGGCTCTCTCCGCCAGCCAAGAGCGCGCCGCTTCGCGACGCGCACCCACCCCCGACCCCTCCCTTCCAGGGAGGGGAGGAGTTGCAAATGACCAATCCCTTCGATCTTTCCGGCAAGGTGGCGGTCGTCACCGGCGCCAACACCGGCATCGGCCAGGCGATCGCCCTCGCGCTTGCAGAAGCCGGGGCCGACATTGCTGCGGTCGGCCGCACTCCGGCCGAGGACACCGTCGCCAAGGCGCGCGCGCTCGGCCGCAAGGCAGAGATCGTCTCGGCGGACCTTTCCACGATCGAGCCGGTCGGGCGCGTGATCGAGGAGACGGTGGCAAAGCTCGGCGGTCTCCATATCCTCGTCAACAACGCCGGCATCATCCGCCGCGCCGACGCGGTCGACTTCACCGAGGAGGATTGGGACACGGTCATCGACACCAATCTCAAGTCGGTGTTCTTCCTCTGCCAGGCCGCCGGCCGCCACATGATCGCCAACGGCGGCGGCAAGGTCATCAACATCGCCTCGATGCTGACCTTCCAGGGCGGCATCCGCGTGCCGAGCTATACCGCATCCAAGTCGGGCATCGGTGGCCTCACCAAGCTGCTTGCCAACGAATGGGCGGCCAAGGGCATTAACGTGAACGCGATCGCACCGGGCTACATCGCGACCAACAACACCGCCGCACTCCAGGCGGACGAAGTCCGGAACAAGTCGATCCTCGAT
This sequence comes from Microbacterium terregens, assembly GCF_027922045.1. The sequence goes on from NZ_BSEX01000018.1 coordinate 69,153, forward strand.
CGCATCCCGGCGGGACGTTGGGGCGATCCGTCCGATCTCGGCGGCGCCGCCGTGTTCCTCGCGAGCCGAGCCGCCGACTACGTCCAGGGTCATATCCTCGCCGTCGACGGCGGATGGCTGGCTCGCTGATGGCCACGCAGCGCCTGCTCGCCTTTGGCGAAATCATGTACCGCATGTCCCCGCCGGGACGGGAACTGCTGCTCCAGACGCCCAAGCTCGACCTGTGGGTCGCAGGCGCCGAGGCCAATGTCGCGACCGCGCTCGCCCGCCTCGGCCACGACGTCGCCTTTGCGAGCCGCCTGCCCGACAACGACCTTGGCCGCGCCTCGATCAGCACGCTGCGCGGGCATGGCGTGGACACGCGCGGCATCCAGCTCGGCGGCGACCGCATGGGGCTGTATTTCGTCACCTCGGGCGCGGGCATGCGCGCGACCGAAGTCATCTACGACCGCGCCCATTCCGCCTTTGCCGAGGCACCGGCCGAGGCCTGGGATTGGGACACGCTGCTCGACGGCGTCGACCGGCTCCACCTGTCGGGCATCACCCCGGCGCTTGGCCCGGTGCCCGCCGAGAGCGCGCTTGCCGCCGTCCGCGCCGCGACCGCACGTGGTGTGGCGATCTCGTTCGACGGCAATTATCGGGCCAAGCTCTGGGAGCGTTGGGACTCCGATCCGCGTACCATCCTGACCGAACTGGTCTCCCACGCCGACCTGATGTTCGGCAACCACCTCGACATCGCGCTGCTGCTCGACCGCACATTCTCGAGCAATGCCGAGGAGCGCCGGCGCGAGGCTGCCGAAGCCGCCTTCGCCGCCTTCCCCAAGCTCCAGATGATCGCCTCCACGGCCCGCCACGTCGAGCATGTCGACCTCCACCGGCTCTCCGCGCGCATCGACGCGCGCGATCGGGCCGCTCAAACCGAGGAGATGGAACTCGCCGGCATCGTCGACCGCATCGGCGGCGGCGACGCCTTTGCGGCAGGCGTGCTCCACGCGCTGCGCCGCGGCGACGATCTCGACACCGCCGCACACACCGGCCTCGCCCTCACGGCCCTGAAGCATTCGCTGCCGGGCGACGCGAGCATCTTCCGCCAGGCCGATCTCGACGCGTATCTCCAAGGCGGGCTTGATGTCCGCCGCTGACGGCTGGACCCGCCGCGGCGCCCTCACCGGCGTGGCGGCAAGCGGCGCGGCCCTGTGGGCGGCAGGCGCCGCAAAGGCCGCTCCCGCCGGAATGGTGCGCGCGCCCGCCGGCGACTTCGTCGGCACCCGCGAGGGCGGCGTCCACGTCTTTCGCGGCATCCGCTACGGCCGGGCCGAACGCTTCCGCGCCGCCGTGCCGGTCGCCCAGCCCGGGACCCGAGTTCTCGCCCAGCGCTTCGGCCCGATCTGCCCGCAAAAGGCCGAAAGCGACGAGGCCCGGTCCGAGGATTGCCTGTTCCTCAACATCTGGACCGCAGAGCCGCGCGTCGGCGCCAAGAAGCCGGTGATGCTCTACATCCACGGTGGTGCCTATTCGAACGGCAGCGTCACCGATCCGCAGACGCATGGTCATCATCTCGCCGCGCGCGGCGACGTGGTGGTGGTGACCGTCAATCACCGCCTCAACGCCTTCGGCTATCTCTACCTGGCGCGCCTCGACCCACGCTTCGCCGACAGCGGCAACCTCGGCCAGCTCGACCTGATCCTCGCCCTGCAATGGGTGCGCGACAACATCGCCGCCTTTGGGGGCGATCCGAACTGCGTGATGGTATTCGGCCAGTCCGGCGGCGGCGCCAAGATCGCCACGATGATGGCGATGCCGGCGGCCAAGGGCCTGTTCCACCGCGCCGCGACCATGAGCGGACAGCAGGTCACGGCGTCGGGCCCGCTCAACGCCACCGCCCGCACCCGGGCCTATCTGCAGCGGCTCGGCGTGACGGAAACCAATCTCGAGCCGCTGCTGGCGATGCCCACCGAACGGCTCGTGGACGCCCTCGACGCGACCGACCCGATCCTCGGCGGCGGTGTCTATTTCGGCCCCGTGCTGGACATGAAGTGGCTGACGCGCCACCCCTTCTGGCCGGACGCCCATCCTCAGGGCCTCGCCATCCCGATGCTGCTCGGCAATACGCATGACGAGACCCGCGCCTTCCTCAGCCCGGACAGTCCCAAGGTGCAGGGGCTCACCTGGGACAATGTCGCCGATCGCATCGCACCCGAGCTGCGCATCGACATCCTGCCCGAATGGGTCGTCGCGCAATATCGCGAGCACTTCCCGAGCTGGACGCCCACCCAGGTCTTCTACGACGCCACCACCTGCGGGCGCAGCTGGCGCGGCCAGGTGATCGAGGCGGAGGAACGGGCAAGGGGTGGCGCGCCCGGATGGGTCTATCAGCTCAACTTCGGATCGCGCACCGATCCCAGGCGAGGCGCCTTTCACACCATGGACATCCCGCTCGTGTTCGGCACGCTCGATGCCCAAGGGTCGCAGACCGGCACCGCCGCGGATGCGCGCACGGCCTCGGCAGCCATCCAGGAGAGCTTCGTCGCCTTCACAAAGACGGGTGACCCGAACCATGCCGGGTTGCCGCACTGGCCGCGCTACGATCGGGCGACGCGCAGCACCATGATCTTCGACACCCGCTCGCGCGTGGAGAACGAGCCCCGCCGCTGGCAGCGCGAGCTGTTCGCCCGCGTGCCCTACATCCAGCCGGGTAGCTGAAATCCACCATGTGGCAGACGGTTGACACCGGTTCCGATCGGCCGCATGTCTATGACACCGGTTACTAGAGCAAAACAGGCCGGTTGAACGACGCGCCAGACAAGCGTCGGATCGAGAGGATGTCGGACGCGGGCCTGTCGCCCGCCCTCCCGAACCGTGCGCGATACAGCGTGTCAGGAATCGTTGCCGATGCCAGACGTCGGCCGTGAGGGGAGAGATTTCGCATGACCATGTCCCGTCGTACGTGCCGCGGATCGTTGCGCCTGGCCGGCGTTTCGCTCGGCGCGATGTCCGCCGCACTGCTGCTTCCGCAGGCGGCCCTCGCCCAAGCCGCCGAGGTCCCGGAGCCGGTCGCACCCGGCACCCCGGCGCAGCAGGATCCGTCGCCGGCCCAGACCGCGATCGTGCCGGCCGATCAGGCCACGCCCGACCCCGCTGCCCAGGTCGCGCCGCCCGAAGCGGACACAGGGGGCGACATCGTCGTCACCGGCTTTCGCCAGTCGCTCGGCGCCGCGATCGCGCTGAAACGCAACACCGTCTCCTCGGTCGATGCGATCGTGGCGGAAGACATCGCCAAGTTCCCCGACCAGAACCTCGCCGAGTCGCTGCAGCGCATTCCCGGCATCTCGATCCAGCGCGATGCCGGCGAAGGCCGCGCGATCACCGTGCGCGGTCTCGGCGCCCAGTTCACTCGCGTCCGCGTCAATGGGCTCGAGACGGTCGCCACCTCCACCGACGGCGCCAGTTCCAACCGTGACCGCGCCTTCGACTTCAACGTGTTCGCGTCGGAGCTCTTCAACTCGATCGTCGTCCACAAGACCGCAGAGGCCTCGCTCGACGAAGGGTCGCTCGGCGCCGTGGTGGACCTCAACACGGGCAACCCGCTGGCCGGCAAGACCGGCGTCACCTTCGTCGCCTCGGGTCAGGCGTCGTACAACGATCTTTCGGAGAACTGGGGTCCGCGTCTCGCCGGCCTGCTGTCGTACAAGAACGACGCGGGCACCTTCGGGGTTGCGGTGTCCGGTGCCTATCAGAGCACCAACAACCTGGAGCTCGGCAACAACACCGTGCGCTGGGCCCAGGGCGTGTTCGATTCGGTCGACGGCACCCCCTGCTTCACGCAGCCCAACCGCGGCGGCACCTATGTCGGCACCCCCGGCGGCGTCTGCGACCAGGTCGGGCTCGCCTTCCACCCCCGCATCCCCCGCTACGGCTCGGTCCGCCATGACCGCAAGCGCCTCGGCCTGACCGGCAGCGTGCAATGGGCGCCGACCGACGCGACCAAGGTCTCGATCGACGCGCTCTATTCGCGCTTCAAGGAAACTCGCGAAGAGAAATGGGGCGAAGTGCTGCTGCGCTCCAACGAGCGGCAGATGAACGTCCGCGACTATACGATCGACGACAACAACAACCTGATCTCCGCGACGATCGATGACGCCTGGGTCCGCACCGAGCATTATCTTCGCGAGTCACAGACCGAATTCTACCAGATCGGCGGCAGCTGGGATCAGGATGTCAGCGACACGTTCCGCTTCACGCTGATGGGCGGCTATTCCAAGTCCAACGCCACCATCCCGGTCGAGACCACCTTCGTGTTCGACGATCGCGACGCGCAGGGCTTCAGCTACGACTACACCAACATGAAGCGCCCGGTGATCAGCTTCGGCACCAGCGTCACCGATCCGGCCAACTTCCAGCTCTCGGAGATCCGCGACCGCCCGTCCAAGACGGTCAACGACTTCCGCACCGTCCAGCTGCGGACGGAATGGGACGTGACGGAGGGGCTGAAGATCAGGTCGGGGGCGATGTACCGCCGCTTCTCGTTCGATACCCAGGGCTTCTCGCGCGATGCGGTGGTCTGCCCGAACGCCGGCGGCACCGACGTGGTGCTCGGCACCATCACCTGCACGCCCAACAGCAACATCGGCCCGACGGCGGTGTACGGTTTCCCGGCCGGGAACCTCGGCGAGCTGTTCAACCTGGGCAAGGCCGGTCAGCCCGGCGGCACCACCACCGAGTTCCTGATCCCGAACATCGATGCAGCGGCGAACTACACCGGCCTCTATGATCGCACCGCCAATGTGCTGGTCGGGGACACCCGCAGCGTCTCCGAGGAAGTGACCGGCGGCTATGTCCAGTTCGACATGGAAGGCGACCTGTTCGGCCTCCGCTACGCGGCCAACGCTGGCATGCGCTATGCACACACTGCGCAGAAGTCGACCGGCCTGACCTCGGCTACGGCGGGCGGCGTCACCACCAATACGCCCGTGACCGTCGAGCGCAGCTATGACGACTGGCTGCCGGCGATCAACGTCGCGCTGTTCCCGCATGAGGACATCGTCCTGCGCGGCGCCATTTCGAAGGTCATCACCCGGCCGTCGCTGGGCAGCCTGACGCCGGGCGGTTCGGTCGACGGGTTCAACTACCGCGTCAACTTCGGCAATCCGCAGCTCGATCCGTTCCGCGCCACCTCGTTCGATCTGTCGGCCGAATATTATTTCGCACCCCAATCGCTGTTTTCGGTCGCGCTGTTCAAGAAGAACATCGCCAGCTTCCCGGTCTCCGGCACCCGCAGCGGCACCTTCGCCTCGACGGGCCTGCCGCTCAGCGTGATCCCGGCAAGTTCGCCGGCCGCCCAGGCGCCGGAAGGACAGCTGTGGCAGATCAGCGGCCCCGTGAATGGCGAGGGTGCGTCGTTGAAGGGCATGGAAATCTCGCTCCAGGCGAGCTTCACCTTCCTGCCGGGCTTCCTCAAGAACTTCGGTTTCCTCGCCAACGCCACCTTCGTCGACTCCAGCGCCAGCTATTCGCAAGGTGGTCCGGCGACCGAGGTGATCCAGCCCGGCGTCAGCCCAACCGGCGCACCCATCCCCGGCGGCACGCTCGGCGCGCTTCCCAACACCACCCGGGACGCGACGCTCTACGGCCTGTCGAAGCGCGCCTACAACGGCACGCTCTACTATGAGGATGCGAGGTTCTCCGCGCGCGCATCGGTCAGCTATCGCAGCCCGTACATCGACGGTGCCTCGGCGACCGGCAACCTGTTCGAAGGCTATGACGAGACGGTCAACGTCGACGCATCGCTCCGGTACAAGGTGACGCCGAGCTTCGAGCTGTCGCTGGAAGGCACCAACCTGACCGACGAATATCGCGATCGGTGGGTCGATATCGACGCGAAGCGCAACTACGAGTCCAACCACTTCGGGCGGACATTCCTGATCGGCGGCCGGTTCAAGATGTAGGTCGTCCCGGGCGCCCCGCTCCCCTCCCTTGGGGCGCCCTTCTTTTCTTCCGCGGGAATTCTGCATGATCGATCGGCGACAGACGCTGGCCGCGCTCGGCTCCGTGATGGCCGCGGCCGCCGCAGGCTCCGCGCGGGCCCAGCAACCCACCCCGCCCGCCCGGGGCACGTCCCCCGATCCCACCGAGGTCCTCGAGCTGTGGCCGAACGGCGCTCCCGGCACCCCCGCCACGCTGCCGGTGGAGCGGATCGAGGAACGCAGCAAGGATCCCGCCCTTTCCGACCGCGCCGTGACCGGCACCCACCGCCCGCGCCTCGTTGTGTTCCGTCCGCGCAAGCCTAACGGCTCGGCGCTGATGGTGGCGCCTGGCGGCGGCTATGTCCGCGTCGTCCTCGACAAGGAAGGCTTCGAGATCGGCCGCTGGCTCGCAGAGCGGGGGTGGACCGTGTTCGTGCTCTTCTACCGCCTGCCAGGCGATGGCTGGGCGGCGGGTCCCGACACCCCGCTCCAGGACAGCCAGCGGGCGATGCGCCTCATCCGCTCGCGTGCGCAGAGCTACGGCATCCGTCCGGATCGCGTCGCCGCGATGGGCTTTTCCGCCGGCGGCCACGTCTGCGGCGACCTCGCCACCCGCTACGATGCGCGCGTCTATGCGCCGGTGGATGCCGCGGACCGGCTGAGCGCCCGTCCCGACATTGCCGCCCCGATCTACGCCGTGCAGTCGATGCGCCTCCCCTTCGCCCACGGCGGATCGCGCAAGCAACTGCTTGGCGCCAACCCCACGCCCGCGCTCGAAGCTGCGCACAGCCCCGAGGACAACGTCCGTGCCACCACCCCGCCCTGCTTCCTGGTCCATGCCGAGGATGACGCGACGGTGCCGGCCGAAAACAGCCTCGCGCTGCGCGCCGCTCTCAAGCGCGCGGGCGTACCGGTGGAGACGCACCTGTTTACCGAGGGCGGCCACGGCTTCGGCATCCGCGGTGCGGCGGGCAAGCCGGCGGGGATCTGGCCCGAACTGTTCGCGCGCTGGGCAAAGACCCACGGCTTCGGCTGAACGCGAACCGGTGTCGCTGACACCGCTATCAGATTTGGATTGGAGGAGCTCCAGGTGGCGACCGTATTGCAGCAGAATATCGAACGCATCGCCGATACCTTCGTGCGAGCGCGCCGTGAGGGCATGGCGATCGTCCACTATCCCGGCACCATCCCCGCTGCGCTGGCAGAGGCCTATGCGGTGCAGGATCGCGCCCTCGCGCTCGACGGCCGCCGCGTCGCGGGGTGGAAGGTCGGCAAGATCGACCCGCCGATCGAAGGCGTGAACCGCCTCGCCGGCCCGATCTTTGCCGACCAGATCGTCACCGCCACGGGCGCCGGAACGCCGGTCGCCATGCCGGTATTCCGCGGCGGCTTCGCCGCAGCCGAGGCCGAGTTCCTGCTGCGCGTCGGCACTGCGCCCGATCCCGCCAAGCTCCACTATACGATGGAGGAGGCGATCGACCTGATCGACGCCGTCCACGCGGGCATCGAGATCGCCAGCTCTCCCTTTTCCGGCATCAATGCGCTCGGTGCCACCGTCACCATCTCCGACTATGGCAACAACAACGGCCTGGTGATCGGCCCGGCGATCGACAACTGGCGCGACGCCAACATCACGGACTGGCCGGTCGAGCTCACCATCGACGGCGCCCCGATCGGCGCCGCCACCGCCGCCACCATGCTTGACGGACCCTTCGGCGCGGCGCGTTTCCTGTTCGAGCTGCTCGCCGCCCGCGGCATCGCGCTCCAGCCGGGCGACTGGATCTCGTCCGGTGCCGTCACCGGCGTCCACCTGGTGTCGGTCGGCGCCCGCGTCGACGTCCGCTTCGACAACCGCCTCGCCACCGCCTGCACCATCGTGGCGCGGTGACAAGTCCCGCTCGTCCCGCCCCAACCTCCCGTACCCCGGCGAAGGCCGGGGCCCAGTTGGGAAAGCCTCTGAACAGCGCGTTCCCGCTCGACCCGTGCCGCAACTGGACCCCGGCCTCCGCCGGGGTACAAGTCCGCCTGAAACTTCCCGCTCGCCGCCCTGACCTGCCACTGTAGAACTACCGCCACCGGCCAAACAGACGGGGACCACCCCGCACCTCCGCCGGCCCGAGGAGAGAGAATGACCCGTTCCCCCGTTTCCGCGCTGGCCCTCGCCGTCGCCCTCCTCGCCGTCCCGGCCGCAGCCCAGACCCAGGCACCTGCCGCCGACCAGAGCCTGATCTTCCACGCCACCCTCGACACCGGCTTCACCGCCGAGCACGCAGCCGGCGACCCGGTGCCCAACTTCCGCAGCGGCATGAGCACCGTCGCCGATGGCGCCATCGGCGGCGCGGCGCGCTGGTCGGACGCGGGCTACGTCGCCTGGAAGGCACCCGGCAACATGCGCGCCGAACGCGGCACCCTCGCCTTCTGGTGGCGTGCGCGCGATCCCTTGAACGACGTCCCCTTCGTGATCTTCCGCACCGGATTTGCCGATCACACCAGCTGGGACATGGCGTTCCTGCGCATCGACTGGAACGGCCACGGCTTCGACGCCTTTGTCACCGACGCCAACCTCGCGCGCATCCGCGTCTCCTACACCATCCCGGAAATCCAGGATCCCAACGCCTGGCACCACCTCGCCTTCGCCTGGGACGAAACGGTGGGCGTCCGCCTCTATGTCGACGGACGCGAAGTCGCCGCCAAACGCCAGACTGCCGATCTCGACTCCGGCCTCGACCAGTTCGGTCTCGCCGGCCGCGTGATCTCGCCCCACCAGGTGCAGAGCCGCTATAATTTCATGCGTGGTTCCGACGTGGACGACCTGCGTGTCTATGATCGCATGCTCGGCGCCACCGGCGTGACGGCGCTCGCCGCCAAGCAGGAGCCCGCCGCACCCCCGGCCGACGATGCCGCCGCCCGTCGGACCGCCTGGCTCCACCGCTATGGCTGGGACCGGCAGAGCCCGCCCGTCCTCACCGACTCCGCCACCACCATCCGCAAGGTCGAGTTCGCCGACGCGAAGGACCTGAAGCAGTGGATGTGGAAGGGCGTCGACGGCATCCCGGAGACGACCTGGCCCGGCGTCTACAACCGATCGAAGCTCCCCGGCCGCGACGACTATTTCCAGCTCCCCGACTGGAACGTCTATGTCGAGGGCGGCAAGACCTATGACCTCGCCGTCCCCGCGGGCGAGCGCTTCAACCGCGTTGCCATCCGCGGCGCCGCATACGGCACGCTCGCCTATGCGCCCGACGGCGGCGACTATGCGACGCTGGCCAAGCGGCCCCAAGGCGTGGTCCGCACCAGCGACAGCTTCGCCACGAAGACAGGCGGGCGCCTGCGCTTCACAAACGTGATGCAGGAACAGCCCATCCAGGAGATCTGGGCCTACAACGTCACGGCAGGAACGCCGGCCAAGGGCCTGTTCAGCCTCGATTATGTCGTCGATGCCAGGGCATCGTCGCGGCTCCCCGCCCTTTCCGCGCTCAACGCCTATGTGGCGGGCCGCTATGCCCCCGACGAGCAGGCCACCGCCGTCGCCATGCCGGCCGGCGGGATCAAGACGGCGGTGGGTGCCGGCAGCTCGGCCGAGACCGGCGCTGCCGTGCGCCGCGCCGATGCCCGCCCGATCGTCCACCTGCTGGTTCCCTCCAACTTCGGCGACGCCTTTCCGGACAGGCCGCTGGCGCGCGCCTGGGACTATGGCTGGCAGAACCTCCACGCCGGGCTCGATGGCATCGCCATCGACCTGCCGGCGATGCAGCTGAAACCTGACGCCAAGGGCCTGATCCCGCTCAGCATCACCGTCCACGATCCGATCTGGCCCGATCGCCAGATGATCGACGTACAGGTCTCGGTCCGCCCGGGCGAGGCGCGCACGCTGTGGTTGGACCTGCGCGACCGCATCCTCACCAACGACAGCCTCTATCTTACGATCGCGTCCGCAGCTCCCAATTTCAGCGCCGATGCGCTGAACGGTGCCAAGCTGCGCCTCGTCTTCAAGGATCGCGCCGAGGCCGCCCGCGAGCATGTCGCCGACCGCTTCAACCAGGTGAAGGACAATTGGGGCTTCCTGGTCGAGGAGCACACCGCCTCCAAGAACGCCGGCCTCTATCGCCGCCTATTCGCCGACATCTCTGACCTGCTGCGCGTCGATCCCGACCATGCGGAGGCGCGGCGCTACTGGGCGGACATCAACTACCGCCCCGAGAACATGCCGGCCTTCACCCAGCCGCAGCCGCGCGCGGGCGTGCCGCTCTGGGCGTTCCGACAGCTTGAGGACCTGAAGCTCGCCCGCCCCTTCGTGAACTGGTGGATCGACGAGCGCCAGGTGCCGTACGGCGACTTCGGCGGCGGCATCTCCGACGACACGGACCTCACCCAGCAATGGCCCGGCCTAGCGCTGATGGGCGTCGATCCCGACAAGATCAACGCGTCGCTGCGCGCGCTGGACGAGGCCGTCTACAGGAACGGCATGATCGAGAACGGTCTGGGCGTCCTCACCACCGACGAGCTCCACGCCTATGAGGAAGGCCTCAACGCCGACGCCGAACGCCTCTACCTCAACTGGGGCGAGCCGCGCACGGTCGAGCGGATCATGGCCACGACCAAGGCGCTCGGCGGCATCATCACCCGCAACCCCGCCGGCCATCTCCATTTTTCCTCGAACTGGTACGGCGCCCGCAAGGTCTACCGCGAGGGCGCGTTCGAGTGGCAGAAACCCTACAGCTTCACGGTCCTCCACGGCCCGATCCTGCTCGGCCTCTACAACGCCAGCCCCGCCGCACGCGATCTGGTGACCGGCGTCGTCGACGGCCTGATGGCGCACGGCACCCAAGGAGCGGACGGCAACTGGAGCTATCCCAACGAGGTCAACTGGCGCACCGATGCCACTCGCGTCGGCGACGGCGGCGGCGCCACCACCCCGCTCCAGTCCGCCTGGGCATCCTGGCGCTTCACCGGCGACGCGAAATACCTCCGGCCGATCGAAATGCGCCTCGCGAAAGCCGGGCTCGGCGCGCTCGCCGAGTTCAATGAGAACGCCTTTCACGCCCTCCCGATAGGCGGCCAGCTCCTCGCAACCGCACCGGCCAAGGCCGAGGCTTCGGGCGATCCCTTCGCGCTCTACAGCGCCTGGGCCGCGACCGGCGATCGCAGTTGGCTCGAACGCCTCCACGCCGACGCCGTCGCCGACAAGGCGCAGCACATGTACATGTACACCGAAGGGCACTGGTGGTCCGATCGCGTCGACCAGCCCAACGAGATCCTGCAACGCGAGCGCCTGGGCGGCATTGCCCTGCGTCGCAACCAGACCTGGCCCGGCAACACGGTCAGCTGGCGCTTCGACCAGCCCGAGGCCGCGACCCAGGTCGCGATCCTCGTTCCCAACCCCAAGCCCGACGCCTTCCGCGTCATCGCCTACAACACCACCAACCAGCCCCAGCGCGCGACCATGACCGGGTGGACGGTAACCGCCGGCACCTGGACGATGAAGGCCGCCACCAGCAGCGACGGCGGCACCACCCTCACCCCCGCCGACAGCCGCCAGCTCACCCTCGAGCGCAGCGCTTCGACCGAGGTGACCTTCGCGCCCGGCACCACCACCGTGCTCGACTTCACCCTCGATCAGGCGAGCGGCCCGGTCGAGCAGCGCCCCGACCTCGGCATCGGCACCGACGACGTGATCGTACAGGGCCGCCGCGTGTCCGTGACGGTCCACAGCCTCGGCTCGCAACCTGTGGCCGGCGGCGCAGTGACGCTGGTCGACGGCGCCGGCCACGAGGTCGCCCGCGCCGCCGTGCCCGCGCTCGCCGCCCCAACCGACCTCACGCCCAAGACCGCCATCGTGCGCCTGAGCATCCCCGGCGGCGTCGATCCTGCCACCCTTTCGGTCCGCATCGCCCTTCCCGGCGATGCTCCGGAGGTGACACGCCAGAACAACCAGGTCCCGCTCGCCGGGCTCGTGCGGAAATGAAGGCGACACGGCGCACCGTGCTGGCCGGGCTTGGCGTCCTCGCCACCCCGGCACTCGCGCTCGGGGGCCGGGCCGACCTTCGCGCCGCCCTGGACGCGGCCGAGAAGGACGGCGACCCCGCGCACCTCGCGGGCTTCGACGCCCGGACGCTCCCGCCCGGCCAGCGCCTCGACCTGCTCACCGCCCGCGCCGGGCTCGCGACCGACGCGAAGCTCGCTACCGCCACCGGTACCGAGCGCTACGCCCTTCTCCTCCAGCAACGCAGCGGCAGCAACGTCACGCCCGAACGCACCCGCGAGCGGCTGACGCGCGAGCTCGAGCACCTCACCGCGCGCGCCGACCGGCTGTTCCGCGGCCTCGGCCGGACGCGAGGCGCGATCGGCGAGCGCTACCGCGCCCTCTTCGCCGACCCGCAATGGCACTATCCAGACAGCGGCGCCGGCCGCGACCGAGCCACCGCCGACATGAACCGCGTGCTCGACGCCGCGCGCGCGCGCGTCCCCGCGCTGCTCGGCCCCGTCCCGCCCTTCTGCCTCGACGTCACGGCACGCCGGCTCTCACCCGCCGAACTCGCCGCCGGCCGCGGCGGCTATCGCGAGCTGCCGACCCCGGGAAAGCCCGGCGCCTACGTCGTCGACCTCAAGGATATCGCCCGCCGCCCGAGCTGGAGCCTGACGGGCGCCGTCCACCACGAGCTGCTCCCGGGCCACATGACGCAGATGCCGATGGAGGTGCTTGCCCACCCCCATCCGCTGCGCCTGCGCTACGCCCCCTCCTATGCCGAGGCGTGGGGGATGTATGCCGAACAGCTCGCCGCCGCCGACGGCGTCTACAAGGGCGACCCGCTTGGCGAGCTCGGTCACATCCACTGGCTGTTGTTCCGCGTCACCCGCGGCCTCGCCGACCTCGGCATCCACCTGGACGGATGGAGCATCGACCAGGCCCGTGCACAACTGATCGTCTGGCAAGGCGAGCCCGGCTATTTCGCCCCGTTCGAGATCGACCTGCCCCGCATCGCCAAGGAACCCGCCACCCGTGCCGCAGAGGCCATGGCCTGGCTGGACCTCGCCGACACCGCTGCCCGCGTACCGGTTGCGAGGCGCGTGGCGTTCCACCAGGCCATGCTCCGCCACGGCCGCATGCGCACCGAAGCCTATGGTGACTGGAAGCGCCTGGCCTGAACCACTCCCGTACCCCGGCGAAGGCCGGGGCCCAGTCGGGAAGGCCCCGGAAGAACGCGCACCGATCGCCACTGCACCGCAACTGGACCCCGGCCTCCGCCGGGGTACAAGAAGAAGAGTAGCCCGCTTCTAGCCCTCACCGGGCTCCCGGGCCCGGCGGAACCCGGTTCCGTCCCCTACAACGCCCGATACCGGAAATCCCGGAACCGTGCTTCGCCCGTCCCGGCCGAATACAGCCCTGGGCGCAGCATCAGGAACCCGCCCCGCACATTATGGTGGTACCCCGACACCTCCATCCCGCGGTCGAAACGCTTCCACGTTCGCCCGTCATCGCCGCTCAGGTGGATGGCCACGATGTGCTCCTTGTTCGCCACCCGCATCCGCAGGCGCCGGCCATAGGGGTTCGCCGGCCGCCCGCGCTCGATCCCGTACTGGTGCGTCACGAACCGGGTCTCGTCGAAGCCAAGCCCACAATAGAGCTTGTCGTCATAGAACAGCACCAGCCCCGCAGTCCCGCCGGCTGCGATCTCGATCGTGCATTCGAACTGGTACGCCCGGTCGCCCGCGATCAGCATCAGCGGCGAGGAGTCGCTTGGAGCCTTGCCGGTCGCCTTCAACACCAGCGTGCCATTCTCCACCCGCGCCCGAGCGGCCTCGTCCGGTCCGGGCTGAAAGAAATTCCACTTCGCCCCCAGCTGCAGGGTGCGAAAATCGTCCGACAGCGGCTGCCCATGCTGCAGCGCCGTCCCGCCCTTCGGCTTGGCGATCGGCTGCGACAGGTCCCCGCCCTTCATCCGGAACCAGCCATCGGCGGTCCATTCAATCGGGTCCAGCAGCGCCTGCCGCCCCAGCGTCCAGAACCCGTTCTCGAACCCGTGGTACACCGACCACCAGCTCCCGTCCGGCGCCTCGACCAGGCTCGCATGGCCGCGTGACCACCAGCGCTCCGATACATCCTCGGTCCGCACTACTGGATTGGTCGGATCATTCTCCCACGGCCCGTGGAGCGAGCGCGATCGGGCCACGATCACCATGTGTCCGGTGGGCGGTCCCGCCGTCCCGCCGACCGCGGTGAGCTGGTAATACCAGCCGCCGTGCCGCACGATCTTGGGGCCCTCGGGCGAGAAGCTCTCGACGTCCCACTCGTCCGGATAGCGCCAGGGGTCATAGACATGCTCGACCTTGCCAACGGTCGACAGCCCGTCGTCCGACAGCCGGATGCGGTCGCCGCCCGACAGAAACAGCCAGCGCGAACCATCCTCGGCCACCGCATGGCACGGGTCGATATGCTCGTGCAGCCCCAGCGACTTGGGATCGGACCACGGCCCGTCGATGTGATCGGCCCAGCTGACATAGATGTCGTTCGGCTCGGCCTTGACCGGGATGTAGAGGAAATACCGCCCCTTGTGCTTTTCCAGGCTCACCGCCCACACCGATCCGATGTTGCGGTTGAGGGCGGCCTTGCGCGGCTGCCAGTTCACCAGGTCGCGGCTGTGCCAGATCGTCAGCCCGGGATAGCTGTCGAAGCTGGAGAAGGTCATGTAGTAATCGCGCCCATCCTTCAGGATGGCCGGATCGGGATGGTCGCCGGCCAGCAGCGGGTTCAGGAATCTCCCGTCGCCCAGGTCCGCGATCCGCTGGTTGTCGAAGCCCCGCTTCCAATCCGTGGCCGGACCCGCGTCGCAAGCCTCAGGTGCCGCTGCCCGTACGGGCGTTCCGCCCAGCATTGCCGCTGCACCGCCGGCAAACGCCGTCCCCAGCGCGTCGCGCCTGCTCAATCCCATCGCACTTCTCCAGCTTGGGGGTGCGGCAGCGGGCGGCGTGCGTGCGCCGCCCGCGCCTGCCTTCAGACTTCCTGCGCGCGCGCCAGCTTGGGCGACAGCAGGTGGACGCACAGCAGCGCCAGGAAATAGGCCGAGCCCGCCACCGCGAACAGCGGCACATAGCTGCCGATGCTGTCGA
Source organism: Microbacterium terregens (assembly GCF_027922045.1). The sequence goes on from NZ_BSEX01000018.1 coordinate 84,224, forward strand.
GGACATAGCCTGCGTACTTGGCCATCAGCATGCCGCCGATTGCGCCCACGGTGCCGCCGATGCCGACCACCGAACCCACCGCCGCACGCGGGAACAGGTCGGACGGGAGGGTGTAGAGGTTGGCCGAGAACGCCTGGTGCGCCGCGGTCGCAACGCCGATCACCAGCACCGCCAGCCACAGATTGTCGATCGACTGGGCAAAGAACACGGGCACCACCGCGCAGGCGCAGATGAACATGGTCATCTTGCGCGCGTAGTTGACGCTCTTGCCCGCGTTGATGAACCGGCCCGACAGCCAGCCGCCCGCGACGCTGCCCAGATCGGACAGCAGATAAATGGCGACCAGCGGCGGCCCGAAGCTCAGCAGGTCCAGGTCATAGCGTTCGCCCAGATAGCCCGGCAGCCAGAACAGGAAGAACCACCAGATCGGGTCGATGAAGAACTTGCCCAGCGCATAGGCCCAAGTCTCGCGCACGCGGATCAGCCGCTTCCACGGGATCGCCGTCACCGGATCGGCCGGATCCTGCTCGATCCAGGCGCGCTCCTCATTGGTCACCTTGGGGTGCTCACTGGGGCGTCGATACATCATCAGCCAGGCGACCAGCCACAGCAGGCTGACCAAGCCGGTGATGATGAACGCCGCGCGCCAGCCATAGGTGACAGTGATGATCGGAACCACCAGCGGCGTGATGATCGCGCCCACATTGGCGCCGGCGTTGAACACGCCGATCGCCAGTGCCCGTTCGCGCGCCGGGAACCACTCGGTGACCGCCTTGATGCTCGCGGGGAAATTGCCGGATTCACCCAGGCCCAGGCCGAAGCGGGCAATGGCGAATTGGGTGACGCTGTACGCGCCGCCATGGGCGATGTGTGCGATCTGCCAGATGACAAAGGCGATGGCATAGCCGAAGCGCGCGCCGATCACGTCCATGATCCGGCCGAAGCCCAGATAGCCGATCGCATAGGCGAACTGGAAAAAGAAGATCACGTCGGCGAAGTCGGTCTCGCTCCAGCCGAGGTCCGCCGACAGCGTCGGCTTGAGCACGCCGATCATCTGCCGATCGACGTAGTTGATCACCGTCGCCGTGAACAGGAGCGCGACGATCCCCCAACGATAGCGACCCGCCCGCGCTACCGCGCCTGCAATCGGATCAGCCCGTCCGTTCTCCATGCTTCGTCTCCGACATACTCTCCTGCCGGGCGGCGGCCTCTATCGTGCCGCTCACCCGAAGTGTTCCAAACCGCGCCTCGACCCGTGCCCCGACCGCCACCTGGTGGACGCCGGTCACCGCGCCTGAGGAGACCCATTGCCCCGGCTCCAGCGTCCGACCGCGCGCAGCCAGACTCTCGACCAGGAACGCGACGGCTCCGAACGGGCCATCGAGCATGGTGCGCGCGCTCGCCTCACCGACGCAGGTGCCGTCGACGAAGGTCGCAACCTGCCAGTCCTCAAAGGCCCGGCTCGACCAGTCCGCCACCGGCGCGCCGATCAGCAATGCGTTATGATTGCCGAAGTCGCTGATCGTGACCAGCGGTCCGTCCGCATTAATCCCCGCATAGGGCGAACTCGCGATCTCGAACCCGACATGCACCGCGTCGACCAGCTCGACGGCTTCCTCCAGTGAGATCCGCTGCGTACCCGGGCGTGGCGAATGGCCGATGCGCAGCAGATATTCGGCTTCCACCGCGGCAAAGCCGCCCGCGATCACCGGCAGCGCCGCCGGATCGTCGCTGGCGCTCTGGATCTGGTCGGCAAAGATCGGCCCTGCGAGCCGCGGCACGCCCAGCGTGTCGCTGTGGGGCGCCGGAACGCGGCCCACCTTCCACCCGGCGACGGCACCGCCACGCAAGGAGATTGCATGGTCCTGCACGCGATAGGCCGTGGCCAGCGAGGTCGGGCGCCCGCCCGGATAGATGGGAAGCGCCGCACCCGCACGCCGAGCCTCCACAAAGGCCCGTGCGATCGCCTCTTCCCCACTCATCGACAGAACATCCTCAGCATTTCGCAGGCATGGCTATTGGAAACCGGTGTCAGGAGCAAGGCCGATTGTGAGTTTGCGGCTCAAGGCGGACTCAGAACCCCTTCAGCAGACAGCCGGCCGCGTTGCGTTTGGAAGCGCAGAGGCAGTTCAAGATAGCGTTACCATTTTCGTTGACCGTCTGCCGTCAATGTGCACAGTTTGGTCCAAACAGAAAAACTGGGGAGGTGTCGCGTGGCTCGCACGTTGCTGATCGGACTTCTATTGCTGTCGTCGGTTGCGCCAGTCAGCGTGGCCACCGCGCAGTCCGCGCCTTCGGAGCTCCGCTATCGGAATCCGCAGCTGCCCCCTGCCGAACGCGCCCGCGATCTCGTCTCCAGGATGAGCCTTGAGGAAAAGGCGCTCCAACTCGGCCACGATGCGCCTGCTCTGCCCCGGCTGGACATCCCCAAGTACAACTGGTGGAACGAGGGGCTGCATGGCGTGGCGCGCGCCGGCATCGCAACGGTATTTCCGCAAGCCATCGGTATGGCGGCGACATGGGACGTCGATCGGATGCGGGATACCGCCGACGTGATCTCTACCGAATTCCGCGCCAAATATCTCGAGCGGCGCCATCCCGACGGCGGAAGCGACTTCTATCGCGGGCTCACCGTGTGGTCGCCCAACCTCAACATCTTTCGCGATCCGCGCTGGGGACGCGGGCAGGAGACCTACGGCGAGGACCCCTATCTGACGGGCCAGATCGGCACCGCCTTCATCCGGGGCCTGCAGGGCGACGATCCGAAGTACTTCAAGACGATCGCGACCTCGAAGCATTTTGCGGTCCATTCCGGCCCGGAAAGCAACCGCCACCGCGAAGACGTGTACCCGAGCCTCCACGACCTGGAGGACACCTACCTGCCGGCGTTTCGCACCACGGTGACGGAGGGCAAGGTCGCCTCCATCATGTGCGTGTACAATGCGGTCTGGGGCGTGCCGGGCTGTGCCAACGCGGTGCTGCAGCAACAGTATCTGCGCCGCGACTGGGGCTTTCAGGGCTATGTAGTCTCCGACTGCGGGGCAGCGGCGAACATCTATCGCAAGGACGCGCTGCACTACACCAACACCGCTCCGGAAGGTGTCGCAGCCGGCTTCGAGAACGGCATGGACCTGATCTGCGGCGACTACCGCAACGGCATGACGACCGATCCGGAGAACATCGTCGCAGCCGTCAAGGCGGGGCATATGAGCGAGGCGACCGTGGATCGGTCGCTCCAGCGCCTGTTCGAGGCACGCATCCGGCTCGGCCTGTTTGACCCGCAGCTGCCGTTCCCGGCCATCACGGCGAAGGACTACGACACGCCCGCGCATCGCGCCAAGTCGCGCGAGATGGCCGAGGCTTCGATGGTGCTGCTGAAGAACCAGGGCAACCTGCTGCCGTTCAAGAGCGCGCCGCGCACGATCGCCGTCATCGGGCCTAACGCCGACAGCTTCGATACGCTGGTGGGCAATTACTACGGCACGCCGTCCCGGCCGGTGACGGTGCTCGACGGCATTCGCGCGCGCTATCCCAACGCGCGGATCCTGCATGCGCAGGGCGTCGGCCTCATCGGGCCGGCAGAAGCGCCGGTGCCGGACGCTGCTTTCCGGGGGCTCCGCGTCCAGCATTACGCCAACCGCGACTTGCAGGGGGCGCCGAGCGCCACGGAAGCCGCAATCAACGCACGGGTGGAGTGGAGCGGCGACCGCGAAAGCTCCGCACGCTGGACGGGCACGCTGGTGGCCCCGGAAACCGGCGAGTATCGCTTCCGCTTCTCCAGCGAGAACGGCTACCGCGTCTGGGTCGACAACAAGCTGGTCGTGGACGAGTGGGGCGTGGGCGACGCACCCTCGATCCTGTCGGGATCCATCCGCCTGAAGCGGGGCAAGAGCTATGCCGTCCGCGTCGAAGGTTTCCAGCGCGGCGCGCGCGGCGAGCAGCAGCTTCTGTGGAGCCTGCCGAGCGCCAATGGCGACGATGCGGTCGCGGTCGCCAGCCAGGCCGACGTCGTGATCTTCGCAGGCGGGCTTTCCGCCCGCATCGAGGGCGAGGAGATGAAGGTCCAGGCGAAGGGCTTTGCCGGCGGTGATCGCACCAGCCTCGACCTGCCCGAGCCCCAGCAAAAGCTGCTCGAACGGGTCCATGCCACCGGCAAGCCCATCGTCCTGGTGCTGATGAACGGGTCGGCGCTGAGCGTGAACTGGGCCGACAAGAACATCCCGGCGATCGTCGAGGCCTGGTATCCAGGTGGCGAGGGCGGCCATGCCGTCGCCGGCCTTCTCGCCGGAGACTATAGCCCGGCCGGACGCCTCCCGGTCACCTTCTACAAGTCCGCCGACGATCTGCCCGCGTTCGACGATTACGCGATGAAGGGGCGGACCTACCGCTATTTCAACGGGGAGGTTCTCTACCCGTTCGGCCATGGCCTTTCCTACACCGATTTCGCCTATCGGAATGCACGCGTCAGCGACAAGACGATCCAGGCGGATGGCTCGGTGACGGTGTCGGTGGATGTCACCAACGCGGGCGGCATGGACGGCGACGAGGTCGTCCAGCTCTACGTCGCGCATCCCGGCAAGGCCGGCGCTGCCATCCGCACGTTGCAGGGCTTCGAAAGGGTGCACCTGAAGAAGGGCGAGACGCGCACGGTTCGCTTCGCGCTGAAGGACCGACAGCTCAGCTACGTGGACCCGCAGGGGCGCCGTCGCATTTCCACCGGCCAGGTCGACCTTTGGGTTGGCGGCGGCCAGCCGGTATCCAGGCCGGGGCACACCCCGGCGGCCGGAGCAGCCGCTTCATTCGCAGTCTCTGGCGAGAAGCTGCTGCCGCGCTGAAACACTGCCAGTGGCTCGGATCACGTCGCTGCCGGTTCGGATCATCGGACGCACCCCTGCCGCAGGGGTGCGTCGAAATGCCGCTGGCAAACAACTTCGCTCGGTCGCTATGGATGCGCCATGACCAAGGCCTCCCAGCCCACCATCAACGACGTCGCGCGTCTCGCCGGCGTTTCGAAGAAGACGGTCAGCCGCGTCATCAACAACAGCGACCTCCTGAACGAGGACACGCGCAAGCGCGTCGAGCAGGTGATCGCCGAGCTGGGTTATACGCCCAATCCGCAGGCGCGTGCGCTGGCGCTGCGCCGGAACTTCGTGATCGCGCTGATCCACGACAATCCCAATGCGCAGATGGTGCTGGGCGTGCAGCACGGACTTCTGGAGGTGCTGCGCGACACCGAATTCGAGCTGCTGGTCCACCCCGTCGACCGCGGTGACCCGGAGATGCTGGGCGAGATCCGCCGCTTCCTCGAACGCCAGCGCCCCTATGGCGTGATGCTGTTGCCGCCCATTTCCGAGAACGACCAGCTCGCCGGTCTCTGCGCGTCCATCGGCTGCCGCTATGTCCGCATGGGATCGGCCCCGTTCGATGTGCCGGAGCACATGGTCGCCTCCAACGACCGCGAAACGGTCCGGCACGCGATCGGCCATCTGATCGAAGCGGGTCATCGCCACATCTGCGTCATCGCGGGTCCCCGCGGCTTCCGCTCCGCGCTCGAACGCCAATCTGGCTACGAGGAAGCGATGAAGGCTGCCGGACTGCCGTTCGACCGCACCTGGATCGCCCCCGGCGACTATACTTTCGATTCCGGCATGCGCGCGACCGAGCGGCTGCTCGACCTCTCGCCCCGTCCCACCGCGATCTTTTCCTCCAACGACGAGATGGCGGCCGGCGCCATCCATGTTGCCCGACAGCGCGGGCTGGAGATTCCGGCCGATCTGTCGATCATCGGCTTTGACGACACCACCATTGCGTCGCACCTCTGGCCGCCGCTCACCACGGTACGCTGGCCGATCGAGACCATGGCACGGGCGGCCGCGCTCAAGCTCATCGGCAACAGTGTCGGTGACGAGGACGGCGAGCACGCACTGTTCCTCTCGACGCTAATCCGGCGTGCCTCGGTCGCGGCACCATCGCTCTAAAGATATCTGACAAATTGGCTGGACAGTATCCAGCCGCTTTTGCATCCTCCCGCCCATTGCCGGCGGGCCGCCCGCCTCCCTTTCTGCCCGAGGCCGTTCGATGACCCAGCTTTCGCTTCACCCTGATCGGCTGCTGCCGCCCGATCCGACCACCCGGTCGATTGCGCGGCGGCTGTATGAGCGGATCGCGGGCCTTCCGATCCTCTCGCCCCATGGGCACACCGATCCGGCCTGGTTCGATCGCAACGAGCTGTTCGGCAATCCAGCCAGCCTCCTGATCATCCCGGACCATTATGTCTTTCGCATGCTCTACAGCCAGGGCGTGCCGCTGGAGGAACTGGGCGTACCCCGTGTCGACGGCGGTCCCACCGAGGCCGATCCGCGGGCGATCTGGCGCCGCTTCGCCAGCCACTATTACCTGTTCCGCGGCACCCCATCGCGCATGTGGCTCGACTGGGTGTTCGTCGAGATCTTCGGGCTCGACGAGGTGCTGTCCGCCGCCAACGCCGACACCTATTACGACACCATTGACGCTGCGCTGAAGCAGGAGGCGTTCCGCCCCCGCGCGCTGTTCGAGCGCTTCAACATCGAGGCAATCGCCACCACCGAGGGTCCTCTCGACCCGCTCGACCATCATCGCGCGATCCGCGCGAGCGGATGGCAGGGCAAGGTCATCACCACCTACCGCCCCGACCCCGCGCTCGACCCCGAGTTCGAAGGCTTCCAGGAGAACGTCGAGCGTCTGGGCGAGCTGGGCCGTGAGGACGTGTCGAGCTGGAAGGGCTATCTGCGCGCCCACGAGAACCGCCGCGCCTATTTCCGCGAGGTCGGCGGCGCGACTGCGACCGACCACGGTCACCCAAGCGCCGCGACTGCCGATCTCTCGGAAGCGGAAGCCGAGCGCCTCTATGCCCGCGTTCGCTCCGGCGGCTGCAGGGCCGCCGAGGCCGAGCTGTTCCGCGCCCAGATGCTCACCGAGATGGCCCGGATGAGCATCGACGACGGCATGACGCTGCAGATCCACCCCGGCGTCCACCGCAACCACAATGCGACCGTCATGGCGCAGTTCGGCCGCGACAAGGGCGCCGACATCCCGATCGCGACGGACTTCGTCGGCGCGCTCCATCCGCTGCTCAGCCGCTATGGCTCGGACCCGCGGCTCAACATCATCCTCTTCACCCTGGACGAGGACAGCTATGCGCGCGAACTAGCGCCGCTCGCGGGCCATTATCCCGCGCTGAAGCTGGGTCCGCCCTGGTGGTTCAACGACAGTCCCGAAGGCATGCGCCGCTTTCGCGAGCGGGTGACCGAGACGGCCGGCTTCTACAACACGGTCGGCTTCAACGACGACACCCGCGCCTTCCTGTCGATCCCCGCGCGCCACGACGTTGCCCGCCGGATGGACTGCGCCTTCCTTGCGCGCCTCGTCGCCGAGCATCGGTTGCCCGAGGACGAGGCGCACGAGGTCGCGCAGGCGCTAACCTATGACCTCGTCAAGCAGGCCTACAAGCTGTGAGCGCACGCCTTTCGAACGCGACCATGGCAACGCTGCCCGCCGAAGTCGCCCGCCCGTCCTATGACCGCGCCGCGGTGAAGGCGGGCGTCGTCCACCTGGGCATCGGCGCCTTTCATCGCGCACATCAGGCCGCGGTATTCGACGCCGCGCTCACCGCAGGAGACCTGCGCTGGGGCATCATCGGCGTATCGCTGCGGTCTCCGAGCGTGCGCGACCAACTGGTACCGCAGGACGGGCTCTATACGCTGGTCGAGCGCGAGGGCGGCGCCCGGCGCCTGCAGCTGATCGGGGCGGTGCAGACCGTGCTGGTGGCGCCCGAGGATCCGGCGGCTGTCGTCGCCGCGCTCGCCAGCCCCGACACGCATCTCGTCACGCTGACGATCACCGAGAAAGGCTATAAGCTCGATCCCGCCACCGGCGCGTTGATCGAGGCGGATGCGGATGTCGCCGCCGACCTCGCCAGCCTTGAAGCGCCTCGCACCGCCCCGGGGTTCCTGGTCGCGGCCCTCGCCAACCGCCGCGCTGCGGGCCTTCCCCCCTTCACCGCGATCAGCTGCGACAACCTGCCGCACAATGGTGCGCGGCTGCGCCAGGCGGTGCTGCGCATGGCCGCCGCGCACGACGCGGAGCTCGCCGCCTGGATCGAGGCGGAGGGCGCCTTCCCGCAGACCATGGTCGACAGGATCGTCCCCGCCACCACCGACGCCGATATCGCCGAACTCGCCCGGAGCTTGGGCGTGGAAGACCAGGCGATGGTCAAGACCGAGCCCTTCTCCCAATGGGTGATCGAAGATCGCTTCGCGGGTCCGCGGCCGGACTTCGCGGCGCTTGGCGTCCAACTCACCGACGACGTCGCGCCCTGGGAAGAGGCCAAGCTCCGGCTGCTCAACGGGGCACATTCGGGCATCGCCTATCTCGGCGGTCTCGCGGGCATCGACTTCGTGCACGAGGTGGTGGCGCTGCCCGAAGGCCGTCGCTTCGTCGAGCGGTTGTGGGACGAGGCGGAATCGACGCTGTCGCCGCCGCCCAGCCTCGACGTCGCAGCCTATCGGGCACAGCTGATGGCGCGCTTCGCCAACGCCGCGCTCCAGCACCGTACCCGGCAGATCGCGATGGACGGGTCGCAAAAGCTGCCGCAGCGACTGCTCGCAAGCATCGCCGCGTGTCGGGCGACGGATACCCGCTGCCCCGCCCTGAAGCTCGCCGTTGCCGCCTGGATGCGCTGGCAAGAGGGCATCGACGATCAGGGCAGAGCCTTCACCGTCGACGATCCACTCGCTGCGCGCACCGCCGCGGTACTGGAAGGCACCGTCACGGCCGAGGAGAAGGTGGCAGCGCTGCTCGCGCTCGATGCGATCTTCCCCCCTGCTCTGGCCGAAGACGCCGCTCTGGCACAGCTTCTCGCGGCTTGGCTGCACCGCCTGGAGACGGAGGGCGCCCGCGCGACCCTCGCCCGGCTGTAGGATCAGCGGATCGCGGAAAAACGGTTTGCGCGATCCCGCAACTGGGCCGCCTCGGCCCGGACTCGTTCGAGGGCATCGTTCTGCGTCGCCTCGAGCAGGTGCTCGATCACGCGGCCCAGGTGGCGGCGCATGGCGTGGCGCGCCCCGTCCGGATCGCCCGCAGCGATCGCATCGAGGATGGCACGATGGTCCTCGATGCGCGGTTTCTCCCCTGCCCGCCGCGCGCGGTCGAGCACGGCCATGCAGAGGGGCGAGCGATGCCGCACGTCCCACAGCGTCTCGATCGTCAGCACCATCGCGTCGTTGGCGGTCGCCCGCGCGATCTGGCGATGGAACTCGCGATCGGCATATTCGTCCGGGCTGTCGATCGCGTTCTCGGCGATCATCCGCTCCAGAATGTCGCGCAACGCTGCCACGTCCGCCTCGTTTCGGGTGAGCGCAGCCAGCGCAGCGCACTCCCCCTCCACCAGCCGGCGCGCCTCGATCAATTCGAACGCCCCGATGTCCAGGTCGGACGGCTGCAGCAATCCCGGCGCGTGGGCAGTCACATAGACGCCCGATCCACGCCGCGCCTCGACGAGTCCGAGGATCTCCATGCCGATCACCGCCTCCCGCACCGTCAGCCGGCTGACGCAGAAACGATCGACGAGTTCGCGTTCCGTGGGGAGCCGATCGCCCGGTGCGAAGCGCCCGCTGACGATGTCGGCCTGAAGGGCATCGATGATCGCCTGGTAGAGCTTGCGTCCGGCGGGTCGGGTCATGCTGGGTTCCTGCACGCCGTCAGCCTAGGCGGCACGACTGGCCCTGTCATCCATCGACTTAGACGGTCACACCCTGCTTCCACAGCGCGATTTCCCGCTCGCCGTTGCGCTCGGCGCGTGTCTCTGCACCGGAGGCCGTGGCGATCACCAAGTCGAGCAGCCGTTCGGTCACCGCCTCCGGCGCCTCCCCTTCCAGAAGCGGCCCCGCGTCGAAGTCGATCCATCCCGGCTTACGCTCGGCAAGCCCGGTGTTGGAGGCGATCTTGAGCGTCGGCGCCGGGAAGCCCATTGGCGTCCCGCGCCCGGTGGTGAACAGGATCACGGTCGCGCCCGCGGCCGTCAGCGCCGTTGAGGATACCGCGTCGTTACCCGGCGCTTCCAGCAGCACCAACCCCTTTTGCCGCACACGTTCGCCATAGCGCAGCACGTCGACCACGGGCGCTCGACCCGCCTTCTGCACCGCACCCAGGGACTTCTCGTCCAGCGTCGTGATGCCGCCCGCCTTGTTTCCAGGCGACGGGTTCTCATAGACGGGCTGGCCATGGGCAATGAAATAGCCCTTGAAGTCCTCGACCAGCGTGCAGATCTCGCCGAACACCCCCTCGTCCTTGGCGCGCGCCATCAGGATGCGCTCGGCGCCGAAGATCTCGGGGATCTCGGTCAGCACCGGGGTTCCTCCTGCGTTCGCCACCGCGTCGGCGACGCGCCCGACCAGCGGGTTCGCCGAAACACCCGAGAACCCGTCGGAGCCGCCGCACTTCAGCCCCAGCACCAGTTCCGACAGCGGCACCGGCTCGCGGCGGTCCTGCTCGGCCAACGCGACCAGTTCCTCGATCATCGCGAGGCCGGTCTCATATTCGTCGCTGACCATCTGGGTGGTGAAGGCGCGCAGGCGATTGCGGTCGATGCCGGGCGCGGAGGCGAGCAGCGCGTCCATCTGGTTGTTCTCGCACCCAAGGCCGATCAGCAGTACGCCGCCGGCATTCGGATGCTGCGCCAGGCTCGCCAGCATCGTCCGGGTATGATCGAGGTCGTCGCCCAGCTGGGAACAGCCGTAGGGGTGCGGAAAGGCGTGAATGCCGTCCACGCGACCCGCAAAGCGCCGCGCGGCGAGTTCGGCCAGCCGCCGGGCCGTCGCGCCCACGCAGCCGACCGTGCACAGGATCCAGATCTCGTTGCGCGTACCAACCGCCCCGTTCGCACGGCGGTAGCCCTCGAAGGTACGCGGCGCGGCGGACACGGCGGGGACCGGCGGAGCCGCGGCATAGACATACTGCTGCGCCTCCTCCAGCAGCGTACGCACATTGTGCGTATGGACGTGCGCCCCGGCCGGGATGTCGATCGTCGCGCGTCCGATCGGCCAACCGAACTTCACGACTTCGTCGCCGGTCGCAATCGGCCGCACCGACAGCTTGTGGCCCTTCGCCACCGGGTCGCAGAGCGTCACCGTCGTGTCGCCAACCGTCACCGTCTCCCCTGCCGGCAGGTCGCGCAGGGCAGTGGCCACATCGTCGCGGGGATCGACCTGGAGCGCGGAACGGATCAGGTGCATCGGGAAGGTTCGCCTGTTCGAGACATTACTCAGATAACTTCAGCCGGGCTCGTCTGCAAGGCGTGCCATCGTGCCCATCTACTTGTCTGACCGCGGGCTGCGTACTAGCGTCGTATCCTCCCGATCCGCCGTTCCGGCGGTGCCGTTTCTCCAGAGGTTCGACGCCCATGATGATGACGCAGACCATGCGGTGGTTCGGCCCCGCGGATCCGGTCGCGCTGGCCGATATCCGCCAGGCCGGGGCCAGCGAAGTCGTCACCGCATTGCATGAGGTGCCGAACGGCGCCGTCTGGTCGCGAGAGGCGATCGCCGCTCGCAAGGCGCAGATCGAGGAGGCGGGACTTGGCTGGACGGTGGTCGAGAGCCTGCCGGTGCATGAGGGGATCAAGACCCGCTCGGCCAGCTGGGACCAGTTGATCGACGCGTATCTCCAGAGCCTGCGCAACCTCGCCGCGTGCGGCATCACCGTCGTCACCTATAACTTCATGCCCCTGCTCGATTGGACGCGGACGGACCTTGCGTGGCCGCTACCGACCGGCGCCCGCGCGCTGCGCTTCGATCCGGTCATGGTCGCGGCCTATGACCTGCATATCCTGCGCCGCCCCGATGCCGCCGCGGACTATGATCCCGCGATACGCGATGCCGCCGACCGTGCCCATCACGCCATGGAGGAGGCGGCACGGCTCCGCCTGGAGCGGACCATCATCGCCGGCCTGCCGGGAAGCGAAGAGCATTTCACCTCTGCCGAATTCCTTCGCTGCATCGACACCTACGCGGATGTGGACGCCGCCCGGCTGCGCGCCAACCATTTGGCCTTTCTGGAGGCGGTCTGTCCGGAAGCGGACGCGCTCGGGATCAGGCTCGTCGTTCACCCGGACGACCCCCCCTTCCCCATCTTCGGCCTGCCGCGCGTGGTGAGCACCGAGGCGGACGTTTCGGACCTGTTCGCCCGGGTCCCCAACCCCTCCAACGGGCTCTGCTTCTGCACCGGCTCGTTCGGGGTGCGCGCCGACAACGACCTTCCGGGCATGGTCGAACGGCTGGGCAATCGCATCGGCTTCCTGCATCTGCGGTCCGTCCAGCGCGAGCCGGACGGCGCCTTCCACGAGGCGGAGCACCTGGAAGGCGATGCGAACATGCCCGCTGTCGTCGCGGCGATCTACGCGCTCCAGCAGCGCGAGGGCCGATCGATCCCGATGCGTCCGGATCATGGGCACCAGATGCTGGACGACCTCAACAAGCACACGAACCCGGGATATTCGCTGCTGGGGCGGATGCGCGGGCTGGCCGAGTTGCGCGGTCTGGAGCGCGGCATTGCGCAGGCGGCACGTACTGTCGCCTGAGGCATTTACCGGGAAGTACGCTGGCCGCTCCAGGAGCGAGGAGTGAGACGGGCGCACAGGCCGGCAGCACCCGCCATCGGAGGGCTGTCATCAGCCTGACTTCGGGATGCAACGCGGATTTCGCCGAGCTTACACCGCCCTGACGCACGGCGCGGGCACAGGCACCCCAGGGTAATAGAACTTCGGGGGCTCTGCATGACTTCGAACACGACGGACATCGGCTATGACGATGGCGATATCGACACCAATCGTACCGCTTCGCGGCATCTGAACGATCTGGTCTCCGAGCGCTATTCGCGGCGGCAGACCCTGATGGGCGGGATTTCGGCCATGGCGACGGCCGTGTTCGGCAGCGCGGTGCTGGCCGGATGCAACGACGACGATGACGACACCGGCTCCACGCCCGGCTTCACCGTGTCCGCTACGTCGTCGGGTGAGGCCAAGGCCGGCCGCGTGGTGACGCTGACCGGCACGGTCTCGGGCGGCAGTGCCAGCAGCGTCGCCTGGGCGCAGACGAGCGGCACGTCGGTCACGCTGGTCAATGCCACCTCCAACGTTGCGACCTTCATCGCGCCTGCGGTGGCGACACCGACCAACCTCACCTTCCGCTTCACCGGCGCGGGCGCCAATCTTGCGACCGCCTCGGCGACGGTGACGGTTCTGGTAGGGGCGCCCGAACTGGGCTTCGCGGCGGTACCCAAGAGCCTCGCAGACGTCGTGGCCGTACCTGCCGGCTACACCGTGTCGGTGCTGTACCGCCTGGGTGATCCGATCGCATCTTCGCTCGCGCCCTATGGCAACAACGGCACCGACGGCGACTTCGCCCGGCGCGCCGGCGACCACCATGACGGCATGAGCTACTTCGGGCTTCAGGCGAGCGGCAGCGCGCCCGATGCTGCGAACAGCACACGCGGGTTGCTGGTGCTGAACCATGAAAACATCACCCAGGCGTATCTCCACGCCAACGGGCCCACGTCGGTCGCCGGCGTGCGTCCCGAAGCCGAGGCGCTCAAGGAGATCGAGGCGCATGGCGTCTCGGTGATCGAGGTGACCCGCGGCAGCAACGGCGGATGGAGCTATGCACAGGGGTCGGCCTTCAACCGCCGCATCACCCCCAACACGCCGATGGCGTTCCACGGCCCCGCACGCGGCGACGCCAGCCTGCGCACCGCCTACTCGCCGGACGGCACCGCCGGACGCGGCACGATCAACAACTGCGCCAACGGCTCCACGCCCTGGCACAGCTATCTCACCAATGAAGAGAACTGGGCGGGCTATTTCCGGCGCAACGCGGGCGATGCAGCGACCCGCGCGGCCGCCGGTCGAGCAGCGCAGAATGCATCGCTCGCCCGCTACGGTATCGCGGAAGGCCGCACGGGCAATTACGGTTGGACCACGGTTATGCCCGCCGCGGTCGACAGCACGATCTTCCGGCGCTGGAATGCGACCGCATCGGCAGGCCTACCGGCGAACGGTACCGGCGACTTCCGCAACGAGCCGTTCCAGTTCGGTTGGGTCGTCGAGATCGATCCCTTCGACCTCACCTCCACGCCGCGCAAGCGCACGGCGCTCGGTCGCATGAACCACGAGGGCTGCCAGATCGGCCGCACGGTGGCGGGCGTCCGTCCGGCCTTCTACATGGGCGACGACGCGCAGAACGAGTATATCTACAAGTTCGTGTCGCAGCAGCCCTGGGCAGCCGCAGACGCAAACCGCCCCGACCGTCTGGCGGTAGGCGACAAGTATCTCGACACCGGCACCCTGTACGTCGCCCGCTTCGACGCTAGCGGCGAAGGTGAGTGGCTGCCGCTCGTCTTCGGCCAGGGCCCCCTCACCCCCGCCAATGGCTTCACCAGCCAGGCCGATGTGCTCATCCATACCCGCCTCGCGGCCGATGCGCTGGGTGCGACGCCGATGGACCGGCCGGAGTGGACGGCGGTGAACCCGGTCACGGGCGAGATGTACTGCACGCTCACCAACAACAGCAATCGCGCCGTCGCGCCGGCGAGCGGGAGCCAGCGCCGGGTCGATGCGGCCAATCCGCGCGCGTATCTGGACCCCCGCAGCGACGGCCGCTCGCCCACCCGCGGCAATGCCAACGGGCATGTCGTGCGGCTGCGCGAAGCGGGTGACACGTCGGAGGCAACCAGCTTCACCTGGGACATCTATGCCTTTGGTGCCGGGTCGGATCTCGACCCGGCCGGCATCAACCTGTCGGGGCTCGACGCGACCAACGACTTTTCGTCGCCCGACGGCCTCTGGTTCGGCCTCCCCAGCAATCCGTCGGGACAGGTCACGCCGCTGATGTGGATGCAGACCGACGACGGCGCATTCACGGACCAAACCAACTGCATGATGCTGGCGGCGATCCCCGGCATCGTCGGCGACGGCAAGGCGCAGACGGTGACCAGCACGCTGGACGGCCAGACGGCCACCGTCACGACGCGGGCAGGCCGGGCGCCCGGCGCGACCCTGCGCCGGTTCCTGGTAGGGCCCAAGGAGTGCGAGATCACCGGCATCCACTCCACGCCGGATGGTCGCTCGCTGTTCGTCAACATCCAGCATCCTGGCGAGAACGGAAATCCTGCCAACATCACCAGCAACTGGCCCGCGAACCAGGCGGCCGCGGCGCCCGGCCAGCGTCCGCGCTCGTCCACGATCGTGATCACGCGCGACGACGGCGGCGTCGTCGGCCTCTGATCGGGTGCGTCCTGTTCGGCCAGTGAGGCTGGACAGGACGCGCTCCCCCCGACCGGCGAGAGGGACGGCGCGCCCCCAGGAGCAGGAACGGCTTTAATGCCCCCCTGCCCGCTCCTATCTACGCGCGACAAAGGGGGCCTCATGCCAGAACCGATCCTCGCCGTGAGCGGCGTGTCCAAGACCTACAAGGGCGGCTTCACCGCACTCCACGACGTCGACCTCGCCATCAACAAGGGCGAGATTTTCGCGCTGCTGGGCCCGAACGGCGCCGGCAAGACCACGTTGATCAGCATCATCTGCGGCATCGTGACGCCGTCGACCGGGACGATCCGGGTTGCCGGTCACGACGCAATTAGCGACTACAAGGCCGCCCGGCGCCTGATCGGCCTCGTTCCCCAGGAGCTTTCGGTCGACATGTTCGAGACCGTGCTCGCCACCGTCACCTTCTCACGGCGGCTGTTCGGGCGATCAGGCCACAGCGCCTACATCGAGCAGGTGCTGCGCGACCTGTCCTTGTGGGACAAGCGCAACGCCCGGATCATGGAACTGTCCGGCGGCATGAAGCGCCGCGTCCTGATCGCAAAGGCGCTTGCCCATGAGCCGGAGGTGCTGTTCCTCGACGAACCCACCGCCGGCGTCGACGTGGCGCTTCGCCGTGACATGTGGAAGCTGGTCCATCGCCTGCGCGAGCGCGGCACGACCATCATCCTGACGACCCATTACATCGAGGAAGCCGAAGAGATGGCGGACCGCGTAGGCGTCATCAACAAGGGCCGGCTGCTGCTGGTCGACGACAAGACCGCGCTGATGCAGAAGCTCGGCAAGCGCGAGTTCGACCTGACGCTGGTCGAGCCGCTCGACGCGGTGCCCGCGGGCCTGGAAGCGTGGCAGCTCAGCCTGGTGAACGACGGCACCACGTTGCGCTACGTATTCGATTCCACCCGGGAGGATACCGGCATCCCCTCGCTGCTGCGCGCGCTGGCGGACCGGCACATCGCGTTCAAGGACCTGGAGACCTCCAAGTCGAGCCTTGAGGACATCTTCGTCGATCTGGTGGGGGAACGGGCATGAACCTGCACGGAATCTGGGCGATCTATCGCTTCGAAATGGCCCGGTCACTCCGCACCCTGTGGCAGAGCCTCGTCGGCCCGGTGCTGACCACCAGCCTCTACTTCATCGTCTTCGGCGGCGCGATCGGCAGCCGGATGCAGAGCGTGGAGGGCGTCGGCTATGGCAGCTTCATCGTGCCCGGCCTCATCATGCTCTCGCTGCTGACGCAGAGCGTGGGGAATGCGTCGATTGGCATCTATTTCCCGAAGTTCACCGGCACGATCTTCGAGCTCCTGTCCGCCCCCATCTCGGCCATGGAGATGGTGCTGGGCTATGTCGGCGCGGCCGCGACCAAGTCGATCGTGATCGGCGCCATCATCCTTGCCACCTCGGCCTTCTTCGTGCCGCTTACGGTGATGCATCCGGCGGCGATGATCGCCTTCCTGCTGCTCACGTCGGTCGCGTTCAGCCTGTTCGGCTTCATCCTGGGCATCTGGGCCAAGAGCTTCGAGCAGCTGAACTTCGTGCCCATGCTGCTGATCACGCCGCTCACCTTCCTGGGCGGCAGCTTCTATTCGATCGACATGCTGCCGCAGCCATGGCGGACGATCAGCCTGTTCAACCCGGTCGTGTACCTGGTGAGCGGCTTCCGCTGGAGCTTCTTCGGCAAGGGCGACGTGGACATCGCGGTCAGCCTGGCCGTGACGCTGGGGTTCCTCGTGACCTGCCTCGCGGTCGTCGCCTGGATCTTCAAGAGCGGCTGGCGGCTGAAGAACTGACCGTTCCAGTCGCGGCCCCTTCCCTGCTCTCCCGCGAGGGTAAACGTTGCCTTATGGCGAGCGCTGGAGTTCGATGTGCGTAGGCGTTCACCAAGGGCTGCGGAGAAGATGAAGAGTCGCAGCTTCCCGTCGCTCCGTCTTCGGTGCCCCGCTGGCGAGGCATCGAAGGCGGACGAGACAGGGTTCATGGGCGCGCGAAAACGACGAGCCGTTCGGGAAAACGGCTCGTACATCATCGGTCAGTCGTCGGGTCGCAGCGCCCGACGTTCGGCGTACCGGATCACGAACGCTTCCCAGACGCGAAGCCATTCGGCTTCCGTCCTCAGCTTCTTGATATCGGGAAACCCCTTCCGGAAGGCTGCCGCCATGTCATCGACCGACCAGGGATGCCCCTTGCTGAGCCCGATGGCGCGGAACGCCTTTTCGCGGTCACCATAGGAGAGAGTCCCTTCGGGAAAGGCGACGCGTGGCTCCCCGTCCTTGGCGGGTGCAGCGCCCCTCCCTGCCCTTGCTCCGACCGATGATCTCGGAGCCTTTTCAGGAACCGCTGGGCTCACGAGACGAAGATGGGGGCCGACCAGCTTGCGCTCCATCGGGGCCGGAGACGGATGGAGGATGACCTTGCGACCGGAGAGGTCCACGTTCGCGTTGGGATAGACCGCCGAGACGAGTTGCATGGTCTCACGCACGGTTTGCCGGAAGCGCTTGCTATCGGCGTCGTTGCCGAGGTGCTTGGCCAGCTGATCCCATGAAATCACCTGCCCCTTGTCGGAGCTGATGCGAGGCAGGCGATAGGCAAGATAGGTATAGAGATCGAGTGCGGTCGGCGTCCCCTTCAGCTCCCGGATCGCCACTTCGTTGAGAGGAACCGCGTGCTCGATGAGGTGGCTGTAGAACACCTCCGACATCCGGATTTCGCGCGCGAAAGCACCGTTCTTGTCCAGTGACCCTGCGTATTCATTGGAAATCTTCACATCGCGAACCGCGAACGCATTGTCCTCCGCACCCGTGCCGTCCCAGCGGATCTGCCACTCGCAGGCGAGCAACCGATCCACCTGCTCCCGCATGAGGTTCGCCGTACCCCGTGGGCCATAGGAGACGGTCTGGTATCCCAGGCGACGCATCCATTCGGTGAAGTTGCGTCCCAGATAGACGTCACGCGACCGCTTCATCACGGCCTGGGAAAGCAGGTAGATCAACGCGACCCGCGGATAGGCGCCATATGGCACACCCAGGCTTCGCAGCACGGACTTGCCGTCCACGTTCTGCAGCACGGGCCGTGGGTTGATCGCAAGCGCGTACTTGCCGTCTTCCCGGACGATCGGCTGGGTATCGTCCTTGGGCCTTTTGGTCGGCAGCGACATCGCGCACAGCGCCGAGTGCAGGAAGGCGGGCACTGGCTCTTCGTCATGGACCCGAAGGAATGCGTCCAACGTACCCTGCGTACCGGATGCAGTAGCCACTTCGCGAACGCGCGCCGCTCCCCCGTCGAGCATCGCTAGGGCATACTGATGCCCGATCGGCCTGTGCTCATCCCCGCTCATCGTCTCTGCCCTTCCCCGAATCTCGCGGGCCTCGGATGAGTCGTGTTCAACAGCTTTGGACGCCGAAATCAAGATGGTTGGCAGTTTGCGAGCCGATCCCGCGTCAAAACCTGCAAATCCACCGATGATCTCGGTGCTAAAGCGGTGGGACCACCCTCACCTGCCCTCTACTCCGGAAAATCATCAAAGCCGATTCGCGTATCGGTTTTGATACAGGGTTTCTTATTATAGGTTGGCGCTCCGAGATCATCGGTGGAATCGCACCGAGATCATCGCCGCTTCGCACCGACATCATCGTCTGGCACCGAGATCATCGGTGCGCCTTGAGCTAGTGCTCTCACCCGGCCGTCTTGC
Source organism: Microbacterium terregens (assembly GCF_027922045.1). Next base: position 103,264 of record NZ_BSEX01000018.1, read on the forward strand.
TTGACCGACCCCTGACAGCGGCCATCTTGCTGAGGTTGCTAGCCCCCGTGGAGCCCGCCTCTCGCCCGGTATTGCGACCGCCCCTGTCGAATGTGCTCGAAGATCATCGGTCAAATTGTAACTTTGGTGGCCGATCGTTGCTCGAAACTGCCAGGAAAGCTACGGACGGGGTCGCACTCTTCAAAAGCGGATTGAAATGGCCAATGAACCTGCACACGTCCGGGACGAGGACTTGATCGAGGGCGGACTGGAGGTCCTCCATCGTAAGGCACTCACGATCCTGAAACGGATCCGCGACAGTGCCGTAGACCCTGAAACCGGGCAGAAGCGTGGTCCGACCTTCCCCATCTCCAAGGCTGCCAAGCTGGTGGGTAGAACCGCATCCGCGATCCGCGAAGCCGAACGAGACGGGCGTCTTCCGGAGCGCGGCCGGACGGCCTCCGGGCACCGCGTGCAATATACACTCGAAGAGCTGGACCATATGCGCGAGGTGTTCGGCACCCGCCCCTGGCGGGATCCTGGCGACGTGCCCGCGATCATCTCGGTCTGCAACTTCAAGGGCGGTGTGGGTAAGTCGACGATCGCGCTGCATCTCGCCCAGCATTTCGCGATCGGGGGCTACCGGGTCCTCTTCATCGACTGCGACAGCCAGGCATCCTCCACGATGATGTTCGGGTACCGCCCGGACGTGGATCTGGGTGAGGACGACACGCTCTATGGCCATTTCCACAATCCGGAGTTGCTGGGGATCCGGAAAATCATCCGCAAGACCCACTTCCATGGCCTTGATCTCATCCCGGCCAACCTGCGCCTCTACAACCTCGAGTATGAAATTGCGGGGTATCTGGCGCGGAACCAGAACCTGGCGATCATCGATCTGATCGCCGAGGCGATCGACACGGTCGTGGACGACTATGACGTGATCATCATGGACCCGCCGCCTGCCCTGGGCATGGTCTCGATGGCAGTGCTCCAGGCTGCGAACGCCATGGTCATTCCCGTGCCGCCGAGCCTGGTCGACTTCGCATCGACCGTGTCGTTCATCGACATGGCCAAAACCACCATGAAGCAGCTCGAAGAGCTCGCGGGCAGGGGGCGGCCGGCCTATAACTTCATCCGTCTCGTCGGCAGCCGCGTGGACGACAGCAAGTCGATGCATCGGGAGGTGCTGTCGATGATGCGCCAGGTGTTCGGCGGATCGATGTCATCGTCAGTCATGGTGACGAGTGCCGAGATCGATAATGCCAGCTCCCGGATGAAGACCGTGTTCGAATTAGAGAAGCCGGTCACCTCGCATGAGGTGTATAACCGCTGCATGAAGCACCTGAACGAGGTGTGCCGGGACATCGAGCAGGATGTTTTGCGGACATGGGCGAGCAGGGCGGGGGATCAGCTTTGAGGCGCGTTGCCACGTGGCAACGGTGGCCAATAGCGGTCGCGCATCTCGGACTTTCGCAACAGCCGGGAGAGCGATTGTCACGTGGCAACCAGCAGCGAATTATGCCAACAAACAATAACTTACGGGTTGTCTGTCGCTCGACTACGCGCGCGGCAATCGGTCGTCGAAATGCTCATCGCGAGGATGTTGCCACGTGGCAACCGAGGTTTGGAGCGCGCGGCGTGCCGGCCGCGCAAGGTGGAAGGAGCGAGCCGAATGGCTAAGGGAAATAGAGGCTTCGGCTCGATGTTCACCGAGAACCTCGACGACGAAAGCCAGCTGGACAAGTCGAGCCCGTCGGAGGGCATCATCGCCAGCCGCAGCCAGACGCTCGCCCGCATCGCGACGGGGAAGACCGTCGCCGATCGCACGGAGTGGGTCGACCCGGCGCGGTGCCGGCCCTGGAGGCTGCACAACCGCGATCTGGATCATCTGAGCGAAGAGACGTGCCGCGATCTGATCGACTCGTTCCTTGCCGCCAAGAAACAGCGCATTCCCGCAATCGTCCGCCGCTTGAAGGATGATCCGGATCATGACTTCGAGATCATCGCTGGCGTCCGGCGCTGGTGGACGGTGCGATGGCTCCGGGCGCACCACCACCCCGAATTCGACTATCTCGTCACGATCCAGAGCGTCAGCGACGAGGAGGCGTTCCGGATCTCGGACGTCGAGAACCGTTCGCGCAAGGACATCTCGGACTGGGAGCGGGCAAAGGAATATACGCTCGCGCTCGCCGAGTTCTACGACGGCTCCCAGGCGCAAATGGCGGAGCATCTGAAGCTCTCACGGTCGTGGCTTAGCCGCCTGCTCGACGTGGCGCGCCTACCGGACGAGATCGTCGCCGCCTTCGCCGACACCCACGACATCACCGTCAGGATCGCGCGCGACATCAAGCCGCTGTCGAACGATCCAAGGGCGCTCACGCGGATGCGCGAGGAGGCAAAGCGGATCGCGGAGGAACGTGCCGGCGGCTTGCGGCTCAGCGGCCCGGAAGTGGCTAAACGGCTCGTTCGCGCAACGGTGGAGCCGACGCAGAAAGCGGCAGGCGAGAAGGAGGTTTGCGGGCCGAGCGGAAAGGCGATCCTGCGCTATGCCAGGGGCCGGGGCGGGGGGGTGACGATCAAGATTCCCGCCAAGCCTGCGGCAAGCAGGGCAGAGTTGCTGAAGGCCATCGAGGACCTGCTGCCGCTCTGATCGGCAGCGGGGAGGTGGGCGTCCTGTCCTAGGCGGCTCCGCGCGCAGGATCGGCTGCCAGGGCCGGGACTCGCCCCGGCCTTGGCGCCACCTCTATACCGGACCCGAACCGCCGCCAGGCGCAGCCCCCTGGCAGGCAGGAGGACTTGCGCCTTCCTGCTTGCCGCTAGGGCGCCAGTGAGCATCCCTCCGGCACGCGCACCGGGCTGCACCGCGCCATTGCACCTTGCGGCAAGGTAATCGTGAAGTTCGTGCGCAGCGGGTTCGGCGCTCCCGGATAATAATCGGTGCTCACGGCTTGGGCGCCGCTTGCCATGGCCGCGTCGGCCTTGCTGTAGTCCCGCCTGCGCGCTTCGACGGTGTTGGCATCAGTGCGGGTACGAACGACGACGCCCTTGGCGACCCAGTTCCGGATCCGGTCGCCGTCGACCAGCGGGTCCTGGACGATCTGGATCGCGGATTCGGGCTGGTCGTCCGGATACCAGCCGAACATCGCCCGGCCGGCGAGGGAGGGGTGGCCGGAGCGGTACAGCTCGGACACGGCGGCACGGACATCGAGCAGCACGTAGATCCTGCCCCGCGCCGCCGACAGCGCTGGCCAGCCGCGGCTGTGCACCGCCTGGTGCAGGGTCGCGCTACCCCCGCGCACCTCGTCCGGTGTGATCAGCCGCCTGCCCGGCAGCACCGACCGGATCTCGGCGTCGAGGGCGTCGAGCAGCTCGGGATTGTCGAGGGGCAGAGGGGTGGTGATCCCCGGCCTGTCCGAAGGTGTGTCCGCTGCGTTGATCGTGATCATGATCGGCAGGTGATCGGGATGGGCGCGCGACCAGCGATCGACCTCACCCAGGCAGCGCACCAGTGTCGGGCAGGTGCTCAGATAATCCACATCCGGGATATGGAAGACCTTGAACCCCGGCTTGAGCATTGCCTCTCGGTCGAAGACGGTACGCTCACCCGCCGCACGCGCCCAGGCTTCGCCCTTCGGGTCTGCGTAACGCCCGCCCTGCGGGTCGGCGAAGATGTCGAGTTCGAGCTGGCGGATGCCTGCATCGAGCTGCTGCGCAAGCGGCAGGTGATAATAATCGAGCCCGTCCGCCAGCTTCGGCTCGATTGCCCGGATCTTCGCCATCACTGCGGCAGGGATGCGCGCCTTGAAGCTGTTGTGTGACCCCACAATCTGAACGTCGTTCATCGCGCGGGGGCCTGCGCTGCCGCCGACAACCAGTGCCGCGGCTGCAAGAAGGAGTGCTTTCACCCTCAGAACTCCGTCCGCACGCCGAACAAGATGGTGCGACCCCAATAGTTGATCTCACCATAACGAAGTTCATCGTCATTGTAGCTGTACTGTTTCGCGCCAGCGATGTTGATCGCTTCCAGGCTCAGCATCGTCTTTTCGCTCAGTCGGAACGAAAGGTTTCCGTCCAACGATCCAAATGCATCGACATAAGTGGGAGCCTGGGTCGTGCTGCCCGTGCCCGCGAGATACTTGTCCCGCCACACGTAAGACAGGCGCGCGGAGAAGGGACCGTAGTCATAGAAGCCGACGATGTTGAAGCTGTTCTTGGAAAGACCGATCAGCTGATCCTCGATCGGCCGGGCGCCGGCGGTGTAGTTCGCCTCGACGGAGGTGTGGGTGTAGGAGGCCTGTACCCCCAGGCCGTCGAACGGCGCGGGCAGGAAGTCGAACACCTGGTTGTAGGCCGCTTCCAATCCATAGACCTTGGCATCGCCGCCGTTGACCTGGGTGCTCAGCAGCACCGTGCCGCGTCCCGGGATCTCGACGTTGATGTTCTGGGCGGTGATGTAATCGTCCATCGCCTTGTAGAACAGCGCACCGGTGAGCGAGCCCTTGCGGCTGAAATACCATTCCAGCGAGCCGTCGAACTGGGTCGCGAGGAACGGCTGCAGTTCCGGGTTGCCGCCGCTCGCAGTCGGTGCGTCGGTGGAGACGCTGATCTGCGGGGCGCTTTGGGTGACGTTCGGCCGGGTCAGCACGCGACTGGCCGCAAGACGCCCCACCAGGGTCGGGCTGAGTTCCGCGCGCAGGTTGAAGCTCGGCAGCCAGTTGTTGAAGGTCTGCGGGAAGCTTGCCGGCGTCGGAGCGGTGCCGATGGTGAGCGTGCCGCTCGCCACCTGGTCGGTATGCACGTATCGCACGCCCAGGTTGCCGGTGACGTCGATCCCGCCCAGTACAAAGCCGTAATCGGCGCGCACATAGCCGCTCGCCGTCTCTTCCGTAACGACATAGGAGGCGCGCTGGTCGGCCGGGGTGAGGGGAGCGTTCGCCACCGCATCGGTGAAGAAGGCGTCGTAGAAGGCGCTGGTGATCGGCACGACCCAATGGCGTGGGGCGTTGCCCGACACGCCGCGCAGGAAGTTGTCAAAGGGCATCGCTTCGTAGCCGTTCGGCAGGCTCGTCAGCGGGGTTCCTGCTGCCGGCGTCACGTTGAAGTCGCGGCGTCGATAGTCGCGCTTGCGCCAATGATATTCACCGCCGGCCGCAATCTTCGTCAGGAAGCCGCTCATCTCGCGACCCACGTCCAGGCGGGCGTAGGTGTCCCAATCCTTGCTGTTCTTGGGCGCGATGTTGAACGGATAGAGGACGTAGTTCGCAGGGTCGGTGACATCGACGGGCGTAGTGAAGGTCGGGATCACCTTGTATCCGCCCGACGCATCGTAGGTGAGCGGGGCGAGGAACATCGCGCGGCTGCGCACCGTGCCTTCGGCATAGCTCGGGTGGAAGCTGTGGGCGTACGACCAGTTGACGTTGCCGGAGATGTCCCAGCCCTCGGGCCGCCAGTTCTGCTTGAGGCCGACGGTGATCAGGTCGTGACGGTTGAGGCTGTACTCGCGCGAGGCCATGAAGCGTACGTTGTTGATCGTCGCCCCGACTACGGTTTTGCCATCGAGTTTGACCGAACCCGGCACGATCGAGGTGCCCGGATCGTCCGGGTAGATGTCGAGGCCATATTCGTCATAGGCGACGTCGAGCCGGGTCGCGAGCACGTCCAGCGTCGTCTCCAGTTCGGCTGTGGGCCGCCATTGAGCCGAGACGATGCCGGAGAGGCGCTTGCGCTCTTCGGTCTCGACGGTCGGACGGGTTCGGGTCGGGGTGTAATAGCCCCTGCCAAGGTCTGCGACGAACTTGTCGAGGTTCCAGCCGGCCTGGTACCAGCGGTCGTTGCGGACCTCCTTGCCCCAATATTGCCCGCCGATCAGGACACCGAGTGTCTCGTCGGCGGTGGTGAAGCTGGTGAGACCGGTGGCGTTCGGCTTCACCTTCTCCGCCAGCGTCGTGTAGGTGCCCCGCAGGTTGAGCGTGGTCTTGGTTCCGATATCCAGCGGGTGGAAGGTCTTCACGTCGATGTTTCCGCCCAGCGCGCCTTCCGTCATGTCGGCGGTCGGGGTCTTCACTACGTCGATCTGAGCGACGAGTTCGGCCGGCAGCATCTCGAACCGGAACTGACGGCCGTTGGCGCCGCCATTCTCGATCAGGTCGTTGATCGCGATCGAGCGGCCGTTCAGCAGCGTGTTCTGGAATTGCGGTCCCAAGCCACGCACCGTGACGTACAGCCCTTCTCCGCGCGGGCGGGTGATGGCGACGCCGGAGACCAGTTGCAGTGCCTCCGCAACGTTCTGAGCAGGGAATTTGCCGATCTCGGTCGAGTTGATCGAGTCCACGCCATAGGATGCCTGCCGCTTCGTTTCCGTGGCTGCGGCCAGGCTGCGCGCATAGGAGCCGGTCACGACGATTTCCTCCGGCTCCGCTTCGGTCGCGGCCGGCTCGGTCTCCCCGGCGGTGGTTTGCGCAAGGGCGGGCTCGATCAACCCGAGCGCAAGCAGGGTAAAGGGCAGCGTGGCCCGAAGCGGGCGTTGGCGTAGCGACATCTCGTAGATCTCCCCCTCCGGCGCGGCAGCGTCGGCGAGGTGCCTGTGGGAGCGAATTGTTGCGCGGGGAGGGCGTGGTTGTTACGCCAAAGTTACGTTCCTGCGGCGTTGAAGAGGCACCTGAACGCGCAAAGTCGCTGTGACGGCCGAGAAAGGTCCGGCTGCGATGTGCCGGCGGCCGTGCAATGCCGAGGACCTCTCAGGTCACGCAAGCAACGCTCGGCTTTCCTTGCCTATAGCCAGAAGCGTTTCGCATCCACGAGCGCATCATATGCCTCTGCGGCGGCCCCGATCAGCGCCTTTCTCTTCCCCTTTCCCAGGAGAGCGTCGGCTTCGGGATCGTCTCCGATCCCCAGCCTTGAGATCACCTCCGGGGCGGTAGCGAGGTCGTTCAGGGCGCCAAGCTGGTCCTGCAGCTCCTCCAGCGCACCGACGAAGTTCTGATAGCGGCGGCGCCTCGCTTCAAACAGGGCCGAGAAGAACTCGCTCGCATACCGCAGCTTCTTGGCACTCTTGCGGAGCTCATGCCGGGTTTCATCGTCCATCTTCGCGAGATGGCGGCCCTGCTTCTTCACCGCTTTCCGGAAGCGCTCCAGCGCCGTGGCCGCGAAATCCCGTACCGGTTCGTTGCGACGGTCCTGCGTGCTGGCGGCCAGCAGCCAGGGGCCATCGGTGAGCCATTGCGTCAGATCCAGCATGAGCCGGCGCACGCGCCCTGAGCAGAGCGCAGCATCCACATGGGCATAGGCCTCTTCGCGCGCCGTTCGAATTCGCTCGTGCAACGCTCCCGCGGGGGCGCGGCCGAGGAGCACGTCCAGGTCCCGTGCATGTCCCAGTTCGCCCGCTAGCCAACGCAAGTCCTCACGGAATGGGTCGGCGCTGGAGTCGGCGGAGAACAGTGGCTTGAAGATCGAGAAGGCAGACCGGAGGCGACGCAGCGCGACACGTGCCTGGTGCAGCGCTTCCGGAGTGGGATCCGCGAGGAGGACAGCCTCGTTCAGCCGGAACTGCCGCAGGCATGCCTGGGCAATATGCTGAAAAGCCTGCGCGGCGGTCATCCCCGCATCCAGCGCGACCGGCTCGGCCTTGAAGACCGAGCGCGCGGGCTCCGCCAGACGGTAGCCGCGCTCCGCCTTGGTGAGGACGCCCAGCCGGACGGGAACGATGTCGTCGATCTTCCTGGCCAGAGCGAACAGCGCGGCGGGCGCGCCCTCCTTCAGCTCCAGCTCCAGTTCGCAGATCGCATCCCGGCGATCCTCCCCGAGGACCTCGCCACGATCGAGCACGACCTCGATCTCGGCGTCGTCTTGAGTGACGACCCAGGCGCGGCGTTCGACATGGACCTCGAACTGGGGCGTGATCGCCTGGATTCGGTCTCCGAGCAACGCCTTCACCGGCGAGGAGTCGTCCAGGATCGGCGCGTCCCCGTCGACCGGCGTCTCCCATTCGGATCGTGCGAACAGGCCCGTGTTTCCCGCACCGTCCGCTTTGACGGTCTGGATGCGCTCGTCTCCTGCCGCGCGGATCCGTAAGGAGGCTCCGGCTTGCGCAAGGTCCTGCTCGGGCGTGTCGTGATAGACGGCGCGCATCTGGCGGATCTTGGGGGTCTGGGGCAGGATACCGGCTGCTTCCAAAGCATCTGCGGCGGCCCCGGTCAGGTCGAGCTTCAATTCAACTTCACGCACCCGGAACTGCCCTTTTCGTTGAAGTCGGTCCTGCGACGTAGCCAGGCGCGTGCCATTGTGGCCCGGTCTGCTGCTGAAGCGACAACGATGCGCGTGCGGAAATGTGCCCAGCACCTGAGGGCAGGGGGGCAAAGGATCGTTCGGTCTGGGTGAACCCGCGTGCTGCCGCGCGGGAGCAGCGTCCTCCGCTGCCGACCGGCGACACGCCGGCCGGCAGAGAAGCCTTACCGCAAGCCTAACGCGTCGCGGATGATGTAGTGGAGGTCGGTCTGGTCGAGCAGGCCGCTCACGTTCACCGCGCGCGGGCCATAGGCAGCGATGCGCAGCTGGGTGCCGGTATGCCCCTGGGAGCCTTCCTCGGCAGTGCCGTAGTTGACCGTCATCACGCCACCTTCGCGCGTGTTGAGCGCGGCGGTGAGGCCCGGCGCACGCGTGCCGTTGCCGACGATCTGGCTGGTGTGAGCATGGTCGGCGGTAACGATCACCAGCGTGTGGCCGTCGGCCTTGGCGAACTCCAGCGCGACCTGCACCGCCTCGTCCAGGTCGACGGTTTCGCCGATCTGACCGCAGGGGTTGGCGGCATGATCTTCCTTGTCGATCGACGCGCCCTCGATCTGCAGGAAGAAGCCCTTGGGCTTGTCCTTGAGCAGCGCGATTGCCTTTTGCGTCATCGCCGCCAGCGTCGGGGTGGTTGCGGTGCGCGCGGCATTCGGCTGGCAGGTGACCGCCGGCTTGCCGAGGTTGCCGTGGAAGCTGGCCTTGGGTCCGGTCCAGCGCACCGGCATGTTGCCCGGCGCGAACAGGCCGATCAGCGGCTGCTTGTCGTCGGCCCGGGTGACTGCGTCCAGCTCGGCCGCGGTGCGCACCACGCGGAACCCGCGGGCCTGCGCCTGCTGGAAGAGCGTCTTGCCCTTCCACTTGCCGGCCTTTGCCGCCTCCTCGAAGCTTTCGGCGCCGCCGCCCAGCACCAGGTCGGCGCGCGTGTCGAGCAGCTGCTCGGTGATCGAGCCCGCGCCGCCCTTCTCCAGTGCGTTCTGCGGGCAGCTCTTGCTGGTTTCCGCCGGGGCGAAGCAGTTGCGCTGGAGGACGTGCGCGATCTGTGCGCCCGGCGTGGCGTCCTGGATCGCCGCGGTGGAAACGTCGCCGGTGGCATAGCCTGCCGCCTTGGCGCGCTCGATCAGCGTCTGGTGGGGCTTGCCGTGGATGTCGACCCCGATCGCGCCATTGTAGCTCTTTACCCCCGATGCCCAGGCGGTGGCGGACGCGGCGCTGTCGGTGACGTAGTTCGGCTTGCCCGTCTTCCGATCGAGCGAATAATGCGTGTACTGGCCGGTGAAGGGCAGGGCATCGATGCCCTTGAAATAGCCGCCAGCTCCTTCGGCATAGTTGCGCGCGACCGTGATCTCGGAATCGCCCATGCCGTCGCCGATCAGCAGGATGACGTTGCGCACCACGCCGTCGGCGCGGAGCTTCGCATAGGTCTCGCGCATGTCGCCCTGCAGCCGCCGCGCACCCCCGGGCTCACGCACGTCCCCGCGCGCCGCGCGCGACAGATCGGGTGCTGCGTCCTGGGCGACGGCGGATTGGCTGGCGAGGGCAGCGAGCGCTGCGGCGACGATGCGCGTTTTCATGATGGGGGTACTCCGGGGAAGAAACTGAGCAGGCATGGCCGCTCCCCCGCCGCGCCGCGACGAGGGAGCGTAGCGATCAGAACTGCGCGCGCACGCCCAGGCTGATGCGGCTTCCCGAGAACTCGTAGGTGGTCGGGAAGGAGGGATCCATGGTGTAGCCGGTGGTCTTGGCGTTGCCGATGTTGATGCCCTGCAACTCCAGGCGGAAGTTCGGGGTCAGCTGGTAGCTGGCCGACGCATCGAACTGGCCGTAGGCGTCGCGGTACACCGGATACATGTTGCGCTCGATGCGCTCCACATAGGCGCCCTTGTGATTGTACGAGACGCGCAGCGACACCGGTCCGCGCTCGTAGAACACGGTGGCATTGTACGTGTTGTCGGCAAGACCGATTGGCGAGGTCGCGATGTCGAGATCCGATTGGCCGGTCAGCGAGCTGTCCAGGAAGGTGACATTGGCGTTGACGCCGAACCCCTCTGCCCAGTCGACGAACATGCCGAACGGAATCACCGCGTTCAGCTCGACGCCGCTCACCTTGTACGAACCCTCGGCGTTGACCGGCTGATAGACGTCGAAGTCGTACACGCCGTCGATCGTGCCGTTGGCGTTGTACTTGGTGACGCCCTCGACCACGCCGGTCAGCTCGCTCTGGACGACGCCCTTGATCTTCTTCCAGAAATAGGACGCCGCCAGGATGCCCCCGCTCCCGAGATACTTCTCGATGCCGACTTCCCACTGGTCGGCATAGGTCGGCTGCAGATCCGGGTTGCCGTCGGTGAAGCGGAAGCTGTTCCAGCTTGCGGTCCGCTTGTACGCGAGATCGGTCAGCGCCGGGCGGATCAGCGTCTGCGACGCGGCCGCGCGCAGGATCAGGCTGTCGGTCAGCTCGGCATGCGCGTTGATCGCGGGCAGGAATTTTCCATAGCTGCCCTCGCTCGACACGGGCGCGTCGGTGTAGCCGGTCGAACCGTCCGCGTTCTGCACCTGGTGGAAGCCTTCCGACTTCACCGTGGTCTTCAGGTAGCGGCCGCCCAGGTTGACGAACACCGGCACCGCCAGCTCGAACTCGAAATCGGCCATCGCATAGCCGGCGATCGTCTCTTCGCGGACCTTGTAATACTGGCCGTCGTCGAACGGCGTGACGAAGCCGTCCGGCCGGAAGAACGCGCGGGCATATTCGTTGGAGACCTGGGCCCAGTCCAGGTCGCGCGCCTGATATCCCTTGCCCCCGACGATCTCCGTCACCGATTCCAGCGGGCTGTCGGCCAGCGTGCGCTTGTTCACATAGGCCGTGCTGCCGCGCGTCGGCCCCTGGATCTTCTCCTCGCCATAGTCGCGCTCGTTCGTCTTGTTGGTGTAGCGGGCACCGACGTTGAAGCGCTTCAGGAACGGGGTCTGGAACTCGCGGCTGATGTCGAGCTGGGCCGCATATTTGTCGTCCTTGATCCGCTCGCGCGTCGTCTCATACGCCTCGAACAGATAGCTCTCCGGCGCGTTGTACATGTCGATTGTGTCGGGATCGGCGCTCGGGATCGTCTCGCCGCCGGTCTCGGTATAGCGGGTGCGCGACGGCGCATAGGCGACATGCTTGAGGTTGGCGTAGTCGAGGACCTTCTTGGCGCCCGAGTAGCCGCCCAGCGCATTGATTTTCCAGTCGCCGGTCTGCCAGTTCATCTCGCCGCCGAACTGGCGATAGTCGGTGCTGTTTCGGTATTCCTTGCTCAGGAACTCATGCTGGGTGTTGGTGTAGGACACGTCGCGCAGCACGATGATGCCATCGTCGGCCAGCGTGGTCGCGTCGAACTCGTGGATCGTGTCCAGCGTCGAGTTGCTGGATGCCGAATAGCCGGCAGCGTCATATTCGTCTTCGACGGTGTCGTACGAGCCCGCAAAGGCGTCGAAGACGAGGTTGAACTGGTCGCTGGGCTGATACTGGATCGAACCCGATAGCCCCAGCCGGTCCTGATCGTTCTGATAGACGCGGTCCCCGACCTTATCGAGGAACACGATCCGGTTCTTCATGTCGTCGGTGAAGGTCACGCCGGCGTCGCGCGCGAGCACGGCGATCGCCTGATCGCGATTGGCGCCGGCCTTGTCGGTCCAGCGCGAGATCGGGCGGAAGTTGATGCCCGAGTTCGAGTCGGTGCGGTTGCTGCGCTGCTGCTTGGCGACCGACACCAGCACGCCGAAGTCGCCAAAGGTGTTGCTCGCCAGGAACGAGAAGTTCGGATCGATCTTCTCGGAGATCGAGTTGTACGCGCCCTCGGCGCTGCCGACGAGGCGAAGGCCGGGATTGTCGAACGGCCGCGCGGTGCGGATGTAGACGGATCCGGCGATGCCGCCTTCCTCATCGGCTGCGGTCGGCGACTTCTGCACCGTCACCGACTGAATCAGTTCGGAGGCGAAAATGTCGAACTCGACGTCGCGCCCGCCGGAGCCCGATGCGGTCGCCAGCTTGTTGATCGACACGAAGGTGAACTCGGTCGGCAGGCCGCGGACGTTCACGCGAGTGCCGAGGCCCCGTTCGCGTTCAATCGTGACACCAGGAACGCGCTGCAGCGCTTCGGACAGGTTCTGCTCCGGGAAATCGGCGATGTCGGTCGCGACGATCGAATCCGAAAAGCCGATCGTGTTGCGCTTGATGTCGATCGCTTCCTCAAGGCTGCGGCTGTAGCCGGTGACGGTGATTTCCTGACCAGCTTCCTCGTCGCCTGCATCCGCACCCGGAGCCGTCTGGGCAGAAGCTGGGACGGACAACAAGGCAGCGGCCGCTGACCCGACCAGAAGACGTGCAGTCCTTTCAAAGCGAACGTATTTCTGAAGCACCTTGCCCCCCTTTTTCATAGTTGTCCGGGTGGAGGGCTGCCGCTGGTCCGCAGCAAACGCCTGCGTTCCCCGACGTCCGGAGAAATCGCAGGCAATTCATGTCGATCGTCATGGTGCTCGGCGATGTTTCACCTGCCGATGCGCCGCCTCTCCCAAAATGCGGCACCAATTTCTTTCTGCTTCGTACCCGTGCGTCGGCAGCGATCGATGAACCACCGCTGCCGGCCGCAAAGCTTTCTCCACCCGTCTCGGGAGCCCCGTTGGAGAGAAGTTGTTACGGTGCCATGACGCACGTGCTTGACGGCCGATCAGGGGGCAGATCGGTGGCTCCGGGCTACGCCGTCCTTTCCTGCGGCAGTTTGCGTGCGCTTCCGTGGCTGCGGCCGTTGATCAGCAGCGCGATCAGCCCGATTGCGGAGGTTGCCGCTCCTGCGAGCGACACCAGCGGGTAGCCCAGCCCGGCCGCGATGACGCCGCCACCCAGCGCCGCCCCGAATGCGTTGCCGAGGTTGAACGCGCCAATGTTGACCGCGGAGGCAAGGTTCGGCGCGTCGGCAGCGGCGCGCATCACCCGCACCTGTAGCGGCGGCACCAGCGCGAAGCTCGCCAAGCCCCAAAGGAAGATGAGCACCGCGGTCGGACCGGCATGGGACATCAAGGCGGCGAAGGCGACGAGTATCGCCGACAGCGCGGCGAGGGTGATGACCAGCGTCCGATCGACCGACCGGTCCGCAAAGCGGCCGCCGAGCCAGTTCCCAACCGTCAGGCCCAAGCCATAGGTCACCAGCATCGCAGTGACGAAACCGACCGACACCTGCGTCGCCTCGCGCAGGATCGGCGCGATATAGGTGAAGACGGTGAACATCGCGCTCGATCCGATCACCGTCAGCGCGAGCGCGCCCAGCACCGGCCCTCGCGTCAGCACGCGCAGTTCGGCCATCGCGCTGCCGGAATGCGGGGCGGGGAGGGGCGGCAGGGTCAGCCGCAGCGCCACCATGGTCGCAACGCCCAGCGCGGCGATGCCCCAGAAGGAGGTGCGCCAGCCCAGGTGCTCGCCCGCCCAGGTCGCAAGCGGTACGCCCACGACGTTCGCGATGGTCAATCCCATGAACATTTCCGCCACCGCACTTGCGCGGCGCTCGGGTGCCACAAGGCTTGCTGCCACGACCGACCCGACACCAAAGAACGCGCCGTGATTGAACGAGGTGAGCACGCGGGCCGCCAGCAGCATCCAATAGGTGTCGGATATCGCGGCCAGCAGATTGCCGACCGTGAAGATGCCGGCCAGCCCGATCAGCAGCGCGCGTCGGGGAACACGCCCTGTGGTCAGTGTCATCAGCGGGGCGCCGAGCACCACGCCCAGCGCATAGGCGCTGATGAGCAGCCCGGCGGCCGGAATGGAGGCGTTGAGGTCTTCGGCGATGACCGGGAGTAGCCCCATGGGTGCGAACTCGGTCACGCCGATGCCGAACGCACCGATCGCCAACGAGAGGAGGCCAAGGTTGAGCTTCATGGTCGTCCCCCTCAGACCAGTGCCGGGGCAAGGCGGGCAAAACCCTCCTGCTGACGATAGGGGGCATGGGGATAGGGCGGCAGTAGGTCGCTTGCGGCGTCGAGGGCGGCGACCTGCTCGGGCGTCAACGTCCAGCCGACCGCGCCGAGATTCTGACGCAGTTGCTCCTCGTTACGCGCGCCGATGATGACGGAGGAGACGGTGGGACGTCGCAGCAGCCAGTTGATCGCGATCTGCGGCACGGTCTTACCGGTTTCGGCAGCTATTGCCTCGAGGGCATCGATGACCCGGTACAGATGCTCGGTCTCGACCGGCGGCGCGAACTGCTCGGTTTCATGGAGGCGGCTGCTCGCCGGTGCCGGGCGGTTGCGGCCGATTTTTCCGGTCAGCCGCCCCCAGCCTAGCGGACTCCACACCAGTGCGCCCACACCTTGATCCGCCGCAAGCGGCATCAGGTCCGCCTCATAGGCGCGGCCGATGAGCGAGTAATAGACCTGATGGGCAACAAGGCGTGGCCAGCCGTGGCGATCGGCCAGCCCCTGCGCCTTCATCAGCTGCCAACCCGGATAGTTGGAGACGCCCGCATAGCGTACCTTGCCCGCAGCGATCAGCGTCGCAAGGGTGCCCATGACTTCTTCGGTGGGGGTCGATGCGTCGAAGGCGTGAAGTTGCAGGAGGTCGATGTGGTCGGTGCCGAGGCGGCGCAGCGACTCCTCGACCGCCCGGACCAGCCGGGTCCGCGATGCGCCCCAGTCCTGCGGTCCGTCGCCCATCGGCAGGCCGGTCTTGGTAGAGATCAGCACCGCATCGCGTTTTCCCTGGATCGCCTGCCCCAATATCTCCTCGGACGCGCCGCTCGAATACACGTCGGCGGTGTCGAACAGCGTCACACCGGCCTCCAGGCACAGGTCGATCAGCCGGCGCGCTTCAGCGGCGTCGCTTTGTCCCCAGGCGCTGAAGAGCGGGCCCTTGCCGCCGAAGGTGCCGGTGCCGAAGCTGAGCGCAGGCACGCGAAGCCCGGAAGTGCCGAGTTGCCGATATTCCATCATCGATCCTTGTGTTGCTAGTTGAACGCATAGATGGACGGGGCTGGGGTGCTGGAGTAGCGCCTCCCGACGCGGAGGATCTTTGCATTGGACGCAAAGCTGGCGGGGACGGACAGGGCACGCGCGCTGGCGCTGTTCGCGACGGTGGTAGAGGCAGGAAGCTTCTCGTCTGCCGCGCGGACGCTGGACATGAGCCCGTCCGCCGTGGCGCGTGCCGTCGACCGGATCGAGCAGCGGCTAGGCGTGCGACTGCTGCTACGGTCGACCCGCGCCTTGTCGCTGACGGCAGAGGGGCAGGCCTATCTGCTGGCGGCCCGCCGCATCCTCGCCGACCTCGACGATGCCGAGCAGCAGATCGCCGACCAGGGGAGTCCGCGTGGGCGTCTGCGGGTCAGCGCCGCGCTCTCGCACGGGCGGCTCTGCGTGGTGCCGCTGCTCGGGAGGTTCAGCGCCCGGTATCCCGACATCCTCGTCGACATCGCGCTGACGGACACGCTGGTCGACATCGCCGGCGGTCAAGCGGACGTGGCCGTCCGCTTCGGACCCCTGCCCGACAGCACGCTCACGGCTCGCAAGCTTGGCGAGACCCGGCGGGTGATCGTCGCATCGCCGGAGTATCTGGAGAGGTGCGGCACACCTGAGGTGCCGGAGGATCTTCACCGGCACAACTGCCTCAACTTCAACTTCCGGCGTGCCGAGCCGGTTTGGCCGTTCCGTCGTGCCGGCCAGGATTTCACCCTCGCCGTGAAGGGAAGGATCGAAGCAAACAACGGCGAGACTCTGGGGCAATTGGCGGCGCTTGGCGTCGGCATTGCCCGTGTGGGATCGTTCAGCGTGACCGAGGAGATCGCGAGGGGCGAGCTCGTCCCGCTGCTGGAGGCGTTCAACCCTGGCGACGTCGAGCAGATCCACGCCGTCTTCGTCGGCGGCGCGAGCACGCCGGCGCGGGTTCGCGCGTTCGTCGAATTCCTCGCGCTCCACCTGCGCGGCGGGAGCTAGGTGGCCGCCTTGACCGAACTGGTCGCGGGGAACTGGACGTCCTGGTCAGCGCCAGCGCCGGCAGGGTTCTGCGAACAACTCGCACTGTCCCGGACTGAAGCCGGTATCGCGGCTGCGGCGTTCCCGGCCGAAACTGCTTCCCCGACCAGGATGAGCGTGGGCTTCTCGTCCGTGATGGCACCCGCCGCGATGGGCAGCAGATCGAGGCGCGTGTGGAGCAGGCGCTCACTCGCGAGGCTGATGTCGCACGCGATCAGCACCGGGGTCGCACCGGCAAGCCCCTCTGCGATCAGGCGCCGGCTGATCTCGCCGGCAGCGCCGCGCCCCATGTAGAAGGCGGTGGTGCTACCGGAATCGGCGAGCGTGGTCCAATCCAGGGCAAGCGGCTCGCCTGCCCGCACGTGCGCGGTCACGAACTGGACGCGACGTGCGACGCCGCGGACGGAGAGGGACACGCCGGCGGAAGCCGCGGCGGCGCTGGCGGCGGTGATGCCGGGACAGATGCGCGCGGGGACGCCGACCGCTGCGAGGGCCGCGACTTCTTCGGTCGAACGGCCGAACATCGACGGGTCGCCGCCTTTCAGTCGCACGACCCGCTCGCCGGCGAGCGCGGCCTGGACCAGCAGGGCGTTGATTGCACCTTGGTCCTTTGAATGGCGTCCGGACCGCTTACCGACGGGAACCTGCCGCACGCCTCCGGGGATCAGGTCCCGTATGCCGGGCCCCACGAGGGCATCGTAGTAGACGACGCTGGCCGAGCGCAGCAGCCTTTCCGCCTTGCGCGTGAGCAATTCGGGGTCGCCCGGGCCTGCGCCTACCAGCCAGACCTCGCCGGGAAGGATCGTATCATCCATTGGCGGCACTCTTGCTTTCCTCGACGATCCGGCAAATCGCCGGTCGGCACGATCCGCAATTGGTCCCGGCCGATAGCGCAGCGCCGACAGCCTCGACCGTGGTGAGGTTCTGGCTGGCGATCGCTGTGACGATGGTGTTGAGCGCGACATCGAAGCAGAGGCAGACGATGGGTCCCCGATCCTCCTGCACACCCGGTGCGATGCCCGCCAGCAGCGATGGTCCGGCGGCGACGGCGCCCAGCTGCTGGATCAGCCAGTCGCGTCTGGGCAGTAGCCCTCGCTCCGTCAGAAACAGCGCGGCCACCAACCGTCCTTCCCGTAGTACTGCCACTCGCCGAGTGCCGCGTGCGCGATCTAGGCTCTCGATCCGGTCGCCGCGGGGCAGCACGCGCTCGACGCCCTGTGCGTCCTCGCCGCCGGCCAGCTCGTACAACAATCCGCCGGGCACAGTGATGCGGGTAGCCCAGAGGCATTCGGGTGGGGCAACCGGCTCGGCAGCGATCAGGAAGCCGCGCCAGGCGGTGGGTACCGCCGCCACCACTGCGGGCGTCGACTTGAAGCCCGGCTGGCCCGAATGCGGATCGACCAGGGGGCGTGGCAATAGCCCGGTGCGGCCGCCTATGGAATTGCGGTCGGTCCAGTGAATCGGGGTGAAGATCTCGCCCCGACGTTGGCCCGTGGAAAGCACGACGCGGAACAGGCTTTCGCCCTGCGGCGTGGATACGCGTGCGAGGCCGCCATCGGCTAGCCCGTACGCATCGGCGTCCTCGGGGTGCACCTCGACCATCGGCTCCTCCCGATGCCGCGCCAGGCGCGGGCTGAGCCCGGTACGAGTCATCGTGTGCCACTGGTCGCGATAGCGCCCGGTGTTGAGGGTGAGCGGCCACCTCGCCAGCGGCTTCGGCAAGGACATCTGCTCGAGCGGGATCAGGCGCGCCCGCCCTTCCGGCGTGGGGAAGCGGCCGTTCGCGAAGGCCTCGCCGCCCCAGCGGAACGGCTCCATCGCGTCATAGTCGGCATTGCCGATGGCAACGTGTTCCCCCAGGTCGAACAGCCGAGTGCTCTGGTTCTGATAGGTCGAGAGCCGCGCATGCTCGCGGAAAATGTCGGCGGGGCGTGCATAGGCGAACTCGCTGGCCCAGCCCATGCGGCGGCCAACCTCCTTGACGATCCACCAATCCGGCCGCGCTTCGCCGGGAGCCTCGAAGATCGGGCGTTGGCGGCTGATGCGGCGTTCCGAATTGGTGACGGTGCCGTCCTTCTCGCCCCAGCCGGTGGCGGGCAGGCGGACATGGGCGAAGGCCGTGCTGTCCGTCTCGGCAATCACGTCGCTGATGACGACGAACGGGCATCGCGCCAGCGCCTCGCGCACCGTTGCGGCGTCGGGCATCGACACCGCCGGGTTCGTCGCCATGATCCACAATGCCTTGATACGTCCCTCGCCGACGGCGCGGAAAAGGTCGACGGCCTTCAACCCCGGCTTGGCCGCAATGGTGGGTGCCCCCCAGAAGCGCTGGACGCGGGCGCGGTTCTCAGGCGCGAAATCCATGTGCGCGGCCAGCGTCGACGCCAGCCCGCCTACTTCGCGGCCGCCCATCGCGTTCGGCTGGCCGGTAATCGAGAAAGGCGCCGCGCCCGGCTTGCCGATGCGGCCGGTGGCGAGGTGGAGATTGAGGATCGCGTTGACCTGATCGGTTCCGCGCAGCGACTGATTGATCCCCTGGCTGAAGAGCGTGACGGTGCGCGGGTTGGCCGCGAACATCTCGTAGAAGCGCAGGAGGTCGGCGGCGGGCACGTCGCAGGTGCGGCCCACCGACCAGAGGTCGCTTCCCGCGCCGACCGTTTCCCAAAATCCTTCCGGCTCCGAGACGCTTCGCGCGAGATAGGCGCGGTCGATCAGCCCCGCTTCCCGGCAGTGCATCAGCAGGCCGTTCATCAGCGCGACGTCACTGCCGGGGCGGATGGCAAGATGCAGGTCGGCGCCTTCTGCCGTTTCGGTACGGCGGGGATCGATGACGACGAGCTTCGCACCCGCGTCCCAGCGCGCACGGATTCGTTGATAGACGATTGGATGGCACCATGCGGTGTTGGAGCCGATCAGGACGATCAGGTCGGCGACATCGATGTCGTCGTAGCTGGCGGGCACCACGTCCTCGCCGAAGGCCCGGAGGTGCCCGGTGACCGCGCTCGACATGCAGAGTCGGGAGTTGGTGTCGATGTTCGCCGAACCGATGAAGCCCTTCATCAGCTTGTTGGCGACGTAATAGTCCTCGGTCAGCAATTGTCCGGAGACGTAGAAGGCGACGCTGTCGGGCCCGTGCTCCGCGATCGTCTTGGCGAAGCGATGAGCCACCAGGTCCAGCGCCTTGTCCCAGCTGGCGCGGCCCCTGCCGATCATCGGGTGGAGAAGCCGGCCTTCGAGACCCACCGTCTCACCGAGATGGGTGCCCTTCGAACAGAGCTTGCCGCGGTTGGCCGGGTGGTCCGGGTCGCCTTGGATCGACACCGAGCGCTCGCCGGTGCGCGTCGCCACGATCCCGCAGCCGACCCCGCAATAGGCGCAGGTGGTACGGACCGGTTCCGGCATCAGGCGGCGGCCTGCATCACGCCGGCACGGCAGATCAGCACGCGTCCGGCATCCACCTTCACCGGGATCGTCGGCGTGCAGCCCTTGTCTGGTCCCTCGGCCTCGCCGCTTGCCAGCGCGATGTTCCAGTTGTGCAGTGGGCAGGCGACGCTGTGGCCGTGGACAATGCCCTGTGCGAGCGGTCCCCCCTTGTGCGGACAGCGATTGACCAGCGCGAACACGCGGTTGTCGCCGGTGCGGAACACGGCGATCTCCTCGCCGCCCTCCACCGGCACGGTGCGCGCGCCTCGCGGCGGGATCTCGTCGAGCCAGCCGATGTCGAGCCATTCGCCGATCATGCGATTTCCTCCTCACGAACGGGGGTGAACGCCGCCATGTGGGCATGCTGCGCGCGCTCCTGCCCGGCGACGCGCTCTGCCCAAGGATCCTCCTGGCTGAAGCGCTGCGAATGCAGGAAGCGCGCGGTCAGCGCTTCGCGGCCCTGCGCATCTTCCACGATGCGTGCCTTGAGGTAATCGAGCCCGACGCGTTCCAGCCACGGGGCGGTGCGTTCCAGATACCGCGCCTCCTCGCGGTACAGCTGGATAAACGCGGCGCAATACGCCATCGCCTCCGCCTCGGTGGCGACCTTGCACAGCAGGTCGGTGGCGCGCACCTTGATCCCGCCATTGCCGCCGACATGCAGCTCATAGCCGCTATCGACACACACCACGCCAAAGTCCTTGATCGTCGCCTCGGCGCAATTGCGGGGACATCCCGAGACCGCGATCTTGAACTTGTGCGGCATCCATGAGCCCCAGCTCATCCGCTCGAGCTTCACGCCGAGCCCGGTCGAATCCTGCGTGCCGAAGCGGCACCATTCGGAGCCGACACAGGTCTTCACCGTGCGCAGCGACTTGCCATAGGCATGGCCGGAGACCATCCCGGCGGCGTTGAGATCGGCCCAGACGGCGGGCAGATCCTCTTTCTTGATCCCAAAGATGTCGAGCCGCTGCCCTCCCGTCACCTTAACCATGGGTGCGTCATATTTCTCGACCACATCCGCGATCGCGCGGAGTTCGCGTGGGTTGGTAAGCCCGCCCCACATGCGCGGCACGACCGAGTAGGTGCCGTCCTTCTGGATGTTGGCGTGCATGCGTTCGTTGACGAAGCGGCTCTGTTGGTCATCCTGATATTCGCCCGGCCACGCGCAGAGCAGATAATAGTTCAGCGCAGGCCGGCAGGAGGAACAGCCGTCGGGGGTGCTCCAATGCAGCTTCTGCATCACCTCCGGGATCGAGCGCATTCCCTGCGCGACGATCTCGCGGCGGACATCATCATGGCCGAAGCTGGTGCACTCGCACATCGTCTTGGCACCGGTCTGGACGTCATCGCCGAGCGTCAGTGCCAGCAGGTTTTCGACGATACCGGTACACGACCCGCAACTCGCCGACGCCTTGCAGCCGGCGCGCACCGCGTCGATGCTCGCGGCACCGTCGGCGATGCAGGCCACCACCTGGCCCTTGCTGACGCCGTTGCAGCCGCAGATCTCGGCATCGTCCGAGAGCGCCGCAACGGCCGCCTTAGGGTCCGCTTGCCCCCCTCCCTGGGCATAGATCTGGCCGAAAATCAGGAGGTCGCGCAG
This sequence comes from Microbacterium terregens, assembly GCF_027922045.1. The sequence goes on from NZ_BSEX01000018.1 coordinate 124,547, forward strand.
TTCGGAAATCTCGTCCTGCTTCTTGAGCAGGTCGAAATACCAGCTGCCATCCGCGGTATCGCCATACAGCACCGCGCCTATGATGCGGTCGTTCCGGACCACCACGCGCTTGTAGACTCCGCGGCTGGCGTCGCGCAGCACGATGTCCTCGGCACCATTGCCGCCGGAGAAGTCGCCCGCGGAGAACACGTCGATGCCCGATACCTTAAGCTTGGTCGACGTGACCGAACCCTTGTAGCCTGTGGGTCGCTCGGTCAGCCCATCGGCGAGGGCGCGACACATGTCCCACAGCGGCGCGACGAGGCCATAGACCTGCCCGTCGTGTTCGACGCACTCCCCGACCGCCAGGATGTCGGGGTCGCTGGTCACCAGATGGTCATCGACCTTGATGCCACGCGCGACCTCGAGCCCGGCGGCCCGCGCGAGCGTGGTGCTCGGCCGGATGCCGACCGCCATCACCACCAGACTCGCCGGGATCAAGCGCCCGTCCTTGAGCCGCACGCCCTCGACGGTGTCCCCGCCGACGATCTCGGCAGTGTCCGCGCCGGTCAGGATGGTCTGTCCGCGCGCTTCGAGCGCCGACCGGAGGAGCCAGCTTGCCGCTTCGTCAAGCTGCCGCTCCATCAGCGTGGGCATCAGGTGGAGTACGGTCACCTTCATGCCACGCAAGGAGAGCCCGTGCGCTGCTTCCAGACCGAGCAGGCCGCCGCCGATCACCACCGCCTCGCCGCCGCGCTGGGCCGCCGCGAGCATCGCGTCCACGTCGTTCATGTCGCGGAAGCTGACCACCCCGGGCAGGTCCTTGCCGGGAACGGGGATGATAAAGGGGTCGGAGCCGGTTGCGATCAGCAGCTTGTCGTACTGCACGGTGCGGCCGCTGCGCGAGGTCACGGTCTTTGCCGCGCGATCGATCGCCGTCACCGGATCGCCCGCCACCAGCTCGATGCCGTTGTCGCGGTACCAGTCGGGTCCGTTGATCACGATGTCGTCGAACGTCTTCTCGCCCGCCAGCAGGGGGGAGAGCATGATGCGATTATAGTTCACATGCGGCTCGGCGCCGAAGATGGTGACACGGTAGCGGTCGGGATCGCGGGCGAGCAGTTCCTCGATCGCACGGCAGCCGGCCATGCCGTTGCCGATCACGACGAGGTGCGGGCGCTTGATGTGGTGCGTCATGGATGCAGCCTCACAGCTTGGATCGAACGTGGGAGAGCGGCGCGGGCACTAGATCCGCACGCCGGCAGCGGCAGCCCAACGGACGCGCCACCGGGCCTTGACGAAGGTCAGCCCGGCCAGTGCGACGAGCGTCAGCATGGCGAAGACCAGGAAGCCGGGGCCGAACCCGCCGGTCACTTGCCGCGCGAACCCGAGCGAGGAGGCGAGATAGAAACCACCAACGCCGCCTGCCATGCCCACCAGTCCGGTGAGGATGCCGATCTCCTTGCCGAACCGCTGCGGCACGAGCTGGAACACGGCACCGTTTCCCGTTCCAAGGGCCAGCATTGCGACCACGAAAAGTCCCAGTGCGGCACCAAGATTGGCAGGAGACGTGCTGACGCCCAGCAGCGCGAAGGCGGCGACGGCATAGACTGCAGTCAACGTGGCCACGCCCCCGATCCGATCCGCGAGTGCACCGCCGAGCGGCCGGACGAGCGATCCCGCGAACACGCAAGCCGCCGTGCAATGGCCCGCGGTGACGGGGCTCAGCGCGAACGCGTCCGAGAAATAGATGGTGAGCGAGGAGGCGAGCCCGGAAAAGCCGCCAAAGGTCACACCATAGAAGAGCATGAACCACCAGGCATCGGCCGTGCGCAGCGGCTCCAGATACGCGCTGAGCGGCCGGGGCGCTGGCTGGTCGGGCGCGTCTTTCGCCAGCACGATGAAGACGACGAGCACGAGCGTCAGCGGGATGCAGGCGAGACCGAGCACCGCATTCCAGCCGAACGTGATGGCTAGTGCAGGCGCGAACAAGGCGGCGAGAACGGTGCCCGAATTGCCCATTCCGGCGATGCCCATCGCCTTGCCCTGATGCTCGGGTGGGTACCAGCGGCTGGCGAGCGGGAGTGCGACGGCGAAGCTTGCACCTGCGAAACCGAGGATGATCCCCAATGCGAGGGTCCCGGCGAAACTGTGGACGCCGAGCGACCAGCCGGCGAACAGCCCTGCGATCACGATCAGCTGGCCGATGACGCCGGTCCGCTTGGGCCCGGTCCGGTCGGCGAGCAGACCGACGACCAACCGCAGCATGGCGCCGGCAAGGGTGGGCGTCGCAACCATCAGCCCCTTCTGCGCCGGGCTGAGTCCCAGGTCGGCCGCGATCTGGGGGGCGAGCGGCCCCAGCAACACCCAAACCATGAAGGCAAGGTCGAAGTATAAAAAGGCGGCGATCAGCGTCGGCGTGTGGCCGCTACTCCAGAAGTCCGACTTCTTGCGCTTCGGACCGAAATCGATGTCCGCACCGCCTCCGATCCAGCCGAAGCCTTCGTGCAACAGTTCCGCGACCTTCATCCGCACTGCTCCCATGTGCCGCAGACACGAAAAAAGCCGCCTCCGACCTCCCGCCTCAAGCGGTGATCGGACAGCGGCTTTGCTGTCTGACAGTGGAGAACCGCACCAACGTTGGCGCAATCATCCGATGCTGGCGCCTGTTCGTTCAGGCGTCATGGGAGAAGCTGACGCGTTTGGCGCCACTTCGCAAGTGCAAAAACTTCACGACTGTCGCAGGGCCTTCAGATAGCCGGCCACATCCTCCGGATCGAAGGCGAGTCCATCGAAGAACCGGTCTGGCGCCAGTGTCAGAGTGCCTTGGTGCGAAGCGGCCGGCATCGGCTGTGCGAGCGCGCCCTCCACTTTCATGCTTGCCCCGGGCATCGCGACTCCGCTTCCGGCGAGCGCGCGGCGATAGAGGTCGGAGCGGAACACGCCGGCCGCTGCGCGCTCAGCCTCTGGGCTGGGAGCCACCATCTGCCAGCGGACGAGCTGCGAATAGATCCACAGCGCCTGACTGCGCCACGGGAAGTTGGCCGCGCCGCGGTGAAACACCAGGAAGTCGGGCAGGCTTACCGGCTCGTCGCCTCGCCGGAGCGGCATGCGACCGGTCAGCGCCTGGCCAATCAAGCTTGGCGCCTGGTCGACGTATTCCGGTCTGGCGAGCAGCGCCGCCAGTTCTTCATGGTTGGCCGGATCGTCACACCACGCCGCGGCGCGATCGAGCGCGCGGAGGAGCCGGTCGAGGTCATCGCCATGGGCTTCGGCCCAATCCGCCCGGGTCGCCAGCACCTTCTCGACGCCGCGCTGCCAGATGTTCACGCCTGCCGCGGCGATCTCCCCGATGCCTTCGGCCACGGAGACGCTGCTCCAGGGCTCACCCGCGATGAAGCCGTCGATCTCGCCCAATCGCAGCGCCTGGGTCATGAGTGACGGAGGCAGCACCCGCAGCGTCACGTCGCGATCGGGGTTGATCCCGGCATAGCCCAGCCAATAGCGCAACATCATCGCGTGGCTTGAAAAGCGGTGAACGATGCCGATGATCGGCTTGCGGCGATGCAGCCCGATCGCAGCGGCAAAATCGTGCGCCGTTGCGATCGGATCGGCGACCCGGTTCCGCGGATCGGGGTCGAGAGCCGCGGCTAATTCCGACGAGAGCGTCAGAGCGTTCCCGTTGTCGTTGAGTTTGAACGGGGCGGCAATCGGGCACGGGGCTTGGCTGAGCCCCAGGGTCACGGCGACTGCGAGCGGCGCCAGCAGGTGCGCGCACTGCACCTGACCGTAGACCAGCCGATCGCGCACGGCCGCCCAGCTGGTGTCCCGCACCAGCCGAAGCGAAATCCCTTCCGCCTCCGCAAAACCGCGCTCGCGGGCTGCGACCAACGGCGCGCTGTCGGTAAGCGGGAGGAAAGCGATCGCGAGCGGCGTCATCGCCCATCTCCCAGCAAGTCGGCGGCAGTAATCAGGGCCTCGGCCACCTCGACGATGCGGCGTCCCTGCTTCATTGCGGTGGTGCGCAGCAGCGCATAGGCGCCGGGCTCGTCGAGGCCGCGGCTCTTCATCAGAATGGCCTTGGCGCGGTCGATCGTCTTGCGATCGGCAAGCTCGGTGCGGGCCGCGTCGAGCTCTGCCTGCAGCTTGGAAAAGGCGTTGAAGCGCCGGATGGCGAGTTCGAGCACGGGCTTGATGCGCTCCTTGCGCAGCCCGTCCACGACATAGGCGGAGATCCCGGCGTCTATCGCGGCCCCAATCATCGAGTCGTCCGACTGGTCCACGAACATCGCGATCGGACGCGCTAGTGCCCGGCTGACCGCGAGCATCTCCTCGAGCGAATCACGGCTGGCGTTGCCGAGGTTCATCAGCACGACGTCCGGCGCCATGCGTTCCAGCCGGGCGACGAAGGCACCCTGCGGAGGCACGACGTCGATCTCGTTGAAGCCCGCATCGCGGAGCCCTTCCTCAAGGATCGTGGCGCGCAAGCCGCTGTCGTCGATTATGGCGATACGCAACCGTGGCCCCCAGCCTTACGCACGCGAAGCTAGCGGCCGCAGGATCAACGTCAACGCCGCCGTGCATTGCCGGTGATTGCGAAACCGGTCCGACTGATCCGGATGCTTCTCCAGCATGCCCGCCCGTTTCCCGCTCGGAGTGATTTTGTCGGCCCGAACCCAATGCTTCGGCAGCCGGGGAGCACCGCGCTTTAGTCAGGAGTATCCTCAACGAGCAACACGTGGAGGAAGCGCGGGCCATGCGCGCCGCGCACATATTGCCCTTCGATGTCGGTGGTGCCGGACACGCCGGTCACCCAATAGTGGGCGCGCACATCCCGCAGATGCGCAGGGATGTCTTCGAGCTGGGCCACGATCGTTCGCGCCTCGACCACCACCAGGTGATGGAGCGTCAGGAAGTTCGGCAGCATGGGCGCCGCAGGCCCGGTCTCGAAGATCAGCGAGCCCGTCTCGGCAACCGCGGACACCGCGCGCGCGATCGCCACCGGTTCGTCCGGGGCGCATGTCTCCCTGAGCGAAAAGCCGTTCCAGTCGCAGGTGCGCAGGCGCGGGTCCGGGGGCAGGTAGAGCGAGCGGGGGAGGGCGTTTGCGTCCAAATAAGCCGCTGCGGCGGCAGGAACCGCTGACCAGTCGCGCACGCGTTCGAAGGTGGCGGCCACGCTCGCAAGCCCCAGTTGGCCTAGGAACTGCGGGATGACGCGCCCAGGGGGTACCAGAGGACGCTCCGGGTCCTTTGCCAAAGTCGCCGCCTCCCGAGCGATCGCACCGCTCGGCCGCGAACCTCCCAAGCGCCCGAGGATGGCGTCTCGTGCGCTCACCGGCGCCTCCCTTTTGCATATTGTTCCATGAAGGTCGTGCCCTCGGGTGCGGGAAGATCACGATGCCGGGTCCACCCTCCCGCGAGCGGAAGTCGCGAGATCCAGCCCGCCCGCGCCGCCATGCGCATGGCGCGTACCGCGAGTGCGCTGCCGAGGCGGTAGAGCCGCGGATGGCGCACGCCCCACGCCCAGAGCCGCAGCGCCCGGCGGACTGTCTGCGGCTCCAGCCCCTCGCGCCAACTCTTCTCGCGCCAACCGCGCAACAGAGTGGGGAGGGGGATGTTTACCGGGCAGACCTCCTGGCACTTGCCGTTCATCGTGCAGGCGTGAACCAGGTCCCGGTTTGCCGACAGTCCGTCGAGGGCGGGCGTCAGCACCGCACCCATGGGCCCGGGATAGGTGCCGCCATAGGCGTGGCCGCCGATCTGCCGAAACACCACGCAATGGTTCATGCAGGCGCCGCACCGGATGCAGCGCAGCATCTCCGCGAGGCCGCTTTCGCGCATGTCCGTGCGGCCGTTGTCGACCAGCACGATGTGCATTTCTTCCGGACCGTCGCGATCACCGGCACGCTTCGGCCCGGTGTAGAAGGTGGTGTATTGGGTGAGCGCCGCTCCGGTGGCCGACCGGGCCAGCATCCGCAGCATGTGGATGGCGTGCGGCAGGGACGGCACCACCTTCTCGATGCCGGCGGTTGCGATGTGGACACGCGGCGGCACGATCGAGAGCTCCGCATTGCCCTCGTTCGTCACGGTGCAGACGCTGCCGGTGTCCGCAATCAGGAAGTTCGCGCCGGAGATGCCCACGTCCGCGCCCAGCATTGCCGAGCGAAGGTGACGGCGGGCGCTTTCGGCCATCGCCGCAATCGTTTCTTCCAGATGCGGCTCGCGGTGCCGGGCACGAAAGAGCGCAGATACCTGCTCGCGCGTCTTGTGCATCGCCGGCCATACGATGTGCGAGGGCCGCTCGCCGGCCAGCTGGATGATGTGCTCGGCAAGATCCGTCTCGATCCGTTCGATCCCGGCTTGGGCGAGCGCATGGGGAAGGCCGATCTCTTCCCCCAGCATCGACTTCGACCGCGCGACGGAATGCGCGCCGGCACGCTTGCAGATGTCGACGACGATCTCGCAGGCTTCCTCGGCGGTGCGCGCCCAGTGGACGGTGGCGCCGGCCGCCTGCGCATTGGCCTCGAATTCCTGAAGATAGTGGCCGAGATTCGCGACGACATGGTCCTTGATCGCCGCTGCACGGGTCCGTGCCGCCTCGAAATCCGGAAAGGCGGTGACGGCAATCGCGCGCTTGGCCTCGGCGGTACCAGCGGTACGTTCGACCGCGATCTTCAGGACGGGGTCGGCGAGTGCGTGCTCGACCCGCCGGGTGAAGCCGCTCACGGCGCCTCGCCGATGGCAGGGCCGTCGGCCATGCCTGCCAGCACCTCGACGGTGTGAAACGCGCGGGTAGATGCACCGCGTCGGTGAAGCTTTCCCGCCATGTTCATCAGGCAGCCGAGGTCGCCCGACAGCAGCAGGTCCGCGCCGCTGGCCTCGATCGCCGCAGCTTTCTCATCGACGATCGCGTTCGAGATGCTGGGGTATTTGACGCAAAAGGTGCCGCCGAAGCCGCAGCAGGTCTCCGCGCCGGCAAGCGGCACCTGCCGCAGCCCCTTCACGTGGGAGAGCAGCCGCCGTGGCTGCTGCTTGATCCCCAGTTCGCGCAAGCCCGAGCAACTGTCGTGATAGGCGACGCTCGCCTCTAGCGCAGCACTTGGCCGCCAATCGCAGACCTGGTCGAGATAGGTGAGAATCTCGTACGTTCGCGACGCCAGGGCTTGCGCGCGGGGCAGCCAGGCCGGATCGTTCGCGAGCAACTCGGGATAGTGGGAGGCGATCGTCGCCGCGCAGGACCCACTCGGCACCACCACCGCTTCATACGGCTCGAGCAGCGCGATGGTTTGCCGCGCGATGACGGCCGCCCCCTTAGCATCCCCGGAGTTCAGCGCCGGCTGCCCGCAACAGGTCTGTTCGGCCGGCACCACCACCTCGCATCCCGCATCCTCCAGCGCGGCGAGCGCCGCAAAGCCGATGCGCGGTCGCATGGCATCCACCAGACAGGTGACGAAGAGCGCGACGCAGGGGCGGGGGGAAGGGGGCATGTCAGGCTGCGGTGGCAACCGGCGTCGCGGAACGGGCGGGGACGGGGATGCCCGTCCTCATTGCAGGTTCACGTACATGCCGCCGTCCACCAGCAGCGCGGCGCCGGTGACATAGGCTGCCATGTCGGAGGCCAGGAACACGATCGGGCCGACCATGTCCTCCGGTTGCCCCAGACGCCCCAAGGGCGTGCGTGCCTCCATGTACCGGCGCTTCTCCTCGTCCGCGAGATCGTCCTTGTTGATCTCGGTGAGGATGGTGCCCGGAAGCACCGAGTTGCAGCGGACGCCGTGTTTGCCGAGCGCGATCGCGGTCGACTGCATCAGCGAATGCACGCCAGCCTTGGTGGGAGTGTAGTGGGTCTGGAACTCGCCGCCGACCAGTGCCGAGATCGAGGACACGGCCACGATCGCGCCACCGCGGCCCTGCGTCACCATCTGGCGCGCGGCTGCCTGCACCATGTAATAGGCGCCGTGCAGGTTGACGCGGAAGGTGCGCTCCACCGTCTCCGCCGGCATGTCGAGAAACGCGTGAAAGGGGCAGATGCCCGCGTTGCTCACCATCACGTCGACCCCGCCGAAGCGGTCGACCGCGCGTGCCACAAGGTCGGTCGCCGTCGCTGCGTCGGCCACGTCGCCCTTGACTGCCAACCCGCGCCGACCGGCCGCCTCGATCGCGGCGATGCAGCTTTCCGCGTCCTCGTCGCGGCTGTG
>NZ_BSEX01000019.1 GCF_027922045.1 Microbacterium terregens
GCCGCCCACATGTCCCTTCATCTAAACCAACAATGTCAAAGAACAAAACGCCGGCGCCGAATGGCACCCCCTTTCGGGAGTGGCCCGGTACCGCTCGTTTCAGAACCGTTCGAACCAGGCCGTGAAGGCCGCCCCGTCCGGTGAACAGGCATTTAGGGGAGGGGTCGGATACCGTCAAGCGATTCGATTGCAGTTTTTTGAAATTTGTTCCGCGAACGCGGAAAAAGGCTCCTGCGGCCCCGCACGGCTCTCTTGGCGCGCATCGCCCCCGGGATCAGAAGCGCAGCGCCTCGACCCGCTCCCCCGCCGCCTGCGCCGGTGCCCCTGCTGCCCGCCGGACCAGCAGGTCGGCCAGTCCCAGCATCGCCTGCGACGCCGCCGACTGGCGATCGAGGATGGTGACGCCGCCCGATGTCCGCGTTGCGCACAGGAATGCCTCACGCGATCCGCCCGCCTCGGCTCCCACCGCCAGCGGCAGCGGCTGCCAGTCGAGCCCGGCGGCAAAGCCCCGCCCTTCCAGCGCCGTCAGCAGCGGCACCAGGAACAGCCGCGCGACCGTCATCGCCGCGGTCGGATTGCCGGGCAGGCCCAGCACCTGCTTCGCCCCCACCCGGCCGTGCCACACGGGCTTGCCGGGCTTCATCGCCACGCCGGCGAAGTCCGTCTCCAGCCCCAGCGGCTTCAAGCCGGCGCGGGCGAGGTCGCGCTCCCCGCGCGACGCACCGCCCGCCATCACCAGGATGTCGCATTCCGCCAGCGCCGCCTGCGCGGCAGCCGTGATCGCGCCGGCATCGTCGGGCACGCGGGTCGCGCCGCCGGGCTGGCCGCCCCATTGCCGGACCAGCAGCTGGAGGGCCTCCGAAAGGCTGTCGGGGAGCAGCCCGTCTCCAGCCGCCGCGCTGCCCGGCGCCACCAGCTCGTCGCCGCTTGCGATCACGTGCACGCGCGGGCGGCGCCACACGACCACCTCCGCCGCATCGGCCGCCGCTGCTACCACCAGCGCGCGCGGGTCGAGGATGCGTCCCGCCGCCAGCACCGGGGCTCCCGCGGCGAAGTCGGACGCGCGCGGGCGGACATGGCGCTTGTCCGGCAGCCGCTCCGGCAGCACCACGCACCCATCTGCTTGCGCCAGCAGCTCCACCGGCACCACCCGGTCGGTCCCGGCCGGCAGCGCCGCGCCGGTCGTCACCCGCACCGCCGCGCCCTCCGCCGTTCCGGTGAAGGGGGCGCCCGGATAGGCCGCCCCCGCCACCGCCAGGCGCCGCGTCCCGTCCGCCAGGTCCGCCTCGCGCACTGCCACGCCGTCCATCGCCGCCGTGTCTCGCCGCGGCGAATCGAACGCGGCGACTACCGGCTCGGCCAGCACCCGCCGCCCGGCCTTGCGCAGCGGCACCCGCTCGGTGCCGAGCGGCACGGCCCCCGCCGCCAGCAGCGCCTGCGCGGTATCGAAGCTCAAATCGGCCGCGCACGGGACCGGGGCGGGGAACGGCTCTTCTTCCAGCGGCATGCGCATTTCCTGCTTTGTCCTTGCGACGTCTGGCGCATCGCTCGGTACCCTGGCCAGCCCGAATTACGGTTATACCCGGCTTGTGCGCCCGGTGGTGCTCGTCCAACAGCATTCGATCCACCGCCCAAGGAAACGCCGCGTGACCCAGGAGCTTGCCGAAACCGGCCGTTCGGTCGTGGAGACCCTGGTCTGTGTCCGCGCCGACGGCAGCCGCGTGGCGGTCGAGCGCCCGGTCGCCCTGGAGCGCCCGCTCGCGATCGAGTTTAACGGCCTCGGCTATGCGGTCGTGATGGCGACGCCTGCCGACCTCGCCGATTTCGCCACGGGCTTCGCGCTTTCCGAACGACTGATCGGGCGGGCGGACGAGATCGTCGACATCGACTGCCACCCGGCCGACACGGGGCTGGTGCTGCGCGTGACGCTTGCCCCAGCCCGGGCCGCGGCCGTCGTCGAGCGCGTGCGCCACCGCGTGTCCGAATCGAGCTGCGGCCTGTGCGGGATCGAGAATCTCGAACAGGCGATCCGGCCGCTCCGCCGCGTGCCCGCCGCCCCCGCCCCTGCCGAAACCGCGATCTTCGCCGCACTGGAGGCGCTGCGCGATCACCAGCCGCTCAATCGCGCGACCGGCGCGGTGCACGCCGCGGCCCTGGTCAGCGCGGTCGGCGCGGTGCGGCTCGTGCGGGAGGACGTCGGCCGACATACCGCCTTCGACAAGCTGGTCGGCGCAATGCTACGCAAGGAGCTTCGTTGGGACGGCGGCTTTGCGCTGCTGTCATCGCGCTGCTCCTATGAGCTGGTTGAAAAGGCGGCGCTCGCCGACTGCCCCACGCTGGTGACGATCTCGGCGCCGACCAGCCTCGCCATCGCCCGCGCGCGCGACGCGGGGCTGCGGCTGATCGTGCTCGCCCGTTCCGACGCCATGCTGCTGTTGCCGGACACGCCGTGAGGATCCTGGGTGCCATTCTCGCCGGCGGGCAGGCGCGCCGGTTCGGCTCCAACAAGGCGCTGGCGACGCTGCGCGGTGAGCCGCTGATCGCCCACGCCGCCCGCGCGCTCGCGCCACAGGTCACGGCGGTGGCGGTGTGCGGCGGCGCGCCGCTGCTCCCCGATCTGCTGCACCTGCCCGACCGCCCCACCCCCGGCCTCGGCCCGCTCGGCGGCCTCGCCGCCGCGCTCGCTTATGCGCAGGAGCAAGGTTTCGACGGGGTGGTGAGCGTCGGCTGCGACACGCCGCGCCTGCCGGACGATCTGGTCGCCCGGCTGCGCGCGCCCGGTGGCGCCAGCTTCCTCGACGCCATGCCGCTGATCGGCTGGTGGCCGAGCGCCCTCGCCCCCGCCCTCGACGCCTTTCTCGCCAGCGACCCGCGCCGCTCGCTGCGCGGCTGGGGCGCGGCGGCGGGCGCCACCGTTCTTTCCCTTCCGCAACCGGTCCCCAACATCAACACGCCCGCGGACCTCGCCGAACTGGCCGGGTGATCGCGCTGCATCCTTTCCGGGTGCCGAGGCGTTGTGCCTTTTCAAAGGCACGTCCCGGCCGGGGCGGGGAGGAGCTGCGCCGATGGACGAGGAAAAAAAGGGCACCGTACATTATAAGGGTGCCGAAGGCGGCTGGGGCTCGGTCCGCGGCATTACCGAGACCTGGATGCGCGAGGTCGACCGCCCCGGTGCGCTGCGCACGCTGGAGCGGCAGAACAAGCCCGGCGGCTTCATGTGCGTGTCCTGCGCCTGGACCAAGCCCGCCCACCCCCACGGCTTCGAATTCTGCGAGAACGGCGCCAAGGCCACGCTCTGGGACCTCACCAGCCGCCGCTGCACGCCGCAGGTGCTCGCCCGCCACCGCGTCAGCGAGCTCAAGACCTGGCGCGACCATGATCTAGAGCAGCTCGGCCGCCTCACCCACCCGATGCGCTACGATGCCGCCACCGACAGCTATGTACCGTGCAGCTGGCAGGAGGCGTTCGACGGCATCGGGCGGGAGCTTCGGGCGATCGATCCGGGTTCGGCCGTCTTCTACACCTCCGGCCGCGCCAGCCTGGAGACCGCCTATCTCTTCCAGCTGTTCGCCAGGCTCTATGGGCACAACAACCTGCCCGACAGCTCCAACATGTGCCACGAGACGACCTCGGTCGCGCTCAAGAAGCTGATCGGCGTGCCGGTGGGCACCAGCGTCTTGAGCGACTTCCATCACTGCGACGCCATCTTCTTCTTCGGCCAGAACACCGGCACCAACAGCCCGCGCATGCTCCACCCGCTCAAGGAGGCGGTGGAGCGCGGGGTGAAGATCGTCACCTTCAACCCGATCCGCGAGCGCGGGCTGGAGGTGTTCCGCGATCCGCAGAGCCCGGCCGAGATGCTGCACCTCAAGAAGCCGACGCTGATCTCGCACCAATATCTGCAGGTGCGGGCCGGCGGCGACATCGCGGCGATCACCGGCCTCATCAAGCACATCCTCGCGGCCGAGGAGAAGCTCTGGGCCGAGGAGCAGCGCCACGTCCTCGACGTCGACTTCCTGGAACAGCACACCGACGGGTTCGAGGCGCTGAAGGCGCATGTCGCCGGCATGAGCTGGGATGCGATCGAGGCCGAATCCGGCCTCTCGCGCGCCGATCTGGAGGCGGCCGCCCAGGTCTATGTCGAGGCCAAGAACACCATCGTCATGTACGGCATGGGCCTCACCCAGCAGGTGCACGGCTTTGAAAACCTGGCGATGATCGTCAACCTGCTGCTGCTGAAGGGCAACATCGGCCGCGAAGGCACCGGCTGCTCGCCCGTCCGCGGCCATTCCAACGTCCAGGGCCAGCGCACCGTCGGCATCTCGGAAAAGCCCGAGCTGGTGCCGCTCGACAAGCTCGCCGAGCTGTTCGGCTTCGATCCCCCGCGCGACAAGGGGATGAACACGGTCGAATCCTGCGAAAAGATCCTCACCGGCGAGATCAAGGCCTTCATCGGCCTGGGCGGCAACTTCGTCCGCGCCATCCCGGAGCGCGAGAAGATGGAGGAGGCGTGGACGCGCCTGCGCCTCACCGTCCAGATCGCGACCAAGCTCAACCGGAGCCACCTCATCAACGGCCAGGTCGCCTATCTGCTTCCCTGCCTCAGCCGCACCGAGGTGGACGAACAGGCGAGCGGGCCGCAGACGGTGACGATGGAGGACAGCCTCAGCTGCATCCACGGCTCGGTCGCGCACAACAAGCCGGCGAGCGAGCACCTGCTCTCCGAAATCGCCATCGTCGCGGGCATCGCCAAGGCGACGCTGCCGCCCAATCCCAAGGTGCAGTGGGACGAGTGGGTGGCCGACTATGGCCGCGTGCGCGACCTGATCGAGCAGACCTATCCCGACGAGTTCGCCAAGTTCAACGAGCGCCTGTTCACGCCCGGCGGCTTCTACCGCGGCAATGCGGCGCGCGACCGCGTCTGGAAGACGGAGAGCGGCAAGGCCGAGTTCACCGTGCCGGATCACCTGTCGGCCGCGGGGTTCGAGGATGCACCGGGCCGCTACCGGCTGATGACCCTGCGTTCCAACGACCAGTTCAACACCACCATCTACGGCTATTCGGACCGGCTGCGCGGGATCGAGGGTACCCGCGACGTGCTGCTGATGCATCCGGACGAGATCGCCGCGGCCGGGCTGGCGGAAGGACAGGTCGTGGGGCTGCGGACCGATGCGGAGGACGGCGTCCATCGCGAGGTCGGCGGGCTCACCGTCACCCCGTTCCTGCTGCCGCGCGGCTGCGTCGCTTCCTATTATCCGGAAATGAACGCGCTGATCCCGCTCAGCCACCACGACCAGGAGTCCAAGACGCCCGCGGCAAAGGCGGTGCCAGTGCGGATCGTCACCTGATCGCGTCGCCCTTCGGAAATCAACTTCCGGTCAAGCAACCTGTGTGCTTGACCGGTTCTTCCGGATTGGCAAGGCTCGCTTGGTGCCGGGCAACAGATCCTCGTCCTTCATCGTCTTGTGCGCCCTTGCCCTGGCCGGGTGCAGCGCGGAGTCGCGCACGGTCGGCGCCGATCTGCCGCAGACCGAACCCACGGGCGCGCAGGATCCGCGTGCGGCCCGCTACGAGCGCAACGCCTATCAGGTCGCGCAAGGGGGCCGCTATTTCACCTGGTACGGCTGCGGCAGCTGCCACGGCAGCGATGCCGCGGGCGCGCTGAACCTCAACGACAAGCTCTGGGCGCATGGCAGCGACCTCGACCAGGTCTATCGCTTCATCGCCCAGGGCCATGGCGACGCCCGCTACGGCGAGCGCATCCCCGTCGAGCAGCTCTGGCAGATCACCGCCTATGTCCGCACGCTTCCCCAGCTGAAGCCGGAGAAGCGCCGCCGCCAGGACGTCGACCAGGTCGGCGAGGCGCAGGGCGACAACTGGACCGGGCCGGTGCTGCCATGACCCTGCGCAGGCTCCCGCTGCTGCCGGCGGTGCTGGCGCTCTCGGCGTGCGAGGGCGGCTTCCAGTCGCCGCTCGCGCCTGCGGGCGAGCAGGCGGCGAGCATCCATTCGCTGTTCTGGCTGATGATGGCGGTGTGCGGCTTCATGTACCTGCTGGTGCTGGCCGGGCTCGGCATCGGCCTGCTGCGCGCGCGCCGCCATCGGAGCGAGACGGGCGAGCCCAGCATCAACCCGGCCGACCGCGGCCTCACCCGCGGGCTGGTCGCCTGGGCCGCGCTGATCGTCGTCGGCCTCACCGTCCTCATCACGGGCAGCTTCCTGGTCGAGCGCACCATCGCCGGCGCCCGCGCCCGCGACGCGCTGGAGGTCCGCGTCACCGGCCATCAATGGTGGTGGCGCATCCAGTATCGCGATCCCGCCACCGGCGCCTGGATCGAGACCGCCAACGAACTCCACCTCCCGCTCGGGCAGACGACGCGGGTCGCGCTCGGCTCGTCCGACGTGATCCACAGCTTCTGGGTCCCCAACATCGCGCAGAAGCTCGATCTGATCCCCGGACGCATCAACCGCGTCGACCTCACCCCCACCCGCGCCGGCTGGTTTCGCGGCCAGTGCGCCGAGTTCTGCGGCGTGCAGCACGCGCACATGGCGCTCGACGTGAAGGTCGACACGCCGGAGGAATTCGCCCGCTGGCTGGCGGGCCAGCGGCGCCCGGCGACGCCGCCCGCCGATCCGGCGGCCGCCCGCGGGCTCCAGCTCGTCACCCGCGGCCAATGCGCCATGTGCCATGCGATCCGCGGCACCCAGGCGGTCGGCCGCGCCGGGCCGGACCTCACCCATTTCGGCGGCCGCCGCTCGGTCGCCGCCGGCACCCTCACCATGAGCCGCGGTGCCGTCCAGGGCTGGGTCACCCAGCCGCAGGCGGTGAAGCCCGGCACGATGATGCCCCCCGTCGCCCTCTCGCCGGCCGATGCGGACGCGGTGTCGCGCTATCTGATGGACCTGAAATGAGCGATCCGCGCACCCCCGCCGTCGAACTCCGCACGCTGCACGTCTCCTGGGCCGACGCGCCCGGCATCTGGGGCTTCCTGACCACGGTCGATCACAAGCGGATCGCCGCGCGCTACATCCTGACGGTGGTGCTGCTGCTGTTCCTCGCCGGCATGCTCGCGCTCGACATGCGGCTCCAGCTCGCCATGCCCGACATGGAGCGGATGACGCCGCAGCTCTACAACGAGAGCTTCTCGCTCCACGGCTCGACCATGTTGTTCCTGGTGTCGGTGCCGGTGATGGAGGCGATGGCGATCTGGCTGGTGCCGCTGATGCTCGGCCAGCGCGCGCTCGCCTTTCCGCGGCTCGCGGCGTTCAGCTACTGGCTGTATCTCGGCGGCGTCCTGATGCTGTGGGTGCCGCACGCCTTTGGCGTCACGCCCGATCTCGGCTGGTTCGAATATCCGCCGCTCTCCGGCCCCGCCTATTCGCCCGGCCACCGCGCCGACATCTGGGCGCAGATGATCACCTTTACCGAGGTCGCGGCGCTCGCCGCCTCGGTCAACATCGCCGCCACCGTGCTCAAGATGCGCCCGCCCGGCATGACGCTCGCGCGCATCCCGCTGTTCGTCTGGGCGATGTTCCTCGCCTCGCTCATGACGATCTTTGCGCTCCCGGCGGTGATGATGGTCACCAGCATGCTGATCGCAGACCGCCTCGTCTCCACCCAGTTCTTCGCGGCCGCGGCCGGCGGCGATCCGGTGCTGTTCCAGCACCTCTTCTGGTGGTTCGGCCATCCGGAGGTCTACATCATCTTCCTGCCGGCCGCCGGCTTCGTCTCGGTGATCGTCGAGACTTTCTCCCGCCGCACGCTGTTCGGCCATGCCGCAGTGGTGCTGTCGATGCTCGCCATCGCCGCGCTCGCCTTTGGTCTCTGGGTCCACCACATGTTCGCGGTCGGGCTGCCGCGGCTCGGCAACGACTTCTACACCGCCGCCAGCATGGCGGTGGCGCTCCCGGCCGGCGTCCAGATCTTCTGCTGGATCGCGACGCTGGCAACCGGCCGGCCCCGCTTCGACACGCCGCTCCTGTGGGTGCTTGCCTTCATCGTCACCTTCGTGATCGGCGGCCTGTCGGGCGTGATGACCGCCTCCGCCCCGCTCGACCAGCAGGTGACCGACACCTATTTCGTGGTCGCCCATTTCCACTATGTGCTGGTCGGCGGCGCGATGTTCCCGCTCTTCGGCGCCTTCGCCTATTGGTATCCCAAGGCGACCGGGCGGATGATGTCGGAAACCTTGGGCAAGATCAGCTTCTGGCTGATCGTCGGCGGCTTCAACCTCGGCTTCTTCCCCATGCACATCCTGGGTCTCCAGGGCATGCCGCGCCGCATCTATACCTATAGCGAGGGCATGGGCTGGGGCCCGCTCAACATGGTCGCCTCGATCGGCTCGGCGATCGCGGTCGCGGGCGGCGTGCTGTTCGTCGCCAATGCCGCCTGGAGCTACTTCCGCGGCAGGGCGGCGGGCCCGAACCCCTGGGGTGGCTCCACGCTCGAATGGGCCGCACCCTCGCCCCCGCCCCAGCATAATTTCGACGCGACGCCCGTGGTCGACAGCCTCACGCCCTTGTGGACGCAAAAGCAGGAACTCGCCGTCATGACCGGCCTCGCGGTCGATCGCCGCGAAGTGCTGGTGACGTCAGTGGTGGAGGCCACCCCGGAATACCGCCAGAAAAGCCCGCCGCCCTCGATCGCGCCGCTGCTCGCCGCCATCGCCGTCACCATCCTGTTCGTCGGCAGCATCTTCACCCCCTGGGCGCTGGTCTGGGGTGCCGTGCCGGTCGCGATCGGGCTCACCCTCTGGTTCTGGCCGCAGCGCGAGCGCTCGACCACTGGCCCGCTCCGGGTGCGCAACCGATGAGCGACGCCGTGCCCACCCGCGTCGTCGGCGACCTCGCCGACCTGCCCGAGACCGCATCGGGCGCGAGCCACCTCGTCTGGTGGGGCAACATAGGCTTCATGGCGATCGAGGGCACCGCCTTCGCGCTCGCCGCCGGCGCCTATCTCTACCTCATGAGCCAGACGGCCGGCTGGCCGCCGGACGGCGTCCGCCCGCCCGATCTGCTGTGGCCCGCGGTGCTGACGCTCGGCCTGTTCCTGAGCGAGATCCCCAACCTCTGGGTCCGCCGCTGCGCCAAGGCCAAGAACGAGCGCGGCGTGCGCATCGGCACGCTCGCCATGACCGTTATCGGCCTGCTGCTGCTGATCCCGCGCGGCATCGAGTTCGGGCACCTCAACGTCACCTGGTACGACAATGCCTATGGCTCGCTGACCTGGATGCTGCTGGTGCTGCACACCAGCCACCTCATCACCGACATCGGCGACACCGCCGTCCAGTGCGTGTGGCTCTATACCCATGAGGTCGGCGACGATCAGTTCGCCGACGTCGAGGACAACGCCAATTACTGGACCTTCGTGGTGCTGACCTGGATCCCGGTCGGCGCGCTCGTCTATCTGGCGCCGAGGTTCGGGTGAGCGAGTCCCTCTCCCGCGCGGCACGCGTGCGTCCCTGGGCGGCGCTGCTGCTGCCGCCCGTCGCCTGGTACGTCTTCGAACTGGGTCTCGGCAGCGTGCTCAAGGTCGATTGCGCCCCCGTCGGCGCCTGGCTGGGCCTCGCCTGGGGTCTCGCCAGCCTTGCGGTGTGCGGCCTCGCCATGGCGATCGCCTGGCCCTGCGCGCGGCCCGCGGGCGACCAGACCCCGCCGCGCGCCTGGCTGTCGCGCGTCGCGCTGCTGCTCGCCGGCATCTTCGCGCTCGCCATCGCCTTCCAGACGCTGGCCGTGCTGATCGTCCCGCCATGCGTCAGCTGATCCGCCTCGCCCCGCTGCTGGCGCTCGCGGTGCCCGCCGCCGCCCTCGCGCACGGCGGCCACGATCATGGCGAGCCGCCCGGCTGGACCTGGGATCCGTGGATTACCGTGCCCCTGCTGCTCTCCGCCGTCCTGTTCGGGCTCGGCTGGCGGCGCCTCTACGCGCGCTCGGCGGGCGGCCGCCCCCGGCTCAAGCGGCGCCTGTGGCTCTTCGCCGCCGGTTGGCTGACGCTCGCGGGCGCGCTGGTGTCGCCGCTGCACGAAGCGGGCGAGCGCTCCTTCACCGCCCACATGATCGAGCACGAGTTGCTGATGCTGCTCGCCGCCCCGCTGATCGTGCTGGCCGAACCGCTGTCGGCGATGCTCTGGGCCTTTCCCGCCGCCGCCCGCCGTACCCTCGGCCGCATCAGCGCCAGCCGGGCGGTGTCGGTCCCCTTCGCCTGGGCGACGGGCGCCGTCGTCGCCACCCTCCTCCAGGCGGCGGTGCTGTGGATCTGGCACATGCCGTCGCTGTTCGACGTGGCGCTGGCGAGCGAGGGCTGGCACGCCACCCAGCACCTCTGCTTCATCGTCAGCGCGCTGCTGTTCTGGACGGCGATGCTCGGCCGGCGCGGTGCCGGGGCGAGCGCGCTCGGCGACCGCGCGCTGGCCGCCTTCTGCCTGCTCGTCACCTCGTTCGTGACGGGGGCGCTGGGGGCGCTGATGGCCTTCTCCGACTCCCCTTGGTACGCGGGCTATGCACGCCTCGCGCTCGCGCCCTTCGGCATGACCCCGGCGGAGGACCAGCAGGTCGCCGGCCTCGTCATGTGGGTGCCCGGCGGCCTCGTCCACCTCGTCGCCGCGCTCGCCCTGTTCCGCACGCTCCTCGTGCCGTCGCCGCAAAGGACCGCCGATGCCGTCTGAGCTGCGCTTCGTGCTGATCCTCACCGGCATCGCCACGATTGCGGGCGCCGCCTCGGTGTTCGGCATCTACCGGCAGGATAGCCTCCAGACCCGCACCCAGGCGGAGGCGATGACCGGCGGCGATTCCACGGCCGGCAAGGCCGCGATCGGCCGCTACAATTGCGGCGCCTGCCACCGCATCCCCGGTATCGCCGGCGCCACGGGCACCACCGGCCCGGCCCTCAACGGCATCGCCCTGCGCGCCGAGATCGCCGGTGTCCTCGTCAACGATCCGCAGAACCTCACCCGCTGGCTGCGCCAGCCGCAGCAGGTGCTTCCCGGCAACGGCATGCCGGACCAGGGCGTCACCGAGCGCGACGCCCGCGACATGGCCGCCTATCTCTACACGCTGAAGCGCTAGCTGCCCCAGCAGGGCAAAGCCGGCGCTTCCGTTGCGGGAGCGCCGGCCCTGTTCGTCACTTCGCTACGGTGGCCTCTGCCATCGCCGGCGCCGACTGGATGTCGGGAGCACCGCCCATGTCGCCGTTCTTGGTGCGGCCGGCGCCCGGGCCCGCGCCCAGGTCCGCGCCGGTGGTCGGGTCGGCGCTCGGATCGGACGCGGTCCGCTCCACCATCTTGGCCGCGACCTTCTGGTCCTTGGCGGGAAGCTTGACGGTCGCCGTGCCGTCGCCCTCGTCGGCCGGCATCACCTGCTGCAGGTCGTCGATGCGGTCCCATTCGTCGCCCGCGTTCCACGGACCCGTGGTGTCGCCCTCACCCTGCGAGGTGTTGACGTACATGCTGGCGTATTTCTCCACACCCGGCAGCTTGCCCGACGGGAAGTTGTTCTCGATCGCATAGAGCGCCTTCTCGAACGACTTCTGGTGCGCCACCTCGCGCGTCATCAGGAAGCCCAGCGCGTCCTTGATGCCGGGATCGTCGGTGATGTTGATCAGCCGCTCATAGACGATCTTGGCGCGTGCCTCGGCCGCGATGTTGGAGCGCAGGTCGACGGTCGGCTCGCCGCGCGAGTCCACATAGGCCGCCGTCCATGGCACGCCCGCGCTGTCGCACAGCGCCGGGGCGCCGCCGAACAGGATCGATTCCTTGGCGCTGGTGCCGGTCTGCCCCACCATCTGGTAGAGTTCGGCCTCCTTCATCGTGCCCTCGGCCAGCTGCGCCTTCAGGCCCTTGTTGAGCATGGTGACGATCGACCCGATCACCTCCAGGTGGCTCAGCTCCTCCGTCGCGATGTCGAGCAGCATGTCCTTGCGGCCGGGATCGTCCTCACCCAGGCCCTGCGTGAAATAGCGCATCGCCGCGGCCAGTTCGCCGTCGGCCCCGCCGAACTGCTCCATGATCATGGTGGCGAGCCGCGGATTGGGCTCCGAAACGCGCACGGTATATTGCAACCGCTTGTTATGCATGAACATTGCCGGGCTCCTGCTGTATCGTTCTGGTCCATCCCAAGCGCATCAGCCACGCACCCGTTCCTGTTGAAAGTGACTCGCACCAATTGCCGCGGGAGCATGCGCTGACCGGCTCCGCGGGCGGGAGCGGCTTGAGCCTCTGCGCGGTCGCTGCCACGGGGACGGAATGACCGAACTTCACCGCCGCACCCTTTTGAAGGCAGGCCTTGGCGCCGCCGCGCTCGCCATTCCGGATTCGATCGCGCGCGCGCTCGCGATCCCGGCGGACGTGCGCAGCGGTACGCTGCGCGACGTCGAGCACGTCGTGATCCTGATGCAGGAGAACCGCGGCTTCGATCATTATTTCGGAACGCTGCGCGGCGTCCGCGGCTTCGGCGATCGCCTGCCGATCCCGCTCGCCCCGGCTTCGGACGGCGCGGCCCGCACCGTCTGGCAGCAACTCGACCGCACCGCCAAGGAGGGGCCGCGCACCGTCTCCCCCTTTCATCTGTCGACCCGCACCGACTGGGCGCTGATGCGCATGGAGGGCACGCCCCATAGCTGGCCGGACGCGCAGCGCGCCTGGGATCACGGCCGCATGGCGCATTGGCCGGAGGTGAAGACCGAGCGCGCGATGGGCCACTATCGGCGCGACGACATTCCCTTCCAGTTCGCGCTCGCCGATGCCTTCACCGTGTGCGACGCCTATCACTGCTCGCTGCAGACCGGCACCAACACCAACCGGCTGTTCCTGTGGACCGGCACCAACGATCCCGAGGGCCACGCCGGCGGCCCCGCCATTGCCAACTCGCACGACAGCTTCGCCGAGGATGGCGGCTGGGCCGAGCCCTATCGCTGGACCAGCTATGTCGAGCGGCTCCAGGCGGCCGGAATCGACTGGCGCATCTACCAGGACATGGCCGACAACTTCACCGACAACCCCCTGGTCGGGTTCGAGGCGTTCCGCGCCGCCCACAAGGGCACGCACGGTGCCGATCCGGCGCTTCGTGACCGCGCGCTCACCACCCGCGCGCTCGACGGCCTGCGCGCCGACGTGCTCGCCGGCCGCCTGCCGCAGGTCTCCTATGTGATCGCGACCGCCGCCGGCTCCGAGCATCCAGGCCCGTCCAGCCCCGCCCAGGGCGCCGCCTACACCGCCGAGCTGCTCGACGTGCTCACCGCCGATCCAAAGGTCTGGGCGCGCACCGTGCTGCTCGTCATGTTCGACGAGAACGACGGCTTCTTCGACCACGTGCCGCCGCCCGCCCCGCCGTCGCAGGATCCGGCGGCGCCCGGCGGCCTCGCCGGCGCCTCCACCGTCAGCACCGCGGGCGAGTATCACCGCGTGCCGAGCGCCGCCGACGCCGCGGTCGACCTGCCGGAGCTGCGCGGCCGTCCCTATGGCCTTGGTCCCCGCGTCCCCTTCTACGCCATCTCCCCCTGGAGCCGCGGCGGCTGGGTCAACTCGCAGGTATTTGACCACACCTCCGTGATCCGCTTCCTGGAACAGCGCTTCGGCGTCGCCGAGCCCAACATCTCGCCCTGGCGGCGCGCGGTGTGCGGCGACCTCACCTCGGTGTTCGACTTCGCCAGCCCGAACCGCGGCTTCCCCGACGGCATCCCCGATCCGCGCCCCGACGCCAGCCGCAGCGCCGCGATTCACGGCCAGGTCGCACCCCGCGCGCCCGCGGCCGCCCAGCCGCTGGTGCAGGAGCCGGGGGTCCGCCCCTCGCGCCCGCTCCCCTACCACCTCTCCGTCACCGAGGCACCGGACGAGGCCGGCATCCGCCTCACCTTCCACGCAGGCGCGAACCGCGCCGGCGTCGCCGCCGTCTTCCACGTTTATGACCGGCTCGCGCTCGATCGCCTGCCCCGCCGCTACACGGTCGAGGCGGGCGGCCAGCTCACCGGCCATTGGGCGGGCGCGGGCGCGGACGGCGCCTACGACCTGTGGGTGCTCGGCCCCAACGGCTTCCACCGCCACTTCGCCGGTCGCGCCGCCGACCGCGCGCTTGCCGGGCGCATCGCCTGGCACCTCGATCCGGCGCGCGCTACCCTTGCCCTCGCCGCTCGCCCCGGCCCGGCCGCATGGCAGGTCGCGCCCAACGCCTATGCCGATCACCACCGGCCCTGGCACGGCACCGGCACCCCGCCGCTCTGGGACCTCGCACCCACCGGCGGCTGGTACGACCTGACCCTCACCAGCCCGGCCGCCCCCGGCTTTCTTCGCCGCATCGCCGGCCGGCTCGAGACCGGGCGCCCCTCCACCTCCGACCCGGCCTGATCCACGGCTTCGCCCCGGCAAAGCATTTCTTTGAATTCCTATTCTGCCGATGGGGTATGTCTCTCCACATCGGAGGTAGGCCATGTCGCGCACACTGATCGAGACCGTCGCCGCCCTGCGCGTCGCCCGCGCGGCGTGGCGGCAGCGCCAGGACGAATCGCGCGACGTGGAGAGCTTTCCCTCGCGCGACGCCGTCGCCCGCATCGTCGAGACGCTGGCGACCGCCCTCTATCCCCGCCGCCTGGGCGGCTTCCGCGGCACCGCCGAGGCGGAGGACGCCTTCGTCGCCGAGCGCCTGACCCTCGCCCTCGCCGACCTGGAACGCGAAGTCGCCGCCGAACTCGGCTATTGGCAGGCGGAGGCGCGCAGCCGCTTCGATCCCGACCAGGCCGGCATGATCGTGCGCCTGTTCGCCGCTACCCTGGGGGAGGTCCGCCAGCTGGTCGACAGCGAC
The DNA here is from genome assembly GCF_027922045.1 of Microbacterium terregens. The sequence goes on from NZ_BSEX01000019.1 coordinate 14,790, forward strand.
GTCGACGCCGCCTTTCTCGGCGATCCGGCGGCGCGCAGCGTGGACGAGATCCTGCTCTGCTATCCCGGCGCCCTCGCCAGCCTGCACCACCGCATCGCCCACCAGCTCCACCAGCTCGGCGCGCCCATCGTCGCCCGGCTGATCTCGGAACTCGCCAACGCCCGCACCGGGATCGACATTCATCCGGGTGCCACCATTGGGCGCGGCTTCTTCATCGACCACGGCACCGGCGTGGTGATCGGCGAGACCGCGATCGTCGGCGATCGCGTGCGGCTCTACCAGCATGTGACGCTGGGCGCGCGCAGTGCACCGGGCGACACCCGCGACGGCGGCCGCCCCCGCCACGATCGCCACCCGATCGTCGAGGACGACGTGGTCATCTATGCCGGCGCGACCATCCTCGGCCGCGTCACCATCGGCGCCCGCTCCACCATCGGCGGCAACGTCTGGCTGCTCGACGACGTGCCCCCCGACAGCGTCGTGGTCCAGCCGGAGGCGCGGCGGCTCGATCGCGCTGCCGGGGCGACGCTGCGCGACGTGCTGGTGGAGACGGCAGGCTGATGCGCTTCCGCCCCGCCCTTCCCGAAGCCACGCCGGCCCGCCCCGTCGTCGGCGTGCTCTGCTGCAACGAAGTGGTGGATCGCCCGGTGCAGGTCGTCGCCACCCGTTTCGTCCGCCCGCTCACCCAGCTGGTCGAGGCGACGGTGCTGCTCGTCCCCGCCGTCGCCGATGCGGCCGATGTCGCCGGGGTCGCGGCCGCCCTCGACGGCCTGCTCCTCACCGGCTCGCGCTCGCACGTGGCGCCCGAACGCTACGGCGCCGCCCCCGTCCCCCGCCCGGCCGCGCACGATCCCGAGCGCGACGCGGTCGCCCTGGCGCTCTCCGCCCGCATGATCGAGGGCGGCAAGCCCGTGTTCGGCATCTGCCGCGGCATGCAGGAGTTGAACGTGCTGTTCGGCGGCACCCTGTGCGAGCAGCCCGCCGACGGCGGCCATCACCGCGGCGACTGGGACGAGGGCTATGACGCGCTGTTCGACCATCACCACGCCATCCGCCTCGCCGACCGGGGCCGCCTCGCCCGCGCCACCGGCTGCTCGCGACTGCGGGTGAACTCCGTCCACCAGCAGGGCGTCGATCGGCTCGGCTCCGGCCTCACCGTCGAGGCGCGGGCGGAAGGGGACGATCTGGTCGAGGCGATCTGGGCGCGCCCGTGCGGCGCCGACGTGCTCGCCGTCCAGTGGCACCCCGAATGGGACGCGGACCACGCTCCGGCCAGCCGCGCCTTCTTCGCGCTGGTGGCAGAGGCGCTGCGCACCTCCGCCTACGCCCAGCGCCGAGCCGCCTGACCCCTTCGCTCCGGCCAGGGAACCCCCGCCGCCGCCTGCCGTTCGTGAAGCACCCCGTGCAGCGCGCGACCCCTCAGGCAGCGAAGGCCAGGAACATGGCGGTGAAGCTCAAGCCCCTTTCCGAACAAGTCATGGTGATCCTCGGCGCGTCGAGCGGCATCGGCCGCGAAACCGCGCGCCGGGCAGCGGCCGCAGGCGCCACGCTCGTGGTCGCCGCCCGCGGCCAGGCCGGCCTCGCCTCGCTGGTGGAGGAGATCACCCAGGCCGGCGGCAAGGCCGTGGCGGTCGTCTGCGACGTCACCGACGAGGCGCAGGTCCGTCAGCTGGCGCGCGACGCCGTCGCCCGCTTCGGCCGGATCGACAGCTGGGTGAACGTCGCCGGCGTCTCGGTCTATGCCGGGTTCGAGGACACCACGCCCGAGGAGTTCCGCCGCATCCTGGAGGTGAACTTCATGGGCTATGTCCACGGCGCCCAGGCGGCCCTGCCGTACCTGCGCGAACAGGGCGGCGCGCTGATCGTGATCTCCTCGGTGGAAAGCATCGTCTCGCTGCCGCTGCACAGCGCCTATGCCGCCTCCAAGCACGCGATCGAGGGCGCCTTCGACGCGCTGCGCCGCGAGCTGATGGCGGAGGGCGCGCCGGTGTCGGTGACCAGCATCAAGCCGGCGACGATCAACACCCCCTTCTTCACCAACTCCCGCAGCAAGCTCGACGTCGTGCCCAAGGGACCGCCGCCCTTCTATGATCCGGGCGTGGTCGCCGACTGCGTTCTCTACGCGGCCGAACATCCCGTACGCGACCTGTTCGCCGGCGGCGCCGGCCGCAGCATGGCGCTCAACCAGGTGACGGCTCCCGGCGTGATGGACGCGCTGCTCGCAAAGTTCGGCATCCCCGGCTCGCGCACCCAGCGCCCCGCCCCCGCCGGCCAGCCCGGCAACCTCTACGCACCCGACGGCGACGACCGCGCGCGCGGCGACTTCACCGACCGCACCCACCCCAGCCTCTACACCTGGCTGGCGCTCCGGCCGCTGGCGCGCACGCTCGCACTCGGCGCGCTCGTCACCGGCGCCGTCGTGGCGAGCCGCGCCCGCCGCGCGCGCCACGGCGCGCCCGACACGACGGCGCCGGACGCCCTGGTCGGCACCGCCGCCTTCGCCCGGCCCGAGGACCAGGACGCCTCCCCCGGCAGCTACCAGCCGGTCCGCCCCGCCGGCCCCGAATCCATGCGCGACCCCACCGCCCGCCCCTGGACCCGCGTCGACGAAGCCTCCGACGAATCCTTCCCCGCCAGCGATCCGCCTGCGACTTACTGATCGTCGAAGATATGAAGACGCTCGTGCTGATCTTCGGCATCCTCCTCGCCATCGCCACGTTCGTGTGGTTCTTCTACTTCGTGCCCTTGGGGTGCGGGATGAACCCGACTGGCTGCCGTGAGCGGTTCGACGTCTTGAGTTCTGTCGGCCTCATCCACTTCTGGGCGCCGCTGGCTGTGGCCGGCGCGGCGATCTTGTACGGCGTCAGGCGCAGCTGAGATGGGCGGTGTCCGCTGGCTTGCGTTGCTGACGATCCTTCTGGTGGGGCCACAGGTTCCTGCACTTGCCGGCCCACCGTCCGCACGTGTCGAAAACACGGTCTGTGCCGCAGTCGATGACGTGGACAGCTGCTGGAAGGCCGGGGTTCTCGCCGAGCAGCGCGGCGACGTGGCGGCGGCGTTCGCCGCCTACGATCGCTCGTGCTCGGCCGGACGGACGATCTACGGCTGCTACGAGGCCGGCAAGATCGCGTTTCTCGATCCGGGCTTGCGCGATTATCGCCTCGCGCGCGACCGGATGGCGCGCGTATGCGCCTCCAGCGACATCGGAATGGGCCCGTATGGCTGCACCTATCTGGGGATCATGCAGCGGGACGGGCTCGGCGGCGAGCGACTGGTTCGCGAGAGCGCCCAATCCTTCGTGCGGGCGTGCTTCACCCACAATGCCGACCATTATCTCGATGGCCGGGGCTGTGCAGCGCTTGCCGACAGGCTCCCCGCTGCGCCCGCAATGGGCCGAAGCGATGCGAACTGGCCGCGCGAGTATCTCCGCTACCTCGCCTATGCGATGGGCTGTACCGACGGGATGCCCGCCCTGTGCGCGAAGGCGCGTGCGATCTACCGCCGGGGTGAGGCCGCATCCACCGATTGGCTGGTCGTGTGTGAGGACCCGTCGTTGCCGCGCGCACCGGCCGGCACCTGTCCGATGCTTGCCAACCCCGCGCTTTCGGCAGAGCCCGACCAGCGGCAGATCCTGCGCCGCACCTTGGCCGCCCGCTTTGCTGCCGCAACGGACCTGTCAGCCGATCGATGAGCGATCGAGCCCCGCCTTCCTGCCATCGGTCCGCACATGCGAATGGTCTGCTCAGGCCGCAAGCCGCCTGAGGCGCGCCGTCCACAGGCTCCCCGCAGAAACCCGCCGAAAGCTCCACGACCGCATTCCGCCAGCGCGGACGTTCATGGATTCACCGACTGGGACGCGGAGACAATTTCGGTCGGCAGCTGCTCAGCGTCCTGGCGCGGATCATAGGCGACCACCCATTTGGGATAGCCGTCCGGGGTCATAACGATGTCGGGGTGCCCGACGGGATCGTTGCCGGTCTCGATCCATCCGGCGCCATGGCAATAGTCGCAGACGGCACGCTTGCACCGGAAGCTCACCAGATCGATCTCGGTGTTCCACTGGCCGTGGCCCCGGCAGATCGGACATTTCGCATCCAGGGTGCCGTTTCTCGGCTGGAACGGGACGATGTCGAACGCATGGGGGCTGTCGGGTCCGTCGCATTGCACGACGTTGCTGGCGTGAGCGATCGTCTGTCTCCTCAGCAGCCCCCAACGATCCTGCGGGGGAGCGGTTGCGCGGGGACACGGCCGTCGCCGCGGTTCCGGCCGAAGGCTCGGCCTTAGATCCATCGAGCCGACCGCTGGGAAACCCCCAATGGTGGAAACTGGGGACCAGCGGTATGACATCCAAGATGCGCGCCTCACCATACATTTTGATCAGCATGACGTTGCTCGCTGGATGTGAACCGGAGCGTGGCATTCGAGCGAGCAGGGACTTCGGATCACAGGTTGACGTGGCCTGCGTTGACCAATCGTTACGTAAGACATTCGGCAGCGTGGAGCGCTGGGATTACGTCAGTGATGGCGGCACGTTTCCCAAGGGTACAGCCGTTGCGCAATTCGCCTATCACAAGTGGGATGATGGAGTTGGGTGGGCCACTCTTCACATCGCCTCCGTGGGGAAAGGCGTTCGCATTTCGCACGAGTTCACAGGGGTGGGTGCGGAGCTACCTGAAGTGTCGTTCCCGCCTGCGCTAAGAGCTATGGAAAGAGCCAGTGTCGCCCTACGGTCGGCTTGTGGTCTCAATTTATCGGGGGCGAAATCGCGAGAGATCGGGCAGGACGTAAAGGCACTCGACTGATCGGTGCCAACGTCCGCTTTCCACCACAATCAGTCGTGCAGCGCTCGGTTTAGGAGCGCTCGTGTATGGGGCACCGGCTGAACCAGTCCCCAGCCCGGCTGATGTCGGGCACGACATGGACGACACGGGCGCAGCCGGTTAGCCAGCGACCATGCCTTTGCACGCCGCATCCGCTGCCCCCTCCGGCTCGACGGCCGCCTCCATGCTCATACGCATCTGGAAGGCTGATGGGCCGATCTGCGTGCCCCCGGTGACCGGCACCCTCTCCAGCGCCAGCGCCACACACGGCCCCGTGCTGCGGCGCGCGCGGTGCGGAGCAGCGCAGCGATGTTGAGGAAGAAGCAGCACGCGAACGCCCCGGCCGCCAACCGCACGGCGCACCCGCTGACCCTGAAGGCGCACGCAACCGGTCTCCTGATCGCCGGTTTCGCGGGGCCGCTGATCTCGGCGCTCGGATCGACGACGCTGTTGCTGATCGCGCAGGGCTCGGCTGCGCGCATGAGCCTCCCGAGCGCAGCCGTGTTGCTCTGCCTGCTCTGGGTCGCCATCGCGTTCGTCGCCGCGCCCACTGCTGCCGTGCTGCTGTCCGCCTTGTGGCCCGTGACCCGGCGGGGGACGGCGGCGAGCCGGTGGATCTGTATCCTCGCCGGCCTCACCGGCGGCATCGTGTGGGCGTCCTTCAGCGACAAGAGCTCGTTGTTCACGATGCTGGTATCCGCCGTCACGGGAGCGGCAACCGCCGGGATCTATTGTGCCGTGCTGGCGCGCGTGCTCCGCGCCGGGCCGCAGCTGGACACGATCTTCAGCTGACGCTCCGCTCGCGCGCCGCAGCGTGGCGCGTCCGGCGCAAGGGCGTCGAGGAAACTGCAGGAGAATGGTGCACCCGACTGGATTCGAACCAGTGGCCTCTGCCTTCGGAGGGCAGCGCTCTATCCAGCTGAGCTACGGGTGCCGGCCGGTGGATGCGCCTAGCAAAGCCTTGGTCCCGACGCCAGCCGTTTTCGCGTCGCGGGTCGCCGCCACCACTATCGCTTGGCCTCCGCCCCGAACCCGCGTACACCATGCCCATCCCCGGGGGACCGCTATGCCGCGGTTGAGAGGTGGGCAGGAGCCCGCGACCCGCTGAACCTGATCCGGCTGACACCGGCGTAGGGAGGGAGCGGTCGGCCAGCGTCCGTTTCCTCCATGTGGAGTGGAACCATGGCAGACATCCCGGCAAAGACCTCTATCGGCGTAACCACCGGCCCCATCCGCGGCTCGCGCAAGGTGCACGTCCCCGCGCCCGGCAACCCGCAGATCCGCGTGGCGATGCGCGAGATCGACCTCGATCCGAGCTCCGGCGAGCCGCCCTTGCGCGTCTACGACACCTCCGGCCCCTATACCGATCCCGCGGCCGAGATCGACATCATGGCCGGGCTCCCCCAGCTCCGCCGCGCCTGGATCGAGGCGCGCGGCGATGTCGAGGCCTATGACGCGCGCGAGATCCGGCCCGAGGACAATGGCCAGCTCGGCCCCGATCGCTCCGGCGGCGTGCCGCAGTTCCCGCGCCGCATCCACCGGCCCCTGCGCGCCAAGCCCGGCATGAACGTCAGCCAGATGCACTATGCCCGCCGCGGCATCGTCACGCCCGAGATGGAATATGTGGCCGCCCGCGAGAATCTGGGCCGCGCCGCGATGCACGAGGCGGCGACCCGCGACGGCAACAGCTGGGGCGCCGCCATCCCCGATTTCGTCACGCCCGAGTTCGTCCGCGACGAGGTCGCCCGCGGCCGGGCGATCATCCCCAACAACGTCAACCACCCGGAAAGCGAGCCGATGGCGATCGGCCGCAACTTCCTGGTCAAGATCAACGCCAACATCGGCAATTCCGCCGTCGCCTCCAACGTCGCGGCCGAAGTCGACAAGCTCGTCTGGTCGATCCGCTGGGGCGCCGACACGGTCATGGACCTGTCGACCGGCCGCAACATCCACGACACGCGCGAGTGGATCCTGCGCAACTCGCCCGTGCCGATCGGCACCGTCCCCATCTACCAGGCGCTCGAAAAGGTCGGCGGCATCGCCGAGGAGCTGACCTGGGAGATCTTCCGCGACACGCTGATCGAACAGGCCGAGCAGGGCGTCGACTATTTCACCATCCACGCCGGCGTCCGCCTCCCCTATATCCCGATGACCGCCAAGCGCGTCACCGGCATCGTCAGCCGCGGCGGATCGATCATGGCGAAATGGTGCCTGGCGCACCACAAGGAGAGCTTCCTCTACGAGCGCTTCGACGAGATCACCGAAATCATGAAGGCGTATGATATCGCCTATTCGCTCGGCGACGGCCTGCGCCCCGGCTCGATCGCCGACGCCAATGACGAGGCCCAGTTCTCCGAGCTCTATACGCTGGGCGAGCTCACCAAGCGCGCCTGGGACCAGGACGTCCAGGTGATGATCGAGGGCCCCGGCCACGTGCCGATGCACAAGATCAAGGAGAATATGGACAAGCAGCTGGAGGCGTGCGGCGAGGCGCCCTTCTACACGCTCGGGCCGCTCACCACCGACATCGCGCCGGGCTATGACCACATCACCTCGGGCATCGGCGCCGCGATGATCGGTTGGTACGGCACCGCGATGCTCTGCTACGTCACGCCCAAGGAGCATCTGGGCCTGCCCGACCGCGACGACGTGAAGGTCGGCGTCGTCACCTACAAGCTCGCCGCCCACGCCGCCGATCTCGCCAAGGGGCACCCGGCCGCCAAGCTGCGCGACGACGCGCTGAGCCGCGCCCGGTTCGAGTTCCGCTGGCGCGACCAGTTCAACCTGAGCCTCGATCCCGACACGGCGGAGAGCTACCACGACCAGACCCTGCCGGCGGAAGGCGCCAAGACCGCGCACTTCTGCTCCATGTGCGGGCCCAAGTTCTGCTCGATGAAGATCACCCAGGAAGTGCGCGAGTTCGCGGCGAAGCAGAACGCGCCCGTCGAAAGCTTCGTCGCCGCCCATCCTCCCCTGCAAGGGGAGGGGGACCCTGCGAAGCATGGTGGAGGGGTGTCACCGCTGGACGCAGCCTCTGCCGAAGCCGGCATGGCCGAAATGAGCGAGCGCTTCCGCGAAAAGGGCAGCGAGGTCTACCTCCCCGCCGCCGAGTGAGCTGGTTCCGCCGCAAGCGCGCATCGCCGCTCGCCTCCCTGGCGGGCGAGTGGCGATGCGCGGGTTGCGGCGAACGCCACAGCGGGCTGATGGATCTCGCCGCGGCCGCTCCAGACCCGTGGCCGCATGACAGCGATCGCGAGCCGAACGGCGCAATCCGCTTCGACGGAGACTTTCTTTCGGAAGATTTCTGCGTGCTTGAGGGGCGCTACTTCTTCGTTCGCGCGGTGCTGGAAATTCCGGTGCACGGCCTCGCGGAAAAGTTCGGGTTCGGGTGCTGGTCCACCTTGTCCCGTGCGAACTTCGACCTCTACCTTTCAGGCTTCGACGACGGCCGCTTTCCCGACTGGGGCCCGTGGTCCGGCTGGCTCAGCAACCGGCTCGAGCACTTCACGGATGAGGAACCGCTCGCCCTCCTCGTCTATCCTCAGCCCGGCCGGCAGCGTCCCACCCTGTTGGTGCAGGACGACTCCCACCCGCTCGCGATCGCCCAGCATGAGGGCGTCAGCGCGCAGCGGCTGCTCGCCCTTCTGCACTTCTATGGCCACGCGCCCGCCGCCTGATCGCACGTCGGCCCACCGCAGGTACAAGGATTTTGGGGTGACCCGCACCCCGCCCGCGCCCTAGCATCCGCCCTCGAAAGGACAGGAAATGGCGGTCATGGCCGACGGGCTCCAGGCACTCACCGAGAAGGAGAAGCAGACGCTTCGCCTGCTGCTGGAGGGGCATGACGCCAAGTCGATGGCGCGCCACCTTGATCTGTCGGTGCACACGATCAACGAGCGCCTGCGCGACGCCCGCCGCAAGCTCTCCGTCTCCACCAGCAAGGAGGCCGCCCGCCTGCTCCGCCAGCGCGAGGCCGCCCCCCAAAGCCTCGGGGACACACGGTTCGGGGATGCCCCGCCCCCGCCGGTCGATCAGCAGTCCGGGCAGCCCAGCACCGAGCCGCCTTCGCCCCCGAAGACGGCCTGGGCCATCGGAGGACTCGCCATGATCCCGTTCCTGATCACCCTGCTCGCCCTGTCCGCCCCCACCCAGCCGCCGCAAGCCGGCACGCAGGCGCCCGGCACGCCGCCCGCCGTAGCCGCCGCGCCCGCGACCGAGACCCCCGCCACCCGCGCAGCGTCCGCCTTTCTCGCCCTGCTCGACGCGAGCAAGTGGCAGGAAAGCTGGGACGCGACCGGCCAGTCCTTCCGGTCGCTCAACAGCGTCGCCGCCTGGCAAGCCGCCTCCGAACAGGCGCGCGTGCCCCTCGGCCGCATGCTGTCGCGCCAGCTGCTCAGCGAAGCGGACGTGCCCGCGCCGCCCAAGGGCTACCGCATGGTCCGCTTCCGCACCGATTTCGAGAACAAGCGCGGCGCAACCGAGACGGTCTCGCTCGACCGCGAAGGCGACAGCTGGAAGGTGGTGGGGATCTATATCCAGTGAGCGCGAAGGCGTGGTCGCCGGGTCGGGAACGCATCCGCCGCGGCGTCCGGTAACGCCCGAAGCCTGTCACGCGTCCCTGCCGCGCGGCAAGAGGAGGGCCGAGGCGTGGTAGCCCCGGCCCTTTGAAGGTCAGTATGCGGAGGCGCGAGCCTGCGTCGAATTATGTCCGCCGTTCCGGTACAGGATCTCGCGAGCGCGATCGCCATCGATGCCCGATCCGCCGACGGTCACGACGACGCCGCCATCCTTCATGCGTCCGCCATAATAGGTCGCATCGTCTTCGCTGACGCCGTGCTTGGTCAGCACCTCGTTGAACGTTCCCGTCAATGCGCCCAGGCCGGCGCCGATCGCCATGGCTTCCGGCACTGCGGAAGCAGCGATCGCGCCCGCTGCCGCAAGCGGGCCCACGCCGGGAATGGCGAGTGCCGCAACGCCGAGGCCAGCGCCCAGCGCGCCGCCACCTAGGATGCCGCGCAGCACGTTGCGATGATGCTCGTCCGTGATCTCGCCTTCACCCGACGTGGCGGTCGTGGTGCCGCCATGATGGGCGATGATCGACAAATCGGTGTCGTTCACGCCAGCAGTTCGCAGTTCGGAAACCGCGCGCTCTGCTTCCGCGTGGGTGTCGAAAATAGCCGATGCATGGACCATGATGATTCTCCCTCTCCATTCGCCACTTCCGTGACGACAGCGACCCGAACAAAGTGGAGGAGCGCTTCGTTCCCTTGAGGGAGCCACGTAGTCCCCGCCGATCGCGGCGCCGGGGATGCGCCGGGCGCATTTCGACGGTGATGGCATCCGCTTCCGCACGACTTTCGGGAACAAGCGCGGCGCGACCGAGACGGTGTTGCTCGACCGCGATGGCGACAGCTGGAAGGTAGGGGGAATCTATCGTGTGAGGGTGAGGTGCGCCAACTGCTGCCGACGGACAACCTGACGGCGGTAACTGGTCCCATCGGAATGGGCTTGATTTCGCACACGACCGGACCGCGGAGGTGCCATAGATGGTCCGGCGTCGCGAAAGGAACTCCGATGCCGACCATCCTGCGACTCCAAGGCTACCGCTTCTATTTCTTCAGCCACGAACCCAACGAGCCGCCGCATGTTCATGTCGACCGCGGCGGCGCATCCTTGAAGGCCTGGCTGGAACCGGTCGAGTTGGCACGCAACCGCGGGTTCCGGCCGCCGGAGATCAATGCCATATTGCGCTTGGTGGCAGACCATCGGGCGGCGCTGCTGGAGGCATGGCATGAACATTTCCGCTAGGATCACGGACGAGCGCGTGCAGGACGTGCGCTGCGACGACTCCACCCTCACGGTCGACCTGATCGACGGCCGCACCATCTCGGTCCCGCTCGCCTGGTACCCCCGCCTGCTCCACGCTACCCCGGAGCAGCGCGCCATCTGGGAACCCTGCGCCGGTGGCTACGGCATTCACTGGCCAGAACTGGACGAGGATCTGAGCACGGACGGGCTGCTCAACGGGGTGCCGGCGCGTCGCGACGCGGCAAAGGCGATCTGAATCAGCGCGTTTGCCGTTGACACCTGGACGCGATGATCATTGATTCCGTATCCCAAATGGGATGTGAACGCACGGGGTACTCTCAGCTGCCGGCTCAAGATGCCCTATCTGATCGTCAAAGAAGATCTGGGGCTTCATTACATCGAGGATGTTCTTTTTTTCGATACCTCCTGTAAGGAAAAGTTCGTCGGCTTCTAGCCCCAGGTGCTTCATCGTCGTAATCAGGCGCTCATGTGCTGGCGCGTTTCGGGCAGTCACAATGGATATACGAACTGCCTTATCTGAGCTGTTAGTTCGGTTCTCATTCAAAACTTGAAGCTTTTGGATGTTTGAAAGCCGCTGTAGCAGCGGCATCAAAGGCCCATTCTTCAGCGGCTTGGTTCTGTTTACAAACTCGTAATCGTGGAACAGCGGCAGTCCCCCAATCGCGTATTTCGCTTCTGCTTCATCGTCGACGAGAACACCGTCAAAGTCGAAAGCGATCCTGAGTTGAGTATCGTCTTCGTCGTCCGCAGCCGCAGCGCAGGGCAAGACGTGACCGGCTGGGTACCCCCCCGCGACAGCCTCTCGAACTTCATCCTTGTTTGTACTGAGATAGAGGCTCGCATTCACGGAAGCCATGTAGGGATAGGGTGCTTTCCCGGATAAAAAGAAAGCTCGGGTAATGGCTAAGTCGTAGTGAGGCATGGCGTCCATCATTCGAAGCCCTGCCTCAGGATCGTTGCGAGAAAGCAAAACCACCTCCACCGGGCTCTGATCCGGGAAGACTTTGTTTAGGGTCAGGACCCATTGATGTGAGCGTCGCGATCTGATTCAGGCTCCGCAAG
>NZ_BSEX01000020.1 GCF_027922045.1 Microbacterium terregens
AATCGCCCTCGCTGCCACCGTCATCTTCTGGCTGTGATCAACGAGTCCTGACCCTAGACACGCCCACGGTGTCAGTCGCTCATGGCACGCTAGGCCTCTATCAACCCTTCACGGAGATACCGAAGCTCGCGCCCACAGGACGCGAGAAAGTTCTGTGCGGCTTCCGGGTCCCAGGAGGACAGAGTTTCGGGCCGCTCAAGGGTCGTTATGCCCTGCTCTAGAAGTGTGGCCAGCATCGGATCTTCTGCTCGCGAAGCTATCGCCCGCAAAGTTACGCCGGCAGTATCGGCGGCCGCCCAATTGAGCGCCACCGTCGCTCGCCCATAATCACCATCCTGAAGGTCCATTGACCTAATCGAGGCTAGCTGCCGGTCGAAAGATTGGATGGTTAGATCTATGGCATGGACACCAATCTCGGCAACGCGCTTTCGGCTCTGGCTGATCCTCTCTTGCTCCGCGGCTGCCGCACGAGCAATGGCCTCATCTGCGCGCCTGTCAGCAGCCTGTCGCGCCGCGTCCTCACGGTCACGCGCTTCCCGCTCTCGCCGCGCGGAGTCGCGCTCGCCACGGCGCGCAATCACAGCCGTCACCCCGATAGCGAGCAGCGCGCCAATCGTCTGCACAACTGACGAACCCGCGCTTATCCAGTCGGTTACGGTCGGCCCAGACATGATGCCTCCCCCCTAGAACCCCAATGCCTCATCCCACGGCATCACCCGATGCACGGCGGCGACCTGCTCATTCGGCACGGCGAAAGTCGTATCCGGATTGAACTGGCGCAGCAGCACCGCGCCTGGGCGACGGCGGACGAGCTGCTTGATGAGGACGTGCCGCACTTCCTCGCCGTCGAAGGTTGGCCCGCGCAGCTGAACCACGACGTCGTCGCCGACACCGGGAGAGCGCTTAGGATCGACGAGCACGCGTCTGCCGGAGTCGTAGCGCGGCTCCATCGAATGGCCCGCCACCTCTACGACGTAGAGATCGGGACGGCCGGTGACGCCGATCGGGCGCGCCATGAAGTCGAGCGCCTCGGCCATGTGGACTTCCGTCTGCTCGACCCGAACCACCACCCCCGCTTCGTCGCCATATTCCAGGTCGGCGCCTAGGGCGCTGCCATAAATCGGCAGGGTCTTGGGCAGGCGTCGGAAGGCTTCGGAAGAAACTCCTCCTGCCGCAGGAATAGTCCGTTCGATACCGCTCTCGCGCCCCAGCAACCAGTCGGAGGTGGTGCCAAGTTCGGCGGCAATGGCATCGAGCCGCGCCGCACCAGGCATGGCCCCCTTCTTGATGATGTTGCGAATCCCATCGGGCTGCCCGAGCGCTGCCATAGAGATTTCGCGCGCCGTGACGTTCAGCTCCGAAAGCTTCGCCTCAAGTCGCTCTTTCAGGATTTCAGGTGCGGCACCCATGACGCGCTTCTGCATCAGCCTGCTGCTTTCCGCGAGCGTCAAGTTTGACGTTGACAGCAACGTCACGGCTGACGCACAAGCACGTCATGGACAACGCGTATCAGAACGCACTGGGAACAGTGGCAGACACTTACGAAGCCGCAGTCGCGGAGCATGGGGGCAAGTCTCTCGCCCGCGTCGCGACGATCGTCGTCAGCAGCGGTGCGTTCTTCACGCGGCTGCGCGAGGGGAAGACCTTCCACGTCCACAACCTTGAAAAATTCGCGGCTTGGTTCCGAGACCCAGCTAATTGGCCGAACCTGTGCATCCCTCATGACGCAGCCATCGCGCTCACCAGCATTGGCCGTCCCCCTATCGCTGACATGCAGCATTCTTACCGCACAGGTGCGGCACACGTCGCATCGAATGCAGGCATCGCTTTCGATCGGAACCGCGCGTGACGTTGCCCCGCATCCCCGACACAGCGGCCGACGCCGTGCTGCAGATCGCTGGCCGGATCGGCTATCCGGCGGCGGCCGCGGTCGTCGGTCGCTCGACGGCGTGCATCCGCGACTGGACCAACGAGGCCACCACTTCTTGCCCCAGCTTCGTCCAGGCGGTCGCCCTCGACGCCGCATACATCGCCGCGGGCGGCGAGAACGCTCCGCTGTTCGATGCCTATGCGGCGCAGCTCAACATCACGGTCGCTGAGCGCACCGCCTGCGTCCGCGCCCTCTCCGAAGAGGTCGCCACCGCCGCCCGCGAGTGCGGCGAGTTGATCGCCACCAGTTTGTCGGTCTGCCAGACCGGCCACAGCCCCAACGATGTGCAGCGCGCATTGCTCGAAGCCGATCAGGCCGAGACCGCCGTCGCCGCCATCAAGCGCCGGCTGTTCAGTTTCCTCAAGACCGGCGCGGGGCCGGTCAGGAAAGCCGGGGGTTCCCACCAATGAGTCGCACTGCGCGTCCGCGCCAGCCTTCTTTCGACTGCCCACACTGCCGGTCGCGCGCGATCGTGCGCAGCAGCGAGCAAACCACGCCGCTTGTGCGGGAGCTGGATTACGCCTGCACCAACCACCACTGCGGCCACACCTTCGTCGCCCAGCTGGAGGCGGTTCGCACCATCGTGCCCAGCGCGATGCCGAACCCCAGCGTCTACCTGCCGTTCGGCAACCGCAACCTCGGGCCAAAGCGCCTGCCCGTTCCCGCCAACGATGATGTCCGCGTGCCGGCCAATGAGGACGGCCCCAGCGTCGCCCAGGCGCCCGATCCCATGAGCGGCTGACCCGACGCGGCGCCCGCCGCGACAGCCTGAACTGACCCCGTTTCGATCCGCCCGCCCCGGCGGCAGCGACCCCCGCTGCCGGGAACGGCCCCCGCTTGCCTGTGAAAGACCGAACCACCCCCATGCGCGCCGAAATACACACCGAGGTGACCAAGCGCCTGAAGGCGAAGTTCGCCTTTAAGGAGGAGGGCACCTACCTGCGCAAGGGCAAGTGCCCCCAATGCGATAAGCTCGATCTGTGGACCTGGGCCGAAAAGCCCTGGGTACTTCGCTGCGGTCGCATCGAGCGCTGTGGCTGGGAAGGCCATGTAAAGGAGCTCTTCAACGACATCTTCGACGACTGGTCGAAGCGCCACAAGCAGACCGAGCAGCAGCCCAACGCCGCCGCTGACGCGTACCTTCAGCACGCCCGCGGCTTCGACCTACTCGGCCTGCGCGGCTGCTATACGCAGGAGCGGTACCACGACCAGGCGCTGAACATCGGCACCGCCACCGTGCGCTTCCCCCTTCCCGGCGGCACCTATTGGGAACGGCTGATCGACCAGCCTGCCCGCTTCGGAAAGAAGAAGGCCCGCTTCGGCTACGGCGGCTCCTACCGGGGCCAGTGGTGGGCGATGCCCGCGCACAGCATGGCCGCGCTCGCCGCCCTGGACGAGATCTGGCTGGCAGAAGGCATCTTCGACGCCATCGCGCTGAACCAGTCGCCCGCCTTCCGTGACGCCGGCATCGCCGCCGTGTCGCTCATGAGCTGCAACAACTATCCCAAGGCCGCGCTCGACGATCTGCGCCGCGCCGCTGCTGCTGCCAATCGCGCCCCGCCCCGCCTGGTGTTCGCCTTCGACGTCGGCAAGGCTGGCACCGAATACACGCGCCGCTTCGTCAAGCAGGCGCGCGAGGAAGGCTGGACGTGCGGTGCCGCGCAGGTCCGCGCGGATGGCGACATGGAGGGCGGCAAGCTCGACTGGAACGACCTCGCCCAGCGCGACCGCCTGACCACCGCGGATCTCGACGACTATCGCTGGAATGGCGAGGTGACGATCGCGCCCACCGCCGTCGCCAAGGCGAACCTGATCTACGAAAAGGATCGGTTCTCCAGCTTCCCGTTCACCCACGCCTGCCGCCAGTTCTGGGCCAGCGTCGCGACCGACAAGATCAACGACATCCTCGAAAAGTGGGAAACGTCGGACGATCCCGAACACGAACAGTTCAAGGAGATGGATTGGGACGAGAAGCTGAAGGCGGCCGCCGCCCAGGCGATCTCGATCGAGGAACTGGCGAACTGCACCTTCCGCACCCTCTACTATCAGCGCGACCCGAACCTTGAGGAAGGCGCCTACTACTTCCGCATCGACTTCCCGAGCGACCGCCCCTCGGTGAAGGCGACCTTCAGCGGCTCGGCCTGCACCGCCGGTGCCGAGTTCAAGAAGCGGCTCGCCTCGATCGCGCCCGGCGCGCTGTGGACCGGCAGCACCCAGCACCTCGACAAGCTGATGCAGCGCCAGTGGGGCACCGTGCCGCTGGTCGATGCGATCCAGCACACCGGCTACTCGATCGAGCATAGCGCCTACATCTTCGGCGACCTGGCCGTGCATGCCGGCCGCGTGCACGAACCGAACGACGAGGATTACTTCGTCCTCGGCAAGCAGTCGGTGAAGCTGCGCACCAACGAGCGCATCCTGAAGATCCGCTACGACGCCGACCAGCTCGACCTGTCCTGGGTTCGCCTGGTCTGGGTCGCCTTCGGCCCCAAGGGCATGGTCGTGCTCGCCTTCTGGGTGCTGTCGTTCTTTGCCGAACAGATCCGCGCCGCCCAGGACAGCATCGCCTTCCTGGAAGCGACCGGCATCCCCGGCACCGGCAAGTCGACGCTGCTGGAGTTCCTGTGGAAGGCGACCGGCCGCGCCAACTACGAGGGCTTCGACCCGACCAAGGCGACCAACGCCGGCATCGCCCGCACGCTAGGTCAGGTCGGCAACCTGCCGGTCGTGCTGATCGAGGGCGACCGTGGGCAGGACACGCCGCACAGCCGCCGCTTTGAATGGGACGAGCTGAAGACCGCCTATAACGGTCGCGCCGTCCGCACCCGCGCCATTGCCAACGGCGGCATGGAGACGTTCGAGCCGCCGTTCCGCGGCGCGATCATCATCGCCCAGAACGCCACCGTCGAAGCCTCGATGGCCCTGCGCGAGCGCATCATGGCGATCGACTTCGACAAGTCGCGCTTCAGCCCCCAGACCAAGACGGCGGTCGAGCAGCTGTCCGCTCTGGAATGCGCCGACATCAGCGGCTTTCCCGTCCACATCGCCCGCCGCGAGGCCGAGATCCTGGAGCGCTATTTCGAGCGCTTCAAGGCGCACGAAGCCGCGATGCTGAAGCACCCCGGCATCCGCAACGGCCGCCTGGCGAAGAACCATGCCCAGGTCGCCGCGATGCTGGACGCGATGCAGGTCGTGATCGGCAACATCCGCGCGGACGAGGCGGCCGAAACCCAAGCCTTCATCCTCAAGATGCTGGAGGAACGCCAGCGCACCACCGAATCCGATCATCCCCACGTCGAGAAGTTCTGGGAGAACTTCGACTTCATCCGCTCGCGCGAAAGCGGTGAAGGCGCGACCGCGATCAATCACAGCCGCGACCCCGCCGTGCTGGCGATCTCGATGCCCCATTTCGAGAGCCGGTGCGCCGATTACCGGCTCTCCCTGCCCTGCACCATGGCCGAGCTGAAGCGCCTGCTGCCGACCAGCAAGGCCCGCAAGTTCATCGCCAAGAATCACTCGGTCAACAGCGTCGCCGACAAGACGGTCAGCTGCTGGACCTTCCGCAATCCCGATCATCCCACCACGAAATGAGGAGCGCATTTCTCATGCTGCACAGCCACGCCCTTACACCCGCCCCGCGCAAGCCGTTCCTGCCCCGGATCCCGGATGCCCACCCGCTGACCCCCGGCGGTTATCTCGCGCTACGCCGCAAAGCCGCCGGCCTGGAGATCCGCGACCTCGCCAAGCGCCTTACCGACCTGCGCAACGCCCAGATCGAGGCGCGCGAGCTGCCCGCCGGCATGCTCGGCATGCGGCAGGACTTCGTGAAGGTCATCATCATGCTGGAGGCGAAGGGCGTCCGCGCCCGCCATCCGGAGACGCTGGAGGCAATCGCGGCCGTGATGCCGTTCGACGCCGGGGTTTACCAGCAGCTGGCCTACGGCAACCCGCGCCGCCACCCCCGCGTCTGCCGCGGCTGCGGCTGCTCGACGCACGACAGCTGCCAGCACGAACAATGGGGCAGCTGCTCCTGGGTCAGTCCCACGCAGTGCAGCCATTGCGCCGCCAAGGGCACCCGCACCGGCATCCTCGTGATCTACGGCCCGCCGGGGAGCGGCAAGACGACGAACGCGCAGGCGTTCGCCAAGCACTATGATCGTGTCAACGTCATCGACACCTGGGAACAGGACGGCCGGCACCGCGACGTGCGCGACGGCGACCTGGTGCTGACCAACGCACCCGTTGCCATGATCGAAGCCGCTTTCCCCAAGACGGACCTGATCTCGATCGAGGACGCGCTGGAAGCGATCGGCGCGACCGCCGTGAAGGGACGCCGCGCATGACCAGGATGAGCGTGCGCGCCGTCCCCGACGGCAAGGGCGGCTTCCGCCACGAACCGACGCCCTATGTGCCGCCCGCCCGCAAGGGCAAGCGCACCGGCGCGGCCGGGCGCGAGCCCATGAAGGCGATCAACACCGACAATGTCTCGGCCGAGCAGCTGCGCCTCCTGATCGAGCGCATCGAGCGCCTGGAGGAAGAGCGGCAGGGAATCGCTGACGACATCAAGGACGTCTACGCCGAGGCGAAGTCGACCGGGTTCGATCCCAAGACGATGAAGGTCATCATCCGCCTGCGCGGCATGGAGAAGCACCACCGCGACGAAGCGGACATGCTGCTCGAAACCTACAAGCAGAGCCTCGGCATATGACCGCGCAGCGCTTCTACCGCACCTATGCGCGGGATTGGACGCCGACCGGTTGGGCAACCGAGCCGCAGTATCCGGGGCAGATGCACTCCACGCACGATCGGCCGGCTGCCTGCATCGACTGTGGCGGCAAGCTGATCCGGTGGGTTCTGCCGCAGCACGTCCTGAAGGCTGATCCTGACGTGCGCTTCTACGACTGGATCTGCGCCAAAGATCACCTCACCGCCGAGGTGCCGATCGCGACGCTGCTCGGTTCCCCGCATCAGGGCATCAGCCAATGACGGCTGAGGTCTGGACCCGCTGGCCCGGTGTCTGCGCGGACATCGCGCACCACCTGGCCGAGCGGCGGGCAACCGAATGGCCCGCCCTGGTCGAAGCCGGCAGGATCGCGGCCGACTGGTCGGCAGATGGCATTCGCGTGATGCGCGCCATCGCCGCCAGCTGGGCGCTGATCGCGGCCGACCGTTCGGAACCGGCGTCGCTCTACGACCCCGCCCAGGGCGGCGCCACGCGCGACGAACGCCTCGCCACCCTCACCGACGCCGCAAACCGCGCGCGCACCGCTGCGAACGCGAACCGCGGCGATCGCGAAGCGGAGACGCTCGCCGACATGATCGAATCCCTCCGGAAATGGGAGGCAGCGGACGAGCGAGGTCGCGCCGCCCTCCTGTCATTCCCCACCACCCTTGGAGAAGCCGCGTGAACAACCACCCTAAAAGCCGCCGCGCCCGCGCCCTCCGCGCGCTCGGTATCATCGTCGTCATCGTCGGCACCTGCCTCGCTATCCCCGTCGTCCTGGTGAAGCTGTTCTCCGACGCCAAGGGGGAGCGCCGCTAATGTCGCGCCAGTACATCGTCGTCGAGAACGCCGGGATGGTCGGCGAGCAGGATGTCCGGGCCCATGAAGTGGGTCGGTTCACCGAATGAAACTCGAACGGCTTCAGTCCATGCCTGACTGGCCCGCGCGGATGACCTCCGACGTGGCGTGCCTGTTCATGTGCGTGTCTGAAACCACCTTCCTGGCTCGATACGGCCGCCTTGGCTTCAAGGAGGGCGCTAACACCTTTTGGGCTCGCGCCGCCTTGGAGCGCGAGGTTGCAAAGCAGGCGGGCATCGAACAACCCTCTGCCGGATGGGACGTGTGAACATCGCCGGAGTCGTTCAGAAGAAGGGGCAGACGTACCGGCGCTTTAGGATCCGCCAGCCCGATGGCCGCTACAAGGATCATTACGTCAAGCTGCCCGACCCGTCGCATCCGGACTTCTCGGCCGCGCTGGAGCGCGTGAACGCTCGACCAGAGGCGCGCCCTGGCCCCAGAGCCGGATCTATGCGCGCGCTTGCGATCGAGTTTCGCGCGGCCTTGGCAGCTGGCTGGACGAAGAAGCGGAAGAAGGCCGGCGCGAAGGCGCTCGCCGCCAGCACGCGCGCCAACTACCTGCGCTACGTTGACATGATCGAGGTGGCACATGGCGACGAGCTGGTCGCCAACCTCCGCCGCGCCAACGTCTACAAGCTGCGCGACAACATGGCAGCCACGCCCGGCAAGGCGAACAACTGGCTCAACGTGCTGACGATCATGCTGGAATATGCATGCGAGCGCGACTGGATCACCACCAACCCGGCCGCTGGCATCTCCAAGCTGGCGATCGGCGAGCATGAACCCTGGCCGCGGCATGTGCTTGAAGATGCGCTCGAGAAAGCCTCTCCCATGCTGCGCCTCGCGATCGTCAGCGGTCTTTGCTCGGGCCAGCGCGTCAGTGATGTGATCCGCATCCAGCACGGTTGGCTGCGAGGTGGCATCCTTGAACTATCCCAGGTCAAGACAGCGGTCGGCGTCGCGGTGCCCGTGCATCCCTGGTGGCGCGAAGAAATAGACAAGGTCGAGAAGCGCTCCATCACGCTGCTCTACGATCGCGCTGGTAAGCCGTTCGCGTCCGAGGATCGCATCCAGGAGCGGATCCGGCGCCTCATGCACGATCTCGGGTACGTCGACGACGAAGGCCAGCTGCTCTACACCTTCCACGGCCTCCGGAAGAACGCCGCCTGCTACATGGCCGAGCTAGGCCTCTCCGACACTGAGATCGGCTCGGTCTGTGGCATGTCGCCCGATACCGTGCGCCACTACACCAAGCGCGCCCGAGCGTACGTTATTGCCCGGAAGGTCGCCGGCGTGCTGGCGGCCGCTAACGTCACCCAGATGACCCGCTAGCCGCAGACCGAAACGGCGGAGCCTCAGTTTCAGTGGACCGCTGATCGACCGAGCTACCCGTTGCATCATTGTCAGCTGGAAGCAGGCCGGCGTCCTGCAACTCCCGCGCACGTTCGGCGCGAGAGGCCTCACGCTCAGCGTCGGTCTGCTGGAAGGAAGTGTGAAGGTGATGGACCAGCCTTGGATGCAGCCAAGGCGCGATTGCCATCTGATCGCCCTGCACAGCGAGATGCCAGCGCCGCGCGCGTTCAATCGGCTCGAAATTCGGATCTATGTGTTCGGGATGAAGCTTCATCAGCTCGCGCACGGCTGGCGAAGCAAACACTCGTTTGAAGACGCTGTACGGCCAAATTCCAGGCGCTCCCTTAAGCTCGCGCCGGAGGAAAGACATGATGCCGTTGTTAACCAGACCCACACGGAGCAAAGGAAATGGGTAGCGGGGATGGTTAGTATAGACACCCGTCACGAGACGCTCGACCGCACGACCCATACTCTCAAGGGCATCCTCTAGAAAATAATCGCCAGGGTAGAACTCCCTGAATTTGGGGTTAACCTGGCTGCCGAAGGTCAGCAGGCACATCATCACTTTTGCCCCGTAGAAGTCGGCCCACATTTCAAGAGCGTGGTAATCAAGAGGAGCCTGGTCGACTTCGTCGTTGTGGCGGTGAACGACGTGTGCGATTTCATGGCCGAGGATCAATAGATGGAAGTGCAACTTATCTGCGCTATCAACCACCTCCGTTGCCATCTCACGCGGGATAACGATCCTTGTCTTTTCCCCAACCCCTCTGGTGATTGCGGCGTTCACGCCCTTCACCTCTACCCTGATTGGAACCTCTCCGCCTGGAAGGAAGAAGTGCTCGAAGTCGGCCGCGGCGGCACGCGCGAGATCCTCGCCGGTGACGATCGGCGGAACGGATTGCGGTGGATGTCGAAGAATGCTCACCAGGAAAATGTAGGCGTTTCTTCCTAAACGCCAACCGTGAAACGCGACCCTAGTCGTTGCGCTGCCCATCGAGCGGCGGCCGAGTACGCCGGATGCTTGAGCAGAAAGGCTCCAGAAGTTTCCCCAGGAACCTGTAACCCATTGATTTCCAGTGATCCGAGAAGCCCCCCAAAATGGGGAACGAGCGTTGATTTCATAGAGCAATTTGGAAGCACGGCTGAAACACGGGTTCGAGTCCCGTAGGGGTCACCAGCTTTGCTGGTGGCGACAGAGCTCCAGATCGGCGACCGGATCGCCGAGGATGCCAGCGCCTAGGCTGGCCGGCAGAGGCCGGTGATGCCTCCGGTACGGCGCTTCCATCGCTGCAGGCGGATTTCCCCGTGGTCCGGTAGTTCCGCACCGGCACGCCATCTCAGCGCGGACCGATCCGGAGAACCCGCGCTCTTCCAGGCGCTGCGCGAACGGCGACGCCGCTGGCTGTGCAGCATCGCGGACGCACGAAGCTCCCAACGGATGGAGCCCCTGAACGGCCGATGACGGCGCGACACCGGCCTGCTCCGTGACAGCCCCGAGCTTTGTCCGGGTCTCTCCCGATCAGCCCCAGCGGCGCATCCGCTAGACTGTCCCTGGTCAAGGCGAGGATGGTCTATGCGAAGCCGTCAGTTTTCTGCGGACGAACTCCTCCAGCGGGCGAGGTATCGACGAGCGGTCGAGGCGGTCATCTGGGGCATGCCGGTCGTCAATTTCGACCTGATGCTCCAGGCGTTCCTGAAGGCGGGCGGGCTCCCCAACCAGGTGCCGTTCTGGTCGCACCTCCTCGACGGTCAGAACCAGACGCTGACGCCGAACCCGGACACCATCTACTTCAATCCGTTCTTCGATACGAAGGACGGGCCCGTCGTGGTCGAGATCCCCGCGGCCGAAGGCGGCTCGATCACCGGCAGCATCGACGATTGCTGGCAGAACGCACTCGAGGACGTTGGCCTTGCCGGAGCGGACAAGGGTGCTGGAGGCAAGTATCTGATCCTCCCGCCCGGTCACGTCGGCACGACGCCGGACGGCTATATCGCAGTGCCTTCGGACACCTTCCAGAGCTATGCCATTCTGCGCTCGAACGTGAAAAGCGGCAGCGAGGCGGACGTTGCCCAAGCGGTCGCCTATGGCAAGCGCATCCGGGTCTATCCGCTGGCGCAGGCTGCCCGCCCGCCGGAGACCCGCCATCTCGACATGGCCGGAGTCCTCTACGACTCCACCATCCCCTACGACCGCGACTTCTTCCGTTCGCTCGCCCGGATTGTCGAGAAGGAGCCCTGGCTCACGCGGGACAAGGCGATGATCGATCCGCTACGCACGCTCGGGATCTGCAAGGGCGAACCATTCGATCCGGGGCGAGCCCTGGAGGAGACGTTCGACGCCGCCGCGCAGGAGGCGCATGCCTATCTCGACATGCGGTACGAGGCGGTGTTCGATCCGCCGTTCGCGCCGGGTACACGCTGGGCATTGCCCGCAGTGCCGGAAGTCGTCGAAGGCATGCCGAACTTCTTCGCTTCCACCGAGGCCTACCCCATCGACGGTCGGGCGGTGAGCTACTCGCTGGCGTATTTCAGCGCCAAGCACCTCGGTGAAGGCCAATATTATCTCATGGCGATCCGGGACGCCGCAGGCGACGCATTGGACGGATCGGAGACCTATCGCCTGCGTGTGCCGGCCAATGCGCCGGTGACGCTGTACTGGTCCGCCACCGTCTATGACCGCGAGACACACGCGCTGATCCGGAACGTGGCGCGCGCCAGCCGGGCCTCCACCAGCCCGGGCATCGTTGCGGAGCCCGATGGTTCGGTGGACCTGTGGTTCAGCCCCCATGTGCCGGCGGGCAAGGAAGCCAACTGGATACCCACCGTTCCTGGCCGCGGTTTCGAGGTGCTGTTCCGCCTCTACGGACCCAAAAAGCCCTTTTTCGAGAAGCAATGGGTGCTCCCGGACCTCGTCAAGGATCAGCTGCCATGACCAACACCGCTCTTCAGACTTCCCCGGTCACGGGCGCGCACTATAGCGCGCAAAACAGCCGCATCGGAGCACTCGCCCTCGACCGGCAGGGACTTCCGGACCAGGCGACGATCGACTTGCTCTATGCGGAGCGCGATTTCCAGCGTGCGTGCCAATGCTACCTCTGGGCGCTGCCGATCGTCTCCTACGCCCAGTGGCAGAACCAGCACGAAACCGTGTTCGGGGCGCAGGACGGCGATATCGTCCAATATGTGTCGGTGCGCGACAAGCTGGGCCTGATCACCGCCAATGCGACGACGCCCTATGTGATCGGCTTCGCCAATACGCAGCGGACGGGCCCCCTCATCATCGACTTTCCTGCGGGAGAAACCGCGGGGGGCGTCGGTGATTTCTGGGAGCGGTCGATGAGCGATTGCGGCCTGACCGGACCCGACAAGGGTAAGGGCGGCCGCTATGTGATCCTGGGCCCGGGGCAGGAGGCTCCGCCCGAGGCCCGCGCCGATTACGAGGTACGCTCGGACACGTTCAACGTCTTCCACGCCTTCCGCATCCTCACCACCGATCCGGCCGAGGCCGAACGCATCCTGAACGCCTATCAGGTCTATCCGGCAAGCGAGGTCGGCCACCCGCGCAAGACTCGTATTGTCCATCCCGATGGCCGGCCGTGGAGCGGCACCCAGCCGGTCGGCATAGCCTATTGGGAACGGTTGAACGAGATCCTCCAAATCGAGCCGGTGAAGGAGGAGGATCGGCTGTTCATGGCGATGCTGAAGCCGCTGGGCATCGAAAAGGGCAAACCGTTCCGCCCCGATGCCGGGCAGGCACGGGCGCTGGAGGAAGGCGCGCGGATCGGCCAGTTGATGGCGATCGCCAACTCCTTCGACAAGCGCTTCGACACGGCCGCCTATGGCGGTCATTGGGATCGGGCGGTCAATGTCGCCATGAGCCAGCAGAGCGAGCATTATTCCCAGCTCGATGAGCGCGCGTCCTGGTTCTACGAGGCGGTGGGTTTGTCGGAAGGGATGACCACCCACACGCCGGGTCAGGGCCAAGCCTATCTTTCCGCCTATCGGGACGCGCAGGGCCAGTGGTTCGACGGCGGCAGGCGCTACCGGCTCCACGTCCCGGCCGATGTGCCGGCGGCGCAATGGTGGTCGGTCGCGGTCTACGACATCGAGACCCGCTGTTTCATCGACACCCCGTACGACAAGGCGGAGATCGGCTCCCGGAGCGAACTGGTTACCAACCCGGACGGTTCGGTCGACCTGGTGTTCGGGCCGGAGCCGCCCACCGATGCGCCGGAGGCCAATTGGCTGCCGACCGTAGCCGGCCGGGCCTGGTTCACCTACTTCAGGCTCTACGCACCCTTGGCGCCGTATTTCGACGCCAGCTGGCATCTGCCGGACATCGAAATGCTGGATTGAGCCGGCCGAACGCCAGGCTGGCGGAAGCCACGCGGGCGTTCGGAAGGCGGAGTCTCCCACCGGATTGCCGCTGCGTCTGGTGCGCAGGGCGGCAGAATGGCATGGCGTCGCGCCAGATCAGCGCGACGCCTACCGGCATCTGGTCGCGCGGGTCCGGACGGCGGGCGGCACCGTTGCGGGAACGTCCTGCCGATCGTCGCGCTTTGACGGTGTCCCTTTCAGCTTTCTCCGAGGATCCGCATGCCCCATTTCGCTCCCCCCGGCCCGCTCGGCTTCGGCGGCGCTCCGCTCGGCAACATGTTTGACGTCGTGGACGAGGCGACGGCCGAGGCGGCACTGGTCGCCGCCTGGGACAGCGGTGTCCGCTATTTCGACACCGCGCCCCACTACGGAAGCGGGCTCTCCGAACATCGGTTCGGCGCGGTCCTCCGCCGCTATCCCCGCGAGCAGTTCGTGCTTTCGACCAAGGTCGGACGGCTGCTGCGTCCGGACGTCAGCCGCCCCGAAAACCCGCCGTTCAAGGAGGGCCTGCCGTTCCGCGTCGACGTCGACTACACCTATGATGGTATCATGCGGTCGATTGAGGACAGCTATCAGCGGCTGGGCTTCGCCCAGATCGATATCGCCTTCGTGCATGACCTGGCTGCCGACCATCTGGGAGAAGCGTGGGAAGAGCAGTTCGAGATCGCCCGAACGGGCGCGTTCCGGGCGCTGGACGAACTACGCGATCAGGGCGTGATCAAGGGCTGGGGCCTGGGAGTGAACCGCACCGAGCCCTGCGTGCGGGCAATCGAGCAGGCCGATCCCGACGTGTTCCTGCTCGCCGGCCGCTACAGCCTGCTCAACCAGCCCGCACTCGATCGTCTCTTTCCGCTGTGCGCCGAACGCGGCGTGCATGTGGTGGTGGGCGGCCCCTACAACAGCGGCCTGCTCGCCGGCGGGCGGAACTTCGAATATCAGGAGGCGCCGGCCGACATGATCGCCAAGCGGGACCGGATCGCGGCCATCTGCGAGCGGCATGGCGCCGACATCCGCTCGGCCGCACTCCAGTTCTGCGCCGCGCATCCGGTCGTGGCAGCGATCATCCCGGGAGCCAAGCGGCCGGACAAGGTTCGCGAAAACGCGCGGCTGATGGCGGCGACCGTGCCGGTAGCCGTCTGGGAGGAACTGCGCGAGGAAGCGCTGATCCCCGCCGATGCCCCCGTGCCGATGGCGGACAACTAGGCGCGACGCGGCGCCCCGCTTGGGGCGCCGCGGTTCGGACTAGCGCTGTCCGGACGCGAGCAGTTCGAACTCGACCGGGTCGTGGGCACAGAAGATGCGGACCTCGTCCCCGCGATCCAGCGAGAGGCGGCGCAGGCGCTGCTGGTTATGTAGGCGCGCGGCGCGATCGACCTCCATCATCCGCTGGTAGCCGCGCAGCGCCGGCGTGCACGAATAGCGCTCCGACCCGACCTCACCACGATAGAAGTAGGCGTCGGCCGCGTGGAGCAGCCAGCGGCCGCTATCCTCACGAATCGCCACCCCGGCATGGCCCCAAGTGTGGCCGGCGAGCGGCACGAGCAGGATTTCCGGCGGCAGGCCGTGAAGGTCCCGCACGGCATCGAAGCCGAACCAGCGCTCGCCGCCGCCGAACGGATAGAGGCGCCAATCCTGCATCTCGTCCCATTGCTGGGGACGATAGCGGCGGGTGCCGACGAAGGCGCCCCCTGCCCGCTCGTCCGCAACTTCCTTCTCGCGCGCCGTCACATGGACGGCAGCGTTGGGGAAGTCCTCGAGGCCGCCGGCATGATCGAAGTCGAGGTGGGTAACGATGATGTGGCGGACGTCGGCGGGATCGAATCCCAGCCGGCGTACCTGGGCCACGGCCGTCTCCTCGCGACGCAGCTGGATGTTATTGAGCGTCAGGAAGAAGGGCGACAAGCGCCGAAGCGGATGCGCGACGTCTCGGGTCCCGAAGCCGGTGTCGACCAGGACCAGGCCCGCCTCCGTCTCGATCAGCAGGCAGTGGCAGACGAGATGACCGAAGGGGCTGTCGCTCTTGCCGTCGAAGAGCCGCCCTCCGACGGGGCAGCAGGTACCGCAGTTGAGGTGATGGATGCGCATGGGTTCAGTTCACCTCGGTTGGAGTGCGAAGACGTTCGGCGGTTCGCTCGCGAAGCGCTGCCTCATCCTTGCGGCTGCGGAACCAAGCCGCACCGACCAACGCCGCCAAAGCGCCGACCACCAGGACCCCGGCGGATCCGGGGACCGGTGAGCTCTTGCGGGACGAAGAGGCGAGCGCAGCGGCGCTCGGGATTTCCTGGGGCATGGCCATCAGATCCTTGGGCTCCTCTAGTGGACAACCGTTGGTGGCGCGGCGCCGGTTGCCGAGCACTTCATAGGCACGCAGCCGCGCGCGCATGATGCTGCCGAGCGGCCGATGCGCGGCCAGGCTGTGGGACGGACAGAACAGCAGTTGCTCGTCGACAAAGGCGCGTCGCACTGCGTTCCAGGCGGGCTGCGGCGGCAGCACGAGGCGTGCGACCGAACGATAGGGACTTTCTTCCTGCGGCCAGTCGACGCTGGCGTCCTCCACCGGCATCCGCTCCAGATCGGTGCACAGCTGCACCCGGACGTCGAACTCTGCCGCATTTTCGGTGAACCAGGCCACCATCGCCGTCCGAAGCGCGTCGGGATCTTGGAAGTCGATGCCCCTCGCCCGCACGGCCGCAAGCGTTTCGCTGTCGGGGAAGAACCCCAGCTTGGCTACATGGTCGCCGTACCGCAGCGGGCACTGGCTGAAATAGGCTTCCGCGAGCGGGGGCAGCCGCGGATGGCCGTAGAAGTCGAGGTTCGCGCTGTTGAGCCCGACCGCGTTCAGTGTGCGGTTCGTGACGCGGGCTGCTGTGGAGACGGCGGCCTTGACCGCCTGCGGCAGCGCAGTCGCGGTTTCGGTGGCGCTGATGGCGGCCAGAAAGGCGCTGGCGGTCGGCGCGTTGAAGACGGTGCCGGTATCGAGCACGAAGTCCTGCGTGTCGGCATCATGCCCGGGCAGCTTCTCGCCCTCGACCCCCAGCACCTTGATCGCCAGGCCCCGGGGGGTGGAGACGCGGCGATCGTCGAGCAGTTCGCCGGGCACCTGCGCCATGCGCACCACCACGGAATAGCGCCCAGGTTTCGCGAACAGGCCTTGGGCGAGCTCCGGGGGCAGATCGTCGCGGACATGCAACTCGCCGCGCAACAGCGCATGGGATTTCGCGTGGGAGACACGGACGTAGCGGCCGTACCGGCGGCAGGTCACCTCCCCGCCCTTCCCCATCGCCGCGATGATCGCGTCGATCGTCTCACCCTCATCGGGCGGGATCGTCTCCACGTCGGGCGTGTAGCGGACATAGGCCATGGCGGTCAGCACCCCGCCGCGGCAAGGGGCAAGCGACTGCCGAGGGGCTCGCGCGGAAGTCTCCGGACGTCCTGCATGCTTGCCATTCTCTTCCCTCTTCCTTGAGGTTCGAGGCGGCATCCGCCGGCGCTCGGTTCAGCCTCTCAAGCCTCGAAGGCAAGGCGCTGTTCCCGCGGCGGGCCAAAAAACCGATCGACGGCGGTCCGGAATAACCTGGATCAGTCCACCGGCTCCGGTGCGGTTCCGGAACGTGTCTCCAGCGCCGCCCCTCCGTCCCGCGGAGCACTTCGCCGAGTGGCTCGCGCCTCGTCACGCCGGGCGCGAGCGCGGCGGAGCCGCCGCCGCAATCGCGCGTCGCGCAGCAGCGACGCGGGCAGGTCGGTCGCTGCCCGCAACCCGGCGACGCTGGAGATGTTGCGGATGCCGCGCCGGGTCTCGGACAGCAGCTGGTTCACCATCTCGCGCCGCTCGATCTCGCCATGTTCCGCCACCAGCGAGAGCCGGTGGATGGCGTAGAGGCCCAGCAGACCCGCGATCAGGAAGTAGAAGTCCCAGTTGGTGAGGATGAGCGGCAGGCTGAGCGTTCCGCTGGGGCCGCTCCAGCGGAGCAGCAGCTCGAGTTCCCGCCTCGCGAAGAAGTCCGCGAGCAGGCCGCCGAGGATCGGCGCGAGGCCGGCGGCCACTGCTGTCACCATCGCGTTTGCCGCGACATAGGCGGTGGCGCTCCCCTTGGGCGACAGCTTGAGCGCGATGTTGGTCGAAGTGAGCGTCACGCCTGCGATGGCGGCCCCCATCAGCATGTGCAGCGCCACCAGCCACGCGGCGACCAGCGTTCGGTTCTCGAACTGCGACGCGCCGATCATGCCGACGATGGCGAAGATATAGGCCGGCGCACACACGGCCATCACCGACTTATTGGCGAAGCGATCGCTGAGCACGCCCCAGGACCGCAGCGCCAGCAGGTTCGCCACCTGGCTCACCACGCTCAGCACCATCACGAAGCTGACTTCGAAGCGGAGCTGGCGAACGATGAAGACGGTGAAGAAGGGCGTGGCCAGGTTGATCGCGAACTGCCAGCTGGCAACGAAACCCAGCAGCCGGGCGAAGTTGCGGTCGCGGAAGGGCTGCGTGAGCAGGCGCTTGAGGCGGACCGGGCCGTCGGTGGCCGGCATCTCCGGCTCCGGCATGGCCGCAACCACGCGCGCGCTGATCAGCCCGGTGACGCACCCGATCGTGAACATGCCGGCGAACACCAGGTTGCGCGACAGCGATCCGGCAGGCGTCAGATGCAGCGCAAGCGCCGCCGCGAGGCCGAGGATCAGGCTAATGGCGGTGAGCCACGCCGTACGCTTCGCGAACACCCGCCCTAGCCGGTCCTCCGGCGCCAGGTCGCGGAGCCAGGCGTTCCAGGCACAGGTCCCGATCGCGCCCAACCCGCATACGACCAACTGCGCGGCCAGGAACAACAGCAACGGCACCGTTCCGGTGAAAAAGGCGGTGACCGCCATCACCGCCAGCATCGCGCGGCCCACCAGGCTGGTGATGACGGCGATCCGCTTGCGCGTGCGCAGGCGCTCCACCAGCAGGATCGCGGGAAGCTGCAGGAGCTGCGCGAGGAAGGGCGCACTCGCAAGCACCCCGACCATCGTGTTGGAAGCCCCCAGGTGCAGCGCGAAGGCGGTGAGGATGACGCCGGTGGTGAGTGCGGCGGTACCGCCGGACAAGGCCGCTTCGCGCACCAGCAGGTGCAGGCCGTGTTCGCGTTCGGCCTCGCTGACATGCGCTTGGGGAAAGAGCGTTACCATCGGGTCTCCCGAACATCCCTGCGCCGCCCGAACGCCCCATCGCGCCGCGCGATCCGCAGTTCACGGGAACGGTCCGGGCCTTCGTTCGTCCCCTTTCCCGAACGCAAATCCACAGGAGCAGGCGAATGGCGATCTTCAACAAGGACATGGTGGACCTCGCGACCAAGAACAGCTTCTGGCAGAAGGAGGTGTATCGCGACCGCAAGGTGCAGATCGTGCTGATGAGCATCCCGGCGGGCGAGGAGATCGGCACCGAGACGCATCCGGCCGACCAGACGACCTTCATCGTCTCGGGCGAGGCGCAGGTCATCGTCGACGGTCACTCGACCAAGGCCGGCAAGAACCACATGGTGGTGGTGCCCAAGGGATCGGAGCACAACATCATCAACAAGGGCTCCGGCGACCTGAAGCTCTTCTCGGTCTATGCGCCGCCGGCCGAGCCGGAGGGGGCGGCCTTCAAGACCAAGGAAGAGGCCGAGGAGGCCGAGAAGGGCCTGCTCGCCAAGGCGGCCGAGAAGGTGAAGGAGGCGGTCGGCCGATGAGCCGCGCGCCCCTCCGCGTCGTCATCACCGGCGCGTCGAGCGGCATCGGCGCCGCCACTGCGGTCGCCTTCGCACGCCAGGGCGCCCGGCTGGTGCTCGGCGCGCGGGGCACGGCCGGGTTGGACGACATCGCCCTGCGCTGCCGCGGCGCGGGCGGCACGGCCGATGCCGTTCCCGTCGACGTGACCGATCCGGGCGCAGTCGCGGACTTCGCAGCGGAAGCGCGGGAGCGGCTGGGCGGCATCGACCTCTGGTTCAGCTGCGTGGGCGTGGGCGTGCTCGGCAAGTTCCAGGACGTTCCCCTCGCCGACCACCAGCGGGTGATCGAGTCGAACCTGCTCAGCCACATGAACGAAGCGCACGCCGTCCTGCCGATCTTCCTGGCGCAGGATCGCGGCACCTGGGTCAACATGATCTCGATCGGCGGCTTCTTTGCGACGCCGTTTGCCGCCGCCTATTCGGCGAGCAAGTTCGGGTTGCGGGGCTTCAGCCAGGCGCTGCGCGGCGAGCTTTCGAAGAACCCGCGGATCCACATCTGCGACGTGTATCCGACCTTCGTCGACACACCCGCGATCGGACACGCGGGCAACTATACGGGCGTCCGGCTTGCGATGCCGCCGGGGTCGCTGGCACCGGAGACCGTGGCGAAGGCCGTGGTGCGGCTTGCACGGCACCCCCGCAACACCACCGTGCTGGGCGCGCCCGCACTGGCCCTGAAGCTCGGCCAGTTCGCGGTGCCGAACCTGAGCGCGGCGATGATGAACGGCTTCATGGAGCGCTGGTCACGGAAGGCCGAGCGGGGCGAGGACGGCAGCGGCACGCTGTTCGATCCGCCGAGCGAGCCCAGCGGGATCGATGGCGGCCAGCGAAATCCCGAGCAGCGCCGTGCCGCAGCGGCCGCGGCCGGAGCCGCCGCGTTCGGCGTGGCGGCCATCGGCGCATGGCTGTGGCGGCGGCGGCGCTAAATCGACGCTGACCGGCGCGGGTGCATTGCAGCGTCCCTGCAATGCACCCTATCCAGCCGGTATGCGCTCCTTCCTCTCCCGCCGCAGCTTCGTCGGCGCAGCTCTCACCCTCCCGGCCCTCGCTTCCAGCGCGATCCTGCGTGCCGCGGAGCCGGACCTGTCGGAACTCCGCGACCTCACCACGGGTGCAAAGCCGATCGATGCGGCCGAGCGGCTGGCACGGATCGGGCGCGCGCAGGCCCTGATGCGTCGCCACGACATCGCCGCCGTGGTGGTCGAGCCGGGCGCGTCGCTCACCTATTTCACGGGCGTTCAGTGGGGCCGGAGCGAGCGCGTGACCGCGGCCGTCCTTCCGCGCGAAGGTGACGCGCTGGTGGTCACCCCCTTCTTCGAAGAACCCTCGGTCCGCGAGACCCTCGACGTCTCGGCAGAGGTGCGCGTGTGGCAGGAGGATGAAAGCCCGCTGGCACTGATCGCCGGCTGGCTGCAGGAGCGCGGCCTGGCCAAGGGGCGGCTGGGGATCGAGGAGACCGCCCGCTTCTTCGTGGCAGACGGGCTCGGCGCACGGCTGCCGGGCATGCGGCTCGTGTCGGCCGATCCGATCGTTCGCGGCCTGCGCATGATCAAGTCCCCCGCGGAGATCGCGCTGATGCAGATGGCGACCGACGTCACGCTTGCCGCCTATCGGTGGACCTGGGCGCGGGTCGAGGCTGGCATGACCGGCCGTGACGTGTCCGCGCTGATGAGCGCCGCAACCCGCATGCTCGGCGGCGAGCCGGAGTTCTCGATGGCGCTGGTGGGCGAGGCCTCCGCCTATCCGCACGGCAGCCGACGGGTGCACCGGATCGCGCCCGGGGAAGTGCTGCTGATGGACTGCGGCTGCTCGGTGCATGGCTATGAGTCCGACGTCTCGCGCACCTTCTCGTACCGTAGCGTCCGCCCGGAGGTTCGCCGGGTATGGGAAACGGTCGCGAAGGGGCAGCAGGTGGCGTTGGAAGCAGCGCGCATCGGCATCGCGGCCGGTACCATCGACGATGCCGTGCGCACCTTCTACGAGGCGCAGGGCTATGGCCCGCGCTATCGCCTGCCCGGCCTTTCCCACCGCACCGGCCACGGCATCGGCATGGACGGGCATGAACCGGTCAACCTCGTGCACGGAGAGACTACCCCGCTCGCGGCCGGCATGTGCTTCTCCAACGAGCCGGGCCTCTACTTGCCCGGCAAGTTCGGCGTCCGGCTGGAGGATTGCTTCTACATGACCCCGGCGGGGCCTCACTGGTTCAGCAAGCCACCCGCGTCCATTGACAGTCCGCTCTGATCGTCCCCGAGAGACGCTGCGGATCGAAACTTTAGGCTTTGGGTTCGTGACGAGATGAAGGGCTACACCGCGTGACCATCAGCACCGAATGGCAGCAGATCGCAATCTATGCAGTGCTTGCGGCGCTGGCGCTCGCATTCATCCAGCGCATCCCCTTCATCGGGCCGATCGTGCGCTTCGCTTTCTCGGTCGGGTTGCTCGCGCTGTGCCTGTTCATCCTGTTCCAGCAGGCGCCCTACGAACCTTCTTTGGCGCGCATCGCCGAGCGCCTCGGCGTGAACGGCCAGGAGGTGTCCGGCGGAGAGGTTCGCATCCGGATGTCGCCGGACGGGCATTTCTGGGCACGCGCGACGATCAACGGGGTGGAGCGCCGGATGCTGGTCGACAGCGGTGCGACGATCACCGCGATCTCCGAGGACACGGCAAAGGCGGCCGCCATAGGCTCCGGCACCAGCCTGGTTCCAGTGGTGCTTCAGACCGCGAACGGCCTGGCCCAGGCGCGCACCGGATCGGTGAAGCGGCTCGAGCTGGGATCGATCACGGCGCGCGATCTCAAGGTCGCGATCTCTCCGGCGCTCGGCGACATGAACGTGCTGGGGATGAACTTCCTCTCCGATCTCGCCTCGTGGCGGGTCGAGGGACGCACGCTGATCCTCGTCCCGAAGACCGGGGTAAAGGGCACGCGCAAACCCTGAGGAGGGGCACGGCTGCGCTGGCTCGCGCTTCGCAGCCATTTCGCCGCATCCAGCGCGCCTAGCCCAGAACCTCTGCGCGTGCCGATGCCTGCTCCCGCAGCGGGTCGGCCGCCGGGTGCTCGACATAGTGGAAATAGCGGAAGTCGGCCGGAAGGCCGGTGCCGGCCATGTCCTGGCACGCCATGCCGACGAAGGTGCCGGTGAAGTTCGGCAGGCCCGGCAGCGTCGCCTCGTCCGACAACAGGCTCGCGTCGAACGCCTCCGGGAGCCAGCACCACTCCAAGGCACCTGCCAGGCGATAGCCGAAGCGCAGCGCCTCATGGTCCACCTCCACGCGAAGCTCGACGGCACCCGGACCGATCGGGACCGGCGGCGTGAGGACACTGCTCCCCTCCCCCTGCGGCGTAACGGCCAGCACCTGGATCTGGCGCTCGCCGCCATCGTCGGCGGTCAGGTGGAGGAAGTAGAATTTGGTGCTGTTGTAATAGCAGACCAGGCCGGCCCCCTGCTGGAAATGCTCGGGCTCGAACTCGACGCAGCTCTGCGCATGGTAGCGGAACGCCTGTTGTCGCCGCGCGACCAGCGACTGGGTGAAGTGGCTGCCGATGGTCTCGCGCCCGTAGAGGCGCAGATAGCCCGGACGCGCCTCGAGGCTGAAGAGCTGCTCGGGATAGGGCGTCCGGAGCCATTGGAACGGCTCCGGCAGGGTCGAGCCGGTGAACTCGGTCTCCTCTTGCACAGGGTCGACGGCGGCGTGCGCCGGCCCTGCTACTTCCGCCACCGGTACCCCCGTCCCGTCGAGCGTGCGCAGCCATCCGTCGGCGCCCCAGCGCATCGGCTGGATCGCGCTTTCCCGCCCCAGCACGCAGCGGTTGCTTGCCGGCAAGGGACGCCCACAGAGGTAGGTCATCCATGTCTCGCCCGAGGGCGTTTCGACGAGGTCGCCGTGCCCGGCGCGCTGCAAGGGAGCCTCGGGCCGGCCGCGGGCCGTAAGCACGGGGCCGTCGGGATGCACCTCGTAAGGTCCGAACAGCGAACGCGAGCGGGCCATGACGACGGCGTGGTTCCGCTCGGTCCCCCCTTCCGCGACCAGGAGATGGTACCAGCCGTCCCGCTTGTAGAGGTGCGGCCCCTCGGTGAAGCCGAGCGGCGTTCCCTCGAAGATCACGCGGCGCTCCCCGAGCAGCCAGCCGCTGCGGAGATCCATCTCCTGCGCGACGATGCCGGCGAAGCGGCGCCGGCCCGGCCGATGATCCCACAGCATGTTGAGCAGCCAGCTGCGTCCGTCGTCGTCGTGAAACAGCGCCGGATCGAAGCCGCTGCTGTTGAGATGGACGGGATCGGACCAGTCACCATCGATCCGATCGCACCAGACCCAGTAATTGTGGAAGTCGCGCAGCGACGCCCCACGCGCACCATCCACCGTCGTGCGCCCATAGCGCTTCACATCGGTGAAGATCAGGTGGAACCGACCATCGGCGTAGCTGAGGTCCGGCGCCCACACCCCGCAGGAGTCGGGATTGCCGCGCATGTCGAGCTGGCTGGGGCGGCGAAGCGGACGTGCGACGAGACGCCAGGTGGCGAGATCACGCGAATGGTGGATCTGGACGCCTGGAAACCATTCGAAGGTGGAGGTGGCGATGTAATAATCGTCCTCCACGCGGACGATCGACGGATCGGGGTTGAAGCCCCGCAGGATGGGATTGCGGATGGTCATGCGGTTTTCCGAACCAGCGTCCAAAGCAGCGCAGCGCCGAGCAGGTCGAGCAGGCCGAGGAGGATGAAGAAGGGTTGGTAGCCAACCTGATCAACCAGCGAACCCAGCACGAGCGTGAAGATCAGGACGCCCAGGTTCGCAGCAGTCCCCGATACGCCGGTAGCGGTCGCCACCTGGTCCTGCGGAAACAGATCGGACGACATGGTGATCACCGTCACAGAAAGCGTCTGATGCGCGAAGCCGCCGAGGCAGAGGAGTGCGACCGCGGCGATGGGGCTCGTCACTGTTCCGACGAACATCATGCCCATCATCAGCACCGCACCTACCGTGAAGGCGCCGCGACGCGCATCCACCAGAGAGACACCGCGCCGCTGGAGCCAAGCCACCACGGCAGGACCGAACAGGCAGCCGAGGTCCGCCGCGAGAAAGGGCAGCCAGGCGAACATCGCGATCTGGGTGAGATCGAAGTGCCGCGCCTGGACGAGGTACAGCGGCATCCACAGCGACAGCATGCCCCAGACCGGATCGGCCAGGAAGCGCGCGCCTGCGATCGCCCAGAGGTTGCGCTGGCCAAGCAGTTCCCGAAGCGGCGGGCGACGGCGCCGCTTGGCAAGCGCTGCCTCCTGCCCTTCGACGATAAGCGTGCGCTCCCTCTCGGACAGGGCGCGATGTCGCCCGGGCGGCGCGTACCAGAACAGCCAGGCGATCACCCACAGGAGGCCGAGACCGCCGGCGACGAAGAACGCCGCACGCCAGCTGTGGTTGAGCACCGCCCAGGCCACGAGCGGCGGCGCGAACACCGCGCCGAAGGACGCCCCGATCTGGTAGATCCCTCCGGCAACGCCGCGCTCCCGCGCAGGAAACCACTCGGCGACCAGCTTCATGCCGGCCGGCTGGGCAGAGCCCTCGACCAGCCCCAGCGCGCCGCGCAGGCCTGCAAAGCCCATCCAGCCGGTCGCCAGGCCGTGGCCCATGGTGATCAACGACCACACCGCGACGAACAGGGTGAAGCCGATCTTCAGGCCGATCAGATCGAGCAGATAGCCCGCGACCGGCTGGAACATGATGCCGAGCTGGAACGCGCCCGTGATCCACGAATATTGGGCGGACGAGATATGCTGCTCGGCCATGATCGCCGGTGCGGCGACCCCAAGAATGCTGCGCGTGAGATAGTTGATGACCATCGCGCCTACGAAGAGGCCGATGATGGTCCACCGAACATACGGAAATCGTCTCACCGTGCGGCCCCTCCCGGTAACGTTACCATCTTCGTAGCCCGCTCGGCGGAGCGAAGGCAAGTCGCGGTGTTACGGGCTGCGCAGCAGAGGGACGTGCGCGACGCGCATTGACGAAGTCGCTTGCAGGGATGCACGTCCTCTGGTCGACGGTCGCAGGCGAAGTCCGCCGGCAGCAACGCAGAGAAGAGCTTGGCACAAACCGCCCGACGGACGCGTGGCGTCACCATCATCGACGTAGCCAAGCAGGCCGGCGTGTCGCCCATGACCGTCTCCCGCGTCATCAACGCCGATCCTGGCGTTCGCGATCAGACCCGAGAACGCGTGAACGAGGCCATTCGCGCGCTCAACTACAAGCCGAACATGATGGCGCGGAGCCTGGTGACGTCCCGCGAGATCCGGATCGGCGTCATCTACTCCAATCCAAGCGCCGCCTTCATGAGCGATTTCTTGGGCGGCGTGTTCGAAGAGGCGTCCGCCCGCGCGGCGCAGCTGATCCTTCTCAAGGGCAAGGATGGCAAAGCGCCCACGCCGGAGGCGATCGAAGGGCTGATCGCCTCCGGCGTCGGCGGCATCCTGCTGGCACCGCCGCTGGGCGAGGTGCCGCTCGTACGGCAGGTGCTTCGCGCGGCCAACCTGCCCGTCGCGGTCGTCGGGGGGACTGCACCCGATGCCATCTCGGTGGGCATCGACAATCGCCGGGCTGCCTATGACATGACCCGCCACCTGATCGAGCTGGGGCATCGCCGCCTCGGCTTCATCCTCGGCAATCCGGACCAGTCCGCGAGTGCGGAGCGGTTGAGCGGGTTCCAAGAGGCGGTGCGGGAAGCCGGGACGGTCGACGCCCAGATCGCCCAGGGTGATTTCAGCTATGCATCCGGCCTGGTCGCGGGCGAGCAGTTGCTGGACGCCTCCGCGCCGCCGACCGCCATTTTCGCGAGCAACGACGACATGGCCGCGGCCGTTGTTTCCGTCGCGCATCGCCGGCACCTGGACGTGCCGGCCGACCTTACCGTGACCGGCTTCGATGACACCACGGCGGCGGTGACGCTCTGGCCCCCGCTCACAACGATCCGGCAGCCGGTGCTGGAACTCGCGGCGGAAGCGCTGCAGCTCCTGATTCGGGAAATGCGCGCCGGCACCGTTGCGCCGGCGGGGGAGGAACGCTCCCGCGTGCTCCAGCATGTCCTGGTCGAACGCCAGTCGACGGGGCGGCCCGCGCGGAGCTGAAGGGCGCCTGCTGCGAGCCATGGCGGGTTGCCGGTTGGCCGGCTGCGTGACAGGTTTGCCGCAAGAACAGAAGATTTGGGAGAACGGAATGCGGCTGTCTACCTATGCGGCGTTGCCGGCGTGGCGGGGAAGCTGCGCCTTTCTTTGCCCGCCCGAGCTTCCAATCCAGCGACGAGCGTCCGTCCGCGTTGCTCCCCTCCGTCCGGGCGGCCGATGAGCGACGGCAGCGACATAGTACAGCGGGCAGCCGCGATCTCGGAAGGCCAGGATCTTCCGCAAGCGGTTGCCGACACGTCTCCGGCCACGACCGAGTCCCGGGAGTCCACGCGCAGGCCGGGCCGGCGCCTTCGCGGTGCCGTCGCCCACAAGCTGGGGGTCGCGATCCTTTCGGGGCAGTACAAGCCGGGAGACGTGCTGACCGGCGAGATCGCCGCGGCTGAAGCTCTGGACGTTTCCCGCGGCGCCTATCGGGAGGCAGTTCAGGTCTTGACCGCCAAGGGGCTGGTGGAGAGCCGTGTCAAAACCGGCACCCATGTCCTTCCGCGCGAGCGATGGAACCTGCTCGACCCGGACGTGCTCGCATGGGCATTCACGGGAGAACCGGACGCGCGGCTGGTGCGCAGTCTCTTTGAACTGAGGCTGGTGATCGAACCTGCCGCCGCCGCGTTTGCGGCCGAGCGGC
Source organism: Microbacterium terregens (assembly GCF_027922045.1). Next base: position 26,792 of record NZ_BSEX01000020.1, read on the forward strand.
GCACCCGAGCGGACTTGAAACGCATGGGGGATGCGTTGAAGGGCATGCGTCGCCACTCGCTTGCGACGCCAGCCGGCGTGGCGGCGGATCGCGACTTTCACGACGCGCTGCTGCACGCGACCGGCAACGATGCGATGGTGGTTCTAGGATCCTCGATCGGGGCCGCCGTCGCCTGGACCACGCAGTTCAAGCAACGCACCCGCGCTTTGATCCGCGACCCGATCCCCGATCATGCCCGCGTCTATGATGCCATCGTCGCGAAGGACGTGGCGGGCGCGAACGCCGCGATGCGGCTGCTGGTCGAGCTGGCGTTGACCGACACGCGTATCGCGATGCCGCCCCGTGCGGAGGATGAGCGCGCCGATCTGCTCTAGACCGCCGATGTAATTCGCCTCCCCCCTCAACGCTACTGATAGCGCTATCGACAGTAGCTACTCTCCTGGACGTTCTTCAACTTTCAACACAAGATGCAGCTAGCGGGCGAAGTTGTTAGCGCTATAGTCGAGTACAGGCGCCAAAGAGTGCCGGGACAATCAGGAGAGGATGGTCATGGCGGGAAGACCTGTGTTCTGTCTGCTGGCAGCACTGCTCGCGAGCGCTGCGCCCGTAGAAGCTCAAACCCTGCAGCCGACGGCATCGCCCGAGCTGAAGCTGGGGGAAGCGGGCTATTACGAGGCACCGGCGGTCAACGTGCTGGTCTTCTCCAACTGGTACGACGGCCTGTTCGCCGATTCGAAGATCAGCGGTGTCGAGATCATCCAGCAGGGCAAACGGATCGCCACCAACGGTGATGTCCGCCTGTCCTCCACTCCCGGCCAATGGGACGCGATCGGACGCCTGGTGGACCGACAGGTGGACGCCGCGACGGGTGCGATCACCGTGACGTTGGAGTATCCGGAGCACCAATGGCGCTACCGGATCCGCTCCGAAAAGCGCGGCGCGGCGGTCGCGGTGTCGGTGATCCTCGACCAGCCGGTGCCGGCGGCACTCGCGGGCAAGGCAGGCTTCAACCTGGAATTCCTGCCCTCCGCCTATTTCCACCACAGCTATATGGTCGACGGCCGCACCGGCAGCTTCCCGCTCTACCCCGCCGACGCCATGATCCGGACGCCCGAACGCAACGCGGCGAGTGGACGCGCCGAGGGCCCGGGCGCCGAACCGACGGCGATGGCGCGCGGCAACCGCTTCGTGCTTGCGCCGGAAGACCCGACGCGACGCGTGTCGATCCACTCGAATGTCGAGGTGCAGCTGTTCGACGGCCGCAACCAGGCGCAGAACGGCTGGTTCGTGTTTCGCTCGCTGTTGCCGGCAGGACGCACGGGAACCGTGGTCGAATGGACCATCCAGCCGAACAGCGTTCCCGGCTGGCTCCGCCCGCCCGTGATCGCCCACTCGCAGCTCGGCTACACGCCCGACGCGCGCAAGGTCGCCACGATCGAGCTCGACCGCAACGACCGCCGCACCCTGCCCGCGCGGCTGCTGCGCGTCGGCGAAGATGGCCGCATGACGCCCGTCGAGACCGGATCGCCGAAGCGATGGGGTGACTACCTGCGCTACAGTTACCTGCAATTGGACTTCAGCGGCGTGCGCCAGCCAGGCCTCTATGTCCTGGAATATGGCGACACCCGCACCGCGCCGTTCCGGATCGCCGCGGATGCCTATGCGGGCGCCTGGCACCCGACGATGGACGTCTACTTCCCCGTCGCGATGGACCATATGTTCGTCAACGAAGGCTATCGCGTCTGGCACGGCGAGGCCCACCGCGACGACGCGCGCCAGGCGCCGGTCAGCCATGAGCACATCGATCTCTATGCGCAGGGACCGACCACCGACACCCGCTTCAAGCCGGGCGAGCACATTCCCGGCCTGGCGGTCGGCGGCTGGTTCGACGCGGGCGACTTCGATATCCGCACCCAGTCGCAATATCAGGTGATCCGCTCCTTGGTGGACAGCTGGGAACGCTGGCGGCCGACCCGCGACACGACCGCCGTGGATTGGAGCCGCCGCCGCACGGAAATGCATGTCCCCGACGGCACCCCGGACCTGCTCCAGCAGATCCGCCACGGTACGCTGCAACTGGTCGCGCAGTTCGACGCGGTGGGGCACGCCATCCATGGCATCGTGGAGCCCGACGTCGCCCAATATACCCACCTCGGCGACGCATCGACCAAGACCGACGGGCTGATCTACGACCCGAGCCTGAAGCTGGGCGAGGAGCGGAACGGGCGCAGCGGTACGCCGGACGATCGCTGGGCGTTCACCACCAAGGCATCGGCGCTCAACTATGGCTCGATCGCCGGGCTGGCAGCAGCATCGCGGGCGCTGGCCGAAGTCGATCCGGAGCTTTCGAGGAAGGCGCTGGCGATCGCGACCCGCACCTGGGCGGAGGAGCAGTCCCATGCCCCCGATCTCTACCAATATGGCAACACCACCGGTGGCCCGCTGGAGGCAGAGCGCTTCTCGGCGGCGGTGGAGTTGCTGCGCGCGACAAAGGACCAGCGCTATGTCGCGGCCGTCCAATCAGCGTGGCCAGCGATCGAGAAGACCTTTGCGTCGAACCTGCGCGACGCCGTCGCGGCTCTGCCCTTCATGCCCGCGAGCTATCGCGACGGCATGATCCCGGCAGTGCGGACCTATGCCGAGGCCACCCGCACGGGGGCAGCAGCCAATCCGTTCGGCGTGCCGATCACCACCGGTGGCTGGGCCGGCAGCGGCGCCGTTTTGGGATCGGCATTCAACGCCTATGCCCTGCACAAGGCGTTCCCGGACATCATGCCGGCCGATCCGGTATTCCGCGGGATCGAGTTCCTGCTCGGCCATCACCCCGGCTCCGACATCTCGTTCGTTTCCGGCGTCGGCACCGTCTCCAAGGAAGTGGCCTATGGCAACAACCGTGCCGACTTCTCCTTCATTGCGGGCGGCGTCGTCCCCGGCGTTTTGATCATCAAGCCCGACTTCCCCGAGAACCATGAGGACTGGCCCTTCTTCTGGGGCGAGAACGAATATGTGATCCCCGAAGGGGCGATGTGGATCGAGCTGGCCCATGCTGCGCACGAGCTCGCCACTCAGGGCGCTGCGGCCAAAGCGGCACCGAGCAAGCAATAAGAGCAAGTTCGTCCCGAACAGGATCACGGAGAGGATCGACATGCATTTTCACACGCTTGTCCTGGCGCTGGCGGGTCTCGCCGCCGGCTCCGCGGCTCTGGCGACGGAGCCGGCACGGTTCAGCCGCTTCACCTACGACGGCCGTACGCAGGAACGGGTGACCGTCCGTGCGGGGCAACACCGCAACCCGATCCTCTCCGGCTATTATCCCGATCCGTCGGTCACGCGGGTCGGCGACGATTATTACCTCGTCCTCTCCTCCTTCGCGCACTTCCCGGGGTTGCCGATCTTCCGCTCGAAGGACTTGGTGAACTGGACGCAGATCGGCAACGCGATCGATCGGCCGGAGCAGCTCGACTTCACCGGCATGCGGACTTCGCAGGCGGTGTTCGCCCCCGACATCTCGTACCACGACGGCACCTTCTACATCGCGAACACCTGCGTGGAGTGCGGCGGCAACTTCGTCATCACGGCGAAGGATCCGGCCGGGCCCTGGTCGAAGCCGGTCTGGCTGCCGTTCGAAGGGATCGATCCTTCGATCTACTGGGAAGGCGACCGCGCCTATATCGTCAACAACCGAGCACCCGCCGAACCGCCGCGCTACGACGGCCATCGCGCGATCTGGATCCAGGAGTATGACTGGCGCGCCGGCAAGATGGTGGGCGAAAGCACGCAGCTGGTGAACGGCGGCGTCGATATCTCCAAGAAGCCGGTGTGGATCGAGGGTCCGCACATCCTCAAGAAGGACGGCTGGTACTATCTGACCGCTGCCGAGGGCGGGACCAGCGTCAACCATTCCCAGGTGGTGCTGCGATCGAAGAACCTGCGCGGCCCCTTCGTACCCTATGCGGACAACCCGATCCTGACCCAGCGGGATCTCGATCCGGCACGTCCAAATCCGATCACGTCTGCGGGGCACGCCAAGCTGGTCGAGACGCAGAACGGAGAGTGGTTCGCGACCTTCCTCGCCGTGCGCCCCTATGAAGGCGACTTCTACAACATCGGGCGCGAAACCTTCCTTCTGCCTGTCACCTGGAAGGACGGCTGGCCGATCATCCTGCCCAAGGGCGAGGCCATCCCCTTCGCAAGCAGGGTGCCCAAGCTGCCGGCCCAGGCGCCCGGCCCGGTGCCGACGACCGGCGACTTCGGCTATGTCGACGAGTTCGAGGGCGACAAGCTGGCGATGCAATGGATCGGCGTACGCACGCCCAAGCGCCCCTTCTACCATCTCGAGGCCGGTGACCTGGTGCTCGACCGCGGCACACCCATCGGGGACCTCTCGGGCGTGCCCGCCTTCGTTGGCCGACGGCAACAGCATCATGTCGCCACGGTGAGCACTACGGTGCGCTTCGATCCAGGGGCGGACGGGGAACGCGGCGGGCTTGCGGCGATGCAAAGCGACCGGAACTACCTGTTCTTCGGCGTGACGCGGATCGCAGGCAAGCCGGTGGTGGCGCTCTATACGGCCGACCAGGGCCAGGAGCGGCTGGTCGCCTCGGCTCCGATATCGCCCGGAAACCCCGTGACGCTGACGATCCGGGCCGATGGGGGGACCATGGCGTTCGACTATGAAGGCGCGGCTGGCAGGAAGACGCTGGCAGCCGACGTGGACGCGCGGTTTCTGAGCACCAAGGTCGCGACGGGCTTCGTCGGAACGCTGATCGGTCCCTACGCCTGGAGGAAGTAAGCCTCCCCAGGCGCCAGAAATGAGAAAGGCGGGAGTACCGGTGTGGTACTCCCGCCTTTTTCTGTGTTGGTGACGAGCAGGAGGGCTTAGCCCGCCATGTCCTCCAGCTCGCGGCCACGGGTCTCGTTCACCATCGCCTTCACGAAGAAGAACGACACGGCCGCGAAGAACGCATAGCCGAAGTAGGTGACGGCCAGGCCCGGCGAGACGGCAAGCGCCGGGAAGCTCACCGAGATCGCCGCATTGGCGATCCACTGCGCGAAGCCCGAGACCGCGAGGCCGGAACCGCGGATCTGGTTCGGGAACATCTCACCCAGCATCACCCACATGACCGGGCCCCAGCTGGCATTGAAGAAGATCACGTAGAGGTTGGCCGCGACCAGCGCGATCATGCCGTTGTGGCCCGGCAGCGAAACCGCGCCGGACGCATCGGTGACTGCGGTCGAAAAGGCATAGGCCACCACGGCCAGGGTGACGGCCATGCCGGCCGACCCGACGAGCAGCAGCGGCTTGCGACCGATGCGATCGACGGTCGCGATGGTGAACAGGCAGGCTGCGATCGACAGCACGCCCGACAGGATGTTGATCTGGAGCGCGTTGTCCTCGGTGAAGCCAACCGCCTCCCACAGCACCGCGCCATAGTAGAAGACGACGTTGATGCCGACGAGCTGCTGGAAGATCGCGAGGCCAATACCGGCCCACAGGATGGGACGGATCTTGCCGGTTGCCTTGTCGCGGAGGTCCGACAGCTTGGGCTTGTGATGGTCGGCCGCGAGGGAGTTGCGGATTTCGACGACCTTGCGGTCGGCCTCCGCACTGCCGAACAGGCGGGTGAGCACCGCATGCGCGTCCGCATCACGTCCCTTGGCAACCAGGAAGCGCGGGCTTTCCGGAATGACGAGCAGCGCCAGCAGATAGATGGCGGCCGGGATGGCCTGCAGCCAGAACATCCAGCGCCAGGCCGGGAAGCCCAGCCAGAACTCGGACGTCGAGCCACCGGCATAGCGCGCCAACACGAAGTTGGCGACGAACGCACCCGTCAAACCGGTGATGATCATCACCTGCTGCACGCTCGAAAGCCGCCCGCGGATCGACGCCGGAGTGACTTCAGAGATGTACACCGGGGAGATGACGCTGGCGGCGCCGACGCCCAGGCCGCCGACGATGCGGGCGAGGATGAAGACCAGCGAGCCGTTGGCTGCGCCGGCAAGGACGGCGCTGACCAGGAACAGGACCGCCGACAGCATCATCACGTTGCGGCGACCGATCGCGTCGGCCAGCCGTCCCGCGCCAAAGGCGCCGATGGCGGAGCCCACAAGGATGGCGCCGACGTTGACGCCGATGCCCAGGCGGCCGAGGTCGAATGCCGACTCTAGCCCCTTTTGCGTGCCGTTGATCACGCCCGAATCATAGCCGAACATGAAGCCGCCGATCGTCGCCACTGCGACGATTGCGGCGATGAAGCCGTGGTTGGTGGCGATGCCTGCCCCCCCCTGCCCCGGTCCCCTAAAGCTGTCAGTCATCGTCTCTCCTCGCCCGGCCCACGCCGGATTGATCAATTGTGCGGCTTCTTGCTCCCCGCGGCTCGTCGCTCGAGGTGGCCAACTGCCCGTCCGCCTTAACCTGTTATCGCTATCAAGTTGCCTGCTGCCGTCAAGCGCCGAGCGCGCGTGGCCGGCGACGCGGCGGCGCGTCCGATTGACGGCGGATCAGCGTGTAATCGAGAACCTGCTGCTCTGCGGCGCCATCCAGCCGCTTCTGCTGGCGCAGGGTGGCAACGAGCAGTTCCACCGCGGCGCGGGCCATGTTGGCGATCGGCTGGTGGATGGTCGTCAATTCCGGCCAGATCGCGGTCGCCAAGGTGGTGTCGTCGAAGCCGCAGACGGTAAGGTCACCCGGCACGTCGAGGCCGCGGCGATGCGCGATCGCGACCGTCGCTGCCGCCATGTCGTCGTTCGAGGAGAAGATCGCGGTGGGCGGCTCCGGCAGGTCGAGCAACTGCTCGGCCGCGTCCAGCCCGGAGCGGTAGGTGAACAGCCCGTCCACGATCAGCGCCGGATCCTCGGCCATGCCGGCAGCGGCCAGCGCTTCCCGGAAACCTTCGAGCCGCTGCGCACTGGCGGACAGGTTGGGGTTGCCCGCGATGAACCCGATGCGGCGATGCCCCAGGTCCATGATGTGCCGGGTCATCATCGCCGCGGCTTCGCGATCGTCGATACGGATCGCCAGCTGGTTTTCTGCCGGCAGGCCGGTGGCGACGGCGACCGTCGGGATCCGCGCCGATCGAAGCAGCGAGAGCAACGCCGGCGCCTCGCACAAGGGAGGCGGCAGGATGATGCCGTCGATGCCGCCGCGCACCAGATGCTGGGCGACCTCGAGTTCATGTTCGCCGAGTTCGCACCGCTCCACGACGATCTGGACGTCGCTGCGGCTCGCCTGGTCCAGGCTGCCCAGCAGGAACTCGCTCAGGAAGCCCGCGCTCGGGTTGCTGTATAGCAGGCCGATCCGGACCTGCCCCGCCCCGGCCAAGCTGCGCGCTGCCCGATTGGGCGCATAGTTGAGTTCCGAGATGGCCGCATTGACGGCGTCCCGTGTCGCCGGCCGGACGTTCGCCTCGCCGTTGATGACGCGAGACACCGTCATCGGAGACACTCCGGCCCGCTTGGCGACGTCGCTGATGGTGGGGGCCGAACCCGCGCGGCGGGAAGAACGTGTCGGTGCGGCGGAGATCGGGTCCATGGGGCGGTTGGCGCATTCCAGGTTCGAGACCGCGCAGGCATGAACGCAAGCGGCAGGATGGGCAAGAGCGACGCGCGTGTGCAATCTCCTTGCAGGCGCTGAGATCCCGCAATATGGTAGCGCTATCTAGGTTGCGTCAGCGGCCCGAGGCCTCGCAAGAAGGTCCGAAAAGAGGAAGGAGAGCCTGAATGCGCCTGCGCCTACAACTCTGTCTGGCGACCGCCGCCATTGCCGTTACGGCAACGCTGGCCGGCGCGCAGACCCACACCGCGGCTCAGCATGCGACGCACACCGAAGCACGTAGCCCGGAGGGGCGCCGGTACGTGGCGCAGCCGCTGGTGACCGACAAGTTCTTTGCCGATCCCTCGGCGCATGTCTTCAACGGGAAGCTCTACGTCTATCCCAGCCATGACGTCGACGCGGGGATTCCGGACGACGACCTCGGCAATCAATATGCCATGCACGACTATCATGTGCTGAGCATGGATCGCGTCGGGGGCCCGGTGACGGTTCATCCGGTCGCGATCGACGTGAAGGACATTCCCTGGGCCTCCAAGCAGACCTGGGCGCCGGACGCTGCGTACAAGAACGGCACCTATTATCTCTACATGCCGGCCCGCGACAAACGGGGGGTCTTCCGCATCGGTGTCGCCACGTCCAAGTCGCCGACCGGGCCCTTCAAGGCCGAGAAGGAGCCGATCCGCGGCAGCTACTCGATCGACCCGGCTGTGTTCACCGACACCGACGGCGCGAGCTACATGTATTTCGGCGGCATCTGGGGCGGCCAGCTCCAGCGCTGGACCAGCGGCCGCTATGATCCGAACGGCGGCGACACCGACCTGAAGCAGGACGACAAGCCCGCGATCGCGCCCAAGATCGCGCGCATGTCCGCGGACATGAAGCAGTTCGCCGAAGCACCGCGCGACGTGATCATCACGGACGAGGCGGGTAAGCCGGTCCTGGGGGGCGACCACGACCGGCGCTTCTTCGAGGCGGCGTGGACGTTCAAGCGCGGCGGCAAATACTACTTCACCTACTCCACGGGTGACACGCACTTCCTGAACTATGCGATCGGGGACTCGCCTTATGGGCCGTTCCGCTACACGGGGCACATCCTGAAGCCGGTGCAGGGCTGGACGTCGCATCACTCGATCGTCGAGTTCCAGGGCCGCTGGTGGCTGTTCTATCACGATACCCAGCTATCCGATAAGAACCACCTGCGCTCGGCCAAGGTGACCGAACTGACCTTCAACACGGACGGCACGATCCAGCTGATCGATCCGTTCAAGGACTGATCGGCCCATGTTCCTCGGCATCGATATCGGCACCTCCGGCGTCAAGGCGGTGGTGCTGGACGAACACGGCGCAGTCGTTGGCCAGGGTACCGCCGCGCTCAGCGTGCAACGGCCCCAGCCGCTCTGGTCGGAGCAGGATCCGGACGCCTGGTGGCATGCCACCACGGCGGCGGTGCAGGCGATCGATCCGGCGGTGCGGCGGGCCGTGCGGGGCATCGGGCTCGCCGGCCAGATGCACGGCGCGACGGTCCTGGGCGCAGACGACACGCCGCTGCGGCCGGCGATCCTCTGGAACGATGGCCGCTCCTATGCGGAATGCGCGGAGCTCGAGGCAACGGTCCCGGAGCTGCACGCGATCGCCGGCAACCTCGCGATGCCGGGCTTCACGGCACCCAAGCTCCAGTGGCTCCGGCACCATGAGCCGGCGATCTTCGACCGCATCGCCACCGTGCTGCTGCCCAAGGACTATGTCCGGCTGAAGATGACCGGCGAGAAGGCTTCCGACATGTCGGATTCGGCGGGCACCCTGTGGCTCGACGTGGCCGGCCGGCGGTGGAGCGACACGCTGCTCGCGGCCACGGGCCTCACCGAGGCGCAGATGCCGCAGCTGGTGGAGGGTAGCGAGATTGCCGGCCGGCTGCTCCCCGCCATCGCCGCGCTGTGGGGCATGGCCGAGGTGCCGGTCGCCGGTGGCGGCGGCGACAATGCCGCCGGTGCCGCGGGGGTCGGTGCGGTGCGCGACGGCGACGCCCTGCTCTCGCTCGGCACGTCGGGCGTCATCTTCGTGGCGACGGACCAGTTTCGGCCGAATGTCGCCGGCGCAGTCCACGCCTTCTGCCACTGCCTGCCGGCCATGTGGCACCAGATGGCGGTGCACCTGTCGGCTGCGGCCTGCATTGATTGGGTGGCTCGCCTGACCGGCGCGGCCGGTGCCGCCGACCTGTTTGCCCGCGCCGAACGCGCCGGGCCGGCGTCCGGGCCGGAGATCTTCCTCCCCTATCTCTCCGGTGAGCGGACGCCGCACAATGATGCGCAGGTGCGCGGTGCGTTCCTGCGGCTCGACCATGACACCAGCCCGGAACGGCTGGCGCAGGCGGTGCTGGAAGGCGTCGGCTTTGCGCTTGCCGACGGCGTTCGCGTGCTGCGCGAAGCCGGCACCACCATCGATCGCCTGTCGGTGATCGGGGGTGGCGCCCGTTCGCGCTACTGGGGCGAGACGCTTGCGGCGGCGATGGACGTGACGCTCGTGTACCTGCAGGGCGGCGAGGTTGGGCCTGCCCTGGGTGCGGCCCGTCTCGCCCAGCTTGCCGTCGATGGCGGCACCGCAGCAGACGTGTGCCAGGCACCGCCCGTCGCCCACGTCATCGAACCCGATCCAGCGCTCGTCGAGCGCCTGGCCCCCAAGCGCGCCACCTTCCGCGACGCCTATCCCCGCATAAGGAACCTGTGATGGCCGAGTTCTTCGCCGACATTCCCCAGATCCGCTACGAGGGTCCCGATAGCGAGAACGAACTCGCCTATCGCTTCTACGACAAGAACCGCGTCGTGTTGGGCAAGACGATGGAGGAGCATCTGCGCTTCGCCGCATGCTTCTGGCACACCTTCTGCTGGCCCGGCAGCGACGTGTTCGGTGGCGGCACCTTCAACCGCCCCTGGCATCGTGGTGCCAACGACAGCAATGCAGCGGCGCAGAAGCGCGAGGTGGCGTTCGACTTCTTCCAGAAGCTCGACGTGCCCTTCTACTGCTTCCACGACGTCGACGTGATGGCGGACGCCGCCAACGTCGCCGAGCACCGTCGCTATTTCGCCGAAGCCGTCGATCACCTGGAAAAGCTGCAGGCGTCCTCGGGCCGCAAGCTGCTGTGGGGCACCGCCAACCTATTCAGCCACCCCCGCTACGCCGCCGGCGGCGCGACCAACCCGGACCCGGAAGTGTTCGCGTTCGGCGCGATGCAGGTCCGCGACGCGCTGGAGGCGACCCATCGCCTCGGCGGCACCAACTATGTGCTGTGGGGCGGCCGCGAGGGCTATGAGACGCTGCTCAACACCGACCTGAAGCGCGAACTCGACAACCTTGGCCGCTTCCTGAACCTGGTGGTCGAGCACAAGCACAAGATCGGGTTCACCGGCACGATCCTGATCGAGCCGAAGCCGCACGAGCCGACCAAGCACCAGTACGACTTCGACACAGCGACCGTGTACGGCTTCCTGAAGCGCTACGGCCTGGAGAACGAGGTCCGCGTCAACATCGAGGCGAACCACGCCACGCTGTCCGGCCACACCTTCGAGCACGAGATCGCGACCGCAGGCGCGCTCGGCATCTTCGGCTCGATCGACGCCAACCGCGGCGACCCGCAGAACGGCTGGGACACCGACCAATTCCCGAACTCGGTCGAGGAAATGACGCTGGCGATGCTGGAGATCCTGCGCGCCGGGGGCTTCACCACCGGCGGCTTCAACTTCGACGCCAAGGTCCGCCGCCAGTCGATGGACGCGGCCGATCTCTTCTATGGGCACATCGGCGGGATCGACGTGGTGGCCAAGGGCCTGTTGAACGCCGCAGCCCTGATCGAGGACGGTCGCCTGGATGCGTTCAAGGCGGAGCGCTACGCCGGCTGGACCGGTCCGTTCGGCGAACAGATCGCCGACCTCGATCTGGCCGGCATCGCCGACTTGGCCATCGATCAGTCGATCGACCCGCAGCCGCGCTCGGGCCGCCAGGAGCGGATCGAGAACCTCATCAACCGCTTCATTTGACAAGGCCTTTCTCCGGGCGAGCGTGCGCTCGCCCGGAGGAGCCAATCGGCCACCGCGGGTTGGGGCGCATGCCCCTTCCCCACGGCGGCAATGCTGCTAGCTTCGTCCCGAAGCCCCATCCGAGGACGCGCCACACCGCAACATCCGATAGTCGCCTAGCTTTGCGCTTGTGCGTGCGCCTTCCCGATCGATCGACCCGAACGCCAGGGAGCCTGCTATGGAAGTTGCACGACGTGATCTCATCCTATCGGCCGCCGCACTCGCACTCAGTCCCCGCGCCTTCGCGGCCGAGCGCCCGAACCGCCCCTTGGGCTATGCGATCGTAGGGCTCGGCTACTACGGCCTGAACGTCATCATCCCGCAATTCAAAAATTGCGAGCACAGCCGCCTGGCAGCGGTCGTCAGCGGCGACCCCGCCAAAGCAAAGAAGGTGGCAGCCGAACACGGCCTGTCCCCCCGCTCCATCTACTCCTACGCGAACTTCGACAGGATCCGCGACAATCCCGACGTGGACATCGTCTATGTCTGCCTGCCCAACTCCCTGCACGCGGAATACACGATCCGCGCCGCCAAGGCGGGCAAGCACGTGATGTGCGAGAAGCCGATGGCTGTCTCCGTCGCCGAATGCGAAGCGATGATCGCCGCCTGCAAGGCGGCGAACCGCAAGCTGATGATCGGCTATCGCTCCCATTTCGAGCCGTTCAACCTGGAGGCCATGCGCCTGGCGCGCGCCGGTGAGGCAGGAAAAATCCGCTACGTCCGGTCCGAACACGGCTTCGTGCAGGGCGATCCATCGGCATGGCGGCTGAAAAAGGCGATGTCGGGCGGCGGCTCGCTGATGGACATGGGCGTCTACAGCCTGCAGGCCGCACGCTACATGACCGGTGAGGAACCCGTGGCGGTGACCGCGCGGGAGTCGACCGACCGCAAGGACCCACGCTTTACCGAGGTCGAGGACATCATCGACTGGACGCTCGAATTTCCTTCCGGCGCGATCGCCAGTTGCCAGTCGATGTACAGCGCCTACCAGAACCACATCCTGCTGATGGGCGACAAGGGCCGCATCGAGCTGGAGCCGGCGACCCGCTATGATGGCAACCGCATGTGGTTGGGCAAGGATGGACGCGAGCGCGAGGTGACGCCGCCGCCCGGTCCCGGCAAGACGCAGTTCGCGGGCCAGCTCGACCATCTCGTCCAATGCGTCCGTACCGGTCAGGAGCCGATCGTGTCGGGCGAAGAAGGCCTGCGCGACATGCGCATCGTCGAGGCCATTTATCGCTCTGCGCGCGAGGGCCGGACCATTCGGCTCGACGGACGTACCTGAGCAACCACGGGCGCTGGGCGGGGTTGATCCGCTCCACCAGTGCCCCCCACTGCCGGCCAGACTGGCCGACCCGCCACAAACGACAACGCCGCCCCGAGGGGCGGCGTTGCGCGTTCTTCGTGCGGATGGCGGCGCTTAGAAGCGTCCGCGCACGCCGACCAAGACGGTGCGGCCTGGATTATATTCGCTGAACGTCGCGTTCGGGAACTGGAAGTACGAGCTCTGTGCTTCCTTGTTGATGTTGATCACGTTCACCACGACGGTCGGCAGATAATCGTTGCCCAGGATCTTGCCGAGATCGATGTTGCCCGAGAAATCGAGCTGACCGTAGTTGCGGCCGATGATCGCGGCATCCGGGATACCGTTCTGGTTCAAGCCCGAGTTCACCGAACCTTCGTTGTAGGTGTAGGTCAGGCGTGCCGACAGGCCGTTGCCTTCGTAGTAGCCGGTCAGCGTGTAGGTGGTCGGCGAGACGCCCAGTGCGACCGGCGCAACGGTTCCCTCGCCGCGCTGATCGATCAGGGTTAGGTTGCCCTGCACGCCGAAGCCTTCGACGCCGATCAGGCGGGTGGCGAAGTCGAGCGGCTGGGTGACCTGGAACTCGAGCCCGTTGACCTTGAGCTTCCCGTCCGCGTTCACCTGCTGCTGAAGCTGGATCGGAACGTCCTCAGGCCGGATACCTGCCGGGGTGGCGCGATCGATCAGAGCCTGCTGCTGCGCCGCGGTGAGCGAAGCGAAGGTGATCCCGAAGGGGGCCAGCGTCGAGAACGGCGCAGTGGTGATGCCGTTGATCGTGAAGCCGGTGATCGACTTGCGGAATGCCGCAAACGCGATCACGCCTTCGCCACCCGTGTAATATTCGAAGCCGAGGTCGATGTTGTCCGAGATGTACGGGTCGAGCGCGTTGTTCCCGAGCGTGCCGACGTCCGCCGACGGCTGGACGAACGATGCACCCGGCAGCAGCTGGTTGGGGTCCGGACGGGTCATCGTCCGGGAGATCGAGGCACGCGCCACCGCCTTGTCGCCGAAGCTGTAGGCGAGGCTCGCCGAGGGCAGGAAGTTCGAATAAAGGCGCTGCGTCCGTGCGAAGTTCACGATCGTCGGATAGCAGGAGCCGTCGAGCACGAACGTGGGGCTCTCGCCCGGGCAGGTAACGCCGCCCCGAACGTTCAGCGGGTTCGGGATCGTCGTCCGGCCGCCGACCCGCTGGTCGGTACGAACATAGCGGATGCCGCCGTTCAGGCGCAGCGTGTCGCCATCGCGCACATCGAACACGCCGTTCATTTCGATGAACGTGCCGGTCACCTTTTCGCGGATCAGGCCGCCGTTGGCGCCGCTGCTGCCGGCACCGGTCTCCGTCGCCCCGGCAAGCAACTCGTCATAGTTGGTCGCATCCTTGAACCTGTTCCAGTCGACCGTGACGAAGCCGGCGCCGGTGGGCATGAGGAAGCCCGGCACCGCTGCGGTCGGAACCAGCGACCCGCCATAGCTGAGCGGCGGCAGTCCGGTCGAGAAGCCGGTCCCGTAGGCCGGATAGGACGGATATCCCGGGGGCGTGGCCGTACCGGGCAGGTTGGCGCCGTCGCAGACCGGCTGACGGTTCGGACCGGGCAGGACGACATTGGGATTGTTGCCGCAAACCGCTGCCTGCCACGGGTTGGTGTTGTCGAACGGCGTGATCCGCCGGCTGGTGTCGTCATAGGCCGCGCCTACACGGACGCTGAACCGCGACTCGTCGCCGAACAACAGGCTGCCGCGGACGCCCTTGGTCTCGGTCTCGCGCTCTTCGCCATTGAGGTTCAGGCGGCCGCCACCGGCCCAGCCAAAGCTGGCCGGATTATTCAGGTCGATGTTGGGCGAGATATCCGGGATGCCGCCGTCGTTGGTGTAGTCCACCGTCACGCCGCTGTTGGGTGGCGTAATGACGAGAACGGTCGGGCTTTCCCGACGGAAGGTGCTCTTCGTATAGTTCGCCTGCAGGTCGCCCTTGATGAAGTCGTTGATGACGAACTCCATACCCGGGTTGACACCCCAGTAATCCTGACGGTCCTTGTACGGGCGGAATTCGAGGAAGAACTGCGAATTGGCGTAAGTACCGCTGGTGACGGTGCAGCCGTCAGAACAGTCGGACTTGTCGTAGGTGGTGTTGAGCGGGATGGCGGCGCCATTGCGGACCGCCCAATTCATTGCCGAACGCTGGAAGTCGGTGTCCCGCTTGGCGTACATGCCGTCGACATAGAAGTGCAGCGCATCGCTCGGCCGCCATTCCACGGATACCAGGCCGTTATAGCGGGTGCGTTCCCCGATCTCGGTACGTGGGCGGCCCAGGCGCGGCAGCAGGCCGTTGTCGAGCTGCTCGATCGTGGCGCCCGGATTGTTGGCGAGGAGAAACGCCTGGTCGATCACCGTGCCTGGCGTGAGGCCGTTGCCGGCGTTGACCGGAACGGTGCCGGGGATGGTCCAGTTGCCGCCGCCGGTGTTGTTGCGGGTCGGGCTGCTGCTCTGCGCGGCGGTCAGGTTCGGGTTGGTCCAGCCGATCGTCTCAAAGCCGTCGACCCGGAAGCGGTTCTTGACCGCCGCGCCGCCGACCAGGATGCCAAAGTCGCCGAACGTGGCGCTCGCCAGGACGTGCCCACGATAGCCCCACTTGTCAGCCGAGCTCACCTTCGAACCCTGGAGGCCGTAGCTGATATAGGGCTTGGGATTGTCGAAGGGCCGAGCCGAGCGCAGGTTCACGGTGCCGGCCGCACCGCCCTCAATCTGGCTGGCAGTGGGCGACTTGCTGACGGTCAGCTGGGTGAACAGCTCGGTCGGGATCAGGTCGAGATCGACCTCGCGGTTCGTGCTCTGCGCATCGAACCGCACGGACGCGATGGCAACCGGCGCACCGTTCAGCAGCACGCGCGTGAAGTTGGTGCCCAGGCCGCGGATCGCCACGTTCGCGCCTTCGCCCGTCACTTCACGGCTGATGGTCACGCCCGGGATGCGGTTCACCGACTCCGCGATGTTGGTGTCCGGGAACTTGCCGATATCCTCGGCGAAGATCGTGTCGGTGAAGCCGATCGAGTTGCGCTTGGCGTTGGTCTGGCTCTGCAGCGATGCGCGGTAGCCGGTGACGACGATGTCTTCATTGCCGGTGGCAGAAGGGTCCGCCGGTGCCTGCGCCGCGTCGTCGATGGCGGTAGGCTGGGTCTGTCCGGCGCCGTCCTGGGTCGGGGCGCCTGCTTCCGTAGTCGCGCTGCTCGAGGAAGAGGCGGTGGGCTCTCCCTGGGTCTGGGCCATTGCAGGCCAGGCGACGGTGGTAAGCAAAAGCGCGGCAAAGCCGCTCGCGCGGCGAATCGGTACAGTCCGCATGGGTTCCTCTCCCTGTGAAGCCGGGGCGTGGACCGCCCTCGTTTCTGGATGTGCTAT
The DNA here is from genome assembly GCF_027922045.1 of Microbacterium terregens. The sequence continues at coordinate 43,110 of NZ_BSEX01000020.1, forward strand.
GCTTTACTGGTAGCGCTACCCAGCGCAAGCACGTTTTTTTACACGACGTTGCTATCGATGTTCGCATTGCAGCCCGGTGTCACCTTGCAGACACGGCGACCTCTTGGGCCACCCGCCGAGGTACGTCACCGGTAGCGGTACAAACGTACTCTCTGGATCCCCCATTGCCCCGCCGGCAGCCGGATGTGGCGCCCTTGGTGCGTCTGGTCGCCGTTCAGCAGGCGTCCCGCCACCCACTGGCCAGCGGCGTTGAACACGCCCTCTTCCGCGCGTTCGATCCCGGCGAGCGATGGCCCCTCTCCCGCACCGGCGAACCTAACCGTGATCCCCTGCCCCGCGATCAGATACTCGTCCGCTCCGATCTGGATCACCATGCCGCCGTAGCCGGCGGTCTCCGGGGTCATGGCAGGCCGCTCGATGTCCGCGAAGGCCACGGTGAAGCGGTAGTTGCCCATCCGCCGGGCCTGCGGCTCGTAATCGAGCGTATCGTCATAACGCTGCCGCGGCTTGAAGCCGGCGATCCGGTCGCTGCCCTGCGCCTGCAGGATGTACGACTGGAGCTGTCGCAGCACGCCATATGCTGCTCCGAGCTCGCCCGGCGCATCGTCCACGGAGTCGATCGAGAACGGCCCGAAGCCGATCGCGTCCCGCTCGCCAAAGGCATAGAAGGCGTTGGCCGGCACGATCGGATTGTCGGCGTTGTGCGCCTCCGGCACGAACAGCGGATTGTCCGGCCGGTGATAGCGATCGACGATCTGGGTGAAGTTCGAGAAATAGATGTCGGGCGCGAGCAGGTCGATCGAGGGCGCCCCGGCCTTCCACACGTCGATCAGGTGCGGCAACGGGCCGCCGCTCGGATATTGGCCGGGCGCGCGTCCCGGTCGATTGAGCGCGACGTTCACGTACATCGGCAGCGCATAGGCCGCCTTGCCCGCGCGGGCGAGCGCATCGGCGAAGCGCGCATAGTGCCAGGCGGTGAATACCTCCGCCGCGGCGTCGCCGTCGCCGAACAGCTCCGTCCAGCTGCCCTGGGTGCGGGCACCGCGCTCTAGCCACATCGCCTTCATCTCCGGCACCAGCGTGTCGCGGTGCTGGGCGAGATAGGTGGTGAGTTCCGCCGGCACCGGCTGCGCGAAGGCTGCATTGGCGGCGGAGGAATAGTCCCGCGCCACCGGGAGCATGCCGATCTCGTTCTCCACCTGCACCATCACCACGGTGTTCCGGTCGCCGTCGACCGCCTTCAGGTGCGCGAGCATCGCCGCATAGGCGCGCGCATCCGCGCGGATCATCTCCTCGCCAAACGTCGACAGGATCTCCACCGACTGCCCGTTGGGCAGCCCTGCCCGCGGGAAACGCGCCTGATCGCGCTTCACCCATCCGGGCACATAGGTGGACATGGAATTCTTGTAGGCGCCGAACCAGAGCAGCACGAGCTTCAGGTCGTTCGCGCGCGCCTCGCGGATCATGGAGTCCAGGCTGGACCAGTCGAACCGCCCCTCGACCGGCTCGATCAACTCCCAGGAGACCGGCGCGAGCACCGTGTTGAGGTTCATCGCGCGCAGCTTGGCCCAGTGCGGCGCCATATAGGTCGCGCTGGAGGCTGCCGAATTGCTGAGCTCGCCGGCGATCAGGAGCATCGGCTTGCCGTCGACGACAAGCTGGGTCGCCTCGCCATTGCGCTCGAGGCGCGGCGTCTCGGCCAGAACAGGCGTGGCGATGAGGAGCGTTGCACCCAGTCTTGCAGCGATATGCTTCACGTCAGTTCCCTTGTTCGGTCGGCGACGGCGGAGAAGGCTCATTGCGCGATCTTCACGTCGCGGTAGCGCGGGTTGAGGAGGTGGAAGACCAGCAGCGCGACCAGGTAGGCGACGCCGCAGGCGACGAAGAACGGGCCGTAGCTGCCGACCTTGTCGAGCAGCGCGCCCAGCGTCTTAGACGCCAGGAAGCCGCCGACCGCGCCCGCGAAGCCACCCAGGCCGATCAACGTTCCCTGGGCGTAGCGGGGGAACTGGTCCCCCGGCAGCGCAAACAAGTTGGTCGAAAAACCCTGGTGCGCCGCGCAGGCGAGGCCGATCAGCGCCACGGCGATCCAGATGCTGCTCGCCTGTGCCGCAAACATCACCGGCAGCGCGAACAGCGCACACACCAACATCGCGCGCTTGCGGGCGCTTCCCGCGGAGGCACCCCGCTTCAGCTGGCGCGACGAGTACCAGCCGCCGGCCACCGCACCCAGATCCGCCAGGATGTAGATCGCCACCAACGGCGGGCCGAAACTCTTGAGGTCATAGCCGTAGCGGGTGTGAAAGAAGTCCGGCAGCCAGAAGAGGAAGGTCCACCAGACCGGGTCGATCAGGAAGCGGCCGGCCATGTAGGCCCAGGCCTCCCTATGGCGCAGCACGGACAGGAAACCGGCACGACCGCTGTCGTCCGCCGGCTCCGCCTCGATCCAGGCGCGCTCCTCGGTCGTGATGCGCGGATGGCGACCCGGCGGATGATAGAGGCGCCACCAGGCCACGAGCCAGACGATGTTGAAGAGGCCGGTGACGATGAACGCCCAACGCCAGTCGAGAACCAGGTCGGCGACGATGAAGCCGACCAGCAACGGTGTCACGACAGCACCGACATTGGCGCCGGCGTTGAAGATGCCGATCGCGAGCGCGCGTTCCTTCTTGGGGAACCATTGCGAGGCGGCGGCGAGCGCGGAGGGATAGGTCCCCGCCTCCCCGAACGCGAGCGGGATGCGGGCGACGACGAAGCCGGCGGTGGAGGTGACCAGCGTCTGCGCGAAGTGGCCGACCGTCCAGCTGCCCATCGCCAGCAGATAGCCCCATCGCGGTCCCACCCGGTCGATCAGCCAGCCGAACAGCAGGAAGCCGACGCCATAGAAGACCTGAAAGTAGCCGGTGATGTCGGCATAGCCGGAGTTGGTCCAGCCGTAGAGGCCCTGCAACTGCGGCTTCAGCACGCCCAGCACCAGCCGGTCGATGTAGCTGAGCACCACGGCGGTAAACAGGAGGCCGCAGATCACCCAGCGGATGCGCCCGCGCGGCGGCCGCACCGCATGCGCGGCGGTTTCCGGCGCCTGTGCGGCGGCTTGGGTGAACTCGCTCACCTCACCAGCTCCACAAGGTACCGTCCTCCAGCCGGTTCACCGGCAGGAAGGCGCGCTTGTACGCGTGGGTGCTGGCCAGTTCCTCGTCGATGTCGACGCCCAGGCCAGGCTTGTCGCCCGGGTGCATCAGCCCGTTCGCGAAGGAATAGGCGTGCGGGAAGACGCGGTCGGTCTCCTCCGTGTGCGGCATGTGTTCCTGGATGCCGAAGTTCGGGATCGAGAGGCCGAAATGCAGCGCCGCGGCCATGCAGATGGGGCTGAGGTCGGTTGCGCCATGACTGCCGGTGCGGACCTGATACAGGTCGGCAAGCGCCGCGATCCGGCGCATGTGGGTGATGCCGCCGGCATGGACCACGGTCGCCCGGATATAGTCGATCCACTGGTTCTCGATCAGCGTCTTGCAGTCCCAGATCGAGTTGAAGATCTCGCCGACGGCAAGCGGCGCCGTGGTGTGCTGGCGGATCAGGCGGAAGGCGTCCTGGTTCTCGGCCGGGGTCGCATCCTCCAGCCAGAAGGGACGATAGGGCTCCAGGTCGCGGCCGAGCCGCCCCGCCTCGATCGGGGTCAGGCGATGGTGGATGTCATGCAGCAGGTGGACGTCCCAGCCGAGTGCCTCTCGCGCGACCCGGAACAGCTCGGGGACGACGCGCAGATATTTTGAGGTCGACCAGACGCTCTCGCTCGGCAGGTCCGCGTCGGCGGGCTCATAGCGCTCGCCGTGCTTGGCGACGCCGTAGGTGGACGGCAGCCCCGGCACGCCGCATTGCAGGCGCACGGCCAGATAGCCCTCGTCCATCGCCGCCCTGGCTGCGGCAATGGTATCGTCGATCGTCGTGCCGTTGGCATGGGCATAGACCATGCACCCCTCTCGCGCGGCACCGCCGAGCAACTGGTAGACGGGAAGCCCCGCGATCTTGCCCTTGATGTCCCACAGCGCCATGTCGACGGCTGCGATCGCGGTCATGGTGACGGGGCCGCGCCGCCAGTACGCACCCTTGTAGAGATACTGCCAGATGTCCTCGATCTGGTGCGCCTCGCGCCCGATCAGGCAGGGCACCACATGCTCGGCGAGGTAGCTGGCCACCGCGAGTTCCCGGCCGTTGAGCGTGGCGTCGCCTACGCCGGTGGTGCCGTCGTCGCACTCGATCTTCAGGGTGACGAAGTTGCGCCCGGGGCTGGTGACGATGACGCGGGCTTTGACGATCTTGGGCATCGGGTTCCTCAGGCGATTTCGAGCACGACGGGCTGGAGGCCGCGGCCGTTCGAGCGGGTCAAAATGTGCAATTGGCGGATGCGATTGCCTCGCGCGTCCCATCCCGCAGCCGGAATGCGTGTGGACTGCGAGTTGCGCAGTGTCGTGATCGGACGCGCGCCAGAGGAGACTTGATTGCAGCCATACTGCCGGGCGACCGCTTCGCCCGCGCGGCTATCGAGGATCGTAGACCCGCGGCGCGCGGACGGCTGGCGGTCGCTCGGCTCGATCTTCCATTCTGCGCGCGTCACGATCCGCTCCCCGTTGCGGCCTCCGTCTTGCGCGGCTTGCCTGTTCAACTGATACCGTTACCATGGCCAGCGACGCGGCGGGCTGTCAACCGCCGCGCACCGGGAGAGAGTAATGAAGGCAATGAGGACGCTGGTGTGCGCCAGCGCCATCGCGGTCACGGCGGCCCTGCTGACAGCACCGGCTGCGGCGGAGGACGGTTACCGGCTCTGGCTCCGCACCGAGGCGCCGGCCGAAGGAAAGACCGCGATATCCCGCCTTGGCGACACGCCCACGTTGCGGCTCGCCGAAGCCGACCTTCGTCGTGATTTGCCCGCCGCTGCGAATCTGCCGGTCGTGGTAGCGCCAGCGAGCAACCCCTCGGTTTCGGCGCTCCGGCTGCCCGTCGCGAGCTTGGGAGATGAAGGCTATCTGGTCCGCCCCGCCTCCTTGGGCGGACGGCAGGTCTTGTTGGTCACGGGCAACACCGATCGAGGCGTGCTCTATGGCGCCTTCGCCCTGATCCGCCATGTCGCCAGCGGCGGACAGGTCGCGAACGCGACGCTTCGCTCGGCACCCAAGGTGAAGCTGCGCGTCCTCAACCATTGGGACAATCTCGATGGCACGGTCGAGCGCGGCTATTCCGGCGAGTCGCTGTGGGACTGGTGGAAGCTGCCGGACTACCGCGATCCGCGCTACACCGACTATGCCCGCGCCAATGCCTCCATCGGCATCAACGGCACGGTGCTGAACAACGTCAATGCCAAGGCCGACAGCCTCACCGCGCCGTATATCGCCAAGGCAGCGGCGCTGGCCGACGTGTTCCGCCCCTGGGGCATCCGCGTCTATCTCTCCGCCCGGTTCTCGGCACCGATCGAGATCGGCGGCCTGAAGACCGCGGACCCACGAGACCCTGCCGTTGCGGCCTGGTGGAAGACGAAGGCGGACGAGATCTACCGCGCCATTCCCGACTTCGGCGGCTTCCTGGTCAAGGCAAACAGTGAGGGGCAGCCGGGTCCGCGCGACTATGGCGCGAGCCATGCCGACGGCGCCAACATGCTCGCCGCGGCGGTGAAGCCGCATGGCGGCATCGTGATGTGGCGCGCCTTTGTCTACGCGGACACCGATCCCGAGGATCGCGCCAAGCAGGCCTATACCGAGTTCAAGCCATTGGACGGCAAGTTCGCCGACAACGTTATGGTGCAGGTGAAGAACGGCGCCATCGACTTCCAGCCGCGCGAGCCCTTCCATCCGCTGTTCGGCGCGATGCCCAAGACGCCGCTGATGATGGAGTTCCAGATCACCAAGGAGTACCTCGGGCAGGCGACCCACCTCGCCTATCTGGGGCCGCTCTTCACCGAGGTGCTGGAGGCGAAGACCGGACGTGGCAAGGAGACGGTGGCAAGCGTCGTCGACGGCGAGAGCGAGCGCCACCAGCTGACGGGCATGGCCGGCGTAGCAAACATCGGCGACGATCGCGACTGGACCGGGGGCACGTTCAACCAGGCAAACTGGTACGCGTTCGGACGGCTGGCATGGGATCCTTCCCTCGATGCGGCAGCGATCGCGCGCGAATGGGCGCAGCAGACCTTCGGCACCGATCCGCGAGTGGTTGCGCCGATCGTCGACATGATGATGCGCTCGCGCGAAGCGGTGGTGGATTACACCGGGCCCCTTGGCCTCGCCCATGTCATGGCGACGGGACATCATTATGGGCCGGGGCCGTGGGTGAGCGAGCTGCAGCGGCCCGAGTGGAACCCCGTCTACTATCACCGCGCCGACCGCCAGGGGATCGGGTTCGACCGGACTCGGACGGGCAGCAACGCCGTCGGGCAATACGCGCCGGCGGTGGCGAAGCTCTATGCGAACCCGCGCACCACGCCCGAAAGCGAGTTGCTGTGGTTCCACCACCTTCCCTGGGACTATCGCCTGAAAAGCAGCGAGACGCTGTGGGAGGGCCTGGTGCGGCGGTACGACCGGGGCGTGGCCACCGTGGCAGCGATGCGGCGTGAATGGGACGGACTGCGCACGCTCGTGGATGCCGAACGCTGGGAGAAAGCGGCCGCTTTCCTTGCCATCCAGGAGCGCGAGGCGCGGTGGTGGCGGGACGCGAGCCTCGCCTATTGGCAGTCGGTGAACGGGCTGCCCCTCCCGGCCGGCGCAGCGGCGCCCGAGCACGACCTCGCCTGGTACAAGGCGCAGAGCTTCCCCCATGCGCCCGGCAATCCCCATTGATCCGCCACCGACCCCGGCATTGAGGAACCACCCCATGGCAGCACCTTGGAAGACGACGATTGCGGCCGCCGCCCTTCTTCTGGCGGGCGGCGGCGCCGACGCGCGCACCAGCGCCACCCGCTGGGTCGCGACCTGGGGCTCGGCACAGATGATCCCGGAGGGCGAGAATGCGCTGCCGGCGGATGCGACACATGCCGTCACCCTGCGGCAGGTGGTCCGCCTCTCGGCAGGCGGAGGCGAAATCCGCGTGCGGTTCTCCAACCGCTTCGGCACACGTCCGCTGCCCATCGGCGCGGCCCATGTCGCCCGCGCGGCAAGGCCGGGGACGCCCCGAATTGAAGGCGGCGTGGCGCTCACCTTCTCGGGTCACGCCGATGCGGTGATCCCGGCCGGGGCGGAAATCTATTCGGATCCGGTCTCGCTGAACCTCGCCCCCGGCGCGGATCTCGCCATCAGCCTCTACCTGCCCGAGGCACCGGAACCGCAGACCGGCCATCCGGGGGCGCGGTCCACCAGCTTCCTCCTGACCGGCCAGCATGTCGCGGACACGGACCTGCCCGGCGCGCGGCCCACCACCCGCTGGTACCTGATCGCCGACGTGGAGGTGGCGGCCGCAACGAACGTCGGCACGGTGGTGGCGATCGGCGATTCCATCACGGACGGCTATGGTGTCGAGCCGGAACGGAACACCCGCTGGACCGACGTCTTCGCGCAACGGCTGCGGAGCGAAGCGCGGACACGGGGCATCGGCGTGGTCAACGCGGGGATCGGCGGCAACCGCATCCTTCTCGATGGGCTCGGCCCCAATCTGATCGCCCGTTTCGACCGGGACGTGATCGCCCGCAGCGGCGTCCGCTGGGCGATCGTCCTGGAGGGGATCAACGATCTCGGCACCCTCACCCGCGACGCGCCGGCGACCCCGGAGCAGCATCGCGCGCTGGTGCGGCAGATCACCGCCGCCTACCGCCAGCTTGCCGAGCGTGCGCACGCCCATGGCATCAAGCTGATCGGCGGAACGGTCATGCCGTTCGGGGGCAACAGCTATTATCACCCCGCGCCCGAACTCGAAGCGGCGCGACAGGAGATCAACCGCTTCATCCGCACCTCCGGCACGTTCAACGCGGTCATCGACTTCGACAAGGTGACGCGCGACCCGGCACAACCGGATCGGCTCGCCCCGGCGCTCGACTCCGGCGATCACCTCCACCCGTCCGAAGCGGGCTATCGGAAGATGGGCGAAGCGGTGCCGCTGGGCCTGTTCTCATAGGCGCACGCGCGAGCGGGCGGAGCGCAAAGTCGCGCCGGCCCTTGCGCGCGGGGCGGTCAGCAGCGACACGTGCGGCTTCACCAGAACAGTGGATCCCCATGCGCCGCTTCCTCCTTGCTTCCGCCCTGCTCGCCACGCCCGCCATGGCGGCGCCCGACGCGCCGTCGCCGATCCTGATGACACCGGATGCGCGCGACGTGCTCACCTATGCGCGTCCGGAGATCGCGCGGGTGGCGCATGTCGACCTCGACCTCGTCGCCGACTTTGCGAGCCGCACGATGCGGGGCACCGCGACCCTCGACATTCTGGCGCGCCCGGACGCACGCGAGATCGTGCTGGACGACAAGGGGCTTGTCATCAGCCGCATCACCGATGGCGCGGGCAAGCCCCTCAAATGGACGGTCGGCGCGGAGGACCCGTACAAGGGCGCCCCGCTGACCGTCGCGATCGGAAGGGCCCGCCGGATCGTCATCACCTATAGCTCGCGCCCCGACGCGCGGGCGCTCGGCTGGCTGCCGCCCGAGCTCACCGCCGGCAAGCGCAAGCCCTACCTGTTCAGCCAGGGCCAGGCGATCAACAACCGCAGCTGGATCCCGACCCAGGACAGCCCCGGCATTCGCCAGAGCTGGAGTGCGTCGATCACCGTGCCGGCCGATCTGGTGGCGGTGATGAGCGGCGAACGGCTGACGCCCGAGGGCGAGGCTGCCGGCGAGGGCCAGCGCCGCTATCGCTTCCGCATGGACCGCAACGTCCCGCCGTACCTGATCGCGCTTGCGGTCGGCGACATCGGCTTCCGCGCGGTGGACGGCCGTACCGGCGTCTTCACCGAGCCTACCGATCTCGACCGGACGGCGTCCGAACTGTCCGACACGGGCAAGATGGTGACCACTGCGGAGGCACTCTACGGCGGCTACCGCTGGGGCCGCTTCGACGTCCTCGTCCTCCCGCCCTCCTTCCCGTTCGGCGGCATGGAGAACCCCACCCTCACCTTCGCCACCCCGACGATCATCACTGGCGACAAGTCCAACGTCGACGTGATCGCGCATGAGCTGGCGCACAGCTGGTCGGGCAATCTCGTCACCAACGCGACCTGGTCCGACAGCTGGCTCAACGAAGGGTTCACCACCTACTTCGAGAACCGCATCGACGAGGCGCTGTATGGCCAGGAGCGGGCAGCAACGCTCGCCGACCTGTCGTGGGACGACCTCCAGCGCGACCTGAAGGAGGCGAAGCCCGAACAGGCCCGCCTTCACGGCGATCCGGAGGGGACCTTCGGGCAGCTCGACTATACCAAGGGGTCGACCTTCCTGCGGACGATCGAATACACGGTCGGGCGTGCGCGCTGGGACGCCTATCTGCGCTCCTACTTCGACCGGCACGCTTTCCAGCCGCAGACCAGCGCCAACTTCCTGAAGGACCTGCGCGCCAACCTCATCCGGGGCGATCGCGCCCTGGAGGAGAAGCTGCAGCTCGACGCATGGGTGTACCAGCCCGGCCTTCCGGCCAATGCGGTGCATGTGAAGTCGGCGACGCTCGCAAAGATCGACCAGATGCTGGAGCGCGTGAATGGCGGCGCGCCATTCGCTTCGATTGATGCGAGCCGCTGGTCGACGCAGGAGTGGCTCCGGTTCCTGAACGGCCTGCCCCGCCAGCAGAGCGCCGCACGCCTGGCCGAGCTCGATCAGGCGTTCCGGCTTTCCACATCCACCAACGCCTATATCCGCTCTGCCTGGCTCGTGCTCGCGATCGGCAACCGCTACCAGCCGGCAATCGCCTCGGCCGAACAGTTCCTGCCAAGTGTCGGCCGCAACCTGCTGATCACGCCGGTCTATCGCGCGCTGAAGGCGCAGGGCGACTGGGGCATGCCGGTCGCACGCCGGATCTTCGATCGGGCACGCGCGGGCTATCACCCCGTGACCGCAGGAGCGATCGCGCAACTGCTGGGTTGAGGCAGCGGCTGGCGTCGGTTTTCCGACGCCAGCGGCCCGCAGGCTAGTCCTTTCCCGGCACCTCGCCGCCCTCGTCCTCCTGATCCCACGGGAGGCTCAAACGTCCCCCCGCCCGGTCCCGGTACAAGGCCGAACGGGCGAGCAGCATGAACGCGACCGGGGCCGTGGAGGTCAGGAACAGCGCGATGACGATCTCGTGGACCGAAAGCCGGCCGCGCAGGACCGAGAAGCAGACGATGGAGGCGGCTACGATCAGCGCCATACCCAGCGTGCTGCCGAGCGTCGGCGCATGGACCCGCTCGTAGAAGGTCCTGAGCCGCAGCAGGCCGAGCGAGCCCACGAGGGTCACCGCGGCGCCGGAGAGGACCAGCAGCGCGACGATGAGCGCCGCCCATCCGGGCAGATCGGGCGCCTGGATCATTCGATCACCTCGCCGCGCATCAGGAACTTGGCGAGGGCGACGGTTCCCACGAAGCCGAGCAGCGCGATGATCACCGCCGCCTCCAGATAGAGCGTCCGCCCGGTCTGGATGCCGAAGGTCAGCAACAGCAGCATGGCGTTGGTATACAAGGTATCGAGCCCGAGCACGCGATCCTGCGCGCGCGGTCCCCATGCCATGCGCAGGAAGGCGCAGAACACCGCCAGGCCGAGCAGGATCTGCGCGGCGGTGATCGCGAGCGCGAGCGCCAGGGTCGTCATCGCTCGAACGCCTGGAGCAGGAGAACCTCGTAGCGGGACTTGATCAAGGTCACCCACTCCTCTTCGTCGATGAGGTCCAGCACGTGGAGCAGCAGCATGCGCTTCCGCTGGTCGTATTCGACCCACAGGGTGCCCGGCGTGGCGGTGAGGATCAGCGCGAGCAGCGCCAGCCCGCCGCGTTCGGTCAGTTCCAGCGGGATGCGGACGAACCCGGACGCGCGGCCCTTCCGCGGGAACAGGATGATCGCCGCCACTGCCAGGTTCGAGCGCACCACATCGATGGCGACCAGGGCACCGAGCTTCGCTAGCGGCGCCAGGCGGACACGCCGCCTACGGGGCGGACGCAGCACTGCCATGGCCTGGCTACCGATCAGAGCGGCGCCGGAACCGAGCAGCAACTGGCCGACCGATAGGGACTGCGACAGCAGCAGCCACACCAGCAGCAACGCGAGGGCGAGGCCCGGATAGGGTAGCCACCGCCTCATCGGCCCGCCGCCTCCGGCCCGAGCACCGCCTCGACATAGCCGTGGCGGTCTCCCAGCGACTGGCTGGTCCGCTCCATGTACCGCATCGCAGGCCCGGCGAAGATCGTGAGGGCGAGGCAGATGCCAAGCAGCAGCCCCACCGGCAGCAGTTCGGTCACGCGCAAGGCCGGCTGGGGACGCTCGGAAGGGGCCCAGATGAGGTCGATGCCGGCGCGGGTCGTCGCGATCAACGTCGCGAGGCCGGAACCGACGATCAGGCCGATGAGCCACCAGACGGGTGCGCCGACCGTGTCCCGCAGATCCAGCAGGCCGTTGATCATCGCGAACTTGGCGAGGAAGCCGGAGAGCGGTGGCAGCCCCGCGATCAGCAGCACGCAAAAGGCAAAGCCCCCGCCAAGGATCGCCACCGATGCCGGAATGACGACGCCGACCTCACTCTCCTGCTCGATCGGCATCAGCCCGACATATTCATCGTCGAAGACGGGCTCGCCGCCCAGGGCCGTTGCGGCATCCCGGCGCTCGACGAGCTCGATCAACAGGTAGAAGGCGGCGACGCCAAGCGTCGAACTCACGAGATAGAAGAGCGCGCCGGCAAGGACCGAGCCCTCCCCCGCGCCTACCGCGGCCAGCAGCGTTCCGGCCGAGATGGTGAGCGAATAGCCGGCGATGCGCGAAAGCCTGCGCGCGGCGAGAACGCCGATGATGCCGAACGCGATCGTGCACACGCCGCCGAAGAACAGCCATTGCTGGGCGGCGCCCGCGGTCCGGCTGATCTCTGCGCCGAAAAGGAGCAACGGTACCCGAAGCACCGCATAGACCCCGACCTTGCTCAGGATGGTGAAAAGCGCAGCGACCGGAGGCGCCGCCGCGGCATAGGTGCGCGGCAGCCAGAAGCCGAGCGGCCACATCCCCGCCTTGACCAGGAACGCGACGCTCAGGATCGCCATGCCGGCTTGCAGCATGGGCAGGTCCTGATCGCTCACAGCGGCCACCTGCAACACCAGATGCGCCATGTTGAGCGTGCCGGTCACCCCATAGATGAGCGCGGCACCGATAAGGAAAAGCAGCGACGTCGCGACGTTGAGCGCCACATAATGGAGCGCTGCCTTGATGCGCGCCTTGCTCGACCCGTGCAGCAGCAGCCCGAAGGACGCCGCCAACAGCACCTCGAAGAAGACGAACAGGTTGAACAGGTCGCCTGTCAAAAAGGCGCCGTTGAGCCCCATCAGCTGGAACAGGAACAGGGTGTGGAAGCGAGGCCCGGCCTGGTCCCAGCGGGTCGCTGCATAGATCAACGCAGCTAGACCGACCACGCTTGTGAGCACCAGCATCAGCGCCGACAGCCAGTCCAGCACCAGCACGATGCCGAAGGGCGCCGGCCAGTTGCCGATGCGATAGACGAGTGTCGCGGGATCGCCGGCGAACCCCGCCCGAGCCACGCGCGTGAGCAGCAGCACGGAGAGGAGAACGAGCGCCGCGGTGGTACCGAGCGCGATGCCCCGCTTGGCCGTGCGTCGCTTCTCCTTCAGCAGCAGCAAGGCCGCGCCGGCGACCAGCGGCAGCAGGATGGGAGCGATGATCAGGTGCCCAGCCCAACCGCCGCTCATTCGCCGTCGTCCCCGTCGACATGATCGGTTCCGGTGATGCCGCGCGAGGCCAGCAGCACGACCAGCAGCAAGGCGGTCATCGCGAAGGAGATCACGATCGCCGTCAGGACCAGCGCCTGAGGGAGCGGATCATCGTATCGCGACGCTTCCACCGCACCTGACCCCACGATCGGCGGTGCATCCACCTTGAGCCGCCCCATCGCATAGATGAACATGTTCACCGCACAGGAGATGAGCGACAGGCCCAGGATCACCTGGAAGGTTCGGGGGCGCAGGATCAGCCATACGCCGGACGCGGTGAGAACGCCGATGCCGAGGGCAAGAACCAGTTCCATCAGCGCTTCTCCACCCCCGTCTCCTCGCGGCCCCGCAGCGGGCGCACCGGCCTGCGGATCGACTGGTGTGCGATGGCGATCAGGATCAGCGCCGTCGCCCCCACGACGAGCAGGAACACGCCGAGGTCGAACAGAAGCGCGGTGGCCAAGGGGATTTTCCCGATCAGGGGCACCTCCAGATAGTGGAACCAGGACGTGAGGAACGGATGGTCGAAGAGCAGTGCCGCAGCGCCGGTAGCAGCTGCGATCAACAGGCCGGCCGCGATCCAGTCGGTCGGGCGAACGCGCAGGCGCGCCTCCACACTGCGCGTTCCCGCCGCCATGTACTGGAGGATCAGCGCGATCGACATGGCGACGCCGGCCGCGAACCCGCCGCCGGGAAGGTCGTGCCCGCGCAGGAAGAGGTAAAGCGCCATCACGACGATGAAGGGGAAGGCCCACTCCAGGATGATGCGAGGGACGACCAGGTAATCCGACACCGTGTCCCCCGGCGCACGCCCCGCATGCGCTTCGTCGAAGGCGTCCTGCAGGCGCTGCTGCTCGGGGTCGCGGACGCTCTCCCGGGCCGGCCGGAAGCGGCGCAGCAACGAGAACACCGTCAGCGCGACGATCGCCAGCACGGTGATCTCACCAAGCGTGTCGAATGCCCGGAAATCCACCAGGATGACGTTGACGACGTTGCGACCACCGCCCTCCGCATAGGACCGCTCCAGGAAGAAGCGGGAGATGGTTTCGGGAAGCGGACGGGTCATCATTGCATAGGCTAGGGCCGCGACGCCCGCGCCTGCAGCAACGGCGATCAGGAGGTCGCTCCCCCGCCGCAGCACGACGCTCGCGGGCGTGCGCTTGCCAGGCCAGTTGTCCGGCAGCCGCTTGGGAAGCCAGCGCAGTCCCAGGAGGAGGAGCACCGTGGTCACCGTCTCCACGAGCAACTGGGTGAGCGCAAGGTCGGGAGCCGAGAGCCAGACGAAGCCGATGCAACTGGCAAGCCCGGTCCCGGAGACCAGAACCACGGCGGCGAGCCGGTGATATTTCGCCTGCCAAGCTCCGGCCACGGCGCAGGCGCTGCCGATCACCCAGATCAGGGCGAAGCCGGGATCGATCAGGGTTCGCGGCGCCGTTCCCGGCGCGTAGCCGTGCCGTAGGAAGGGCAGCAGCGCCACGGCACAGGCGACCAGCACCATCAGGCGAAGCTGCGGCTGCAATCGGCGCGTTCCCAGCCAATCCTCCAGCCACCGCGCCCCGGAGACGAGCACGGAGAGGACCGCGTCGAACATGCGCCGCCCCCTCAGCCGTCCGAGCAGGGGAACCGCATCGGCTGCGTTCAAAGCCCGCGCGAACACCAGATACGCCGCCGTGCCGAGCACAAGCGCGATGACGCTCAGCAGCAGGGGTTTGCTGAACCCGTGCCAGATCGCGAGGCTGTATTCCGGCGTCCCTCCCCCCAGTGCCGCGCGAACCGCGACGTCGAGGAATGGGCCGATGGTGACGGCGGGCAAGATCCCGATGACGACGCAGGCAAGCACCAAGACCTCGATCGGCAAGCGCATCCAGTGCGGTGCCTCATGCGGGCGCCGCTCCAGTTTCGTCGGCGGCGGACCAAAGAAGCTCTGGTGGATGAAGCGCACCGAGTAGAGCACGCTGAAGATCAAGCCGACGGTGACGAGGTACGGCAACGCCTGGTCGAGGAGCGTCTCGTTGGTGTCCTCCAGCGCCTCCGCGAGCAGCATCTCCTTGGAGAGAAAGCCGTTCAGCAGCGGTACGCCCGCCATCGCCGCCGCGGCGACCATCGCCAGCGTCGCGGTCACCGGCATGAACCGATAGAGCCCGCTCAGCTTGCGCAGGTCGCGGGTGCCGGCCTCGTGATCGATGATGCCGGCCGCCATGAACAGCGACGCCTTGAACGTCGCGTGGTTGATCGTGTGGAAGATGGCAGCCACGGCAGCAAGCGGGCTGCCGATCCCCAGCAGCAGGGTAATGATGCCCAGGTGGCTGATGGTCGAATAGGCGAGCAGTCCTTTCAGGTCCTGCTGGAAGATCGCCGCCCAGGCACCCAGGATCAGCGTGATCAGCCCGACGCTGGTGACGATCAGATACCAGGCCTCGCTCCCCGCCAGCACGGGCCACAGCCGGATCAGCAGGAACACGCCTGCCTTCACCATCGTCGCCGAATGGAGGTAGGCCGAAACCGGCGTGGGCGCCGCCATCGCGTGGGGCAGCCAGAAGTGGAACGGGAACTGCGCGCTCTTGGTGAACGCGCCGATCAGGATGAGGATCAGCGCCGGCAGGTAGAGGCTGCTCGCGCGGATCCGGTCCCCGGAGGCGAGCACCGTATCGAGATCATAGCTCCCGACGATCTTTCCGATCAGGAGAACCCCGACGAGCAGGCACAGCCCGCCCGCTGCCGTGACGACCAGCGCCATGCGGGCCGCGCTGCGCGCGCTTTCGTTCTGGTGCCAATAGCCAATCAGGAGGAACGAGGTGAGGCTGGTCAGTTCCCAGAAGAAGGCCAGCTGCACCAGGTTCCCCGAAAGGACTAGCGCGAGCATCGAGCCCATGAAGGCGAGCAGGAACGAGAAGAAGCGCGGGACCGGATCGCGCGGAGACATGTAGTAGCGCGCATAGACCACCACCAGCAAGCCGATCGCGAGGACGAGCATCGCGAAAATCCAGGTGAGGCCGTCCAGGCGGAGGATGATGTTGAGCCCCAGCGAGGGCAGCCAGGAAACACCGGTCTGAAGGCCAGTCCCATTCGCGACCTGCGGATAGAGCACCGCCATCAGCACCGTGCCCGCGAGCGCGACGGCTCCCGCGATCAACGCTGCAGCGTCGCGGCTTCGCGTCGGAAGCCCGGCAACCGCGAGACTGCCCACGAACGGCAGCAGCAGGACGAACCACAAGGTGACGCTCGACGTCGCGATAGACATTCTCCCTTTTCCTCCCCGCGGGCGCCGACGCGCTCAACTACCCCGGGGGTTTTTGATTGGCTCGGTTCGGCGCCGCCGAGCTGGTGCCTACCGAGTGCAGGATCTTCGGAGAGCAGGCCCGCGAAGCTTCTGGGATCAACGTAGGGCGCCGCGCCTGTGATGCAACTCGCCGCGGTGGCGCACGGCGCCGTCTTAGCATTGCGTAAACCTGCGCTCGCCAAATTCCCGTTTGGATTGCAGGATGTTGGCATGTCGAGCGCGGAAATGATGGCGAGCCTCTTCAGGCTCATGAGCACGAGGACGCCAGCGGCCCAGGGTTCGCCCCCGACGGTTACGCTCTTCGGCGCTTTCAGCTCGGGAAGCAGCAGAGCGCAGGTCCTGACCGCGCGCGGCGAGAGCCTGCAAGCGGCGTGGAAGCGGCTGGCCGCAGAGATCGAGACGGCCACTGCGGGAGATCCTCCCCGCTGGCTGCGCGTGGAGAGGGTCGACCAGGTCGAACCTACCAGCTGGGCAAAGCTGAAGGCCAGCCTGCGCCAGACCAAGCGCAACTATTTCCGTTACGGCATCGCGCTCGACGCGGAGTTCAAGCGTGCCTTCCTGGAGCAGGAACTGAACGCCAACGCCATGCTCTATGGCGGCAACGCCATCGCCCACGCGGTGGTGAACGAGGGCAACTTCACCATCTACGCGCGCCGCAAATACGGGCCTGCGACCCAGATCGACTTTGCGGACGATCAACCGTTGTTCGTGTTCACGACCAAGTCGGTATTCGCCGATGCGGACGGCACCTGCGTCGTCCTGCACGACAGCGGCCTCGAACGCGGCCGGCGGCAGCTCGACCCGCTGACGCCGGAGGACGTGGCGGCACTGGTTCGCAGCGGCGCCGGCCACCTTGCGCGACAGGTCGGGGAGGATGGCCGCTTCGTCTACGGCTACCATCCCTGCTTCGACCGAAAGATTGACGCCTATAACGCGCTGCGCCATGCCAGCTCCACCTATTCGATGATCGAGGCCTGGGAGATGCTGCGCGATCCGCAACTCGCCGCCGCGATCGAGCGCGCGCTCGGCTATCTGGTGCGCGAACTGATCCGCCCGGCCACGCTCGCGGACGGCAGCGAGGCGGCGTTCCTGGTGGACGTGGGTGAGGAGATCAAGCTGGGCGGCAGCGCGGTCGCGATCCTGGCGCTGGCCCGTCATGCCCAGGCGACCGGCTGCCGCGACCATCTGGCGCTGATGGAGCAGTTGGGGCTCGGCATCCGCTCGATGCAGGACCCCGCAACCGGTGCCTTCGCGCATGTGCTGCACTATCCCGACCTGACGGTCGTCCAGCCGTTCCGCACGATCTACTATGAGGGCGAGGCCGCATTTGCGCTGATGCGCCTTCACCAGCTGACCGGCGATCCGCGCTGGCTGGCGGTGGTGGAGCGCGCCTACGACCACTTCATCGCGGCGGAGCATTGGCGGCACCACGACCACTGGCTCGGCTATTGCACCAACGAGCTGACGCTGGTGCGGCCGGAAGCGCGCTATTTCCAGTTCGGCATCCGCAACGTCGCTGGTTACCTCGACTTCGTTCGGGACCGGATCACCACCTTTCCCACGCTGCTCGAACTGATGATGGCCGCGCATGCGATGCTGTCGCGCATCGCCGAGCTTCCGGAGCATCGCCACCTGCTCGCCGGAGTGGACATTGCGCGCTTCAACGAGGCGCTGGAGGCGCGTGCGCGGCAGCTGCTGAACGGGCATTTCTGGCCGGAGCTGGCGATGGACTTCGCCCGACCGGACCGCATCGTCGGGAGCTTCTTCATCCGCCACCAGGGCTTCCGGGTGCGGATCGACGACGTCGAGCATTATCTCTCCAGCTTGGTCGCCTATCACCACTATCGTACGGAGGGTCAGCCGCTGCGTCCGCTCGCAGCGCCCTCAGGTCCAGCGGACCTGTGGGACGCCGATCGCCTGGTCGCGGCGACCGGAGGCAGCTGGGAGGTGCCGCCGCCCGCCGGCTGGTCTGCACGCGGCGTCTGCATCCATCCGCCGACCTACCGCCCCGGCCAGCTGGCGGTGGTCCGCTCGAGGGACACCGGCCGCGGAATCCGCCCAGCCGCGCTTGCCAGCCTGTCGCCGCCGCCGGCCGCAATCGTCACCGATGGCCACCCCGGCGCCTTCCCGCCCCACATGCCGGTGCTGCGCGTCGCCGACACGGGCAATGCCATCCTCGAGCTTGGGCGCGCGGCGCGCCAGCGACTGTCGGTACCCGTGCTCGCCGTCACCGGAAGCGCGGGCAAGACGACGGCGGTGGCGATGCTCGCCCATGCGCTGGAGCCGTTCGGTACGGTCGGGCGCAGCGCTCACAACGCCAATCTGCCGCATGGCGTAGCCTGGAACCTCGCCTCGATTCCGGCCGACGCCAAGCACGTCGTGCTGGAGCTTGCGGTCGGGCGCATGGCGCACAGCGCGCGGCTGGCGCGGCCGGACGTCGCGATCTTCACCAACATCGCGCCCGCGCATTTGACCAATGGCAGCAGCGTGGCGGACATCGCCCGCACCAAGAGCGCGATCTTCCTCGGCATGGCGCCCGGCGGGACCGCCATCCTCAACCGCGACATGGACCAGTGGGACATCGTTCACTCTGCCGCCCAAGCGCGACGGCTGCGGGTGATCCACTATGGCCGGTCGGACGGATGCGAGCTGCGGCTGCTCTCCTATGACGGGGTGACGCGGGAAGTCGAAGCGGCGGTATTCGGCCGCCGAGTACGCTTCACGCTGGGCGCGTCGGGCGAGCACATGGCGTTCAACGCGCTGGCGGCCTTGGGCGCCGTGGCGGCACTCGGCCAGCCGATCGAATTGGCGATCGAAGCGCTCGCGAGCTTCCGATCGCTTCCCGGCCGCGGCGAGACACTGCCACTGGTGATCGACGGCAAGCGGGTGACGCTGATCGACGATGCGTATAACGCCAATCCCGCCTCCATGGCCGCCGTGCTGGCCGATCTGGCCCAGCGTCCGGGCATGCGGCGCATGGCGGTGCTGGGAGAGATGGCCGAACTCGGCGAGGCCGAGGAACCGCTCCATCGCCAGCTCGCCGACGCCGTCGACCCACGGATCGCGCGCGTGCATGCGGTCGGCGCCTTGTGGAACGGCTTCTGGGACGCGCTTCCGGGCGGGCAGCGTGGCGTGCACGCGGAAAGCCTGGAGGTACTTCGCGCTGCGGTCCGTGCGGAGCTTCGCGACGGCGACGTGGTCCTGTTCAAGGGATCGAACAGCCGCCGCATCCACGAGCTGGTCGCCTGGCTCAAGGCGGCCGCGAGCAGCGCTCCCCCTGCCCCACTGCTGCGAGCGCCCGCACCGCAGACGGCCCCGCCGCAGAGCCTGCTGCTCTACGATCTGGAAGCGGAGCGCATGGTCGTCTCCGAACACGCCGATGCGGTGCACCACCCCGCGGCCTTGGCGAAGCTGCTCACTCTCTGCCTCGTCGATGAACGCCGCCGCGAACTCGGGCTTGCGGAGGACGCGCCGATCTTAGTCTCACCCAAAGCTGCGACGGTGGACAGCCGGTGGCGGTTCGAGGCGGGGGAGCGCGTGACGCTCGGCGAGCTGATGGCCGCGACCGCGATCGTGGGCGCGAACGAAGCGGCGCACGCCCTGGCGGAGTGGCACAGCGGATCGGCTGAGGCGTTTACCGCCGAAATGAACGCGCGAGCGCGGGCGATCGGAATGACGGCGAGCCGCTTCGCCTCGCCCAGCGGCCTCGGCCTGGGCCAGGCGATCACCGGTGGCGATGCGATCCTGCTGGGTGCCCATGTGCTCACCCACGCGCCCGCCGTCCACGCGCTTTCGGCCAAGCCGTGGTTCGCGTGGAAGAGGGCAACCTACCCCAACACCAACCGGCTGATCGGCACGGTGGCGGGCGTCGACGGCCTGCGCACGGGCAGTGTTGGCGGGCGTGCCCATCACCTGTTGCTGTCGGTGATCGACGGGGATGGCAGGCGCTGGATCGCAGCCGTGCTGGGCGCCCCCACCCGCGGCGCGCGCGACGCAGCCGCGCGCGCGCTGCTCAGTTCTGCACTTCCTCCGGCACGGGCGGCAGCGGCGCCATTGCGCGCAACGCCGCGCTGATCGCGGCCGCGTCCTCTCCCCGCGCATAGAGTGCGGCACCCGCCTTCAGCGGCTCGGCGAGCAGGTGCCGGGTACGTCCCTCGCCCCGCAGCAGGATGTGGGTGGGGTGCAGCCCGGCGCTGCGCAGCCGCTCCACATAGTGGCGTTGGCTGAGGAAGGGCACGACCCGGTCGCCGGGGTCCGACAGGACGAAGATGTCAGGTCCCGGCTTCGGGATCCCGCCGACATGGGCGATCGGGTCATAGACCGCGGCCGGGTCCTCGACGGGACCGCCGTCGGGTCCGCGCCGTTTCTGGTAGGCGCGCATCACCTCTGCCGCCGAAACCAGCCCCGAGCTGATGAACGCGCCCGCGATGTCGCGCCGCCGGTCGAGGAGCGCCGCAACCAGGTGCCCGCCCCCGGAATGCCCCGCAAGGATGAAGCGCGACACCCGGTACCGCGCCTTGATCCGGTCGAGCGCACCGTCGACCAACCGCACCTCGTCCAACCGCCGCCTCGCGCCATGATTGCCCGAGGATCCGTAGAGGCCAGGCCGAGCGACGAAGATGGCGGGCGTGCCGCCGTCGCGAGCCCAGCCGGCCATTTCCTGCCGAATGTCGGCCGGAGAGCGCCGCGCATAGCTCCCCGCGATCAGACGGACGCCGCCGCGTCCGCGCAGCAGCACGTCACCCGGCAGGTACACCAGCATCGTGCCGCCAGCGCGCGGGTTGCCCGCCGGATAGGTTCGGATGCAGGCACCGCCGCCGCGGACCGGAACCCAATAGGCATCGGGCACGTCGGTGCAGCGCCGCCGGCTGCTGGTGGACCCGTTCAGCGCCTCGCGCGCGTCGAAGGTCTGGCGGCCGCGCGGGATGCGCAAGGATGCGGGTCGCTGGGCTTCGTTGGGCATCAGCCGTGGCGGCATCGGGGTCTCCAGTTGCGGCGACAGGAACAGGCTTGCCGCCCCCAACCAATGCCCGAGCACGCTCACCGCTCCCGCAACGCCTCCCGCCCCCGGTTGAACGGCTTCACGAGATACTGGAACACCGTCTTGCTGCCGGTGTGGATGTCGGCGGTCGCGACCATACCCGGTACGATCGGGAAACGGCGACCGGCCTTGTTGACCAGGGCGTCACTGTCGGTCCGGATCAGCACGCGGTAATATTCGACGTCGGGCTTTGCTTCGTCCTTGATCGTATCGGGCGAGATGGTCGCAACCTTCCCCTTCAACCCGCCGTAGATCGCGTAATCATAGGCGGTGATCTTGACGCTGGCGGGCTGGTTCGGGTGGATGAAGGCGATGTCGCGCGGCGAGATGCGCGCCTCCACCAGGAGCTTGTCGTCCAGCGGCACGATGTCCATCAAACGGCCGTTGGGCGGGATGACGCCGCCGATCGTCGACACCTCGATGTTCTTGACGATCCCTCGCACCGGGGAGCGCAACGTCAGGCGGGCAAGCGTGTCCGCCCGCCCCTTCACCACGGGCGACAACGTCGCCACTTCCGCGTTCGCCTTGGCCAGCTCCTCGCGGGCCTGAACGATATACTCGGAGGTGAGGTCGGCCTGCTTCAATTCCAGGTCGGCAAGCTGCCGCTGCAGCCGCAGCACCTCGACATTGCTGGCCGCGCCGACCGCGATCAGCCGCTGGCCGATCTGCACTTCGTTCGTCAGCAACGCGATCGAGCGGCGCAGCCAGGCGAGCGACTTGTCCAGGCTGCTCCGGCGGGCCTGGTACAGGCGCAGCTCCTTGGCCTTGAGTTCGGGATAGGGATCGAGTTCCGCCGGGAATATGGGAGCAGTCTGTCCGACCTCCGCTTCCAGCCGTGCGACGCTGGCAAGCGCAGCGCGGTACTTGGCAGCACTTTCCTCGAAGGTCGAGGCACTCTGGGTCGGGTCGAGCTGCGCCAGGATCTGGCCAGGCTGAACGATATCGTCCTGCTTCACCTCGAGCTTCGCGAGGATACCGCCTTCCAGCGACTGGATCACCTGCTCGCGCGTGGAGGGCACCACCCGCCCTGCCCCGGTCGCCACCTCGTCCAGCCGTGCGAAATACGCCCAGGCGAAGAGTGCGGCCATGCACGCGACGATCACCCAGATCAGCCGCGTCGCGCGGCCAAGCCGCGCACCATCGGCATCGCCGAACACCCAGGCGCCATTCAGGACGTCGGCGCTCGTCGCCATCAGATCCGATCCTTTCGCACCGGCACGACCTTTGCCGGCGGAGGCGGGGTACGAAGCCGTTCAAGCACCTCGTCACGGGGACCGTCCGCGACGATACGGCCGCCTTCCACCACGATCAGCCGGTCGACCAGTTCCAGCGCGCGGGTGCGGTGGGTGGCGATCACCACCGTTCGCATCGCACTCCATTCCCGGAAACGCGCGATGAAGTTCCGCTCCGCGGCGTCGTCCATTGATGCCGTGGGTTCGTCCAGCAGGATGACCCGAGGGTCGCGGATCAGCAGGCGCGCGAGCAGCAGTGCCTGGACCTGACCGCCGGAGAGGCCGGACCCGCCCTCGAAGATCAGATGCTCCAGCCCTCGCGGCAGGCGCCGGACGAACTCGTCGGCCCCCACGATCGCCAGCACCGAGCGGATATCCTCGTCGGTGGCGTGGGGCGCACCCATCAGCAGGTTGTCGCGGATGGTGCCGTGGAACAGCCGCGCGCGCTGCGACAACAGGCTGATGTCGCGCCGCACGTCCGCCGGGTCCACCTGGCCCAGCGCCACGTCGTCGACGAGCACTTCCCCCGAGACGGGCTCCAGCAGGCCGGACAGCGCCTGGAGGAGCGTCGATTTACCGGCGCCGTTGCGCCCGAGGATCGCGATCTTCTCGCCAGCCGCGATCTGGAGCCGGCTGACGGTCAGGGCGGCCGGAGACTGCGGGTCGCCGTACCGGAACACTGCATCCCGCACCGTCAGATCGCCGGCGATATGGGGCAGGTGCACGCGGGACTCACGGTCCGGGTGATCGACGGGCAGCGCCATGATCCGGTTGAGGCCCGCGATGCTGGTCCGCGCCTGCTGCAGGCGGCTGAGCACCTGGGTCACCTGCGCAAGCGGCGTCATCATCCGGGATCCGAGCATCGAGGCGCCCACCAGCGCACCCGTCGTAAGGTCTCCCGCCATGACCAGTGGCGCGCCGAAGAAAATGACTGCCGCATAGACGCCCGTCTGGACGGTTTGCGTCCAGGATACGAGGCGGGCGGTCAGACCCCGCAGCCGCAGCTGCGCCTCTCCCGTGACCGCGTTGAGATGGTTCCAGTGCTGTTGAAAGCGCTCCTCCGCCTGAAGGGTCTTCATGTCCTCCAGGCCCTGAACCACCTCCACCAGCATGCCGCTCCGGAGCGAGGCTTCACGGGCCGCCTCGACCGCGTAGGCGCGGAGCTTCGGCTGGGCGAGCACGGCTGGAACCACCAGCAGCACCAGCGCGACGAGCGGCACCAGCACCAGCGTGCCGCCGATGAACCAGAAGATCACCAGAAACAGGAAGAAGAACGGCAGGTCCGCGATGGCCGCCACCGTCGTGGAGGTCATCAACTCGCGTACCTGATCCAGGTCGCGCAGTTGAGCCGTGAAGCTTCCGGTCGACACCGGCCGCGCGCTGTTGCGAACCCGCAGGGCGTGCCCGAATACCCGATCGGAGATGCGCAGATCCGCCCGCTTCCCCAGCAGGTCGATGACGCCGGTGCGCAGCTGCCGCAGCACGAAATCGAAGCCGATCGCCAGGAGCACCCCGGCGAAGAGAACGTAGAGCGTGGGGAACGACTCCGCGGGCACGACGCGATCGTAGACCTGCATGGAGAACAGGACCCCGGTCAGACCCAGGAGATGTACCAGCAGCGACGCCGCGAGCACCGGCACATAGGCGCGGCGCTCCTGGAAGGCCGACTTCCACAACCACCTGGGTTCGAACGGTTCGACATAGGCGTCGATCCGGGCGTCCGACATGCCGCGTGCCGGGCGTGCCAGCACCACCAGTTCCGCAGCCTCCCGGAGCTCGGCAAGCCGCACTGTGACCGGAGGTTCGCCCGGGCCATCCAGCAGGACACTCGCTTCGCCTCCCTCGCCCGCGCTGGTCAACACGCCCACTTGCCCGTTCCGAAGCTGGACGATCATCGGCAGGCGCCAGGGAGACAGCTCCCCTTCCAGCACCCGCGGGCCCTCGAACTTCACCCGCAGGCCCATGCGGGCGGCCAGGTTCACGATCCGGTCGCGCGGCTCGGTTGCCCCGTCCCATGCGGAGAAAAGGCGCGCCGACTGCATCGACTGCGGAAGCCGGAACTGCGTCGCGACCTGCCGCAGGGCAGCCACCCAGCGCTCCGTCATCTCCTGCGCGGCGGCGGCCTCTGCGACGTCCTCCGACGCGACGCCATGGATCGGCTCGTACTTCATAAGGTCACTCCGCGGACCCGCATGCCGTTCAGCGCGAAGCGCTCGCGCGACTGGCCCTTGTTGAACATGCAGTCGAGCCCGAGCCGCCGCAGGTCATGTTCCGCATTCACGCCATCGAACAGCACCTGGTGGAGTTCCTGCTCGGCATTGAGCAGGTCGATCAGCGTGCGTGTCCCCATCTCCAGATACTGCAGGCGGTAGAGCTTGCCGGTCTCGCGCATCATCGCTTCGCGGGTCTCCAGCGAGGCTCGCCGCTGGCGAAGGCTAGGGATCTGCTGGCGTGCCTCCGCCAGGGCACGCTCGGCGGCCAGGTTGCTGGCCTCCACGGCGGCGTTGGCCGCGCGCAGCGATTGCTCCGCGCCTGCCCGTCGCGCCTTGGAAGCGCCGCCCTGGAACAAGCTGCTGGAGAGCGAGAGCCCAAAATTATAGTTGCTGGAGGACGAGATCGGGTCGCGCAGGTCCGCGGCAGCGCCTGCGTCCAGCGACAGCGTCGGCAGGGCGTCGGCGCGACTGCGGCGCAGGCGCGCGGTCGCTTCCTCCCGACGTGCGCTCGCCTCCTGGATGGTCGGCACCTGGGTCCAGTTCGGGTCGGGCCCCTCGCACATCTGGTCGAGCCAAGCGGGCGCCTCGGACCGGACGGCCGTGACCGGTGCTTTGCTGCCGATCAGGTAGCTGAGAACGCCGCGCCACCGTTCCAGCTGGCCGCGGATCTCCAGCACAGAGACGCGGGCGGCCTCCACCCGTGCCTCCGCCTGTACCGCGTCCGACCGGGTGCTGGCGCCGTTGCGGGTCCGGTGCTGTACCAGCGTGTTGATCGCCAGCACGCTTTCGAGCTGGGCGTCCGCGACCGCGAGCAGCGCCTCATGCCGCTGAATCTCGACGACCACCTGGGCGGTGTCGCGAACCAGGCTGTCCACTGCCAGCAACATCTGAGCGCGGCTGATGTCGACGCCCGCACGCGCCGCCGCCACGTCGCTGGAGACCTTCCCGAAGTCGACGATCATCTGGGAGACGGAAATCTGCGGGCGCGGCAACCAGGCCGTGTTGCGCAAGCGGTTGTCGTACTGCGTGCCGACGCCGCCGCGGATCGTCGGATAGTAGCCCGCACGTGCGACGCGAACCTCGGCCTCGTCCGCGCCGATCCTCGCCACCGCCTCCTCGATCGACGGGTTCCACTCGACCGCCCGGCGAACGGCCACGTCCAGCGACAGCGCACCGAGCGGCTCGAGCCCAGGGGGTGCCGGTGGTCCGATACCAGACGCGGGCACTCCCTCTTGCGCGTAGGCCAAAGGGAACGTCCCGCCCCCGATCATCGCGAAGCCAACTGCCGCGGCAAGCCACCGCCGGCAGCGCGATGGCTGTCGGCGGTGGGGATTGCTTCCTTGCGATGCCCCTTGATCAGACGTGAGACGCGGCATTCGCCCACGGATCGTGCAAGGGGCTCTCGACCAGGATGACGGGTTCGATCTCGACGGCCACTTCCGTCTCGACATGAGGACCGTCCGCAGCGTCCGGAGTTACCGACGGGTCGGTCTCCTGATCCGCCACAGGCTCGACCTCCAGCACGTCCTCGAACGCCGGCAGAGTGATCCCGTCCGCATCCGGGCCGACGAGCACCGGCTGCGCGTCCGCGCCCTCAGCATAGCCAGGCAGGTGGTCCAACCCGGCCAGGACGACGGTGTCCCCATCGAGCGCCGGCAGGGTGGCATCCTGCATGGCCGGATCCTCCGCCGGAAGCGGCATTCCTGCCGGGTCCGACGGTAGCCTGGCTTCGTGCCCGCCATCGGTGGAAAGGGACAGCGCGGCCAGCCCATCCAGCGCCGTCACCTCGACATCCAGGTCCAGCAGCGCGACTTCGTCCGGCTGGACAGTGTCCGCCACCAGTACTCCGCCCGTGGCCTCCCCGATCGTGATCACCAGTTCGGCCGTGATCGTCTCGCCGTTGGGGTGCACGAGCTGATAGGTGAACCGGTCGGTCTGGTCGATGCCGGCATCATCCACGAGCGGGGTGTAGGTGAAATCCCCGTCTGCCTCGATGAGCAGCACGCCGTGGTCGCCGACGACACGCTGGCCGCCGTATCCCGGTGCCACGAAGTCGCCCTCGGCCCGCTCGATCCGCAGGATGGTGTTCTGCGACCCCAGCACGTCGCTGCCCGCGCCTTCGTCGCCGGTGAGCACGTTGCCGCTCGTCGCCACGACGCCCGTGGCCTCCAACTCGCCCGGATAGGTCGTCACGCGCGTGGCAGTGCCCGTGACGTTCGTCCCCAAGCCCAGTCCATCGACCGACACGCGTACCCGGTAGTTCCCGGGCCCGAGGTCCTCGGCTTCCGCCCGGATGCCGCCGCCGGTGAGGCCGAGCAACTCGATCGGCGAACCGCCGGTCGCACTCCGCACGTCCACCCACTGCGTGCCCTCCAGGCGCTGAAGCACGAAGGTCGTCTCGCCGAGCAAGTTCGCACCCGAATTCGAGACCACGTCGAGGGTGAAGTCCTCGGTCGTGTTGGGTGCGACGTCGAACCGGTACGTGTCGGATACCCTCCCCAACGTGATGAGCCCGGTGATTTCGATCGCGTCGGAAACCGTTCGGGGATCATCGACCCGCGGCCCCAGCACGATGCCGGCCTCGGCCGTGTCACCGACCGCCACCACCGCCGTGCCGGGCGCTTCGAAGTCCGTCGCGTCCCAGATGATGTCCGCGTCCGGGCTGTCGAGGCGGACATTCAGCGTCGCTTGTGACGGACCGTCCGGCCCGAGCAGCTGGTAACTGAAGCTGTCGACCTGGCCGATGGCACTCGCCTCCACGTCCGCATTCGGCGTGTAGGTGAAGCTACCGTTGGGATTGATCAGCAGCGTCCCGAATTCACCTGTGACCTCCCTGGGTTCCGTGACGGAGACATAGACGCCCTCGTCGAGCACCTGCAGCACTGCTCCGTCGTTCGGGCCGCGCTCGTCCGCAGGTCCGGCTTCCGACGCGTCGAACACGTTGCCGGTGATCGCCAGAGCGGACACGACCTCGAAGTTCGTCAGACTGGTGTCCTCCAGACCCGCCTGGAGATTGATCGTGGTGCCCACGCCCAGCGTACCGCCGCCCCCATAGGTGAGGCGGTAGTTGCCGGCCTGCAGATCGTCGGCAGTGACGGTGAAGCCGCGTCCTGCAACGGTAAGCAGATCAAGCAGCCCGCCTTGCGAGGCGTCCCCGATCCGCACCCAGCCGGCATCCGTCTGCACTTCCAGCACCGCCGTCGCGTTGGGCAGCACCCCAGCCAGGCCGCCGACCGTGATGTCGAAGGTCGCATCGGTCACCGCACCTGACGACACCTCGAACACGAAGGTATCGGAGAAGGTGCCCACGTTCAGCAGCACGGATGTGCTGTCGGAAGCGGTACGCGTCGTAACGGCCGCCGCGATGTCGATCTGCGCCGTGACGATGTCGTCGTAAGCGACGACGTCTGCGTCGGCGTCGGCGTCGGCGTCGGCGTCGGCGTCGGCATCCGCGTCAGCGTCAGCATCCGCATCAGCGTCAGCGTCGGCGTCAGCGTCCGCATCTGCGTCGGCGTCCGCATCAGCATCGGCGTCAGCATCGGCGTCCGCATCCGCGTCCGCATCGGCATCGGCATCGGCATCGGCATCGGCATCGGCATCGGCATCGGCGTCAGCATCCGCATCGGCGTCAGCATCGGCATCGGCATCGGCATCGGCGTCAGCGTCCGCATCCGCATCCGCATCAGCGTCGGCGTCGGCGTCCGCATCTGCGTCAGCGTCAGCGTCAGCGTCGGCGTCGGCGTCGGCGTCGGCATCCGCGTCAGCGTCGGCATCCGCGTCAGCGTCAGCATCAGCGTCGGCGTCGGCGTCCGCATCGGCATCAGCGTCGGCGTCCGCATCAGCGTCGGCGTCCGCATCAGCATCGGCGTCAGCATCGGCGTCGGCGTCAGCATCAGCGTCGGCGTCAGAATCAGCGTCGGCATCTGCATCGGCGTCAGCGTCAGCGTCAGCGTCAGCGTCAGCATCAGCGTCGGCGTCGGCGTCGGCGTCCGCATCGGCATCGGCGTCAGCATCGGCATCCGCGTCCGCATCAGCGTCAGCGTCCGCATCGGCATCGGCATCGGCGTCAGCGTCGGCGTCTGCATCGGCATCCGCATCGGCATCGGCATCAGCGTCGGCGTCCGCATCCGCGTCAGCATCCGCATCGGCATCGGCATCGGCATCGGCGTCAGCATCCGCATCCGCATCCGCATCCGCATCGGCGTCAGCATCAGCGTCAGCGTCCGCATCCGCGTCAGCATCCGCATCGGCATCGGCATCGGCATCGGCGTCAGCATCCGCATCCGCATCCGCATCCGCATCCGCATCCGCATCCGCATCGGCGTCAGCATCAGCGTCAGCGTCAGCGTCCGCATCGGCGTCGGCATCGGCGTCAGCGTCGGCGTCCGCGTCGGCGTCGGCGTCCGCATCTGCATCCGCATCCGCGTCAGCATCAGCGTCGGCGTCAGCATCAGCGTCGGCGTCCGCATCGGCATCGGCGTCAGCATCGGCGTCCGCATCAGCGTCAGCGTCCGCATCGGCATCGGCGTCAGCGTCGGCGTCGGCGTCAGCGTCCGCATCCGCATCCGCATCCGCATCCGCGTCGGCGTCAGCATCAGCGTCGGCGTCAGCATCAGCGTCGGCATCGGCATCGGCATCGGCATCGGCGTCAGCATCCGCATCCGCATCCGCATCCGCATCCGCATCCGCATCCGCATCCGCATCCGCATCGGCGTCAGCATCAGCGTCAGCATCGGCGTCCGCGTCGGCGTCAGCGTCGGCGTCGGCGTCAGCGTCCGCATCCGCATCCGCATCCGCGTCGGCGTCAGCATCAGCGTCGGCGTCCGCATCAGCGTCAGCGTCCGCATCGGCATCGGCGTCAGCGTCGGCGTCAGCGTCCGCATCCGCATCCGCATCCGCGTCGGCGTCAGCATCAGCGTCGGCGTCAGCATCAGCGTCGGCATCGGCATCGGCATCGGCATCGGCATCGGCATCGGCGTCAGCGTCGGCGTCGGCGTCGGCGTCAGCATCAGCGTCGGCGTCAGAATCAGCGTCGGCGTCAGCATCGGCATCGGCATCAGCGTCCGCATCGGCATCGGCGTCAGCGTCGGCATCTGCATCAGCGTCGGCGTCAGCGTCCGCATCGGCGTCAGCGTCGGCGTCAGCGTCCGCATCGGCATCCGCATCCGCATCCGCGTCAGCATCAGCGTCGGCGTCAGCATCAGCGTCGGCGTCAGCATCAGCGTCGGCGTCAGAATCAGCGTCGGCGTCAGCGTCGGCGTCGGCGTCCGCATCCGCGTCAGCATCCGCATCGGCATCGGCATCGGCATCGGCGTCAGCATCCGCATCCGCATCCGCATCCGCATCCGCGTCAGCATCAGCGTCGGCGTCAGCATCGGCGTCCGCATCAGCGTCAGCGTCCGCATCGGCATCGGCGTCAGCGTCGGCGTCGGCGTCAGCGTCCGCATCCGCATCCGCATCCGCATCCGCATCCGCGTCGGCGTCAGCATCAGCGTCAGAATCAGCGTCGGCGTCAGCGTCGGCGTCCGCATCCGCGTCGGCGTCAGCATCAGCGTCGGCATCGGCATCAGCGTCCGCATCGGCATCAGCGTCGGCGTCCGCATCAGCGTCGGCATCAGCGTCGGCGTCAGCGTCAGCGTCCGCATCTGCGTCGGCGTCCGCATCGGCGTCCGCATCAGCATCGGCGTCCGCGTCCGCATCCGCGTCGGCATCGGCATCGGCATCGGCATCGGCGTCCGCATCCGCATCCGCATCCGCATCCGCATCCGCATCCGCATCCGCATCCGCGTCGGCGTCAGCATCCGCGTCAGCGTCTGCGTCCGCATCCGCATCCGCATCCGCGTCCGCGTCCGCATCAGCATCTGCATCAGCGTCGGCGTCGGCGTCCGCATCGGCGTCGGCATCCGCATCCGCGTCAGCGTCCGCGTCAGCGTCCGCGTCCGCGTCAGCGTCCGCGTCAGCGTCCGCATCCGCATCCGCATCAGCGTCGGCATCCGCATCCGCATCTGCGTCGGAGTCCTCGGACTCATCGCCGGTGATAGCCCCGCCGACCAGGCCGCCTGCAAAACCCGCAGCGATACCCGCGAGGGGGCCGGCGAAGGCGCCCAGGCCGCTGGCCGCGCCAGCACCTACCGCGCCGCCGACCAACTGGTCGCCTGCGGCGACTTCGATGAAGCTGAACTCGGTGCTGCCTACCGGCGCGCGCGCGAGCCAGACGCGGCCGTCGCTGCCCTGCAGCAGCAGGTCCTTGGGCGCGCTATCCGCACCCGGCGTGTAGAAATTCTCGACCCGCGCGGCGCCGCCGTCCTGCAGGCGAACCACCAGCGCATCGCCCTCGCGCGCGAAGCCCGCGACCTCGGCGGGCGTATAAGGGAGCTTTACGACGTCCGTCGTTCCCGGAGTGAAGTTGGTCGTGCCAGCAGGGGTGGCATCGGCAGCGACATTGTCACTCGTCTGTGGGCTCACGGCGCATCATCTCCCTCTTGGTCCCGGAAGTCTCGCCATCCGACGATCTCCGGTCACGTCCTTCGACGGCTCACGCCGCCTGCGGAGACAACGCCCTGTCTTGCCCGGACTTGCGTTCGGGAAAGTCGCGTCTCCGGACATCTATGTATTTGAGGGAAAAGGCCGATCCTATTGGACCAAGCCCCTAAGTGACTACGTAGAACCGCACGCCGGCATTTACTTTCTGGAAACCAGTTTCACCTGCCATGGCCGCTCAGGCCAGGCCGGCCGAGGCGGCCAGCGCCATCGCTTCGGACATGGTACCGACCTGCAGCTTGTCCTTGATGTTGGCCCGATGCACCTCGATGGTGCGGGGGCTGAGCCCGAGTTCCTTGGCGATCAGCTTGCTGCTCAACCCGGTGAGAAGCCGGCTGAGCACCTCTCGCTCGCGTGGTGACAATGCAGCGAGCCGCTCGCGCGCGGACTGTGCACCGGGAGCGCTGGCTTCCTCCCGCTCGGTCACGGCGTGAAGCGCCTCCCGCACCGCCCGCAGGAGCTGCTCCTCCCCGCCCCCGGTTCCGGGCAGCACATCGAAGGCGCCCATCTTCATCAGGGAGCGGACCTCCTGAGCATTGCCGTGCTCGGGCGTGAGGGCGATGATTCGGAACGACCGGCGCCGGTTCCCCAGAGCGCCCAGGATCCGCCCCAGGCTGTTGGGAGCGCTGGGAACGCTAAACAGGATGCAGCCCGCCTGGAGAGCAGTGGCGATCTTCACGAACTGCTCGATCGTCTCGAACGTGCGGGGCTTGTAGCCGCGCCGCCAGAAACGGCCGGCCAGGCGCGCCTCCTCACCCGGCTCCAGGCCGACCAGGTAGATCTGCTGATGGTCCTGCGCATCGATACGCTCGGCGATGCCGCCGACGCTGCGGATGCTGCCTTCCCGATCGGGTACCGCGAACAGCGTTTCCCGTATCTTGCGGATCTGCCCGTCGCCGCCGACCACGCGATATTCCTCGCAGATCAGTTCGCCTGCCTGCAGGCGCGGCAGGAAATCGATCTGGCGGTCCCGGTCGTCGGGATGGACCGTCTCCAGCCAGTCGTTCCAGCTCCGGAGCTGGGAAGCCGTCTGTTCTCCCCAAAGATGCGTGGTGTCGCCGGCCAGATACTCGATCTGCTGGGTTTCGAGATCGACGATCCAGAGCACATTGTGGCTGGAATGTGCGAAGGTTTCGAACAACTCCTCCTTCGAGTGGATCGACTCCATGGCGAGATGCCAATCGTGCACATCGGTCGCGGCACTGTACCAGCCCTCGATCTCGCCGTCTGCGTCCAGCACGGGTTCGGACCGCACCAGCACCCAGCGAAACTGGCCGTCGTTCCGCCGCAGCCGGTGACGGCTTTCGAAGGTCGTGCGCCGGGAGAGCGCCTTCTCGAAGCGCAGGCGGATCGCCTGCACGTCGTCCTGGTGGACGATGGATGGCCAATCGTCTCCGATGGTGGTCGGATCGACGCCGAGGAAGTCGATCATCCGCTGGTTCGCCCAGGCAACGTGGTTCGGAACCCGCGTTACCCAGAGCATCTCGGGCACAAGGGCGCTGAACCGCTCCAGTTCCTTCGCCTGACGCACGGCTTCGCGCTCTGCCAGGACCAGCTTGGTCGTCTCCCACGCGGTGACGAGAACGCCGCCCACCTCATCGTTGGCGTAGCGCACCGGCGAAACGGAGAAGGTCCACCAGCCCTTTTGTGGGCCGCTGCCCCGATCTAGCTCCAGCGGCAGGTTCTCGTGAAAGCTCGCCTCGCCGCGCATCGCTGCGTTGACGATCCCGCTGACCTCGTCCCAGGCCTCCGCCCAGATTTCTCGATAGGGGCGCCCTAGCGCATCGGGCTTCTTGCCCAAGATGACCGTGTAGGCGTCGTTGAAGAAGGTAACGAAGTCGTCGCCCCACAGGAGGCTTTGCGGAAAGGCAGAGTCGAGGATCAGGCCCAGCGTCGTGGTAAGTTCCAGTGGCCACTGCGGCCGCGGCCCCAAAACGGTCGATGACCAATCCTTTCCGCGGATGCGGGCCGCCATCAGGCTATTGCCGAGCTGCAGTGGGGCCTCCCTGAATCATCATCCGTCTCCCTGTTTTCGACCAATGCTCGCAGGCGGCAAGAATATGTCAATATCGGTCGAAGCGTCAGGCGCGGGAACGGGACTTAGGACTCTCAGCTACACCGAGCTGAAATAAGTTAACCGTTTAGGACAATGGAACGTCCGCTCTGCGATCGGAATAGCGTCGACGAGACTGCACCAAAACGGATGGTATACGTTTTACCCGCGATGCCGCGCGTGGATGAAATCCCTAGATGCTGCTTTTAATGTAGCTTCGACGTGTCTCACCGCTGGCGAGCACTGTCGCTAATCCGGCCTGCAGCATCGAGTAAGCGCCCCGCCGGGGGCAACGGGAAGTGCTCCGGGCGGTGTTCGCTGGCACCGCCAGACCGCGGAGCTTGAACGTCGTTCGGTCTACGCGGACGGCATGACCGTCGCGATCGCCGTCAAGGACGAACGCGTCTCCATCCCCTCTTTGCCTGCCGCACTATCGCTTCGGATAGCTGGCAAGCTTCACCCGCAGCAATTGCGGAGCGGCGGTGAAGTTCAGCCCCCAATCCGCCTGATCGCCGTTCCACACGCGCTCGAATACCCATCGGCCATGCTCGTCATAATGGCCTTGCTCGATGCGATCGTAGATCAGATTGGCGGCGCGCTTGTCCGCCAGATCAAAGTCGACCCGCGCACGAAAGCCCGTAACCAGATACTCGTTCGGCGCGAGTTCGGCGATCGCGACCCCGCCGGAAGGATCGGGATTGCCCTTGGGCGGCGCCATGCCGAAGTCGGGGCGACCGAAGGTGGCGGTGGCGACATATTTCCCGAGCTGCATCACCTGCTTGTGCTCGTCGGCCGGGTCATTGGGTTCGGCCGCGCCCCAGGTCTTGCGATCCAAGGCGAGCCTTGCCCACAGCCGCGCGATGGGTCGGAACAGGGCGAGATGCGCAGCGAACGGCGCGATGGCCTCGTCGTTCAGCTTGGCCGTCAGCGGCAGCGTGGAAAGATACCGGTTGCCGTCCACGCCGAACGGCGCCCAGCCGATCGCGCCCCGCCCGATCGCCTCGAAGAAGTAACGGGCATACTCCTTGCCGTGGCCGGTTTCCGGCACGAAAAGCGGATTGTCCGGCCGGTCATACGCATCGAGGAAACCCCGATAGGCTTTGTGATCGGGGTTGTAGATGTCGGGCGCCAGCGCATCGAGGTGCGGGGCCGCGGCCTTGTACACGTCGATCACCGTGTTGGCCGGTCCGCCGCTCGCGTAGCTTTTCGGCTCCTGATAGGTGAACGGATCGCCGGGAAGCGCCGCGTTGACATACATGGGGATCGGCTTGACCGCCTTCCCTGCCGCCGCGACCTGGTCGATGTAGCGCGCGACGTGCCAGGCGTGGAAATACAGCTCGGCATCGCGGCCGAACACCGTGGCCCAGTCCCCCGGCCGCTTCTTCATCTGGCGTAGCAATGCGGCGGGCACGGGGCCGGCGAAGGCCGCGTTGGCTTCGGGCGAGTGATCGCGCGGCAGGCCATAGGAGCCGGGCTCGTTCTGCACCTGCACCATCACCACCGTATTCTGCGGATCGGCTTCTTTCAGGTGGCGGATGAAGGCCGCGAAGGCACGGCGATCGGCGGCGAGCGTCTCGCGCCCGAACGGCGACAGGGCATAATGGTTCGTGCCATCCGGCGCGCGCATCCGGGGG
Source organism: Microbacterium terregens (assembly GCF_027922045.1). The sequence goes on from NZ_BSEX01000020.1 coordinate 77,958, forward strand.
AAGCGCTTGTTGTCCAGCTTCACCCAGGCCGGTGTATACTGCGGGTTGGTGTTCTTCCACGTACCGAACCACAGCAGGACGAGGCGCAGGTTCCGCTCGCGTGCCTGTGCCAGCAACAGATCGAGATAGGAGAAGTCGAACACCCCCTCCTTGGCCTCGACCTGCTCCCAGGCGATCGGCACCTCTACCGTGTTGACGTGCAGCGCCTCCATAGTCGGCCAGACCTTTGCCATCGCGGAAGGCCACGCACTGGAGTTGTTCACCTGCGCCCCCAGGATCAGAAAGGGTGCGCCGTCGACGATCAACGCGTGGCGGCCGTCCCGCGTGACGATCCGCGGCACCGCGGTCTCCTGCGCCGCCGCGACCGGTGTCGAAAGCGTCGCTGCGGCTGCGATAGCCGTTCCGATGATCCTCATGCGCCTCCCCTTCGTGTTGCTGTCTCGCGGCGGTCGACCCGGCAAGAAGCCGTCGCGGGAAAACGGCTGGGACCACGCGCCTGGTGCAGCAGCAGCTTGATAGCGCTATCGCCTTGTCCGTCGCGCGTCCATACGCCAGGAACAGGAGCGGCGGAGCAGCCCCGGCGCATTACTCAGGCGACGAGCGTGCCGCGATGAACGATCTTTCGGAACGCCCGGTTCGTGCCGGCGCTTTCGAGGTGGGGGAGGACGAAGTGACCGAAGGACCATCGCGGCGTACCGTGATCGCTGCCGCGTTGGCGGCCCCTGCCCTGATCGCCGCGCGGGGCGAGCGGGTGCAGCCGAACTGGCCGTCGCTGGTGCAGCATTACCGGTACCCCCACTGGTTCCGCGACGCGAAGTTCGGCATCTGGTCGCACTGGGGGCCGCAGGCGGTGCCCGAGCAGGGCGATTGGTACGGCCGGTTCCTGTACATGCAGGGCCACCCGATGGCCGACTTCCACCGCAAGACCTATGGCCATCCAGCCGAGTTCGGGATGAAGGACCTGTTCCCGCGCTGGACCGCCGCAGCTTGGGAGCCGGAGGCGCTGATGCAGCGCTTCGTCCGGGCGGGGGCCAAGTATTTCGTGTCGCTCGCCTGCCATCACGACAACCTGGACTGTTTCGACAGCAGCCACCACGCGTGGAATGCAACCGCGATCGGGCCGAAGCGCGACGTGGTCGGCATCTGGGAACGTGCGGCGCGGCGGGCCGGGCTGCGGTTCGGCGTGTCGAACCACATCTCGCATGCATGGCATTGGTACCAGCCGGCCTATGGCTATGATCCGGTCGGCCCGCGCAAGGGCGAGCGCTACGACGCGTACCGGCTGACCAAGGCGGACGGACGCGGGCAATGGTGGGAAGGGCTGGACCCGCAGGAGCTCTACACCGGGCGCCATATGGTGGCACCCGACGGGATCGACAGCATCGCGGCAATGAACGCCTGGCATGACCAGCACGACGGCCAGTGGATCGAGACGGCACCCCCGCACGACCGCCGCTTCGTGCGGCAATGGCTGCTGCGCCAGCAGGAGCTGATCGAGAAGTACCGCCCGGATCTCTGCTACTTCGACAACTACGAGCTGCCGTTCGGCCAGACCGGGCTCGAGGCGGCGGCGCACTACTACAACCGCTCGCTCGAGTGGCACGGCAACATCGACGTGGTGCTGACCGCCAAGCAGTTGAAGCCCTATGCCCGGTTCGGCGTGGTGCAGGATGTCGAGCGCGGCTTTTCCGACCGGCTGTGGGACGAGCCGTGGCAGACCGACACGTGCATCGGCGACTGGTTCTACAACCGCAGCCGCTTCACCGACAAAAGCTACAAGAGCGCCGAGGACGTGGTGCAGCGGCTGGCCGACGTCGTGTCGAAGAACGGCAACCTGCTGCTTTCCGTGCCGCAGCGCGGGGACGGCAGCATCGACGCGGAGGAGGAACGGATCCTCGACGATCTCGCCGGCTGGATGGCGGTGAACGGCGAGGCGATCTTCGGCTCGCGGCCGTGGCGCGTGTATGGCGAAGGCCCGACGCAGCTTAGCGCAGGCATGCAGAACGAAGGCGCGTTCAAGGGCTTCGACGAGCGGGACGTGCGGTTCACGGTGAACAAGGGTGCGCTGTACGTGCTGTTCCTGAAGCGACCGAAGCGGCCGGTGACGATTGCGGCGTTGGGGCGCGGGCGGTGGAACGGACGGGTTGCGCGGGCGACGCTGCTGGGCGGTGGGCCGGTGGCGATGGCCCAGCGGGCGGAAGGGTTGACGCTGACCGTACCGCGGGGCGACGGGTTCGTCCCGGTGGTGAAGCTGGAGGGTGTGGGATTGGTTTGAGGTGGCGGCAGTCCTTCCACAAAGGGCGGAATGAGCGCAGCGGTAACCCCCATCCGGCCTTCCGCGGAGGCCGAAATCCATATGTGCAACGTTCGCTTCCACCACGACGTCGGGAGCTTATAGCTCTCCGCCTGCGGGTGATAACGACGTGGCGGCTTCCGTCCACTTGCGGCCGCTCGCTACTTGCGATGCCTTGTCCGATAGCCGCTGTTCGTTCAGCTTATCGTAGATGGCAACACGCTCATCCTCGGTCGGACTGATGATGCGCCTCACGGCAGCGTGTCTGCTCGTGGCAATCTCGCAGATCGGCGAGGCGGCAAACTCAGCTCAAAACGATTTAGTGGTAAGAGGGCGATTGAACAATCAGTCTTACGAGCACGTCGATGTTCCTGACGATATCCTCGGTCACGGCTGGATCACCGCACGCCTTCACGTGAGGCGTGTCCTAAAAGGCCGACTATTGCATTCACGTACTGTGCTGACGGTCAAGTATTTCGCTCACACCTACATGCGCGAGGATCGGGAATTCCGCTTCCATTTGCGTCCGACCGAGGATGGCACTTATGTCGTCTGCGCTCAGCTTCCCGGCGACGGCGTGCGCTGCAACTGAGCGCGTCCGCGTTCTGCTTATTCTCGTCCGTGAGCGGACGGACGGCAAACCACCCACTTGTGGACATTCCCCTCCTCCCCAGTTCTGCTGAGGAGGGGAACCTAGCGTAGCATGGTGGAGGGGAGGCCGCGGCGTGGCGCTCGTGGCTCTGCCCCTCCACCACCGCCTATGGTGGCGGTCCCCCTCCCCATCAAAGATGGGGAGGATTGGGTTGCCGGCTTACTTCCGCGGGATCGTGAGGGCGCGGCCGTTGTACGTCACCTGCGCGTCAAACGCGTCGGCGTCTGTCACCGGCTTGCCTTCGCTCACCCAGCGAACGCGGATCGTGCGGCTGGCGGGCATACCGGTCCAGCCCTTCCCCTCGCGTGCGCCGAGCGTCACCGCGCCGGTGCGCTCGTCGTAGCGGATCGGGATGCGGCTGAACGCGCCTTGCTTGTAGGCGGTGCTGGTGCCGTCGTCCTCGTAGAGCGAGAAGCTGCCGTTGGCGCCCGTGTACACCGTGATCGTCAGCGGGGCGCTACGATCCTGATCGGTATATTGCATCACCGGCCCCATCGGCACGATCGCACCGGCACGGACGAACAGCGGCATGCGCTCCGCCGGCGCCGCAACGGTCGCCGTCTGCCCGCCCCGATAGGTCTGGCCCGAAGAGAAATCGTACCAGATGCCCGTGCCGGGGAAATACACCTGCCGGCTGCGCGCCTTGTATTCGACCACGGGCGCGACAAGGAACGCGTCGCCGAAGAGATACTCGTCGGCGAGATCCCGCGCGACCTTGTCCTGCGGGAAGTCGGCTGCGAGCGCACGCATGATGCTGCCGTCCTTCATGTAGGTGTCGGCGCCCACCGTGTAGATATACGGCATCAGGCGGTAGCGAAGCCGGTCGTACCAGACCATCGACTGCCGCATCGGCGAGCCTTCCGGGCTGATCTCGTAAATCTCGCGATACGGGAACTCGCCATGGCTGCGGAACAGCGGGCTGAACGCGCCGAACTGGAACCACCGCAGGTTGAGTTCACGCCATTCGTCGAGATCCGCCGGCTTGGGCGTCTTGGTGGCGTAGCGATCCTCCAGCGCGAAGCCGCCGATGTCGTGAGTCCAGTTGGGGATGCCCGACATGGACGCATTCACGCCAGCGGAGATCTGCGCCTTGAGGTCGTACCAGCGGCTGGCGATATCGCCCGACCAGATCGCCGAACTGTAGCGCTGCAAGCCGCCGAAGCCCGAGCGGGTGAGCAGGAACGGGCGCACGTCCGGCTTGAACGAGGTCCAGCCGTCGTAGAACGCCTTTGCGTTCATCAGCGGGAAGCTGTTGAAATACTGCGTCGCCGGTCCGATCGCGTTCGGCCCCATCGTCTTGATGCGCTCTTCGATCGAGAGGTTCGAGTGCATGTCGGGCTCGCTGGCATCCGCCCACCAGGCGTCGGTGCCGAGCTTTGCCAGCCGCTCCTCGATCTGCTTCCAGAAGAGGCGGCGACCTTCGGGCGAATAGGGATCGTAGAAGGTGCTGGCATAGCCGGGGCCGACCCAGTCCTTGTTCCCCATTTCCAGGTTGCCCTTGTACACCGCACCGGCGGCCTCGAGCTCCTTGTAGGTGTCGGTGGTCGGATAGAATTTCGGCCAGACCGAGATCATGAAGCGCGCGTGGTCGGCGTGCACCGTGTCGATCATCTTCTTCGGATCGGCGAAGCGCGTCGCATCGAAGCGGTGGCTGCCCCAATCGTCGTCGCGCCAATAGCGCCAGTCGAGCACGATGTTGTCGAGCGGGATCTTGAGCTCGCGGTACTTGGCGACGACGCCGGTCACCTCGTCCTGGGTGTCGTACCGCTGGCGCGACTGCCAGAAGCCGTACGCCCACTTGGGCATCATCTCGGACTTGCCGGTCAGCTGGCGATAGCCGGCGATCGCGCCGTCGATGCTGCCGCCGGGGATGAACCAGTAATTCTTGGCCTGGCCCACTTCGCTGGTGAACCAGATCGAGTTGCGGTCCTGCACGGGCAGCGGGTCGCTGTGCAGCAGCGCCATGTAGCCGGCGTTGGGCTCCCATTCGATGCGGACGTTGGCGGCCTTGCCGGCGGTCATCGGCACGTCGAAATTCGCGTACCAAGGGTTCCAGTTCTGCCGCCAGCGGTTCAGCACTTCCTTGCCGTCGACGAAGACCTTGAAATAGCTCGATCCGTAGAGCTGGAAGCGGTGGGTGCCGGTGCTGGTCGGCATCACGTCGCCGGTCCAGATCACCGTCTGCTTCTGCACCGCGTTGCCCGCGGTGTTCTGCCCGCCGGTCGCCGCCTCGGTCTTTGCCTTGGCGGCCTCGGGCCAGTTCGCCTGGTCGCGGATGTACTGGTAGTTGATCGTCGCTTCCTGGCGGGTCACCACCGGCTTGCCGTCCAGGAAATACTCGGCCTTCCAGCCGGGCTTGCCGCCGGACGAGACCTTCATCCCCTCGCCCACGAACTGGTAGGGCTTGGGGTTGCCGAAGCGGGTGATCGAATTGTTGTCCCACAACAGGCCGTAGCCCTTTGTGGAGACCATGAACGGCACGCCGATGTCCATGTTGTGCTGCGCGAGTTCGACGTCCTCGCCCAGGTTGTCCATGTAGGCGTTCTGGTGCTGGCCGAGGCCATAGACACCCTCGTCGGTGCCGCGGTTGAACTGCTGCGACACGGTGACGAACGGCTTGCCGTCGGCAGTGGTGCGGGCGAAGGTGGTGGCGCCGGCCTCGTTCAGCAGCACGTTGCCGGCCGGATCGAGGAAGCGCACCTCGCCGGTCGCGAGCGCGATCTGCGCCGTCGACTTGGCGGCCGCGAGGGTGACGTAGCCCCCCTGCTCCTGGACCGTGAACTTGCCGGCGGCGGGCGGATTGGGCGCCATCAGGCTGGGTACCAGCGGACCGCTCGCCATGTCGCGCGGCGTGGCGACGACGTGGATGATGCCATCGCCATGCACCGTCACCTCGACGCGCGAGGACGGGCCGGACGCCGGTGTCACCGCCACGCCGCCGGCGATCTTCTGGAACGCGCCGCTCTGCGCCAGCGCGGGCGAGGCGATCGCGCTTCCGACCAACAGCGCCGAGACGAAAACCTTGTTCATAATCATAGCTATCTGCATCCCCTCTGGCCGCGCATTCAGCGCGCGCGGCCCGTCGTGATCTTCAATACCTGCGGCCGGTCGATCAGGTTGATTCCATAATCGGTCTGGTCGCCGTTCCACACCCGCTTCATCACCCACTTGCCCTCGGCGAAGCTGCCTTCCTCGATCCGCAGCACCATGGCGCCAGGCGTCTCCGGCTCGAAGCGAACGCGGACGTGATCGCCCACCAGCAGGAATTCGGTGTCGGACATCTGTGCCACCGCAAGGCCGCCGATCGGCTGGGATGCCCAGGGTGCCGGCTCGGACTTCAACCAGGTCCACTCCTTGGTGCCGAACTGCCACTCGCCCCAGCTGCCGGTGATCTTCCAGCCGCCCAGAACGGTGGAGACGGCCGCGCCGTCGTCGGGCTTGGCCGCGCCCCAGGTCGGGCGGGTGGCGGCGATCCTGGCCCAGTCGCGCATGATCGAACCCACCGCCTTGTACGGCAAGGCGAAGGCGTCGAGCGTGTCCTTGTCGAGCCGGTCGGAGCCGAGCGGGTAGTTGAAGTAACCGGTGTCGTCCATGCCGAAGGGCCCAAAGCCGATCCCGCCACGGCCGATCGTCGGGTAGAAGAAACGGGCGAACTCCTTCCCGTTGCCGATCTCCGGCACCATCAGCGCATTGTCGGGGCGCGCGTACTTGTCGAGATACTGGACGATGTTCTCGCTCTTGCGGTCGTAGATGTCGGGCGCCTGGAAATCGATCGCCGGGGCGGCGGCCTTCCAGATGTCGAGCACGTCCTGCTGCGGCCCGCCGCTCGCCACGCCATCCGGGTCGGGCACGTTCGATGGCCCGGCGAGCGATGCGTTCACGTACATCGGCAGCGGCTTCACCTTCTTGCCCGCCGCCGCCATCGCATTGACGTAGGAAGCGACATACCAGGTGTTGAAGGCGCGATCCGCCTGGGCGCCGAACGCCTGCGACCAGGTCCCGGACTTCCCGGTCTTGCGGGCGAGTGCGGCAGGAATCTGCTGCGCGAACAGGCGGTTGCCGGTGGCGCCAAAGTCGCGCGGGTTGCGGTAGCTGCCCGTCTCATTCTGTGGCTGCACCAGGATGACGGTGTTTTGCTGGTCGTGATCCCGCAGATATTCCATGACCTTGACGAAGGCGCGCGTGTCCGCCGCCAAAGTCTGTTCGCCATGGGCGCTGAGCACGCCATGATCCTTGCCGTCGCGCGTCTTCATGCGCGGAAAGCGGCCGGGGTTCAGCTTCACCCAGTCGGGGGTGTAGGCGTAGCTAGTGTTCTTCCAGGTGCCAAACCAGAGCAGGACGATGCGCTTGTCGTGCGCGCGTGCCTGGTCGAGCAGCACCTGTAGGAACGAGAGGTCGAACTGCCCCTCGACCGGTTCGACCTGCTGCCAGGCGATCGGGATCTCGAGCGTGTTGGCGTTGATCCGGTCGAGCGTCGGCCACACCTCGGCGAGCATGGCGGGGTAGTTGCTGGAGTTGTTGGCCTGCGCCGCGAGCATCAGATAGGGCGCGCCGTCAACGATAAAGGCGTGGCGCCCGTTGCGGGTCTCCAGCCGCGGCAACTCGGTTGCCGGGCCGGCCTGTGCGGCTACGGTGGTGGCACTCGCGAGCGCGATAAGCGCCGTGCCTAGTTTGAAAACGTTCACTTCACCCCCTCTTTCGGATCGCCGTACAGGATCCCGCGTCCGTCGGTCGCCACATAGACCCGGCCGAACTGCCGCGGGTCGCCGCTCACCATGCGCAGGCGCAGACCCCATTGATGCGCATCGTCGTTGATACGTTGCCACCCCGCCCCGCCATCGAGCGAGCGGAACACGCCCTTCGTCGCCCCGAGCTGGCCGATGGCGTAGAGCGCGGGCCATTTCGCGCCAGGCGCTCCCTTGCCGAGGCCGTAGCGCGAAATGGCGATGCCGGTGGTGGCGCGTTCCCAACGCTCGCCGAAGTCGGTCGAGCGGTAGAGGTCGCTTCCAACCAGCAGCCACAAGGCCCCTGCCCGGCCTGGCGTCGCGACCAGCGGGTTGGCCGCCTCACGCCCAATCGCGCGGGCGCCGGACAGATCGGCGGGAAGACCGGTGCTCGCGACGGGCTTGAAGGTGGCGCCGCCATCGTCGCTGCGCACCAGATGGTTCGCGGCAAAATCGAGGGCATAGTAACGGCGGGGATCGGCCTTGTCCGCGGTCACGCGGACGCGCGAGGGCAGGCCCTGGACCGCCAGCCAGGTCTTGCCGCGGTCGCGGGTCAGGATGGGTCGGGCAGTCTCCACCACGAAGGTGCCGCCGTCAGCCGAGACGGTGATCGCGGCGTTGCCGGTGCGTTCGGGTGGGGGCGCGCCGTCGGTGGATTCGCTTGGCGGAACGCGCAGCGGCTGCCAGTTCGTCCCGCCATCGCCGGACCAGGCAAGCGAGGTGTCCGGCACCACCGGCTTGTGCGTGTTGCCGCTGCGCACCAGCACCGCCGGCGCCTTGCCGGCGTAATCGAGCGAGTTGGTGTTGGTGAGAAACGGATTGAGGTGGACCCGCGGCGGCGAGACGGTGAGGTCGTCGTGGCGGAAACCGCCGAGATCGCCGAACCCGGAGACGAGGTGCGCGCCGCCCGTGGGGCTGAGGAGGGTGATCACCGCGGTCTGCTCGATCCCCCTGGTCCATGGCGCCCAGCGCATGCTGCCGGTTTGGTGGAAGCCGTTGGTGGCGTACATCGTTGCGCCGGTGACATACGCCGCGTGGGTCGCATCGAACGGGTCGATCGCGAGCCCGGCGATCCAGTGACCGAAGTCGGCCTTCTTGTCGAAGTCGAGGAATGGCGTGGCGGACACGTCGCGCGTGCTGGTGCCCGAGAGTTCCTGCCACGTCCGCCCGGAATCCGCCGAGCGCCAAACCGTATCGCCACCCTGATAGCGGTTCACCGTGGCAACCGCGATGATGTTCGGATCGCTCGCGGCGACCGCCACGCCCATGTAGCCGCCGGGCACGACCGCCGCCCCTTTAAGCGGCGTCACGTCGCGCCACGCGTCCTTGCCCGGATCGTACCGCCAGACTTCGCCGCGCTTGATGCCATTGGGCCCGATATAGTCACAGTAGGTGATGGTGAGGACGCCATCGCGGCCAACCGCCGCCTTGACCGGCAGGAGATCGGGGGATGGCCCTCCCGCGACAGCGTGCCAGTCGTTGCCGCCGTCGTCCGACCGGAACAGGTGCTGCGCGCCCGGGTCTGCGCTCGCCACATAGATGCGGCCGCGCCTGGCGCGATCGAACAGCACGAAGGAAAGGCCGCCGTGGGTCGTGCGCGGGCGAGCGGGCTTGCCGAGGCCGGGGAGCGGGAAGCTCCCCACCTTCTGCCAAGTCGCTGCCGAATCGTCGCTGCGCCACAGGCCGTCGTGGCGCGAGCCGAAGAACAGGGTGGCGGGGGCGTTCGGATCGATCGCGAGCCGTTCGCCCATGCCGCGGCCGTCCTCGTTGCCGCCCATCGCGAACGGTACCGCCGTCTTGCGCCAGCTGGCGCCGCGATCGGCGGAGCGAAAGATCGCCGCCGGCATCCGGGCGCTCATCCCTGCCGCCATGTAGACGACGTCCGGATCCACCGGATCGGGGGCGATGCTCTCGATGCCCATGTAGCTGGGCTCGCTTTCGTCGTCCTGCAGCGGCAGCCAGCGCGCCTTGGCCGCATCCCAGCGATAGGCGCCGCCCATGTCCGTGCGCAGGTAAGCGAGCCCGCGCTCGACGGTGCTGAACACGATCCCGGGCGCAAAGCCTCCGCCACCGACCGTGACGTTGCGCCACTCGTACGGAGAAGCCCGGGAAGCAGCGGGTCGAGCGGTGGCGTGGACACCGGCGCACACGGCAAGCGCGACCATGGCTGTTTGCATCAAGTGCATACGCGCCATTATCCCCCGCCTTCCCCACCTGGTTGTTCTTAGGCTGCTTGCTGCCCTTGCCGCTGTCTATGGCATGGCGGATATCGCTAACACAACCGGCGAGCGATCTGATTAAAGTGATTACGGCTGACGGAAGCCAAACTTGGACCGCTCACGCCGGTCTTCTTCGGTGTTGGTGCCGCGCGCGCTGCATTCAGGAACGTCAGATTTCGTGAGGCTTCCCTGCTCGCTTCGAGGATCAATCTTAGCGGGCAGCCATAGACGCGCGGGCGCATCTGATGCATCTGCAAAGCAGCGAGTGTAGATAGCGGTATCAGACCTGTGCTCTTGTTGAGAGCGGGCAAAAGCCGGAGAGGAATGGAATGCGTCGCGTGGGCTATTGGGCGGTCGCCGCCCTGATGGGGATGGTGGCAAGCGGAACGGCAGCACAGGTCGCCGATCCGGCACGCTGGCCCGAGGCGAAGAGCCCGGCTGCGCTGGTGGACGCCAAGACCGAGGCGAAGATCACGGCACTGCTCGCCAAGCTCTCCCTTGAAGAGAAGATCGGCCAGATGATCCAGGCGGACACCGCCTCGATCACGCCAGAGGACCTGCGCACCTATCCGCTCGGCTCGATCCTGGCGGGCGGCAGCTCGCCGCCGATCGGCGCTCCCGATCGCTCGCCCGCGGCCCCCTGGGTCGCGACGTCGCGCGCGTTCAATGCGGTCGCGCTGGAGCAGCGGGCTGGCCACGTCCCCATCCCGCTGATGTTCGGCATCGATGCGGTACACGGCAACAACAACGTGGTCGGCGCGACGATCTTCCCGCACAACAGCGCGCTGGGCGCGATGCGGGACCCTGCGCTGATCCGCCGCATCGGCGAAGCGACCGCAGCCGAGACGGCGGCGGCAGGCATCGACTGGGCATTCGGCCCGACGCTGGCAGTGCCCCAGGACGATCGCTGGGGCCGCGCCTATGAGGGCTATTCGGAGGATCCCGCAGTCGTCGCCTCCTATGCTGGCGCAATGGTCGAGGGGCTGCAGGGCAAGCCCGCGAACTGGGGCATCCAAAAAGGGCATGTCTCCGCCAGCGTGAAGCACTTCCTGGGCGACGGCGGCACCAAGGACGGCATCGACCAGGGCGACACCCAGGTCGACGAGGCGACCCTGATCGCAATCCACAACGCCGGCTACCCAGCGGCGGTGAACGCCGGCACCATGACGGTGATGGCCAGCTTCTCGAGCTGGAACGGCGCCAAGATGCACGGCAACAAGTCGCTGCTGACGGACGTGCTGAAGGGGCGCATGGGGTTCGACGGGTTCATCGTCGGCGACTGGAACGGCCACGGCCAGATCCCCGGCTGCACCAACGAGAACTGCCCCGCGACCTTCATCGCGGGCCTCGACATGGCGATGGCGCCAGACAGCTGGAAGGGCCTCTACATCACCACCCTCGCCGCGGCGAAGGCGGGGACCATCCCGATGGCGCGCATCGACGATGCGGTGCGTCGCATCCTGCGCGTGAAGATGAAGCTGGGCCTGTTCGACGCGCCGCGCCCCTATGAAAGCCGCCCGCAGGTGATCGGATCGGCCGAGCACCGCGCGGTGGCGCGCGAAGCCGTGGCGAAGAGCCTCGTGCTGCTCAAGAACAATGGTGTGCTGCCGGTGAAGGCGGGCGCCAACATCCTCGTCGCCGGCGAAGCGGCGGACGACATCGGCCGCCAGTCGGGCGGCTGGACGCTCTCGTGGCAGGGCGACGGTAACACCAACGCCGACTTCCCCGGCGCAACCTCGATCTACGCCGGGATCGCAGCCGCGGCCAAAGCCGGCGGCGGCACCGCGACGCTTTCGGCAGACGGCAGCTTCACCACCAAGCCCGATGTCGCGATCGTGGTGTTCGGTGAGCAGCCCTATGCCGAGATGCGCGGCGACGTTCGCTCGCTGGAGTTCGAGGCGGGCGACAAGCAGGCGCTGGCGCTGCTGAAGAAGCTGAAGGCCGCGGGCGTACCGACCGTGTCGGTGTTCCTGTCGGGCCGCCCGATGTGGGTGAACCCGGAGCTCAACCAGTCGGATGCGTTCGTCGCCGCCTGGTTCCCGGGATCGGAAGGGGCCGGCGTCGCCGACGTGCTGGTCGGCGGCAAGCGCGACTTCAACGGCAAACTCGCCTTCAGCTGGCCCAAGACGGCCGCGCAGTTCGTGCTGAACCGCGGCGCGCCCGGCTACGACCCGCTGTTCCCGTTCGGCTATGGCCTGAGCTACGCCAAGGGGGGCACGGTGCCCGCGCTGAGCGAGATCGCCGGCATCGACGCCAGCCTCGCCAACACCAGCCTGTTCTTTGCGCGCGGCCGTGTGCCGGCGCCCTTCCAGCTGTCGCTCGATCCCTCGGTCGGCCGAGCGGCGGTGGACAGCGCCACCGCCCAGGAGGGTGCGGTGCAACTGACCTGGAAGAACAAGGGGACGGCGCGAATTTCCGGTCCGGAGCTCGCCCTCACGCGTGAAACCAACGGCGACCTGAACCTGCAAGTCACCTATCGCCTCGACAAGGCGCCGACCGGCCCGGTCGGGCTGACGCTGGGCGGCGGCCGGGTCGACATTGCCTCGACGCTCGACAGGAGCGCCGGCTGGCATGTGCTGCGCGTACCGCTGAAGTGCTTCCGCGCTGCCGGCGCGACGGTGGACAAGGTTTCGACCCCGTTCGCGCTCGACGCCTCCGCGCCCTTCTCGGTCGCGATTTCGGACATCCGGCTCGCGACCGATCCTGCGGGCGCGGTGTGCCCCGCAGGCAGCGAGGCGAAGTGATGACGCCGTCGCGTCGCGAAGTGCTCGCAGCGGCCGCCGTCCTCCCCTTCGTCGGCGCAACAGCGCATGCCGCGCCGATCGCCTGGGGCGAGACGATCCAGCTGTGGCCCGGCAAGGCGCCGGGCACCCCCGCCCGCCTGCCGGTGGGCAAGGTCGCGCAACAGTCCAAGGACCCCGGCTTCAACGATCGCTGGCTGACCGGCATCGACCGGGCGACGCTGATGGTGCGGCGTGCGCCCTCGCCCAACGGCACGGCGGTGCTGCTGGTGCCGGGCGGAGGCTACGGCTTTCTCGCGATCGACAACGAGGGTGAGGAACAGGCGCGCTGGCTCAACGCACGCGGCGTCACCTGCTTCATCCTGAGCTATCGTCTGCCGGGCGAAGGCTGGGCCGATCGTGCACTGGTGCCGTTGCAGGATGCGCAGCGGGCGATGCGCGTGATCCGGGCGCGTGCGGCGACCTATGGGGTCGATCCCAAGCGCGTGGCGGCGCTCGGCTTCTCGGCGGGCGGGCATCTCGCCGGCAGCCTCGCGACGCGGCACGACGAGCGGACCTATGCGCCCGTTGACGCTGCCGACCAGCAGTCCGCCCGGCCCGACCTTGCCGGGCTGATCTATCCGGTGGTCAGCCTTGCGGCGCCCTTCACCCACGGCGGGTCGCGCGACGCGCTGCTCGGGGAGAACGCGGACGAGGCGCTGCGGCGGACCGCCTCGGTCGAGACGCGGGTCACCGCCACCACACCGCCGATCTTCCTGGCGCATGCCAGCGACGACGGGCTGGTGCCGATCGCCAACAGCATCGCCCTGTACCAAGCGATGCTGGACCAGCAGCGCGAGACCGAGTTCCACGGCTTCGACAAGGGCGGCCACGGCTTTGGCGTTCGCCTTCCCAAGACGGTGCCGGCGTCCGCCTGGCCCGATCTGTTCGTCGCCTATGCCCGGCGACTGGGCGTGCTGCCGGCATGAAGCGGATCGCGCTGCTGCTTGCCGGCGCGGTGCTGCTCGTTGCCGCCGACGAACCGCACTATCAGAGCAGCCCTGAGCGCCGCACCGTCACCGAAACGCGCGATTGGGGACCATGGGGCGGGCCATTTCGCGAGAAGCTGGTCCCGTCACTGATGCAGGACTTCGGCGAGCGCTATCTCTACGCGCCGGCCAACGCCGCACTGCCCCCGCCGGCGCGCGGCGAGCAGCGGGTCGTGTTCCTAGGCGATTCGATCACCGATGGCTGGGACCTCGCCAAGGCCTTTCCCGGCAAGCCCTACGTCAATCGCGGCATCGGTGCGCAGGTGACGGCGCAGATGCTGGTGCGCTTCGAACAGGATGTCGTGGCGCTGCGCCCTGCTGCCGTGGTGATCCTGGGCGGAACCAACGACGTGTCGGGTTTCCTCCAAGTTGAGACGCCCGAGACGATCCTCGCCAACATCACCGCCATGGCCGACATCGCCGACGCGCGGGGCATCCGCGTGGTGTTGGGGGCGCTGCTGCCGGTGAACGACTATGGCAAGGATCGCGGGTACATGACCAAGGAGCGTCCGCCGGCGACCCTGCGCGCGATCAACGACGGATTGCGGGCGCTGGCGGCGGCGCGGGGCTACGCCTTTGCCGACTATGCCGCACCGCTCGCGGATGCACGCGGCATGCTGACCGACGCCTATACCGGCGACGGCCTGCATCCGAACGCGGCCGGCTATGCGCGGATGGCCCCCGTCGCACGCAAGGCCATCGCCGAGGCACTGGCACGTCCGCCGCGCTGAAGCGGCATCGGCACCCCGGCTCCATGCCGGGGTGCCGCCGGATCACGGACGGACGCTGTCGCTGACCCCCTCCAACCCGCGATAGGTCAGATTGCGGAACGTCGCCTTGCCCTCGCCCGCCGCGTAGAGGCCGGGTCGCAAGCTGAGGAAGCCGTCCGCGACATTGTGGTTGTAGCCGGCGACTTCGAACGAGCGCTCCTTGGTCCAGCGCTTTCCGTCGCGGCTGTAGTAGAAGGTGACCACATCCTCGTCGTTGACCAGCCGCAGGTGCAGGCGGCGCGTGTCGATCGGCGCACCGGCCGGCCAGCGTTCCTCCTGGCCGATGCGATAGGCGTGGAGCTTCTCCGGCCCGACGCCAAGGCCGCAGAAAAGCTTCTCGTTGTAGAACAGGATCAGCCCGGCCTGGGTTGCGCCATCCAGCTCCAGCTCGACGCGCACCTCGTAGGAGCGGTCGCCGGCCACGAACAACAGTGGCGAGGCATCCGCCGGACCGGTCCCCTGCCCGGTTAGCGTGAGCGCGTGGCCGGCGATGCGCGCGCGATCGAGATAGCCCGGACGCGGTGCCCAGAAGGTCAGCTTGTTCCCGATCGCGTCCGGGCTGAAGCCCGACAGTGGCTGTCCGTGGGCGCCGCCCGCGCCGCCCGGTTTGGGCAGCGGGCGTGAAAGGTCGCCGCCCGTGG
Organism: Microbacterium terregens; assembly: GCF_027922045.1. The sequence continues at coordinate 93,026 of NZ_BSEX01000020.1, forward strand.
CGCGGGGCCAGCCGTCGGCGATCCACTCGATCGGCTCCAGCAACATCTGGCGGCCCAGCGTGCGCAGGCCGTTCTCATAGCCGTGGTAGACCAGCCACCATTTGCCATCCGGCCCCTCGATCGCCGTCGCGTGGCCGCGCGACCACCAGGGCTCCTCGCGGCTGGCGGTGCGCACGATCGGGTTGTGCGGGCAATTCTCCCAGGGGCCGTCAATCGAACGCGAGCGGGCGACCACCACCATGTGGCTGGTCGGCGGGCCGGCGGTGCCGCCTTGGCCCGAGAACATGTAGAACCAGCCGTCCTTGCGGGTGATCTTCGGCCCCTCGAGCGCGAAGCCCTCGATGATCCAGTTCTCGGGGATCGGCCAGCCCCCGTACACATGCTGGACCTTGCCGACCGCCGACAGGCCGTCGTCGCTCAGCTGCACGCGATTGCCGCCGTTGAAGAACAGGTAGCGCTTGCCGTCCTCGCCCATCGCATGGCCGGGATCGATGAGGCCGTCGATCCGCATGTCGATCGGCTCGCTCCACGGCCCCTTCATGCTGGGCGCATGGATCACATAGGTCTTCAGGGCACGGCCCGGATCCTTGTCGTCCAGCACGGGGATGTAGATGAAGTAGCGGCCATCGTGCTTCGCGATGTCGAGCGCCCAGACGTTGCCGATCGGCGCCTTGAGCGCGGCGGTGATCGGCGTCCAGTTCACCAGGTCGCGCGAATGCCAGATCGGCACGCCGGGGTAGTAGAGGAACGACGAGAAGGCGGCATAATAGTCGTCCCCGTCCTTCAGCACGTTCGGGTCGGGCCGATCGCCGGCCAGCACCGGATTGAGGTAGGTGCCGTTGCCGAGATCGGCCCGGCGCTGCCCCTCGACCGTGGCTCCCCAGCGCGCGCGCGTGGACGAAGGCGCAGCCTTGGCCATCGCCAGAGCCCCGCCCGGCAGCGTCGCGCCGGCCGAAGCAAGCGCCAAGAGGATGGTTTCGCGGCGGTTTACGGTCATGTCTCTCTCTCGCTGAACGCTATTGCTGCGCGGCGCCGGCCGCCTCGACCGACACGAGCACCACGTCGTTGCTGCGCATCTTCACCGTCATCGCGTGCCGGCCGTCGCGTCCGACCTGCACGGTCGTCTGCGTCTCGGGCAGGTCGCGCGTCAACGTCTGCAGTTCGGCAAGCTGTGCGGCGCTCAGATCCTTGGGGGAGCCCATCTCCAGGTAGCGGGTGTGCGCGTCGTTCACCTTGAAGCCGACTCGCCGCACCGCGACCCGATAGCGACCCGGCTGGAGGCCGGCGAAGTGCAATTCGGCGGGCTGGTCCGGCTTGGCTGGCAGCACCTTGGTGAAGAACGGACGGTTGCTCACCTTCTGCTCCGGCTGGCGCCATGCCCAGAGCACGACATTGGTCTTGCCACCTTCGGTAGCCGCCAGTGCCTCGGCGTCGCCGGTGGCGATCTCCCTGCCCTTCACCGCATTCAGATATTTGTACGCGAACCAGGCCGGCTTGCGGATGCCTTCGCGGTTCATCAGGCCGAAGCCGCCGTGAAAGGGCGTGGGCGGCGGGCCGGCTTCCTCGAACAGGTCGCTATACGCCCAATAGCTCATGCCCTGGGCGATGCCGCGGGTGGCGCGCAACTTGGTGAGGATGAACGGTCCGCTCACGTAGCTGTCGTGCACCGGGTCGCGTGGATTGTAGCTGGCGCTCCACTCGGTGAAATAGAGCGGCATGCCGCGGTACTGCGTGGCATCGATCTGGGCGCGCACCTTGCGCACGTCGCCGACGACGGAGTCCGGGTTCGTGGACAACTTGTTGTCGTCCTGCCCCTTCTCGTCGAGGAACCCGCCGTCGACGCCATAGGTGTGGGTGGTGACGAAATCGATCGGGATGTTGCGCGAGGCGGTGAGCGCGAGCAGCTCGGGCACCCAGGCCGCGCCTGCCGTCGCCGGGCCGCCGACGCGCAGCGCGGGATCGATTGCCTTGATCGTCCGCGCGCTCGACTCATAGAGTTCGAAATAGACCTTCTGGTCGGCCGTTTCCCAAAAGCCGTCGAGATTGGGCTCGTTCCAGACCTCGAAGAACCAGCTGCGCACCTCGTCCTCGCCATAGCGTTCGCGGACATGGCGCACGAAGGCGTCGACCAGCGCCGCCCACGCCTTTGGCTCCGGGTGGGAGGTGTTGCCCTTCCAGTAGAACAGTGTCTGTTTGGAGGTCGCCATGGCGGTGGGCGTGAAGCCGAGTTCGACGAACGGCTTGATGCGCCGGGCGAGCAAGCCGTCGATCAGCTTGTCGAGCTTGGTCCAGTCATAGACCGTCTTCCCGTTCACGACCTTCACGGTGCCGAGATCGTCGTGGAAGATGGCGTGGAAGCGGATGTAGCGGAAGCCGAGCTCGTCCACCGTCGTCTTGAGCTGCGCCAGGCTGTCGTTGCGGATCAGGGTGCCGGCGTAATCCGCGCCAACCGACAGGTTGAACGCCCGGTCGATCGGGGCACCGGCCTTGCCGACATCGACGCTGATCTGGCGGGACTGCGCCGCCGCCGGCGAGGCGGCAAGCGCCAGCGCCGCGATGGCGACCCCGGCATGACGGAGGGCGAAGGTCATGGTGCGTCTCTCCAACTGAATCACGCCGCGCAGTGACGGGCAATGAACTGGTCGTGGGCGGGCATGGCGGCGGCGGTCTGGCCGATGATCGTGCGCAGGTGGTGCAGAAAGCGTCGCGTCTCCTGGACGGGCAGCGTCGCGACCAGCGGATCGACGGACGCGGGCGTGCCCGCCTGCCCCATCAGCACCGCGATCCAGCTGTCCTCGGTGAAGAGGCTGCCCGCCTCCGGCAGCACGCGGTCGCGAGCGCGCCAGAGCTCGAGTTTGTGCGCCAGGCTGTCCGGCGGCGGCGTGGTGCGACAATGGCGCCAGAAGTCGGAATCGTCGCGCTCCGTGGCGTGATAGTGGAGGATCAGGAAGTCCCTGACCTGCTCATATTCGGACCGGGCCAGCCGGTTGTAGGCGTCCCGCTCTACGGGCGCATGATCCTTGTCGGGGAACAGGCTCATCAGACGGGTGATGCCGGACTGGATCAGGTGGATGCTGGTCGATTCCAGCGGCTCCAGGAACCCACCCGCCAGGCCGATCGCGATGCAATTGCGCTCCCACAGGCGCTCCCGCATGCCGGCGACGAAGCGCAGCGGGCGCGGCTCGGCAGCAGGCGCGCCGTCCAGTCCCTCGAGCAGCGTGTCGGCAGCCTCCGCGTCCCTCACGAAGGCGCTGGCATAGACATGGCCGTTGCCGGTGCGGTGCTGGAGCGGGATACGCCAGCGCCAGCCCGCTCGGTCCGCCGTCGCGCGGGTGTACGGCAGCAGCGGGCCCACAGAAGCGCTCGGCACCGCCAGCGCCCGGTCGCAAGGGAGCCAGCGCTGCCAGCTGGTGAAGGGAATGCCCAGCGCTTCGCCGAGCAGCAGCGACCGAAAGCCGCTGCAATCCACGAACAGGTCGCCTTCGATCCGGCGCCCGTCCGCAAGCTGCACCGCGCGGATGAAGCCGTCCTCCGGCGCGAGATCAACCTGGGCGACCCGCCCCTCGACCCGCACGACGCCGCCCCGCTCGGCGATGCCGCGCAGGAAGCGGGCATAGAGCGCGGCGTCGAAGTGAAAGGCGTAGCGCAGGGACGAAAGCACCGCGGCCGGATCGCCGCTAGGCCTGGTGAACCGCGCCATGCGTGCCGCCACCGAGGCCAGGCAGTAATCGTGCAACGATCCGGTGTCCGCGATCGGTGGGTCTACCCGCGCCTGCCGGAGCCAGAGCTGGTGGAACTTGATCCCTTGGACATCCCGGCCGAACGTGCCGAACGGGTGGAGGTACCGCTCCCCGCGTCGCGCCCAGTCGACGAACTCGATGCCCAGCTTGAACGTCGCCCCGGTCGCGCGGACGAAGGCGTCCTCGTCGATGCCGAGGAAGCGGTTGAAATCCAGGAGCGGCGGGATCGTCGCCTCGCCCACGCCGACGGTGCCGATCTCTTCGGATTCGACCAGCGTCACCGACGTGCCCGCCGCCGTCAGCCGCGCGAGCACCGCGGCGGTCATCCACCCGGCCGTCCCGCCGCCCACGATGACGACGCGGTCGAGCGGCTTCGCCGTCATCTCGCGACGCCCTGTGGGGGGCCGAAGCTGCGTGTGCGGGCGTAGTCGATCAGCTGCCGGTTGCTCGGCAGGTTGGCGATCGCGAACGCCGCCTGCCGCTCCACCTCCGCAAAGGCGCGGCGCGCGTCCTCGACGTAGCGGTAGGCACCGGCGCGTGCGGACAGGTCGGTCTTCCAGCCCATGCCGTACAGGACATATTGCCAGCTCGCCTCTGTGAAGATGTCGACGTTCGCGTCGATGTCGATCTCGGTCGGCGGGCGGAAGCGCCAACGGTCGAGCAGGTCGTGCAGGCTGTCCGGGATCGAGGATGCGGCGACATTGTCGCGCCAGAACTCGGAATCGCGCCGTTCCGAGATGCAGTAATGCAGCTTGATGAAATCGCGCGCGCGTTCGTAGCGCTGGAGCATGTTGGCGTTGAACTGGCGCGCCGACGTTTCGTGGTCGCCGCCCCACGGAAACAGATTGGCGACCAGGCCCGCAGCCACTTCCGAAAAGACGATGCCGGTGGCCTCCAGCGGCTCGAAGAAGCCGCTCGACAGGCCGATGGCGACGCAGTTCTTGTGCCAGTTGGTCTCGCGATAGCCCGCCTCGAAGCGGATCTTGCGGACCTCCTGGTCACCGCCGACGTCGCCGACATAGGCGCGCAACAGCTCCTCGGCGCGCGTGTCATCGGTGTGGGCGGAGGAGAAGACATGGCCGATGCCGCGACGGCGATCGAGGCCGATGTCCCACATCCAGCCCGCTTCCTGCGCAGTTGCGAGCGTGTAGGAGACGATGGGCTCGCGTTCGTCCCGGTACGGCACCTGGATTGCCAGTGCACTGTCGCAGAATAGCACGTCGCGGCACGACCGGTACGGCTGGCCGAGCGCCTTATCGATCAGCTCGGCGCGGAAGCCGGTGCAGTCGATGTAGAGATCGGCGTCAAGACGGCCGTTGGCTTCGGTGTCGACGCCGGCGATCGCGCCGTCCTCGCCGACATGGACCTGCGTCACGCGATCGGTGAGGTGGGTGACGCCATTCTCCACCGCCTTGTCCCGCAGCAGCCCGGCCAGCGCGACGGCGTCGAAGTGGAAGGCGTAGTTCAGCGGCGCGACATAGTCGGGGTGGCTCGGCAGCTTGGGCGCACGGTGCGCGTCCGCCGCCTTCTTCTGCGGGCTGCACACCTCATCCCAGTTCGCCTCGCCCCCGTGGCCGAGCAGCCAATAGGGCAGTAGATCCAGGCCGTTGTCCGCCTGGGCTAGCTGGAACGGGTGGGTGTAATGATCGGGGCCGGGCGCCCCGGGGGTGAAGCGCCAGTGCGCGAACCTGGCGCCCTGCTTGAAGCTCGCACCGCACTTGCGGACGAGGTCGACCTCGCTGATGCCGATCGTCTTCAGCGTCCGGCGAATGGTGGGAAAGGTCCCCTCGCCCACGCCGAGGATGCCGATTTCCGGCGACTCCACCAGCGTGATGGCGACCCCGCCGGGCAGGTCCGTGCTCAGCCGCTTGGCGAGGTAGCCCGCGGTAAGCCAGCCGGCCGTACCGCCGCCGACGATCAGCAAGCGTTTGCGCATCGCGCCCCTCTATCGCAGCAAGCGTGGCGCCGGGTGTGCCCCGGCGCCACCAATAGGTCAGAACACCAGGCTGATGCTGGTCGCGATGCGGCGGTCGCTCTGGAACCAGCTGCGGCCTACCAGTTTGCCGCCGGGATAGCCGCCCATCAGCGTGCGCTGGGTCGAGTTCGTCAGGTTCTGCCCCTGGATGCCGAACGAGAAGTTGTCGTTCACCTTGAAGCGGATGCCCGCGTCCAGCTGGCCATAGGAGTCGCTGTACGTCGGCAGGGCGATCTGCGTGCCCGCATCCGGGCCGGTCGCACCGGTGGTCGGATTGTAGATCACGCCCGGCGCGCTGTAGAACGCGTAGGTCGGGTTGGTGCCGGACGCATTGGTCGACTGCAGGTACTTCGACCGCCACGTATAGGCGATGCGCAGCGAGAACGGATCCTTTTCGTACAGGAAGGTCGCGTTCACATTGTGCTTCGACAGGCCGGCCAGCGGCGCATCATTGTGGATCGCGCCGTTGATGTCGCGATAGACGTCACCCGGGTTCTTGCTGTCGATGAACGTGTAGTTCGCCTCGACACCGATGCCGGAGAGCCAACCGGGCAGCATGTCGAAGAAATACCGTCCGCCGACTTCGATGCCCTTGATCTCTGCCGCCTCGTCCGAGTTGCGGTAGATGCTTGCGGACGCCGTCGTGTCGATGCTGGTACCGTCTTCGAACGCCACATTGACCGGCACCTGGCTCAGCGAGAACACCGCCGTGTCGAGCAACCGCTTGTAGAACGGCGCGATGTGGAAGCTGCGGCCGTTCGGACCGTAATATTCCAGCGACAGATCGAAGTTGTGCGCCGTGGTCGGCTTGAGCGTCGGATCACCGCTTTCGAAGGTAAAGTTGGTGAAGATCCCCGGCTGACCCGCCACCGGATTGGTAGCGGTCGCCACGCCCAGCGTGCCCGAGGAACGCAGCGCGGTGAAGCTCTGGTTATCCAAGGTGATGTTGTAGCCGCCACGAACCTTGACCGAGTCTGCCAGCGCATATTCGAGGTTCACCGAAGGCAGCACCCGGGTGAACTTCGCGCCATCGGACACCACGCCCGCGTTTTGCGCCAGCGTCGTCGTCTGGCCGTTGCTGTTGATGAACGTCACAACGTTCTGCTGGAAATAACCGCTGCTGGTGTTGTCGATGTGAACCAGACGCGCGCCGACGTTACCCGAAAAGGCACCGCCCTCACGCCCAAACCGCGCCAGGGCATAACCGGCCCAGGTTTCGGTGCGATACTTGGTGAGATCCGCCGGCAGGACGAACCCGACGGGCCGGATGCCGCTCTGGCCGCCATAGCCGGTGGTCGGCAGCGGCCCCGCTGCCGAGCAGTTGTTGGCCAGATCCCCCGGGCAGAAGCCGGCCGGCGGCGACTGGGTCAGTTCTTCGCGATCGAGGCGGCTGACCAGATCGTAGGACGGAAACAGCAGTTCGCCCGGAATGACCGCATCGCCACGGAAGAAGTTCTTGAAGGTGTGCCGTTCGATGTCCCCCGGCGCTGCGTTGGCGAAGGTGAGCTGCGGATCGCCATTCCAGCCGCGGCCGAGTGCCGCCCAGTTGTAGCCGTTGTTGTAGTCGCGCTCGGTCCGCTCCGACCAGCGGGCGCCCGCCTTCACCGAACGGAAGAAGCTGTCGTCGAAGCTGTACTCGAGGTCGAGGTTCGCGGAGTCGAGCCGGCCCTTGTTGTTCTCGTTGTGCGGCATCGACGCCGACCAGAGATAGTTCGACGGATCGTTGAAGATCGCCTGCGACCCTGCGGGCACGCTGACGACCGGCAGATCGCCCGAAAGGTCGAAGCCGAAGCTGGTCGGGAAATTGAGGTCGCGGAACACGTCGAGGCGGTTGAGCTCATTGGTCGACTCAACGCGCTGGATCGCACCCTTGATCGACAGCGGGCTGTCGGCCGGGGTGAACTGCGCGGCCAGCGAGTAGTCGCGGGTGACGGTTTCGCTGTCCCAGACGCCCTTGTTGCCGCCGCTGACGATCGAGCCGCCGCTCGGCAGGAAGGTGTTCTGGTCGCGCACGAACACCGACGGGCTGGAAACCAGCAGGCCGTTCTCGTCGAACTGCGATTCGGACGGATTCACCGCCAGCACCTGCGACGCGACCTGCGCGCCATAGTCGCTCGACAGGTTCTCGTAGCGGGACTGGAAGAAGGTGCCGGTGAGGGTGAAGGCGTCCGACGGCGACCACTGGACGGCGCCGTAGATGCCGGTGCGATCACGCTGGAAACGCTCGTCGCCGTACGCATAGCCGCCCGGGACGTAGTAATCGTCGCCTTCCAGGCGGGTGCGGAAATAGGGCTCGACGCGGAAGAACTGCGACAGCTGGGTGAAGCGGCTGCGCGCGACGTCGACCATGACACCGATGTCGCCGATGCCCGTCTGAAAGTTCTTCGAGACCAGGATAGATCCGGCGTAGTCGGCATTCTGCGCCAGGTCGCCCAGGCTGAGCTCGCCGGTCGCCGCGATGTGGAGGTCCTGGTCGCGATAGTCGAACGGCAGACGCGTGCGCAGGTCGATCTGGCCGCCGGTGCCGCCTTCAATCAGGTCCGCGGTCGACGCCTTATAGACGTCCACGGCGCTCATCAGTTCGGGCGTAACGTCGCCCCACAGCAGCGCACGACCGCCGTTCGCGCTGAAGATCTCGCGGCCGTTGAGGCGCGAAGCCACACCCGACAGGCCGCGCACCTGCACGCCCGAACCCTGGGCGGAGAAGTGATCCGGATCGTTCAACGCCGAGAAGCGGACGATCGAGACGCCCGAGACACGCTGCAGCACTTCGGTGATCGAATTGTCGGGCAGCTTGCCCGCGTCGTCCGCCACGACGGAATCGACGATGGTCTCGCTGCGGCGCTTCCGGTCGTCCGCGGCCTCCAGCGCGGCGCGACGGCCGGTCACGACGATTTCACCACCGCCAGCGGCTTCCGCCTCGGGCCCCGCGGCCTGCTGGGTCGCGTCGGGCGTATCCTGCTGAACCTGTGCCCAGGCCGGCAGCGCCGACCCTACGGCGGCCAGTGCCACCGCGGAGGCGCCCATCCGAAGCGCCGCTGCCTGCACCGAGCGTGAACGATGCCAGCGAGAAATCATTGCAAAAGTCCTCCCCATGCCAGTGGCTGCCACCGCTTACCGGGCGGCTCTCCACGGTAGCGCTCCCATTATCGGGTGTTGATTAATAAGCCAACTAGAATTCACGTAGATGTCACAGATTGATTTCGGCCGCACGACAAATCTGCCGATGCGTTACCCACGCCGGGGTTCTCTCGCTCGTCCAATGGCCACCGGTGCCACTACCGCCACTGCGATTCACATCTGGCAGCACAGGAAGTCGCGTAGCGCTGACCAGGCGCTTAAGACGAAGCAGCAGCTCCCCGAGAGTCCTTCGCGAAGTCGCCACCACCGCCGGATGCCAGACCGGCAGAGTTACGGGAGATCCAAGCCGCTCCCGCCTTTCAGGAACCCTCTTCGTACCCCCGCGGAGGCCGGGGTCCAGTTGCGGTGAGCGCTGTTGGGGAAATCGGGCCTGTCGGGCGGGGTGGCCGGACGTCTGCGAGGAGCCTCAGGGCTTGACCTCGGACTGGCGCCGGCTGAGCTGGGAGTCGTGCCCGGCCCACCGAAGCGGCTGCCGCGGCGAGACGGCGCGATGGCGGTCTGCCAGTACCTCGGACGCACAAAAGCCCGCGAGGTCGTTAGACCAAGCGGGCTTTGGTGTGTTTGGTTGCGGGGACAGGATTTGAACCTGTGACCTTCAGGTTATGAGCCTGA
>NZ_BSEX01000021.1 GCF_027922045.1 Microbacterium terregens
AATCGCCCTCGCTGCCACCGTCATCTTCTGGCTGTGATCAACGAGTCCTGACCCTAGATATAAGTACGCTGACCCAGTTCAGCAAGCAGGCGCTTTGTGTTCCATCCCACAGTTCTCACCCGGGATCAGGGACCACGCACGACAGCTTTTTTTCCAACAACTCCAGGAAATCTGCGGTTCGTCTACATTCGGGTGCCGCGTGGACGGGGTGTCTGCGTGGCTCTGATCTACCGCAAAGGATTGTGGCTCATCCCACATTGGGTGGTGGCAGCGTCCAGCACCAGCGATCTCCCATGTACCGGTCGTGAACCGACATCGGAAGGGACGTAAGATGTTCGAGGACGATCGATCCTATTACCAACGGCGGGCTGAGGTCGAACTCGTGCGCGCTCAGGAGAGCACGCAGCACAGCGTGGTGCGGGTTCATTATCAGCTCGCAGAGGCATATCTCGAGAAGATCGCTTCAACCGAACCGATCCGGCCAGACGCCTCGTGACGGAGGCGCACCAGCCCGGGATATCGCCCGCAGCTCGACCTGTTTCCGGGCCCGAGACGCCGCTTTCGGCCACTCGCCTCTGGAAGTCCCGCTTCCTCTCGCGCGAGGAACGGCATGCGCTTGCAGACGCCGTATCGATCGCCAAGCCGGTTGGTCCCAATATCGACCTGGTTCGCGAGGGCGCGCACGCAGACGCGCTGTTCATCGTGACGGAGGGCTGGGCCTGCCGGTACGCAACGACAAGAGAAGGTGGCCGCCAGCTTGCCGCCGTGCTGGTGCCGGGCGACGTCAGCAACCTGGATTCGCTGATGTTCGACCGGCTCGACTATGGTGTCCGGACGATCACGCAGACCAAGATCGTGACACTGGCGCGGAACCGCGCGCTGGCACTAGCGGCGCAGCATCCCGGTATTGCGCGCACCTTCACCTGGCTCGGCCTGATCGAGAATGTGATCCTGAGCAAAATGGTGCTGTCGCTTGGCCGTCGGTCGGCGACCGAACGGCTTGCGCACCTCTTATGCGAGCTGAGCGCCCGGCTCGGCGCGGAGAATGGCGAGGAGAGCAGCTTCGCCTTCCCGTTGACACAGGAGCAGGTGGCCGACGCGCTGGGGCTCACTTCCGTTCACGTCAATCGCACGATGCAGCACCTGCGTAGGGATGGCCTGATCGCGACCGCGAACCGGACCATGACCATCCCGGACGTGGCAAAGCTGCGGCAGGTCGGCGGGTTCGATCCACGATATCTGCACATTGCTCCGCCCGGCGAAGCGCGACTCGAGCCTTCCTGGGCCCCGGTGGCAAGCAACCAATCGCCGACGGCACCCACCGATCGGCACCCCGCCCAGGACCATGACCTGCTGCTGCGCGAGACGAACCATCGATGCAGCAACGACCTTCAGCTCGTGGTCAGCCTGCTGGCTCTTCAGAGCCGGCGTGCCGCCAACCCGGAAGTTCGAGGGGCGCTTACGGACGCAATGGAGCGCGTCTCGGTCCTCGCGCATGCGCGACGGACGCTTCATCGGGAGCAGCCCGCAACCCTGGAACTGGCGCTACGTCAGGTCTGCGCTGCACTGGAAGCGCAGGCAGAGCCGCGCTCGATCCGGATTTCCTTCGAGGCCGCAGATGACGTGCAGGGCCTTCCGGCGAACCACATCACCACCCTTGCGCTGGTGGTGAACGAGCTTGCGACCAATGCGATCAAGCACGCGTTCGAAGAAGGAAGGCCAGGCCGCATCCGGGTGACGATCACCGGAGACCGCGGGGGAGAGGCCGTTGTGCGCGTCGATGATGACGGGCTTCCCTTTCCCGAACCGGGCGGAAACGGCCTGGGGATGGGGATCGCCAAGCGACTGATGGCGTCGATCGGCGGCCTGTTCATCCCCCCGCCACCGGGAACCAAGCTGTTCGAGCTGCGGGCACCTGCAGAAAGCGTCCAGGCCCGCGCCTGAGGGCATCGAACACACCTTCGATTCACCCTCTCTTCAAAGCCGGTGGGGAACGGCTATGGCATCTGTCTGTCTTAACCAGCGGTGCCCATTGCGGGCTGCACCGCGTTGGAGAAGGATGCGCATGCTACCACCACGACCGTTCGAGTTCGCCGGGCCGGGGAGCCGGGCGACTCTGCGTCCGACCTTTGCAGCGTTGGGGCTCGTCCTGGGGATGTTCGCGGGCACGCCGGCGGTTGCGGGCGACTATGCGACGCGCGAGGTGGGGGCCTGGACGGTGGCGGCGAGCCGGGACGGCAAGGGCTGCTTCCTGACGCGCGAATATGATCGTGCCGGGCGAACGACGCTGCTGCTGGGGCTGGAGGTCGACGGGACCAACCACCTGACGGTGCTCAACGCCAACTGGTCGATCAAGCCGAAGGACCGGCTGGAACTCACCTTCCGCCTCGCCAAGGCGAGCTTCCCCAAGCATTTCGCGGTTGGCATGGCCTCTGGCGGGAAACAGGGGTTCGTCACCGACTTCGGCGCGAAGTTCCCGGCGCACTTTGCCGCTTCCCCCACGCTGCAGATCTTTCGCGGGGACGTGCCCGTCGAGCGGCTGAGCCTGGATGGAAGCGGGGCGGCGGTCGCCGAGCTGCGCCGCTGCGTCGAGGGCCAGCGTGGCAAGCCCGCCGGGGCGGTCCGCGAAAAGGAACCGTCAAACGGCATCCCGATCGACCCCTTTTCGGGTGGCTCCGGGCGGAAAGGCAAAAACTAGCCGGGACTTGTTCTGGGGGAGCGTAGATGAACAGCCGTTCAGCTAGATGAACAACAGTTCAGGTAGATGAATAGATGTTCAGGAAAGTGTTGAAGTCGTGCAACACTGTCGGTTGATCTGACGCAATGCACATCCGAACCCAAGCGGGATTGTTGAACTTTCCTCCGTCAGCTTGGTTGTTCCGGCAGATCAACGAGTGAAAGAACTACGATGTCATTCAATGCCTCTAAAATCGCGCCTGCCCTGATCGTCCTGGTGGCTGGTGTGGGGCTGAGCGGCTGTGCGACCAAGTCGTACGTCCGCGAGCAGATCGCGCCGGTGAGCCAGCGGGTCGACACGCTGGAGGCACGCCTGCAGGAGACCGACGGCACCGCCAAGGCGGCGCTGGCAGAGGCGCAGGCGAACGGCCAGCGGCTCGACCAGATCAACGGCCGCGTGGATGGCGTGGAGCAGCGGCTCCAGGCGCAGGAGGCTCGTCCCAAGCGCCCGCGCCACTGATCGACCTACCCCGTCCGCAACATCCGGTCGTCCCTTACGGGACGGCCGGATTTCGAGTATCTGCATTTGATGACCTTTTTTCTCCGGGTGCTGGCCGGCATCGCACTGGCCGCTCCCGCCGCAGCGGTTGCACGTCCACAGGAAGCGCCGGCGCCGGAAGCCGCGAGCTTCAAGGCCGAGGCCGGGACGGTGCGTTCCGCCGATGCGAGCCGCGTCGCCGACTGGGTGACGGCATCGGGCGACAACCACGGGCTTCCCTTTGCGATCATCGACAAGCCCAATGCGACGATGCTGCTGTTCGACGCGAAGGGCGAGCAGCTGGCACAGGAACCGGTGCTGATCGGCATCGCCCTGGGCGACGATGCCACCGCGGGCGTCGGCAGCAAGAAGCTGGCGGAGATCGGCCCGGCCGAGAAGACCACGCCGGCCGGGCGCTTCCTGGCGAAGTTCGGCATCCCGTTCCGCAAGGAGCGGATCCTGTGGGTGGACTATGCGACCTCGGTGGCGATCCACACGATCCCGGCGGATGCGGCCAAGAAGGAGCGCCGCCGCGAGCGGATGCTGTCGCCCACGGCGGAAGACAATCGCGTCACCTTCGGCTGCATCAACGTGCCCCGGGCGTTCTACGGCAAGCTCCTGCGGCCGCAGTTCGCGAAGAAGGGCGGCTATGTCTATGTGCTGCCCGACAGCAAGCCGCTGGAAGAGGTGTTCCCGCGGCTGCGCGTGCACGAGTTGCGGACCGCGGCGGTTCGCTAGCGTTTCCTGCTGAGCCGCCCTGCGACAAAGGTCGACCTCGCGCCGGGGCGCGGGTTCGCTACAAGGGGCTGGATGGGGGAGAAGGCGATGAAGGCGATCCTGCGGCTGTTGACGGTGCTGGTCTGGGGGCTGATGCCGGGCGCGGCATGGGCCGAGGACCAGTTCAAGCTGCTCGTGATCGCGACGCCGAGCACCTATCACTATGAATATATCCCGGTCGCGCGCGAGAGCCTGGAAAAGCTGGCGCGGCTGCATTCGATCGGGCTGACCTGGACGAGCGACCCGGCGGTGTTCGACGGCGACCTTAGCCCCTATGCGGCGGTGCTGTTCCTGAACACGCCGGCCGAGCAGCTGAGTGCGACGCAGCGCCAGCGGTTCGAGGCCTATATGCGCGGTGGCGGCAACGCGATGGTGGTGCACCGGGCCGCGATCGTGCCGGCGGGGGCGTGGCCGTGGTACGAGCGGCTGGTCGGGCGGTCCTTCGTCAACCATCCCAAGGTGCAGACGGGCGTGGTCACCGTCGCCGACAAGGGCTTTCCGGCCAGCTTCGGGCTTCCGGAGCGGTGGATCTGGAGCGACGAGTTCTACGTGACCGAGAACCCGCACCGGCTGGCGGTGAACCCCGTGCTGGAGGTGGACGAGGCGAGCTATGACCCGACGCGGATCTGGCCCGGCCAGGTCGGCGGGCGGATGGGCGCGCACCACCTGGAGGCCTGGTACCACCGGCATGAACAGGGGCGCGTGTTCGTGACGCTGCTGGGGCACCAGGCGGAGATGTACCGGGACGAGCGATACCTGCAGCACCTGCTGGGGGGTATCTACTGGACGGCGACGGGGCTGGGGCAGGTGGGGGCCAGCCCGAAGCGGTGAGGTGGCATCCTCTCCCATCCCTCTTAGGGAGGGGTTGGGGGTGGGTGCCGCCGAGGGACTCGGCGGCTTTCTTCGGTGGCGGATGGGGGGCTTTCCGTCGGCGCCGCGTCGCACTCGGCTGGCGTCGAGCGGCTTCGCTTCGCTTGCCAACCCACCCCCTGCCCCTCCCTTGCAGGGAGGGGAGTGTGGCTCCGGGCAATTCCACCGGCGGTCGAATCGCTCTACAGGCTCGGCGCATGACCGTTACCACCCGCTTCGCGCCGAGCCCCACCGGGCGGCTCCACCTCGGCAACCTGCGCGCGGCGCTGATCAACTGGCTCTATGCCAAGGCGAATGGCGGCCGGCTGCTGCTGCGCATCGACGACACCGATGCGGCGCGATCGGAGGAGCGGTTCGTGGACGCGATCCGCGCCGACCTTGCGTGGCTGGGGATCGACGTCGCGGGCGAGGAGCGCCAGTCGGCGCGGTTCGATCGCTATGAGGCGTGCTTCGCCGAGCTGATCGCCGCGGGGCGGGTGTATCGGGCCTATGAGACTCCCGAGGAACTCGAGCTGCGGCGCAAGGTGCTGCTCGGGCGCGGGCTGCCGCCGGTGTACGACCGCGCCGCGCTGGCGCTGACGGACGCGGACCGCACGCGGCTGGAGGCCGAGGGGCGGCGGCCGCACTGGCGGTTCCGGCTGGACCATGACGCGCCGATCGGCTGGCAGGACCTGGTGCGGGGCGAGCAGCGGTTCGAGGCGGCGCGGCTGAGCGATCCCGTCGTGCGGCGCGCGGACGGCAGCTGGCTCTATCTGCTGCCCTCGGTGATCGACGACATCGACATGGGCGTGACGACCGTGATCCGCGGCGAGGACCATGTGTCCAACACCGCGACGCAGATCCAGATGTTCGAAAGCCTGGGCACGGGGCTGCCCGAGTTCGCGCACGTCGCGCTGCTGACGGGTGCCGAAGGCAAGCTGTCGAAGCGGCTGGGCGCGACCGGGGTCGACGAGTTCCGCGCGATGGGGATCGAGCCCGAGGCGGTGGTGGCGATGCTGGCGCGGCTGGGCACCAGCGATCCCGTAGAGCCGCTGGTCGACCGGGCGCCGCTGATCGCCGGGTTCGACTTCGCACGCTTCGGACGGGCGCCCGCGCGGTTCGACGAGGCGGAGTTGCAGGCGCTCAACGCGCGCATCGTCCACCAGCTCGACTGGGAGCGGGTGCAGGCAGAGCTGCCGGAAGGCATGGACCGGGCGGGCTGGGAGGTGATCCGCGCGAACCTGTCGACCGTCGCCGAGGCGGCGGACTGGTGGCAGGTGGTGACGGGGCCGATCGCGGCGCCGACGCTGTCGGACGAGGATCGCGCCTTCGTCGCCGAGGCCGCTGGGGTGGCCGAGTCGATCGACTGGGCGGGGCCGAGCTGGGCGGCGCTCACGGGGGCGCTCAAGCAGGCGACCGGGCGCAAGGGACGGGCGCTGTTCCTGCCGCTGCGGCTGGCGCTGACGGGGCGCGAGCATGGACCGGACATGGCGGCGCTGCTGCCGCTGATCGGGCGGGATGCCGCGATCGCTCGGCTGCGCGCGGCGGGGCAGGCGGAGGTCCGCTAGCCCGCGCATCCTCCGCCGTTGCAGGGGCTGCCTTTGGTCGTCCGTATTCCTGCGCAGGCAGGAATCCAGGGCCAAGCAGACCTTCACGTGCGGTGCTTGGGACTCTGGGCTCCTGCCTTCGCAGGAGCACGGTCAGCGCTTTGCAGAGGTTTCGCCTCCGCCGGTATCGGGGGCCGGGAGGGTGGAGTGCTCCCGAAGTGGCGCGAAGACGCGCGCCATTGCGTCTGTAGTGTTATGATGTACCGTTGCCTGCTCGGCCCTTGGAGGGCACGAACGAGGAGAAGCCGATGTACGCGAATCGCTATGCTTCCGAACGCCGCTTCCACCCTGCCAGCATGGGCGTTGCCCTGGCGATCAACGGCGGCCTGCTCGCCGCGATGCTGCTGGCCGGATCGGTCTCCGTGGTCCGCTATGAGGACCCGGCGCTGAACACGACCGCCATCCCGCTGCCGCCGACGCCGCCGGAGGTGAAGCCGGAGCCCCAGCCGGTGGAGAAGGCGGTCCAGCCCCCGCCCCAGACGCTCCCCTTCCTGCCGAAGCCGCTCGTCGACCTGCCGCGGCCTGACGAAACGGTGATGGCGAGCGATGCGACCCTGCCGATCACCCCGCCGCCGCCGACGACGGGGACGCCCGGCGGGACGGGCACGGGCGTCACCGTCGATCCGCCCAAGCCGATGCCGGTGCTGGTCGATGCCGCACCGGACCCGCGCTACAAAGACGCGTTCCAGCCGGCCTACCCGCCCGCCGAGCGCCGCGCCGAGCGCAACGGCGCGGTGACGGTGCGGGTGCGGATCGGCGCCGATGGACGGGTGACTGCGGTCGAGCCGGTGCGCGCGACCAGTGACGCGTTCTGGGAGGCGACCCGGCGGCAGGCGCTCTCCAAATGGCGCTTCCGTGCCGCCACGCGCGATGGGGTCGCCGTCGAAAGCTGGCGGGTGATGACGGTGCGTTTCGAGATGGAGAACTGAAGGGGCGGCGCAGGGGCTGGTGGCCGAGGGCGGTGACGCCTATCTGGAAGGCCCATGAGGATCCTGCGCCACCTGTCGCCGCTGCGTGCGTACCATGACCTGCGACTGTTCCTGTCGCACCGGCGGCCGCACCAATGGGCGTTCCTGGCGCTGGCGGTGACGATCACCGGCCTGTGGATCTGGGCGTTCGTCCATGATTCCCACTTCGAGCGGCCGTACAAGCGCGAGATCATCTACGTCCAGGATTGGCGGCTCGACCGCACGGATGAGGAAATCCGTGCCCAGCAGAAGATCGACGAGGCCAAGCGCCAGAAGGAGATCGCCGAGCTGGAGAAGCGGCGCGCGCGGATCCAGGCCGAGTTCAAGAAGCTCGACGACGGCATGACCGCCTGGGGGCTTTGACCTCCTTGGCCGACACGACCGACGATGCGCGCTGGATGGGCGAGGCGCTGGCCCTGGCCGAGCGCAGCCGCGGGCAGACCGCGCCCAATCCCAATGTTGGCTGCGTGATCGTCGCGCCCGATGGTCGTGTGGTTGGGCAGGGCTGGACCCAGCCGGGCGGGCGCCCGCATGCCGAGGCGGTGGCGCTGGCCGAAGCGGGCGCGGCCGCGAAGGGCGCGACCCTCTATGTGACGCTGGAGCCCTGCGCGCATGTTTCCGCGCGGGGACCGGCCTGCGCGGACCTGATCGTCGCGGCACAGCCGGCCCGCGTGGTGGTGGCGCTGACCGACCCCGATTCCCGCACCAACGGCCAGGGCATCGCCCGGCTGCGGCAGGCCGGGATCGCGGTGACCGAGGGCGTGTGCGCGGCCGAGGCGCGGCGCAGCATGGCCGGGTTCCTCACGCGCCTGGCGCTGGGCCGCCCGCATGTGACGCTGAAGCTTGCGACCTCGCTCGACGGGCGGATCGCGCTGCCGTCGGGGGAGAGCCGGTGGATCACCGGGGCGGAGGCGCGCGCCGATGTCCACCGCGAGCGAGCCCGGCATGAGGCGATCCTGGTCGGGCGCGGCACCTATGACGCGGATGCGCCGCGGCTGGACGTGCGCCTGCCCGGCCTGGAGCATCGCAGCCCGCGCCGGTTGCTGCTGACCCGCGGCGCGGCACCCGAGGGGTGGGAGGCGCTGCACGACCTGGCCGATCTGGGCGCGCTGGACGGCGTCGATCATCTGCTGGTCGAGGGCGGGGCGGGGGCCGCCGCTGCCTTCCTGACCGCCGACCTGGTCGACCGGCTGCTCTTCTATCGGGCGCCGATCCTGATCGGCGCGGGCACGTCTGCGGTGGGCGACCTGGGCCTGTCCAGCCTGGCCGAGGCCCATGGCCGATGGCGGTTTATCGAGGCGCGTTCGCTTGGCAGCGACCGGCGCGAAGTCTACGAGCGCGAGCGAGATTGATATGTTCACCGGAATCGTCACCGACATCGGCACCATCGAGGCCGTAGAGCAGACGGGCGACCTGCGCGTCCGCATCGCCACAAGCTATGACACCGCAACCGTTGACCTGGGCGCGTCGATCGCCTGTTCGGGCGTGTGCCTGACCGTGGTCGACAAGGGGCCGGGCTGGTTCGCGGTCGACGTGTCGGGGGAAACCGTGTCGCGTACCGCCCGCGACCAGTGGACCGCCGGTCGCCGGCTGAACCTGGAACGGGCGCTGAAGCTCGGCGATGAACTGGGCGGGCACATCGTCACCGGTCATGTCGATGGGTTGGGCGACGTGCTCGACGTCACCCAGGAAGGCGGATCGCATCGCGTCACCATCCTGGCCGGCCCCGAGATCGCGCCGTATCTGGCCGCCAAGGGTTCGGTCACGGTCGATGGCGTGTCGCTGACCGTCAACAGCGTCGAGGACGGGCCGGAGGGGACGCGCTTCGGCCTCAACATCATTCCCCATACGGCCGAGGTCACGACCTTTGCCGACATCACCGAGGGGCAGGCCGTCAACCTCGAGATCGACGTGCTCGCCCGCTATCTCCAGCGCATGGAGCGCTATCGTGAAAGGACGCAGCATGGCGCTGCCTGAACCCGGCTCCCTCGAACCTGCCCGGCTCCGCCACGGCTTTCTCTCCTCGCCCGAGGAGATCATCGACGAGGCGCGCAACGGGCGCATGTTCATCCTGGTCGACGACGAGGACCGGGAGAATGAAGGCGACCTGGTGATCCCGGCGCAGATGGCGACGCCGGAGAAGATCAACTTCATGGTGACGCACGGCCGCGGCCTCGTCTGCCTGGCGCTGTCGAAGCCGCGGGTCGAGGAGCTCGGCCTGGAGCTGATGAGCCGCAACAACGGCACGCGGCACGAGACCGCCTTCACCGTCTCGATCGAGGCGAAGGAAGGGGTGAGCACTGGTATCTCGGCGGCCGATCGTGCGCGCACCATCGCGGTGGCGGTGGATTCGACCAAGGGCGCGGCCGACATCGTGACGCCGGGGCATGTCTTCCCGCTGATCGCGCGCGATGGCGGCGTGCTGGTGCGCGCCGGGCATACCGAGGCGGCGGTGGACGTGGCGCGGCTCGCCGGGCTCAACCCCGCGGGCGTGATCTGCGAGATCATGAACGAGGACGGCACCATGTCGCGCCTGGACGACCTGGTCGGCTTCGCGCAGCTCCACGGCCTCAAGATCGGCACGATTCGCGACCTGATCGCCTATCGCCGCCGCCACGACCATCTGGTCGAGAAGCGGGCGGAAAGCCGCTTCACCAGCCGCTGGGGCGGCGAGTGGACGGCGATGACCTTCTGGAACAAGGCGACGGGCAGCGAGCAGGTCGCGCTGGTGAAGGGCCGTATCGATCCCACCAAGCCGACGCTGGTGCGCATGCACGCGATGTCGCCCTTCGCCGACATCTTCGGCGAGACCGGGCGCCGCGCGGAGCTGCTCAGCCGGTCGATGGAGATCATCGGCGAAGAGGGCGCTGGCGTGATCGTGGTGATCAACAAGCCGCGGCTCGACCAGTTCACCGTCGCCATGCAGGCGCGCACCGGCGAGCTCAATCCCGCCGACATGGACCAGCTGCGCGACTATGGCGTGGGCGCCATGATCCTGAACGAACTGGGCGTCGCCGAAATGGTGCTGCTCACCAACACCCATCACACCCTCGTCGGGCTCGACGGCTATGGCCTGTCGATCGTCGGCGAGCGTCCCATCGACACGGAGCGCTGACATGGCCCGCATCTTGATCGTCGAAGCGCGCTTCTACGACCACCTCAACGACCTGCTGCTCGACGGCGCGCGCACCGCGCTGCAGGAGGCCGGGCAGGATTACGAGATCGTCACGGTGCCGGGCGCGCTGGAGATCCCGGGCGCCGTCGCGATGGCGGCCGAGACCGGCCAGTTCGACGCCTATGTCGCGCTGGGCGTGGTGATCCGCGGCGAGACCTATCATTTCGAGATCGTCGCCAACGAAAGCGCGCGCGGGCTGATGGCGCTGGCCATGGACGGCCTGCCGATCGGCAACGGCATCCTGACCGTCGAGAACGAGGCGCAGGCGCTGGCCCGCGCCGATCGCAACGACAAGGACAAGGGCGGGGAAGCCGCCAAGGCGGCGCTCGCCATGCTGGCGCTGCGCCAGCGCTTCGCCTGATCCGGCGCCGCGGCTGAGCCGATGAACTCGGAGAGCCGCGGGACGGGAATGGGGCTGGCGGCTGCGGTGGTCGCCAACCTGACGCTGGCGATGGGCCCCTGGCTGGTGCGGCTGGCCGAGACCGGGCCGGTTGCCGCCGGCTTCTGGCGGCTGGCGCTGGCGATGCCGGCGCTGCTCGCCTGGTCGGCGATCGCCAATCCCGGGGCGTTGCGGCGGGGGCTCGCCTTCTGGCCGGTGCTGCTGGTGGCGGGGCTCGCCTTTGCCGCGGACCTCGCGACCTGGAACGTGAGCATCCACCGCACGACGCTCGCCAACGCGACGCTGTTCGCCAATTCGGCCACGCTGATCTACCCCGTCTATGGCTTCCTGATCGCGCGCGCCTGGCCGAGCCGGCCACAGGTCGCAGCGCTGCTACTGGCGATGGTCGGCGGGGGCATGCTGCTCGGCCAGTCGGCGGAGCTGTCGCACGCGCATCTCGTCGGCGACCTGCTCGCGCTGTTCGCGGGGCTGGCCTACGCGGTCTATTTTATCGGCATGGCGCGGGTGCGCGCGGCGGTGCCGCCGATGCCGGCGCTGGCATTGTCGGGAGTCGCGACCATGGCGCCGCTCTTGGTGCTGGCGATTGGGCTCGGCGAGCGGCTGGTACCTTTGGACGTGGCCGGCTGGGGGCCGCTGATCGGGCTGGCGCTGGTCAGCCAGGTGTTCGGCCAGGGGCTGATGATCTATGCGCTCGGCCGGCTGCCGCCGCTGGTGATCGGCATCACGTTGCTGCTCCAGCCGATCGTGGCGGGCGGGATCGGCTGGGCGGTCTATGGCGAGCGGCCGGGTACCCCCGACCTGATCGGGGCGCTGCTGGTCGCCGCCGCGCTGGTGCTGGTCCGGCGCGAGCCGAAGGTTGCGCCTGCCGCCGGGCAGACTAGATCGGTGGCCTGATCCCATGAAGGAGGCCGCGATGGCGACCGCAGCATTCGAAGACGCGACGCTGGACGAACTGCGCGCTGCCCTGGCGCCGGTGGTGGCCGCGAACGCCGCGTTCGATGGCTGGGCGCCCGCTGCCGTGGCCATGGCCGCCGAGCAGCTGGGCATCGACCCGGACGTCGCCCGCGCGGCGATGCCGAGCCCGCTCGACATGATCGACGCCTGGTTCTCCCATATCGACCGGCTGATGATGGAGCGGCTGCCCGCGGACACGCTCGCCGCGATGAAGATCCGCCAGCGCATCACCGCGCTGGTCGAGGCGCGACTCGCCGCGGTCGCGCCTCAGCGCGAGGCGCTGCGCCGCGCGCTCGCGATCCTGGCGATGCCGCAGAACCTGGCGCGTGCCACCCGGCTGGGCTGGCGCAGCGTCGACCTGATGTGGCGGCTCGCGGGCGACACCGCGACCGACTACAACCACTACACCAAGCGCGCGACGCTGGGGGCCGTCTATGGCACCACCGTGACCGTGTTCCTGGACGACGAGAGCGAGGGCTGGGCCGATACCCGCGCGTTCCTGTCGCGGCGGATCGACAACATCATGCAGTTCGAAAAGGCCAAGGCGCAATGGGTGGGCCGTGCGTCGAGCGAGCGGCGGCTGAGCCTGTCGCGCTTCATCGGCCGGCTGCGCTATCCGGCGGTTTGAAAACGAAAAAGCTGGCGTTCCGCATCAACTATTGATAATCACTCGCAATGCTTTCGCCCAACGCCAGCCTCTCGCACCTCGCCCAGCGCCAGCATGCGCGCGTGGCGGGGGTGGATTGGGACGCGCTGCAGCCTGCCGAGGCGCGGCGGCTGCGCGAGTTCGGCCTGGACGAGGGCGTGGAGATCGAGCTGCTGCATCGCGCATGGCTCGGCGGCGGGCCGGTCGCCTGTCGCATCGGGCGGATGATGGTGGCGCTTCGCCCCCATGTCGCCGCCGCCATTCGCGTCACCCTGGCCGTCGACTGAGGCCTTTTCGGACAGGATCATGAACCACCCACCGCTGGTCGCGCTCGTCGGCAACCCCAATGCCGGCAAGAGCGCCTTGTTCAACGCGCTCACCGGCGCGCGGCAGAAGGTGGGCAATTATCCGGGCGTGACCGTGGAGCGCCATTCCGGGCGCATGGCGCTGCCCGACGGCCGGCCGGTGGAACTGGTCGACCTTCCTGGCACCTACAGCCTCGATCCCTCCAGCCCCGACGAGGCGGTGACCCGCGACGTGGTGCTCGGTCGCCAGCAGGGCGAACGGCTGCCCGACGTGCTGGTGGTGGTGGCGGACGCCACCAACCTCGACAACCACCTGCGCTTCGTCCTCCAGTTGAAGGCGCTGGACCGGCCGATGCTGGTGGCGCTCAACATGGTCGATATGGCCGAGCGCGACGGGCTGAAGTTCGACCTCGCCGCACTGTCGGCGGAGATCGGCTGCCCGGTGGTGCCGACGGTTGCGGTGCGCAAGCGCGGGCTCGATGCGTTGCGCGACGCGCTGGCCGAGGTGCTGGCGGGCGCGCCCCCGACGCTGCCGCCGCCGCTCGACAGCTTCGACGCGGACATCCGCCATTTCCAGCGCGAGGCGCGCCGCGTCGCCGGCGTCGCGATCACCGAGCAGCCGCGTGCGCGGGCGGTGACGCGATCGATGGACGCCATCGCGCTGCACCCGGTGTTCGGGCCGATCATCCTGCTCACGCTGATGTTCGTGATGTTCCAGGCGGTGTTCAGCTGGTCGGAAGCGCCGATCGGCTGGATCGAGGGACTGCAGGGCTGGCTCGCCGACACGGCAGTGGCCACGCTGCCGGAGAATTTTCTGCGCGACCTGCTGGTGGAAGGCATCATCAACGGTGTCGGCTCTGTCGTGGTGTTCCTGCCGCAGATCCTGATCCTGTTCCTGTTCATCCTGGTGCTGGAGGCATCGGGCTACATGGTGCGCGCCGCGTTCCTGATGGATCGGCTGATGGCGAGCGTGGGGCTTTCGGGGCGTGCGTTCATCCCGCTGCTCTCCTCCTTCGCCTGCGCGATCCCCGGCATCATGGCGACGCGGGCGATCGACGATCCCAAGGAGCGGCTGACCACCATTTTGATCGCGCCGCTGATGACCTGCTCGGCGCGGCTGCCGGTCTATGCGCTGATCATCGGCGCGTTCATCCCGGCGCGGCAGGTGGCGCCGGGCGTCGGCTTGCAGGGGCTGGTGCTGTTCGTGCTCTACCTCGCCGGCATCGTCGGCGCGGTGCTCGCGGCGTTCGTGCTGCGGCGGACGCTGGCCAAGGGCCAGGGCGGCGGCTTCATGATGGAGATGCCGCGCTACCAGATGCCGTCGCTGCGCGACGTGGCGCTGGGGCTGTGGCATCGCGGCTATGTGTTCCTGCGCCGTGCGGGCACGACGATCATGACCGTCACGATCGCGCTGTGGCTGCTCGCCTCCTATCCGGTGGCGCCGGAGGGCGTGAAGCAGAGCGAATATTCGGCCGCCGGGCGGATCGCGTCGGGGCTGGAGGTCGTGCTCAAGCCGATCGGCTTCAACCACGAGATGTCGCTGGCGGTGATCCCGGCGATGGCGGCGCGCGAGGTCGCCGTGTCGGCGCTCCAGACCGTCTATGCGATCGATGCGGCGGACGAGGAACAGGGTGCGCAGGAACTGGGCGGGCGGCTGTCGGGCCGTTGGAGCCTGCCGACCGCGCTCGCCTTCCTCGCCTGGTTCGTGTTCGCGCCGCAGTGCCTGTCGACGATCGCGGTGGTGCGGCGCGAGACCAATGGCTGGCGCGTGCCGGGGCTGATGCTCGCGTACCTGTTCGGGCTGGCGTACATCGCGGCGGGCGTCACCTATTGGAGCGCGGTGGCGCTGGGGCTTTAGCCGTATCCCCGCGCAGGCGGGGATCCAGGGTCCGGCAAAGCAACGGCGGGTGGCTCTTGGAACCCTGGGCTCCCGCCTTCGCGGGAGCACGAGGGGCGCTGCCTACTCCGGGATTTGGTCGCGGCGGGCGCCGTCGAGGGTGCGTTCTGCGCGCTCCCGGTCCTGTGCCTCCGCAGCCTTCTGCGCCTTGGTACGGCCGAAGCGGTGGCGATTGGCGTCGGCCTCCGCTGCCTTTTCGGCGCGGGCACGGGCCTTGCGCGCGCGGTTCAGGTTGATGATCTCGGCCATGCCGCCTAGTCTAGCGCACCCGCGCCGGCCGGCATACGTCGCTGCGACCGATTGCCCCGCGCGCCCGCAATTTCAAAGTTAATGGAGACATCATGGCCGGCAGCGTCAACAAGGTCATTCTGGTCGGCAACCTGGGCCGCGACCCGGAATCGCGCAGCTTCCAGAACGGCGGCAAGGTGGTGAACCTGCGCATCGCCACGTCCGAATCGTGGAAGGACCGCAACTCGGGCGAGCGCAAGGAAAAGACCGAGTGGCACTCGGTCGCGATCTTCAACGAAGGCCTGGCGAACGTCGCCGAGCGCTTCCTGCGCAAGGGATCGAAGGTCTACATCGAAGGCCAGTTGCAGACCCGCAAGTGGCAGGACCAGAACGGCCAGGACAAATACTCGACCGAGATCGTGCTGCAGGGCTTCAACTCGGTGCTGACGATGCTCGACGGTCCGGGCGGCGGCCAGGGTGGCGGCGGCGGTAGCCGTGGTGGCGACGATTTCGGCGGTGGCGATGACTTCGGCGGCGGCTCGGGCGGTCGCGGCGGCAGCTTCAACAGCGGCGGCGGGCGCAGCGGTGGCGGCGGTGGTCGCTCGGGCGGCGGCAGCAGTGGTGGCGGCTTCGGTGGTGGCTTCGGCGACGACCTGGACGACGACGTGCCGTTCTGATCGCGGTTGCGATGGGAACGAAGAAGGGGGCCGCGCGCCCCCTTTTTTGTGCCTGCGTTCCTTCACCGCCGCCCACAACCGTATCCCTGCGCAGGGAGGGATCCAGGGCCAAGCAGGCCAACGGCTGTTGGCGCCCGGGACCCTGGGCTCCTGCCTTCGCAGGAGCACGTGAAAGGGGGAGGCAGGCGGGTGCCCCAGTCGAACGAAACCGCAACTGGGCCCCGGCCTTCGCCGGGGTTTGGGTTACGTGTGGAGCGCCCTAGCGCCGGAGCAGGAACACCGCGTGTTCGGCGCGGAAGTTGGCGGCGGCGGCGCTGGTGCGGCGGTCGCCCTTCAGGAACCAGGCGTGCTCGACGGTGATCCCACGCGCTTTCACGAAGGCGCGGAAGTCGTCGATGGTGACGTGGTGGATGTTCGGCGTTTCGTACCACGGCACCGGCAGCAGCCGGGTGACCGGCATCCGCCCGCCCCAGAGCAGGGACGCCCGTACCCGCCAATGCGCGAAGTTCGGGAAGGATACGAACGCGCGCCGGCCGATCCGCAGCAGATGGTCGAGCACCACATGCGGGCGCATCGTCGTCTGCAGCGTCTGGCTGAGGATCGCATAGTCGAAGCTCGCGTCCGGATAGCCGGCAAGGTCGGTGTCGGCGTCGCCCTGCACCACCGACAGCCCGCGCGCGACGGCGGCGGCGACGTTGCCGGCATCGATCTCCAGCCCGCGTGCGTCGATGCCGCGGGTGTCGCGCAACGCCGCCATCAGCGCGCCGTCGCCGCAGCCGACATCGAGCACGCGCGCGCCTTCCGCCACGTTCGCGGCGATCACCGCCAGATCGGGGCGCAGCGCGGTCATGCGCGGCCCCAGGTGAGGAAGCCGCGCACCACCCGGTCGAGCTCGGGCGATTCGAGCAGAAAGGCGTCGTGGCCGAACGGGCTGGAGAGCTCGACGAAGCTGGCGCGGGCCCCGGCGGCGTTCAATGCCTGGACCATCACCCGCGACTCCGCAGTCGGGTAGAGCCAGTCGGTGTCGAAGCTGACGATGCAGAAGCGCGTGGCGGTGTCGCGGAACGCGTTGGCGAGCATGCCGCCATGCTCCTCGGCGAGGTCGAAATAGTCGAGTGCGCGGGTGATGTAGAGGTAGGAGTTGGCGTCGAACCGGTCGGTGAAGGCGAGGCCCTGGTGGCGCAGATAGCTTTCGACCTGGAAGTCGGCGTCGAAGCCGAAGGTCTTGGCGCCGGCCTGTCCGTCGGGGCGCGCCTGGAGGCGGCGGCCGAACTTGGCGGTGAGCCCGGCTTCCGACAGATAGGTGATGTGTGCGGCCATGCGCGCGACGGCGAGGCCGGCGGCGGGCGGGTCGCCGCTCTCGTAATAGGCGCCGTTGCGCCATTTGGGGTCGGCCATGATCGCCTGGCGCCCCACTTCGTGGAAGGCGATGTTCTGGGCGGAATGGCGCGCGGTGGCGGCGATCACCACCGCCGCCTCGACGCGCTCGGGGAAGGTGGCGGCCCAGGACAGCGCCTGCATGCCGCCCATCGACCCGCCGACCACGGCCGCCAGCCGGCCGATGCCGAGGTGGTCGAGCAGCAGCGCCTGCGCGCGCACCATGTCGCGGATGGTGATGACCGGGAAGGCCATGCCCCATTGCTCGCCCGTCGTGGGATCGATCGACGCGGGTCCCGAGGAGCCCATGCAGCTGCCGAGCACGTTGGAGCAGATCACGAACCAGCGATCGGTGTCGATCGGCTTGCCCGGCCCGACCATGCGCGTCCACCAGCCGGGCTTGCCGGTGACGGGATGGTCGGAGGCGAGATACTGGTCGCCGGTCAGCGCGTGGCAGACCAGCACCGCATTGTCGGCCGCCGGCGACAGCGTGCCATAAGTCTCATAGCCGATCTCGACCGCAGGCAGTGACGCGCCGCCATCGAGCGGCAGCGGCCCGGCGAGCAGCGCGCGGCGGCGCAGACCGAAGCGTTCGTCCGACATGCTAGCCCTGTTAGCTCACCGGCCGCTCAGCGCGTCCAGGGTGGGACGGATGCCCGAGAGGTCGTAGCCGGCACCCGCGGCCTTTTCGACCAGCTCGGCGGAGTCGCCGCCGGCCTTGGCCTCGGCCAGCGCCCAGAGATTGCAGGAGCGCGTGCCCGAGCGGCAATAGGCGAGCACCGGGCCGTCGGCGGCATCGAGCGCGGCGCGCATCGCGTCGAGCTGGCCGTGGCCGAAGCCGGCGTGGGTGACGGGAATGGCGGTGTAGGCGAGGCCGGCGGCTTCCGCTGCCGCCTGGATCTCGGCTCCGGAGGGTTGGCCCGGCTCCTCGTCATCGGGGCGGTTGTTGACGATCGCGACGAAGCCGGCCGCGGCGATGTCCGGCATCTGGGCCGGATCGATCTGGGGGGCGACGGAGACCTTGCTGTCGATGGTGCGGATCATGCTGCCTCGCGGATGACCTGGAGAAAGGCGTCGCCATACGCCTCCAGCTTGCGCGCGCCAACGCCGGTGATGCGGCCGAGCGCCTGAAGGCTCGACGGGCGCATCGTCGCCATGTCGCGCAGGACGGAGTCGTGGAAGATCACGTAGGGCGGCACCGACGCCTCTTCGGCAAGTTCGCGGCGGCGGCG
Organism: Microbacterium terregens; assembly: GCF_027922045.1. The sequence continues at coordinate 18,307 of NZ_BSEX01000021.1, forward strand.
GCGCAGCGCCTCGAACAGCGGGTTGCCGATCGGGTTGGGGGTGGCGCCGGCCGCCCCGCGGCGACGACGGTCGCGCTTGGGCGGAAGGACGAGCTTGAGGGTCGCTTCCCCCTTCAAGAGCCCGCGGGCGCCGGGGCCGAACTCCAGCCCGCCGTGCGGGTTGGCGCGGATGGCGTCGCGCAGGAGCAGGGCGCGGGCGACGGGCTTGAGGAGGTGCGCTTCCTCCGCCTCGACGATGCCCCACACCGACAGCGACTCATGCCCGTTGGTCATGCTGCGCTCGGTCGATTGGCCTTGCAGCACCTGCTCGATATAGCCGACGCCGAACATCTGGCCGGTGCGGAACACGGCTGAAAGGAACTTGCGCGCCGTTTCGGTCGCGTCGACGGCGGCAGGCGGGTTGAGGCAGTTGTCGCAGTTGCCGCAAGCATCGGGTGGCGTCTCGCCGAAGTGGGCGAGCAGGATCGCGCGGCGGCAGCCGGCGGTTTCGACCAGCGCGCCGAGCGCGTTGAGGCGGGCGCGTTCGCCGGGCTGGCGCTCGGCCTCGACCTCGCCGATGCGCTGGCGGGCGCGGGCGAAGTCGTCGGCGCCCCAGAACAGGTGGGCGACCGCGGGGTCGCCGTCGCGGCCGGCGCGGCCGGTTTCCTGGTAATATCCCTCGATCGACTTGGGCAGGCCGGCGTGCGCCACGAAGCGGACGTCGGGCTTGTCGATGCCCATGCCGAAGGCGACGGTGGCGACCATCACCATGTCCTCGCTCGCGACGAAGTCCGCCTGGTTGCGCTGGCGGACGGCAGGGTCGAGGCCGGCGTGATAGGCGCGCACCTCGCGCTTGGGCGTCGAGAGCGCGGCGGCCAGCCGCTCGGTCGCGGCGCGGGTGGGAGCATAGACGATGCCGGGGCCGGGATGTTCGGCGAGGATGTCGGCGATCTGGCGCGTGGTGTTGTCGCGCGGAGTGATGGCGTAGCGGATGTTGGGCCGGTCGAAGCCGGCGACGATCATCCCCTCTTCGGGAATGCCCAGCTGCTCGAGGATGTCGGCGCGGGTATGCGCGTCGGCAGTCGCGGTGAGCGCCAGCCGCGGCACATCGGGAAACTGGTCGAACAACGGACGCAGCAGGCGATAGTCGGGGCGGAAGTCATGGCCCCATTCGCTGACGCAATGCGCCTCGTCGATCGCGAACAGGCTGAGCGGCGCCTGGGCGAGCAGGTCGCGGAAGTGGCCGCTGGAGGCGCGCTCGGGAGCGACGTAGAGCAGGTCGAGCTCGCCGGCGCGGAAGCGGGCGATCGTTTCCTGCCGGTTCTCGTCCACCGAGGTGAGCGTGGCGGCGCGGATGCCGACGGCGGTGGCGGCGCGCAGCTGGTCGTGCATCAGCGCGATCAGCGGCGAGATGACGACGCAGGTGCCGTCGAGCACCACGGAAGGGAGCTGGTAGGTCAGCGACTTGCCGGCGCCGGTGGGCATGACGGCGAGGGTGCGCTGGCCGGCGAGGACCCGTTCGACCACCTGGCCCTGGACGCCGCGAAAACCGGGGAAGCCGAAGGTCGACTGGAGAACGGACACGGGATCGGCGGGCATGGGGGCGCTGTAGCGGGCGGGGTCGGGGCGTGTCGAGGTTTTGGGGTGGGGCTGTGAATCCGTGCTCCTGCGCAGGCAGGAGCCCAGAGCCAAACAGCGCAGCGCCTGTAACCCTGGGCTCCTGCCTGCGCAGGAGCACGGTAAGCTCAAGCGGCGCCGATCGCGGCCTCGACCACCGCGGGTCGCGCCTCTTCCTCCATCTGGGCGAGGGTGCACTGGCGGGGTGCCTTGTCGGGGCGCCAGCGCAGGAGCGCGGTGCCGTGGCGGAAGCGGCGGTCGGTGATCTGGTCGTAGCGGACCTCCACCACCAGCTCGGGACGGAGCGGCTGCCATTGCGCGGAGCGCTCGGTCGACCAGCGGCTGGGGCCACCGGGCGCGTCGCCGGTGAAGCCGGGGGCCTCGACCAGCGCCTCCAGCCTGACGGTGAGTTCGGGGCGCTCGGCTGCCGGGATGCCGCTGGTGAAGCCGACATGGTGGAGCAAGCCCGCATCGTCATAGAGGCCGAGCAGCAGCGAGCCGACCTCCTGCTTGGCGGTGGCGTAGCGGAAGCCGCCCACCACGCAGTCGGCAGTGCGCATCCGCTTGACCTTCACCATCGCGCGCTCGCCGGGGCGATAGGGTTCGGCGAGCGGCTTGGCGACGACGCCGTCGAGCGCACTGCCGGTGCCGCCGAGCCAGCGCCGCGCAACCGCCGGGTCGTCGGTGACGGGCGAGAGGCGCAGCGTCGGCGAGCGATGGCGGGCGTGGAAGCGCTCCAGCGCGGCGCGGCGTTCGGAGAGGGGGCGGTCCGCCAGAGTCTCGCCGTCGGCGGCAAGGCAGTCGAACAGCATGAAGCGGGCGGGCGTTTCAGCCGACAGGCGGCGGATACGGCTTTCGGCCGGGTGAAGCCGGAGCTGGAGCGCGCCGAAGGAGAGGGTGGGGCCGACGGGGATCAGCAGCTCGCCGTCGAGGACGAAGTCGCCGGGAAGCTCGGCTAGGGCGGCGGCGACTTCGGGGAAATAGCGGGCGAGCGGCTTTCCCGACTTGGACCAGAGCAGCACGGCGTCGCCCTGCTTGACCGCGAGGCAGCGGAAGCCGTCCCACTTGGGCTCGAACTGCCAGCCGGGGCCGTCCGGCAGCTCGGCGGCGAGCTTGGCTTCCATCGGTTCGAGCGGGGCGGGATCGGCCATGAAGGGGAAAACGCAGCAAGGCGCGGAATCGTCCAAGTCCCCGCATCGTTTCGGCTGGCGTCTCGCCATTCTCCCGCTAGTCTGTTGGGAAACGGGGGGAAATGATGAAGCATTCGCGGTGTGGTTTGGCGTTGAGCGTGCTGGCGTTGCTGTCGGCCTGTGGCGGTAACGACGGCGGCGTCTTGGGCGGATCGGTGACGACGCCGGCCCCGAGCCCCACGCCGACCCCGACGCCAACGCCCACCCAGACCGCGGGCTGCTCGCTGCGGGAGCGGCAGGACTGGGCGGCCGCGCAGCTCAACGAATGGTACCTGTTCCCGGAGACGCTGCCGGCGCGGCTGGACCCGACGCCCTATGCGAGCGTCGATGCCTATGTCGACGCGCTGACCGCCACCGCGCGGGCGCAGGGACGCGACCGGTTCTTCACCTATCGCACCTCGATCGCGGAGGAGGATGCCTATTATGAAGCCGGGTCGAGCGCCGGCTATGGTTTCCGCCTGGGGCTGACCAGCGACGGCCGGCTGTTCGTGACCGAGGCGTTCGAGGACGCGCCGGCACTGGCCGCGGGGATCGATCGGGGCACCGAGATCGTCGCGATCGGGACGAGCACGGGCACGCTCCGGACGGTCGCCAGCCTGATGAGCAGCGGCGGGACCGACGCGCTCGACGAGGCGCTGGGGGCGAGCGCGGCGGGCACCCGGCGGGTGATGCAGGTCCGCGACGCATCGGGCACCCGCAACGTGACGGTGGCCATGGCCGACTTCGAGCTGCAGCCGGTGTCGAACCGCTATGGCGCCAAGGTGCTGAACGACGGCGGGCGTCGGGTCGGCTACCTGAACCTGCGCACCTTCATCAACACCGCCGACCCGCAGCTGCGCCAGGCCTTCGCCAGCTTCCGCGCCCAGGGGGTCACCGAACTGGTGGTGGACCTGCGCTACAACGGCGGCGGGCTGATCAGCATCGCCGAGCTGATGGGCGACCTGATGGGCGCCAACCGCCGGACCAGCGAGGTGTTCACCAAGGTGAGCTTCCGCGCCTCCAAGTCCGAGAACGACGAGGCCCGCACCTTCGCGCCGCAGCCCCAGTCGATCGCCCCGACCCGCGTCGCCTTTATCGGCACCGGCGGCACGGCATCCGCCAGCGAGATGGTGATCAACGGCTTCGTGCCGTACCTGGGCACCGGCATCGCGCTGGTGGGGACCAACACCTATGGCAAGCCGGTCGGCCAGATCGCGCTCGACCGCAGCGCCTGCGACGACCGGCTGCGAGTGGTCGCGCTGGCGGTGCAGAACGCCGACGGCAACGCCAACTACTACAACGGCCTCGCCAACACGGTGCCCGCCACCTGCGAGGCGCCGGACGACATCAGCTATCCGCTGGGTGACCCGCGCGAGGCGTCGCTGCGCCAGGCGCTCGACTTCCTGGCCGGACGCAGCTGCAGCCCGATCCTGGGCATGGCCGCGACGGCAAGCGGCCAGCGCACCGCCGGGCTGGGCCGAGCACCCGAGCGGCAGCTGCTGAGGCCCGCGCGGCCGACGCCGGCACAGCGCGAGGTGCCCGGACTCTTCTGAGGACCCTCTTCCGAGGAGCCTCGTCCGGGCCGGCACCCCGCGCCGGCTGAGGGCTTACGAGGCCTGCATCTCCGCGGCGCGGTTGATGCGGGCTTCGGCCAGGTCGGTGAGCTTGGCGTCCGTCGCCTTTTCCTCGGCGAGGTTCTCGTCGAGGACGGCGGCGCAGTCGGAGCGGCCGAGCTCGCGCGCCCAGGCGATCAGCGTGCCGTACTGGGCGATCTCATAATGCTCGACCATCTGCGCGCCGAAGGCGAGGGCGGCGTCGAGCACCTGCTTGTCGTCGATGTCGGCGGCGGTGGCGTTCGCCGCCTTGATGATGCCGTCGATCGCGGGGCACTTGGTCTCGTCCGCCTCGACGCCGTGCATGCGGAACACCTGCTCCAGCCGGGTGCGCTGGCCCTCGGTCTCGCGCAGATGCTGCTGAAAGCCGGCCTTGAGCGTCGGGTCGGTCGCCATCTCGATCATCTGGGGCAGCGTCTCCAGGATCTGGCGTTCGGCGTAATAGATGGTCTTGAGGCCGTGGACGAACAGGTCGTCGAGCGTGTGGGTATCGGCTCCGAAGAGGCTCATGGCGAAAGCTCCTGGGGTTCGTGGGACGCTCCCTGCACATTTGCCAAGGGGGCGTGCCGGGGAAACGCACGGACGTGCCGACGGTGCCGTTGAAATCAGGCGGTTTTTCGCACGGCTGGACGATGCTGCGGCGCGGAAGGTTAGGCAAAGGTTAGGCCAAGAACGGGCGTCGCTCACGGTGCGGGGTCGCGGCGGCGGCCGGTGCGATCCCGCCGTCCCCCGCCGAGCGGCGCGGGGCGGGCGAGCGCGGCCGGGATGGCCGGGTCGCGCGCCGGCGGCACGTAGCGCTCGCGATCGAGATCGGGATAGGCGCGGTAGAGGTCTGCCATGGCACCCGCGCTTTCCAGCGCCTGCGCAAGCCGATCGGGCGACATGCGCAGGTGCGGATCGGCCGGCGGCACCGGGCCGAGCGCGGCCACCGCCTGGGCAAGCGCGGGCGGTGCGCGATGGGGCTGGGCGGGGGCGGCAGGGCGCGCGGGCGGGGTGCGCTGCGGCCGTTCGACGCCGCCGAACCGCTCCGGCCGATAGGCGCGCAACAGGAACATCAGCAGGCGATCGTTGACCTGGCGGCGCGCGCCGATGCGGCAGCCGTCGCGGTCGAACACGGGCACCTCCACGCCTTCGAGCGCGCGGGAAAAGGCGACGGCAGCGAGATGGTCGGCGGCGGCATCGAGCGCGGCGTCCCAGGCGCGCGCGAAGCTCTCCGCGCCGGGGGCGCGGCGCAGGCGATAGGCGCTCTGCACGGACATATCGACCGCCTCGCACGCGGCGGTGACGAGGCCGGTGTCGGCCAGCGCCTCCACGAAGCGGCGCTGCACGTCGGGCGACCAGCCGTCCGCGCGGGGGCGTCGCGCGACGGGGCGCCATTCATAGTCGTCGGGATCGAAGCCGTGCGCGTCGCGCGGTGAGCCGGGCGGCTGGGCTGCGGGATGGGGAGCGAGGGCATCGCGGGCCGAGGGGCCGGCGGATGCGGCGGGCGGGGTGGCAGGGTCGCGCATCCGGGAGGATACACCAGAAACGCGGCCTGTAGGACAGGGCTCGCGTTGACATTGGACAGGACGTTGCCCAACTTCGCCGCATGCAGGCAGTCAGCTATTCCGAAGCACGCGAGAATCTGAAGGCGATGATCGACAAGGTCGTCGCCGACCGCGCGCCGCTCGCCATCACCCGCCAGCGCGGCGAGGGGGCGGTGCTGATTTCGGCAAGCGAATGGGCGTCGATCGAGGAGACGCTCTACCTGCTGCGCTCCCCGGCCAATGCCAAGCGGCTGCTGGAGGCAGTGCGCGGTTTCGAGGCGGGTGAGGAAGGCGTGCCGCTCCCGTGAAAGTCTCGTTCTGGCCGACGGCGTGGGACGACTATCGCCATTGGCAGGAGCATGACGCGAAGCTGACGGACAAGATCAACGCGCTGATCGAGGAATGCCGGCGCCATCCGTTCAAGGGTACGGGCAAGCCCGAGCCGCTGGGCGGCAATCTGTCCGGCTGGTGGTCGCGCCGGATCAGCCACGAGCATCGGCTGGTGTATCGGATCGCAGGGTCCGGTGCGGAGCAGGTGCTGCAGGTGGCGCAGTGCCGCTACCACTATTGAGGTCGCCTTGGCGCTGACGCGCTAGCGGACCTGGCGGACCTCCAGGCTGCCGGCGGGGAGCGGCTGGCAGAGCTCGGCGGCCGGGACGGCGGGGTCGAGCCAGCGGGCGCAGCGATCGAGCGGGAGCACCACGACCTGGCGGTGGTGATAGGGCGCGACGTCGGCGCCGGGCGGGCAGGTGAGCATCGACCAGGCCTCCCCCACCTGGGGATCGCTGCGCCAGATGCCGGCGATGCAGAACCAGGGCTGGTCGCGCAGGGAAAAGGCCCATTTGGACTTGGGCGCGCGCTTGGGCTTCGTCTCGCCGGGCGGGGGTGCGGGCGGATCGGTGAATTCGAAGAAGCCGTCGACCGGGATCAGGCAGCGGCTGGCATGCGCGATCTGCCGCCCGTCCGAGCGGAAGTTGTAGACCGGCTTGCCGCCCGGGCCGGGCCAGCTCCAGCGGCGGGTGACCATCTCCGCCTCGTGAGGGGCATCGGCGGCGGGGCGGATGATTTCCACCCGGTCGGTGATCTTGAAGCCTTCGAGCGGCGCGAAGTTGGGAATGCCCTCCGGAAAGCGCAGGGGCACGCGCAGGTCATGCCAGTCGTCGCGGAGCTGGCCGATCTGGGTGCGGCGATAGGCTTCGTTGCACATGGGGGTGGGGTAGCGCGGTGGGGTGCGGGGCTCAACCTGAGCGGCCCGCGGGCCCACTCGCGGAGCAGCTCCACCGGAGCCATTTATTCAAAGTCTCGCAGTTGGTCTCGATCTCTGACACGTGCGCGACTAGTCGGCGTCTGTACTCCTGGAACGAAGACGCCCTCTGTCTTACAGGGGGCTCCGGGACAGCATTGCTTGGCTACAGAAAAACTTGGTCTATACTCACGGATATGGCCTATCCTATCGAAAACAAGCTGGTTGTAGGTATCACCTCTACCGCCTTGTTCGACTTCTCCAAAGAACAGCAGATTTTTGCGACTGAGGGGCTTGAAGCCTTCCGGCGGTATCAAGCTGAACACCGGAATGAGGTGCCCTCTCCCGGCGCGGCGTTCCCATTTATTAAACGACTCCTCCACCTAGGGTCAGGACTCGTTGATCACAGCCAGAAGATGACGGTGGCAGCGAGGGCGATT
>NZ_BSEX01000022.1 GCF_027922045.1 Microbacterium terregens
GGTTTTCACCTTCCAACCGCCATTTTGGGCTGGACTGTCAGGATATGTCGCCGAGCTTGGGGCCGCGTTCGTCAGCGCCACCATCGGCATCAAGCTCCACGATCGCGAGGACCACGCCGCCTATCTGGCGAACTGGCTTCAAGCGCTCCGCAACGACAAGAAGTGCATCTTCACCGCCGCACGGCTCGCGCAGGACGCGTCCGACTGGCTGTTGAGCCGCATGGCGGTCGAGACAGCGCCCGAACTGGAGGCGGCGGCGTGACCGCCGCCGACGATCCCGGCCCCGACGGGGGCCGGGGCGTGGCGGCGCGCATTGTCTTTGACCCGAGCGTCGCCACGGTGAGCGAGGAGGAGTTTAACGAGCTGGTCGCGATCATGCGCGATGGCCCAAATGCGAAGCCGCTGACCCCCGAAGCGCAATGGCGGCGCGACTATCACAAGGCGATGTTCCACCGCCGCCTTGTCGGCGTACAACCCGACCTGTTCGGCGGGAAGCCGGTAACGCATATGTACAAGGCCGCCCCCGGGCCAGTCAGCGACTGGAAACCGGAACCGGTCGAGGAGAAGCTGTCCCGGATCGCGCGCGATCCCCAAGCGACGTTCGGCATCGGCCGACCGGCTCTTTCGCCGGAGGAACTGGCCGTCGTCATCGACGGCGCAGCCAATTGGCTGCGGATCGCGCAGCGGGTCCGGATTGCGGGCGCTTTCGCATCCTATGACGGGCGCGCGGAACGCCGCATCGGTCGGAAAGGCGTGATCTGGCGCTTGTGCAGCCCGGTGTTTGCAGGCCACACCTATGTTTATCTCGATCCGACCGGCGCCGAGCGGGTAGAGAAGATCGTGATGGTGGAGCTGCGCGACGTCGAGCCGATCGATGATGCGCTGTTGGTCCCCGTCCCCTTCCACGCTTGAAGGAGCAGAAGCGAATAGTCATGAGCCCACCCCAACGCCGCCCCGCAATCCGGGCTGTCAGCTTCGAGGACGTTGGCGAGGCCATTGCCCGCCTGATCGTCGTCGCCGGGTCCGATACCGGCCAAGCCTCGCGTGCGGCCGACTTCCTGTTGGCATGGTGGGACGGCAGTGCATGGGGCCATTTTCCGGTCCTTCACCTCTGCAATTGCGATCCCGGCATCTCGGAAGACATGCTCATCGTCATGGCGCATCTGGCGGCCGAGCCGTCCGTCTATCCCGATGCTTGGGGCTACCGCGACGCGATGGCGGCGCTGGTCGAGCAGTGGCGGCCCGCATGACCCCGCTGCGCACCGCCATCGACATCATGACGGGCTTGCCCATCGATCGCGATACACGCCGCGCGCGGCTACTCGCCGCGCGCCGCAAGCCGGTCGGAAGCATCCCCCGGCGCGGCATCCTGTCCGGCCATTGGGATCGTGGCAATGTCGTCGGCGCGTTCCGGGGAGGACGCGGCAGCTTTATCGCGGACTAGCTGCGAAATCGCGCGCCGCTTCCCCGCCAAGCGAGCAAGCGGCGCGCTGGTTTGAGGTCAGGCGGTGAGGTGCTGGTAGAGGATCGTGCCGCCGATGAGGATGAGCGTCAGCCCGCCCAGCATCTCTGCATAGCGGCCGATATACCGTCCCGCGTGCTTGCCGAGCATGACGCCGATCGTGGCGACGACCGTGGTGATCCCGCCAATGATGAGGCACGCGGTCAGGATATTGACCTGCATGACCGCGAGACTGACACCCACCGCCGTTGCATCGATGCTGGTGGCGAGCGCGGTAACGACCAGTCGCCACACGCCGGTCTGAGCGCGCTGACCCGCGTCCACGTCGCTTTTCGTCGCTGCATGGATCATATGCCCGCCGACGCCGAAAAGCAGGAAGAAGGCTATCCAATGATCGACTGCCGCGATCCAAGTGCTCAGCGCCAGGCCGATCGCCCAGCCAATCGCCGGCGTGATCGCCTCGAAGAAGCCGAACACGGCGCCGACACGTAAGGCATCGCGCCAACGATTGCGCTGATTGGTCGCACCCTTCCCCACCGCCGCAGCGAAGGCGTCGACCGACAAGCTGGCGCCAAGAGCGCCGAGCGTTAGCAAACCCGTCATTGATATACGTCCAAGGGCCGTCAACCGAACGACGCAATCCACCTCCGGCCACGAGAGAGGTAGCGCATCGTTGGTCTCGCCGGGCAGATCAAAATCTGCTGCCATCGCCACGAACCGGAAGGTTCAAGGATGTTGACGATGGCCCCGCAACAGCGGGTAGCTACTCCCCAAGAGTGAGACGCCCGTATCCCCTGGGGGGCATATGTACAAGCCGAATCCGATCAACCCTGTCCGATTAGGCGATCACCAGTATTTGGATATCGCCCGGAACTGCTCCACCGCCACCTTTGTCCCCTCGCCCTCTTCGGCGTGAACCAAGCAGTGATCGATATGATCGTTGATGAGCGCGCGCTTGGCGCTGGCGATCGCGTTCTCCACCGCCTGAAGCTGCTGCGCGATATCGACGCACGGCCGTTGCTCTTCGATCATCCCGACGATGCTTTTCAGGTGCCCGGTCGCACGGTTGAGCCGCTTGATGATCGCGGGATGATTGGAATGATCGTAATGGGCCATGTCACCCTATAAGACAAACGGACGAACTTTGTCGAGCAACCCCCCGGGGGGATAGACTCTATCCCCATGGGGGGATATGGACCTGCCCGAACTTCACGTCCGATCGGTCGCGACCGCCGGGCTTGCCGGGACGCACCATGACCTCTTTCGCCGAACTCGTTCAACAGGGCAGCTCCAATCTCTGGCTGTTCATCCCGACCGCGCTGCTGCTCGGTGCGCTGCACGGGCTGGAGCCCGGCCATTCCAAGACCATGATGGCTGCGTTTATTATCGCAGTGCGTGGCACTGTTGGCCAAGCCGTCCTGCTCGGCCTGTGCGCGGCGCTTTCGCACACCGCGATCGTGTGGGGCATCGCGCTTGGCGGGCAATATCTCGGGCGCGGCATCAACACCGAAACGACCGAGCCTTACCTCCTGCTCGGCTCGGCCGTCATCGTTCTTGGCATCGGTCTATGGATGATTTGGCGCACGCGTGCCGATCAGAAGGCCGAAGCCGCGCACGATCACCACCACCATCACGGCGAGGACGAGATCCGCACGATCGACACCGGCCACGGCATGATGCGTCTGGAGATTTTCGAGGATGGCGTGCCGCCGCGCTGGCGGGCGAGCTTTGCCAAGGGTGGCTGGAAAGCGGCGGATGTTATCCTCACAACGGATCGCGGCGAAGGCCGTTCGCAGACATTCCGCTTCGTCGATCGGGGCGATTACATCGAAAGCGTCGAGGAGATCCCGGAACCGCACGCCTTCAACGCGCGCGTCTCGCTGGGCCACGGCGGCCACAGCCATGACTACGACCTCACATTCGCCGAACACGGGCACGATCACGGCCACGGGCATGATGGACTGAAGGTCACGGGCGACGATGCCTACATGAACGCGCATGAGCGCGCCCACGCCGCCGATATCAGCCGCCGGTTCGCCGATCGTCAGGTAACGACCGGCCAGATCGCGCTGTTCGGCCTGACGGGCGGGCTGATCCCCTGCCCCGCAGCCGTCACCGTCCTCCTGCTCTGCCTCCAGCTCAAGCGTCTCGCGCTCGGTGTCGTGCTGGTGAGCGCGTTCAGCGTCGGCCTTGCCGTGACGATGGTCAGCGCCGGCGTCATCGCATCGCTCAGCGTCACGCACATCCGCAAGCGCTGGTCAGGGTTCGGCGACTTCGCGCGCAAGGCGCCTTATGCGTCGGCGGGCCTGATGCTCGTGATCGCGGGCTACATGGCCTATTCCGGCTTGCAAGGCCTCAGTCGGATCGGCGCGATCTGATGCGATCGCCTTGCGTCGATCTATGTGGTTTCGATGCCCGCACCGGATGGTGCCGGGGGTGTGGCCGCACGCGCGACGAGGTCCGGCGTTGGCGTAACCTGCGACCTGGTGATGCACGCCGCGTCATGAGCGACCTGCCACACCGCTTGGCAAAGCTGACCGACCGTTCCGCAAAGGGGGGCACGTCCTGATGTCGTGTCTCGCCGCCAAGGCGCTGGTATAATGTCGAGCAGGCTGAAATAGCGTGAACGCTCGAATTGACCGGCAAGTGATTTCCTTGCCCCGTTTTTTGCGTCGGCTTACGCTGCAAATGATGGCGGTGCAGCGTTCCTCTGTTGCGATCCTAGGAGTCGTGTTGGCGCTGGCCGCTGTCCTCGGGCTTGTCGCAGTATCGGGATGGCATAGCGCCATGGTTCACGATCACGGCCCGGTTCAAGTCGCCATGGTCGATACCCATTCTGATGACGATCACGACCATGCGGTTATGATCGATCATGACGATCAGGCTCCGGCAAAGCAGGCCGACGGCGACGGGCCAGCTCACCTTCTTGCCCACGCCGCAGGCCACTGGGTTGCTTTCGATGGCGCGAGGGCTGCGCCGGTTGCGGCCATCGTCGCCGCTCGCGTGTGGTCGATATTAACTCCATCGCTCCCCAGCGGGATCGACCCATCTAAGCTTCTGCGTCCGCCTCGCGGTTGAGTCTCGCCGACGCCGCGCGCGTCGACTGACTACCCTAGAGGATCATGCACTATGAACGGCAGTTTTCGCCGGTCGCGCACCGTTGCGCTGACCGGCGCCTTTGCGGCGCTATCGCCCGTAGGTGCGGCGTGGTCGCAGACCGCACCCCCCTTTGCACAGCTTCTAAATCAGACGCGTGATGTGCCGCGCGTCCTGGCGCTAGAAGCAGACGTCGCCCGAGCACGCGGCTTGGCATTACAAGCGCGCGCCCGACCGAACCCCTCGATCAATGTCTATGCAGAGAATTTCGTGGGCGACCACGATCGCAATGCGCGCAATCAACAACAGACGACTTTCCAGGTCGATCAGCCTGTCGAACTGGGCGGCAAGCGATCCGCTCGGATCGCCGCCGGTGAAGCCGGGATCGTTGCGGCAAAGGCGCGCGATCGTGACGGCCGTCTCGTCTTTGCGACTGAGCTGGCGCGCGCTTATGCTGGTGCCGAAATCGCCGATCGTCGCATCACCATCGCCGAAGAAGAGGTTAAACAGGCGACCGATGTCTTGAGGGTTGCCCGCGCTTTGGTCGGCGCCGGCAAGGAAGCCCGTCTCCGGCAAGTGCAGGCCGAAACCGAACTGAACACGCTTCAGGCCGACCTCGAAAACGCGCGCGCTTTCAAGACGGTCGCGCTGGCACGTCTTTCGGCGCTCGCCGGTATGACCACCCCCTTCACCGGTCTTTCGGAGTCACTCCTCGATCGGCTCGATGCCAAGCCGGCTTTCGGTCCCATTGACGCGATGCAGGCGACGACGGTGCGGGTCGCGGAAGCCGAACAAGACGCCGCTGCGCGGGCGGTGACGGTGCAACAGCGCCTCGCCATTCCGAACGTCACTGCGCAGCTTGGAGTGCGTCAACTCCGCGTCGCGAGCGGCCCTGCCCTAGTCGCCGGCATATCGGTCCCGCTCCCCTTCTTCGATCGCAACCAGGGCAACATCGCGGCGGCACGCGCTGAGCTGCAAGGAGCAGAAGCGCGCGCCGCCGCGGCCCGGCTCGAAGCCGAGGCCGGGACACGCGCCGGTCTAGCGCTGGTCGAGGCAGCCGACGCTCGTGCCGCTGCCGCGCAGCGGACTTTGACAACCGCCGAAGAAGGCTACCGCCTCGCCCGCATCGCTTACGAGGCAGGTAAAAGCCCGCTGATCGAACTGCTCGCCGCACGTCAAAATCTCGGAGTCGCCCGCGGCCTCATCCTCGATGCCGCCGCAGCGCGCCTCGACGCCCGCGCCAATCTCGCCCGTCTGCAGGGCCTCACCATCACCGGAGAAGCGGTGCAATGACCGATAAAACTCGCCTCTACACCGGCGCCGCCATTGGCCTGGTCGCTGCCGCCGCGCTTGGATTCGGCGCTGCGCGCCTCACCCAATCGCCCGCCCCTGCCCCTGCTCCTACGGAGGCCGCAGCGCCAGCCAAGCCGTCGAACACGGTCGCGATGACGCAGCAGGCACTTTCGGCATCGCAGATCACTGTAGCCCCGGCGGCCTCCGGCGAGCTGGACGCCGCGATCCTTGCCTCCGCTACGGTCGAGGCGACGCCCGACGCCGAGGCGGTGCTGACCGCGCGCGCACCGGGCACGGTCAGCCGTATCATGGTCCGCATCGGCGATCTTGTGCGAGCCGGCCAGACGCTCGCTCTGGTCGAGAGCCGCGATGCTTCGCAGATCGCAGCCGATCGCTCGGCCGCGTCCGCGCGCGTCACTCTCGCCGCTCGCCAGCTCGAACGCGAACGCGGTTTGCTTGCCCAGGGCGTCACCCCCCGCGCTGACTATGAAGCCGCACAAGCCAATCTGGCGGTCGCCCAGGCCGATGCCCGGCGCGCTAGCGCCGCCGCAGGCGCTGCCCGCGTATCAGGTGACGGCCGATCGGTTGCGGTCGTCAGCCCCGTCTCGGGGCGCGTCACCAATGCTGGTGCCAATCTCGGCCAGTTCGTCGCGGCTGAAACCGAGCTGTTCCGCGTCGCCGACCCGCGCCGGCTTCAGATCACGGCTAGCGTTCCCCCCGCCGATGCAGGCCGGGTCCGAGAAGGTGACAGGGTGGAGTTGACCACCACCGATGGCCGCAAGATCGAGGGCCGCGTACGTTCGTCGACCGGCGTCGTCGATCCGCAATCGCGGACCGCGACCGTCGTCATCACGCCGACCTCTGGCGGCAGCACACTCGCCCCGGGCCAGCTTGTGCAGGCTCGTATCCTCGCCAGCGGCGGGGCCGCCAAGAGTGGCGTGATGGTGCCGCAAGACGCGGTGCAGACGCTTGGCAGCGATACCGTAGTGTTCGTCCGCACCGGCCAAGGCTTCCGCGCACAGCCGGTTCAGGTCGGCAGCCGATCAGGCGGGATGGTGGCGATCACCGGCGGCCTCGCCGCCGGCACGCAGATCGCCACCACCAACGCTTTTCTCCTCAAAGCGGAGATCGAGAAGGAGTCGGCGGAATGATCGGCCGCATCCTCTCCCTTTCGGTCCGGATGCGATGGCTTGTCGCCGTCCTGACCCTCGTCGTCATTGGCTTTGGTTTATGGCAGATCACCAAGCTGCCGATTGACGCTGTGCCCGACGTCACCAACCGACAGGTCCAGATCAGCACATTCGCCCCGACGCTTGGGCCGGTCGACATCGAAAAGCAGGTGACGTTCCCGGTGGAAACGGCGCTGGCCGGAATCCCAGGGCTTGAGATGACCCGCTCCATCTCGCGCAACGGCTTCAGCCAGGTAACGGCGGTCTTCACCGACCGCACCGACATTTACTTCGCGCGCCAGCAGGTGACGGAACGGCTCGCACAATCGCGCGACAGCCTGCCTTCCAACGCGCAGCCGATCCTAGCACCGCTCAGCACCGGGCTCGGCGAGATTTTCTTCTATTCGGTCGCCTTCCGTCACCCCGACGGCAAGGGCTTGAAGACGGTCGATGGGAAGCCGGGCTGGCAGTCGGACGGCAGCTATCTCACGCCCGAGGGCGAACGCCTGACCACCGAGCTGGCGAAGGCGGCATATCTCCGCACGGTGCAGGATTGGATCATCCGCCCACAGATGCGCGCCGTGCGCGGCGTCGCCGGGGTTGATTCCAACGGCGGCTATGTGAAGCAATATCTGATCGAGCCAAACCTGAACGCGCTCGTTAGCTATGGGCTGTCGGTGACGGAGTTGGCGGACGCGATGGAGCGGGCCAATCTCTCTGCCGGCTCCAATTACGTCCGCCGTGCCGGCGAGAGCTTCCTTGTCCGCGCCGATGCTCGCCTCAAATCGATCGATGACATTCAGGAAGCCGTCGTGGCAACCCGGAACGGCGTTCCCATCCGCGTCAAGGACGTGGGCCAGGTCGTGATCGGCGGTGCGGTCCGCACCGGATCCGGCAGTCGCATGGGATCGGAAGCGGTCATCTCGACCGTGCTGATGCTGGTGGGCGACAACAGCCGCATCGTCGCGACCGATGCCGCCGAGAAGCTGACGCAGATCAACAAGGCGCTGCCGCCCGACGTGTTCGCCGAGCCGGTCTACAACCGGTCCAAGCTGGTCAACGCGACGATCGCGACGGTCGAAAAGAACCTCACAGAAGGCGCGCTGCTCGTCATCGTCGTGCTGTTCCTGCTGCTCGGCAACATCCGCGCCGCGCTCATCACCGCTGCGGTCATCCCGATCACTATGCTGATGACGGCCGCCGGCATGAACGGGCTGGGCGTATCGGGCAACCTGATGAGCCTTGGAGCGCTCGACTTCGGGCTGATCGTCGACGGCGCCGTCATCATCGTCGAGAATGCGCTTCGCCGCCTCGCCGAGCGCCAGGAGCATGAAGGCCGGCTTCTCACCCGCGACGAGCGGATGGAGGAAACGACACTCGCGGCCAAGGAGATGGTGCGGCCGACCGTTTATGGTCAGCTCATCATCTTCCTCGTCTTCGTGCCGCTGCTCACCTTCCAGGGCGTTGAGGGCAAGACGTTCGCGCCGATGGCGATCACGTTGATGGTGGCGCTCGCCTCCGCTTTCGTCCTGTCGCTGACCTTCGTTCCCGCGATGATCGCGATCGTCGTCAAGGGCCGGGTCAGCGAGACGGAAGTGAAGCCGATCCGCTGGTTCAAGGAACGCTACGCCCCCGTGCTGGGCAGGGGCGTAGCTCGGCCGATGCCCTTCATTCTGGGCGGTGTCGGCGTGTTCGTCGCGGCAGTGCTGAGCTTTGGCTTGCTCGGCGAGGAGTTCATGCCGCAGCTCGACGAGAAGGACATAACCGTCACCAACTTCCGCGTGCCATCGGCGTCGATCGATCAGTCGACACAGATGCAGCTTCAGATCGAGAATGCATTGAAGACGCTGCCGGAGGTGGCGCTGGTCTTCTCTAAGAACGGCAACGCCGATCTCGGCACCGATCCGATGCCGCCCAATGCGTCGGATACCTATGTGATTCCAAAGCCAGAGGACGAGTGGCCGGCGGAGGTTAAGAGCAAGGAGGACATCCTTCGCCGCATCGAGGAGCGGATGAAACCGCTGATCGGCAACCGAACAGAGATTCAGCAACCGATCCAGATGCGCTTCAACGAGCTGATCGCCGGCGTTCGCGCCGACGTCGCGATCAAACTCTACGGCGATGACCTCGACGCGATGAGCGAACAGGCGCGGCGCATCGCTTCCGTCATGCGCACCATCCCGGGCGCTGGTGACGTGAGTGCCGAACAGACGTCCGGCGCGCCGACCTTCGACGTGCAGATCGATCGGCAAGCGGCGGGCCGTTATGGCCTGTCGGTTGAGGAGGTGGCGAACACGGTCTCGGCTGCGCTTGGCGGGCGCGAGGCCGGGTTGTTGTTCGAGGGAGACCGGCGGTTCGACGTCGTGGTCCGCCTCCCCGATGCGCAACGGGATGACCTTGAGACACTGGGGTCGATCCCGGTGATGCTGCCCACTGCCGAGGGTCAGGTGGCGCGCTCGATCCCGCTCAGCCAGGTCGCCCGGTTCAACTACACGCAGGGGTTGAACCAGGTTAGTCGCGAGAATGGCAAGCGGATGGTGGTCGTGCAGATCAACGTCCGCGGGCGCGATCTTGGCGGGTTCGTCGACGAAGCACAGGCGAGGATCGGCCAGATGCAGCTTCCCGCCGGCATGTATACTGAGTGGGGCGGCACCTTCGAGAGCCTGCAATCGGCTCGGTTGCGCCTGCTGATCGTCGTGCCGATCTGCTTTATCGCGATCTATGCCCTGCTCTACATGGCGCTCGGCAGCTTCGTGTCGGCGGCGATCGTGTTCTCGGCGGTGCCGATGGCGCTCGCAGGGGGCGTGTTTGCGCTGCTGCTGCGCGGTATCCCCTTCTCGATCACCGCAGCGGTCGGGTTCATAGCCCTATCGGGCGTTGCCGTCCTCAACGGCCTCGTGATGATGAGTGCGATCGGAAAGTATCGCGAAGACGGTGCGGCCGACGACGATGCGATCGTGGGCGGCGCAATGGAGCGCGTCCGTCCGGTGCTGATGACCGCGCTGGTCGCGTCTCTTGGCTTCGTGCCGATGGCGCTTGCGACCGGCACAGGAGCAGAAGTGCAACGCCCACTCGCAACGGTCGTCATCGGGGGGCTTATAACATCGACAATCCTGACCCTTCTTGTCCTGCCAGCCATCACAGCGTTGTCCATGCGATTGAGAGGCTCAAAGGCACAAGGTTCGACTGTCGGCACCACAAAGGCCCAGATTTGAGTCTACATGCGCACGTTCTGGTATCGTTGACCGGCATCAAGTTCAGTGTCGGTTCAAGTAGAAGCCCTAATATCAAATACGCCGTCGTTCGATCCTATCGTCCGATGGTAGGAGAGTAGACATGCGTAAGACATTTTGGATTGCAGCGGGGCTGCTGGCTTCGTTGGTCCCTGGTACTGCGATGGCGCAGCACCATGGTGGCCGTCATTCCACAGGTCATGGTAGCTACGGCGGACATGGACGTGTGGTCGTGTCAAATCACGGCTATGGCTATGCGCAGCCCTATTATGGTGGCGGCTATTATGCCGACTCTCCGCGATACCAGTCTCGCCACTACGTGCGCGATCGGCACTATGATCGTCATTCCCGTCCGAGGCATTACCGCCGCCATCATTGACGGCGGTAAGGCTTCGGGCCGCTACTTGCGGGTTTCGCGCCGGGCAAGCCACGCCCGCATCTCGGCGATCTCGCGCCGCTGCGTCGCCACTACTTCGGCTGCAAGCCGGCGAACAGCGGGATCGCGCCCGTACCTCAATTCTATCTCGGCCATCGCGATCGCGCCTTCATGATGGGGGATCATCGCGCGCATGAAGTCGGCGTCGGCATCACCAGTGAAGGCCACGTCCATAGCGCCATGCATCTTGGCGTTCGCGGCCCGGTAGGCTCTGGTTGCGGGCGTGTCGGCCCGCTTTCCCGCATCAGCTCCCCGGGTCACGCTCGTACCGTGTTGAGCGTGCTGTGCGCTCGCAGCAGGTGGCGTCAGTCCAGCGGCCGTTGCGACCATCAGCGCGAGCGTGCCGTTAATTCCGATCATCACGTTCCTTCTCCAGTGTAGCATCATGTCCGCGCTGGCGTCCGGCTCTGGCCGGAGGTTGCCGGCGCGCAGCCGCATCGAGCTCGGCCACGGCCTGGGCCGCGGCCTCGCAGTCGCTGCCGGTTTCCTGGCCCCGCTCGCAGCGGGTGACAACCAGCCTCGCCTCTTCCGCGTGGAAACGGAAATAGCCAGCATCCCGTGGTTTAATCAGTCCGCATCCAGTCAGAGCGATGGTCGCGACAGCGGCAATGAGCGCGCGTTCCTTGAGGTTTGTCATTCTGTTCACCCGCTCGTTGTTCATGGAAATCACAAAGCGATGCCAAAGCGCCGGAGTGCGAGAACCATCGCGATATAGAGCAGGACGGTCAGGCAGCATCCGGCGGCCAAGGCTGGCCAAAAGCCAATTCCGTGACGCAAAAGGACTGGTATCAGTAGGAATAGCGGCAGCGAGGGGAGTACGAACCAGAAGGTCGCCTGCGCATGGGCCGCCATGTTCATCGCATCAGGCCGGTCGTGCCACAGCCATATCATGCCAAGGACCGAGACGACCGGTAGCGACGCAATCAGCGCTCCGAACCCGGGATAGCGCTTCGCCACTTCCGACGCTGCCGCGATTAGTATGCCCGAGACGATGGCCTTGACTGCAAGATAGTACATAGGATGCTTCGCTTACCTTGTGGCGGTGGATCTTGATGATGCGGCCCAGCGCCACTTCCCCCCGTTGCGACGCCATGCGCGAAACCCGATGCGGTAAAGCCTCCCGATCCACTTGATGAGAATGAACGTGGTTCCTCGCGGGACCAGGCCAAGGGCACTGGCGTAGCGCGTGACGAAGACCAGCATCGAAGCTGCCGTAAGCCAAAGTCCGGCGGGAAAAACGGGAGACGAGCCATTGACATTCATCAATGGCGATCCCCGGATCGCCCGAAGGTCGCGACCCGCCAGAGATACCAAATGACGGCCAGCAAGAGCACGGCGTTGCTGACCGGTTCGATGACGCTCGCCACCTGATTATAGCGTTCGCCCAGCTCGTAGCCGGCTAGCACGAGGATCACGGTCCATATTGCCGAGCCGGCAAGCGTGGAAAGCAGGAACGGACCGAGGGGCATTCCGCTGACCCCTGCTGGCACCGAAATCAACGTCCGGACTCCCGGGACCATTCGTCCGAACAGAACCGCCCAACGGCCATAGCGGTCGAACCAGCGATCGACATGATCGATCTCGTCCGCCGTCAACGTCAGCCATCGACCGTGGCGAGAAGCAAAGCGCTTCAACCGATCGATGCCGATCCAGCGCCCGACATAGTACCATAGGATCGCTCCTGCGGCCGATCCGAGGGTGCCAGCGATAACGACCACCCACAGCGAGCCGCGCCCCTGCGCGGCCGTGTAGCCCGCAAGGGGCAGGATCACTTCCGATGGAATCGGCGGAAAGACGTTCTCGGCCAGCATCAGCAGGAAGACGCCAAAGCCGCCGAGTGCCGATAGGATCGATGTTATGATGTCGAACACAAGACAGCCTCGTCAGATGATCCAATAGAAGATGGCGCAGAACACGAGGATGAGGGCGAGGACCGATCCTACGATCGCGTTTTCCAGTCGCGGGCACTCGACGTTCCTGATCCGCGCGGCGACCTGCCAAGCGGGGCGGATCGGACACCGCCACGACCCAGCGACAATTCGATCCAATTCCGCGTCCGACAGCCCGAAGAATGCTTTGGCTTCACGGCGCGATCGACCCGCCAGCCCCATCACACGCAGCACCACATCGTCCCATGCGACATCGATCGCGCTCGGCCGATCGATCATCGGGCCGCGCGCGTCACCGCCTGCCCAAGAGGGAGGCAGCAGGCCGATGATCTGGTGAGGATTGCGCTCCAACAGCGTCGCCCAGCGCAGCAAGCGGTGTTGGCGGTCCCGCGCCGGGATAGTCCGCGCCGGCGCCCAACGTCGGGTGAGGGCTTGCACTGGATGTGTCCATCGGCTCGCCTGAGAGGTCGTCATGGACTTGCCGGAGTACAGGCGTCGCCATTGGTAGCGCGCTTGAGCGGACGAGAACAGCGCAGGGTCAGGAAGGTGGTGCAGCTCAGGATGAAGGCGATATCGTATAGGCCGTAGCCGACGGCCGCCCCGAGCGCGCCAGTCGCCCACAGGCTGGCCGCTGTTGCCGTACCCGAGGCTTTGCTACCCTTCTTCAGGATCGCGCCGCCCCCAATGAAACCGACGCCTGTAATCAGACCTTCGAGCAACCTGGCCTGCGCCGGGGACGTGCGGCCGAGGATCGCGATGCCTACCAGCACGAAGCCGCAACTGGCGATGGCAACCAACGGG
Source organism: Microbacterium terregens (assembly GCF_027922045.1). Next base: position 13,380 of record NZ_BSEX01000022.1, read on the forward strand.
AATGTGCGGATGCCTGCGCTACGGGCGTCCTTCTCGCGATCCCAGCCAACCGGAAGGGCAAGCGCGTAGGCGACGGCGAGACTGATGATATGGGTGGTTATCTCCCACCATGAGCTTTGAAACATGCCGGCCTGCCTGTTCTACGCGATCGCTCCAAATCGGAGGTTAAAAACGAATGTTGGGCCGAGCGCCTTGAAGGCGCTCGTGATTAAGGCGAGGATCGTGAACATCTGCGAACCTACCGGTGCAGACATGCGATGATGGCGGCCACGACGGCGGCGGTTTCCGCAACGTCGCGCACCCTGACCGTGTCGAGGCCGATCTCGACGGCGGGATAGTCATTTCCACCGGGGAAGATCGCATCGCCGATGAACAACATGCCGTCGAGCGGCACGCCGCTTTCGGCGCTCAGGCGCTTCAGGCCGTAGCCTTTGTCGACCCCTGCCCTCGTCACGTCGATCGATGTCGTACCGCCAAGATTGATCGAGAGGCCCGGCAGCACTGCGCGCAAGGTCGCCTGCAATGCAGTGCGTTTTTTCCGATCCCGGTCCCATCCCTCCTTTTCCTTCAGCGGCGCCGCCTGCCCCAGCCCCGAAAAGGTAATCTGGCTGCCGCGATCCTCGATCCGCTCGCCCCATATGCGTTCATCGGCGAGGCCGGCATCGGCCAGCGCCCGGTCGAAGGCCGCGCGGATCTTCGCCTTCTCCGCATCGTCGAACAGCTCGGCATAGACCACGCACCAAGCCCCATCGATGAAGCGATAGAGCTTGGTGCCGGTGGTCGGCATCAACCAGAGGCGGTCGAGCGCTGCGTCCGCAGGCAAGCGCGACGCGACCTGCTTTTCGAATTGTGGCCAGTCCCCGCCCGAGATCACCGCCACATCGGTAACGGCGAGCAACCGGGCGATGATCGCGGCCATATCCTCCGATAACGGGCGTTTGCTCTCCGCGAGCGTGCCGTCGAGGTCGAAAGCGACCAGCCACTTCATGCCGCGTTCCCCGCCGGGTCGCGGTAGGCGAGCAGCCGGAGCGCGTTGATGACGACGAGCAGTGTCGATCCCTCATGGACCGCCACCGCTGGCCCGATGCCGAGGCCGAGGATGGTGGCAGGCACGAGGAAGGCGACGACGCCCAGGCTGACGAACACGTTCTGACGGATGATGCCGCGCGTATGACGGCTCAGGCCGACCGCGAACGGCAAGTGCGCCAGGTCGTCGGCCATCAGCGCTACGTCGGCCGTCTCGAGCGCTACGTCCGACCCCGCCGCGCCCATTGCGATGCCGACCGTGGCGCTCGCCATCGCGGGCGCGTCGTTCACGCCGTCGCCGACCATCGCGACCTTGTCCTCGCCGGCAAGCTTCTTGATTGCGGCCACCTTGTCTTCGGGCATGAGGTCGCCCCACGCCTCATCGATTCCGACATCGTTGGCGATCGCTTCGGCGACCTTCTGGTGATCGCCGGAGATCATTATCATCCGCGACACACCCATCTCGTGCAGCCGGCGCAGCGCGGTCTTGGCCGCTTCGCGGGGCGTGTCCATCAGGCCGATCGCGCCTAGGTCGCGGTCTCCCTTGCGGACGACCATCGTCGTGCGGCCGTTCTCGCGCAGCTTCGCGATCGCGTCCTGCGCCCCCTGCCCCAGCGCCGGTATGCCCTCGCCCCCAAACATCTCGGCCTTGCCGATCCACACCGTCTCGCCATCCACGCTCGCGGTGACGCCACGACCGGTCAGGCTCTTGAGGTCGCCAGCGGTGGGCAACGGGCGCCCATTCAGGCGTTCGCGGCCGTCGTTGACGATCGCTTGGGCCAGCGGGTGATCGCTCAGCGCCTCGACAGCGACGGCCAGCGACAGCAGCTCGCCTTCGTCGGTGCCGTCGACGGGCACGACATCGGTGATGCGCGGGCGCCCTTCGGTCAGCGTGCCGGTCTTGTCGAAGGCGATCGCCTTCAACGAGCCGAGGTTTTCGAGCGGCGCACCGCCCTTCACCAGCACACCGCCACGTGCCGCGCGCGCGACGCCGGACAGGACCGCGCTCGGCGTCGCGATCGCGAGCGCGCAAGGGCTCGCTGCGACCAGTACCGCCATCGCGCGATAGAAGCTGTCGCGGAACGGCTCGTCGATGACCACCCAGGCGAACAGCAGCAGCACCGACAGGATCAGGACGGCGGGCACGAAGATGCGCTCGAACCGATCGGTGAAGCGCTGCGTCGGCGACTTCTGCGTCTCCGCCTCGCTCACCATCTTCACCACCTTGGCGAGCGCGGACTCGTTGGATCGGCGCGTCACCTCGATCTCGATCGCGCCGCCGCCATTGATCGTGCCGGCAAAGACGCGGCTCTCCGCCTCGACCGCATCGGGCTTGGCGCGGGCGGCTGCCGCGTCCGCGACCGGCACCTTGTCGACCGGGATGCTCTCGCCGGTCACCGGGGCTTGGTTGATCGCGCTCGTGCCCGTGATGACGAAACCATCGGCGGGAAGGCGTTCGTTTGGTCGGACGATAGCAATATCCCCGACAACCATCTCCTCGACCGGGATTTCGCTGGTCTGCCCGTCACGTCGCACGGTCGCGGTTTCGGGCGCGAGCTTCGCCAGCGCCTCGATCGCCTTCTTGGCGCGTCCCATCGCGTAATGCTCAAGCGCATGGCCAAGGCTGAACAGGAACAGCAGCAGCGCGCCTTCGGCCCATGCGCCCAGCGCAGCGGCGCCGGCGGCAGCAACCAACATCAGCGTGTCGATCTCGAACTTCTTCAGCCGAAGATTGTCGATTGCCTCGCGCAGCGTGAAGAACCCGCCGAAGAAATAGGCTGCGATGTAGCAGGCGGTCGGCAGCCAGTCCGGTGCACCGGTGGCCAGCTTCTCGATCGCGTAGCCAATTCCCAGCAGCGCGCCGCAAGCGAGCGCAAAGATCAACTCGGTGTTGGGACCAAGAAAATCGGCATGGCTATGGTCGTGACCGTCGCCAGGACCGTGTTTCTCCTCGCCCGCCCCGTGCCCACCGGGACCATGGTCATGGCCGGCATGGTCGTCGGCGGCGACCCGCTTGCCCACCCGGACCTTCAACTTGCGAAGCGCCGAACGCACCTCCTCTTCGGTGGTCTCGCGGCGGTCATATTCAACCCGGACAGACCCACTGGTACTGGCACTCGCCTGCACCACGCCCGGCAGCGCGCATAGCGCGTCACTGACGGTGCGCGCCCGACGCTCGTGGCTGATCCCCGTCACCTGCCAGATCGCATGGCCGTAGCGTTCGGTGATTTCGGCGCCCGCGGCGCGCACCATCTCGCGCAAGCGCGGCAGCGGCAGCTTGGCAGCGTCGAAATGGATGCACAGGGCCGCCGGCGTGTCGCCGTCGAGGCAGATCACATGCGCCCGCTCGACGCCTTCGCGCTTTGACAGGGTTGATACGAGACGGTCCAGGCAAGCGTCGGCCGCGTCAGGAAGGTCCGGCAACAATACTGGAATATCGAGTTCGAGCTTGTCGTTCATGACGACCTCCTTTCGCTTTTCTTGGTTTCGGCGCGCGCGTCGCGCAGGATTTCGACACCGCCCTTGATGGCGATGATGGCGGTAGCGAAGCCGACCAGAAGGTCCGGCCAGTTGGTGCCCAGCCACAGCACCAGCACGCCCGCGATCAGGATGCCGCCATTGGAAATGAAGTCATTGAAGCTGAAGGTGGTGGCGGCCCGTAGGTTAACGTCCGGATCCTTGAGCCGCTGGAGCAGCCGCAGGCAGAGGTAGTTTACGACGCCGGCGATCGCCGACATGACCATCATGGTCGGTCCGATCGGCTCGCTCCCCTGCACATAGCGTCGCCCGACATCGATCAGGATGCCGCCCGCAAAGATCAGCAGCATTACCCCCGATGCGATCGCGGCGCGCGTCTTCCACGTCTTACCGTGGGTCAGCGCGACGAGGCTGAGAGCGTAAACGGCGGTGTCGGACAGATTGTCGACGCCGTTGGCGATGAGCGCACTTGAATCGGCGAACGCGCCGGATACGAAAAAGCCCGCTGCGATTGCTGCGTTCAGCAGCAGCACGATCCAGAGCGTGCGACGCTCCTGCGTGCCCGCGTTGTCGTTGCTCGCATTCATCCCATGATCTCCTCGAGCGTCAGGAGGGCGAGGAACCCTACGAAGAACATCGAGCTGATGAGCGGGGTGTCAGGCTTCTCGTGCGCCTCAACCAGCAGCTCTTCCGTGACGAGGTAGAGCAGCGCCATCAGCCCAAAGCTCAGGAAGCCAGCGACCATTACCGGCGAGAGCGTGGCGACAGGAACGGCAGCGAGCGCGCCGATCGGCAGCAGCAGCGCCAAGGCCGAGACGATCACGATGATGCGCAGGCGCGAGCGATAGGTTTCCGCCAGCTCGTTGGTCAGTGTCAGACCCAGGAAGAGCACTTCGAGTGTCAGCGCGATCGTCAGCAGAAATCCCGCCTTCTCGCCCGCGACGAACGCAAGGCCGAGCACCAGGCCATCGACCAGGATGTCGATGCCGATCGCGGCGAGCAGCGCCATCGGCCCCTTGAAGCGGGCCTCGAAAGCCTTGAGACCCAGCATCGTTACGACGCCCGCCGCCCCGCCGATCAACGTCGCGCTGGGCGAAGCCTCATGCTTGACCTGCGGCAGGATTTCAGTCGCTGCCGCCGCGAACACGACGCCGGCAGCAAGATGCTGTAGCCCCGCCACGAGGCCAGGATTTAACTTTGTGCGGCTCGCGATGATCGCGCCGATTACGACCGCCAGCACAGGCGCAAGCGTGTAAAGCAGTGCCTGCATATCCTATGATCCCTCCGGGGTTCGGTGACAGACGTGGATTTTCCCGCGCCGCATGAAGGCGATCGCCCCGCCCGCCACGACCGCCCGTGACTGGTTGCCGCGAAATTCATCACCGGTTCGCTGGGCGCGCAGGATCTCGGTCCTGCCCTTCGGCAGCCAGGTGACGGCCATCTTCAGGCCGTCGTCGATGAAGTCGACATCGGCGCGGGTGCCGTCGTCGCAATACATGATGCGCTGCGCGATCAGCCTTGGCGTCACACGCTTGTCATGAGCCGGTTCGACAGGTTCGCTCGGAGCCGGGTTGCACGCCCCTACAATCACGCCGGTGACGAGAACGGCGCCAACGCGCGCGATCGTGAGCCCGGGCAGATGCAGCAAGGCGCGCATGCCCATCACCACAGCACCCCGTGATCAGGTGTCAGCGGCTCGGGGGCCGGAAGTCCCGCGGTTTGGAGAAGGTCGATCTCGATCGTGCGGCACATGGCCGTGAGCGGGACATCGTGGACGCTATTGGCGAACGGATCGGTCAGATCCTCGCCGATGCTCAGCACCGCGAGGAAGACGAGTCCGATCAGCGTCGATCCGATCGGCGTGGCAAGGCCCAGGGATTCGACCAGCGCGATCGGGAGCAGCACGCAGAACACACGCGTGAAGAGGTTCGGGAAGAACCGAAAGCCATTGGGCAGCGGCGTGTTCTTGATCCGCTCCATGCCGCCCTGCGCATTGGCGATGTCGATCAGGACGCGCTCCACAGTTGCCTGCTGGATCTCGGTGATCCGACCTTCCGCGAGCGCGTCAGCGTAAATGCCCGATATGTCCTCCAAGAGCGCATTGGCAGGGTTCAGGCGAGTGACCGCCATATCGGCGACCTCCGTTCCGGCGACCCGGGCAATTTCTTCATAGGGCGACTGTCGGCGAAGCTGGCAGCGCATCGAGTGCGCAAAGGCGATCTGCCTCAGGATGATGTGGTGCCGTATCTCACTGCCCTCGGGTTCCCCCTTGGTCAGGCTGCGCGTGATCCGGGCCAGACTGCGCGAGGAATTGATGAGCGCGCCCCAAAGAGTTCGCGCTTCCCACCAGCGTGCATAAGCGGCGTTGGTCCGAAACCCCATGAAGAGCGCGATGGCAGTGCCGAACAGCGCCGTCGGCAAAGGCGGTTCCTTGATCGGGGTCATCATGTGGAATGCCGTCACCGCCACGTCCCACACGAACAGGATCGTGAGGGGCTTCCAAACCTCGACAATAATCTGCGTAAATCGTGGCCTTGTGCCGACAATCATACCAATACCGCCTTAGTTATCTCCGCGATCGTCATCCGATCGGCATGTTCATGATGTCTCGATATGCAGACAGCAGCTTGTTCCGGACTTGCAGCGTCGCCTCGAACGTAATGGATGCACGGCTCTGGATGAGCGCGACGGTCGCAATGTCGGTGGTTTCGCCCCGTTCATATGCTTCGGTGACGACATCCTCCTGCTCCTGGGTCTCGTTGACCTTCGCCACCACGGCATTGAGGGTGTCGGCAAAGGTTGAGGCTGGAGCGGTCGGCGTCACGCCGGGCGGTGCCGTCGGCTGCGCCTCGCGCAAGGCGCGGCTTCGCGCGATCACTTCGGCGCGAATGGCCATCACATTCGAGATCGACGTGTCAGACATCGTTTCTCTCCCGTTGCAGTGCGACGTGTCGGAAGACAGGACGGTTCATCGGGTGCCCTCCCGTTCGCAGGTCCGCGTGCGGCCTTCGCCTTCCACGATGGTGAGCTGCGACCCCTTGAAGGTCGCGGTGGCTGTCTCGCCGACATATTGGAGGCCCTGCGCTGGCGCGGTCAGCGTCATGGGCACGGCGCTGCTGGAGCGCCGCAAATCGATCTGCAGGCCGTTGTCCTTGTAGTCGACGAACAGCGGTTCCCCGTCGGAACAGCGATAGGGATGGCGCCCCATTTCCCCGGTCGCCACGGCGCTGTCGGACGAATGGATTTGCTGCTCCGTTGGCGGGGCTGGCGGCTTGCTTTCCGTGCAAGCCGCCAGCCCGATAACGAGGATGAGGGCGGGCAGAACCCGCTTCAACGGCGTCATCGCGCCTTCCTCCTGTACCGGGAGGGGACGCGCTGACGATTGATCCCACGGGCAGGCTGACCCACCCGCCAGCGCAGATAGGTTGCGAGGCGATCGTCAGCCTCGATCATCAGGGACCGCAGGCGACGCAACATCATCGCCGCGAACGGCAAAGACAGCGCCCCGCGCAGCGTGCAGCTATGTGTTAGCCTGGTGCCACCGTCGTCCCCTGCCAGCTCGTACCGCTCTTCGAGCGTGAACAGATAAGGGATGCCGCAGGACCAAGCGAAGGCGTGCGGCTTATCGAATCGATCAATCCGTGCTGGCGTCCGAATTGGTCGGGTGATGCCCTGGATCGCGAAGGTACATTCCGTCTCGCCAAGCTGGCACGGGTTGTCGAGGAATACGAGCGGACTCCAAGCCCGACGATGATCCGGATCGGTGATCGCCGACCAGATCCGCAGTGGCCCGCCGTGAAGCATTGAGCTGGTTATGGTGCGAGGCATATCCCCATCTCCCAGAGATGAGCGGGGCGATCGCGGATCGCCCCGCTCACCCTTCAGGCCAAGTCGTTCACGAAGGTCTGACCGTGGTCGTCCCCTTCATGCTCCTCATTGTAGTGCTCGGGCTTCTCGATCACTTTCTGCCCGAACCGGGCGTAGAGCGTCGGCAGCACGAACAGCGTCAGCAGCGTTGCCGAGATCAGGCCGCCGATGACGACGGTCGCCAATGGCTTCTGCACCTCCGCGCCCGCGCCTTCGCCAAGCGCCATCGGCACGAAGCCGAGGCTGGCGACGAGCGCGGTCATGACGACGGGCCGCAGACGCTGCATTGCGCCGACATGGGCCGCCTCTTCGCGCGATAGCCCCGACCGGATCAGGTCCTGGATCGAGCTGACCATCACGAGGCCGTTGAGGACCGCGATGCCCGACAAGGCGATGAAGCCAACCGCCGCCGAGATCGAGAAGTCCATGCCCCGCAGGAACAGCAGCAGAACGCCGCCCACCAGCGCGAAGGGCACGCCGGTGAAGACGATCGCGGCATCGCGGACCGATCCCAATGCCCCGTAGAGGAGCAACAGGATCAGGATGAAGCAGGCCGGAATGACCAGCTTCAGACGTTCGCTTGCCGATTGCAGGTTCTCGAACTGGCCGCCCCATTCGAGATAGGCACCAGCGGGCAGCCGAACCTGGCTACCGATCGCCGCCTGCGCGTCCGCAACGACACTGCCGACGTCGCGACCGCGCACATTGGCTTGCACCACCACGCGACGCTTCCCGTTCTCGCGGCTGATCTGGTTGGGACCATCGACCACCTTGATGTCGGCGACGCTCGAAAGCGGCACATAGCCACCCCCCGCCAACGGCACCTGCACCTGTTCGAGAAGGCCGATGTCCGCCCGTTGCGCTTCAGAGAGCCGTATCACGACCGGAAAGCGCCGATCGCCCTCGAAGATCTGGCCCGAGGTGCGCCCGCCGATTGTCGCGGTGACGATGTCCTGCACATCTTGGGCAGTGACGCCCAGACGCGCCATTGCGTCGCGATTGACGCGAATGTCGAGCATGGGCAGGCCCGTCGTTTGCTCGACCTTCACGTCCGCTGCGCCCTGCGTCTTGCGCAGCACCGCAGCAACCTGCTCGGCCGTCCGGTTCATTTGTGTGAAGTCGTCGCCGAATACCTTCACCGCGATATCGCCGCGAACGCCGGCGATCAGCTCGTTGAAGCGCATCTGGATGGGCTGGGTGATCTCATAGGCATTGCCCGGGAACTTCGCGAGATTACCCTCGATCCGACTTACCAGCTCCTCCTTGGGAAGGTCGGGGTTCGGCCAGTCCTTCCGCGGCTTCAGGATGACGAACATGTCGGTCGCGTTCGGCGGCATCGGGTCGGCCGCCAGCTCGGCGGTGCCCGTCTTTGAATAGACGAACGCCACCTCCGGTTGCTTCGACATCATCCTCTCGATCGGCACCTGCATCGCCTGACTCTGCTGGACCGACGTTGCCGGGATGCGGAGCGACTGGATGAGCAGATCGCCTTCATCGAGCTGCGGCAGGAACACCGAGCCGAGCGTGGTGAAGGCAAGCGCCGCCACCACAAGGCTGCCGACACCCGCCCCGATCGTCAGGGTCGGGCGCTTCATCGCCCGGTCGAGACCGGGTTCGTAGCGCTTCTTCAGCCATGTGATGATGCGGCCGTCCTTCTCCTCCACCTTTTTGGACAGCCAGATCGCGATCATGGCGGGGACGAAGGTGAGCGACAGGATGAAGGCGAAGCCGAGCGCGATGATGACGGTGAGCGCCATCGGCACGAACGTCTTGCCCTCCACGCCGGTCAGCGTGAGTAGCGGCACGTAGACGAGGATGATGATCGCCTGTCCGTAGACCGAGGGCCGGATCATCTCGCGCGCGGCGGCTGCCACGGTCGCGAGCCTTTCCTTGACGCTCAGCAATCGGCCTTCATGATGCTGTTGCTCGGCAAGCCTTCGCAGCGCGTTTTCAACGATGATGACGGCGCCGTCGACGATCAGACCGAAGTCCAAAGCCCCAAGGCTCATCAGATTGGCCGAGACCCCAGCGCGCAGCATACCAAAGCCTGTCAGCATCATGGTGATCGGGATGACCAACGCCGCGATCAGGGCCGCACGGAAGTTGCCGAGCAGCAGGAAGAGCACGACGATGACCAGCACCGCGCCTTCGGACAGGTTTTTCGCGACCGTCTTGATCGTCGAATTGACCAGCTCGGTGCGGTTCAGCACCGGCTGAATTACGACGTCAGGAGGCAGCGAAGCGTTGATCGTCTTCAGTTTCTCAGCGACCGCGGTCGACACGATGCGGCTGTTCTCGCCGATCCGCATGATCGCCGTGCCGACGACGACTTCGGTACCGTTCTCCGATGCCGAACCCATGCGGATCGCCTGACCCGTCTTCACAGTCGCAACTTGTTCTACCGTGATCGGCACGCCGTTACGTGTCGCGATCACGGTCCTGGCCAACTCGCTGGCATTGCGAACGAGCGCATCCGAGCGAACAGCCAGACCTTCGCCATTGCGATTGACGAAGCCACCGCCGACGCTGGTGTTATTGCGCTCCAGCGCATTTCCCAGGTCCGTCAGCGTGATGCCGAGCGAGGCCAGCTTCTGCACGTCGGGCACGACGAGGAACTGCTTGGCGTAACCGCCAATCGAGTCGACACCGGCGAGGCCCGGTGTGGTCTTCAGAAGCGGCGTCACGATCCAGTCCTGCGCGGTGCGCAGGTAGGTCGCCTTGTCCTCTTCGGTCGTCAGTCGCTCGCCCTCTGGCGTGATGTAGCTGCCATCGGGCTGTTGGCCCGGTTCACCGGGCTTGTGCTTGTCGTCCTCGCGATGATCGAGACGAACGGTGTACATGTACACCTCGCCCAGGCCTGTCGCGATCGGACCCATTTCAGGGTTCACGCCGTCGGGCAGATTCTCTTGCACGCCCCGCAGACGCTCGCCCACCTGCTGGCGGGCGAAATAGATGTCCGTCGCGTCCGAAAAGACCGCCGTGATCTGCGCGAAGCCGTTGCGGCTCAACGAGCGCGTATATTCCAGGCCGGGGGTGCCGGCGAGCGCGGTTTCGATTGGAAACGACACCTGCTTCTCGACCAGCTCGGGCGAGAGGGCAGGCGCGCGGACGTTGATCTGGACCTGATTGTTGGTGATGTCCGGCACCGCGTCGATCGGTAGCCGGTAGAGGGAAAAGGCGCCGATGGCGGCGACGATGACGGTGAGGAGCAGGACTAGCCAGCGCTTCTCGACCGCCCAGGTTACGATACGGGCGATCATGGCTTAATCCTCGTGGCTCGCTTCGCCCTTGCCGATCTCGGCCTTGAGCGTGAAACTTCCGGTGGTGGCGATCTGTTCGTTGCCGGTCAGGCCCGACCGGACGATCACCGTGTCGCCCGACGCATCGCCGAGCTGGACCGGGGTCGCCTTGAAGCCGGTGGGCGTGCGCACGAACACGACCGACTTGCCCTCGAAACTCTGGACCGCCGTCGTCGGCACGCGGACCGCCCCGCTCCCGCCGCTGCCCGTGAGCTGCACGGCTGCCGTCACAGGCTCGCCGACCCGCCATTCGCCACCGCGATTGTCGAGGGTGGCGAGCGCAGGCACGAGCCGCGTCTGCGGATCAAGCGCCGGCGACACGAAGGTCACGCGGGCGGTCGCCTGACGGCCTGCCGCCTTCACCAGCACCGTATTGCCGGGACGCACCCGGCCCGCATCCTCGGGCTTGAGATTAAGCGCGATCGACACCTGGCTCAGGTTGGCGATGCGATAGAGTTCGGCATCCGCCGCGACCGTTTGTCCCAGCGTCACGGGGCGCGCAATGATCTGGCCCGAGATCGGCGCGGCAATGCCGAGCCGGTTGAGCCCGCCGCCGCCGACACCCGCCGCCGAAACCATGCTCTGCGCCTGCGTCAGGGCGATCCGCGCCTCCGTCGCCGCTGTGCGGGCGGCGATCAGATCCTGTTCAGGGGAGACTCTCTGCGCGAACAGCCGCTGTTCGCGCGCGAGGTTCGAATTAGCGAGCTGAAGCCGCGCCCGCGCCGCCTCGACCTCGCCCTTGATCTGCGCCGCCTCGCGGCTTTCGATGACCGCAATGGTCTGGCCGCGTCCGACCGATTGGCCGAGGTTACGGGTGAGCGCGACCACGCGTCCCGCAATTGCGGCCGAGACGACCTGCGTTCCCTGTGGGTCGCCCTCGATGATCGCGGGCAGCTCGATCGTCCCGGCCCCGCCGATGATCGGCCGTCCGACCTGGACGCCCGCTGTGGCGATCTGGTCGGCACCCAATGTGACGACGCCTTCACCGGCATGACCGCCTTCAGCACCGCCCTTTTCCGTGCCCGCTGCCGTCTCATTGGCAGCTGCGCCTTCGGCAGTTGCCTCGTTTCCGCCATCCTTGCCGCCGCAGGCAGCCAAGAGCAGGGCGAGCGACGCCGCGCCCGCGAGATAAAAGCTCTTCATCACTGATTCCCCCCATTGGGCGCACGAGCGGTCAGTCGCTCCACTTGCGCGCGGGCATTCTGGTAATTGGCAAGCGCGTCGATCGCGGCGACCCGCGTTTCGGCGAGCGTGCGTTCAGCATCGAGCAATTCGAGCTGGCCGAACTTGCCCTCGCGATAGCCGATCCGCGCGATGCGGGCGGCCTCCTGTGCAGCCGCCAGCGCCGGCCCCGACGCCGCACGAGCCGTCGTTGCGGCATTGGCCGCCTGCGCCTGCGCGTCCGTGATCGCCTGTTCGATGTCGAGCGCGGTCACGCGGCGCTGCGCATCCGCCTGGGTCCGCTGCGCGGTCGCCTGCGCAATCGCGGCGCGACCATTGTTGAACACCGGGATCGGGATCGACACGCTGAACACCGCCGCCATGTCGTTGGTCGCTTCCAGGCGGCGGATCGACGGCCCGACGTTCAGGTCAGGCACGCGATTGGCGCGCGCGAGCCGCACGCCGGCTTCGGCAATGGAGAAATCCGCGTTGGCTGCCGCCAGCGCGAGTGTGCCGGTCGTGTTGACCGGTGCCAACGGCCCATAGACGTTCACATCGGGAAGGCGATCGAGCAGCGTGTCATCGAGCAGGCCGTCGATCGGCCGTCCGATCCGACGCGCCAGATTGGCGCGGGCCGCCTCGGCCAAGCGAAGCTGCCGCTCCACATTGGCGTCGGCATTGATACGCGCGACATCCGCGCGCTGTTGCTCGAGTGGCGATGCCCGCCCTGCCTGCACGCGAACGCTCGCGGCCCGCAGCGCATCGCTGGCGATCCGGGCCTGATCGCGGGCTGTCATTACCCGGCGATCGGCCGCGACCGCTTCGACATAGAGCTGCGTTACCTGAAGCCGGACATCCGCCGCGATGATCGCGGCCTGGATCTCGGCCCGGGACAATTGCGCATTGGCGACCGCGACGCGGGCGCCGCGCTTGCCGCCTAGCTCGATCGGGATCGCAAAGCCGACCGTGGTTTCCGCGCTGCGGACCCCCCGATACGGCCCGGAGCCGATGACATTCTCGACTTGGCCTTGAACCACCGGATTGGGCCGCAAGCCGGCGACTGTGCGACCTGCACGGGCCGCGTCGATTCCAGCTGTCGCCGCTTCCGCAGCAGGGGCCGAACCGCCCGCTGCACTGACCGCTTGGTCAAGCGTGTAGACCGGCGCATCCTGCGCAACAGGCGCGGACGGTCCGACCTGCGCCTGCGCCATCGTGGCGCAAGACGCTGCGGCCAGCATGGCCGCGAGGATACGATTCATGAAAATAGGACTCCTGACGATGATCGACAGGGGCGCGCCAACGCACGCCCAAATCGGACGTCAGGCTTGGGGGGGCCTCAAATGGACCATGCCGGTGCGGCCGTCGAGCGACGCAGAGGCGGAGATTGTCGGCTTGGGCACTGTGAGGACGGGGGTATATTCCATCGTCGTGCGCGCAGGCGCGCCGACGTCGTGTCCGTGACAATAATTGTGATGATGCGGGACATTCTTGTCCGAGTCCGATGGCACCTGATCGATGTCACCGGCGGTATGGACCGTGAACTCAACGCCCGCGATGCTTCCCCCCGCCAGATCGGCGGCATGGGCCATGCCGGAGAAGCTGGTCAGGACCAGCATCAGGCATGTCAGGAAAGGCAAAAAGGCTCGCACTAGCTTGCCTCTATCACGGAAGGGTTTTCATGTCATTGCACTAATTCGAACCAAGGGTCACTGAGCCGGAACCCGAGCGGGATCGGTCGCGCCCGTTCCAGGCGAACCCGACCGCAATGGCGACCGCCATCAGGAGTTGCGCCAGCACCGATTGCCAAGTGGGAAACACGCCGAGCATCGACAGCCGTGGCACGTCCGCGAGCGGTGCGATGTTGATAAGGCCGGCTTCCTGGAGCGCGGCGACGCCTTTACCCGCCAGCACGACGGTCAGGACCGCCATGAGCCAGGAGCTATAGCGGAAGAACTGCGCGATCGGCAGCTTGCGACTGTAGCGAAGCATGGCCCAAGCGATCAGGCTGAGCAGTCCAATCGCCGACCCGGCCCCCGCGAGAAGCATCCCGTTGTCACCTTGCGCCGAAAGCGCGGCATAGAACAGGATCGTCTCGAAGACCTCGCGATAAACTACGACGAACGCCAGCCCGAACAGGAACCAGCCCGACCCGCCCGAGAGCGCCCGCGACATCTTCTCGCGAATATAGCGCTGCCACTGATCGGCCTGCGCCTTGCCGTGCATCCAAATCCCGACCGAGAGCAGCACGACCGCGGCGAACAGCGAGCCAAACCCTTCCGTCAGCTCCCGGCTCGCACCGCTGATCCCGATCGCATAGGTGGCGACCGCCCAGGTGATCCCGCCCGCGATGATCGCGCTGACCCAGCCGCCATGCACGTACCGCAGCGCCTCGCCGCGCTCGGCTTTACGCAGGAACGCGATCATGGCGACAACGATGAGCAGGGCTTCGAGCCCTTCACGCAGCAGGATCGTGAACGCGCCCAGGAACGTGGACGCTTCGGTGGCGGCATCAGGCGCGAGCGCCGCTTCCGCATCGTCGAAAAGGCCGCCCAGTACTGCGACCTTCTCCGCGAGATCATCGGGCGACGCGCCCCGGTCGATCGAGGCGCGGAACTCCCCCATCGCGCCCTCGATTCGACCCATCAGCGTCGCGTCGCGCGCGGTGAGTGTTGGCTCGATCGGCTCGAACCCATCGAGATAGGCCGACAGCGCCAGCTCTTTCGCCATGCGCGCATCGCCGCGCCGCGCAGCCGCCACGCTTTCGGCGAGTTTGGCGCGGGCGACCGCGAGCGAGCCGGGAGCCTGTTGTATCACCTGTTCGGGATGACGACGCAGGAACGCGAGCACGGCGTCAGCCTTGGCGTCGCCGATCGCCGCGCCGAGCGCGGCCGGGGTGAGCGCGACCAGGGTTTTCAGGTCCGGAATGCGCCGGCGAAGGGTCGGGTCGGATTTCCAAAGCCGCTCGCCTTCGCGCGCCTGCGCATCCGTGAAGGCGAAGCTCCCGGCTCGGAATGCTAACGCCCAGCGCTGATCGTTGGGCAGATCGGCGAAGCTCTGCATCGCGGTCCCGTCGATGCCTTGCGTCACCACCTGATAGAGCGCGAACACGCTGCGCTGGCGCGCGCGCTCGGCATCGGTGAAAGCAATCGGGGGCGTAGCGAGCTTGGCGGCGTCAGGGCCACGGCCGTTGCCCGTCATCCCGTGGCAGGACGCGCAGGATTGTCGGAACAGTGCATCGCTGGAGACGAGGTTCGGAGCCTTATCGGGCGCGAGCGGCACCGGGTAGGCGCGCAGCAGATCGGCCGCGAGCCCGTGCGCCAGTGTTGCCACCTGTTCAGTCGATCCCTTTTCCGCGATTACCGCTTGGAGGTTGGCGGCCCGCTGAATGAGGGCTTGGCGCTCCGGCTTCGCCGGCAGGCCTTGAAGCCGTGTCGAGACCGACGCGGCAAACTCATTCATTTCGGCGTATTCCGACGCGCTCTTGATCCGACCGTTCGCGACCGCGCCTCCATAATCGACGGCCATATAGTCGAGCAGCCGCCATGCGGTTTGCACGTCGCCGGGTTCGGCGAATGCCGCAGCAGGGATCAGCAGCGCAGCGAGCGCGGCGAGCAGCCGCAGCGAGAGCATTGCCCGGATCAAGGTGAGCAGACGCACTACCGCTCTCCCAGTTCGCGCCGAGCGCCAGTGACGATTTCATAAGCGGAGTGGAGGAACAGGAGGGCGATGAGGCCGGCGACGGCGAGGTCCGGCCAGGCGCTTCCTGTCCACGCCACCAGACCGGCCGCGGCGATCACCGCGACATTGGCGAGCGCGTCGTTGCGGCTGAACAGCCAGATCGCGCGAACATTGGCGTCCCCTTCCCGGAAACGCGCAAGCACCAAGGCGGACACGACATTGATCGCGAGCGCGACAACGCCGATTGTGCCCATCAGTTCGGCATCCGGCGCGGTTGCGTTCAGGGCGCGCCAAATCGCGAAACCGATTACGCCCACGCCAAGCGCACCGAGAAACAACCCCTGCGTCAGCGCGACCTTTGCCCTCGCCCGTGCGGACCAGGCAAGCGCGAGAAGACCGATAAGGCTGATCGACCCGTCCCCGAGAAAATCGAGGGAATCCGCTTTCAGCGCTTGGCTATCGGCGATGAACCCGCCGAACAGCTCGGCGACTCCGAAGCCGAGGTTGAGCACCACGACGGTCAGCAGCGCACGGCGATAGGCCGGATCGGTTTGCGCGCGCGCGGGCTCCCCGTGGCACCCGCAGCTTTCGGTAGAAGCATTCATGCGGCCTTCCTTACCACCTCCAGTCGCTGTAGAAGCAAGCGAAATGTGCGACACGTTCGCATAAGCAAGGATGGCATGATGAAGCCGGTGATGATTGGGCAGCTCGCCAGCGAGACCTCGACGAAGGTGACGACGATCCGCTTTTATGAGTCGATCGGGTTGCTCCGATCCGCCCCTCGCACGGCGTCGGGTCGCAGAACCTACGATGCCAGTGACATTGAGCGTTTGCACTTCATCCGCAACGGTCGCCGGCTTGGCTTCTCCGTCGACGAGATCCGTTCGTTGATGGGGCTGGCGCAGAACCCGGACCAGGATTGTGGTGCCGCCTCAGCTATCGCTGCTCAGCACCTCAAGGATGTGGAGGAGAGACTGGCGCAACTCGCGGTGTTGCGGGATGAGTTGGCAATGCTCAGCCAGAGCTGCACCAAGGCGCGCATGGCCGATTGTCGGATCATGAAGGCGATCGGCAAAGGCCACCCTCAAGCCGATCAATAATAATCGGCCAGCCTGAGCTCGCGCACATCACCCGAGGCCATCGTCAGCTTTACGAGGGTGCCAGCAGGCCGGGAGCGCACTTGCCAGAGCTCCCCACGCGTATAGTTCGCATCGATCGAATGGCCGTTCACCGCCACGATCCGGTCGCCGACCGCCCAGCCAGCCTTTTCCGCGGGACTGTTCGCCGCCACATGAACAACGGTGAGCGCCGTTGGTGAGGCTGCGAGGCCAAGGCCGCTCCGGTCCTTCAGCATCGGCAGGCGACGACGAGGACCGAGTGGCCGGAGCCACACGAATCCGGCGGTCACGTCGAACACCACGTCGAATTGAGCGATCAGCGGTAGGCCGACATTGCCAACCGTGCTGGTGGAGAGCCAAGCTCTCATCCCGAGTGTGGGGACGTTCGAGACGCCAAGCCCTTCGATGTTGATGTTCTGGATCGTGAAAGCATCGTTGATACGCACACCATCGACGCCGCCGATCGCCGCGGTCGAGACGAGCTTCCCGTTCAACAGCCCTTGATCGCGGGCATAGGCCGACGAGAGCATCAGCGCGGCCGAGCTGCCAAGATCGATCATCAAGGGCACGGGAGACAGGCCCTCGACGGAGGCCCGGATGAACAGCTCCTGCTTGGCACCGCGTCCGAGCGCGACAGCGCGCCAGTCGGGGCCGGCGAGAAACGTGCCTGACTTG
The DNA here is from genome assembly GCF_027922045.1 of Microbacterium terregens. The sequence continues at coordinate 30,682 of NZ_BSEX01000022.1, forward strand.
ACGACCGCCATACGCCTGTTCGCGAAATCGAGCGCGATGCAGCTGCCCGTGAACATATCGGCACCGAGGAGAACGTCGATCGGTCGTCCGAAGGCCGCCGACACTGAACTCAGATCACCAACAACGGCAAAGGGTAAGCGACGGGTTTCGCGGGCGAGCTGTACGTCGATGTCGCGGACCAGCAGCACCGGGGCCTTGGCGCTCAGCCCGCTAATCATGCGCCGCTCACCATTGTTCAAGCCGAGCTTCGCCGCGAGCGCCGTGCTCATGATCGACGCGCCGCTGCCACTGTCGAGCACCGCCCGCGCCGGCACTCCGCGCACTTGTGCCGAAACAAGGAGGGTATCACCCGTGCCGACTTCCAGCGGCTCCCATTCGAGGTGAGCCGCGCCGAAGTTCCACGAGGCCGCAGACCGGGAAGTCTGTCGCGCGAGCGTTGGAGAACCGAGCACCAGGCCGGTTCCACAGGCCACCAACCGCGCCACTAATGAGCGTCGAGACATACCGATTGCTTCAACACGGGCCGTCAAAAAGCCACCTCCAGCCCCCCGTCCGCAGGAGAGCAAATTGCGGTTACATGCTCTAGCAACTGGAGGAGCAAGGGTTTTTGAAGCGCCCGAAATGCTATCCTGTTCAAATGCCCTCTCGAAAATGAGCAGTTGAGGCAGGTCAGGAACCGGTCGAATAAGACCGAAGTAGGCAATTTCGCTTGCGCGACCTTGGCGAGCAGGACCCCAGTTCACGAAGAAACGTGAAGCTATCGCCTCACCCGCAGCAGCCCGCCACAGTCCCGTTTGCTTTCGCTTCCTGGATCGGAGGGCATGGGACATCGCCAAATGAGCAGAACACGCAGCAGTCGCCAGCCAGGGGCCGCAGCACCACCGCGCAATGCCGGCAATCATAGAAGAATTGGCAGGCGTTGGTGGGCATCCTTTCGGTGGCCACCCCGCCGCATTTGGGACAGGTCAGGGTTGAGGTGAGCTGCATCAGGAAAGCGCGTTCATCAGCGGCGCTTCTAGGAGGTCCCAGGCGAACGCGATAAGCGTCAGAACCGTTCCAATCGCGAGCAGGATAGGTGTCGCGCGCGAGGGCAGCGGCATTGTGCAGGACCGGTCCCCAGCACAGGACCTCCGCCGCTGCGCGTAGGCCCACCACCCAGCAGCCAAGCCGATGAGGGAGGTCGCCGTTAGCGGCCACCGTAGTGGTATCAGCGCGGCGAAGTTGCTGGACAGGCCCGCCCCCAGGCCGAGCGCCGCGAGTGCGAGGGGCAGGACGCAGCATGACGCCGCAGCTAGAACAGCGGCTAAGCTCGCAAGCGCGCCGAGGGCGGATAGCCCCGTGTCGGCGCGACGTCGTGACGTTGGTGCGCCTAGGGGTTCACGCGGGATGGTCTCTTGGTTCATCTATCGCCTCTAGCGGGTTAGCCCGTTATGCATCCTGTAGTGACTACAGGAGCAAGCAATATATGCGCGTTGAGGAAAGCATCACGATCGGCGAGCTGTCTCGCCGGACTGGCGTGAATATCGAGACGATCCGGTACTTCGAGCGCGTTGGTGTTCTCGCAACGCCACCCCGCACAAGCGGCGGGCGGCGGGTATATGGGACCGGTCACGTCCGCGCACTTGGGTTCGTCCGTCGCGCGCGCGAACTCGGCTTCTCCCCGGCCGAGGTGCGCGCGATCCTGTCTCTTGGCGGTTCTGCGCAGGCGTCATGCAGTGAGGTCCGCGAGATCGCGGCTCACCATCTAGAGCGTGTGCGCGCTAAGATGGAGGATCTGGCGCAACTAGAAAGCCTGCTGGCTGCGACCATCGACCGTTGCGAAGGCGACGGGGCGGCGAGGTGCGCCGTGATCGACTTGCTGAACCAACATTCGACTGCGTAGATGTCGCATCGCACCCCGTACTCGCGCAAACGGTCGATAACGGAGCCGATCACCATCACCACGGCACGCGGCCCTAGCCACCTATGTGGACGTTGCGCATCACGAAGCCGCTTTTCGGAAGCGCTGGCAGCCTGGCGAAATCGATGCTCAGGTCTTGGTCCGGTACGTCATAGCGCATCGCGTTGACGAGGAGGTGTGCCGCCACCTTCATGATCGCGAGGACGATCCATTCGCCGGGACAGCGATGGCCGAGATAGTGATCGCCGCCGCCCTGCGGAATGAAGTTGAAGGAGTCTTCGTCCCAAGCCCTGAAACGCTCAGGGCGAAACTCCTGGGGGTCGGCCCAGGTCGCTGCGTCGTGATTGCTCCCATAAAGGTCTAGCACCACTTGACGCCCTTCCGGAAAGGCCATCCCCTCCCACTCGAAATCTTGGCTCGCGCGCGCCACCACAGCGGGAAAGAAGGGATAGAATCGGCGGACCTCTTGGACGAAGAGCTCGGCATAGTCCGGCTGCTGAACCAAGGCCGCCCTGATCCCTGAACAGGTTTGCAGCGCGTGGGCGACGAAGGTGATGTACACTGCGATCGCGACGGTCGGGCGAAGGACATTTACCAGTTCGACCGCTGCGACGTGCGGCGAAAGAAGATCGTCGTGCCGGTCGCGATGCCAGGCTATCGCGTAAGCCGCGGTCCCCGAGCCCGAGCCGATGCTCCCGGCCCGAATGCCTTCAATGATCCGCTTCGCCCATGCGTCGACGCGACGACGGGCCAGCCGTGACCAAAGATGCCTTGGGCTCGCCGAGCCGGCGGCGTCGAACAGCGCCCGCAGCTCGCCCGCGCGGTTGCCGGCTTCATCGTCCGGAAGAGGAACTCCCGCCCAAGCGCATACCGCTCGCGTCAGCGGCTCATGCAACTCGTCATAGAAGACGATCTCTCCTTTGCGCGTCCAGCCCGGCACCGCCCTGCGCCACTCGGCCTCGAACAATTGCGCCAGCGCCCGCACGCGCTCTGGTGTCATCAGGCCCATGAACATCTGCTTGCGGTGCCGATGGGTCTCGCCGTCCAGACCCTGAACGCCGCCTTGGCCCAGCAGTGTCTTCTGAATAGCGACCGGCATGGCACCTTCGCGCTCGAAGCGGGTCGTATCGTAGAAGATTTCGGCGGCCTTGGCCCCCTTAAGGCAGTTGGTCTTTTTCAGCAGGAAACGGGATTCAAAAGCGTTTGCGCCTAGGCGCTGGCACTGCCTGGAGATGAACCGATAGGGATCGGCGAGGAGAGAAAGGGTTTCGTCCGGGCCTTTCGTGTGTGGTGTCTTAGGCATGACCGGTCCGGTGATTGTTGGGTCTCCTTTGATTAACTCGGAGGAATATCACGGGTTGCAGGCTCACGACAGGTGACGAACGAGGACGATCAGGGCGGAGCAGGCGCGGCCGAGGCGTTCGAGGCCATGCGCGGCGAGCTGGCGCTGCGCCGTGGAGGGCTTGGCGGCCGAGCGCGGCGATCGACATACCCGACCATACCGAGACGCTTGGCGTGCTCCAGCAGAACGTGAACACGGCAGGCGAGAACGTCGCGCGCATCGGCCAATTCCTGAAAGCGGCCCCGGCGCTGGCGATGACGCCGGAGCAGATGGCGCAGCGCATCGCCGCGGCGGGCAGCGCCGCCCGGCGCGAGGATCAGGCGGCGCTCGCCAAGGCGGGCGAGGACAAGGCCCGCATCATGGCCGATCTTCGCGCCATCGCCGGGTCCGCATGGACACGCGCCGACCAGAAGAATCGGCAGCTATGGTTTGCCCTGGGTGGGGTGGCGGCCGGCATCCTCGCATGGGCGATCGTGCCGGGCCTGGTCGCGCGCGAGATCGCACCGGCGAGCTGGCAATGGCCCGAGCGCATGGCGGCGCGGACGCTCGACTTGCCCCGCTGGGAAGCCGGGCAGCGTATGATCCAGAGCGCCAGTCCCACCGCGTTCCGCGCCATCGTCGGGGCCGACAGGATCGTGACGGCCAACCGCGCGGCGATCGAGGGGTGCGGCAAAGCCGCAGCGCGAAACGCGTGAAACGGTGCGACGCACGATCACGCTCAAGTGGAGTAAAAGTTAGCCGCGCAAGTTATTCAGCCAAGCGTTCGATGATCGGACAATCAGGCCGATCATCGCCATGACAGGCTTGGGCGAGCCCGGTAAGCGAGCGGCGCATGGCGTCCAAGACGCGGACCTTGCGGCCCAGTTCGGCAGCGCGGGCTTCCGCCAGCGTCTTCACTTCCGCGCTCGACCGATCGCGATCCGACCACAGCCCCAGCAGCGTGCGGATTTCCTCGATCGGGAACCCCAGGTCGCGCGCGTTGGCGATAAATCGCAGCCGATGAACGTCAGCGTCGGCGTAGTCCCGGTAGTTCCCGCGCCGTGGCGGCGCGGGCACCAAACCAATCTTTTCATAGTGGCGGATCATGCGTTGGGAGACGCCGCTGGCGTCCGACGCCGCTCCGATGTTCACAGCTTTACCGCGTTGAGCCGCAGTGCGTTCAGGACCACGGTGAAGGACGAGAGCGCCATCGCTGCACCGGCCAGCATCGGCGACAGCAGGATACCGGCAACCGGGTAAAGCACGCCGGCCGCAACCGGCACGCCGATTCCGTTGAACAAGAACGAGAAGAACAGGTTTTGGCGGATATTTCGCATCGTCGCGCGAGCGAGCTTGCGGGCGCGCACGATCGCCGAGAGATCGCCGCGCGTGAGCGTCATGCCGGCGCTTTCGATCGCCACGTCTGTTCCCGTTCCCATCGCCAAGCCGACATCCGCGGCGGCGAGCGCCGGGGCGTCGTTGATCCCATCGCCCGCCATTGCGACCCTTGCGCCGCTCGCTTTCAGCTCGCCGATGATACGCGCCTTGTCTTCCGGCAGCAGATCGGCGCGCACGTCATCAAGACCGCCCACGGCGCGCGCGACAGCATCGGCCGTCCCACGATTGTCGCCGGTGAGCATGACGACCCGCAGGCCCTCCTTGCGAAGCGCGGCAATAGCGTCGCGCGCCGATGCGCGCACCGGATCGGCGACTGCGAGCAGACCGGCGAGCGCCCCGTCGATCGCGACGAGGATGATGCCCGCGCCTTCGCCACGGTGACGATCGGCCGCGGCGTCGACCGGCTTGAGATCAGCGCCGATCCGGCTCATTTGCACCGCATTGCCAATCACGACCGAGCGGCCGCCCACCGTGGCGCTGACACCCAGCCCGGTTTGCGAGGCAAAGTCCGCGACTGTGCCGAGCTGCAATCCTCGTTCTTTGGCGGCAACGACGATTGCGTGCGCGAGCGGATGTTCGGATTGGCCTTCGACGGCCGCGGCAAGCGCGAGCATGTCGTTCTCTCCGACCGCGCTGACCGTCTCGACCGCGATCAGCTTGGGCTTGCCTTCCGTGAGCGTACCCGTCTTGTCGATGACAAGGGTATCGACCTTTTCCAGCCCCTGTAAGGCTTCCGCGTTCTTCACCAGCACGCCGGCCTGAGCGCCGCGTCCCGTGCCGACCATGATCGACATGGGCGTGGCGAGCCCGAGCGCGCACGGGCAGGCGATCACCAGCACTGCGATGGCGTTAAGCAGGGCATGGCCCATGCGCGGCTCAGGGCCGACCAGCGACCAAGTGATGAAGGTCGCAATCGAGATCAGCACGACGAGCGGCACGAACCATCCTGAAACCCGATCGGCGACCGCCTGTATCGGGGCGCGGCTTCGCTGCGCTTCCGCGACCATGCGGACGATACGCGCGAGCATCGTGTCCGAACCAACCGCGCGGGCTTCCATCACCAGGCTGCCCGTCCCGTTGACGGTGCCCCCGGTAACGATCGCCTCGACTTCCTTGAGGACCGGCGCGGGTTCGCCGGTGAGCATGGCTTCGTCGACCGACGAACGACCCTCGACCACGACGCCATCGACCGGGATGGCTTCACCGGGGCGGACCCGCAGCCGGTCACCGGTTGCCACGTCGGCAAGCCCGACTTCTTCTTCAGAACCGTCAGGCTGCAAGCGTCGCGCCGTCTTGGGGGCGAGATCCATGAGAGCGCGGATCGCGCGCCCTGTCGCCGCCCTAGCGCGCAGTTCGAGCACTTGCCCGAGCAGCACCAGTGTCACCACGACGCCGGCCGCCTCGTAATAGACGGGAACCATGCTCCCATGCGTGCGGAAGGTCGCTGGGAAGATGCCCGGCGCGAGCGTCGCGACCACGCTATAGAGGAAGGCGGCACCTACGCCGATCGCGATCAGTGTGAACATATTGAGATGGCGGGTACGAAGCGATGTCCACCCCCGCTCGAAAAACGGCCAGCCCGCCCACAGCACGATCGGCGCGGTGAGTGCGAGCTGGACCCAAGGCGAGGCCGCAGGGCTAACCACATGCAGGCCTAACATTTCCGCGAACATCGAGACGACGAGCAGCGGGATCGTGAGCGCGCCCGCCACCCACAGTCGGCGCGTGAAGTCGACCAGCTCAGGGTTGGGAGTATCGTCGAGCGACGGTTCTTCGGGTTCGAGCGCCATGCCGCAGATTGGGCAATTTCCCGGCCCTTCCTGGCGAATTTGCGGGTGCATCGGGCACGTCCACATCGCCCCCGGCGTCGCCATCGGCTCCGGTTTCGGCTTATCGCTCAGATAGGCGTCAGGATTGGCGACAAACTTGCTCCGGCACCCTGCGCTACAGAAATGATAGGCATGACCAGCGTGCTCGGCATGGTGTGTCGTTTTTGCGGGATCGACCGTCATGCCGCACACCGCGTCGATCACTGCTGCTGCGGCATCGTTGTCCTTACTGCCCGAGCAGCAGCCGCCCGCTTCGGTGTGATGATGTTCGTGCTCGATCTTTGCGGGAGCGGCCGAGCCGCCCCCGCAACAGGATGAGGGCGTGGAGACCGATTCAGGCGCAGGCTTCGAACAGCCGCAACGCCCGGCTTGGGAATGGTAATGAGGGTCGTTCATGGCAAGACTCCTTCGACCCGAGAGCATGTAGGGTATGACACCGTGTTAGGGTCAAGGCCCTGTCGGCACCGCTGGCGTGTATGTTGAATCTACGCGCGGGAGCGGCGTTGCCCTCATATTGCGGGGGCCAGCTCTACACCCTCGACGCCATAAGGGCCGCAGCTTAGGTCTATTACTAGCTCGCCAAACGCGGGCCGGGGGCAATCGGGGACATATGGCAGCGCAGATCGACAGTCTTTCTACTGGCACCGACCATGACGGCCTGGTGCGCCGCTTAATTGCCCGCTGGCGTGACGATCAGGGCGCGACCTATCGGAGCTGGTTTCTTTGGGACGAGCGGTTGAAGAACTTCCGATCAATCCGGCGCGGCATCACCCAGGTTGTCGGCGAGATCGAGCGCGGCACGTTCGGCGTCGCCTACCGCGGATCGTCGCTCGAAACCGTCGTCCATTCCGTCGCCGAGCAGCGGCAAATCTTCAAGGGCGCGGACCATGCGTTCCTCTGGAAGCCGAAGCTCCGCATCCCCGACATTTACGAGAGCCCCGACAATCAGCGCGCGTTCGGCCGCTTGCTCGACGCCTGTTCCTGTTGCGACACGGCCGAGGAGATCATCAGCCATATCCACGCGATCGACCGTTTGAAGATCAAGGGGCTGGGTCCGGCGGTCGCCAACCTCCTCTACTTCCTTCACCCGACGCTGGTGCCGCCCTTCAACACCGCAATCGTTAAGGGCTACAACGCGCTGACGGGGGCGAATGTGAAGCTCGGGAGCTGGGAGCATTTTCTGGCGATGCGGACCGGCATCCTCGATCTCAACGACCGCTTCCGCGAGCTGCTATCGAATGATTTAGGCGCGATCGGCGGTCTGTTGTTCGACATCGGCTCCGATCGCTATCCGGCTCCGCCCCTCGACGTGAGCGGCGCGACGCTGGCGAGCTGGGGGCAGCGGCTTGAGGCGGCGCGCGAGGAAGCGCGCACGCTCAGCAAGGCCGCTCAGCGCGAGGGCGAGAACGAGCGCACCCATACCGAAATCCAGGCATGGCTTCGCGATCTAGGGTTGGCGCTCGGCTATGACGTATGGATCGCCGCGAACGACCGCAGCCGCGCCTTCGACGGATCACCCTTGGGCGCAGGATGCCTTGAGCGCCTGCCCGACACGATCGCGACGTCGAAGGGCGCTGACTCGATCCGGCTGATCGACGTGCTGTGGCTTGAGAAGGCCGGCGATCATGTCGCCGCGGCGTTCGAGGTGGAGCATTCGACCTCGATCTATTCGGGCATCGTCAGGATGCTCGACCTGGCCTTGAGCGGTGGCGACCTTCACGCGACCGCGGGGCTGTTCCTTGTCGCGCCCGACGCGCGCGAGACGGACGTTCGCGCGCAGTTGCAGCGGCCCGCGTTCAGCCGCGTAGCCGACCTCGACATATCCTACCTGCCCTATGGCGAGCTGGAGAAGAACCGGGAGGCCATCGCGCGGTTCGGATCGGGACTGAAAGCGATCAAGGCCGTTTCCAGCAAGCTCGCCTAGCCCGCTCCGCGCAAGGGATGATCCGGAGAGCCGCGTATCCTCTAGCATGTAGAGGAGTGCTGCCGTGACGATGCCATCCCCGGCCCCCTGGCTCGACGCCGTGCTGATCGGGTGGTTCGTGCTGACCGCCCTTTCGGTCGCTTACGTCGCGTGGGATGCCTTCACCCGCAACCCCGAGCTGCGCGTGATGAAATGGGGGTGGCTGTTGGTCACGCTCTATGGTGGCCCGATCATGGCCGCGGCCTATGTCCTGTCCTGCCAGGAGCCGGCGAACGAGCGGCACGAGGATTTCGTTCGACCGCTCTGGAAGCAGGCGTTCGGCTCGGCCATCCATTGCATGGCGGGCGATGCAACCGGCGTCATCGCCGCAGCCGCGATCACCACGGCGCTCGGCCTGCCGATGTGGCAGGACGTGATCGCGGAATATGTGTTCGGCTTCGCGTTCGGACTGCTGATTTTCCAGGCGCTTTTCATGCGCGACATGGCGGGCGGTTCCTATTGGGGCGCGCTTCGCATGTCGTTCATCCCCGAATGGCTGTCGATGAATGCCGTCATGGCCGGCATGATCCCGACGATGGTGGTGTTGATGAGCCGCGACATGGCCGCGATGCACGCCAGCTCGCTCCGCTTTTGGGGCGTCATGTCGCTGGCGACACTCGTCGGGTTCGCAGTCGCCTATCCGATCAACCTTTGGCTGGTTGGCGTGCGCTTGAAGCACGGCATGGGCACGGTGCGCGCGCTGGGGCATGGCGGACACGAAGTCGGCGCGGACCGGCAATCGGCCACGCCGATGCCGGACATGGGACACGACGCAATGGCAGGGATGAGCGGCATGGCGGCCGGCGCGCGCGTGACCGGACCTCAGATCGCCGCGATGACAGTGTTGACGCTCATCATGCTTGGCGCGGGCATCATCGTTGCGACGCTGTTCGGTCGGTGGGCCATGTAACTTGCCGCGAACGACGGAGATCGCGGCAAGGGGTGATCGCGCGGCGCGCGTATCTAGGAACAGGCGGGGGCTCATACGGAGATAATGCGATGCACCAGATCGACCCCGGCATGAAGGCGTGCATGGACGCCTGCCACGAATGCCATGTGACCTGTCTTCACATGGCGATGAACCATTGCCTCGAAATGGGCGGCCAGCACGCCGCGCCCGAGCATATGAAGATCATGGCCGACTGCGCGCAAATTTGCGCGGTTGCGATCGACTTCATGGCGCGCAAGTCCGCCCACCATCAGCATATCTGCCGCGAGTGTGCCGAGATCTGCCGGGCTTGCGCAGCGAGCTGCGAGGCCCTGGGCGGCATGGAGGATTGCGTGGCAGCGTGCCGGAAGTGCGCCGATTCCTGCGATCGGATGGCGGCATAGCGGGGCTTGCGCGGGCGGTCGCCCGCCCGCGCAGCTATCTGCATATCAACGGCCCATGCTCGCGATCACAGCGAACAGCTCGGCCGTGAACTTGGTCAGGAGCTCGGTCGCTGCGCTCCCGAAAATCACCAAACATACGCCTAGCGCGATCAGCTTAGGCACGAAGCTCAGCGTCTGTTCGCTAATCGACGTCGCCGCCTGGATGATGCTGATTATCAGCCCGACGATCATCATCGGCACGAGCAGCACCACGCAGATCAGGCCGGCCACGGCCAGCATCCTCCCCGTCTCGTCGAGCAGGATCGACTGATCCATCAGGCGCGGCCCCGTGAACGGCCGGGGACCGCGAGGGCTCCCCGGCCGCGCATCACATCGCCGATGCAGGCGGCGCGAGCGTCCCGAGCCAGGCGATCAGCCCGAGAACCGCGATGACACAGGCGGTTTCGATCGCCAGACTTGTCCGCAGCGCGCCGAGGGCGCCCTTGTGATCGTCCGCTGCGATCGACCGCTCGAATGCCGGCGTGAGCCGGAAGCGGTTGAGCGAGGCGAGCCCTAGCATGGCGACGAACAGCGCCAGCTTTGCGATCAGGAGCTGACCATAGAGCGTCGCAGGAAGCGTGGCGAGGTTGCCGATCCCGACCAGCATCCAGCCGTTGACCAGGCCGGTGACGAGGATCGTGCCGACCACAACCGTCCCGATCGCGCCGAACCCGTGCAGCGCGCGGTGCGTCAGCCCCAGATGCGCCGCGTCTACGCGCGCCGCGGGTCGGGAGACGAGCAGGAGCAGCCCCAGTAGTGCGCCAACCCAAGCGCCCGAGGCGATCAGATGGAGAATGTCGACGATGAGGTGGACCCAGCCCATCACGGCTTCGTCCATCGCGCCGTGTCCGGTCCACGCCAGCGTTGCGAGTGCCACGGCCGAGCAGAGCGCGACGATGCTCAGCCAGATGCCGCGCCCGCCCGCGACCAGCGCTGCCAGCGCCGCGAGGGCCACCATGACCATGCGCAGCTTCCATGCTGCTCCGATCGCAGAGCCGGTGAGCAGCGCGCCGACTGCTTCACGGTCGATCGGCCAGGCCGGCGTTCCGGCCATTGAGGAGGCCATCAGCACGACCCAGGCGCCTGAAAACAACAGGCTCAGGCCAGCGCTGGCGATGAACCAGGGACGCAGCGCGAGCGCGTCGCCGCGCTCGCGCGCCCGCAGCCCATAAAGGCTGAATGCGGCAAGGCCGAACAGCGCAGCCAGCGTCACGTAGAGCGCGAAGCGGACGCCGATAAGCGACCAGTCCCCCATCGCCTCACTTCACCGCGAAGACGTAGGTTCCTGCGACCTTGTGGGTGTCGGTCGAGACGACATTCCACGCGACGCTATACCGACCCGATGGGAGCGGCGATTTCGGGGTGATGACGAGGGTCCGGCCATCGGACGAGAGCGCGGAGGCGCTGGCCATCTTCATGGCTGCCATGCCGGGCATCGCTGCCATCGTGAGATCGGCCTTGGAGAAGGCTGGCATCAGCTTCTCGCTGAAATGAAGTTCGATACGAGCGGGCTTCGCGACCGTCGCATTGGCGGCCGGCGATGCCGACACCAGCTTAGGATGGGCGTTCGCCGTTCCGGCGAACATGACGAGAGCGGCAGCAGCAGTCAGAACGGATAGGCGGCGCATAGGGGGCCTTTCGACAGGAGGGTTCCTGTCCTTCATTACGCGCCCCGATCGACCACCCCTCACGGATGGATTTGAGGGATGGGCGCGTCGCTTGCGTAATCCATGCTAGAGGGGTGGAGTGAACGACATGGACCTCGACGCAGTATTGATGAGGCTGGCGCAAGCACCCGTGCCCGCGAGCCTTGATGGCATGGAAGATCGCGTGCTGGCGCGGGTCGCCGCACGTCCAGCGGCGCGCGCCGGCTTAGGCGTTGGGGCAATGACGATCGCTGCAGCGCTCGTCATGGGCATCTTCGGTGCCGGTGTGCCCGCGAAGGAAGCCAGCGCGGCTTCGCTATCGCCCTTGGGGCCGGTGTCGCCGCTCGCGCCCTCCACGCTGCTCGTCGGCGTGCAATGAGCGGCCGCATCCGCCTTCTGCTTGGCATTGTCGCGTGCTTCATCGCCGCGATCATCGGTGTGTTCGTGGGGCGGGCGCTACTTCCGCCACGTGCCCAGCCCGGCTCGGAGCTGCACGACGTGCTGCATCATAAGCTGGCGCTGGACGCCAACCAGGAAGCGCGACTTGAAGTGCTGGAGCAGCGTTTCGCCGTGCAGCGGCGCGCATTCGAGCTGGAATTGCGGGCGAACAATGCCCGGCTCGCTGAAGCGATCGAGGCCGAGCATGGCAACGGGCCGCGCGTCGCCGCAGCGGTCGACCAGAGCCACGCCGTCATGGGCGAGCTCCAGAAAGCGACGCTGGCGCACATCTTCGCCATGCGCCAGCTCTTGCGGCCCAATCAGACCGGCCAGTTCGATCAGGCCGTGGTGAAGGCGCTCACCGACGACGCACGTTGAGGTTCGGCGCGTGAGCCTCGACTGGACCACGCTTACGGACGGCGAGCTGGCGACCCTCAGCATCGCCGGGCGCGAAGCCGCCTTCGCCGAGATCATGCGCCGCCATCGGCAGTCAATCTTCCGCATGGTGCGCGCGTGCGTCGGCGAGGCCGACGAGGCGCTGGACCTTCTGCAGGAGACCTTCGTCGCGGCGCATCAGGCCCTGCCCCGCTACGACGGCGATCGATCGATGCGCGCGTGGCTATCGACGATCGCGATCAACAAGTGCCGCGATTGGGGGCGCAAGCGCACCGTGCGGCGCTTTCTGGCGTTCGCCGCACCGATCGGCCCGGAAGCCGAAGCCATTGCAGACGACCAGGTGGCGATCGACGACGCGACGGGCGACCGACAGGAACTCGACCGCGTGACGCGCGCCATTGCGGGCTTGCCGACCGCATTGAAGGAATCCTTGGTGCTGCGCACGATCGAGGGGTTGAGCCAGGCTGAAACCGCGGCAGTGTTGTCGATCAGCGAAAAGGCGGTAGAAACCCGCCTCTATCGCGCGCGATCGAAGTTGCTGGAGCGATTGGGCGGGCGCTGAGGGATAGCGCCCTGAGCTGCGTATCAAGGCTAGAGGGACACTCCCGTTCGAGAGCCTTGAGGACCGTATGAGCCGCACTATCGATCGCCGCCAGATGCTTCGCGGCGCCGCCCTTGCTGGCGGTGGCATGGCGCTGACCGCCTATATGCCCGCGTGGGCGCAGCCTGTCTCGGGCGGGATCGTCAAACCGCTGCCGACCGTCTCGGGCACTGACATCGCGCTGACGATCGACAGTTTCAGACTTCCCGTCGACGGCAAGTCGACGCCCGCAATCGGCGTCAACGGCACGGTGCCGGCCCCTCTCATTCGCTTGAAGGAGGGGCAAAAGGTCCGCCTCTCCGTCACCAACAATCTCGACGAGGACAGTTCGATCCACTGGCATGGGCTGCTCGTGCCGTTCGCGATGGACGGCGTGCCCGGCATCAGCTTCCCCGGCATCAAGGCGCGCTCGACCTTCATCTACGAGTTCCCGATCATCCAGTCGGGCACCTACTGGTATCACAGCCATTCCGGCGAGCAGGAGCAGGGCGGACTTTACGGGCCGATCGTGATCGACCCGGCCGGTGCCGATCCGATCGCGTTCGACCGCGAGCATGTGATCGTGCTGTCCGACCACAGCCAGATGACCGGCGAGCAGATTTTCCGGAAGCTGAAGCAGATGGGCGGCGCCTATTTCAACTATCAGCGGCCGACCCTCGCGGGCTTGCTCGCGGGTCGGGAAATGCCGCTCAAGGACCGGATCGAGTGGGGAAAGATGCGAATGGACCCCGCCGACATCGCCGACGTCACCGGCTCGACCTATACCTTCCTGGTCAACGGCTACGGGCCGTATGACAACTGGACGGGGCTGTTCAAGCCGGGCGAGCGGGTCCGCTTGCGGATCATCAACGCCGCGGCGCAGACCAACTTCAACGTCCGCATCCCCGACCTGCCGATGACCGTCGTGCAGGCCGATGGGCAGAATGTCCGTCCGGTGAAGATCGACGAGTTCCAGATCGGCGTTGCCGAGACGTTCGACGTGATCGTGACGCCCGAGGACCGGGCCTACAGCTTCGTCTCCGAGGCTATCGATCGCTCCGGCATGGGCCGGGCGACGCTCGCCCCGCGTGAGGGGATGGTCGCCCCGGTCCCGCCGCTTCGTCCGCGCACGCTGCTGACCATGACCGATATGGGCATGGACATGGGGAGCATGGGCGGGATGCAGGGCATGTCCGGCATGAAGGACGAGAGCCCGGTCGCCACGCGCGGGCCGGACCCCACCTTGATGCAGAACGCCTCGCGCAATCTTTGGAAGCTGACGGGCTGGAAGGGGCCGACCGATCACGGGACGGTCGCGGCAGGCGCAGCGATGGCGGGCATGTCCGGCATGTCGGGCATGGACCACAGCCAGATGGGCGGCGCTGTAATGCCCGGGATGGACCATAGCCAAATGGCAGCGGGCGGTGCTGGCATGGCCGGCATGGACCATAGTGCCATGTCGGGCGGATCGGGCCAGGCTGGCGGCATGGCCGGGATGGACCACGGGTCGGGTGGCGGCATGAACATGAACATGCGCGACCCGAAGAATGCGCCGGGCGTGAAGATGGGGCCGGGCGTGCAGACCATCTCCCCGATGCCGAAGGACCGTAGCGGTGAACCGCCCCAGGGTCTGGAGGGCCTGGATCACCGCGTCCTCACCTATCGCGACCTCGTTTCGCTCGCGCCCAACCCCGACGTGCGCGCGCCGTCGCGTCAGTTCGAGATCCATCTGACCGGTAACATGGAGCGCTACATGTGGGGCTTCGACGGGCAGAAGCTGAGCGATCCCGCCGACCCCATCCCGTTCCGCAAAGGCGAGCGGGCGCGGGTGACGTTGGTCAACGATACGATGATGCCGCACCCCATCCATCTCCACGGCCATTTCTTCGAGCTGGTGACGGGGCACGGCAATCATGCGCCGCGCAAGCACACCGTCAACGTGCCGCCTGGAGGCAAGATGACCTTTGATCTGACCGCCGATGCACCCGGCGATTGGGCGTTCCACTGTCACAATCTCTACCACATGACCGCAGGCATGATGCGCGTCGTCACCGTTCGCCCGTTCGCGGGAGAGGCGGCATGAACCGGCTGACCGCGGCGCTCGCCGCCGCCACCATGCTCGGCATCGCCGGTCCTGTCGCCGCTCAGTCGATGCAGGGCATGGATCATTCGGCAATGCCGGGCATGACCATGCCGATGCCTGCGAAAAAGAAGCCGGTGGTGAAGCCCACGGCCAAAGGCAAGCCGGCCAAGACTAGGTCAGCTCCTGCGAGGCGACCATCAGCTTCGACGACGAAACGCCGCGCCGCGCCAACGGCCGGCATGAATGGTATGGATCACGGGACCATGCCGGGCATGGATCACTCGTCTATGCCCGGCATGGACCATGCGGCTCCGCAGGGCTCACAGCAGGGCATGGAAGCCATGCCGGGGATGCAGATGCCCGGAAACGGCCAAACGGTCCCTCAGGGCTCCCAGCAGCCGATGCAGGGCATGGACCATTCGGCGATGCCGGGGATGACCATGCCAGCCGACCAGCACAGCGGCCACGACATGCAGGGCATGTCGGGAATGGCCGGAATGCCAGGCATGGCGGCCGATGGGGTGCAGCAGACTGGCACCGCGCTTCCCGCAGGAAACGCCCCCGCCCCGCCCCTGCCGACCGACCATGCGGCCGACAGCGTTTACGGCGCGGACGCGATGGCGATGGGTCGCCATCACCTTCAGCAGCATCACGGCGGTCAAAACTTCAGCCAGGTGCTATTGAACCTCGCTGAGTATCAATTCCGCAACGGTCGTGACGGCTATCGCTGGGATGGCGAGGCGTGGTTCGGGGGTGACATCAACCGCCTCTTCATCAAGTCTGAGGGCGAGGGAGCCTTCCGCGAGGGCATCGAGAGCGCCGAGGTGCAGGCGCTCTATAGCCGGACCATTGGCCCTTATTTCAATCTACAAGCGGGTGTCCGCCAGGATTTGGGGCCGTCCCCGAAACGCACCTATGCGACCGTCGGGCTGGAGGGGCTGGCACCGGGCTTCTTCGAGCTAGAGGGCGCGGTATTCCTGTCCAACAAGGGCGACCTGCTAGGGCGGCTTGAGGGCTATTACGACCAGCGCATCACCCAGCGGCTGATCCTGCAACCGCGCGCCGAGCTCAATTTCGCTGCGCAGGACGTGCCGGAAAACCGGATCGGATCGGGCCTATCCAACGCCGAGCTTGGATTGCGGCTGCGTTATGAGATCCGGCGCGAGTTCGCCCCCTATGTCGGCGTGTCATGGGATCGCCGCTTCGGCGACACCGCCCGCTACGCGCGCGCCGATGGGGATCGCGCAACGTCCAAGAGCATCGTCGCCGGCGTTCGTGTCTGGTTCTGATCGATGGAGGAACAGATGGCTCAAGACGGCAGGCGCTCGATAAGGCAGCACTTCCCGAGCCTGCCGTTCGTAGGCGCCCTGGCGATCGTCCTGGCGCTGGGCGCAGCCGCGTTTATCTACCTTGGCGTGTATAACATCGCGGCCGACGAACCGCACACGCCGGCGGTCTATTCAATGCTCGAACGCCTGCGCGATCGGTCGATTGAGGCACGCGCGCGCGGCATAACACCCCCGGCCGATCTGGCATCGGCGCAGCGCGTGTCAGTCGGCGCGGGCCTTTACGGAGAAATGTGTTCCGGTTGCCATCTCGGCCCCGGCGTCGAGAAATCCGAGATGAGCCAGGGCCTCTATCCACAGGCGCCGGAACTCGCGCGCGCTCAAGATCTCACCCCCGCCCAGCAATTCTGGATCATCAAGCACGGGGTGAAGCTCAGCGCCATGCCGGCATGGGGCAAGACGCATCCCGACCCCCTAATTTGGAATATGGTCGCGTTCGTCCGCAAGCTCCCCGGCATGACGCCCGAACAGTATAAGGCACTGGTCGCGAGCGCCCCGGCCGATCACGACGAGATGATGAAGGACATGCCGGGTATGAAGTGACCCCGGCGACGAGGTTGAGGGAGGAGTGGTTCTGAAAAGCGCGAAACTGAGGCTGCATCTACTCGCGAGCCGCACGCACAAATGGCTCGCGATCATCATCGGCGCGCAGCTCCTGCTATGGTTCGCAAGCGGCGCCCTGATGAGCTTCCTGCCGATCGATCGGGTGCATGGCGATCACCTCGTTGACCGCAAAGCCGCGGCGCCCCTTCCCCGCGGCAGCACGTTCGCCCCACCATCGGCGATCGTAGGCGCAGCAGATGCGCCCATCGAGGCCATCACCTATCGCATGTGGCTTGGCCGCCCGGTCGCCGAGGTCGCGACAGCCAAGGGAACGCGCCTGTTCGACGCCGCGACGGGCCAAGCGCTGCCAGCACCAACGGCTCGTGAGGCCGAGGAGATCGCGCGTTTGGCATGGCGTGGCGGTGCTCGACCAGCGGCGAAGGTAGAGCGGATCGAGCGCGCCAGCCCCGAATATCGCGGCACGCTCCCCGCCTGGCGCGTCGCGTTCGCCGACCTCGATTCCACCCGCGTCTTTGTCGCGGCCGACACCGGTCGGATCTCGGCTGTCCGAACCGGCACTTGGCGGCTCTACGACTTCTTCTGGGGCCTTCACATCATGGATTGGACGAATCACGAGAACTTCAACACGCCCTGGCTGCTCGCCTTCGCGATCGGTGGGCTTGCGCTTTGGTTAGGGGGGGCAGTGCTTCTCTACATGCGATGGCCCAAAACGCGGCGTCGCAACATCGTGATCGAGGCATAATATACGCGGCTCAGGAGCGTAGCCCTCGGAAATAAAGTCCTGTTTCCTGACAATTTCTCGCGCGTTCTAGCACCCCGGGTGAGGGATAGCCGCCTCGCACGCGTAGAAGTCTTAGAACCCAGGGAGATCAATAATGCGCTTCGCACCAACATTCGCAGCTTTGGCGCTGCTCGCCACGCCCGCCCTCGCGCAGCAGAGCGGCGGAATGCAGGGCATGAACCACGGTCAGATGGCCGGCATGAACCACGACGACATGGCGGGCATGATGGCCGGCAATCCCTACGGCCAGGCCGAGATGGACATGCATCAGAAGATGATGGCGGCCAAGCAGGGCGACGCGGCCGAAATGTGGACGCGCAAGATGATCGAGCATCACCGAGGCGCCATCGCCATGTCGCGCGTTGCGGTGCGTGACGCGCGCGACGCCGAGACCAAGCGCATGGCGCAGATGACGATCACGAAACAGGAAAAGGATATTGCCGAGCTGCAGGCGTGGCTCAGCAAGCACGGCAAGCGCCCGCAATAAGGGAGCGCTGCCCCGCCCTGTCGATCCCCCTACCCCCCGGCAGGGCGGGGATTTCCTTTTAGGAGCTGATGATGAAGAATGGTGTTCGTGGCGCCGTCGCCGCCTTGCTAATGACCATCCCAGCGGTCGCATCGGCCGCGGCCGACATCGCCATGCACCGCGATCCGGGTTGCGGCTGTTGCGAGAAATGGGCGGCGCAGGTGCGTCAGCAGTTCGGCCGCAAGGTCCAGATCATCGACGATGATCGCCGTGAGGTGCTGCAGCGTAAGATCGGCCTGCCCGCTGACCTCGCGTCCTGCCATACCGCGATCATCGACGGCATGGCGTTTGAGGGACATGTCCCGATCGCGGACATGAAGCGCGCGCTGGCCCAGCATCCTAAAGGCGTGCGCGGCTTGGCCGTGGCCGGAATGCCGATGGGCTCACCGGGCATGGAGGTGCCCGGCATGAGAACCCAGCCCTATGACGTCATTGCGTTCGGTGCCGCTGGCCGGCGTGTCTTTGCTAGCCACGGCGCCTAAACGACAGGTTGTCTTGTGAGCGGCAAATCTTCCCCGGCGCTTCATGCCGGCACTACGGCACCCGGCAAACCACCCGTATTGACCTCGGCGTTGACAATTGGGATAGTATCCGGGTGTTGAAAGCTCGTCTTTCTCTCTTGCTTCTTGTTGGAGCGTTGCTTGGCCTTTTGGGCCAAGGAATTGCGTATGCGGCCGGCCCATCGCTCTCACCCAAGATGGCGATGAGCCATGTCACCCCATCCCGCATGGATTGCGCGGGTATGGCGACCCCGGATCCGTCATCGGAACACCCATGCAAAGGACTGACGCTGGCGTGTATCGCCCAAATGGGATGCGTTGTTCCCATGACGTTTGAGGAGCCGGCAAGAGTGCTGAAGCGCTCGATCGCATCTCAAATCGTTATCTGGCCTGCCAGCCGGGCACTTGCCGGCCTCAACGTCGCTCCCGAGCCCGAACCGCCTACCGTTTGATCGAGTCAAGCCGTGTCAGGCTGCAGCCGTTCGCCGGTTGCGGCTCTGCCGATTTTAAATCTCGATCAAATTGGAAAGTGACATGAAAACGTTCATCTTGGCGGTATTTGCCGCTAGCCTCGCCGCGTCGGCAGCGACGGCGGCCACATCTGAAAATAAAAGCAATGGTCATTGGGAGTGGCGTTCCAATTACCAGCCGGGCCCGCGGGCGCCGCTTCAAGCCCCACGTCGCGTATGGGTTACGGACGTTCCCCAGTCGAGCGCCTGCGTGTGCCCGATGATGGAACGCGGTCGCGACGCCTGCATGTCAATGAAGGGCGGCCAGTCAACTTAAGCTGGCGAGCCTGAACAGGTGCCGGGCTCCGATCAACCATTTGGAGCCCGGCCATCATTATGACATGAAGGGACTAGAGGGATGCGCGCATCCATGATGCTCGCGGTCGCCGCGCTCACGACGAGCGCCGCGCACGCGCAGACACTTACCTATGACCAAGCGCTGCGCGATGCGGTTGCCAACGCCCCGGGAGCGGTTGCCGGTCGCGCGGGGGTCAGCGCCGCCCAAGCCGATGCACGTGCGGCGGGAAGCCTTCCGGACCCCCGTGTGTCGATCGGAATCGAGAATTATCCTGTCTCTGGGCCACCCGCCTTCTCCCTATCCAGAGACGACATGACGATGGGGCGTGTCGGTTTCCAACAGGACCTACCCAACCTTGCCAAGCGTCATGCCGCGCAAGCGCAGGCACGCGCCGTGATCGCAACGGCAGAAGCATCGCAAGCGACCAAGCTCCGGGAGGTGCGATTGGGAGCGGGGCAGGCATGGATCGACCTTGCTTATGCCGAGCGTCGACTAGCTGCCCTCGACACCGTTCTGCTATTCCTTCGATCTCTCCCTTCCGCTGCGCGGGCCGCCGTGACGACCGGTTCGGTCCGCCCTGGTCAGACACTGACGACCGATCAGGAGATCGCGGCACTCGACGACCGCCGCGACGAGTTGATGGCCGCCGTTGCGCGCGCCCGCGCGATGCTGGCTCGCTGGACCGGCGTATCGGCGCCCGAGATTGCCGGCGATATGCCCGCGATCGATCTGGCTCCGGCGCGGCTGCGGGACGCGCTCAGCCTTCACTCCGACATGGTTCTCGCCGAGGCCGGTATTCAGCGCGCCCAGGCCGACGTGGATGCGGCGCGAGCGGAGAAGCGACCCGATTGGGGGGTAGAGGTAGCTTATCAACGCCGTGACCCCCGGTATGGCGACATGGTGTCGGCGGGAGTTTCGATGAGCCTGCCGCTGTTCGCTCGATCGCGTCAGAACCCGCGCATCGAAGCCCGCAAATCCGCACAGGCGCAGGCCGAGGCCGCGCGCGAAGAAACCCGGCGCACATTGGCAGCCGATCTGGAGGCCGCGCTGGCGGACCACCAAATGCATCACAGCCAATGGCAGCGCGCGCGCGACGTGCTCCTTCCGCTCGCTCGGAAGCGAGCCGATCTGGAGATAGCGAGCTACTCTGCCGGTCGCGCGAGTCTTGCGGATGCCATCGAAGCCAAGACCGCGCTCGCCGACGCCGAGCTGACCGTGCTCGACCGTGAGGCGCTCGTCGCCGCAGACTCTGTCCGCCTCACCATTACCTTCGGGAGCGCCGATCGATGAGCGACACTACCATTACCCGCGCCCGCCTTGTCACCGCGGTAAGCGCGCTGGTGCTGGTCGCAGGGGGCGTGGGCTTCGGGCTCGCGAAACTTGGCACGTCCTCGGCTGCCGATCAAACGGCATCCCCAGCCCCGCAGAAGAAGATCCTCTACTGGTATGATCCGATGATCCCGGGGGAGCGGCACGACGGCCCGGGTCTCTCGTCGATGAGGATGAAACTGATCCCCCGCTATGCCGACGAGGGCGCAGGCGGTAGCGCCGCACCGGGCGTAGCGATCGATCCGGCCAGCCTCCAGCGGCTCGGCGCGCGGATCGTCACGGTCGAACGCGGATCGTTGTCAAACTCGGCCTCGGCAACCGGCAGCATCGAGTTCAATGACCGCAACGTTGCGGTCGTGCAGGCACGCAGCGGCGGCTTCGTTCAGCGCGTCTATGCGCGCGCGCCAGGCGATGTCGTGCCGGCAGGCGCCCCGCTCGCCGATATCCTTGTGCCCGAATGGGCGGGCGCGCAGGCGGAGTATCTCGCCGTGCGCCGCACCGGGGATGCCGGGCTCACGCGGGCGGCACGAGAGCGCCTGTTGCTTCTCGGGATGCCCGCCGGATCGATTGCATCGGCGGAGTGGCGCGGCCGACCGCAAGGTGTGACGACGATCAGCACGCCCGTGGGGGGCGTCATCAAGACGCTCGGCGTCCGACAGGGGATGACGGTCGCGCAAGGACAGACACTGGCGGAGGTGAACGGCCTCGCCACCGTGTGGCTGAACGCGGCTGTCCCTGAGGCCCTCGCAGGAAACCTGCGGATCGGCACGCCCGTCATCGCCACGCTGGCGGCTTTCCCGGGCGAAAGCTTCAGGGGCCGCATCGCTGCGATCCTGCCCCAGGCCGAGGCAGCGAGCCGCACGCTCACAATCCGCGTCGAGCTCCCCAACCGTGCCGGCCGGTTGCGCCCCGGTATGTTCGCCAGCGTGGCGCTCGACCAGGGGAGCCGCGATGCACTCCTTGTTCCGAGTGAGGCCGTGATCCGGACCGGCCGGCGCACACTCGTCATGTTGGCAGGGCCGGGTGGACGCTTTCGACCCGCCGAGGTTCGCACTGGCGCAGAAGGCGGCGGCAAAACCGAGATAGTCGCCGGCCTGACCGAGGGTGAGAAGGTTGTCGCGTCGGGCCAGTTCCTGATCGACTCCGAAGCGAGCCTCGCTGGCCTCGATGCGCGTCCGATTGGTGTCGAAGCGTCACCCGCAACAAAGCCGGCCGTGAAACCCACCGCGTCGATCTACGAGACGGTCGGCAGCATCGAGGCGATCGATCGCAGTTCCGTCACCCTGTCCCATCAGCCCGTTCCGGCGATCGGCTGGCCGGCCATGACAATGACGTTCCGCGTCGCCGATCCCGCGTTGGTGCGTGGGTATCGCAAGGGTGAGCGGGTGCGGTTCGGCTTTGATCAACCCGCCGATGGTCCAACGCTGCGCCGCATGACGCGCGAGGCTGGGCGATGATTGCCGCGATCATCCGCTGGTCGGTCGCGAACCGCTTCCTCGTCGTCCTGGCGGCCATCGCGCTCGCCATGGCCGGGGTGTTCGCAATGCGTGCCACCCCCGTCGATGCGCTCCCCGACCTGTCCGACACGCAGGTCATCATCCGCACGAGCTGGCCGGGCCAAGCCCCGCAGATCGTCGAGAACCAGGTGACGTATCCGCTCACCACGACGATGCTGTCCGTGCCTGGCGCGAAAACCGTGCGCGGCTATTCGTTCTTCGGCGACAGCTACGTCTATGTCCTCTTCGAGGATGGGACCGACCTCTATTGGGCGCGCTCACGCGTGCTGGAGTATCTGAGCCAGGTGCAGGGACGGCTTCCCCAAGGCGCGCAGGCCGCGCTGGGTCCTGATGCGACGGGGGTCGGCTGGGTCTATGAATACACGCTGTTGGACCGCACCGGCCGCCGTGACCTGTCGCAGCTCCGATCCTTGCAGGACTGGTTCCTACGTTATGAACTGAAAACGCTGCCCGGCGTTGCGGAGGTGGCGAGCATCGGCGGAATGGTGAAGCAATATCAGGTGCTGCTCGACCCGACGCGGCTCGCCGCATTCGGTGTCACGCACACTCAGGCCGTCGATGCCATTCGCCGCGCCAATCAGGAGGCCGGCGGGTCCGTCCTCGAGCTGGGCGAAGCCGAATATATGGTGCGCGCGTCAGGTTACTTGCGCACCGTCGACGATTTCCGCGCGATCCCGCTCAAGGTCGCCGGTGCCGGCGTCCCCGTTACCTTGGGCGACGTCGCGTCGATCCAGATCGGCCCCGAGATGCGCCGCGGCATCGCCGAGCTGAACGGCGAAGGCGAGGTCGCGGGCGGAGTCGTCATCCTGCGTCAGGGCAAGAATGCACGGCAGACGATCGAAGCCGTCAAGGCCAAGCTCGCGGAACTGAAAGCGAGCCTTCCCCCCGGCGTCGAGATCGTCACCACCTATGACCGCTCGCAATTGATCGACCGCGCGGTGGAGAATTTGACGGGCAAGCTGATCGAGGAGTTCGTCGTCGTCGCGATCATCTGCGGGTTGTTTCTGTGGCATGTCCGGTCTGCGCTGGTCGCGATCGTCACCTTGCCTCTGGGGGTGCTCGCGGCCTTGCTCGTCATGCGTGTGCAGGGGGTGAACGCCAACATCATGTCTTTGGGCGGTATCGCCATCGCGATCGGCGCGATGGTCGATGCCGCGATCGTGATGATCGAGAACGCGCACAAGCGGATCGAGCGATGGGAACACGACCATCCGGGCGTGGCGCTGGCGGGCGAGGAACGCTGGCGCGTCATCACCGAGGCCGCGGCCGAGGTCGGGCCGGCGCTGTTCTTCAGCCTCGTCATCATCACGCTGTCGTTCGTGCCGGTGTTCACGCTCGAAGCGCAGGAGGGACGGCTGTTCGCCCCGCTCGCCTTCACCAAGAGCTATGCGATGGCGGCAGCGGCGATCCTGTCGGTAACGCTCGTGCCGGTCCTGATGGGATGGCTGATCCGGGGACGCATTCCGGCCGAGAACGACAACATTATCAACCGCGTGCTCACCCGTGCCTATCGCCCGGCGCTCGACCGCGTGTTGGCGCGGCCTTGGGCGGCGATCGGCATCGCCGCCCTGGTACTGGCGACGACGGCATGGCCGCTGACCCGATTGGGTGGCGAGTTCATCCCGACGATGGATGAGGGCGATCTGCTCTACATGCCGTCCGCGCTTCCCGGCCTTTCGGCCGCGAGCGCCTCGGCCCTGCTCCAGCGCACAGACCGGCTGATAAAAACCGTTCCCGAGGTCAAAACCGTGTTCGGCAAAGCCGGACGCGCCGAGACCGCGACCGACCCGGCACCGCTCGAGATGTTCGAGACGACCATCCAATTCAAGCCGCGCGATCAATGGCGCGCGGGGATGACGCCGGCAAAGCTGGTGGAGGAGCTGGACCGCACAGTGCGCGTGCCCGGCCTCACGAACGTATGGGTGCCTCCGATCCGCAATCGGATCGATATGCTCGCGACCGGCATCAAGAGTCCCATCGGGGTGAAAGTGTCGGGGTCCAACCTCTCCGAGCTGGACCGCATCGCCGGCAGCATCGAACGTGTCGCCAGGACCGTGCCGGGCGTCAGCTCGGCATTGGCAGAACGGTTGACCGGAGGCCGCTATGTCGATGTCGATATCGATCGGGTGACCGCGGGGCGCTACGGTCTCAACATCGCCGATGTGCAGGAGATTGTGTCCGGCGCGATCGGCGGCGAGACGATCGGCCAGACGGTGGAGGGCCTTGCCCGCTACCCGATCAGCGTCCGCTACCCCCGCGAGCTGCGTGACAGTCTGGAGGGACTGCGAACTCTCCCAATCGTCACCGCATCGGGTCAGCAGATCACACTCGGCACCGTCGCATCCGTGTCGATCGCGGAAGGTCCACCGATGCTCAAGACGGAAAATGGTCGACTCTCGACATGGGTCTATGTCGACGTGCGCGGGCGCGACCTGGCCTCCACGGTCGCCGATCTGCGCCGTGCTGTTGGCAAAGATGTTCGGCTCAGCCCCGGCGTCTCGATCGCCTATTCCGGACAATTCGAGTATCTGCAGCGTGCCGAGGCTCGGTTGATGCTCGTCGTGCCGGCGACACTCGCGATCATCTTCCTTCTCCTCTACCTTACCTTCGGTCGCCTCGACGAGGCGGCGCTTATCATGGGCACACTGCCCTTCGCGCTGACCGGCGGCATCTGGACATTATGGCTGCTCGGCTATGCGCAATCGGTCGCCACAGGTGTCGGGTTCATCGCGCTCGCCGGCGTGTCGGCGGAGTTCGGCGTCGTCATGCTGATCTACCTGAAACACGCATTGGCCGAGCGCGGGCCGTCACCGTCGGGCGAGCAAGTATCGGAAGCGATCAGGGAGGGCGCGCTGTTGCGGGTACGTCCCAAGGCGATGACCGTCGCTGTCATCGTCGCCGGGCTGTTCCCCGTGCTGATCGGGCATGGCGCCGGATCGGAGGTGATGAGCCGGATCGCCGCGCCGATGATCGGTGGAATGCTGACCGCCCCTTTCCTCTCCATGTTCATCCTGCCAGCCGCCTACTTGCTCTTGCGGCGGCGAGCTTCAACCCGCCCCGAAAGGAAGATCTGATGAAAGCCACTTTCTCCATGCGCGCCGCATTCATGCTACTAGTCACGCCGATCGCAGCGAGCGCTCTTGCTCAAGGCAGCAGGCCGGCTGCATCGGCTGTAAAATCCGGCAGCGGATCGGGGACGATCACTGCCGTCGACGCGAAAGGTGGAACCGTAACCATCAAGCACGGCCCGATCCCGACGATCGGCTGGCCCGCAATGACGATGACCTTCCGGGCATCCCCCCCGACCCTGCTCAAGGGACTGCGGTCGGGGCAGCGGGTCGCATTCACCGCCAAGGCGAAGGGTATGACGGCAGAAGTTACGGCGATCAGCCCGCATTGACGACGCGTGCCGACCTTCGCGTCAGTGCGCCATCGCCAGCACGGGCGGCGCAGCGATCATCCACAGCGCCATCGCGACCATCATCAGGTTTTCGGTGAGCGAGATGAAGCCGAGCGGCACGTTGCTGTCCCCGCCCACGCACGCGCATTTCAGCTCACGCTTGTCGATGTAGACGGCCTTGAACACCGACACCGCGCCGATCGTACCGATAACGAGCGCGACGGGCACCGACAGCCAGGTCAACGCGCCGGCTGCCATCAGGACGCCCGCCGCTCCTTCCGCGTAGGGATAGACATAGGAATAGGGCACCCAGCGCTTCGCGAGCAGATCGTAGTTGAGGAACATGCTCGAGAAGCTCTCGACGTTCTGGAGCTTGAGCATCGCCAGAGCGCACATCGAGAACGCGATGAACCATTCACCCGCCCGCACCGTGAAGGGCGTGCCGAGTACCGCATAGCTGGCGGCGAGCGCCATCAGCGCCGTCATCGCGAACACGGCAATCACCGGGCGATAGGTGACGGCCTTGGGGTCGCGGACCATCTTGCCGAAGAAGCGGCGCAGATCGTCATAGCCGCCGACCCGCTCCCCGGCGATAAAGATCTGCGGGGTCGTCTTGACGCCGTGCTTCGCCTTGAAAGCGTCGGTTTCTTCCCGCGTCATCAGCCAATGGTCATCGACCGCATAGCCTTCCCGGCGCAGAAGATCCTTCGCCTTCAGCCCGAAAGGGCAGGTATGTTCCGGCATCACCATCCGGTAGATCGTCGCCTGTTTGGCGGGGGCGCTCGCCATGCCGCTTCTCCAATATCCTCGCCCCGCCTATATAGGGTCCGTACCATAGTACGGAGTCAAGGCATGACCGGCATGACGATCGCGGCGCTCGCGCGCGAGGGCGGCGTCGGCGTCGAAACGGTGCGCTACTATCAGCGTCGCGGTTTGCTGGACGAGCCAGACCGGCCGACCGGGGCTGGCGCCGGAGGCGGCATCCGGCGCTACGGCACCGATGACGCCCGCCGCCTTCGCTTCATCCGCTCGGCGCAGGCAGCCGGTTTCACGCTCGAGCAGATCGGTGAGCTTCTGGCGCTGGATGCGACCGACGATCGCGCGCGTGCGCGCCAGCTCGCCCATGAGCAGATGGCGGCGCTGGATGCGAAGATCGCCGAGCTTGAACAGGCGCGTGCTTCGCTGCGTCGGCTTGCCAGCGAGTGCGGCTCGGGATCGGCAGGGCCGTGCCCAATCCTGACAGCGTTCGATTCACCGACTGAGTGATCTTTGATTAGCTCCCAGGCGGTCAGCAGGAGATTTCGGATCAGGCAAATAGATCGCCGATCGCACGCATACGGAAGGCGTTGATCCACCGACGTCGGCGATGCTCGCTGGCGTCGTGGCGCATGTGGCACCGCTGGCAGAGTGCAGCGAGGTTGCGTGGTCGGTTATCGCTCGGATCATGGTTCAGATGCGCGCTAGCAAGAACCACGCGCGTGATCCGCACTTGTGAAGGTGGATCAATGCCGACGAAGCCAGGTTGCGCGCATAAGAGGGCGTCGGGCGGCGGCAGGCGGCGAACGCACCTGCCCTGCCCGTTGCGCCACCTGCTTATGTCCTCATCCCACCAAACACCATCGCCCAGATGCAGCACATGACGACCATGCGGGCGCTGACAATGTTCGCAGCGTCCTTTGGCGCGGCCAAACCGGATGAAGGCAGATAGTTCACGCCAGTCAATCGGGTAGAGCCAGCGATGTTCACGCGCGATTGGCATAACAATTCTATGATTCAGTATCGTGGAGAACGAAAGCAGAAAACAGCAGTGACTCAACTTATCCATTACGGCTAGGTCACTAAGCGATTAGCTGACTTGGCTACTCAAGGAATGGTGTCAAAACCGTTCGGTTGTGACACTGGTTAGGAAGCCGAGCGATCAGCTGCCAAGCATTTTTCCGTCAATCTCCTGACCATAATAGTCCCCTTTGGGGTGAAACTGCTTACGTGCGCTCTCGACAGTCCCGGTCTGCCGCGGATCGCGGGGTCGCTCGCGACTATCGACATAGGCGGCGACATCCCACGCCTGCTGATCCGTCAGCGTGTTGCCCTCACCATAAGGCATGTTGGCCTTGATGAACCCGGCAGCCGACGCCAGCCCGGTCATGCCCGCACCCCAATTGTAGGAGCGCGCTCCCCACAGCGGCGGGATAGTATAGCTGCCGTCCGGGTTCGCCTGCCCTTGGCCGTTCGCACCGTGGCATGATGCGCACTGGCCGGCGAACACAATCGCGCCGCGAACCGGATCGTGCCCGATCGGGGTTGTGGCGAGCTTTATGAACCCGCGACCGGGCAGCGGCTTGCCGGATGGCGCGCCGGTCGCGAGCCAGGCGAAATAGCTCTGGAGATCGCGGTAGATATCGTCGCCATAGGGCGGCGGGGCGCCGGCTTTCGAGGCGGGCGCGTTCATCGAGTAGAGGAAGCAGTCGCGGATGCGATCCTCCATCGTGTTCACCCGGCCGTTCTTCGCGCGATAAGCTGGGTAGCTGACCCAGGCCGCCCACATCGGGGACGCATCGGCCTTCCGCCCGGCATCGAGGTGACAGTTGCTGCACGTCAGGCCGTTGCCGACGTACTGGCCGGCATGAGCCGCGCTCGCGGTGAAGATCAGTCGACCGCGCCGGATCGCGTCGCCGTCCGGCCCGGCGGGGATGGTGCTTTCCGCCGGTGGCGAAAAGGCGGCGTCCGCTGCTACCTCGACGGGTGCCTGCACGGGCGCGTCAGACTGCCCTACCTTGTAGGTGACGACGAGGACGAGCAGCGCGGCGGTAATGGCGAAGATGATACGCTGGGCATCGCCATCATCACCGGGCGTTGGCGGCGTTGGTTCGGTCATTTGCCCGCGCCGAAGTGGTTGAGCGGCACCTTGAGGAACGCTGTGCCGCACGCCTCCGGCTCCGGCAGGCGACCGCCGCGGATGTTCACCTGGAGCGCGGCAAGCATCAGGTCCGGCAGCGGCAGGGTTGCGTCGCGCTTCTCGCGGGTGGCGACGAACTCGGCCTCACCGATGCCGTTGTGCACATGGATGTTGTCACGACGCTGGTCCGCCACGGTCGATCGTCCAAAGACTTCGCGCCCGTCCTTGCCGTAGTCGTGGCCGACATAGGTCGCGGTGCTGGGCGGCAGTTCGAGGATCGCCCGGATCGAGCGCCACAGCGCGCGCGCGTTGCCGCCTGGAAAGTCAGCCCGACTGGTGCCGCTGTCGGGCACCATCAGCGTGTCGTGGACGAACGCCGCGTCGCCGACGACGTAGGTGATCGAGGCGAGCGTGTGGCCGGGCGACAGCATGACGTGCGCGTCGAGCGAGCCGATCCTGAACTGCTCGCCATCGGCGAACAGGCGATCCCACTGGCTACCATCGACGGGCAGGTCGGGCAGGCAGTAGATGTCCTGCCAGAGCTTCTGCACCTCCACGACCTTGGTGCCGATCGCGGTTTTGCCCCCTGTCTTTTCCGCGAGATACGGCGCGGCCGAGAAGTGATCGGCATGGGGATGGGTATCGAGCACCCATTCCACAGTAAGTCCCTTGGCGCGGACATATTCGAGGATCATATCGGCATTGTCGGTTGCGGTCGCACCGGCACGGGGATCGAAGTCGAGGACCGGATCGATAATCGCGGCGGTCTTCGTGGCTTCGTCGACCACGACATACTGGAAGCTGCCGGTGCGCTCGTCATGGAGCGACGCAACCGTCATGCCCTTGTGATTATACTCGATCATGTTTCGTATCCTCTCGCATCGTCAGCTTTCTTCCCGCGCACGCGCGAACAGCCGTTGGAAATCGCTGGCGTCGATCGCGCCCATCACCAGCATGGGACCGGCAAGATAACCCGGGGTGCCCGCCAGTCCGATCGAATAGGCTTCCTGTCCGTTCGCCCGCAGGCGGGCTGCGACAGCGTCCGCGTGGGCGGCAAGCCAGGTCATCGCGCGCAGCCAATCGCCGCCAGCGCGCATCACGACGTCCCGCAACACGTCGTCGTCGATCGTGCGGCTGTCCGTCATCAACGCACGATGGACGGTCGGGTAAACTCCCTGTTCGGCGCACGCGAGCGCCACGCTTGCGGCACGTTCGGATGGCGGACCGAAGATGGGCCAATCCTTGTAGATGACCCGCACCTTGCCGTCGCGTTGCACAGCCTCTTCCAGGGCGGAAAATCCATGACGGCAGGCCGGGCAACGATAGTCGGTGAACACGGCAAGCCGGAGCGTAGCATCGGCAGGTCCGTCCTCGGGCGAGCCGTTACCGGCAAGGATCAGGTCGGCGGTCGGCCCGACGTCGCGCCCGATCGGGGCGGTACGCCGTAGAACCTGCCCGACTGCCCAACCACCCACGACCACCGCGCCCAAGCCGGCAAGCTGTCTCCGATTGAGCGGCCCGGGCATGGTCAGCGCGCCGCTGGTTTTTTGCGCGCTTCCGCGACGAGACGACGCAACGTCGGGAGATCGACAGCACCGGCGACGACCTGCGAGCCGACGATCAGCGCTGGTGTTCCGTTGAAACCGATCGCCTGGGCGATGCTATCGGTGCGCGTAAGCAGCGCGTCGATTTCGGCGCCACGGTTCTTCAAATCGCGTTGCAGACGGGGCCAGTCGACCTTGGCTTTGGCAGCCGCTGCCTTGACGCCCGCGCTGTCGAGCCGCGCCGGCGAGGTCATCAGGGCCTCGTGAAAGGCGGCATGCCTGCCCTGCCATTGGCTCGCGACAGCCGCGCGTGACGCCTCACGCGAGGCAGGTCCGAAGATCGGCCAGTCCCGGTACACGACCCGTACCTTCGGGTCGGAGCGAAGCAGGGCGTTCAGCACCGGCTCCATGCGACGGCAATAGGGGCAGTTATAGTCGAAAAACTCGACAACCGTGACGTCGTAGGTCCTGCCGGCGCGCTTGGGAGCCACGGGATCGTCAACGACCGCCTTGCGCGACAGATCGGGCTGCTGGGCCATGAGAGGCGTGATCGGCGCGGCGAAGGCAAGCGCGGCCAGGAGGCCCCGAGACAACAGGTTGCGACGATTCATCGGTGTTTCCTTGCTAATTCGATTCCATCGGCGAGCGCAGCGCGTGACAATTCACCGAGCTGGAGCTGTACGATCGTGCCGTCGCCCGCAACGAAGGCCGTTGCGGGATACCCCGCCACCTTCAGGGCTTGAGAAAGGCCACGATCGGGGTCGAGCGCGACATGGCGCGCTCCGATATTTTCACGGCCGAGAAAACCGCTGACGATCGCTTGCGCCTCGCCCTGATCGGCAAGAAGGATCGGGACCTCGCCAGGGCGCGACGCAACCGCATCGAGCATCGGCAGCTCACGCCGACACGGACCGCACCATGTCGCCCACAGGTTGACCACGAAGGGCCTGCCACGGAAGCGATCGAGTGGAAGCGGCGCGCCGGACGGGGTTGTCAGGTTGAGATGATAGGGGAACGGGCCGTAGGTCACGGGAGGGATCAGCGCCTGAAGCGAGAACCAGAGGCCACCCGCAACAGCCAACGCTCCCCAGCCTGCCGCCAGCGCGCTTGAGCGGCCAAGCCGGATCGCCAGCATCGCCGCAGCGCCCAGAAGCCCTGCAACGGGGGAAAAGCCACCCTGCCACACGGCAAGGATGGACAGCGGAGCGCCGGTGTAGCTCGACCAATGCGCTGCGACGTAACCGATCCGTGCCGTGACCAGTCCAGCGACGATGGCGCTGGTGGAGACCGTCGATACGCGAGGGAAGCGGAACCGACCGGCCAGTGTCGTGAGGCCAAGGAACACGACGATGCACAGCACGGCAAGCCCGCGATCGACGGCCAGCATCAGCGGCCCGATGGCAATCGCACCCGCCATCAGAGAAACGCGGCCGCGCTTTTCCAGAGCATGTAGGCCGCCACCACGAAGATCAGGACGGCGAAGACCGTGGTGAGCGTGCCGCCCGTACCGAGGCGCTTCGCGATGCGCGTGCCGATCAAGCCGCCGACAACTCCACCGGCGATGAACACGAAAGCCAGCGGCCAGTCCACCAGACCCGAAAATGCGTAATTGGCGGCCGTCGTCAGCCCGAACGCGGTGACGGCGATCAATGACGTGCCGACGGCGTTCAGGATCAGCATGCCCGTCGATCCGATCAGGCCGGGGACGATCAGAAAGCCCCCGCCGATGCCGAAGAAGCCCGAGAACAGACCGGTGCCGAGGCCGTAGCCCAGCACCTTCGGCGCCTTTTCCCGGTTGCACTCCGCCCCCGGGTTGCCCGTGTCACCGCGCCCGCGCAGCATCAGGACGCCGACGACGACCATGACCAGTGCGAACAGGAACAGGAGCTTGCCGCCGTCGACGGCCTTGCCCGCGGTAGAGCCGAACAGGGCGCCGATGACGCCGGCGGTCGCATACATGCCGCCACAGCGCCATTTGACGTTATGCGCCCTTGCATGGCCGATCAGCCCCGTGGCGGCGTTAGCCGCGACGGCGAACGCGCTCGTGCCGATGGCGAGATGGGCGTCGGGCACGCGCACCAGATAGACCATGAGTGGGACGGCGAGGATCGAGCCGCCCCCGCCGACAAGCCCGAGGGTAAAGCCCACCAGGCTGCCGGATAACGCACCCAGCAGATACTGGATCGGTTCGAGGGTCATGCCGCTTTGCCGATCTTATGCGGAGCCGCCATCCATTCATGGCCTTTCAGCATGCCTTGCCAGTAAATCGGGGGCAGCATCCGCTCCTTCAGGAACCAGGCAGCGCGCGTCGGGCGCGTGCCGTTCAGCAGCCACGACGGAAAGCTGGGGAGCAGTTTTCCACCATAGCCGAACTCGGCGAGGACGATCTTGCCGCGCTCGACGGTGAGCGGGCACGACCCATAGCCGTCATAGTCGACAACAGGAGGCTTGCCTTCGAGTGCGGCGAGCGCGTTGACCGCCACCACGGGTGCCTGCTTGCGGGCTGCCGCAGCCGTCTTCGCATTGCTCGTCCCCGCAGCATCGCCCAAGGCAAAGACGTTGTCGTATCGCTTGTGGCGCAGCGTCGCCTCATCGACCTCGACGAAGCCGTTTGCCGCCGCGAGCGAACTTTTGGCAACGACGTCATGCGACACCTGCGGCGGCACGACGTGGAGCATGTCGAACCCGCGCTCGATCCGCTCGCTGACACCGTTCTGCTTGCGCTCGAAGGTGGCAATACGCCGATCGGCGTCGACCGCGACGAGGTTGGATTCGAGCTTGAGGTTGATCCTATACTTCTCGACATATTCCATCAGCGCAGGGACATAGGTCGCGACGCCGAACAGCGCCGCACCGGCGTTGTGAAATTCGACGTCGATCGCGGGGAGAACACCGCGTTCGCGCCAGATGTCGCAGGACAGGTACATCGCCTTTTGAGGCGCGCCGGCGCACTTGATCGGCATCGGCGGTTGCGAGAACAGCGCGCGTCCCCGCTGCAATTCCTGGACAAGCTGGTAGGTGTAGGGCGCCAGATCGTAGCGGTAGTTGGACGTGACCCCGTTGCGGCCCAACGCTTCGGTAAGCCCCGCGATCTTCTCCCACGCCAAACGCAGGCCGGGGGCGACGATCAGGACACGATAGGCGATCGTATCCCCGTCGCCCAGGGTGATCGCCTGACGCTCGGGGTCGATGGTGATCGCCGGCAGCCGGATCCATTCGACGCCCTTGGGCATGACATCGGCTTCGGCCTTGCGGGTCTGTTCGGGGGTGAAAACGCCTGCCCCGACTAACGTCCAACCGGGCTGGTAATAATGGTCCCGGGCCGCATCGACGACCGCGATCGACACCTTGGCGTTACGTTTCAGGATGCTGGCGGCGGTTGCGATGCCCGCAGCTCCGCCTCCGATGATGACGATGTCGTAGGTCATTTGCCGGTTCTTTCGGACCGGCGAGCGAGCGCCGGCTTCAGATCGGCCAGGTCGTACCCGGCTGCCTTGGCCTGACCGACGATCGTTTCGGGATCGGCATGACTCGCCTCCGCCAGCGCCCATAGGGTAGCCGCCCGCGTGCCGCTTCGGCAGAAGCCGAGCGTCGGTCCCGGCAGCGCAGTCAGCGCTTCCTTCATCCGGTCCGCATCGGCATCGGTCGCCTTGCCCGGCACGATCGGGACATGGGCGAACGCAAGGCCGTGTTCTTCGGCGATCCGGGCCATCTCGTGTGCGCTCGGCTGTCCCTGCTCCTCGCCATTTGGCCGGCTCGAAACGATCGAGCGAAACCCCGCCTGTGCGGCGGCAGCGACATCATCCCGGGTGAGCTGGGGAGCAGCCGAGAAGGACGGTGTGATCTTCTTGAAGGCCATGTAATGTCTCCTGTCCGGTCACGCCGAACGGCGTGGGATGAGTGCGAAGCGGTGGATGGCTGCGCCGAGCGCCATTGCAGCGGTGAAGAGCAGCGCGGGGGCAGGCTGGATCGCGAGCGCGGCGATGGCGGGGCCGGGGCACAGGCCGACAAGGCCCCAGCCTATGCCGAACAGGGCGGCACCGCCGAGGAGGCGCGCGTCGATCGGCGACGTGGCCGGCGTATGGAATTGCTCCGCGACGATCGGCGTAGAGCGTCCACGCACGATGAGCCAGGCTATCGCCATCGGCAGGATCGCTCCCGCCATGACGAATGCCAGGGTCGGGTCCCAGGCACCGGCGACGTCGAGAAACGCCCGTACCCGCGCAGGATCGATCATGCCGGACACGGCGAGGCCGGCGCCGAACAGCGTGCCGCTGACGAGCGAAAGAAGGCTCTGGCGCATCACGATACCACTCCCGCGAGACGCATGAGGGTCACGGTGGCGATGCCGGTCGCCATGAACGTGCCGGTCGCGACGATGGACCGCGGCGACAGGCGCGACAGGCCGCAGACGCCGTGACCGCTGGTGCACCCCGCGCCGAGCCGCGTCCCGATCCCGACGATCAGCCCGGCGACGGCGATCAGCCCGAGCGACGTCGGGAAGCGAGCTTCCACATTCACATTGGCTGCGGTCAGCGCCGCGCCCAGGGGCAGCCCCGCCGTGAAAAGCAAGGCCATCATCCAAGGCGCTCCCCCTTCAGAGAGAGCGAGGACACGCGCGAACATGCCGCTGACCCCGGCGATGCGGCCGTTGCCCAGCAACATGATCGCCGCAGCGAACCCGATCATCAGGCCGCCGATGAAGCCGGCAAGCGGCATGGCATGGGGAAATCCGGGCATCACAGCGTATCCAGTGGAATCTTGAGGTAGCGGGTGCCGTTGACTTCCGGCTCCGGCAGATGGCCGCCGCGCATATTGACCTGCACCGATGGCAGGATGAGCTTGGGCATCGACAAGGTGGCGTCCCGACTGGTGCGCATCGCGACGAAGTTGTCTTCGTCCACCCCCTCATGAACGTGGACGTTGCCGACGCGCTGCGCGCCCACGGTCGTCTCCCAGACATACCGGTCGCGCCCCGCAGCCTTGTAGTCGTGGCACAGGAACAGCCGCGTCTCGTCGGGCAACTGCATCAGTCGACGGATCGAGCGGAATAGCTGGCGCGCATCACCACCGGGGAAGTCTGCGCGTGCGGTGCCGTAGTCCGGCATGAACAGGGTATCGCCGGTGAAGACTGCGTCGCCGATGACATAGGCCATATCGGCGGGGGTGTGCCCCGGCACATGCAGCGCGATGGCCTCGATGTCGCCGATCGTAAAACGGTCGCCATCGTCGAACAGGTGGTCGAACTCGGAGCCGTCCCGTTCGAAGTCGGTGCCGGCGTTGAAAATCTTGCCGAAGACGTTCTGCACGCGAATGATGTCGCGGCCGATCGCGAGCTGACCGCCCAGCGCCTTTTGCAGATAGGGCGCCGCAGACAGGTGGTCGGCATGAGCATGGGTTTCGAGCAGCCAGTCGACCGAAAGGCCGTGCTCCCGCACATAAGCGATTACCGCATCCGCCGACGCCGTATTGGTGCGACCGGCCGCAGCGTCGAAGTTCAGGACACTGTCAACGATCGCCGCCTTTCGCGTGGCGGGGTCCCAGACGACGTAGGTCGCGGTGTTGGTCGGCTCGTCGAAGAACGAGTGAACGACCGGCGCTACCGCCGCCTTCGCACGTTCAATCTGCGCAACTGCCTCATTCAACGCCGATTCCACGATCGCCTCCAATTATTGATTTCATGGTTTATGTAGTTGTGTAATCCGCTTGCGTCAACGGGCTGCCCGTGCCATCTGAAAAGCATGGAAACGATGGATGCAGACGTACCGCGCTCGTTGCGCATCGGGGACGCGGCCCCGAATTTCACCGCCCGCACGACGCAGGGCGCGATGTCGCTCGATCAGTATCGTGGTCGTTGGGTCGTGTTCTTTTCGCACCCGGCTGATTTCACGCCGGTCTGCACCAGCGAGTTCGTGGCCCTGGCGAAGGCCGCACCGCAATTCGAGGAGCTCGACTGCGCCTTGCTCGGGCTGTCGGTTGACAGCCTGTATTCGCATGTCGCCTGGTTGCGCGCGATCAAGGATGTCTTCGGTGTAGAGGTGCCGTTCCCGGTCGTGGAAGACCCGTCGATGGCGGTGGGTTACGCCTATGGCATGCTTGACGAACAGGCCGGCGACGCCTCGGCCGTGCGCGCGACCTATTTCATCGATCCTGAGGGCATCATCCGTGCGCTCAACTGGTATCCGATGAACGTCGGGCGATCGGTCGACGAGATGCTCCGCACGGTGAGGGCATTGCAGCGATCGGCCGATGGGCAGGCCTATACGCCGGCCGACTGGCAGCCGGGTGACGACGTCCTGCTCCCGCCCGCCTTGCCGTGCAGCGCCGGTGCCGACTGGTTTCATCAGTTGAAGGCCGATCGATGACGGCGATCCATCAATCCCGCGCGATCGCCGATGCGGCGGTCGAAAAGCTGCGCGTGTTCGCTCAACCCCAGCGCCTCATGATCCTGTCCTATCTGCTGGGCGGTGAGCGGCAGGTTGCGGACATAGAGGCTGCGACCGGCGTGACCCAGCCGGCCCTCAGCCAGCAGCTTGCCGAGCTGCGCCGCGCCGAGCTGGTGAAGACGAGACGCGAGGCAAAGCAGGTCCATTACCGGCTCGCCGATGACGCAGCCGCAATGTGCGTGCGCACGCTCGAGGCGATATTCGGCGCCGATGATCTAGCCGTGCATGAGGCAGCGCCCGCTTCCCGACCGTCGCGAGCGCGCGGGGCGTCGGCTGCCACGCGGCCGCAAAATATAGGCGCAGCCGTATTTGCGAGGGTCGGATAATCATTCCGGTTTCGAAAGGACAAACCAGATGCGGCTTCCCGCTATCGCAGTTGCAGGATGCTTGGCCGTCATGAGCAGTGCCGGGTCAGCAGGCGTCACCGCGCAACAACCCGTGATTGCCGGCTATGGCAGGATCACGCCGGTAGAAGGCGCGGTTGAGCGGCCGGACCACTCGCTGCGATATCGTGTGCTGTTCAGTGTGACGAAGGCGGCGTCATCTCCCGACAAGGTCAATCCCTCGCTGGAGAAGGTCGCACGCTTCCTGAACCTGCTCGGGGCGGACGGCGTGCGGCCGGCACAGGGAGATGTGATCGTGATCGTCCACGGGCCGGCGACACCGATTATTGCCGATGATGAGGCATATGCGACGAAAACCGGTGCCACGACGAACCCCAATCTTGCCTTGATAGCGGCGCTAAGGCGGGCAGGCGTGTCCGTTCGAGTGTGCAGCCAGGCTTTAGTCGGGAATGGGATCGCTCCGGTCACGGTCGATAAGGCTATCGAAGTCGATGTCTCGGCTCTCACCACAATGGCGACATTGCAGATACGTGGTTGGGCGCTGATCCCTGACTGATCGTACCGAACTTCCTGTTTTATCATTCCAGTCCGTAACGCGGCCGGTGTCACAACCGTCCGGTTGTGACACCTGCGTAGCACCCCAGCTTTTCCGCGGGTCTACAGGTGTCGGAACCCCGTGTCAGAATGGCAGGTTGGAAGCGACTATGCGCGATTATCCTGCGGTGATACCCAGGATGCCGCTCTGCTGCTCCACGCGGAGACCAATCCGCGGTGGGGTTCGGTCTGCCACGACCCGCAGGTAAAACATGTACGGTACTCAACTAGTCTTCTGCGGCTGAGCGGCCCTTGAGCGGTGGAGCGCGGTCACGCGCTTGACGTGGGCGATGCTGCACCCGGCGAGCTCCGCGGTCTTCGCGATGCTCATGCCCGCCTCGCGCAGACCTACGATGCGCCGGTGGTGGGCGAGGTCCGGCTTGCGGCCGGTGTACCGCCCCGCCCGCTTGGCAATCTCGATGCCCTCGCGTTGCCGCTCGCGCCGGGTCTCGTAGTCATCCCGCGCCGTCTGCAGCGCGACCCGCAGCAGCATGTCCTGCACCGCCTCCAGCACGATGCGCGCCACGCCTGCGCTATCAGCTACCAAGTCCGACAGGTCCACAATGCCCGGCACCGCCAGCCGAGCCCCCCTGCCCCGGATAGCATCCACCAGCAGTTCCGCTTCCTGCAGAGGCAGGCGGCTGATGCGGTCGATCTTCTCGGCCACCACCACCTCGCCCGGCTGCAGGTCCGCCACCATGCGCAGCAGCTCCGGCCGGTCCGGTCGCGCGCCCGACGCCTTCTCCCGGTATACGGCCGCGACATAAAAGCCGGCCGCCCGCGCACCAGCCACAATGCTCTCCTGCCGCGTCAGGTCCTGCTCGTCCGTGCTTACCCGCAAATACACCCGCGCCGCCCTAACCTCGCTGCCTGCCACCTGCTCATCACTCCTACTTGGCGTTGTTGGGTATACCCGGATGAGCTACGCAGTGGGACGGCAGCTCAGAGCCGATCGTGCCGATGCTGCCGAGCTTAGCCAAGCAAGCCGAACCTAGCGAGCTAGGCTGCTATCTCGATCGGCGATCGTCAGTGCACGCTTGCTCGGGCCAACTCGGCCAAAGCGCTGATCACGACCACCCAGCGCGCGGCGGCGGTCGAGCTTTCCTTCTCCCGCACCTCCTCCAGATAGCCGTCTGCCCAGGCGATCGCCTCGGACAGGCCGAGATCCCGGCGCAGATCGATCGCGATCGCCCACGCCTCCTCAAGGATCGGTTGTACCGCTCGGCCACTTGGAGCGTCGTTCCCTAGCTTGTTATGGCCCTCGACGGCGAGAGAAGCGGGATCAGTCATCAGGGTAGATCTCGTCTGGCCAGAACTCGACCGTCCCCGAATTCGGCGGTGTGGCACCAGTCGCATGAGCAGGCGGCAGAACGGGATGATCGCCGTCGAACGCGATCCGAACGGCGGCACCGGCTGACGTGGCAGCCTGGAAAATCACCTCGACTGGACGGCCATTGCGCAGCATGCCACCAATCCAGGGAGCGCGGTCCGCGGTCAGATAGCCGATCTGGACATTCCGACTGCTGAACACCGCAATCGCATGCGGGTCCGCCGGGTTCTTCGGCTCAGGAACCAGCTCGATCGGTTCGCCGGGCCCGCAAAGCAGGATCTCGAAGCGCCGGTTGCCGCCATCCGCATTGGGATGGTTCGCGCCGACGACGTGCAGGCTCATCTGCTTCATGCTGTCACCTGTGACCGGGCTGTCCCGATCAGCTCAGCGTGCGACCGAACCATAGCACCCGTCCCACGATGTCGATCCGGCTGGGATTGATGTCCTGCCAGCTCGGATAGTCGGGATTGTCGCTCCTGATCGAGATGCCGCGACCCGAGGGCTGCCGCGCCAGCCGCTTGACCATCAGGCTATCGTCCAGCCGCAGGACGTAGATGCCGTCGCGTAGCCGGCTCACCCCATCCTTGCGATCAACGAGCACATCGTCACCATCGGCGAGCGTCGGAGCCATCGAATCGCCCTTCACCTGAATGATCGACAGGCCATCGGCCGAGCCTTTGGTTCGCTCGCGGAGCCAGCGCGGATCGAAGCCGATCGACGTCCGGCGCGCCTCGCCAAAGTCGGCAGCCCCGTAGCCGGCCGACGCATAGACATCGAGCACCGGCACCTGCTGCAGCGTTGGCTTCTCCCACTCCTGAGGACCGCCGAGCACCGTCTCCTTCACCCCGAAATAGCTGGCAAGAAGGCGACGGTCCTTCTCGTCGAGCCGCTTGGGCGTACCTCGTTTGATGAACTGCTGGATGTATGCGGGATTGCGGCCGAGCATGCGCGACAGCGCGGCATACTCCTCCTTGCGCTCTTCAATGAGCCGTTGGAGCGCCTCGCGCGGGTGTTCGATCGTGGCGATCATCATAGGGGATTTCCTACAGCACCGGGACAACGGTATAGAACAGAACGGGAACGGAGTAAAGCGAGTCGCGACGCATGGACGGGGATCTGCTACCGAGGATCGAGACTTTTCTGGCACGGGTGGGCCTCAGCCCGACCCGGTTCGGCCGCATCGTCGTCCACGATCCTCGGTTCGTATTCGACCTGCGGGCCGGCCGCCGGCCACGTCGGCGCGTTCACGCGCATGTGCATGCCTGGCTGCTGCAGAACGGGGCGTGAGGCGGGACGCTCCAAAAACTCGCGCATGTCAGAGGCTCCCCACTCGCCAAGCCGACAAGACCTTGCGCACATAGGCTGGCGTCTCGCTGTTGGCGGGAATGCCGCGCGCCCGGATGACAGCCGCAGGCCCGGCGTTGTAAGCGGCCAACGCCAGTGTCACCGACCCGAACTTGTCGAGCATGGCTCTCAAGAAGCGAGCCCCACCATCGACGTTCATGCGAGCGTCCAATGGATCGAGCACCCCAAGCGCTCGTGCGGTCGCGGGCATCAGCTGCGCCAATCCCATGGCACCAGCGCGACTGACCACGCCAGGCTGGTAAGCTGATTCCACCGCGACCAATGCATCGAGCAAACCGTTCGGCAGCGCGTGGCGAAGCTCGGCGGCACGGATGAAGGCGAGGAATCGGTCGCGTCCTTTCGGTGGCGCGGCTCTCGTCGCAGACACGGACATGACCTTGGGATCGGCTGGCGCGGTCGAAGACCATTGCGCTGCGGTCGTCCGGTGCTCGATCAGCGCGAAGACGGCAGCTGAAGCATCGTTCGCCTCGGCTGAACTCGGTTCCGGGTTGGCTTGCTGCGCCAGTGCAGGTGAGGCCCAGGCCAGCAGCGCTGCCGCCGCGGGGAAAAAGGTTCGGATCATCATCGCCTCGCATCAAGTATTTTCCTCTTCCTCGGATTAGAACATAGTGCGAACATGGTGCTGTAGGAAAGCGCTTAGCCCGAGGGAGCGGAGGCGGCGGCGCGGGGCGCGTCACAGACAGCGAGAGCCCTCATGACCTTCCACAATCCACACCTCGCCAGCGGTGCCGACAGCGGCCGCACCATCGTCGAGGCGCTCGGCGGCCATTGGACGCCCCGAGGCGGCATGTGTCGGTGCCCGGCACACTCCGACACCACGCCGTCTCTCAGCGTCCGCCCGGGTCGCAGACGCCTGCTGTTCCACTGCTTCGCCGGCTGCGAGACTCGCGATGTGCTCGACGCGATTGCAGCGCTCCGCCTTCCCGGCGGTGCGCGCGTGGTGTTTGGCACCGACGAGCCAATCGACACACGAAAGCCCGCAGTGGAGCGGCTCTGGTCCGAGGCACGCCCGCTCCGTGACAGCCCTGCATCGCGCTATCTGGCGGGACGCGGGCTCATCGGGACCTCGGCGCTTCGTTTCCATCCGCGCACACCGCAAGGGCGGCAGCCGCTCACACGGTTTCTGCCGGCGATGATCGCGGCAGTGACTGACGAGAGCGGGCTCGTCGCCGTGCACCGGACGTTCCTCAGTCGGGATGGACTATCCCTCTCCTCCCGCCAGCCGGCACGTGCCGCGCTGGGTTCACTCGGCAGCGGTCTCGTCCGCCTCGTGTCGGCGAGCAATCGCCTCGGCTTGGCGGAAGGTATCGAAACCGCCCTCTCCGCCTCCCGACTCTTTGGCGTGCCCTGCTGGGCCACGCTCGGAGCCGAACGCTTCAAGCGGATCACCCTTCCCGCGTCGGTCACGGAGATCATCCTGTTTCTCGACCATGATGCCGCCGGGCACCAAGCCGAGACGGTGGCGCGCGAGCGCTTCGCCGACCGGCAAATCGAGGCCCGCTACCCGGCCCAGCCCGGTGCGGACTGGAACGATGTCCTGCGCGCACCTCCACGGGGCAGGATGACGACCGGACGATAGAGGGGAGGAGATCGGACACTTCGTGCCCCGACGTCGGCGCTGGAGCCGGCCGGGCCGGAGTCTCTGCCATGACCGCTGCCGCGCTTCGCCTCGAAGCTCCTGCCGATCCCGTCCTCGCCGTCGCGCATCGCCTTGGCGACTTCCTCCAGGCCGGCGAGACGATCGACGCCCGCCTGCTGCGCGACCTACTTGCCTCCGCGACAGGCCGCTCCGCCGCCGATGGCGGCTGGTCGATGCGCCACGCCTACGATGCGCTCGAACTCGCGCAAGTGCTCTGGCTGGCGTCAGCCGGTGCGGGCATGGACCTTTCCAGCCCGTCGGTCGCGCTGGACGCTCTGATCGATCTGGGCCGCCGACTGCCGACACAGACGGTGCGCACCGAAGACCAGCTCGCCTTCCAGCAATTCTCCACCCCTGCCCCGATCGCGTGGGCGATGAGCGTGGCGGCACAACTCCGCTCCTCCGACACCGTGCTCGAACCCTCCGCCGGCACCGGATTGCTCGTCTGGCCCGCGGCGAAGCTCGGCGCCGCCCTCGTGCTCAACGAGATCGATTCTGGTCGCCGACACTGCCTCGAACTGGCCTTTCCACAGGCCCGGATCAGTGATCACGACGGCGAACTCTTGGACGATCTGCTGCCGGTCGACGTCCAAGCCGACATTCTCCTGATCAACCCGCCCTTTGCGCGCTCCATTGGCCGCCCGGTCGACCGGCATGCGGCCGCTCGGCACCTGCACGCCAGCCTCCGCCGCCTCAAGAGCGGCGGCCGCGCGGTCGCGATCATGCCGAGCTGGTTCGACCGCCAGATGCTTGGATCGGAAGCGACCATCCGCCTCGACGCGGTCCTGCCCCGCGGCCTGTACGTGAAGCACGGAACCGGCATCGCCGTCCGCCTGCTCGTGCTCGACAAGGTTCCGGCTCCAGATAAGGGCCAAGCCGAGCTGGAGATGACCGGCCTCCCAGCGTTGCTGGACGCTATCCAACACCTGCCTGCTCGCGCTGGCCCGAGTGACCCGCTGCCGCGTACTCCGAGCGCGCGGCTGTCTCTGTTCCGCCGCCCGTCACAAACCTCGGTGGCGCCGCGCCCCCAGCCGGGCGCAGCCGAGCCCGACGGTGAACAGCCTATCGAGGTGGTGACCCTCGATGATCCCGCACCCGAAGGCGAGCCGGCCGGCATCTACATGGCATGGCGCCCCAGCCGTCTGGTGCTGCCAGGGGCCGCAGAGCATCCCACGCCTTTGGTCGAGTCCGTCGCCATGGGATCAATCGCGGCCCCCAAGCCGGCCTACCAGCCTCGCCTGCCCTCCAGCGTCGTGCGACAGGCCCTCCTATCGGCCGCGCAGCTCGAGACGCTCGTCTATGCCGGCGGTGCCTTCGAGCGCGACCTGCCCGGCCGCTTCGTCGCGGACGAGGCCGGCACCGACCTTAAGATAGCGGAGGACGGGACCACCTATCGACAGGGCTTCTTCCTCGGTGACGGCACCGGTGCCGGCAAGGGCCGGCAGATCGCCGGCATCATCCGCGATCAGAGTGCCCGCGGGCCCAGGCGGCACATCTGGCTCAGCAAGAACGAGGCACTGCTCGAGGACGCGCGGCGCGACTGGAGCGCGCTCGGCGGCATGAGCCTCGACGTGCAGCCGCTGTCGCAGTGGAAGCTCGGCACGCCCATTACGCTCGACCAGGGCATCCTCTTCGTCACCTACCCGACGCTCCGCTCGGGACGGGAGGAGGTCACCCGTCTCCAGCAGATCCTCGACTGGGCGGGCGAAAGCTTCGAGGGCGTAATCGCGTTCGACGAGGCGCACGCGCTCGCCAACGCCGCCGGAGGCGAGGGTTCGCGCGGTCGCATCAAGGGCTCGGAACAGGGCCTCGCTGGTTTGCGGCTCCAGAACCGCCTACCCCGCGCCCGCGTCCTCTATGTCTCGGCGACGGGCGCATCGGACGTCGCCAACCTGAGCTATGCCAGCCGGCTCGGCCTGTGGGGCCCCGGCACCGCCTTTGCCACCCGCGAGGCGTTCATCACCGGTGTCCGCGCCGGCGGCATTGCCGCCATGGAGCTCGTCGCGCGCGACCTGAAGGCGCTCGGCCTCTACACCGCGCGGGCGCTCTCGTTCGCCGGTGTCGAGTATGATCTGCTGGAGCATGCGCTCACCCCCGAGCAGGTCCGCGTCTACGACGCCTACGCCGAGGCCTGGGCGATCATCCATCGCAATCTTGGCGCAGCGCTCGAGGCGACCCGCGTGGTCGACAGCGCGTCGGGCTCGACCCTCAACGCCAATGCCAAGTCGTCCGCGCTCTCCCGCTTCGAGAGCGTCAAGCAGCGCTTCTTCGCCCAGCTGCTGCTCTCGGCCAAGCTGCCGAGCCTGCTGTCGGCGATCGCCACCGATCTCGAGAACGGGAACGCGGTCGTGGTGCAGCTCGTCTCGACGTCCGAAGCCATGCTCGACCGCCGGCTCGCCGACCTCGATCCAGCCGAGCGCGAGACGCTCGAGATCGACCTTTCGCCGCGCGAATATGTCGTCGACTATCTGGTCCGCGCTTTCCCAACGCGGCAGATGCGGGTCTTCACCGATCCTGACGGCAACGTCCGCTCCGAACCCATGGTCGATGACCAGGGCCATCCCGTTCACTGCCGGGCGGCGATCGAGGCCCGCGACAGCATGGTCGAGCAGCTCTGTGCGCTGCCGCCGGTCGCGACCGCCCTCGACGCCATTCTTGAGCGGTTCGGCACGGACCGTGTCGCCGAGGTGACCGGCCGCACCCGCCGGCTCGTGCT
The DNA here is from genome assembly GCF_027922045.1 of Microbacterium terregens. The sequence goes on from NZ_BSEX01000022.1 coordinate 75,251, forward strand.
CGACCGCGCCGGTCAGCAGCGGCTCGAACGCCGAACGCCGCGCAGCAACCTTGCTGAAGCGCAGGCCTTCATGGACGGCACCAAGAAGCTGCTTGTCTTCAGCGATGCGGGCGGCACCGGCAGGAGCTATCATGCATGCCTGAAGGCCAAGAACCAGGCGCGGCGTGTCCACTATCTGCTCGAACCCGGCTGGCGCGCCGATGCGGCCATTCAGGGGCTCGGGCGGACTCATCGGAGCGCGCAGGCGTCCGCCCCCTTGTTCCGGCCGGTCACCACCGACGTGCGCGGCGAACGCCGGTTCATCTCGACCATCGCGCGGCGGCTGGATGCGCTTGGCGCGCTGACCCGGGGGCAACGGCAGACCGGCGGCCAGAACCTCTTCAACCCGGCCGACAACCTCGAGAACGACTATGCCAAGGACGCGCTCACGAATTGGTATCGGTTGCTGTTCGCCGGCAAGCTCCAGTCGATCACCTGCGCGGACTTCCAGGATCGATCCGGCCTCGCGCTGGAAGCAGAAGGCGGCGGCTTGCGCGACGATCTGCCGCCGATCCAGCGCTGGCTTAACCGGCTCCTCGCCTTTCCGATCGCGCTCCAGAATGCAATCTTCGAGGAGTATCTCGGGCTCGTCGAGGCACGGGTCGCCGCGGCACGCGAAGCCGGAACCCTCGATGTCGGTGTCGAGACGCTCCTCGTCGAGACACTGACGGTCAGCGATGATCGTATCCTGCGGACCGATCCGTCGAGCGGCGCGACGAGCCATCTCCTCACCCTCAATCTCGAACGGCGGCCCCGGCCGCTACGACTGAAGGCGGTCCTGCGGCTCGCCGGGCGCGAAGGCGCTTGCCTCCTCGTCAACGATCGCTCGGGCCGCGCGGCGGTACGCCTTCATGCCCGGAGCCTTCTCACCGAGGACGGGCTGCCGCTCCGGCGCTACGAGCTGGTCCGGCCCCTCCGCCGCGAGCATATCGGCCATGGTCAGTTCGAGGAAACACACTGGCGCCCCACCAACAGCACGGCCTTCGCCGCAGCATGGAACGCTGAGGTCGAGGAGGCGACGGCATCAACCCACACCGAGACGATGCATCTCGCGACCGGATTGCTCCTGCCGATCTGGGATGCTCTGCCCAATGACCATGTCCAGGTGCTGCGGGTCGTCGACGAGAAGGGCCGGTCGTTCCTCGGCAGGCCCGTTCCCGCGGCCGCCGTCTCTGAGCTGGGTCGCCGGTTCGGTCTCGACCTCGACGGCGCCGTTCCGGTTCCCGCCTTGGTGTCGGGAGTGCTGGAGACCGGCCGGTCCTGTGCCATCCCCGGCACGCTCTCGGTCCAGCTGAAGCGCTCGCTGGTGGGTGGCGAACGGCGGCTCGAACTCGCCGGCTTCGATCCTGCCCGCCTCGGCGAACTCAAGGCGCTCGGCTGCTTCACCGAGATCATCCGCTATCAGACCCGATTATTCGTCCCCGTGACCCGGGCAGCGGAGGTCGTCGAGCGCCTGTCCATCGGCCGGTGAGCAGTCGACACGACGACGCTCATCCTCTATTTAGGTGGTACCACTAGAAAGGATTGGTGATGGAGCGGGCGATCACAGCGAGCGACGCGAACCAGCGCTTCTCCGAACTGCTCCGCGAGGTGCAGGAGGGCGAGAGCTTCGTCGTCACCTCGCGCGGTCGCCCCGTCGCCAAGGTCACGCCGGTTGACGATTTCGAGCGGCAAGGCCCCGAGATCGACGCTTTGCTCGACTTCCTCTCTGCCCTGCCCCGCCGCAGCGGCCAGGGCTGGCGACGCGAGGATCTGTACGAGTGAGCCGTGTCGCGTTCGACACCAACGTCCTGGCCTATATCGCCGGGGTCGATCGCCATCCTGACGATGCGGCAAAGATCGACGCCAGCCGCGCGCTCCTGAGTCAACTACGGGGGCGGGCCTCGCTGATCGCCCCGGTCCAGGTCCTCGGCGAGCTCTACGTTGTCCTGAACCGATCGGGTGCCTCCCGCGAGGAAGCGCGTGAGACGGTGCTGCGCATGACCCGAGCATTCGGGACAGCGGACAGCAACAGCTCGGCCTTTCTCTCGGCGCTCGATCTCTCCAGCGCCCACCAGCTGCAGCTCTGGGACGCGCTGATCCTCAACGCCGCCGCCGAGGCAGGATGCGCGCTGCTCCTCTCCGAGGACATGTCGAGCGGCTTCGCGTGGCGCGGCACTGTCGTGATCAACCCCTTCGCCGCATCGCTCGACGAACGCCTCAGCCGCCTGATCGCCTGATCGCCTGATCGGGCATTCCCCGAACCGTTTGAGAGAGGAGGACGCGTCGGATGGCGCGAGCCGGCGTGAGCGCACGCGGGCTCGTCACCAGGAGTGAAGACGATGATCCAGACTATCCCGCTTGCCAAGCTCGTGCCCTCCAAGCGCAATGTCCGCCGCCGAAGCGATGCCGCCGCCGACGCCCAGCTCCGTGCCGACATCGAAGCGCGCGGCCTGCTCCAGAACCTGATCGTGACTGCCAACAAGAAGCCGCGCGGCACCTTCGCGGTCGAGGCCGGTGGCCGTCGCCATGCCGCGCTGAAGGCGCTTGCCGAGGAGGGCAAGCTCGCCGCCGACTTCGCGGTGCCCTGCCTCGTGCTCGACGATCTCGGCAGCGCGGTGGCCGAAGCGAGCCTGGCCGAGAACTTCCAGAAGCTGGCGCTGAACCCGGCGGACGAATGCCTCGCCTTCCAGCATTTCATCGAACAGGGTTCGGACGTCGACGGCGTGGCCCGCCGGTTCGGCGTTACCGTGCGGTTCGTCGAAGGCCGCCTCCGGCTCGCGAGCCTCGCGCCGGTCGTGTTCCAGGCACTCGCCGACGGCGTGATCACTCTCGACATCGCCAAGGCCTATGCCTCGACTCCCGACCGGGAGCGCCAGGCGCATGTCTTCGACCAGATGAGCCGTGGCTATGGCGGGGCGCACCCGGACAGCATCCGGCGCATGATGACGCAGGCGACCGTCTCCGCCGCCGATCCGCGCGCCCGGCTTGTCGGCGAGGACGCCTACCTCGCAGCGGGCGGCCGCATCGACCGCGATCTCTTCGCCGACGACACCTCTACCCGCTGGCTCGACATCGCCATCCTCGAACGGCTCGCCAACGAGAAGATGGACGAGGCCGCCGCGACGCTCGCCGCTGAAACCGGCTATGCCTGGATCCGCCCAACGCTCGACCGCTATGTCGACTGGCAGCAGACCGAAGGTCTCGAGCGGGTCGAGCTCGAGCCCGCGGCGCTGACCGACAGCGAGCAGGAGCAGGTTGCAACGCTTGAGGCTCAGGCAGCGGACAAGATCGCCCTGCTGGAAGACGAGGCGAGCAGCGACGAGGACCGTGCACAGGCCGAAGTCGAGCTCGAGACCATCGAGAAGGCGGTCGAGGCGATCACCGACAAGCCGCCGGTGCTCGACGAGGCGCTTCGACCCCAGATCGGCGCCTTCCTCGTCCTCGGCCCCGACGGCACGCCGCGGCTGCACCAGACGCTCTACGTCGAGCGGACGCCGCAGGAAGAGAATGGGCCCGACGATGCCGATCACGAGGCGGGCGAGCCTGCCCCTCGGGCCGTCGGTCTCTCGCAGCGACTGACCGACGAGCTTGCCATCCAGCGCCGCGATATCCTCGCGGTCCATGTCGCGGCCGATCCCGACTTCGCGCTCGATCTCGCGATCTTCCTGATGGTCGACCGCAAGCCCGGCCACGGAGTGGAGCGGTACGGCTCGTCGCTCAGCGCCCGGCCGCCGCAGGAGCCGGTGATCGGGCTCAAGACACCCGAAGCGCCCGCCACCCTCGCCCGGGTGGAAGCCGGCCAGGCGCTCGATCGCGGCTGGACCACTCTCGATAGCGCCGAGGCGCGGTTCGACGCCTTTCGCGCGCTCGGGCCCGACGAACGAGCGGCGTGGCTCGGCCACGCGGTTGCCGACAGTCTCGAGGCGAGCGTTGCGGGCACGGGCACTGGCGGCTGCCGCTTCCACGATCATCTGGGCCATCTGCTCGACATCGACGTCGCCGCCTGGTGGCGGCCAACCGCGGCAAACTTCTTCGACAAGGTCACCAAGCCCGTCATGTTCGACGCTCTTGTCGAGATCGACGGACCCGCACTTGCCGCGCGCTACGGCAATGCCAAGAAGGCCGACCTCGCCGCCGCCTGCGAGAAGATCTGTGCTGGCGACTTCATCGGCGAGGTCAGCACCAAACAGGCGGCACGGGCGTGGCTGCCGGCCGCAATGCGCTTCGCACCCGAACTTGCCCGGCAAGCTGAAGGCGATCCGGCCACGCTGCCGGACGAAGCGGACGCCAGCGCGACCGAGCTCGATCATGCCAGCGACGTGATCGACCGCGACGCTGCCTGAGCGGCACGCGGCATTCTGGGGCGGCCTCCACCGGAGGTCGCCCCTTTGTCTTCGGCTTCGCGAGAGAGGGGAGACGGCTGTCGCCGGGGCGAGCCGATCCGGCTCGTGATCAGAGGAGCCGCGCGATGCGCCACAGCCGATCCACCCCGCCGACCAGCCCCGCCGAGACAATTACCAACGTTATAATCGAACGCCTGAAGGCCGGCGTCAGGCCCTGGCGCCAACCCTGGACCGGCGGTCCTGTCTCCCGGCCGTTGCGCGTCTGCGGAACGCCGTATCGAGGGGTCAACGTCATCTGGCTCTGGATGGCGGCACAAGCACGCGGCTTCGGCTCGCCGACCTGGATGACCTACCACCAGGCAGAGCTGCTCGGAGCCCAGGTGCGCAAGGGCGAGCGCGGCACGATCGCCATCTTCTACAGAAGCTATACCAAGGAGATTGAGGATCCCGCGACGGGCGAGCGCGAAGACGAGGCGCGCCGCGTGCTGAAGAGCTTTACCGTCTTCAACGTCGACCAGATCGAGGGGCTGCCCGAGCGGTTCCGGCCCGAGCCCTCGGCCTTGCCCGAGCCGAGCGCGCGTGACCGCGAGCTCGACGCCTTCTTCGCTGCCATCCCGGCGTCGCTGCGCCACGGCGGCGGCGAGGCCTATTACATGCCCTCGACCGACCAGATCACCATGCCGGAGGTGTCGCAGTTCCGGACGCGCGACCTCTACCGGTCGACGCTGGCGCATGAGCTTGCGCACTGGACCGGGCACCGAAGCCGGCTGGACCGCTCGCTGAGTGGTCGCTTCGGGAGCGACGCTTACGCCGTCGAGGAACTGGTCGCCTTATCTGGACAGTCTGCGCCGTCCGCAACATTGCAGTAAGG
>NZ_BSEX01000023.1 GCF_027922045.1 Microbacterium terregens
CTTGCGGAGCCTGAATCAGATCGCGACGCTCACATCAATGGGTCCTGACCCTAGCTTTTATCCCGATCGACTTCGGGGAAATTCTGGATTCCGCCAATCAAAACTTGGAAGGGTGCAGATGTTCGGCCGCCTGAACACTTCCGCGCCCGTACCATAACGACACAGGCGCCCGGACGGCGCCGAGAAGGCTGTAAACGCACGCCACTATATGGTTATAGATGCGTTAATGGTCTCTCGCTCCGCACGGTGCGCCGGACCCGGTGCGTGCGAGCGTAGCGCGGCCGTCATCCGACGGCTGCGACTCCTGCCAAAGATGAAGAGTGGCACTATGTCGGTTCGTATGGCCTTGGCGAAACTCTGTGCATGCGCCTGTGGGGGCGCATTGGTCGGAGGCGGCGCCGTACACGTGGCCGAGAATCCGACCAGCTACGGCATCACCAAACGCATCGTCCCGAAGAAGCGAGTCGCGCGTCAGGAGACTCCCCCCCCCACCAAGCGACTGCTTCGCAACCCGGAAGTGGCGACCGCCGCCTGTCCGCCGCCCGTGGTGACGGTCGCCGGGGCGCCGGAGCCGTCGGTCCCGCCCCCCGTCTATGTGGGTTCGAGCGGCGAGGTGCCGATCGCGCCGAGCGGCGGGAGCAGCGGTCCTGTGGTCGTCGGCGGCACGGGCGGCGGTGGCTTCTACGGCGGCGGCGGCTTCTTCGGCGGCGGTGGCTTCGTCGGCGGCACCGGCGGATCAAGCGGCATCGTCATCTCCTCGACCACGAGTTCCAGTTCGAGCGGGGGCTCGACGTCGAGTGGAGGATCCTCAACCTCGACAGGGGGATCCTCCACTTCGACTGGCGGCTCGTCCACGTCTACGGGGGGCTCCTCGACCTCCACCGGTGGCTCATCCACCTCGACGTCGACCGGAGGCTCCTCGACCTCGACGGGCGGGTCCTCGACATCGACCTCCACCGGCGGATCGTCGACCTCCACCAGCAGCGGCGGATCCTCGACGTCCACCTCGTCCTCGACCTCGAGCTCCTCCTCGACGTCGAGTTCGACATCGACCAGTTCCGGCAGCTCGCATGGCCACCCGCCCGGTCCGCCAGGACCTCCGGGACCGCCCGCGCCGGTGCCCGCACCGCCGATGCTGCTGCTGTTCGGCGGTGCCGCCGCGGCGCTGGTCGCCCGCCGCCGCTTCGCCCGCAAGTCGCAGGCGGAAACCTCCGCATAGAAAAGGCCGCGCGATCGCCTCGCGCGGCCCTTCCTCTTTCGGCGCTCGTGCGCGTCAGGCGTCGAGCAGGAGGCGCTCGATCTGATCCACCGGATGCCCGGTCAGGTCCTTGTCCAGTTCCCCGATCAGGCGGGTGCTGACTTCCTTGTGGTAATGCTTGCGCAGTTCGCCGAGCGTCTTGGGCGGCGCGACGATGATCAGCTTGTCGAACTCGTTGCTGAGCGCGCGCTTGCGCAGCATCTCTGCGGTCTCTGCGGCAAATCGATCCTCCTCCAGCTGGTGGAAGTCGGTTTCCTCGAAGGTCCCGCGCGAAGGTGCAAATTGGGCACCGCCACCCTGGGCATGCATCGAGCCGTTGCGGGCCACCGAAGGGGCGCCGGGGCCGGACTGGGTGGAAGACGCGGTTCCGGACGCATCCCGCTTCTGGTCGCTGTCCTTGGGGTTGGGATGGATTTCCTTGGCCTCGACCTGCAGGTTCGGCTGCACCGCGTCACCCTCGTTGCGCAGGAACAGCATCTTGCGGCCGTCGGCGACAAGCACGAAGGCGTCGTGGGGGATCTGCATGGAAGGGTCTCCTCTCGTTCCAGTTGCCAGCCCAACGCATCGTTCGCCGTACAGGTTTCCGCGGTTTGTCTTGCGGCTTGCACGGCGCGGAACGCCCGGCCATAGCCGCGGCCATGCACGACATTCGTTTGATCCGCGACGATCCCGCAGCTTTTGACGCAGCGCTCGCCCGCCGTAGCCTGCCAGCCGTATCTGCCGAGCTCGTTGCCCTGGATGAGCGCCGTCGCGCGCTGGTGACCGAGCTGCAGCAAGGACAGGCCCGCCGCAACGAAGCGTCCAAGGCGATCGGCGCTGCGAAGGCAAAGCGCGACGAGGAGACCGCCGCTGCCCTGATGGCGGAGGTGGCGCTTCTCAAGGAAAGGCTGCCCGCCCTGGAGGCGGAGGAGCGCACGGTCGGCGAGGACCTCACCGCCCGGCTGGCGTCCATCCCCAACCTTCCCCTGGCCGACGTACCGGAAGGTGCCGACGAAGACGACAACGCCCTGGTGCACGAGCGCGGTCAGCGCCCGAGCTTCGACTTCACCGTCCGGGAGCACGACGCGATTGGCCCCGCAATCGGCCTCGACTTCGAAACCGGCGCGGCGCTGTCCGGGGCCCGCTTCACGCTGATTCGCGGCGGCGCCGCACGGCTGCACCGTGCGCTCGGCCAGTTCATGCTCGACACGCTTTCCGATGCGCACGGCTTCGAACAGGTCGTGCCGCCGCTGTTGGTTCGGGACGAGGCGTTGTTCGGAACCGGGCAGCTGCCCAAGTTCGCCGAGGACTTGTTCCGCACCACCGACGGGCGCTGGCTGATCCCGACCGCCGAGGTGAGCCTCACCAACATCGTCGCCGGCAAGATCCTGAGCGAGACGGAGCTGCCGCTGCGCTTCACTGCGCTTACGGCCTGCTTTCGCTCCGAAGCGGGTGCGGCGGGTCGCGACACGCGCGGCTTCATCCGCCAGCACCAGTTCGAAAAGGCGGAGATGGTCTCCATCACGACGCCCGAGCAGTCGGAGGCGGAGCATGAGCGCATGACCGCTGCGGCAGAAGACATCCTCACCCGCCTGGGCCTGCCGTTCCGGCGCATGAAGCTGTGCACCGGCGACATGGGCTTCTCGGCCGCGCGCACCTATGATCTGGAGGTGTGGCTGCCCGGCCAGGATCGCTATCGGGAAATCTCGAGCTGCTCCACCTGCACCGATTTCCAGGCGCGCCGGATGAACGCGCGCTTCCGGCCCGAGGGTGAAAAGGCGACGCGCTTCGTCCACACGCTCAACGGCTCCGGCCTGGCCGTGGGGCGCACGCTCGTGGCAGTGCTGGAGAATTACCAGCGCGGCGACGGCAGCGTCGGCGTGCCGGACGTGCTGCAGCCCTATCTGGGCGGACTGGAGACGCTCGCGCCGACGCGCTGAAAACCGGTTTGGCGGCCAGGCAAGGGATCGAGGGGGAACGCATGATCGGCCAACGCGCTTGCTGCCGCGCCCTGCCCTTGCTGGCACTGGGGCTGCTGAGTGCCTGCATTCCCGGCGGCCGGCCGCAGCAGATCCCGTCCAGGACGGTGGCGGGGCCGCCGGACGACCGGACGGGCAGCGCGCAGCCGCAGGCGGAAGGCGTCACTGCGCCGCCGACCGCGCCGCCCGCGTGGGAGGTCAACCGCGTCGTGGCGGACGCCCGGACCGTCGCCCAGGACGTCCACACCGTGACCCGCGGAGAAACGCTGCGCGCGATCGCGAACAAGACGGGCGCGGGATCGGAAGCGATCGCGCGCGCCAACGGTCTCGCCCCGCCCTTCACCATCTATCCGGGGCAGAAGCTCACCATTCCGGGCGGCCGCTACCATCTGGTGCGAGAGGGGCAGACCGGCATCGCCATTGCCCGCGCCTATGGCGTGCCCTGGTCGAAGATCGTCTCCGCCAACGGCCTGGAGGACCCCTATATCCTCCGCACCGGACAGCGGATCCTGATCCCCGGCGCCGCGGCGACTGCCGGCATGAGCGTCGCCGAACGGGCCGCTGCCTTCCGCCTCGACATCGACGACATTCTGACCGGCGGCGAACCGGCGATCGAGCCGGAGGACAAGCCCGCCCGAGCCACCGCTTCGCCCGCGCGCGTGCTGCCCCCCAGTGCAGCGGTGGCCCCGCCCGCGCGCCTGGCGGGCCAGTTCCAGTGGCCCGCCAGCGGCACCGTCGTGAAGCGGTTCGGCGCGGGCGAAAGCGGTGAACGCAACGACGGCATCAAGATCGCGGTGCCGCTCGGCACGCCGGTGCTCGCGGCGGCGGACGGCGTCGTCGCCTATGCCGGCAGCGGCGTTCCGGGTCTTGGCGGCGTCGTCATCCTCCGGCACGGTGACCGCTACACCAGCGTCTATGGGCATGCGAAGGAGTTGCTCGTGCAGCGTGGGCAGTCGGTCAAACGCGGCCAGCAGATCGCGGTTTCGGGCGAGACCGGCTATGCCGCCCGGCCGCAATTGCACTTCGAGATCCGCCAGGGCCGCGCGCCCGTCGACCCGCTGTCGAAGCTGCCCGCGCGGTGAGCCGGCGCGAACCCTCCCACCGAACGCTCAGGCGAGCGTCCCAGACGCCGGTCTGGGCCCAGATCGCCTGGCGGGTGGTGGCGGTTCTCTCGCTGCTCGCGCTCGCCATCAGCGTTCACTGGTTCGACCGCACCGGGCTGCGGGACAATTACGACGGCGAGGTCAGCTTCCTCGACGTCATCTACTTCACGATGATCTCGATCACGACGACGGGATATGGGGATATCGCGCCGGTGTCCGAGCGCGCCCGCCTGTTCGACGCGTTGATCGTCACTCCGATCCGGGTGTTCGTGGTGCTGCTGTTCATCGGCACCACCTATCAATTCGTGCTTCGACGTACTTGGGACCGATGGCTGATGGCGCGCATCCAAAAGAATCTGGAAGACCATGTGATCGTCGCGGGCTTCGGCAAGACCGGTTCCGAGGCGGTCGCCGAACTGATCGCGCGGGGCGAGATCCCGCAGCGGATCGTCGTCGTGGACCGCGATCAGGACAACCTTGCCGCGGCCGAGGCATTTGGCTGCACCGTTCTCCAGGCGGATGCAACGCGCGACACGGTCTTGCAGGACGTGCGCGTCGCCAATGCCCGGACGATCATAGTTGCGGCCGGGCGGGACGATACCTCCATCCTGATCACGCTCACCGCGCGCCATCTGGCGCCGACGGTGCCGATCAGCATCATCGTCAAGGCAGAGGACAACGAACTGCCGGCGCGGGCAGCGGGCGCCACGACCGTGATCAACCCGATCAGCTTTGCCGGGTTGCTGCTGGCGGGGTCCTGCCGCGGACCGCATATGGCGGACTACATCAACGATCTCGCCTCGATCGGCGGCCCGGTCGCCTTGTCGGAGCGCCCCGTCCGGCCGGAGGAGATCGGAAAGCCGCTCTCGGCGATCACACCCGGCCTTGGCGTACGCGTCTATCGCGGCGACCGCTTCTTCAGCTTCGCCGAATCCGAGGCGGCATCGCTCCAGGCGGGAGACCTGATCGTGGAAATCGTCCCGAACCGGAAAACGGCCTCTGGGCCGACGCTGCCCTGATGCCGGAGGGCGCGACCCGCCTGCTGCCGATCCTGCTGCTGGTCTGCTCCAACCTGTTCATGACCTTCGCTTGGTACGGGCATCTGAAGGTCCGCAGCGCGCCGATGCTGCTAATCATCCTCGGCAGCTGGGGCATCGCGTTCTTCGAATATTGCCTGGCCGTGCCCGCCAATCGCATCGGCGCGCAGGTCTATTCGGCCGCGCAGCTCAAGGCGATGCAGGAGGTGATCACACTGGCGATCTTCTGCGCCTTTTCCGTGCTCTACCTGGAGCAGAAGATCACCGTGAACCACCTGATCGGCTTCGCGCTGATCGCGCTGGGCGCGTGGTTCGTGTTTCGCGCGCCGACGGGTTGAGCGCCGGCAAACCCCTCCTGCCCCTATCTTTTTCGCACGAAATCACTATGTCGCGCGGCGATCATGGCAACCAGACTTCCTGAAGCCCCCAAAGTGGGGATGGTCTCGCTCGGCTGTCCGAAGAACCTCGTCGACAGCGAACGGATCCTCACCAAGCTGCGTAGCGACGGCTACGGGCTGTCGCCGGACTATGCCGGCGCAGACGTCGTGCTCGTCAACACCTGCGGCTTCCTCGATTCCGCCAAGGAAGAGAGCCTGGAGGCGATCGGCGAAGCCATCGCGGAGAACGGCCGCGTCATCGTCACCGGCTGCATGGGTGACGAGGCCGCGGCGATCCGCGCCCGCTTCCCCAACGTCCTCGCGATCACCGGCGCGCACCAGTATGAGTCGGTGGTCGAGGCCGTGCATGAGGCGGCGCCGCCGATCCCCTCCCCCTTCGTCGATCTGGTGCCCGAAGCCGGGCTGAAGCTTACGCCGCGCCACTACAGCTATCTGAAGATTTCCGAAGGCTGCAACCACCGCTGCTCCTTCTGCATCATCCCGGCGATCCGCGGCGATCTGGCCTCGCGGCGTCCTGACGCGATCCTGCGCGAGGCGGAGAAGCTGGTGGCGGCCGGCACGCGCGAGTTGCTGGTGATCAGCCAGGACACCTCCGCTTACGGTATCGACATCCGCGACCAGCCGCGCATGTGGAAGGGCGCCGAAGTCCGCCCGCACATGACCGACCTTGCTCGCGAGCTCGGCAAGCTCGGCACGCCCGACCAGCCGGTCTGGGTGCGGCTGCACTATGTCTATCCCTACCCGCACGTCGACCACGTCATCCCGCTGATGGCGCAGGGGCTGATCGTCCCCTACCTCGACATCCCGTTCCAGCACGCCAGCCCCAAGGTGCTGCGTTCGATGAAGCGCCCGGCCAACGACGCCAAGGTGCTCGAGCGGCTGCGCGGCTGGCGTGCGATCTGCCCGGACATCGCGATCCGCTCGTCCTTCGTGGTCGGCTTCCCCGGCGAGACCGAGGAGGACTTCCAGTACCTCCTCGACTGGCTGGACGAGGCCCAGCTCGACCGCGTCGGTGCGTTCCGCTTCGAGCCGGTCGAGGGCGCCGCTGCCAACACGCTTCCGGACCCGGTGCCGGAGGAAGTGAAGGAAGAGCGCTATACCCGCCTGATGGAAAAGACCGCCGCGATCTCGGCGGCCAAGCTCCAAGCCAAGGTCGGCCGCACCATCCCCGTCATCATCGACGACGTCGATGAAGAGGGCGGCGCCACCGGCCGCTCGCAGGCAGACGCGCCCGGCATCGACGGCGAGGTGTTCCTGCGCGACTCCGGCCATCTCGCACAGGGCGACATCGTCCCCGTGCTGGTGGAGGATGCCGACGAGCACGACCTCTACGGGGTGCCGGTCAACCGCTGATCCGCGGCTGGTTTGCCGGTAGGGAGCCGAGAGCAGGCTGGCTTCTGAGTACCACGGCGTCCGGCGAAAGTCGGCGCCGTTGCGGGCATTCGATAGGTACGCCGAGTTCGCCCTACCGGTGTCAGGGCCATCTTCGACCTTCCTGACAAAGTACGCGGATCGCTCTCCTGATCCATGGGCCCTACCTTCCTTTGAAGGGACAGTGAGAGGGTCCCTCCTCCTGCTTGTGCTCCCGCGCGGGAGCCCAGAGTACCGCGCGCGAACCGCTGTTGCCCCCTGATCCGCGGCCTCGCGGGATACGGGGCAGTGGCTGATCGAAGCTTCACTCTCCCGGAAGACTGAGCACATAGCGGGCGACCTCGGCCGCCTGCTTCCGGTTCTCGAGCCCCGCAAAGGCCATGCGGGTACCGGGCACGACGCCGTTCGGGTTGAGCAGGAACGCGGTGAGCCGCGGCTCGTCCCAGTTGCCCTCCAGCTTCTGCATCGCGGGGGAATAGCCATAGCCGGGCAGGCTCCCCGCGCGCCGGTCGGCGAGACCCGCGAGGGTTGGACCGAGCGCAACGGCGCCCGGCGTGGTGCGATGGCAGGTCTGGCAGGCAGCGAATGCGGCGGGTTGCGGAAGTGCGGCGCGCGGCTTCTCGCCCCGGCACCCGGAGAGAGCCGCCAGCAGCAGCAAGCCGGTCCCGCCCAGCGCCTTCATGCGGCGATCCCGTGATAGGTGGCGGCGAAGGCCAGCACCTCTGTCGAGGCGAGCAGCCAGCCGTCCACCTGCCGGGTCCGGCCCTCCGCGAAGTCTGCCGCCACCAAGCCTGCCAGGCGCTCGCCGTCCGGCGTGCCGAGTGCCCGCCAGTCGGCACGCACGGCATCGCGGGAGAGCGCAGGGTCACAGCGCACGCAGGCGCGGCCGAGTCTCGCCATTGCGTCTTGGCGGTAGCGCTGCTCCGGCGAGCCGCACAAGGTGCGGCGAACCGGTGGCAAAGCTAGGCCTGCGCCGCCGGCCAGCAGCGCACCGGCCCCGGCGGCGAAGCCGCGGCGCGAGAGCTTCATGCAAAATGCTCCTGTCTGAGATGATCGGAAAGCCGCAGCGCGAGGGCGGTCAGCATCATCGTGGGCGATCCGCTGCCCGCGGTCGGGAACACCGAGCTTCCCGCGACATAGAGGTTGCCGACGCCGTGCACGCGGCAGTCGCGATCGACCACGCCGTGGCGCGGATCGTCGCTCATGCGGGTCGTGCCGGTGTGATGATAACCGATGTCGAGTTCGGGAAAGTCCGGCCATGGCGCTTCGGGATCGTAGCGCAGGCGCAACCGGCCGAGCCCGCGCCGGCCGGTCTCCTCGCCGAAGAGCATCAGGCTGCGGTGGAGCGAGCGCTTGCCCTCGTCCGCCAGCGCCCAGTGGAGATTGAGGATCGGCATGCCCAGCGCGTCCACCGCATCGGTGAGGGTCACGCGGCTCTCGGGGATCGGCCGCGGCTCCAGCCGAGCGGCAACGCGGTAGCGGGTGGGCTCCGCCCGGCAATAACCGCGATCGACCGCCCAGCCCGCGGTGTCGAGCGGATGGGCGAGCGCGGTGGAAAGGTCTTCGCCGCGGATGCTGCCGGCGTCTCCGGCGGCGATGCCGTCCTGGAGCCGCTTGGCAGCGGCACCGCCGGCGGTGGGCTGCTCGTAGACGGGCGTCACCCGCAGAAAGACGTCGTCGATCCGCTCCCGCCTCAGCGCTGCGTCGGTGAGCAGGAAGTGGCTGACGGTGTGGGTATCGCCCGGATAGTCCTGGAACGCCATCAGCCGGTCCATCGGCACGGCCGAGTTGCGGGCGAAGTCCTGGTAGATCACGACATGGTCCGTGAAGTAGCGCCCGACCTGGTCGTGAGCGTTGCCGAGGCCGGCCGCGAACGGCCGACGCGAGGCGAGCAGCACTCGGGCATTCTCCACCCCGCCCGCGGCCAGAACGAACACGCGGGCGCGCACCTTCGCCTCGCTGCCGGGGAGCGTGCGAACCGTCGCCTCCTCGATCCTGGTGCCATCCGCCGAGCCGACCAGCTCGGTAACGTTGGCGTGGTGGAGGAAGCGGATGTTCGGCGCCTTGGCGACGGAAGGCGCATAGCGGGCAAAAGTGCGGTTGCCGGTCTGGGGATTGAGGGGCGCGACGAACGTCAGCCGGGTTTCGAACAGCTGCGGGTCGAGCGGCCAACCCTGCGTCGCCAGGCGCCGACGCCAGGCTTCCGGCGACCAATCGACGGTGTCCTCCCGGAACAGCACCCGCTTCGACGCCTCCGGCAGATAATCGGCGATGTCAGCAAGGGCGATGGGCCAGCCGGTGTTCGGGACGCCCGGCCGCGCCGCGAAGTCCCGGTCGAGGAAGCGGTAGCAATGGCCCGACCAGTGGTTGGTCGTCCCGCCGATGTAGCGGAGGCGGGACGCCTGCAGCGGATAGGGGAGCCCGCTGACCGTTGCATTGCCGTTGAGCTGCTCCACCTCCCGCTCGATCCCCTCGCCGCCGCTCTCCAGCAGCAGCACGCGCACCCCCGTACCGGCGAAAGGTGAGGCTAAGGTTAGGCCAGCGGCGCCCGCTCCGATGATGCAGAGATCGGCCTCCAGCGGCGCATTGCCGAGCATTCGCGCATCTTCGAACAGACCAGCCTCCCCTCGCCCCTCCAGCCCCCCCGCCGGCACTGCCGCCTGCCTATCCGCGTGCCCAAAGCGTGAACAGACGGGCGACCGGGTAGCGTATCCGGAACGGAGCAAGGTCTTTCACTCGGCCGGTCCAAAGCCTAGATCACCTCCATGTCCGAGCTTTCCTCGCTGCTTCAGGCCGATCGCGGCCAACCTGCCCGCACCATCCACCTGGTGGACCCCCAGGGGTTCGACGCGTGGCTCGGGCTTCAGCCGCCCCGCCACCGCGCCGCGATCGTCGCGCAGCGGCTGAAGCCGACGGGCTTTGCCCACGCCATTCTTCCCGGCGAAGGAGCCGAGGACTGGTCGGTGGTCGCTGTCGTGGCGAACACAAGCGAACTCTCCTCCTGGTGCCTGGCCAAGCTGGCCGAGGTGCTGCCCGCCGGCAGCTACCGCCTCCACAGCGGCGAAACCGGCGCGGCGGCGTTCGGCTGGATCGTCGCGCAGCACCGCTTCACCCGCTACCGCAAGGACGAGGGTGGCGAAGGCCCTCGTATCCTGCTTACCGGCGACCCGGCGCGGGTCGACGATGTGGTGCGACAGGCGGCGGCCACGCTGCTGGTCCGCGACCTGGTCGACACCGGCGCCAACGACCTCGGCCCCGCCGAGCTGGAGGCGCAGGCGGCAAGCCTCGCCAGCGCGCACGGCGCCACGCTGACGGTGACCAAGGGTGCCGAGCTGGAGCGGGGCTACCCGATGATCCATGCTGTAGGAAAGGCCGCCGCCAAGGGTCGCGAGCCGCGGCTGATCGAGGTCGAATGGGGCAACCCGGCGCATCCGCGCGTCGCGATCGTCGGCAAGGGCGTGTGCTTCGACTCGGGCGGGCTGAACATCAAGCCCGGCAGCGGCATGGCGCTGATGAAGAAGGACATGGGCGGTGCCGCCCATGCGCTGGCGCTTGCCACGCTGGTGATCGAATCGCGGCTGCCGGTCCGGTTGCACCTGCTGGTGCCGGCGGTGGAGAATGCGATCGCCGGGGACGCCTTCAGGCCCGGCGACGTGCTCCGCACCCGCAAGGGCATCACGGTCGAGAATACCAACACGGACGCGGAAGGGCGGCTGATCCTGGGCGATGCGCTCACCCGCGCTGCCGAATCGCAGCCGGAGCTGATGATCGACTTCGCGACGCTTACCGGTGCCGCGCGCGTCGCGCTGGGCCCGGACCTGCCCGCGACCTTCGCCAATGACGAGGCACTGGCGGCCGACCTGCTCGCCTGCGGTACGGCCGAAGGGGATCCGCTGTGGCGGCTGCCGCTGTGGGACGCGTACGACGACATGCTGAAGTCGAGCGTCGCCGACATGGTCAATGCACCCGAGGGCGGCTTCGCCGGGGCGATCACCGCGGCGCTGTTCCTCCGGCGGTTCGTGCCTGGGGAGATCGCCTGGGCGCATCTCGATACCTTCGCGTGGCGGCCGTCCCCCAAGCCGGGCCGACCCAAGGGCGGCGACGCCTATGGCCTGCGCGCAGCCTGGGCATTGCTGCGCCGCCGCTACGACGGTCGCTGAACCGGCACATTTTGGGACAGGGTTAACCAATTCTTCACGTGTAGGGCACGCGCGAAGCGGGTACGCAGGAGATATGAGAACCCGCCTCCTTGCAGCCGCCCTCTCGGCTACCGCCCTCGCCCTTCCGGCGGTCGCCTCGCCGGTGGTCGGCGTCGACGCGCTGAAGGAATGGAACCTGATCGTGCTGGGGGACCTGACCTCCAGTTCCGAGGTGGAGGGGCGGACCTTCGTCGGCGGCAACCTCGACGGCAATTCGTCGAACTACCAGATCAAGACGCCGCCGCCATCCTCCTATGACACGCCCGGCCTGATCGTCGTCGGCGACGTGACCGGGGGCACGAAGAACCTCAACAACGGGTCGGGCGCCGTGGTGGGCGGCAACGTCAGCAGCGGCTTCAACCTGAACGGTGCAGCCCAGACGGTGCAGGTCGGCGGCAGCATCGCCAACACCAACGTGAACCAGAACACGGTGAACTCGGGACTGGCCTCCAACGCCGGCTTCCTCGAAGGGCTGCAGCAGCAGAAAAGCCTGCTCGCGAGCGGCATGACCGACCTGTCGCAGGGCATGACGAAGCTGGAGGCGAACAGCACCGTCACCTTCGCCAACAATCGCGCGACCTTCAACGCGAAGCCCGACGCAAAGGGCGTCGCGGTGTTCAACCTGACGGCTGACGACCTCAACCGCATCGGCGAAATCCAGTTCGACCTCAACGGCGCCGACACCGCGATCGTCAACGTCAGCGGCGCGAACATTGTGCTGAACGACAATTTTCTCGGCGGCACCCAGGGTCTCGGCGAGCATGTCATCTGGAACTTCGCCGACGCGAAGAACCTGTCGCTGACCACCGCCTGGGGCGGATCGGTGCTGGCGCCGGGCGCCGCTGCGAACACCGGCAACTATATCCAGGGATCGGCCGTGTTCGGCAGCCTGGTGCAGAACGGCGAGTTCCACCTGGGTACCTATACCGGCGGCTATACGCCGACGACCCCGACCGATCCCGGCGGCCCGAAGCCGGTGCCGGAGCCCGGCACCTGGGCGCTGATGCTTGCCGGGCTGGCAATGGCGGCCCTGCTGCTGCGTCGCCGGCGCGGGGCTGCGGCGTAAGTCTGGGAGCAGGCGCAGCCGGCCGAAGCGGATCGGCACCCTCTGCCGTTTGGCTAGCGCTGTTTGAGCGTAGGACGAACACTCGCTGCAAATCCCGCCGTGCGCCCGCGAAGGTGGGAGTTCAGGGTTTCGGAAATCGTCAGTCGTTGCTCTGCTTGGCCCTGGATCCCCGCCTTCGCGGGGATACGGAAGTAGGAGATGGCGCCCCCCTCCTGGAACAGTATCCGGCAGGGTGCGAGAGGGCCGCGCCGGTGCGCGATTTTTCGACCGTCGTTCCGACCGGACCCCGGCCTTCGCCGGGGTACGGGTGGCGGGTTCGTGTCGGCGCGCTTCGATCCCCGCCCGAGCCCGCGCAGACCGCCGGCGCCGCGCGCGCTCAGATCGCCGCGGCCGCCTGGATGATCGGCACGAACTTTTCGGCAGTCAGGCTGGCGCCGCCGACGAGCGCGCCGTCGACATTCTCCACCGCCAGGATCTTGGCCGCGTTCTCCCCGGTGACCGAGCCGCCGTAGAGGATGCGGATACGATCGGCCGCGTCGCCCACCATCATGCGCAGCTTGGCGCGCGCGATCGCGTGGATCGAGGCGATCTCCTCGGTCGTAGGCGTACGACCGGTACCGATCGCCCAGCGGGGTTCGTATGAGAGCGTGAACCAGTCGCCATCGGCATCCTCGGGCACCGACTTCTCGATCTGCGCCTGGACGACGCGTTCGGCGCGGCCGGCGTTGCGCTCCGCTTCGGTTTCCCCCACGCACAGGATCACGTGCATGCCCTGCTTGCGGGCGGCTGCGGCCTTTGCCCATGCGTCGTGGCTGGTCTCGTTCTGGTCGGCGCGGCGTTCCGAATGGCCGACGATCACAGTCTGGGCACCCACCTCGACCAGCATCGCCGCCGACACGCAGCCGGTGTGGGGCCCGTGCTCGTTCTCATGGACGTCCTGCGCTCCGATCCGCACCGTTTGCGCGTGATCGACGGCGGCGGCGATCAGCGTCGTGGGGACGCACAGCGCCACGTCGACATGGGGGTGAGCGGCCGCGGCGGCCTCGATCGCTGCGATTTCCTTCAACTGGGCACGCAGCCCGTGCATTTTCCAGTTGCCGGTCACCAGCTTGCGTCGCGTCACGCCCATCTCCTTTGTGTCTGTTGCCGGCGATACCAAGCCCTGCTGCCCGCACAAGCTTGAAGCCGCGCAGCCTGCGCCCTAAAGCGACCCGTTCTTTTCTTCCGGCAGGATCGGTAGCTCTTCGATGCTCGCATTCGTCAGGCGGTTTCTCAACTCGACCCTCGGCAAGGGAATCGCACTCGCGTTCCTGGTCGTGATCGCCCTGGCGTTCGCCGCGGGCGACATCAGCGGCCTGCGCCCGGGTGGCGCATCCAGCGATGTGGTCGCAAAGGTCGGCGGCCACAAGGTGCACGACGCCGAGCTGACCAAGCAGGTGCAGCAGGAGCTGGAAGGCGCCCGCCAGCGCGACCCGAACGTCGACATGCAGCAGTTGATCGCAGCGGGCGGCGTGGAGAACATCCTTCAGCGGCTCGTCACCTCGATCGCGCTGGAGAAGTTCGCGAACAAGGTCGGCATGGCGGTGAACAACAAGCTGGTCGACGGGCAGATCGCGAGCATCCCCGCGTTCCAGGGCTTTGACGGCAAGTTCGACCAGGCGACCTTCGAGCGCGCGATCGCGCAGCGCGGCATGACCCCGGCGGGTCTGCGCGAGGCGATCGGCCGCGACATGCTCGCCCAGTGGCTGGTGAGCCCGACCGTGGGCGCCACCCAGCTTCCGGAGCAGATCGCGCTGCCCTATGCCTCGCTGATGCTAGAGAAGCGCGCGGGGCAGATCGTGCTGATCCCCTCTGCCGCGGTGTCGCAGGGCAACCCGCCGACGGATGCGGAACTGACCGCCTTCTACGCCAAGAACCGCGCGCGCTACACGGTGCCGGAGCGGCGCGTGATCCGCTATGCCCTGGTGCGTGCCGACAGCGTTGCGGCGCAGGCGACGCCGACCGAGGCGGAGATCGCGCAGGCCTATCGCGCGGCCGCCAGCCGCTTTGCCGCAACCGAGCGCCGCACCGTCCGCCAGGTGGTGCTGGCCGACCAGAATACGGCGAACCAGCTGGCCGCCAAGGTAAAGGGCGGCACCGCGATCGATGCCGCCGCCCGCGCGGCCGGGCTTGAGGCGGCAAGCTTCAGCGATCTCGACAAGGCGGCACTGGGCGCACAGACCTCGCAGGCGATCGCCGCCGCCGCCTTTGCGGCAGGCGAAGGCGCCGTCGTGGGGCCGGTCCGCTCGCCGCTCGGCTGGCACGTGCTGCGCGTCGAGAAGGTGAGCAAGGTGGCCGGCAAGACGCTGGAGCAGGCCCGTCCCGAATTGGTCGCGGAGCTGAGCCGCAGCAAGGCGGCAGGCGCGATCAACGCGGTGCAGGAGAAGATCGACGGCGCGATCAACGACGGCGCCACCTTTGCGGAAGTGGTGAGCGAGGCCAAGCTCTCGGCACAGAGCACCGCGCCCGTCACCAGCGGCGGCACCAATCCAGACCAGCCGAACGTTCCGGCCGACCCGGCGCTTGCCCGCGTGATCGAGGCCGGCTTCGCCGCCGAGCAGGGCGACGCGCCGCAGATCGTGCAGATCGAGCAGGACGGCAGCTTCGCGGTGGTCGGCCTCGACCGGGTGCTCCCGGCGGCTCCCCGCCCGCTCGCGCAGGTCCGCGATGTGGTGCAAAAGGCGTTCGTCGCCGAGCGCGCGCAGCAGGAAGCGCGCAAGGCCGCAGCGGCGATCCTCGCCAAGGTGAACGGCGGCACGCGGCTCGCCCAGGCGGTGGCCGCATCCGGCCTGAAGGTGCCGGCGCCGACGCCGCTGACCGCCACCCGTGCGCAGCTTGCCGCGCAGCAGGGCAACGTGCCCCCGCCCGTCGAGCTGATGTTCGCGATGGCGCCGAAGAAGGCGCGGCTGATCGCGGCACCGGGCAACGGCGGCTGGTTCGTGGTGTATCTGGACAGCATCACGCCCGGTGACGCGAGCGGCGACAAGCGCGCCATCGCCTCCGCGCGCGGCGGCCTGGGTCAGGTCGTCGGGCAGGAATATGCCGAGCAGTTCGCCGAGGCGGTTCGCCGCAACGTGGGCGTGACCAAGAACGACGCCGCCGTCGCCCGCGTCCGCACCACGTTGGCCGGCCAGGGCGGCGCGGCCAACTGACGCTGGGGAACGGAGCTTTGATCCAGGGACGCGAGGGCGCGCAGGCAGCGCTTGCCGCGGGCACGCCGGCACTGCTGTGGCAGCGGCTGGTGGCGGACACCGAAACGCCGGTGGCCGCCGCGCTCAAGCTCATCGAGCCCGGCCGCGGCGACTTCCTGCTCGAGTCGGTCGAGGGCGGATCGGTGCGCGGACGCCACAGCCTGATCGGGCTCGCGCCGGACCTGGTGTTCCGCGCGACCGGCGCCGAGGCGACGATCAACCGCAACTGGCTTTCCGACCGCGATGCGTTCGAGCCGTGCGCGGAGCCGACCCTGGAAGCGCTGCGCACGCTCGTCACCTCGTGCCGGATGGACGTGCCCGAGGCACTGCCGCGCGCCCTCGCCTGCTTGGTCGGCTATTTCGGCTATGAGACGATCGGCCTGGTCGAGAAGCTCGATCGGCCCCCGGCCAATCCGCTCGACCTGCCGGACATGGTGTTCGTGCGGCCGACGCTGCTGATGGTGTTCGATCGCCTTTCGGACGCGCTGTTCCTGGTGGCGCCGGTGTGGCCCGGATCGGGCGACGCGGAGGCGACGATCGCAGCCGCCGCCGCGCGGATCGAGGACGTGGCGGCACGGCTCGCCCGGACGCCGCTTCCCGAGCCCGCCCGGCAGGAATCGCACGAGATCGCGCTCACCCCCGCCCTGGCACCCGGCCGCTATGCGGAGATGGTGGCAGGCGCGAAGGAATATATCAGCGCGGGCGACATCTTTCAGGTGGTGCTGGCGCAGCGTTTCACGGCGCCCTTCACCCTGCCGCCGTTCGAGCTGTACCGCGCGCTCCGGCGGATCAACCCGTCGCCCTTCCTCTACCACCTCGACCTGCCGGGCTTTTCCCTCATCGGATCGAGCCCGGAGATCCTGGTGCGGGTGCGCGACGGTGAAGTCACGATCCGTCCGATCGCCGGTACCCGTCCGCGGGGCGCGACCGCGGTCCAGGACGCGGAGAATCGCGCGAGCCTGCTCGCCGATCCCAAGGAGCGCGCCGAGCATCTGATGCTGCTGGACCTGGGCCGCAACGACGTCGGCCGGGTGGCGGAGGCGGGTAGCGTACGGGTGACCGACAGCTACGGCATCGAGTTCTACAGCCATGTGATGCACATCGTGTCCAACGTGGTCGGCCGGCTCTCGCCGGATCACGACGCGCTGGATGCGCTGTTCGCAGGCTTTCCGGCGGGCACCGTCAGCGGCGCGCCCAAGGTGCGCGCCTGTCAGGTGATCGCCGAGCTAGAGGGGGAGACGCGCGGCGCCTATACGGGCGGCGTCGGCTATTTCTCGCCCGATGGATCGATGGACTCGTGCATCGTGCTGCGGACCGCGGTGGTGAAGGACGGCACCATGCACGTCCAGGCAGGCGCCGGCATCGTCGCCGACAGCAACCCGGACTATGAACAGCGCGAGTGCGAGGCCAAGGCGAGCGCGCTGCTGGCCGCCGCCCGCGAGGCGATCGCCCAGGCGAGCAGCCCCCGCTTCGGGCAATAGCGGGGGCGGAATCCCCGCCCGCTCCGGCAGAGGACGTCGGAAAAGCGGGGGCCCTCCCCCCATCTTGTATGCGCGCGAAGGCGGAGATCCAGAGTTTAGCAGGACAGCGACGGCTGGCTTTCGCAACCCCTCGCGGGAGCACAGCAGGGGATCGGGAGAGGGCCGGCAAACGCCAGCTCAGTCTGGCACGGGCCGCCGGTTAGCGAGGACTGCCAAGTCACCGCAACTGGACCCCGGCCTTCGCCGGGGTACGATGCAGGTTCCGGTCCCCCTCGCGATTCTGATCAGTCGCCGGCGCGGGGGAACTGCTCCGCCTGCTGCTGCGCCTTGCGCTGCTGGTACCATTGCCGCAGCAGCTGCTGGTTGCAGCCCGTCTGGCCGCCGGTGCCGACTGGCGAGCAGCTGTCGGGCAGGCCGACGCGGTTGACCTCCATCATCGTCTCGGCGCGATTCGCCCAGCTTTGCGCGGCGGCCTCCTGGGACGGCGGGTTGCGCAATTCGCTGGGGATGCGGAAGCGCTCGCTCTCGTCCTTGCGGGCGCAGACGACCACTTCATTTTCCGTCTCGGGCTTGGGGCATTCCTCCTTGCCATAGACGGTGACGCTGCGCGTGCGCTGCGGGGGCGCGCTGCTGGTCTTCTCGGCTTCCTGGGCCATGGCCGGGGATGCCGCCAGCGCCGCCACGAGAATCCAACGAACCATGCCAACCTCCTGAACGCAAAACACACGCCCGACCAACGATCGGGTCCAGCGCAGCGTTGCGCCAGACTGCGGCGGCGCTATGGCAAAGCCATGATCCTTGTCATCGACAATTACGACAGCTTCACCTGGAACCTGGTCCATTACCTGATGGAGCTGGGTGCGCCGGTGAAGGTCGTGCGCAACGACGCGCTGACCGCCCAAGAGGCGCTCGCGAGCAATGCCGCGGGTTTCCTGATCTCGCCGGGTCCCTGCACGCCGAACGAGGCGGGTGTCTCGCTCGACCTCGTCGCCGCCTGTGCGGAGGCCGGTCGGCCGCTGCTGGGAGTGTGCCTGGGCCACCAGGCGATCGGCCAGCATTTCGGCGGCAAGGTGGTGCGCGGCGGGCTGATGCACGGCAAGACCTGTCCGGTCGAGCATGACGGCACCGGATTGTTCGAAGGGCTCCCCAGCCCCTTCACCGCCACGCGCTACCACTCGCTGATCGTGACGGAGGTGCCGGAGTCGCTGGTGGTCAATTGCACCGCCGGTGACGCCAGCGTCATGGGCGTGCGCCATGTGAGCCTGCCGATCCACGGCGTCCAGTTCCACCCGGAGAGCATCGCCACCGAACATGGCCATGCGATGCTTGCGAACTGGCTGAAGAGCACCGGCATCTCGCCGAAGCAGCGCGCGGCATGACGACCACCGTCCTGCTGCCGTCGACGGAGACGCCGCTATCGCACGAGAGCGCGGCCGAAGCGTTCGGCGCGATCCTCGACGGAAAGGCGTCGGAAGAGGCGATCATCGCCTTCCTGGTCGGGCTCACCGAGCGCGGCGAAACCAGCATCGAAATCGCCGAGGCCGCGCGCGCCATGCGCCAGCGGATGGTGCCGATCGACGCGCCGCCCGGGGCGATCGACGTCTGCGGCACCGGCGGCGACGGGCACCATACCCTGAACGTCTCCACCGCCGTCAGCCTGGTGGTGGCGGCAACCGGCGTGCCGGTGGCCAAGCACGGCAACCGGGCTGCATCCAGCAAGGCAGGAGCTGCGGACACGCTCGAAGCGCTCGGCCTGGACATGATGCGCGCCGGGGCGATGGCCGAGCAGACACTGGCGGACATCGGCATCGCCTTCCTGTTCGCGGGCAACCACCATCCGGCGATGCGACGTATCCAGCCGCTGCGCCAGAAGATCGGCCGGCGCACCGTCTTCAACCTGATGGGTCCACTCGCCAACCCTGCGCACGTCGAGCGCCAGCTGATCGGCATCGCCCGGCCGGACTATGCGCCGCTCTATGCCGAGGCGCTGGAAAGCCTGGGCGCGACGGCCGCCGCCGTGATCGCGGGTGAGGAGGAGCTGGACGAGATCTCGATCGCCGGCCCCACCCGCGTGGTGCGCATCGGTTCGGTCGCCCTGCCCGACCGCATCACGCCCGCGGACGCCGGCCTGCCGGCGAGCCCGCTCGAGGCGCTGCGTGGCGGGGACCCCGCGCACAATGCGCTGGCGTTGCGCCGGCTGCTGGCGGGCGAGGAAAGCGCCTATCGCGACGCGGTGCTGCTGAACGCGGCGGCCGCCCTGGTGATCGCGGACAAGGTGAGCGACCTTGCCGAGGGTGCGGTGCTTGCCGCCAACACGATCGATTCCGGTGCCGCCCGGCGCCTTCTGGACGCATGGATTGCCTACGCATGAGCACGATGCTTTCGAAGATCCTCGAGACCAAGCGGACCGAGGTCGCCGCCCGCAAGAGCATGGCAGGGGTGCAGGAGCTTGACCGGCGGGCAAGCATGCAGACGCCGCCGCGGGGCTTTCGCGCCGCGCTCGACGCCAAGCAGGGGCATGCGATCATCGCCGAGATCAAGAAGGCGAGCCCGTCGAAGGGCCTGATCCGTGCCGACTTCGACCCGCCGGCCCATGCGCGCGCCTATCAGGCGGGCGGTGCGGCCTGCCTGTCGGTGCTGACGGACGAGGAGTATTTCCAGGGTTCCGACGAGTATCTCGTCGCCGCGCGCGCGGCCTGCGACCTGCCGGTGCTGCGCAAGGACTTCGTCATCGATCCTTGGCAGGCGGCGGAAACGCGCGCGCTGGGGGCGGACGCGATCCTGCTGATCGTCGCGGCGCTGGAAGACCGGCAGATGGCGGAGATCGAGGCGGCGGCGCTGGAGCGCGGGCTGGACGTGCTGGTGGAGGTCCATGACTATCCGGAGCTGGAGCGGGCGCTCAAGCTCAAGACGCGGCTGATCGGGGTCAACAACCGCGATCTGCGCGACTTCACCGTGAACTTCGATCGCACCTATGAGCTGGTTGCGCATGCGCCGGAGGGCTGCACCTTCGTGGCCGAAAGCGGGCTGACGGGCCGCGCAGACCTGGACGCGATGGCGGAGCACGGCATCCACTGCTTCCTGATCGGCGAGGCGCTGATGCGGCAGGACGATGTCGAGGCGGCGACCCGCGCCCTGACCCGATGACCGGCCTCACCCACCTCGACGCCGAGGGCCATGCCCGCATGGTGGATGTGGGCGACAAGGCGGTGACGGCGCGGCAGGCGACCGCCACCGGCCGCATCACCATGTCGGCCGAAGCGCTGGCGGCGATCCGCGACGGGCTGGTGAAGAAGGGCGACGTGCTTGCGGTGGCGCGGGTCGCCGGGATCATGGCGGCCAAGCGCACCAGCGACCTGGTACCGCTGTGCCATCCCCTGCCGCTCACCCGCGTGGTGCTGGACCTGACGATCGACGCGGACGGCATCGTTGCGACCGCGACCTGCGCGACGGACGGCAAGACCGGCGTGGAGATGGAGGCGCTGACCGCCGTATCGGTCGCGCTGCTCACCGTCTATGACATGGCCAAGGCGCTCGACCGCGGCATGGTGATCGACGGCGTTCGCCTGCTCGCCAAGTCGGGCGGCAAGTCCGGAGACTGGCAGGCGTGAGCCTGCTGCCGCTCGACGAGGCGCAGGCGCGGGTATTGGGCCTGGCCGCGCCGGTCGCCGTCGAGACGGTGCCGATCCGCGACGCCATCGGCCGCTGGGCAGCCGACGATCTGCCGGCGCTGCGCACCCAGCCCGAACGCGCACTGTCGTCGATGGACGGCTATGCGATCCGCTTCGCCGACCTGCCGGGACCGTGGGAGGTCATCGGGGAATCCGGGGCCGGGCGTCCGTTCGGCGGCCTGGTAGGAGCAGGCCAGGCGGCGCGCATCTTCACGGGGGCCGCATTGCCCGAGGGCGCCGACACGGTACTGGTGCAGGAAGAGGCAGCGCGCGAGAGCAGCCGTCTGATGCTGGCGGGCGAAGGGCCGCCGCGGCGCGGCAGCAGCGTGCGTGCGGCCGGGCTGGATTTCACCGCGGGCGAGCGGCTGCTGTCGGCCGGTGCGGCGATCACGCCGGCTGCGGCAGCGCTGCTGGCGGTGGGCGGGCACGGCATGGTTCCCGTCCGGCGCCGGGTGCGGGTGGCGATCGCGGCCACGGGGGACGAACTCGTGGCGCCGGGTTCCCCCCCCGACGCCGGGCTTCCGGAGTCCAACGGCGTGCTGCTGGCGGGCCTGCTCGGGCGGCTGCCCGTCGAACGGATCGACCTGGGAATCCTGCCGGACGACCTCTCCGCACTCACCGCCGCCTTCGCCGGGGTGGATGCCGATGTGCTGGTGACGACGGGGGGCGCCTCGGTCGGCGACCATGATCTGGTGCGGCCGGCGCTGGAGGCGGCAGGCGCGCGGATCGACTTCTGGCGCATCGCGATGCGGCCGGGAAAGCCGATGATGGCGGGCAGGCTCGGCGACGCCGTCGTGCTGGGGTTGCCGGGCAACCCGGTGTCCGCATTCGTGACAGCAACGCTGTTCCTGCTGCCGCTGGTGCGCACGCTCGCGGGCGCGGCCGATCCGCTGCCGCGGCGGCGGGTGGTGCCGCTCGGCGCGCCGCTGGCCGCGAACGACCGGAGGGCCGATCACCTGCGCGCGGAGCTGCGCGACGGGGTGGCTTTTCCCGCCCCCGCGCAGGACAGTTCCATGCTGCGCACGCTCGCCCGAGCCGACTGCCTGATCGTGCGTCCTCCCCATGCTGCCGCGGCAAACGCAGGCGACTCGGTGGAAATCCTGGATATCGGTTGACAGGGGGCGGCTCCGTTTCCTAAAGGTTCCATATCTGTTCCGACGGAGGACCGCATGCTCACGCGCAAGCAGCACGAGCTGATCTGCTTCATCGACGACCGGTTGAAGGAAACCGGCGTGTCCCCCTCGTTCGAGGAGATGAAGGAAGCGCTCGACCTCAAGTCGAAGTCGGGCGTGCATCGCCTGATCAGCGCGCTGGAGGAACGCCAGTTCATCCGTCGCCTGCCGAACCGCGCCCGCGCGCTTGAAGTGCTGCGGATGCCGGACCGGCCGGAAACGGCCAAGAAGGCGCCGGTCAAGACGGCGCCCGCCCGAAGCGCGCCGGTCGCGCCGCCCGCTCCCGCCAACGACGTCATCGAGATCCCGCTGCACGGCCGCATCGCTGCCGGCGTCCCGATCGAGGCGATGGAAGGCCAGCAGATGCTGCCGGTGCCGGCCGCGCTGCTGGGCTCGGGCGAGCATTATGCGCTGGAGGTCGCGGGCGACTCGATGGTCGAGGCCGGCATTCTCGACGGCGACTATGCGTTGGTCCGCCGCACCGATGCGGCGCGCGACGGCGAGATCGTGGTCGCGCTGATCGATGAGAACGAGGCGACACTGAAGTATTTCCGCCGCGAGGGCGCGATGATTCGCCTCGACCCGGCGAACCGCAGCTATGATCCGCAGCGCTATCGCCCGGATCAGGTGCGGGTGCAGGGGAAGCTTGCAGGACTGCTGCGCCGCTACTGAGGCGGACGCTGGGATCCTCCTATAGCCGGGTTGCGGCCATTGACGCGCCGCGACCCGGCTCATGTCGCTCTTCATTGCGCGTGTGGGCGCAGGGTGATGGCTCTCCAAAGGGGCATAGCGTGCGGCTCGTGGGAGTTCGCTCCGCGAGGGAGGTCGCCCGGCGCACATCATCCTGCCCGGCGGAGGCGGGACCCTCGCCATCGGAGCAGAGGTCGGATACGCCGAGTCCCTGCGTAGGCGGCGGCTCGGTTCCAAGCAGGACAACGACGTGCAGCACCCCAACCTGGGCTTCTGCCTCCGCAGGAGCATGCGTGGCAGGTGCCGTGGGAGAGGCTAGCAACCCCGGCCTTTGTCAGAATGACGAGGGCGGAGGTGGATAGCTGGCGCGGTGCGGCGTCAGGAATGCGGGCGGTGCCAGCCGCTCCTTCTGCGCCGCGGCCAGCGGTCTGCCACGGGCGCCGTTGTCGACGGGGTGATCCACGGGTGCTGATCCCCAGGGGCGCGGACGCGGCGCGCCTCGGGTGGATCGAAGCGGATGGCGACTCCGCCCGTTTGGGCGAGCACCGGTCGGTCGAGCCTAAGCCAGCGGGGCGTGCAGCCGCGCGGGAGGCGGCGTTCGCTGACGACGATGTCGGCGTCGCGGCATGCGGCGATCAGTTCGCGCACCGGAAGCAGGTAGCCGCTGCGCGTTGCGACGACGCGCCAGAGGCGGTCGGGGGCGGCAACATCGACGACGCAGACGTCGGCGGTGCAGCGGGCGTTAGGCTGCTCGGCGAGCGGGGGCAGTTCGCCTTCTACACCGCCCCCCTCCCCCAAGGTGCCCCGCACGTAGTCGCCTGCTCGGTCGCGGAGGATCGCCATGCCTCCCTCGGGCGTGCGGATGGCGAGGTGCCGGCCGTCGCTGGTGACGAGCAGGTCCGGCGCGGGCGTCTCGAGCGCCCACAGTGCCCCGGCCGCAAACGGTGCCAGCCCCAGCAGCCGGGTGCGCGTGCGCCATAGCGCCAGCCACAGCCCGCCTGCGACCATCAGCCCGAACGCTCCGCCCGGCATCGACGGCAGCGCCGCGACGGAGCCCGGGGCGGCTGCGACCGTGCGGGCGATCCAGAGCAGCAGCGACAGGGCGCGCTCGACCACCCACCAGGCCGGCGCGCCGAGGCCGAGGAGATCGAGCAGCAGTGCCAGCGCCTCCGCCGGCATGACGACAAAGGTGGTGAGCGGAATCGCGACGATGTTGGCGAGCGCCCCGTAAAGCCCGGCCTTGTGGAAGTGGAACAGGCCGATCGGCATCAGCACCGCCTCCACCGCGATGCCGGTCAGCAGCAGCGAGCCGAGCCCGCGCAGTAGCCGTCGCGGCAGGCTCTCGTCGCGCGCCTGGAACCACCGGCGGACTCGCGGGTGTTCGTGGAGCGCGACGATCGCGGTGACGGCGGCGAAGCTCAGTTGGAAGCTGGGACCGGCGAGCGACTCCGGAAGCAGCAACAGCACCAGAAAGGCCCCGGTCGCGACCAGCCGCAAGGTGATCGCCTCCCGCCCCATCGCCAGCGCCGCCAGCACCAGCAGGGCTGCGACGCAGGACCGGATGGTCGGCACTTCGGCCCCCGACAGCCAGGTATAGCCGATCGCCGCCAGCGCCGCGCCCGAGGCCGCCACCAGCGGCAGGCGCACTCGCAGCGCGAGCGCCGGCACCAGCGCCAGCAAGCGGAGCAACAGCAACATGGTCGCGCCCACCACAGCCGTGACGTGCAGGCCGCTGATCGACAGAAGGTGGGCGAGGCCCGCGCGGCGCATCGCCTCGTCCGCGTCCTCGCCGATGGCCCCCCGGTCTCCGGTCACCAGCGCGGCCGCGACTCCGCCCTCGCTGCCGGGCACCTGCTGCTGGATGTGGGCGGTCAGGCGGTTGCGCAGCCCAGCGCCGGGGGTGACCGCCGGCGTCACCACCTCGATCGGCGCGAAGCCACGGCCCGTCGCCCCAACGCGGTCGAACCACGCCACGCGGGTGAAGTCATAGGCGCCGGGTACGGCAGGCGGCGGCGGGGGCACGAGTCGCGCGCGCAGCCGCAGGACGGCACCGGGCCCCGCACCGACAGGAAGTGCTTCCTGCGGCACGTTGACCCGCACGATCGGCGGCAGCGTGGGCATGTCGACCGGCGCGAGCCGCAGCCGCACCAGCTCGCGCGCAGGCAGGGGCTCCACCCGCTCCACCCGCGCGGTGAAGGCGAAGACACCGGGCCGCGCCAGCACCGGCGCCGCAACGCGCTCGGCACGCCACCACACCAGCGCGCAGCCGAGCGCGGCGAGCAGCCCGGCACCCGCGACCATCCGGCCGAGCCGCCCGGCCGGCGGAAAGACGATGCCCGCTGCCCCGACTCCAAGCGCGCCGAGCAGGAACGCCATCCACGAGGAAACGTTGGGCAGCACGAACCAGGCGGCGATGCCCGTGCCGAGTGCCACGGGGATCCACAGCGGCAACTGGTCCCGCTCGGCTTCAAGCCACCGCTCGACCACATGCAAAAAATACACCCGCCGGTTGATTTGAAGCCTCGGAGGGGCCGTGCTAGGGGCGGGCGCGGCTGATGTGGCCATGATTGTTCGAGCTTGGGAGCAGGCGCAATTGCGCGCAAGTATGGATACCGGAACCTCGCCTGAAGGCGCAGTCGTCACGCGCTTCGCCCCTTCCCCCACGGGGTTCCTGCATATCGGCGGCGCGCGCACCGCATTGTTCAACTGGCTGTATGCCCGCCACCATGGCGGCAAGTTCCTGCTCCGCATCGAGGATACCGATCGCGCCCGTTCGACCGAGCCGGCGATCGAGGCGATCCTGGACGGCATGCGCTGGCTCGGCCTGGACTGGGACGGCGACGCGGTATTTCAGTTCTCCCGTGCCGATCGCCACGCCGAAGTCGCGCACCAGCTGCTCGCCGCCGGCCATGCCTACAAATGCTATGCCACCGCCGAGGAACTGACCGCGCTGCGCGAGCAGCAGCGGGCCGAGGGCAAGCCGATCCGCTACGATGGCCGCTGGCGCGACTGCGATCCCGCCACCGCTCCGGAAGGCGCGCCCTATGTGGTGCGGCTGAAGGCGCCGAAGGACGGCGCCGTCACCATCTCGGATCGGGTGCAGGGCGACGTCACCGTCGCCAATGCCGAGCTCGACGACTTCGTGCTGCTGCGGTCGGACGGCACCCCCACTTATATGCTGGCGGTGGTGGTCGACGATCATGACATGGGCGTCACCCACGTGATCCGCGGCGACGACCATCTCAACAACGCCTTCCGCCAGCTGGCCCTGATCCGCGCCATGGACTCGGTCGAGGGCGGCTGGCCGGACCCGGTCTATGCGCACGTCCCGCTGATCCACGGGGCGGACGGCGCCAAGCTTTCGAAGCGCCACGGCGCGTTGGGTGTCGACGCCTACCGCGACGAGCTCGGCATCCTGCCCGAGGCACTCAACAACTATCTGCTGCGCCTGGGCTGGGGCCATGGCGACGAGGAGATCATCAGCCGCGATCGCGCGGTGGAAGTGTTCGATCTCGCCGGCGTCGGCCGCTCGCCTGCACGCTTCGATCTCAAGAAGCTCGCGCACGTCAACGGCCACTACATTCGCGAGGCGGACGACGCCCGACTCGCCGATTTGGTCGCGGCTCGCTTGCCCCAGGCCCCGGAGGCAGCCGGGCTGGATCTGCTGCGCCGCGCCATGCCGGCGTTGAAGCCGCGCGCGGCCGACCTGAACGAGCTTGCGGACAACACCGCCTTCCTGTTCGCCACCCGCCCGCTGTCGATCGAGGAGTCGGCGGCGCCCCTGTTGGCCGGCGACGCGCCCGCGCTGCTTTCGCAGCTGCACACGGCGCTTGACGCGGTCGAGCGGTGGGATACGGAGACGACAGAACATGCGGTACGCAGCGTGGCGGACGCAGCCGGAGTGAAGCTGGGTGCCGTCGCACAGCCGCTTCGCGCCGCACTGACCGGTCGCCGCACCTCGCCGGGCATCTTCGACGTTCTCGAACTGCTCGGACGCGAGGAAAGCCTCGGCCGCATCGCCGACCAGATGGCCGTTCCGGCCAACCACTGAACGAAAGGACGACACCCGATGAGCGAGACCGCCAAGTTGCAGGTAGCGGGCAAGGACGGTGACTATCCGGTGCTCTCGGGCACGGTCGGACCGGACGTCATCGACATCCGCAAGCTCTATGCGCAGACCGGCGCCTTCACCTACGATCCCGGCTTCACCTCGACCGCAAGCTGCGAGTCGGGCCTGACCTACATCGACGGTGACCAGGGCGTGCTGCTGCACCGCGGCTACCCGATCGACCAGCTCGCCGAAAAGTCGAGCTTCATGGAAGTCAGCTACCTGCTGCTGAACGGCGAGCTGCCGAACCAGGGCGAGCTCGACAAGTTCACCAACACCATCACGCGCCACACCATGGTGCATGAGCAGCTGGCGAACTTCTATCGCGGCTTCCGTCGCGACGCGCACCCGATGGCGATCCTGTGCGGCGTCGTCGGCGCGCTTTCCGCCTTCTACCACGACTCGACCGACATCACGGACCCGGTGCAGCGGCAGATCGCCAGCCACCGCCTGATCGCCAAGATGCCGACGATCGCGGCGATGGCGTACAAGTACTCGGTGGGCCAGCCGTTCCTCTACCCGGACAACAAGCTGTCCTACACGGGCAACTTCCTGCGCATGACCTTCGGCGTGCCGGCCGAGGAATATGAGGTCGATCCGGTCATCGAATCGGCGATGGACAAGATCTTCATCCTCCACGCCGACCATGAGCAGAACGCGTCGACCTCGACCGTGCGTCTTGCCGGTTCGTCGGGCGCCAACCCGTTCGCGTGCATCGCGGCGGGCATCGCCTGCCTGTGGGGCCCGGCACATGGCGGCGCCAACGAGGCGGCGCTCAACATGCTGCGCGAGATCGGCACCCCGGATCGCATCCCCGAGTACATCGCGCGTGCGAAGAACAAGGACGATCCGTTCCGCCTGATGGGCTTTGGCCACCGCGTCTACAAGAACTTCGACCCGCGCGCGAAGGTGCTGTCGAAGGCCGCGACCGAGGTGCTGGACAAGCTGGGCATCAACGATCCGGTGCTGGATACCGCCCGCGAGCTCGAGCAGATCGCGCTCAAGGACCCGTATTTCATCGACAAGAAGCTCTACCCGAACGTGGACTTCTATTCGGGCGTGATCCTGTCGGCGATCGGCTTCCCGACCGAGATGTTCACCGTGCTGTTCGCCCTTGCCCGCACCGTCGGCTGGGTCGCGCAGTGGAACGAGATGATCTCGGACCCCGCGCAGAAGATCGGTCGTCCGCGTCAGCTCTACACGGGCCCGACGCAGCGCGACTATGTCGAGATCGGCCAGCGCTGATGCGCGTATCCCGACGATTGCTGATGATCGCCGGCGCGGTCGCGGCGATCGTCGGGCTGTTCTGGATCGGCCAGGGGGTGGGCATCATCCGCTGGCCGGCCTCCAGCTTCATGATCGACCAATATGACTGGGTGCTCACCGGCACCGTCACCGCCGTCGCAGGGCTGGTCGCGATCCTGATCGCACGGCGGATGCGCGGCTAGCGACTTCGTCAGGCAGCCTCTATTCCGGGGTCCTGCCGTTTCCAACAGCGCCCGGCCCATAGCGCCGCGACCCGATGCACCCTCCCAGGCCGGATCAGTGCACCGGCCATACCCACAGGATCAAGGGCGTCCCGAGCAGCAGGACGAGCACCGACAGCGGTGCCCCCAGCCGCGCGTAGTCGCCGAAGCGGTAGCCGCCGGGGCCCATCACCAGCGTGTTGCACTGGTGCCCGATCGGGGTGAGGAAGTCGCAGCCCGCACCCACGGCCGTCGCCATCAGGAACGCCTCCGGCCGGTACCCCAGATCGCCTGCGAACGTGGCGGCGATCGGCGCCATCACCAGCACCGTGGCCGCGTTGTTGAGGAACGGCGTCACCGCCATCGCGGCGACCAGGATCAGGCCCACCGCACCCCAGACAGGAAGCGACGCCGCCGTCTGCGCGAGCCAGACGCCGATGATGTCGCTCATGCCCGTGGTGCGCAGCGTGTCGCTGACCGGGATCAGCGCGCCCAGCATCACCAGGATCGGCCATTCGATATGGCTATAGGCGTCCCGCACCGGCAACGATCCGGTGAGGATCACGACGGCGGCAGCCGCGAAGAAGGCGACCGCCACCGGGACGAGCCCGCTCGCCGTCGCGGCCATGGCCACGCCCAGCACGGCCAGCGGCAGCAGCCCCTTGCGCGCGTTGCCCAGCCGCAGCGAGCGTTCGGCAAGCGGCAGGCAGCCGAGCATGCGAAGCCGCTCCGGCAGCAGTCCGAGCGGCCCTTGCAACACCACCACGTCCCCGGGGCAGAGCACCGTGTTCGCAAGGCGCCGCGTCAGTCGCTCGCCCCGGCGGGAGATCGCAATCAGGTTCACCCCATAGCGCGCCTGGAGCAGCATGCGTCCCGCAGTCTGGCCGACGAGCACCGAGTCGGCGCCGAGCACGGCTTCGATCACGCCGACCTCGTCGTGCTCGCTGCCCTGCGGCTGGGCGCGGTCGTGCCCCTCCAGCTCGAGCCCGTCGCCGGCGATGACCTGTTCGAGCGTGTCGGGGGCGCCGCCGAGGATCAGCACGTCGCCGGCGCGGAGCTCGAGCTCACGCCAGGGCGTCGTGCGGATGCCGGCGCGCAGCACCTGCGTGACGGTGACGTCATGGCCGTGGCGGGCGACAAAGGCGGCGATGGTCTCCCCCACCGCCTCGGATCGCTCCGCGACGCGGGCCTCGGTCACATAGTCCTGGATGTCCAGCGCCTCGCCCATGGTCGGCGCGGCGCGACGGTCGCCCGGCAACAGGCGGTAGCCGAAGCGGAGGAACAGCAGCCCCATGACGGTCAGGCCCAGACCCACCGGCAGATAGTCGAACATGCGGAACGGCGTGCCCGTCATGTCCTCTCGCACGCGGCTGACGATGATGTTCGGCGAGGTGCCGACGAGGGTCATGAGGCCGCCCAGCAGCGACGCGAACGACATCGGCATCAGCAGCGCGGAAGGCGAGCTCTTCGAACGCTTCGCCATCTGAAAGGCGGCGGGCATCAACATGGCGAGCGCACCGATGTTCTTCACCAGCGCGGAGGCGAACCCCACCGAGGCGCATAGCACCATGAGCTGCGAGGGCAGCCGGGTCACATATTTCTGCACCACCCGGAGCATCCGTTCGATCACCCCGGAGCGCTGGACGGCGCCGCTGATGACCAGCGCGGAGGCGACGATCACGACGATGTCGTCGGAGAAGCCGCTGAAGGCATCCTCCGGCTTCACCAGGCCCAAGCCGATCGCCGCGAGCAGGGCGATGACCGCCGTCACATCGTAGCGGAACTTCCCCCAGATGAAGAGCAGCATCATGCCCGTCAGCACACAGACGGACAGGATTTGCGGCGTTGTCATGCGAACGCGGGTCCCCCAGCACCAGTTTTCCGCTGTGCTCAACGCCCGACCGGGCCGGAGGTGCCGATCAATAATCTCGCGAAACGCGAAGGTTAGCGCTCTGGCGGCCGATGGTGGAAATGGAGGAGAGCAGCGAGAGCCAGCGGGTGACGCGGAACTCCACGTTGGTCGCCGAGTAGCCCTGCCCGTCGGTGACGATCTCCGCATAGAAGCGCCGCGTCAGATACTTGCCCGCAGCGACCGACGTGCCCTGCCCGGTCTGCGGGTCGGCCGGCAGGATGCGCAGGCGATCGAGCCCGGTCGCACGGCGCACCGCATTGATCGGGTTGAGCCCGGTGTCCCCATCCTGCAGCGCTGCCACCGCGGCTGCGAGCTGAAGCGCCTCCGGCGCCGAGAGGTTGGTGATCGAGGTGCCGAACAGCAGCCGTGACAGCAGTTCGTCCTGCGGCAGCGCGGGCGTGCTGGTGAAGTCGATCTCCGGCTTGAGCGCCGTGCCGGTCACACGGATGTTGGCGTTCAATCCCTCGGCGTCCGCATCGGCCGAGATGTCGAGCGCGGGGTTGGCGGGCACCGATCCATCAAAGCGAATGTTGCCGCGCTCCAGCTCGAACTCGCGGCCCGCGAACTCGACATCGCCCTGGACGAGTTCGGCACGACCGCGGATCGATGGGTTGGTGGGCTCGCCGCGGATGGTAAGATCGGCGGACCACTCGCTGGTGAGGCCGAGGCCGGATACCATCAGCCCCTTGGTGGCGCGCGCCTGCAGGTTCAACCGCCACGGGCGGCGGGGAACCTCGTCCTGCTCGTCGCCGCCGGGCAGGTTGATCTCGCGGATGGCGATGCGCGGCAGGGGTGCGCTCGCCGATGCCTTGCCGAGCTGATAGCGGCCCTCGTTCAGGCGCACTTCGCCGCCGATCGTGCCGCCGGATCCGTCCGACCGGATGGTGATCGGGCCGGTGACGGTGGCGGCCAGCGTGTCCGTATTGATCAGCCGGGCGCGCTGCGCCTCCAGCGCCAGGTCGATGCCGAAGCCGCGCACGGCCGCGAGATCGAACGTGCCGGTGCCGCTCACCTGCCCCGAGCGGCCGTCGCTGGCGGAGAAGCGGTCGATCACCAGCCGCGATCCGCCGAAGCGGCCTTGCGCGTTCACCTGGGTCAGGACCGTGCCCGTGGCACCGCTCTCGATCCGGGCGTTGGTGGCCCGGAGCGATCCGCGGATCTGCGGATCGGCCAGCCGGCCGCTGACATCGGCGCCGATCGCGAGGGGCCCGGAAAGGTCGAACAGCTCGATCCCCGTAGCCCGCCACAGCGTATCGGCGGGGCCGTCGTAGCGGAGCTGCGCGGCGAGCGGCGCATTGGCGATGCGGCTGGCCAGCGTGCCGCCGCTCCCCAGCGGCGCGAGCCGGGCCTGGGCACGGCCGATGATCTTGCCGCCGCTGGCCAGCAGCGCACGCGCGCCGATCTTGTTGGAGTCGAGCACCGCGGCCAGGCCGACGTCGATCGGCCGCGACGCGAGCACCAGGCTGGCGCGCGACAGGCCGCGTACCGTCATGTTGACCCGCCCGCTCGGCACGCCGTCGCGCAGGGCATAATCGAGCTTGCCCGAGGCGTTGCCGCTGAGGCCCAGCCCGGGATAGCCGATGTCCAGCACCGACAGCGGCATGCGGGTGAGCTGCAGCGCGACTTCCGTGGCGCCGCCGCCGAAGCGGCCGGACGCCTGCGCCTCCCCGCCGGCAAAGGTGAAGCGGGTCGGCGCGATCCGCCAGCCGCCGTCCGCCTCGCGCCGGATCACCGCCGGCGTCTCGAGCCGGAGCGTGCGGCCGTCGAGGCTGCCCTGGGCCTGCACGCGATATTCGTCGGCGGTGACCTGGGTGACCGACTGGATCGCGAAGGCGCGCCCCTGAGAACCGGCAATGGACGCTCGCACCTCGCCCTCGCCGCCCCGCAGCTTGGCGTTGGCGGCAAGCCGCGCGATGGAGAGCGCGCCCCGGCGCAGCCCTTGCGCCGTCAGGGTGGCATCGATCGTGGTTCCATCCGGATCGAGCAGCAGGCTTGCCTCCAGCCGGCCGGTGCGCACCCGTCCCTGCCCGCCCAACAGCGCGTTGCGAGCATCGGCGGCGATGTCGATGCGCTGGATGCCACCCTGGGGCACGAAGCGGATTTCGCCCGAGAGGCCGCCGCCCCCGAATGCCAGCCGACCGTCGAACCCGCCCTCGACGATCGCGATCGCGCCGCTCGCGCGGGTGCCGCTCACGTCCAGGCGATCGACCGCGATGCTCGCGTCCTGGCCGCGCGGGAGCAGGATGCGCCCGGCGCCCGTGAACGGGCCGAGACGAGAGCCGCCCTCAGCGGTGAAGGCAAAGCCCTCCGCGGTCGGATCGAGGTGTGCGGTCACGTCGCGGAGCCCGAGCGTGTCGTTCGGCCGCTGGAAGCGCAGGTCGAGCGTCGGCTTCTCGATACGCCCGTCGAGCACGAGCGACACCGGGCCATAGGTCCCTTGGCGGCCCTGGCCCACGAAGCGGAAGGTGCCGTCACGCCGCCGCAAGCCGTTGCCGCTGAGCGTCAGCCCCGGCGAGGTCAGCACGAGGTTACGGAAGTAGAGCACGCCATCGGCGCCCCGCTCGAGCCCGGTGGTGATTCGGGGCAGGCCTTCGGTGAGCGAGCGGAAGAATCCATTGTCCAGCCGCACCATCTGCGCGGCACCCCGCCCGACGATCCGCGTCCCCCGCCCGTTCGGGCCCGGCACCACCGTCAGCCGCGACTGGACGTCGACGATGCCGAGACCCGGGATCAGATAGCGCCGGAGCCCGCCGGTGAGCCCGACTTCATAGCGGCCGTTCCGCAGATCGAGCACCAGCATGATCGTGCCGTTGAGCTTGTCCGAGCGCAGCCGGAGGTTCGTGCCCGTCAGCGTGCGCGCGGTCACCTTCAGCGCGCCGTCGACCGACAGGTTGCGCAGGATGCCGCCCGCCACGTCTCCGACGCCGGTCACGCGCTGGGCCGTCACCCGGATCGGCACCGTCACGGGCGCTGCCGAAAGCCGCCCTTTGCCGCTGGCACGAGCACCCTCGAAGCCGGTGTCGTCGAACGCCAGGCGATCGGCCGTGAGTAGATAGTCGAACGTGGCGGTGGCGAACTCCCCCTCCAGGATCGCGCGCAGTTCGATGTTGCGGCCCGACATGTTGGGGAACAGCGCCGCCGGCTGAAGCAGCCGCGCGTGAAGGCGCAGGTCGCGATAGGCGCGGCGTGCGAGGTCGAGGCCGCCCTCCGCCTCCAGCGCAAGCGCACGGGAGCGCAGCCCCAGCCGCCCCTCCAGCCGGCGATTGGCCAGCGTCGCAGCGCCGTTGACGAGGACGCGCGGTGCGGACAGCCGTTGGAGCTTGCCGTTGAGCAGCGATGCCGGGGCGAGCGTGCCGCCGAGCGTATAGGCGCCCGCACGATTCCCGAGGGTGAGGTCGATGACCCGCGTGTCGCCGGCGATCCCGAGCGCACTGCCTTGCCAGCGGGTCCAGGTGCCGTCGCCGTCGATGCGCAGGGTCAGCGGGCGCCGGATGCCCGTGAGCCGGGCCAGCACGCCGTCGGCGCGGCCGATCGCGCGGGTGGCGACCTCGAACCGATCGCGATCGGGCTCCGCATCCAGATGGACGCGCAACAGATCGCTGCCGTCGATGCGCGCCGCGAGATCGACCAGCGCGCGGCCGGAGCGGATGTCAGCGCGACCCTGTAGTTTGCCAACGCGCGCCACGCCTGTGACCGCAGGGCCCACCTCAAGCCGATCGATGCGGAGGGCGCCGATACGGATGTCGAACCCGGGCAGGATCGGACCCTTGCGACCCGTCGGGCGCGGCTGCGGCAGTTTCGCGAGGATGCCGCGCGGGACCACCAGGCGGGTGATGTCGAGCCGGTTCGAAAACCAGGCGAAAGGGCTCCAGTCGAGGTTGGCGACGGGTGCGCGGAAGACCAGCCCCTTGGGATCGTAGACGCGCACGTCGATCAGCCGCGCCCGGCCGTAGATCGAGCCTTCGATGCGGCCGATCCGATAGCGCATGCCGTCCTTGGGCTGGAGCGCCGCGACGCGGTTGGCGATCAGCCGGTGGCCAGGCCCGGTGTCGAGCAGCAGCAGGAGCGCCGCGATCGCGCCCAGCACCAGCAGCAGCGCGCCCGCGATCCGCCGCGCCCAGCGTCCGCGCCGACGCACGGCGACGGCCGGCGCTTCGGGCGTTTCCTCGTCGCTCAAAATGCCTGCCCCAAAGAGACGTAGACGGCGACGCGCGCGTCGCCCTTTTGCGGGTTGAGCGGCGTCCCCACGTCGATGCGGATCGGCCCGAAGCTGGAATAATAACGGACGCCCAAGCCCGCGCCGTAGCGGAAGCCGGAAAAGTCCGGCAGCGTCGAGGTGTAGATGTTGCCGCCGTCGAGGAACGGCACCACGCCGAAGTTGCCGAAGGCGCGCACGCGTGCCTCCAAAGAAAATTCCGCGAGGCTGCGCCCGCCGATGGGATCGTTGTTCGGGTCGCGCGGGCCGATGTCCTGGTAGCCATAGCCGCGCACCGATGCGCCGCCACCCGCGTAGAAGCGGCGGGACGGCGCCACCGCGTCGCGCGGCGCACCCAGGATCGAGCCCAGCCGCACGCGCCCCGCCACCACCACCCCGTCGCGAACGGGCTGGTAGGCGCTGGCGTCGATCTGCGCGCGGGTATAGCCGAACGCCTTGCCCGACAGCGACAGTTCCGGGCTCACCCGCGCTCCCAATCGGAAGCCGCGGGTCGGATTGAGCAGGTCGTCCGACCCATCATAGTTGATCGAGGTTGGCGCAGCCGCGATGAAATAGGTCTGCCGCCGCGGCTCGCCGGTGGAGACGATCACGTCGCGTTCGTCGGTGGCGACCAACTCGGCACCGAGCGACCACGTCCAGGTCTTCTGGAAGAAGATGTTCGTCTGCCGCTCCAGCGCGCCCGAGACGGAAAAGGTATCTGCCTCATACGCGTCGCGCTCCACGTGCGAGGCGGAGATCTGACCCGTGAGGACCCGATCGCGCGCATGGAAGTTGTTGCGGCGGAATGTGAGCGCAACCAGCTGCTCGCGGGTGCCGAGCACGCCCCGTACCGTCAGCGCCCCCTCTGGCGGGAACAGGTTGCGATGAGTCCAGCTCGCTTCTGCGCGCGCGCCCTCCCCCGTGCCATAGCCGAGTTCGCCGGCGATGGTTCGCGGCGGCGCCGGCTCGAGCAAGACGTTGAGGTCGACGGAGCCTGGCGAAAGCCCCTCCACTTCCCGCACGCGGACCGAAGACACCAGACCGGTCTGGATGATCGCGCGGCGAAGATCGTCCACCTCCGCCGCGTCGTACGGATCGCCGGGAGCAAAGCGGGCGATCTCCTGCACATGCTCGCCGTCGAACACGCGCGCGTCGGGCGTGCTGATGCGGCCGAAGCGCCGCTCCCCGCCGGGAGTGACCGGCATCTCCAGCGTGGCGGTGCGCGTCGCATGATCCACGACCACCACCGGCGGCCGCACCCGCGCGAAGGGAAACCCCTCCCGCCC
This sequence comes from Microbacterium terregens, assembly GCF_027922045.1. Next base: position 35,602 of record NZ_BSEX01000023.1, read on the forward strand.
GACGGCGCTGCGCAACCGCTTCTCGCCCGCCTCGATCGCGTCGCCGTTGACCGGGTCCTGCGGCTTCACACCCAGCGCGGTCGCGAGCGCCGGGGCCTTGGCGCCTGCCTCCTCGGCGCCCGGCAGCGTCACCTGCTGGAAGCGATACAGCGGCCCGGGCTCGACCTGCAGCGTGACGAGCAGCTTGCCCTCCTCCGCTGCCGTCGTCGTCGTCACCCGCGCGTCGAAATAACCTTCGTTGCGCAGCAGGTCGTTGAGCAGCGCCGCATCCTCGCGTGCACGCCGATCGATCTGGGCCACGTTGGCGGCATGCGCCTCGTTCGCCCGCAACGTCGACAGTTCGTCGAAGCGTTCGCGGAACAAGTCGCCGCCGATCCCCTCGATACCAAGGACACGATAGCCGTAGCGGCGCTCCACCGTTGCCAGGTCGGCCGTCTGGTCCGTCGCAGCGGTCGCCTCTGCGGGGTCCGGCGACAGATCGGGCCAGTCGACGCCGATGTCAGGCATCGGCGACAGCGGCGAGGCTGGATCGAGGGTCGAGCCCAGGTCGTCCGAGGGGACCGCCGTAGCGGGCGCCTGCTGCGCACGCGCGCCTGCGGACGCGAGTGCGGCGACGCACCCGGCGGCAGCGAGCAGGACGAGCCGGCGGGAGGGCCACGACATAGTGGCTTCCCTAGACCGACTCCACGGCGCCCGCCAATCGTTTAGGCACGACGGTCCGCGATGCGCCGCACGCACGGGGCGGTCCGCTAGGGTGGTGTCGCATGACTGGCGCGCGCGGCATCGACATGGCAGAGGCAGGGCATGGACCCGCGCCCCTCCCGCAACACCGCTGCCGGCGGCTTCGCCATCGCGACCGGCGTGCTCGGCGGCACGATCCTCGGCGCCGTCGGCTTCCACCAGCCGACGATCGGCTTTCTGGTCGGCGCGGCGGCGGGCGTCGCGATCGCGCTGGCGGTGTGGCTGGTCGACCGCCGCTGACGGTCAGCGCAGGCGCCGGGCCAGCCAGACGACACGGCCCACGATCTCCAGCCGGTCGCCCGGGCGCACCGGGATCGGCGGGTATGCGGGATTGTCGCTGACGAGAGCAGTGCCGTCCGTGGTTTTCCGCAGGCGCTTCACCAGCAGGACGCCTTCGTGGCGAACGACCTGGACGCCCTCCCCACCATCGCGCGAGCCGGTGTCGACCAGGATCGAGTCGCCGTCCTCCAGCGTGGGCGCCATCGAGTCGCCCCGTACGGCGATCATCGACAGCGCCTCCGGCCGCGCGCCGAGCCGGCGGACGAACTCACTATCCACGCGCCAGGGTGCGGCGGATTCCAGTTCCACCAGGGCGCCGTGTCCGGCGGACGCCGCAAGGTCCAGGCGCGGGATCGCGACCGTGTGCGGCACCGCCGGACCTCCCAGCCGCGCTTCCGGAACGCCGAAGTAGCGGGCCAGCTTCTCGCGGTCCGCCTCGCGCAACATGCGCGGGCTGCCGCGCTCCAGATATTGCTGAAGATAGGCGGCGTTGCGTCCGAGCAGTCGCGACAGCGCGGCCAGGCTCTCGCCCCGCTCTGCCGCCAGGGCGGCGAGCACCGCGCGTTGCTGCTCCGGTTCCACGCCTCTCCCTAGCCGTAGGAATCTTCCTAGACAAGTTGGATTTGCGAGAACAGAACCGGAACAGAAAGACGCGAATCAGGAGATTGTCAGGTGACAATTCTGCAGAAGATCGACCGGTTCCTGCACGCGAGCGGCATGCCGCCAACGCTGTTCGGGCGGAACGCGGTGCACGACCCGCGACTGGTCGGCGACCTGCGCAACGGACGCGAACCGCGGCCCGACACGGTGGCGCGGATCGAAACCTATATTGCCGAGCAGGAGGGCCGCGCATGAGCCGCGGGCCGGACGTGACGACCTTGCTGGAACGCCGGCTGCTGCTGGCCGGCCAGGCAGGCGGCCACGGAATCACGATCGGGGGCATCGAAAGCACGCCCTGGGCGAGCGCCACCTTCAACGGCGCGCGCCACCGGGTCCGGCTGGCCGGGAGGGCGACAGCGGAACTAGAGGCGTGGCTTCAGGCGTTGCCCGAGGCGGAACTGCCGCTGCGTGGGCACCTGGTCGCCGACCTCGAATTGCTGTCGAGCAAGGTAGATGGCGAGCGGCTTTGCGCCGAAATCGAAGTGCTGACGGTGGAGGAACGCTGATCCTCAGGCGCTGGTGGCCCAGCGTCGCAGGGAGGCGAGCGTCGCCTGCAGCGTCTCGTCCCCGGCACTGCCGCGCGCGAGCTGGGGGGCGCCCTCGCCCCGCTCCCGCCGCGCGAGCCCCCGCTCGAGCCGGACCAGCAATGCGCGCGTCGAGCTTTCCTCGACCGGCGGCTCAGGTTCGGGCTCGGGCGGCGCAGCGAAACCGGCGCGGATCTGACGGGTGAGCAGCACCGCGTCGGCGCTCTCGCCCGACGCGGCATCGATGTGGAACAGCGGCCGCGGCGGCTCGACCGGCACCGGGATGGCGTCCGGGTCGAAGGCAGCGAGCGGCAGGTCGAGGTCTTCCGGTAGCGCCTGCTCGATCGGCTCGGCCGGAACCGCCGCGACCGTGTTCGCCGCCGTCACCTCCAGAAAGGGGGTGCCGAGGTCGCGCATCGCGAGCACGGGCGCACGCGCCGGGGCGTCCGGATGCGCATCGCCGCGGCGCAGGACCGGGATGGCCGCGATCTCCCGCGGCGCGGCGCGCCCGGGACGGCGGATCGCCGGGAGCGTCATCACCAGGGGCAGCTTGCCGAACACGATCCGGCCCAGCCCCCACATCAATCCCGCAGCGATGCCGCCGAGGAACAGCATCAGCGCGAGGCGCGCCGTCATCCCCAGCGGCGGCGCGGCTGCGGCGAGGATGGCCGGCAGCCCGCTAGCCCCGACCTGCCGCTCCAGGAGCGCGGTGGGCAGCAGCAGCACGATCAGCGCGACGACGCCCCCGCCGAGAACGGCGGCAGCGGTGGCGGCGGGCAGGCTCAAGCGTCGGGGAGCGACTGTGGCGTCCATGGTGCGTCCGTTGCGAAGCCTCTGAAAAGCGCGTGGTATATGGGTTCGTAGCGCGAAACATTTGACGACCAGTTACGCTCGCGCTCGACGAAAGCGCGGGCGCGGGTGCGCATCGCGTCCCACTCCCCCCGGTCTTCGAACAGCGCGGCCACCCGTTCGGCAAGCGCCTGCGGATCGTCGGCCGGGAACAGCGTGCCGGTGTCGCCGTCCCGGATCAACTCGCGGTGGCCGCCGACATCGGAAGCCGCCACCAGCCGGCGCTGTGCCATCGCCTCCAGCGGCTTGAGCGGCGTGACGAGGTCGGTCAGCCGCATGTGCTTGCGCGGATAGACCAGGACGTCGACCAGGCCATAGTAGCGCTCCACCGCCTCGTGCGGCACCCGCCCGACGAAGCGGATCGCGTCGGAAGCCGGCGACGCCGCGGCCTGGGCACGCAGCGCCGCCTCCATCGGGCCGCCGCCCACCAGCAGCAGCTTCAGCCGGGGTCGCCTGGCCACCAGCGCCGGCATCGCCGCGATCAGATCGTCCAGCCCTTCATAGTCGTAGAAGCTGCCGATGAAGCCGATCGTCTCCCCCTCTAGCTCCAGTTCGCGGGCGAGCGCGGCGCCCGGCGGCGGCGGGTCGCCGAACAGCGTCATGTCCACGCCGTTGGGGGACACGAAGATGCGGGCGGGATCGATGCCGCGCGCGACGAGGTCGCGCTGAAGCCCCTCGCAGATCACCGCGACCGCGTTCGCGCGGCGCACGAGCCAGGTTTCGAGGCGGCGGATCGCCCGGTAGCGGAACGATCCCTCCCGCCCGGTACCGTTGCCGACCGCGGCGTCCTCCCAGAAGGCGCGGATCTCATAAACGAGCGGCAGCTTGCGGCGGCGTGCCACGATCAGTGCGGCCAAGCCGTCGAGCACCGGCGAATGGGCGTGCAGCACGTCCGGCTTGAACCGCTCGACCGCCTGCTCGACGCGGCGGGCGAGTGCCGCCACCTCGCGCACTTCGCCCAGGGGCGCACGCGCCGGTTCCGGCGGATCGGTGCGGAAAAAGTGCAGCCCGTCGACGTCCTCCTCGCGAGCGGCGTGACCGCCCTGCCGTGCCCCCGTCACCCCTGCCACGGTCCAGCCGCGCGCGATCTGCGCCTTCAGGATCGCGCGCGTGCGAAAGGTATAGCCGCTGTGCAGCGGCAGACTATGATCAAGGACGTGCAGGATCCGCATGGCTGGTGTCCTGCCTCTAAAGCATTTAACACTGCGTCAACCGTGCTTGTGCAGTCGCTGAGCGGCCAGAGGTAAGAAAGCGGGACGATGATCGACAATTTCTCGCTTGGTCTCTCGCACGGGTTGATGCTGCTGGCGGCGTGGCTGCTGCTGCGGCGGCCGGACTTGGACCGGGAAACGAACGCCGATACCGAACGGGCCAAGCCGCGGCGCAGGAACCGCTTCGGTGCGTGATCTTGCCTTTGTCGGCTTCCTGGCAGCGCTGTTCGCCTTCGGCTTTCGCCGGCCGTTCCTGTTCGTGCTGGCCTATGCCTATATCGACATAGTCTCGCCGCAGCGACTGACGTACCTGCTGCTGAACTCGGTGCCGATCTCCGCGATCGCCGCCGCCTTTGCAGTCGGCGGATGGCTGCTCGCCGATGACAAGCGCGGGCTGCGGATCGCTCCTCGGCAGGTGCTGCTGATGATGCTGATCGGCTGGTGCTGGTACACGACGGCGCACGCCGACTTCCCGATGGAGGCGCGGTACAAGTGGGACTGGGTATGGAAGGCGATGGCGTTCGCCATCTTCCTGCCGCTGACCCTGCGCACGCGCCTGCGGATCGAGGCGTTGCTGCTGTTCATGCTCCTGTCGGCAGCCTCGATCATCGTGGTGGGCGCCATCAAGACGCTGGTGACCGGCGGCGGCTATGGCGAGCTGAACCTCATGGTCTCCAACAATTCGGGGCTCTACGAGAGCAGCACCATCTCCACCGTCGCGATTGCGATCATTCCGATCATCCTGTGGTTCACGCGGCATGGGACGATCTTTCCGCCGGACTGGCGCGTGCGGACCTATTGCTATGCGCTGAGCTTCGCCTGCCTGCTGATCCCGGTCGGCACCTCGGCACGAACGGGACTGCTGTGCGTCGGGCTGCTCGCGGTGCTGATGCTGCGCGAGGTCAAGCGGCGGGTGCTCTATCTCTCGGCGTTGGGGGCGGCAGCGCTGGTCGCGGTGCCGCTGCTTCCCTCCACCTTCACCGAGCGCATGGAGACCATTCGCAGCTATCAGGCCGACACGTCCGCCTCGACGCGGCTGGCCGTTTGGCAGTGGACGCTCGACTATGTGCGGGATCACCCGATGGGCGGCGGGTTCGACGCCTATCGCCAGAACCGTATCCGCTACGACACGGTCGCAACCGTCGGCGACCGCAACAACGCGACGGTGGAGCGCGCGCTCGAGGTCGACCAGGCGCGCGCCTACCACAGCGCCTATTTCGAGATGCTGGGCGAGCAGGGCTATTTCGGGCTGGCACTGTGGCTGGCGATCCACCTGGGCGGGCTGTTCCGGATGGAGCTGCTGCGCCGCCGCTATTCCCAGGCGCCGCCGGAGCTTGCCTGGGCGTCGCCGCTCGCGACGGCGCTGCAGCACGCGCACCTCATCTACCTGCTGGGCGCGGCGTTCGTTGCGATCGCGTTCAACCCGTTCGTCTTCATGCTGCTGGGCGCGCAGATGGGGCTCGACGGCTATCTCGCGCGCAAGCGTGCGGAGAGCCAGTGGCGCCCGATCCGGCAGGCGCGACCGAGGCCCGGCGTGGCGCCACTCCAGCCGGCGGAGGGATAAGGGGGAGCGATGGGGGGACTGTTTCTCGCACGCACGGACAGCGGCCCCTCCTGCGAGCAGGCGCTCGCGGCGGCGCAGGCGCAAGGCGCACGGGCTGGGCTAGCCGCCCCCACCCGCCACAGCTTTCCCGGCTGGTCGCTGCTACATTTCGAGCCGCCGAGCGGCGGTGCCGGAGGCTTGCTGGTCGCGGGCGACGGCCTGGTAGCGGTCGCGGGGACGCTGGTGTTCGATGGGAGGCTGGGCGCGCCGGCACTTGCCGCGTTGCTCCGCGAGACGCAGTTGCCGGCGCTGGACTGGTCGCGCATCGGCGGCGAGTTCGTGGCGCTGGTCCGCAAGAACGGCCGCGCGTTCCTGTTCGGCGACTATTTCGCGGCGTTCCAGCTGTTCCACGACCCGGACCAGCGCATCTTCTCGACCTCGCTGCTCGCCGCCTTGCAGGGGCTGCCGAGCGTCCGCTTCAATGCGCAGGGGGTGTACGAACACGCGTTCAACGTGGTGCCGATCGGCGAAGACACGGTGTTTGCCGAACTGAAGACGCTGGGGCCGAAATGGGTGCTGGAGCTCACCCGCGACGGGGTCACCCGCCACGCGACCGCGAAGCCGCTGCCTCACGCGCCAAGCCGGGCCCGCCTTCCCGATTGCGTGACCGAGCATGCGGAACGCCTGCGCGCGACGGTGGCACCCTATGTGGATGCGTACGGCGACCGCATTCACTGCCCGCTTTCCGGCGGGATCGATTCGCGGCTGCTGTTCGCCGCGCTGCGCGCCGCCGGCAGCACGCCATCCGTCTATGTCTATGGGCCGGAGGGTAGCGCGGACGTTCGGATTGCACAGGCAATCGGCCGGGCGGAGGGCTTCGAGGTAGACTGGATCGACAAATCGGCCGCGCCGATGACGCCTGAGGCGTTCCCGGCGCAGGTGGAGGCGAACTTCCACCAGTTCGACGGGCTGCCGACCTATGGCAACATCTTCGAAAACGGCGGCCATGCCGCAGCCCAGCTTCGCCGACATGCGAACGGCGGGCTCGCCGCCTCCGGTGGATGTGGGGAGGTCTATCGCGACTTCTTCCTGCTGCCCGACCGGCGGCTGACCGCGAGGACCATCGCCCGCAGTTTCTTCGCCCGCTTCACGCCCGGGGACGCGACACCGGGGTTCGACGGCCGCGCGTTCCTGGACCGCATCGCGGACAAGATCGCCGATGCCCTGGACCTGCCGGACGCGCGGACCAGCATGTCGCGCACGCATGCCGAGCAGGCTTATCCGCGCGTGCGCTGTCGGGCGCTGTTCGGCCGCGAGATCAGCCTGGAGGCGCAGCACGGCACCTATCTGATGCCGTTCCTGGACCATCAGCTGGTGTCGGCCGCGCTGACGCTGCCCATGGCCGCGAAGCATGCCGGGGAGTTCGAGGCGCGGCTGCTGGCGGCGATCGATCCCGTGCTCGCCGGCTATCCATCGGCTTACGGCCATGATTTCGCCGGGCCGCCGAGCCGGCGCCATCGGTTCGACGAATGGTCCTCCCGCATCCGGCCGGCATGGGTGCGCCAGCACAGCTATGCGGTCCAGCGCCGGCTGCGGCCGATGGGCGACGAGCACGGCGGGCTGCTGTCGCCCGACTATATGCACCGGGTAATCGACCCCGCGTTCCCGGCGATGCGGCGCTATTTCGACATGGAACGGATCACCGATTCCGGCCTGTGGCGGCGGATCGCGTGCCTGGAGTATCTTGCTGGCTGGCTGGGATCGCGGCTGGCGACGTGATCTACCGATCGGCGTAGGGCGCGATCCGCTCGGCCAGCTGGTTGTTGCGCAGCGTCACGCGATCACCCGACCAATTGCCCACGAAGGTGGTCTTCCAGCGGAAGGCGGGGGTCAGCCAGGCACGGTTGTTCTCGATCACCAGCCCGGTCGAGGGGTTCTCCGCCCCTTCGGGCGCGACGGTGATCATGGTCGAGTAGTTGTCCTTGTTCGGGCCCATTTCGAAGCTGTTGCCCGCGATGCGCCCGGTCGCGCCGTTGGACAGGTCGATCATGTAGTTGGTCCCCTGTCCCGCGCTGTCATCGAAGCTGTTGTCGACGATCGTCACGCGCGGGGCCCGGCTCTTGAGATAATGTCCGCCGGTGCCGCGTTCGAACCGGGAACGCGTGACCGTCAGCGCGCCATAGCCGCCCACATAGATGCCGTGCGCACCATTGCCGGTCGGGTCCTTGCCCAAGCCAGCGAAGGTCGAGCGGTCCACGCTGATCGTGGCGGTAGGATCGCTTGCGGACAGGATGCCGGACTGGTTGTCGATGAAGCGGGTGTTGGCCACGGCGAGGTCGCCCTTCTCGATGCGGATGCCCGCGCCGTTGCCGTCGGCCACCTGGAGATGGGTGAAGACCAGCCCGTCGACCCGTGCGCCTGCGCCGCGCAGCACCAGGGCCGCCTTGTCCTCGCACGTGACCCGCTCGAAGACGCTCCTGCCGAGTTCGGCGGCGACATAGGCGATCCGCCCTTCTGCCTGCACCGCGCATTGGCGATAGGTGCCGGGTGCGATCCGGATGGTGCCCGTACCGGCGCCGATCGCGCCCACCGCATCCTGGAGGCGCGCGTAGCTGCGGCCGGTCTCCGCAACCGTGAACGGGCCGCCGGACTGGGCCGCGAGCGGGCCGCTGGCGGCTCCGACCAACAGGGGCAGGACAGCGGTGATGACGGCGGACAGGCGCATGGGCGATCCTCGAGCTGGAGCGGCCCCGCGCCGCCACCACCGTCATAGCAGAAACGGGCGGCCGGGCGAGCCGGCCACCCGCAACGCTCAGTCGTCGCCGGAGCCTGCCTCCGTGTCCACCTCGTACTCGTCTTCGGCGAGGTCGTTCTCTAGCGCCTCGATCAGGGCGCGGTTGAACGCGGGAATGTCGTCCGGCTTGCGGCTGGTGATGAGGTTCTCATCCACGACCACCTGTTCATCCACCACGTCGGCGCCGGCGTTTTCCAGGTCGGTGCGGACGGAGGGCCAGCTGGTGACGCGGCGGCCGTCGACCACGTCGGCCTCCACCAGCAGCCAGGGCGCGTGGCAGATCGCGGCCACGATCTTGCCCTCATCCATGAACTCGCCGACGATCTCGACGGCGCGTTCCTGCATCCGCATCTTGTCCGGATTGGCGACGCCGCCCGGCAGGAGCAGCGCGTCATAGTCGTCGACGTCCACCTCCTCCAGCTTGAGGTCGGGCGTGATCGTCTTTCCCTTCTCCGTGTCGTGCACCATCCCCTGGATGGCATCAGTCTTGATCGAGGCCAGGGTGACGGTGGCACCCGCATCGAGCAGTGCCTGCCGCGGCTCGAACAGCTCGGATTCCTCGAATCCGTCGGCCGCCAGGATCAGCACGCGCGCATCGCCAAGGTCTGCCATTGGAATTCTCCTATCCTGTTGGGGAACGCCAAGGTCGAACAAGCCGCACTCCCCGCGGTTCCGGAACGAAGCGACGAGCGGCGCATTGGGAGCGACAATCGAGAGGATTCAATGACAGGCGGGGAAATCCAGTTCATCGACCACGCGCAGCCGGGCATCACCCGCCGCAAGATGCGTCACGGATGGGGATATTTCGGGACGGACGGGACCCGCATCACCGATCGTGACGAGATCGACCGGCTGAACGCGATCGGCCTGCCCCCCGCCTATCGCGACGCCTGGTTCTCGCCCGACCCGTTCGGCCATATCCAGGCGATCGGCTGGGACGAGCGGGGCCGCAAGCAGTATCGCTACCACACCGCCTTTCGCGAAGCGCGCGAGGCGGAAAAGTACGACCGCTGCGCCCAGTTCGGCCACCTGCTGCCCAAGCTTCGCGCCAAGGTCGAAGCGGACCTTCGCCACCGCACGTTGGACAAGGATCGCGCGGTCGCGGCGGTCGTCCGGCTGCTCGACCTGGGCCGCGTACGCGTCGGCAACGAGGGCTATGCGAAGGAGAACAAGAGCTTCGGGGCGACCACGCTGCGCAAGCGGCACGCGACGCTGAAAGGCGATCGGCTGAAGCTGCAATACCGTGCCAAGTCGGGCAAGATGCGCACGCTGACCGTCACCGACGGCTCGCTAATCCGCTTCGTGAAGCGGTGCCAGGACCTGCCGGGGCAGCACCTGTTCCGCTGGGTGGACGCCGCAGGGGAGACGCATCCCGTCACCTCCACCGATGTCAACTGCTACATCCGCGAGGCGATGGGCGCCGACTACACCGCCAAGCATTTCCGCACCTGGGGTGCGAGCGTGCTGGCGTTCGAGGCACTGGCGACGGCGCCGCACGACATCAGCCTCAAGACGATGCTGGAACCGGTGGTGGAGGCGCTCGGCAACACGCCGGCGATCGCTCGGAAATCCTATGTCCACCCGCGGCTGATCGAGTTGGTGAAACACGGCCAGACCGAGTTTCGGGAAACGCTGCGGCTGCCGCGGGCGAAACGCTATCTGAGCCGCTTCGAACGCGGCCTGATCGCTTTCCTCGAGGCGGAAGTCGAAGAGGAGGTTCTGGCGGAGGCGACGGAGCGCAAGGCCGCCTGACCCTCTCCCCGCCGCACGGCACATCGTGCGGCCTTCGCCATTCTTCATCCCTTCCGGTGGCGACGTGCGCCCGCGGGCTTGCCTTGTGCCGAGTGCTTGGCCAGCATGGCGGGTCCGGCGCGGGGGCGCCGGCTGAGGGGGGAACGATGATCAAGGGACGTTGGGCAGCCGGTCGAGCCGCGACCGGTGCGGGCCTGCTGGCACTCGCGAGCGCGGCGCTGGCGGCGGGAGGACAGCCGCTGCCGCCGGCCGGCTTGGCGGCGCAGGCTGAGACGAAGGCCGCCGCGAAGCGTGCGCCGAGGCCGATCGAGGACTTCGCCGCCCTGCCGATGCTGCAATCGCCCGAGCTCTCCCCGAACGGGAATACCTATGCCGCGCGCGTGGCGCTCAACGGCACGCTCTACCTCGCCATCATCCCCGTGGACGGCGGGCCGCCGCGCTACGCGGGCCTGGGCGAGGCAGACCTGAACTGGTGGCGCTGGGTCAATGACGACTGGCTGGTGATCGGCATCGGTCGGACCAGTCCGGTCGGAGACGAGGACTGGTACGTCACCCGCGCGGTGGCTGTGGGCGCCGATGGCCAGAAGGTGCAGGTCCTGGCAAAGGACAGCGCGGCACAGAACGGCGACGACATCCTCTGGGCTGCCAACGACGGTACGGCTCGGGTGCTGCTGGGCTACCAGACGTCCATCTACAGCAACGATCCCGGCTTTTGGCCGCGGGTCGACCTGTTCGACCTGGCCACGGGCAAGCGCACCCGCGTGATGGAGGGCCAGCCCGGCGTGATGGCCTGGTACGCCGACGGCAAGGGCGCGGTGCGCATGGGCATCGGCCGATCCGATGACGGGCGCCGCCGGCGGCTGCTGTACCGCGCGGGTGACCGGGGGCGCTTCCGGACGGTCGACCGCGACGATGACGGCTCCCTGACGGTCCCGGCGCTGTTCCTGGGCAACACCGGCAAGGCGGTGACGATCGCCGACGACGAAAAGGGGTTCAGCGCGCTCTACGAGCTGGACCTGGAGACGATGACCCGCGGCAAGCAGTTGATGGCGACCGAGGGCTTCGACCTGGGTGGCGTGATCTCCGACAGCGGCGAATCGAGAGTGCTGGGCGTCGGCATCCGCACAGACCGGCCGCAGCAGCAGTGGATGGATCCGGAGATCGCCAAGCTGGCCAAGCAGCTGGGAGAACGAATCCGCGGCGCGCAGGTCCGGCTGGTGTCGTTCAGCCGCGACCAGTCGCGCGTGATCCTGCTGGCGAGCGGGTCCGACTCCCCGGGCGCCTATTTCCTCTACGACAAGGCGACGGACACACTCACCGACCTGGGCTTTACCAACCCCAAGATCGGGATGAAGCGGCTGCATCCGGTTCGCACGATCCGCTACAAGGCGCGTGACGGGCTGGAGATCGCGGCGGTGCTCACCACGCCCAAGGGCGCGGACCGCGACCTGCCGCTGATCGTCCTGCCCCATGGCGGCCCCTTCGCACGTGACACCGAGGAATGGGACTGGTGGACGCAGTTCCTCGCCGATCGCGGCTATGCGGTGATCCAGCCCAACTACCGCGGCTCGTCCGGCTACGGCACGCCCTTCACCGAAAAGGGCGAAGGCCAATGGGGCCTGGCGATGCAGGACGACCTGAACGATGCGGTGTCCGCGCTCGCCAAGCAGGGGATCGCCGATCGGAAGCGGGTGTGCATGGTGGGCGCATCCTATGGCGGCTACGCGGCCTTTCGCGCCGCCGAGCGCGATCCGACGCTCTATCGTTGCGCCGTTTCCTTTGCCGGCGTCTCCGACCTCAATGCGATGCGCCGCTACGACAGCCGCTTCCTCTATTCGGGCGCACGGCGCGATTGGCTGAAGCGGCAGGCACCGGACCTGGCGGCGGTATCGCCGATCAACAATCCGACGGGGTTCGGCACACCGCTGCTGGTGGTACATGGCGTCAAGGACCGGGTAGTGCCGGTGCGGCATTCGCGGACCCTGGTCCAGCGGCTGAAGCGCGCGGGCAAGCCCGTCGACTACATCGAGCAGCCGCTCGCCGACCATCATTTCTCCCGCGAGCAGGACCGACTGGAGTTCCTGAAGGCGTTGGAGAGCTTCCTGGCCAAGCATAACCCGGCGTGATGCGGGACGGCGTGGAAACCGCCGCGTCCCCGGTCGTTGTCCTCCCTGAGCCATTCAAGGAGGACAATGATGCCGGACAAGAGCCCGAAGGAAATCCGCGAGCAGATGTGGAAGGCGATGGCCGCCAGCCCCTATGTGATGCTGGGCACCACCACCGACCGCGAGCACTTCGAGCCGATGTACGCGGTGCTGGACGAGGACGCCGACAGCGAGTTCTGGTTCTACACGAAGAAGGACAATCGCGCAGCCGCCGGCGGCCCCGCGACCGTCCAGTTCGTATCCAAGAACCACGACCTCTATGCGTCGCTGCGCGGCACGCTGACGACCGAGAGCGACCCCGCGGTGATCGATCGCTATTGGAACAAGCAGGTCGAGGCCTGGTACGAGGGCGGCCGCCAGGATCCGAACCTGCTGATGCTGCGCTTCGACCTGGCCGATGCCGAGATCTGGGAAACCGATCACAGCATCACCGGCAAGCTCAAGATGCTGACGGGCAACACCATCTATGACGAGGAAGCCGGAAGCCACACGCGGGTTACGCTCTAGCTTGCGCGCCCGGCGTTTCGTCGGGCCCTCGCTCGCCCACCGCGTGCGGGTGGAGGCGCACGCCGTGTGGCTGGCGGTGCGTGATCCCCGCACGCCGCTCGCCGCACGGCTGCTGGGCTTGGTGGTCGCGGCCTATGCGCTGTCGCCGATCGACCTGGTGCCGGACTTCGTGCCGGTGCTGGGGCTGATCGACGACGCGCTGCTGATCCCTGCAGGTCTCTGGCTGATCGCGCGGATGGTGCCGGCGTCGCTGCTAGTCGAACACCGCGCCGCGGCAGAGGCGGCCTCTCGCCGCCCGGTCTCTTGGGCCGGCCTGGCGATGGTGGTGATTCTGTGGGCGGTGCTCGCCTGGACGGCGTGGCACTGGGCCAGAACTGCCTGGGACTGAAAGCTCGCGGCGGCTTCAGCCGCCGTGCTGCGCGATCCAGCCCTCCAGCACCGGCGCGATGCGGTTGCGCCACTTCGAGCCGTGGAAGATGCCGTAATGGCCGACACCCTCGGCCAGGTGATACTGCTTCATCTCCTCGGGAAGCGCCTTTGCGAGCGTGAGCGCCGCCCGGGTCTGCCCCAGGCCGGAGATGTCGTCGCGTTCCCCTTCGATCGCGAGCAGCGCGGTGTCCGTGATGGATGCCGGATCCACCGGGCGGCCGCGGTGCGTCATCGTGCCGTTCGGCAGCGCGTGGGTCTGGAACACCAGCTCGATCGTCTGGAGGTAGAACTCCGCCGTCATGTCGCAGACCGAGCGATACTCGTCGTAGAAATCCTTGGTCGCGGATGCGCTGTCGCCGTCGCCCTCGACCAGATGTTTGAACATCTCCCAGTGGGAGATCATGTGGTTGCCGAGGTTCATGCTCATGAAGCCGGCGAGCTGGAGAAAGCCCGGGTACACCCGGCGGCCGGCGCCCGGATAGGTCATCGGCACGGTCGCGATGACGTTCTGTTCGAACCAGGCGTGCGGGCGCTCGGTTGCGAGCGTGTTCACGGCGGTCGGCGCTTCGCGCGTGTCGATCGGGCCGCCCATCATGCTGAGCGTATAGGGGCGGTTCGGATGGCGATCGCGGTTCATCGCTGCGGTCGCGGCATAGGCCGGGACGGACGGCTGGCACACCGCCAGCACATGCGCGCGGGGATCCCCCTCGGCTCCGATCGCAGCCAGGAAATCGGTCAGGTAGTCGATATAGTCGTCGAGGTCGAAGCGGCCGTCCGACAGCGGCACCAGCTTCGCATCGCGCCAGTCGGTGATGTAGACGTCGGCCGAGACCAGCATCCGCCGCACCGTGTCGCGCAGCAACGTCGCGTAATGGCCCGACATCGGCGCCACGATCAGCAGCTTGGGTCCACCGGTCACCCCCTCGCGCACGAAATGCTTGAGCTGGCCGAAGGGCTTCCGCAGCACGATCTCTTCACGGACCGCGACCTCGCGGCCGTCGACCACCGTCTGGGTGATGCCGAAGGCCGGCTTGCCGCGCGGGGCAGCCGCATGCGCGAAGACTTCCAAAGCAGACGCAAGCACCGGCCCGCCGCCGAAATAGGAAAACGGGTTCGCCGGGTTCTGGAGCAGGCCCGCGCCGAAGTTCGCCATGGCGCTGGCACCGGCCAGCATCGATCGTTGAAATTCGTAAGCGTCGTACAACATCAAGAAACCGTCCTTCGCCAGCGCGCCCGCGCAGGACGGCACTTTGTTCCACGATATAAGCCACTTCGAAGCGGCTGCAATCATCGGGCACTCGTCAACCGGAACGCACGCCGTCGCGCAGAGGTTTCGCCCGGCGGCGGTTCGCGCTAGTCGGGCGGCATGGCACTCCGTTCCTCGCAGCGCGCCGCATCGGCCGAACCGACCACGCGCATGTTGCCCGCCCTCAAGCTCGTGTGGAGCTTCACCATCCGCTACAAGCTGCAGCTTGCCGCGGCGCTGGTGTCGCTGCTGATCGCTGCGATGGCGACGCTGTGGATCCCGCGCACCTTCCAGAAAGTGGTCGACAACGGCTTTGCCGCCGGAGCCGATCCGTCGCAGATCGGCGGTTACTTCGAAGGGCTGCTGTTCGTCGTCGTTGCGCTGGCATTCGCGACCGCCGGCCGCTTCTACTTCGTGTCGTGGCTGGGCGAGCGGACCGTCGCCGACATGCGCGCGGCGGTCCATCGCAACCTGCTGCGCATGCCGCCGCGCTGGTTCGAGGAGAACCGACCGTCCGAGATCGCGTCGCGCCTGACCGCCGACACCGCCATCGTCGAGCAGATCGTCGGCACCACCGTCTCGACCGCGCTGCGCAACCTGCTGATCGGCATCGGCGGCGTGATCTACCTGTTCGCGCTGGCACCCAAGTTGGCCGCCTATCTCATTATCGGCATTCCGCTGGTGGTGACGCCGATCATCTGGATGGGCTCGCGGGTGCGCAAGCTGTCGCGCTCCAGCCAGGACCGGATCGCCGATATCGGCGCGATCGCGTCCGAGACGCTGGGCGCGATGAAGATCGTGCAGGCGTTCGGGCAGGAGAAGCGCGAGGCGGAGCGCTTCCAGTCGGCGGTGGAGGCGGGCTTCGGCGTGGCGCGCCGCCGTTTCGGCACCCGCGCGATCATGACCGCGATGGTGATCGGGCTGTTGTTCGGTGCGATCACGCTGATCCTGTGGGATGCCGTCAGCGACGTCGCCTCGGGCCGCACGACCGGCGGCGCGCTGACCGCCTTCGTCATCACCGCGGCGCTGGTGACCGGTTCGTTCGGCGCGCTGACGGAGGTCTATGGCGACCTGCTGCGCGCCTCGGGCGCTGCCGGCCGCCTCGCCGAGTTGCTCGCCCAGGAGCCCGAGATCCGTGCCCCGGCCGATCCGGTGGCGCTGCCGCAGCCGCCACAGGGCGCGTTGGCCTTCGCGAACGTCGCGTTCCGCTACCCCACCCGTCCGGACGTGGCGGCACTCACGAACTTCTCGCTCGAGGTCGCGCCCGGGGAGACGGTGGCGGTGGTCGGGCCGTCCGGTGCCGGCAAGTCGACGCTGTTCCAGCTGCTCCAGCGCTTCTACGATCCGGCGAGCGGCGCGGTGTCGGTCGACGGGGTGAACGTGCGCGATGCCGATCCGGCAGAAGTGCGCGCGCGCATCGCCATGGTGCCGCAGGAGACGGTGATCTTCGGTGCCTCGGCGCGCGACAATCTGCGCTACGGCCGCTGGGACGCGAGCGACGAGGCGATCTGGGCAGCGGCGGATGCGGCCAACGCCAGCGAGTTCCTCCGCGCGCTGCCGGAAGGGCTCGACACCTTCCTGGGCGAAGGCGGCGCACGCCTGTCCGGCGGTCAGCGCCAGCGGATCGCGATCGCCCGCGCGCTTTTGCGTGACAGTCCGATCCTGCTGCTCGACGAGGCCACTTCCGCGCTCGATGCCGAGAGCGAACGTCTGGTGCAGGACGCGCTGGAGCGGCTGATGACCGGTCGCACCACGCTGGTGATCGCCCACCGCCTGGCCACGGTACGGGCCGCGGGCCGCATCATTGTCATGGACGAAGGGCGGATCGTCGAGAGCGGGACCCATGGCGAACTGATCGCCCGCGGCGGCCTCTACGCGCGCCTCGCGGCGTTGCAGTTCAACCAGGCCGTCTGAAGGACCCACTAGTACCGTAGAAGCGAATAGCGCTTCCTCTACCGGGTCACCGCGTTACCTTCCGCTCGGGACTTTCGGGAGGGTATGATGCGGACGATGATTCTTGCGGTTCTTCTTGGCGCGCTGGGCGGAGGCACCGCGCTCGCGCAGGGGAACGACAAAGGCGCGGCGGTGGATCAGCCGGGAGCGGAGGCTTCTGAGAAGAAGATCTGCCGGCGAATGCAGGTCACCGGCAGCATCCTGGCGGGAAAACGCGTCTGCCATACCAAGGCCGAATGGGCCGAGATCGACAGGGCTAACCAGGACGCGCTGGAGCAGGCTCGTCGGTCGCGCGGCACCCGCTAACGGCACAGAGACCCGGCCCCTGCCGTCTCGCCGGCAGGGGCGCCAGGGCTGTCCAAGGCCGTACGGCTAGCGACCTATTGCGGGGGCTTGGCGGGCGCGCAGCGGACGCGGCGTAGCGCATAGCTCGCGAACGGCTGCTCGCCGCCCTTCGCGTCGCGCGCGATGATGGTCCATCCGAGCTGCTCGCCGGCCGGGCGCCAGCGGTTGACGAATTCCGCGTCGGAATAGCGGTAGCTGATGTCGAAGCCGCCGGGCTGGACAGAGCCCTTGCCGCTCGCCGTCATGCTGCCGCCGAAGCTGTCGGACCAGAAACCGATCACCTCGCCAGCCCCTTTGCCGCCGCCGAACACCAGATGCGCGGCATAGCGGTCAGAAGGATCGGCGACCGCAACGCTGCTCGCATCGAGGGCCAGCATCGCGCCGAGCGCTACCGGGCGAGCCTCGACGGCGATGGTAACCGGCTTGCCCATCACCTCGCCCCTGCCCGTCCAGCAGCCCTCCAGCTGTCGCACCGCCTCGGGAGCACGCGCAGGCTCCTCGGCGGCGGCCGTAGACGCCATCAGTACGGCCACGGCTACCAGCATCCGCTTCATCAACACCCCCCATGTCCCCGCCACCGGGTGTGGCGGGAAGCGGGGGCGCGGGCAAGAGGCTAGCGCTTGCGTCCCTGGTGGCGGATGTTGCCCGGGCGTCCGCGGCGCTTCAGCACCCTCGGCGGCCGGCGGCCCGGCTCTCGATCGCCGCGACTGCTGTCTTCAGGCGCTCCGCCAGCGGATCCCTTGCCGTCGACCAGCTCGAAGCGCAGCGCGCCGGACACCGGGTTTGCCTCGACCAGTCGAAGGGGCAGGCGCTGGCCGAGGGTGAATTCCTCACCGCTGTGGTCGCCGACCAGCCGCTGGCCCTTCTCATCGTAGCGGAAATATTCGCGGCCGAGGTCGCGGGCCGGCACCAGCCCGTCGCCGCCGATGCCGTCCACCGTCGCAAAGAAGCCGAAGCTCTGCACGCCGGTGATGCGTGCCTCCATGACGCTGCCAACATGCTCGGACAGATAGGCGGCGACGTAGCGATCCACCGTTTCGCGCTCCGCCTCCATCGCGCGGCGTTCCAACGCGCTGATGACTTCGCCGGTGCGCTCCATCGTCGCCATGTCCTCGGCGACGCCGCCCGGACCAAGGCCATAGGAGGCGACCAGGCCGCGATGCACCACCAGGTCGGCATAGCGGCGGATCGGCGAAGTGAAGTGCGCGTAGCTGCCGAGCGACAGGCCGAAGTGGCCGTGGTTCGCCGGCCCGTAATAAGCCTGGGTCTGCGAGCGCAGCACCTGCTCCATCACCTGCGGGCGAAACGCCGCCTCCCCCACCTTGTCGAGGATGCGGTTGAAGGTGGCGGGCTTGATCACCTGCCCGAGGGCAAAGGGGATCTCGAAGGTCTCGAGATAGTCCTTGAGCGCGACCAGCTTCTCGCGGCTCGGCGGCTCGTGGATGCGGTACATGACCGGCGCCTTCTTCGCCTCGAGCGCCTTTGCGGCGGCGACGTTGGCCGCGATCATATAGTCCTCGATCAGCTTATGCGCGTCGAGCCGCTCGCGCGGGGCGACCGAGAGGATGCGCCCCTTCTCGTCGAGCACGATCCGCCGCTCGGGCAGGTCGAGGTCGAGCGGCTCGCGGGCTTCGCGCGCCTTGTAGAGCGCGCGCCAGCAGTCCCAGAGCGGGCGAAGCGCGGTGTCGACCAGCTCCGGCGCCACCTTGTCACCGGTGCCGTCGATCGCCGCCTGCGCGTCCTCGTAGGCGATGTTCGCCGCGACGCGGATCACCGCCCGGGTGAAGCGCCAGCCCTTGAGCTTGCCGTCCTTTGCGACCTGCAGGTGGCAGGCGAGCGCGGCGCGATCCACACCCTCCTTCAACGAACAGACGTCGGCCGACAGCGTCTCCGGCAGCATCGGCACGACGCGATCAGGGAAATAGACGCTGTTACCGCGCTTGCGCGCCTCGCGGTCGAGCGCGCCGCCCGGGCGCACGTAGAAGCTCACGTCGGCAATCGCGACGATCGCCTTCCAGCCGTCGGGATTCGAGGGATCGTCATCGGGCGCGGCCCAGACGGCATCGTCATGATCGCGCGCGTCGGCAGGGTCGATGGCGACGATCGGCAGGTCGCGCAGGTCCTCCCGGTCGTTGCCCAGCGGCGCCTTGGCGATGCGCTCCGCCTCCTCGATCACCTCGGCACCGAACACGTCGGGGATCGAGTGCTTGTGGATCGCGATCAGCGAGAAGCTGCGCGCCTCGAACGGATCGCCCAGCCGCTGCGTGACGCGCGCGGTGATCCGCGGCGGACGGCCCGCCTTTTCAGCGAGAACCAGGTCGCCCGGACTTGCGTCCCCGGCATCCGACACCATGAAGTCGCGGCGCTCCTTCTTCTCCACGCCCTGGAGCCACAGCTTGCCGCCCTCTTCGTGGAGGACGCCCAGCATCAGTTCCTCGCCGCGCGCGAGCGTCTTCATCGGATGCGCGATCCAGCCGGAGCCCGCCTCCTCGGTGCGTGCGAGCACGCGGTCGCCGACGCCGAGCGCCGAGCGCTTGCCCTTCTCCCGGATGCGCAACCGCGGCGGGGGCGTCTCCGCCTCCCAGCGCTCGGGCACGGCCCAGACGCTGCCGCCGTCGTCGACATCGGCCACCCGCAGCACCGTGACCTTCGGAAGCCCCCCCATCTTGTGAAAGGCACGACCGGGGGCGCTGTCGATCAGCCCCTCGTCCGCCATGTCCTTCAGAAGCGCCTTGAGCGTAATCTTCTGCTGGGCCGAGAGGCCGAAGGCGCGCGCGATCTCGCGCTTGCCGGCCGGCGTGTCCGACGTGGTGATGAAATCGAGGATCTGCTCGCGCGTCGGAAGGCCGGGGGCGATTTGTTTCTTTGCCATGTGGCGCAAAGATAGGCGTCCGGGGCCGCAAGGCCAATGGACTGCGTGACCGTCGCTGAACTTACCGCCCGTTAACTCCTGGGCACCTAGCCTGCTCGCGAAGCGGGGGCTTCAGAAGAGGTGCGTAGATGCCCACCAATCAAATGATCGTCGTGTTCATCGTTCTGGTCGTCGCGGCGGCCTTCCTGTTCCTGTGGCGCCGCCGCGACACCGGCCACACCTCGGACGACCACCGCTGAGGGCACGGAGCGGGAGGCTCCCGCTCCGTGTGGCCGCTACCCTGTCGCGCTCCCGCGCAGGCGGGAACACGGCTTTGGTGAGGGGACGTCCCCCTCACCTCTGATCGCTCAATAGGCGCGGCCGATCAGGATCCGCTCGACCGACGGGCGGCCCGTGAAGACGCACGGGCCTTCGTCATGGCCGGTCTGCGCCGTGGGCGCGTTGCGGATGGTGAGCTTCAGCGCCTTTAGCCGCTCGACGACCTGGTCCAGCTCGGCGCCGGTCGGGCGCACCCAGCGCACGTCCACCCAACCCGGGTTCACGACGCCTTCCGCAAAATGCGCCTCCACGCCCGCCCAGTCGTCCACCGGCGTGATGCGCGCGCGCAGCTTCTCGATCGACTGGTCGTGCAGGGCGGTCTGGATCGCCTCCAGCGTTGCGCCGACGTCGCCTACGAAGCCGTCGCGCGGCAGGATCGTGCTGTCGAGCTTGCCGTCCTCGCGGTACAGCCGGTCGCGGCGCAGCACCGAGACGTTGCCACCCGCCGCATCGCGCGGGCCGACCTCGACGATGATCGGGGCGCCCTTCTTGACCCAGCCCCAGCGCTTGTTCGCGGCCTTGGCGGGCTTCAGGTCGAGCAGCGCACGTACCGGCTCGCCGAGCGAACTCTGGCCGGCCAGCGCCGCCTGCAACTCGCGGCAATAGGCGACGACCTCCTCGTCCTCCGGCTTGTCGCGCAGCATCGGCACGATCACCACCTGCCACGGCGCGATCTTGGGCGGGACGCGCAGCCCATCGTCGTCGCCGTGCACCATGATGACGCCGCCGATCATGCGGGTCGAGACGCCCCAGCTGGTGGTGTTCGCCAGTTCCAGCTCGCCGTTCGCGTTCTGGAAGCGGATGTTCTGCGCCTTGGCGAAGTTAGTGCCCAGGAAGTGCGAGGTGCCGGCCTGCAGCGCCTTGCCGTCCTGCATCATCGCCTCGATGCTGTAGGTGGCGACCGCACCCGGGAAGCGCTCGTTCTCCGGCTTCTCGCCCGCAATCACATGGACGGCCAGGCAGTCCTCGGAAAAGCGGCGGTAGAGCTCCAGGATCTTGAGCGTCTCCTCGCGTGCTTCGTCCGCCGTTGCGTGGGCGGTATGGCCCTCCTGCCACAGGAACTCGCTGGTGCGCAGGAACATGCGGGTGCGCATTTCCCAGCGCACGACATTCGCCCACTGGTTGATCAGCACCGGCAGGTCGCGCCAGGACTGCACCCATCGCGAGAAGGCGGTGCCGATCACCGTCTCCGACGTCGGACGCACGACCAGCGGCTCTTCCAGCTTCGCTTCGGGATCCGGCACTAGCCCGCCCTTGCCGTCCGCCACCAGGCGGTGATGGGTGACGACCGCCATCTCCTTGGCGAAGCCCTCCACGTGCTCGGCTTCCTTCTCGAAATAGCTCAGCGGGATGAACAGCGGGAAGTAGCAGTTCTCGTGCCCCGTCGCCTTAATCTGGTCGTCGAGCAGCCGCTGGATGCGTTCCCAGATGCCATAGCCCCAGGGCCGGATGACCATGCAGCCGCGGACGCCGGATTCCTCGGCGAGGTCGGCCTCGGTGATGACGGACTGGTACCAGGCCGCGAAGTCGGCCTCACGGGTGACGGGGAGCGCGTGTTTCATGGCAAGCGCCGATAGCGCCGTCCGAGCGCCGCGTCATCTACCCACGCGCAATCCGCGGCACCGGATGTGGTTCTTTCGCGCGTCCCGGGTCTTCGACCCACAACTCCGATTTACTTGGCCGGATGCAACGACGGGAAAGAAGAGGAAACCGCACCTCCTGTAGGCTGACCCGATTTGGGGCAGTCCATCAATGCTTTACTGGCAGTTTTTCTTGTTGGTACATGTTGCCAACTGATCCGATTACGATAGTGTTAACTATAGACAAAGAATCGGGGGATCGGATGTCGCAAAGCGGGGGAGTGCTGAAAGCAGCCATAGCGATCGCGGTGGCGCTTGGAAGCGTCGCAAGCGCAGCGGCCGCCCAGAGGTCTGAGGATTCGCTTCCACGGATGCGTGCGACCGCGCAACGATCGGTGGCATCCCAGCGCGCAGTCGCGCCGGTGGCCGAAGCCAACCGCCTGATCGGGCTGCCGCTCTTCCTCGGCTTAGGCATCGGCACGGCAGTCGCGGTGACCGTCGCCATGGCGGCTTCGGGCCAACCCGACAGCGAAGGCTGATCGCCGGCATCGCGCCGCCAACCGGCGCGATCCGCACATCGCATGGCGCGCCGGCAACCGCCGGCGCCCGCTCCCTTCCTGTCGCGGTCGCTCCAGCCGGAGCGGAACCGTGCTTGCGCGAGTTGCGTCCATGATCTCGGCAACAACGTGGAATGCGGCGGCACGCGCGGATCGTGCCGGGAGGACGGGCCTGCCGGACGTCCGGGCGGCATTGTGCCTGGGACTGGTGACGGTCGCGCTGCTGATCGGGGGCGGCGGATCGCCGGCACCCCGTGCGGAACTGGTGGTGGAACTCGCTGCGATCGGTGCTGCGATCCTCTGGTCGCTCCTCCCCGCGGAGGCTCCTACCCGCGTTGACCGGCTGCCGATCATCCTCGCCGCGGCACTGCCGGGCGTCGCGCTCCTGCAACTCGTGCCCCTGCCGCCCCAGCTCTGGCAGGGACTCCCCGGACGCGAGACGGAGCTTGCGGCGCTCGAACTCGTCGGAGCGGCCGGGCAGTGGATGCCGCTGTCGATGACCCCGGACCGCACCCTCGCCTCGACGCTGTCCCTGATCCCGCCGCTGGTGGTGCTCGCGTTCGTGATCCATGCTCCGCTCGCCGAGCGCACCAGGCTGCTCGCGGTCGTGGTCGCAGCCGCCACGCTCTCGGCCATCGTCGGAGTGGTGCAGGTGGCGAGCGGGAGTGCGGGAGCGCTCCGCTTCTACGGCAGCCGAGGCTTCACGTACGCCAGCGGCTTGTTCGCCAATCGCAACGCCGCTGCCGACTTGTTGCTCGCCGGGCTGGTCGCGATGCTCGCATTGGCCTTCTCGCGTCCGGAACTGCTGCGCACTCTCTCTGCGCGCCTCGCCTGGTCGATGCTGGCACTGTTCCTGCTGCTTTCGGTGGCGCTGACCCGCTCGCGCGCCGGGATGATGCTGGTGCTCGTGCCGGTGATGCTCGCGCCCCTGACGCTGGGGCCCTGGCGCTTCGACCGGCGGCGGGCGTTCGGCTGGGCGGCTGCGACACTGGGGATCGGCGGCGCGGCGCTGGCACTCGCCAGCGGCAGTCCGGCACTGCGCCACAGCTGGGACCGGTTCGCGCTGGCGCCCGACAACCGCGCCGATCTCCGAATCGACACGCTGCATGCAATTTCGCGAAGCTGGCCCGTCGGCACCGGTATCGGCAGTTTCGTCCCGGTCTTTGCCGCGGCCGAGCGGCTGGAAACGGTGGACTCTTCCCCCGCCAATCGCGCGCACAACGATTATCTGGAGTTCACCCTGGAAGCAGGAGCCGCCGCCCCGCTGCTGCTGCTCGCGGCCGTCGCCGCGATCCTTCGGCGCGCCGCGCCGCTGCTGCGCGCCGGCATTGAGCGAGAGCGCCGTGCCCAGCTGCTGTTTGCGCTCGCCACACTCGGCATCTTCGCGCTGCACGCCTTCGTCGATTACCCGATGCGGGCGATGACGCTCGCCTGCGTCGCGGCAATCGCGGTCGGCATGCTCGCCCATCCGCCGCAGCGCGGAGAGGTCGCATGATGCGCCTGCGTCCGATCGTGATGCTCGCCGCGGGGCTGCTTTCCGCCTGCCAGTCGCCGCGCGCGGGGCTTCCGCACGGGCCCGATGCCTATGCAGTGATCCCGCCGCCTGCGGCGGGCACCACCCGCGGCGCGTACCGCATCGGCCCGCTCGACGTGCTCGCCATCACCGTCTTCCAGGAGCCGGAGCTGTCGCAGCGCGACTTGCAGGTCGACGCGTCCGGCAACCTGCTGATGCCCCTGGTCGGAACCGTGCAGGCCCGCGGCAAGACGGCGCATCAGCTCTCCCGCGAGATCGCCGGGCGACTCGGCACCGAGTATCTGGTCGACCCGCAGGTCACCGTAACGGTCACCGCCTCCGTCTCGCAGCAGGTGACGGTGGAGGGCAACGTCACCATGCCCGGCGTCTATGACATCACGGGCGCCCCGACCCTGCTGGAGGCGCTGGCCCGCGCCCGAAGCCCCACGCGGGTCGCGCGGCTGCAGGAAGTGGTGGTGTTCCGCACGATCGACGGCAGGCGCGCGGGCGCCGTGTTCGACGTAGCCGCGATCCGCAACGGCCGGGCACCCGATCCGGAGCTGCTCGGCGGCGACGTGGTG
The DNA here is from genome assembly GCF_027922045.1 of Microbacterium terregens. Next base: position 60,021 of record NZ_BSEX01000023.1, read on the forward strand.
GTCGTGGGCTTCGATGCCGTGAAGGGCGCCTTTCGCGACTTCCTCACCACCGCGCCGCTCGTCAGCGCGTTTCGCACCTTCTAGGAGCGCCGGCCTTGTCCCTCGCCTCCGTGCCAGTCGCTCCCTTGCCCCGCGCCGCGGAACCGGCGTCCGACGCGACCCTCCGCATCGACCTGACGGCGCTGCTCGCGCTGCTCGGCCGCAATCGCCTGCTCATCGCCGCGACGCTGGCAACGGCACTGCTGGGCGGCCTGATCGTGACGCTGTTGATCAGCCCCAAATATGTCGCGACCGCCAGCATCCAGATCGACCAGGAAGCCGATCGCGTGCTGGAAGGCGCCGAGGTGCAACCGCAGGCCGGCTATGCCGATGCGGAGCGCTTTCTCCAGACCCAGGCGGACGTGTTGCGGAGCCGGGCGCTCGCGATCCGCGTGGCGAAGCGGCTGAAGCTGTTCGGCGATTCCGCCTTCTTTCACGCGATGGAGGTTCCGCTGCCGCAGGAGGCGACGACCGCAGCCGGAACCGCGCGCATCCGGGAAGCGACCCTGCGGCTGCTCCAGGAGCATCTCGCCGTCGAACTGCCGCGCAATTCCCGCGTGGCCAGTGTCGCGTTCGAGAGCACCGACGCGGAGCTCGCCGCGCGGGTCGCCAATGCCTACGCCGGCGAGTTCATCGAGGCGAACCTTCAGCGGAAGTTCGACAGCTCCGCATATGCGCGCGACTTCCTCTCGCGCCAGCTGGCGGCTGCAAAGCTGCGGCTGGAGGAGTCGGAGCGCGCCCTGACCCACTATGCGCGAGCGGCACGGCTCATCCGCACCGCAGACGCCGGCGAGGGATCGCACACCGCCATGCCGGGCTCGGTCACCGCGGCCAGCCTCGTACAACTGAACGCCGCTGCCAATGACGCCCGCGCCGCCCGCATTTCCGCCGAGCAGAAGTGGCGGTCGATCGCGCAGGTGCCCGTCCTCAACATACCGGAGGTGCTCGGCAACCAGGCCGTCGAACGACTGCTGGAGCAGCGCGCAGCCGGCGCCGCCGAGCTGCAGCGTGAACGCGCACGGCACTTGAGCGGGCATCCCGGCGTACGCCAGCTGGAGGCCCAGCAGGCGGAGCTGGGCCGGCAGGTCTCCGCCCTCGCGACGGCCATCCGCAGCTCGATCCACGACCAGTATCGCCATGCGCAGGGCCGCGAACGCGCGCTGGCGGAGCAGGTGGACGCGCTGAAGGGAGCTACGCTTGCCGAGCAGGACCGCAGCGTGCGCTACGCCATCCTGGCGCGGGAGGCGGACACCAATCGCACCCTCTACGACGGGCTGCTCCAGCGCTAGAAGGAGCTGAGCGCCGCAGCGGGGATCAACGCGAACAACCTGTCGATCGTCGACATGGCCGAGCCGCCGCTTGCCCCCTCTTCACCGAAACTGGCGCTCAACCTGGTCGTCGCGCTGGCACTCGGCCTGATCCTGGCAGGCGCGGCGGTGCTGGTGCGCGAGCAGTTCGACGACGCGGTGCGGGCACCCGATGAGGTCGAGGGCAAGCTCGGCCTGCCCCTGCTGGGAGCCATTCCGCTGGTCCAGGACATCGCCGTCGACGTGGCGCGGCCCCGTTCTCCGGCCGGCGAGGCGTATAATGCGCTGCGCAGCGCGCTGCTGCATGCCAGCCCGCACGGGCTTCCCCGCACGCTACTGGTGACGAGCAGCCAGCCGGGCGAAGGCAAGTCGACCTCGAGCTATGCGATCGCCGCCGGCCTCGCGCGCCTCGGCAAGCGGGTCGTGCTGGTCGACCTCGATCTTCGCCGGCCGTCGCTCCACCGGATGCTCGACCTTCCGAACGGCTGCGGGGTGAGCGACGTGCTCGCCCGCGAGGCACGGCTGGAAAGCGCGTTGCAGCACGCGCAGGCGCTCGGCTTTCCGGTCCTGACGGCGGGTCCGGTGGCGCCGAACCCGGCGGAGCTCCTTGGCAGCGCGAGCATGGCGGAGATGATGGTCGGGCTGGTCGAGCGGTTCGAGGCGATCGTGCTCGATGCGCCGCCGGTGCTCGGCCTCGCGGATGCGCCGACGCTCGCCGCGCAGGCGGAGGCGACGGTGTTCGTGGTCGAGGCAGGGCGTCGCGGCAGGGGCGCCACCAAGGCGGCGCTGCGCCGGCTGCGCGCCGAACGCGCCGCCATACTGGGGGTGGTGCTCACCAAGTTCGACCTGCGGAAGGCGGGTGCCGGTCAACGCTACTACCGCAACGGCTACTACGACTATGGCGAGGCCGACACGCTCCGGCAGGCGGCCGAATGAGCGCGCGGGCGATCCTTACGATCGTGGGAGCGGTGCCGCTGGCGCTTGCGTGCCTCGCCAGTGCCGCCGACCGTATGGGCGTGCCGCTCGGCCTGCTGCCAGCACGTCTCGCGCCCGGTGCCGCGATCCAGACGGCGCGGGAGGCGTTCGTCTCGGCCGATCCGATGGCGGCGCGCGCTCGCGCGGCGGCCGCGGTCGCCGCCAGCCCGATGGACGCTGGCGCAAGCGCTTTGCTGGGTGCGGTGGCCTTGAAGGCGGGCAATCCGGTAGCTGCGCACGAAGCCTTTGCGGTCAGCGCGCGGCTGGGATGGCGCAATCCGGCCGCGCAACTCTATTGGCTGGGTGTCGGCCTGGAGGCGCAGGACTACGCGCTCGCGGCCGAGCGGCTCGACGCGCTGCTGCGCACCGGGCAGCGCAGCGCGGCGATCGACGCGGCGATCTTGCAGTTGGAAGCCTCGCCCGGCGGCCGTTCGGCACTGGCGGCGCACCTCCTGGTTGCGTCGAACTGGCGGGAAGCATTTACCGCAAGCACCGGCGCCCTCTCCGGCACCGCACTCGCCCGGCGGATCGCAGTGCTGCAGCGGGCCCGCGCCGGCGGCATGCCCGTCGACTGCAAAGCCGTCGCGGCGACGGTACGGACCCTGGTCGACCGCGGCGACCGGAAAGCCGCGTCTGACCTGTGGCGCGCGGCCTGCGCGCCGCTGAGCGAGACGGAATCGCGTGCCGGAAACTTCGAGACCGTGGCAGCCGCCCGGCAACCGACCCACGGCGCGCAGCCGGTGTGGGTCGACGACCTCACGATTGTCCGGATGGCCGCAGCGCCTCCGGCCGTGCGGGCAAGAGACGTGGAGCAGACAACCAGAAGCTGACGATCATTCAGGGGGGGGGAACGAACCGTGAGCACCGGCAAGACCGCATTGATCACCGGCATCACCGGCCAGGACGGCGCCTATCTGTCCGAGCTGCTGCTGTCCAAGGGCTACACCGTCCACGGGATCAAGCGCCGATCCTCCTCCTTCAACACGTCGCGGATCGAGCATCTCTACCAGGATCCCCATGTCGAGGACCCGCGCTTCATCCTCCACTATGGCGACATGACCGACAGCACCAACCTGATCCGGGTGGTGCAGGAGACGCAGCCGGACGAGATCTACAACCTCGCCGCGCAGAGCCATGTCGCGGTAAGCTTCGAGACGCCGGAATATACCGCCAATGCCGATGCCATCGGCACGCTCCGGCTGCTGGAGGCGATCCGGCTGCTCAAGCTGGGGGACAGGACCCGCTTCTACCAGGCGTCCACGTCGGAGCTTTACGGGCTGGTGCAGGAAGTACCCCAGCGCGAGACCACGCCCTTCTACCCGCGCAGCCCGTACGCCGCCGCCAAGCTCTACGCCTACTGGATGGTCGTGAACTATCGCGAGGCTTACGGCGTGCATGCCTCGAACGGCATTCTCTTCAACCATGAGAGCCCGCTGCGCGGCGAGACCTTCGTCACCCGCAAGATCACGCGCGCGGCCGCAGCCATCAAGCTGGGGCTCCAGGACAAGCTCTACCTCGGCAACCTCGATGCGCGGCGCGATTGGGGCCATGCCCGCGAATATGTCCGCGGCATGTGGATGATGCTGCAGCAGGATTGGGCGGACGATTATGTGCTGGCGACCGGTGAGACCACGCTGGTGCGAGACTTCGTCGCCAAGGCATTCGAACTCGTCGAACTCCCGCTCGAATGGCGCGGCTCCGGCGTGGCCGAGACCGGCGTCTGCGCGCGTACCGGCCGGACGCTGGTGGAGGTCGACCCGCGCTACTTCCGGCCGACCGAAGTGGACCTGCTGATCGGCGACCCGAGCAAGGCACGGGAGCGCCTGGGCTGGGAGCACGGCACCAAGTGGGATGCCCTATGCGCCGAAATGGTGCGCGAGGACCTCGTCGCCGTCGCACGGGAGCAGCGTTGCAGTGCCGAGTGACGGCTTCCCCCTCACCGGCAAGCGTGTGTGGGTCGCTGGGCATCGCGGCATGGTCGGCTCCGCGCTGGTCCGGCGGCTCGGACGCGAGGCCTGCACGATCCTCACCGCCGGACGTGCCGAACTCGACCTCAGGCGGCAGGACGCCGTCGAGCAATGGATGGCGGCCCATCGTCCCGATGCCATCTTCCTTGCGGCGGCCAAGGTCGGCGGCATCCTCGCCAACGATCGCGCACCCGCGGACTTCCTCTACGACAACCTGCTGATCGAGGCGAACGTGGTGGAAGCGGCGTACCGCACGGGCGTCGGCAAGCTGATGCTGCTGGGGTCCAGCTGCATCTACCCGAAGTTCGCCGACCAGCCGATCCCGGAGGAAGCCCTGCTCACCGGGCCGCTGGAGCCGACCAATCAATGGTACGCGGTCGCCAAGATCGCGGGCATCAAGCTCTGCCAGGCCTATCGTCGCCAGCACGGCTGCAACTTCATCTCGGTCATGCCCACCAACCTCTACGGTCCGGGCGACAATTTCGATCTGGAGACAAGCCACGTGCTTCCCGCCCTGATCCGGAAGGCACATGCCGCGAAGCTGGCCGGTGCCGACACGCTGGAGCTCTGGGGCAGCGGCACACCCCGCCGCGAGTTCCTGCACGTGGACGATCTTGCCGATGCGTGCGTGCACCTGATGCACATCTACTCGCAAGAGTGCCACGTAAACATCGGGTCTGGCGAGGATATCTCGATCCTCGACCTCGCCCGCCTGGTGGCGGAGGTCGTGGGATTCGCGGGCGGCATCCGCTGCGACCGGACGAGGCCCGACGGCACACCGCGCAAGTTGCTCGACAGCCGCCGCCTACGGGCCACCGGTTGGCAGCCCCGGATCGGGCTACGCGACGGCGTCGCCCAGGTGTACGCCCACTATCAGCAGCAGGTACAGCCATGCGCATCCTGATCCTGGGCATCAACCATGCGCCGGAACCCGTTGGAATTGGGCCCTATACGGCAGGCACCGTTGCGGCGCTGGCAGCGGCGGGGCACGAGGTGCAGCTGGTCACCGCCAAGCCCTATTATCCCGGCTGGGCCCTCGCCCCGGGATGTTCCCGCACGCTCTACAGTCGCGAAACGCGTGGCAGGACGACGATCTGGCGCTGCCCCTTGTATGTGCCCAGGCAACCATCAGGCGCCCGCCGGGTGGCGCATCACCTGAGCTTTGCGCTCGCGGCCCTGCCCCCGATGCTGGCAGCAGCAGTCCGCTTTCGACCGCAGCTGGTGCTGACCGTGGCGCCCTCCCTCCTGTCGGTTCCGGTCGCCAAGCTGGCGGCGCGGATCGCGGGCGCGCCGCTGTGGATCCACGTCCAGGATTTCGAAGTGGAGGCAGCGTTTGCGACGGGCCTGCTGGAGGGCGCGGAGCCGCTTGCGCGACTGGCACGCGCCTTCGAGGCACCGACGCTGAAATCCGCCCATATCGTCAGCAGCATCTCGCCGCAGATGTGCCGCCGCCTGAAGCAGAAGGGCGTTCCGGCCGAACGGGTGGTCGAGTTCCGCAACTGGGCAGAGCTGGATACGATCACGCCACTGGGCGTGCCATCCGGATACCGCAGCGAATGGGGTCTGGGGAACCGGCACGTCGCGCTTTATTCCGGCAACATCGCCAACAAGCAGGGCATCGAGATCCTGGTCGAGGCGGCGCACCGGCTCGCCCATCGCGAGGACATCGTCTTCGTAATCTGCGGCGAGGGGCCGAATCGGGCTCGGCTGGAAGCACGGGCCGCGGCCCTCACCAACATCCGGTTTCATCCCCTCCAACCCGCCGAGCGAATGGGTGCGCTGCTGGGCCTGGCGAGCGTGCACCTGCTGCCGCAGACCGCCGGAGCAGCCGATCTGGTGCTGCCATCCAAGCTCGCGAACATGCTCGCGAGCGGGCGCCCTGTCGTGGCTACCGCAGCCGCCGGGTCGGGCCTCGCGCGCGAGGTGGAGGGATGCGGGCTGGTGACGCCGCCGGGCGATCCTGCCGCCCTCGCCGAGGCGATCGCCACGCTGATCGACGATGGTCCCAGGTCGGAGGCCATGGGCGTCGCAGCTCGCAGGCGGGCCGAGGCACGCTGGAGCCGCCGGGCGATCCTGGACGGCTTCGTCGCGCAGGTGGAGGCCGTTGCCGCATGAGCGGGCGGGCGGCCGGGGCTGTGGCCAGCTTTGCGATCAAGGCGCTGGGCCTTGCCGCGCAGGCGGCGACGCTGGTGCTGATCACCCAGGTCCTGGGGGTTCAGGGCTTCGGCAGCTATTCGCTGATGCTGTCGATCGCCAGTGTCGCGGCACAAGCCGCCGACTTCGGGATCGGCCGCTACCAGTTCCGGCTGGCCCATCGCGGCCGAGCGACACGAGTGCTGGTGTTCTGGAGCCTTGGCTTCCGGCTTGCCACGACGGCATTGCTGCTGCCGTTGCTGCTGGTGCACGGCTGGCGGGCGGAAGTGTCGACGGCGGCGCTCCTGCTGGGCTTCGCGGCGAACCTCCTGTTCCAGCTGGCCTACCTCAACCGTCACCTGTTGCTGCTGGAGGAGCGCGTCGCCGCCGCGATCCTCGTCGAGACAGCGCCGGCGCTGTTCTTCTGCGTGGGCGTGGCGCTGTCGCTTGCGGGGGCCGTGCGGTTGGACGTCGACGGGGCGCTGCTGCTGTACCTGCTCGCCACCTTCGTGGGATTCCTGCTGTCGATCGCGGCTGCCCGGAACGGGGCGAGCTGGGCGAAGGGTGCGGCGATGCTGGCGCGCGCCCGGGCCCGCCGCGTGGCGGCAGGCCTGGCTATCCTACTCCGTCGATCAAGCCTGGTCGGCATCGAGACGTTCGTCGCGACTGCAACCTTCAACGCGCCGATCCTGATCGTGGCGAGCCTGGGGAACGGCACGGCAACACCCCAGGTGGCGCTGTATCAGCGCATCCTGGGGCTGGAGGTCGCCCTCCTGTCGGTAACTGTCACCACCCGGCTGAAGCGCTATTACGATAGCGGCAGCCGGCGGACGCTCGACCTGCGTCCGGCACTCGCGTCCGGAATGCTGGTCTTCGCGCTCAACGCTGCGGGATTGCTCCTGCTTGCGCCCTTCGCGGCAATGCTGCCGCAGATCGGCGACCTCACAATGGTGCAGCTGGCGCTGTCGCTGCGGCCGCAGCTGATCGCGCTCGCCGCGGTCACCGCCTGCGTCGCCGCCTACAGCCACTGCTCGATAGCAGCGCTGGGCGGAGACTGGCTGTGGCAGCGGTGCGCGAGCGGCAGCGTCGCGCTCTGCGTCACCGCACTCGGCGCAGCGATCCTCACTCGGGCCGGCAGTGCTCCTCTTGCGGCAGTCCTCCACGCATCGCTGCTGGGGCAGGCGCTGGGCGTTGCGGTGCTGGTCGCCACGGTCGCGCGCCATGGTGCGCACATTCACCTGCCCCGCCCCTTCCCCTCTATCGGAGCGCGCGCATCATGAGCGGCACGCGCATCTCCGTCATCATCCCTACCCGCGATCGCGCCGACAAGCTTGCCCGCGCGCTTGCCAGCGTGACGGCCCAGACCGATCCCCCGCAGGAGATCCTGGTCGTGGACGATGGCTCCTGCGCCGAGGAAGCCGCGCGGATCGCCGCGCTCGTCGGGGCTACGCCGGCCGCACGACTGCTGCGCCAGGAGCGCAGCGCCGGAGGAGCGGCTGCGCGCAATTTCGCGGCGCGACAGGCGTCGGGGGAAATACTCGCCTTCCTCGACTCCGACGATTGGTGGCTGCCGCGCCGGCTGGCGAACCACCGCGCCGCGCTCGCCTCCCCGGCTACCATGCTGTCCTACAACCGCGCCCAGCTCACGCGGTCCGGCGCGGGCACGGGCCGGGGCACGGTAGGACGTGCGCCGCCCGAGCGGTGGCCGCTGCGCGTGGCAATCGCAGGCTGGAACTTCGTGGGCAGTTGCTCGAGCGTCTGCGTCCGGGCCGAGGCCTTTCGGGCGGTGGGCGGCTTCGATCCGGAACTGCCGAGCTGCCAGGATTGGGAGCTCTGGTTGCGGCTGAGCCGGCGCGGCCGCTTCGCCTTCCTCCCCGAACCGCTCACCTTCCTAGACGTGGGGCCGCACGCCCGCATCACGACCTCGGCGCGGGCGGTCGAGACGGGACATGCGCTGGTCCATCGCCGCGCGGCAGCGATGGCGTCGAGCGAGGCGGAGCAGCGCTATGTCGCAGCGGAGCATCTATGGACGCTCGCGGAGATCGAAAGCCGCTTCGAACGCACGCGCGCGGCGCTCCCCTACATGCTCCGCTCGCTGCTCCGATGCCCGACCCAGCGGGCGCTGAAGCGGACGCCGGCGCTCGCGCTGCGCGCCGTTTCCGGCCCGCGTGAACGGCAAGGCTGATGCGCGGCAGCGCGGCCTTTCCATCGAAGCGAATCCTGGCCCTCAACATCCGCGCCACTCAGGGCGGCGCCGGACGCGTAGCCTATGATCTGCACCAGCGGCTACGAGGTGCCGGTCACCAGCCGCGCCTGCTCTACGGCTACGGGTCAGGAATCGCGCCAGACCCGCAGGTACTGGCAGAGCCTGAGATCGAGATGATCGGCTCCCGGCCCGTCGTGCTCGCGAACTTCGCAGCGCATCTGCTGGGCGGCCGGGAGGTCGCGACGGCCGGAGTCGCGGCGATCCGGGATGCCGTCGCCGAAGCGGACGTGATCCACCTGCACGCGGTACATCATTGGTACGTCCGATGGGCAGGCCTTGTCCGGATGCTGCGGGACAGCGGCAAGCCGGTGGTGATCACCGCCCACGACTGGTGGCTGCTGACAGGTCGCTGCGGCTTCGTGCGCGAATGTTCCGGCTGGGAGCGACGCTGCGGCGAGTGCGGGAAGCGGCGCTTCGAGGACCTGCCGAGCCTGCTGGACCGGTCCGCGACAACTCGCCGGGCGCGGCACGAAGCGCTGCGGATGCTCGGCGACCGCCTGACGATCGTCTGCCCTTCCCGCCACCTCGCGCAGGACCACGCCCGAATCCTTCCAGAGCTGGAGGTCGTCTGCGTGCCCAATGCCCTCGACCGCGAGTTCGAAGCGGCGCTCGGCCCTGTCCGCCCGACGTCGGACCGGCGCGGACACCTGTTCTGCGCATCGGATCTCGCCGCGCCGGGCAAGATCGACCCCGGGCTCGTCCGTGCGCTGGCGGCGGAGCCCGGCGTCACGGTCGGCCTCATCGGCCGCGGCAACCCGTTTCGCGACACCGCGGCCCTCGAGCATGGCGAGGTCCGCGCCCGGGCGGCGCTGGCGACGCTCTATGGAGGCGCGCGCGGGCTGCTGTTTCCCTCCCGCATGGACAACGCCCCGCTCACCATCATCGAGGCGCTGAGCGCAGGCTGCTATGTGCTCGCCTATCCCTCCAGCGCGGCCCGCGAGATGCTCGCCCAGGTCGGCGGGCGCTGCGTGCAGTCGGCGGACGAAGCGCTGGCGCTGGTCCGCTCCGGCCGTGAGGCGACGCTCTATGACGGCATTTCCCCTGCCGAACTGGCACGGCGGGCGCGGCAGATCTGGTCGGGAGCCGCGATGCTCGACGCCTATCTGGGCGTCTACGCACGGGCGCTTCCGCCTGCCGATACGCAGGCCGCGGCATGAGCGTCCCGCTGTCGATCATCACGATCGTGCGCAATGACCGGGCGGGACTGGAGCGGACCCGAAGCTCGCTCAGCGATCAGCGCCTGCGGGACTTCGAGTGGATCCTCGTGGATGGCGCGTCGACGGACGCAACCCGGCCGCTGGTGGAGGCACTGTTGGATCAGGGGGTCGCGCGGGGCGTATCCGAGCCGGATGCCGGCATCTACGACGCCATGAACAAGGGGCTGCGGCTTGCCCGCGGCGAGCATGTGCTGTTCCTCAATGCGGGTGACCGGTTGATCGGTCCTGACGCGCTCGCTCGCGCTACGGCGGCGATGGCAGCCTTGGGTGACCCCGACATCGCCTTCTTTGGGTCGCAAATGGATTTCGGCGGGCGCATCCTTGCCCGACAGGCCAAGCCACCGGGGTATCTGTGGCACGGCCAGCCCGGGCTGCACCAGGCGACCTTCGTCCGGCGCACGCTGCACCTTCGCTACCCATTCCGCGAGCAATACCGGGTGTGCGGCGACTATGATGCGCTCACGCGCATGGCGATGGCGGGCGCGCGGATGGAGAGCTTCGCCGAAATCATCGGCGTGAACCGGTTCGAGCGCGGCGCCATGTCCAGCAACAAGCGGCTGTTGATCCGCGAAGCGGCTGCCATCCAGCGTGCGGTGCTGCGCCTGCCGCGATGGAAGGTGGCGGTGAGCGCCGGACGGCGTGCGCTCCATTCGGCGGTGTTCACGCTGCTCACCAGCATCGCGCCGCGTGGATCGGCACGCTGATGCTGCGCCTCCACCCTGCCGATCTGCGGGAACGCGTGCCGCTCCGGCTGCTGGCCGGGGCGAGCGTGCTAGGCCTCTATGTGCGGGTTGGGGAAGTCGGGAGCTACGCCGTCACCCTGGGCGGGCTCGCGGCGGCGGTCGTGCTGCTGGTCTCCCTACGCGAGGTTCGCCTGCGGCTGGCGCCCCTGGCCATCGCCGCAGTTCTGCTGCTGTGCCCGCTGCTGCTGTTTCTCGGCGCTTCGCTGACGGAGGCGACGCTGCTGCCGACGGCCGACGCGTTTCTGCAATCCTATGCCCTGTGGGCTGCATCCGTGATGCTGATCGGTCTGGCATTCCTCAGCATCCGTCCGGTGCAACTGCCGGCGCCCTTCGCTCTCGCGTCGATGATCCTCCTGGTAGCGGGTGGGCAGTGGCTCATGGCAGGACTGGCCGGGAGCCTCGCAGGGTTCGAGCTTGTCGCGCCCCTGCTCGGTATCGACCTGGTGCACGGCTATCTCCGGATGGAGCCCGGCTGGGGCGTGCGGGCGATCGGCCTCTATTACGAGCCGTCGATGTGCGGCCGGGTGCTGGGGACGCTCGCCTTCATCGACTTCCTCCAGCACCGCCGCGCGGTGCGGGCAGCTGGGGTGCTGCTCGCCGCGCTCCTGCTGACAAAGTCACTCGGCCTGCTGGTGCTGGCCGCCGCCATCGGCACGATCCTGCTCGGCCGGTCGCGCCGCGGCGCGCTGGCGCTGGCGTCGCTCACGGTGCTGGTTGCCGGGGTGCAAGGTGCCGCGTTCGAGCAGCGCCTGCGCAACGACGCCGCGGTCCAGGCGGAGGCATCCACCTATCGCCGCACCGTGGCGCCCCTCGCGCCGGTGGTGGAGACGCTCGCGGTGAATCCGGCGGGCGTCGCGATCGGTGCGGCCGAACTGGTGGCGGATGCCACCGGCTATGCCGAGCGCACTGGTGAGGCGAAGATCACCAACGGCATCTACGAAGTCCTGCTCTACTTCGGCGTGCTGGGCGTCGCTGCACTCGCCGCCGCCCTCGTCGGGGTCGCGGCGCTTGTGTTCTCCGGACGGCGCGAGGCGGCCGCGGCGCTGCTCTACCTGCTGCTGTCCACCGCGCTTTCCGGCAGCTTCCTGTCGATCGAGTCCTCCCTGCTCACCTACTATTTTATCGTCGCCTGTCGGACCGCGGCTCGCCCGTACCGGCCTGTCGCAGAGACGAGCGCCCCGACATGGGCGGCGCCTGCCCGCCGACCGGCGTGGGGGCGGCCGGCGGGCGTGCCTCTCTAGCTGGCTATGCCAGCGCCTCGGTGATCGCCTGTCCGATGCGGCGCCCGAGGTAGAGGTGGCCGGCTGCGGTCGGGTGGACGTTGTCCGGCGCGGTGTAGATGCCGCGATTGCCGACGCCGACGAAGTTGTCGATATCCACGTACGCCGCTCGGTTGGCAGCCGCTGCTTCGATCAGCGCCGCCTTGACCCGCCCTAGCGCCATCGTCGGCCCAAGTGGTGTCCACGGCCCGAGCGTCACGACGCGGGCAGCCGGCCATGCCGACCGCATCGCTGCTAAGCATGCATCATAGCGCGCGCGCAGGCTGACCAGAGAGGACGCATCCGCGGCGAAGTCGTTGTAGCCCATCGCCGCCACCAGCAGATCGGGTGCCCGAGTAAGGGCGGCGATGCCCTTCGCCACCCGCAAGGCCGGGACATTCGCGCCCCCGCTGTTCCACCCAGCGCCGCCCACACCATCGCTCCACGGATCCATCTGAAGCTGAGCGGCGGCAGCGGCCGCCCAAGCCCGCGCGACCGAGGGTGCGCCGGTGCCCTGGCTGTAGCTGTCGCCGAGAATGGCGATGAGCCCCCGTCGCGCCGAGTCGCCAGGGAACCAGGCGCTGCCGGCAGCATCGAGATACAGGCCACCGAACAGGAGGTTGATCCCGGCCAGCCGATAGTGCCGCGGGCGGCGGGGATCGCCGGTGGCATTCCAGTCGAGCTTCACCAGCCGCCGATCTCCGGTAGCGGGCGTGGCAAAGGCGCCCTCCTGGATGAGCTGCCCGTCGACGAAGAGATCGAACAGCGCATTGTGCTTCAACACGAGCAGTTCGACTTGCGCAGCGTCGCTCATCCACTCCCACTGGATCGGGCGGGTGAAGCCGGTGCCCCCTGCTCCGTCCGAGGCGCCGTAGGTGGAAGGATCGGCCGCTACCGCCACGATCGGGGTGCCGGTCACACGGAAGCAGGCGTCGGTCGCAGTCACCCGGACGGCGGCGGAGATGGTGGTTGCGGCAGCGTCCGTCACGGTGATGAGCGGCGGACTTCCTGCCACGGTGAAGCAGGGGAGCGGGCCAATGGGCATAGCCGCAGCCGCCTGCATCGCGGTTTCGCGCGCGCTGAGTCGGGCGACGGCATACGCGCGCGCACCGATCCCGCGCGCCAGCAGGTCCGCGCTCATTGCGCCACCCGGTAGGTGACCGCGCCGCTGAGCAGCGAGAATTCGACATAATAGCTCGTGCCGGAGACGCTCTCCTCCGCGACCGGCTCATTGGCGTTGGTCGTGAAGACGGCCCACGGTTCGCCGGCAAGCGTCAGCGGATCGAGCGTGGTGCCGCCGTCGACAGATCGCAGCACCCGCACCGTACCGGACCAGCTTCCCGACAGGGTGAGGTGGATGGGCCGATCGAGTTCCGGCACGAACGGCCCGACCCGGCCGGACGCGGATGCGGTCCCGGCCAGCGGGATGGCGGCAGCCGGGGCGCGGGCCAGCCGTACCGGCATCGGATTGGCGGCGTCCACGAACACGGCGTCCGCTCCCGGCTGGCCGAAGGAAAGTCCGACGGCGGGAACGAACGGCGCGGGTACGTCGATGGGGATGGAAGAAGACATGCGGAGCCTCCCGGGATGAATGTCCGCGGCAGGTGTGATCCGGAAGCCGCCATGTAGGAAAGTGAAAACGTACCCTTCTGGTTCGTTACGGCAACCTCGGTCGTGGCTTCAGAGCGTGAGCCGGGTTGCCCGAGAAGAAGGTCCAAGGCGCGAGATCGCGCATCGCCACGCCTCGCGCGCCGAGCACCGCCCCCTCCCCCATCTCCACACCCGGGCCGACGAAGGCCTCGGCTGCGACCCAGGCGTGATCGCCGATCCGGATCGGTCGCAGGCGGAGCGGGAACACGGGATCGACCACGTCATGCGTGCTGGCGCAGAGGCTGGCATCCTGTGAGACGACCGCCGACCGCCCGATGGTGATGCGTCCCTGGTTGTAGCAGCGCACCCGCGGGCCGAGCATCGATCCGTCACCGATTACGAGATTTGCAGGGTGCCAGATCCGGACCGAGCCATAGATGCGCGCACCGCGGCCGATCTCCGCGCCCCAGAGGCGCAACAACATGCAACGCCAGCGATGGAGCGGCGGCGGCGTCCATCGGGCAAGCAACAGCCAGCAGAGTCCCCACCCCACCCGCGACAGCCGATTGCCGAGCGAGAAGCTCGGCCGGTGCCGCTCGGCCGGCTCCAGCGGCTGCGAAGTGCCGGTCCCTCGATCCATCGCCCATTCCCCCGACGCGGACCGCAGCACCCGCCACGGCCGCCCCAGGGGGAGCATAACTACTCCGCCCGCATCTTCTACAGCGATGACGCCTCAGACTGCCCAGGCAGCGACATCCTCCTGCTCGCCGATCAATGCCAGGCCGTGCGCGATGGAGGTCAGTTCGCCGCCACTGGCGATCTTCTCCTCGCCGAACCGCTCGGTGAAGAGCCGCCGGATGCGGGGCGTGAGCGAGGTGCCGCCGGTCAGGAACACACGGTCGATCGCCGTCGGCGGCACGGCGGCCGCTGCCAGGGCAGCGTCGACGGCCGCCTCGATGCGGGCGACGTCGGGCGCGATCCACGCCTCGAACTGCGCGCGCGTGACCTCTGCCTCGATCGACAGCCCGCCGCCGGCGAACCGGAAGCTGGCACTCTCGGCTGCAGAGAGGTCGCGCTTCACGCGGCCGACCGCGTCATAAAGGCGAAAGCCCTGCTCCTCCTCGATCACCGCGATCATGCGCCCGACCGCGTCCGGATCGAGCGCGCTGCGGCGCAGCTTGTCGAGTTCGGCGAGCGTCCGGCGGTTGCGCATCAGCGCGAGCCGCGACCAATCGGCGAAGTCGGTGAAATAGCCGCGCGGGATCTCCAGCACCTTGTCGAACGAGCGATAGCTGCTGCCCTTGCCCAAGAGCGGCAGGACGAGATGGTCGAGAATGCGATAGTCGAAGCGATCGCCGGCGATGCCGACACCGGCATGGCCGAGCGGCTCGCACCGGCGCTCGGCGCCCGGTGCCGCGATGCGGACAACCGAGAAGTCGCTGGTGCCGCCGCCGAAATCGGCGACCAGGATGGTGGCCGGATCCTCGATGCGCGCCGCGTAGCTGAACGCCGCGCCGACCGGTTCGTAGACATAGTGGATCTCCGCCCCCAGCGCGGCGAACATCGCGTCATAGCGGGTGCGCGCCAGGGCTTCGTCGGGCCTATGGCCAGCATATTCCACCGGCCTGCCCACGATGACCCGACCGATGCCGCCAAACGCGCCGCCGGCCCGGGCGGCGAGCTTGTCGAGGAACAGGCGGCCCAGGTCCTCGAAGCGGTAGCGCCGATCGAAGACGGTCGCCTGTTCGAAGGCGCTGCTCGCCGCGACCGACTTGAACGATTGGAGGAAACGGCTGCCCTCCGGATATTCTAGATACTCGGCGATTGCCCAAGGGCCAGCCTCGGACGCGACGCCGCCGGGCACCGCGTCGTCCTGCCAGAAGCAGAGCGCGGATCGGAACACCGCATCCGGGCCATCGGGTGCGTCCAGCAGGACGAGGTCGGCCGCGCCGCCGCGCGCCAACGCCGCAACGGAGTTGGTGGTGCCGAAATCTAGGCCGAGGGCTGTGGGGCGTGCGTGCGACATGGGCGTGCGGCCCTACACGCTTGGCTGGCCGGCTCAAGCCGTTTGACGGTTCCCGGGGCGCACGAAGGGCCGAACGCGCCGGTCAGCAGCAGCGACCGCCGTTGTTGCCGCCATAGCGGGCCTGCTGCCGATCGCGGAAGAACTCCGCCTCGCTCATGGTCGGCCTCTCGGGGTGATGCTGCTCCATGTGCAGGCGATAGGCAGCATAGGAGGGCATACCGACCATCAGGTGGGCCGTTTCCCGCACGCGTGCGACAAGGGCCGCGAGCCGGCTCATTGCGCCGCCTCCACCCGCGCTAGCGTCGGCGGGATCTCGGTCACGCTCGGCCGGGGGATCCGGCGGGCCTGAAGGCAAGTGCGGATGCCGTAGAAGACGATCGAGAAGACCACCGCGAGGAAGATCGCGCAGAGCCCTGCATCGATGCGATCGTTGAACACGATGCGGCGCATCTCCGTGAGGTCCTTGGCAGGCGCCAGCACCTTGCCGCTGGTGAGCGCCTCCCCGTACCGCGCCGCGTGTGCCAGGAACCCGACCTTCGGATCGGCCGAGAAGAGCTTCAACAAGCCCGCGCTGCCCGTGCAGACCAGCAGCCACGCGGCCGGCACCATCGTCACCCAGGCGAAGCGCTGCTGCTTCATGCGGAACAGCACGACCGTCGCCAACACCAGCGCCACGGCGGCAAGCATCTGGTTGGAAATGCCGAACAGCGGCCACAGCGTGTTCACGCCCCCCAGCGGATCGGTGACGCCCTGGTAGAGGAAGAAGCCCCAGGCGGCGACGCACAGCGCGGTCGCGATCACGCCCGGCACGATCGCCGACGCCTCCCGGAAGCGCGGCACGACGAGGCCGATCAGGTCCTGGAGCATGAAGCGGCCCGCGCGCGTGCCCGCGTCGACCGCGGTCAGGATGAACAGCGCCTCGAACAGGATGGCGAAGTGGTACCAGAAGGCCATCATCGCCTTGCCGCCCACGACATGGCTGAAGATGTGCGCCATCGCGACCGCCAGCGTGGGCGCCCCGCCAGAGCGCGAGACGATCGTGGTCTCGCCGACGTCGCTGGCGGTCTGGGCGAGCGTCTCGGCCGTGACCGGGAAGCCCATCGCCGTCACGGCCGTCGCCGCGGAATGGACGTCGGTGCCCAGCACCGCCGCCGGGCTGTTCATCGCGAAGTAGACGCCCGGATCGAGGATCGAGGCACCGACGAGCGCCATGATCGCGACGAAGCTCTCCATCAGCATCGCGCCATAGCCGATGAAGGGCGCGTCGCCCTCGCTGGCGATCAGCTTGGGCGTGGTACCGCTCGCGATCAGCGCGTGGAAGCCGGAGACCGCCCCGCATGCGATGGTGATGAACAGGAACGGGAACAGCGCGCCCGACCAGACCGGGCCGCTGCCGTCGATGAACTGGGTCACCGCCGGCATGCGCAGCGGCGGCGCCATGATCGCGATGCCGATCGCCAGCGCGGCGATCGCGCCGATCTTGAGGAAGGTGGAGAGATAATCGCGGGGCGCCAGCAGCAGCCACACCGGCAGCACGGAGGCTACCGCGCCATAGCCGATCAGGATCCAGCACAGCTCGACCGCCGAGAAGGTGAACAGCGGCCCGAAGGTGGGCGACGCCGCCACCTGCCCGCCATAGACGATCGCGAGGATCAGGCCGACGAAGCCGAGGATCGAGACCTCGCCGATCTTTCCCGGGCGCAGCCAGCGCGTGTAGATGCCCATCAGGATCGCGAGCGGCACCGTGGCCGCCACGGTGAACATGCCCCAAGGGCTGTCGGCGAGCGCGCGCACCACGATGAGCGCCAGCACCGCTAGGATGATCACCATGATCATGAAGGCGCCGAACAGCGCGATGGTGCCGGGTATCGGGCCCATTTCGATGCGGATCAGCTCGCCCAGCGACTTGCCGTCGCGCCGCATCGAGATGAACAGCACCATGAAGTCCTGGACCGCGCCTGCGAGCACGACGCCTGCCAGGATCCACAGGGTGCCGGGGAGATAGCCCATCTGCGCCGCGAGCACTGGACCCACCAGCGGCCCCGCCCCGGCGATCGCCGCAAAATGGTGGCCGAACAGCACGTTGCGATCGGTAGCGACATAGTCGAGCCCGTCCGCGCGCCGGACCGCAGGCGTCGCGCGCGCGGGATCGAGCCTCATCACATGGCGGGCGATGTAGAGCGCGTAGAAGCGATAGGCGATCAGGTAGATCGCGACCGCAGCGACGACGATCCATAGCGCGTTGACCGCCTCACCGCGGGAAAAGGCGACCACGCCGAGCGCGGCCGCCGCCAACAGCGCAAGCGCCGCCCAGCCTGGTTTGGAAATCGCCGTCACCGTGCATCCTCTCTTCGATGCGCCCGCCGCCTCGGCGGCGCGCGACCGCATCGCGCGGATGCGGCATTCCGTCTCGTGGGCCCCCTACCAAAGTCTGGAACGAGGCGACAGGCGCCCCGCTCTTCAGGCGGCGATTTCCGGCGCTTGGGCCGGCGCCTGCGCCCGCTGGAGCGTCAGCACCGCGCGCGCTCCCTTCCCCCAGCCCTCGCTCTCCAGCCGAAGCGCACCGCCCATCGCCATCATCGACGTCGCGCACCAGTGCAGCCCGAGCCCGCCGGACCGGTTCTTGCGGGTCGAGAAGCCGCGCTGGAACAACGCCGGTGCATCCCCGGGGTCGAAGCCCTCGCCATTGTCGCGGATCACCACCTCCACGCGCCCCTCTCGTTCGGTGATGGAGACGCGGATGCTGGCGCCGGGCGTTCCTGCGGCTGCGATCGACTCCGCCGCATTGGAGAAGAGGTTTCCGATGACCTGGCTCAGGATTACGCGGTTCGCGCGCACCAGGCAGGACTTGGAGGGAAACACGGTGGCGATGGACAACTCGCGCGAATAGCGCGCGATCGCGCCGTTGCGGGCGATCAACTGGGTGACGTCGCAGACCTCCAGCGGGAGCCGATCCTGATCCCGTTGGGAGCGGCTGCCGATGATCTCCAGCACGTTCTGCAGCGCGTCGCGCCCCATTTCGAGCTGGGAGAGCCGCTCCGCGCGCGCGCTCCGCTCGGCGTCGAGCGCAGCGCGCAGGAACGCGGCGAGCTTCACCTGGCGCTCGGGGTCAATCCCCGGCTCGCCGAGCTCGTTCAGCGCGCGGTCGATCGTGGCCGGCTCGATGGGCAGCGCGTGGGTGAGCCCCTTCGACAGGATGGTGCTGATCGGGTTCAGCGCGTTGCGGACATTGTGCATCGCGGCCTCCGCACTTTCGGTCCGGCCGAGGCGGAAGGACTGCACTTCCAGCTGCTCGCGGAGGCTGGCAAGTTGGCCGAGCATCGCATTGAAGCTGGCCACGAGCGAGCCGATTTCATCCCGGGTGACCGGATCCGGGAGCGCCGCCATCGAGCCGGAGTCGCCGATCTGGTGCATGTGCCGCTCGACCGAATGCAGCCGTTGCAGCACCAGCCGGTGGAAGATGCGCCGCAGCATGATCAGGAGCAGGAGCATCAGCGCGGTGACACCCGCTGCGGCGTACATCAGCAGCTTGCTGCCGAGCCCCCAGAGGTTCCGATCGATGGAGAAGGCAACGCCCGCGACGGGGCGGCCGTCCCAGCCGGGGACCGGCACGCGAAGGTCGAGACCGTCGCGGTACCGGTCCACCCGCGGAGTGGCGGCACCCATCGGCACGAGCCGGACCGCTCGATGGAGGCGCTGCTGGATCTGGGCGCGATGGACGGGCTCGGCAACCGCGACATAGGTGGGGACGGCAGCTTCGGGCGCGAGCACGCGCGCGACGCCGACGGCACTCAGCGTGCCGCCGTTCCAGACGAAAAAGCTGCCCGCGTCCCCCCCGGACAGTGCTGTAATCAGATCGATGCCGCGCAAGGCCTCGGCCGTACGCTGGGCGTCGAGGGGATCATCCGGCACGAGCAGCCGGGCACGCCGGCTTTCCTCCACCAGCCGCACTGCCAGTTTCTGGGCGCCACCGGTCTCACCGACCGTGCGCGCAGCCGCCTCGACCTGCAGGCGCAGCGTGTCGAGCACGGCGGCGGCGCGCTCCGTCTCGCGCTGGATCGCCTGATCCTCCAACTGGCGAAAGCCGGGGGTGAGCACCAGCGTCAGCATCAGGGCGATGCCGAGCGTCCCCGCAACACCGATGCCGGTGAGGATCCACACGAGCTTGCCGGACAGGGACGTCGGGCCCGCCCTACGCAGGTGGCGGCGCCAGCCCTGACGCGCGCGCCGGCGCCGCGGCATCAGCCGGTAGTGCCGGTACCCGGCACCTGCGCATCGGGTGCGCAGGGGGTCTGCGGTTCGAGTACACTGCCGCCATGGGCAAGCCGCACGGCATCATCGGCGACCAGCGGCGGAGAGAGGTAATAGCCCTGAACCTGAGAACAGCCTGCCAGGCGCAGCGCCTGGAGCTGCGTCTCGTTCTCGACGCCCTCCGCCACGACCTCCAGGCCCAGCGCACGGCCCAGGTGGATGATCGAGTGCACGATCGCGGCGGACTCGCGCTCCCGTCCCATGCCGTCCACGAAGCTGCTGTCGATCTTCAGCGTATCGAGCGCGAAGGTGCGGATGTTGTACAGGCTGGAATAACCGGTGCCGAAGTCGTCGATCGCGACGCGGAAGCCCATCTGCCGCAACCGGTAGAGGGTGTCGGCGGCACGTTCGGCGTTTTCGGCAAGTGCCGTCTCGGTGATCTCGATCTGCAACTGGTTCGGGGAAACGCCGGCCCGCTGGACCTGCGCCACCAGTTGCGCAACGAAGTTCTGCCGGCGGAACTGGCGCGGGGAGAAGTTCACCGAAACGAACTGTCCGGGCCAGCGCTTCGCCGCCTCCAGCGCCTCCTCCACGACCCAGTCGCCGAGGTCGTGGATCAGGCCGCTCTCCTCGGCCACCGGGATGAACATACCCGGAGAAATCATGCCATGTTCGGGGCTACACCAGCGGAGCAACGCCTCGAACGCGACCACTTCCAATCCGCCGCGCGCAAAGATCGGCTGGTAGACGAGCGACAATTCGCCGTTAGCCATCGCTTGGCCGAGCCCGGTCTCGATCTGGCGGCGGAAGCGGACCGACTCGTCCATGCTCTCATCGAACACCCGGACCAGGTTCCGCCCTGCGCGCTTCGCCTCGTTCAGCGCCAGGTCTGCACGGCGCATGATGTCGACCGAGTCGCGCTCATGATCCGCGTCGGCCACCACGAGGCCGATCGAAGCGGTGTTCTGCACCGACTGGCCGAAGATGCTGAGCGTCCCCGAGCAGGCGCGCAGCAGCCGCTCGCAGCGCATCACCGCCTCGTCCTCGCCGGACACGGACATCATCAACCCGAACTCGTCGCCCGCGAGCCGGGCAACCAAGCCCTCCTCGCCGATCTGCTCGGAAAGGAAGTTGCAGACGGTGCGGATCACTTCATCGCCGGCGAAATGGCCGAAGGTGTCGTTGATCGTCTTGAACCGGTCGATGTCGAGCATCGCCACGGCGAAGCAACCCGGCACATGCACGCGTTCGCTGAGCGCGCGCAGGAAGGCGAGCCGGTTGGGCGCTTCGGTCAGGGGATCGTGGCTGGCGATATGGGCCGCCTTGCTCTCGTTCGCGGCGAGTTCCCGTGCCTGTTCCTCGAGTTGCGCGACCTTTTCCGCCAAGGCCGCGCGGGTAGCCGCGAGCTCGCGGTCCAGTTGCCAGCGGTGCGCAAGCGCGGTTGCGGTCTGCACCACCTCGACCGCCTCGAACGGCTTGGCGATGTAGAAGATCTTGTCCGCCGGGCCGGCGGCGCGGAAAATCTCGGCCGGCGCGAAGTCCGAGAAGCCGGTGACGATCACCAGGTTCACGTCCGGATCGATGGCGCGGATTCGCTGCGCAGTTTCCTTGCCGTCGATGCCGGGCGGCATGCGGACGTCGATGAACGCCACGGCGAACGGCCGGCCGGCGTGAACGGCTTCTTCGACCGCAGCGACTGCCTCCAGGCCCTGGGAAACATGCACGAGTTCCAGTTCCGCAGCTGGCTCTAGAGGCACAGCCCCGGCGTCACCTTCCTCGAAGAGCGCGGCGGCCATGGCCGACAGAGAGCGCTCGCCCTCCGGCCTGCGGAACGCATGCCGGTAGGATTCGTGCATCGCCGGTTCGTCGTCTACAATCAGTACCCGCACCGCGGCCCGACTCCCTCACCAAATGGACGGAAGCTTAACGGGCGGCGCGTTACAGCGAGGTAAACGTCGCGCCGGATTGGTTTTTTTCTGCGGCGGCCGCCTCAAAGCTATTCGACGGTGACGGACTTGGCGAGGTTGCGCGGCTGGTCGACGTCCGTCCCCCTCGCGACTGCGACGTGATAGGCGAGCAGCTGGACGGGCACCGAGTAGACGAGCGGTGCGATCAGCGGATGGACCTTCGGCATCTCGATGGTCGCGACCGCATCCTCGCCGGCCAGCGCCAGACCGTCCGCGTCCGAGATCAGCACCACTTGGGCACCGCGGGCCTGGGCCTCCTGCATGTTGGACACCGTCTTCTCGAACAGCGGTCCCGACGGCGCGAGCACGATCAGCGGCACATGCTCGTCGATCAGCGCGATCGGGCCATGCTTCATCTCGCCGGAGGCATAGCCTTCGGCGTGGATGTAGCTGATTTCCTTGAGCTTGAGCGCGCCTTCCAGGGCGAGCGGATAATCCGGCCCGCGACCGAGGTAGAGGACGTCGCGTGCTCCCGCGATGGTGCCTGCCATCCGCTGGATCTCGGAGTCGTGGCCGAGCGCGGCATTAATCGCCGCGGGCGCCTCGACCAGATGGCGGACGATCTCCCGCTCTTCCTCCGGCGTCAGCTTGCCCTTGGCACAGGCGAGGTTGACCGCGAGCGCCGCCATCACCGAGAGCTGGCAGGTAAATGCCTTGGTGGAGGCGACGCCGATCTCTGGCCCGGCGTGGGTCGACAGCAGCAGGTCGACCTCGCGCGCCATGGAACTCGTCGGCACGTTGATGATGCCCGCGGTGGTGACGCCGTTCGCCTTCATGTGGCGCAGCGCCGCCAGCGTGTCTGCGGTCTCGCCGGACTGGGAGACGACTACGCCCAGCGTGTTCGGCAGCAAGACCGGATCGCGGTAGCGAAATTCGGACGCCACATCGACCTCGACGGGCAGGCGCGCGAACTTCTCGATCCAGTATTTGCCGATCATGCCGACGTAGGAGGCGGTGCCGCAGGCGACGATCGCGACCCGCTCGACGCTGGACAGGTCAAAGTCCATGTCCGGCAGCGCGACCTTTTCCTCGACCGGGCGGAGGTACGACCGCAGCGTCTGGGCGACGACCACCGGCTGCTCGTAGATTTCCTTGAGCATGAAGTGGCGATGGTTGCCCTTGTCGATCAGCGCGCCGGTGACGCCGCTGATCGTGATCGGCCGCTCCACCGGGTTGTTGTCCTTGTCGTAAACCTGCGCGCCCTCGCGGGTCAGGACCACCCAGTCGCCCTCTTCCAGATAGGAGATGCGCTGGGTGAGCGGGGCCAGCGCGAGCGCGTCCGAGCCGAGATAGGTCTCGCCGTCGCCATAACCGACCACCAGCGGCGACCCGAGGCGGGCGCCGATCAGCAGGTCCGGGAACTGCCGGAACAGGATCGCGAGGGCAAAGGCGCCGTGGAGCTGGGGCAGCACCGCCTTGACCGCGTCCTGCGGGCTATCGCCGGCCTCGATCCGCTCGCTCACCAGATGGGCGACGACCTCACTGTCGGTCTGGCTGTGGAACTCGCGCCCGCGGGCGATCAGCGCATCGCGAAGCGGCTTGAAATTTTCGATGATGCCGTTGTGGACCAGCGCCACCTCGTCGGTGGCATGGGGATGCGCATTGGCCGTGGTCGGCGCGCCATGGGTCGCCCAGCGGGTATGGGCGATGCCGGTGGCGCCGGGGAGCGGCGCGTCGCGCACTTCGCGGATCAGGTTGGCGAGCTTGCCCTCGGCGCGACGGCGATCGAGCCCGCCGTCGTGGACGGTGCAGACCCCGGCCGAGTCATAGCCGCGATACTCGAGCCGCCGCAGCCCGTCGACCAGGCTGTCCACGACGTCGCCGCCGCCGATGATACCCACAATTCCGCACATGCTATCGCTTCCCCGCGGCCTTCAGTGCCGCCATCTTTTCTCGGAACCGTGCGGCCCAGCCGGACCGCACCTGCTGGCTTCCCCGCGCCACCGCCAGCGCATCCGGCTCCACGTCGCGGGTGATGACCGACCCCGCCGCTACGATTGCCCCGGCACCGATCGTGACCGGCGCCACCAGCGCGCTGTTGGAGCCGACGAACGCCCCCTCCCCGATCCGCGTGCGGTTCTTGAGAAAGCCGTTGTAGTTGCAGGTGATCGTGCCCGCACCGATGTTCGCGCCCGCGCCGACCTCCGCATCGCCCAGATAGGTCAGGTGATTGGCCTTGGCACCGCGGCCGAGCACCGCATTCTTCATTTCGACAAAGTTGCCGACCTTCGCCTCCGGCTCCAGGACCGCACCGGGCCGCAGCCGCGCATAGGGGCCGATCTCGGCGCCCTCACCGACGGTCGCGCCCTCCAGATGGCTGAACGCTCGGATCGTCACCCCGTCGGCGATGCGGACGCCGGGGCCGAACA
Organism: Microbacterium terregens; assembly: GCF_027922045.1. Next base: position 84,130 of record NZ_BSEX01000023.1, read on the forward strand.
CGACATTCGGCTCGATCACGACGTCTCGGCCGATCTGCGTGTCGTGCGCGAACCAGACGGTTTCCGGCGCGGCCAGCGTTGCCCCCTCCGCCATCGCGCGCGCACGGCGCGTCGCCTGCCACGCAGCCTCGATCCCGGCGAGCTCGGCGCGACTGTTGACGCCTGCCACCTCTGCCGCATCGGTCTCGATCACGGCCGAGGGACGCCCGTCGGCAGCGGCCAGCATGACGACATCGGGCAGGTAATATTCGCCGGCGGCATTGTCGTTGCCCACGCGCGCGAGCAGCGCGAATAGATCCGACGAGCGCACCGCCATCAGGCCCGAATTGCACAGGGTCTGCGCGCGCTCCTCGGCCGTCGCGTCCTTGAACTCGACCATCTTCACGATGCGGTCGCCCTCGGCGAGGATCCGGCCGTAGGCGCCCGGATCTGCGGGACGGAAGCCGAGCACGACCGTCGCGGGCGCGTCTTCCCCGTGCAGCCGGTCCAGCATCCGCCGCATGGTAGCGGTCGAGACCAGCGGTACGTCGCCGTAGAGGACCATCACGTCGCCATCGAAGCCGTCGAGCGCAGCCTCCGCCTGGGCGACCGCGTGGCCGGTGCCGAGCTGTTGCGCCTGGTGCGCGGTGGCGATGCCGAGCGGAGCGACGGCGGCCTCGACCTGCTGGCGGCCGGCGCCCACTACCACGACGGTGCGATCCGGCGCCAGCGCGGCGACGCTGTCGACGAGGTGCAGCAGCATGGGGCGGCCGGCAACGGGGTGGAGCACCTTGTGCAGGTCGGACTGCATGCGGGTACCCTTGCCGGCGGCAAGGATGATCGCGGCGATGGGTCGAGGGGTCATGAACGTCTCCGAGGCATCTGCGCCCTGCCACGCCGATCTTGCCTTTGCCAGTGCCTTGCCCGCATGAGCCCAGTCATGACGGCTTTCCCTTTCGACATCGTCGGCTTCGACCTAGACGGCACGCTGGTGGACACCAGCGGCGATCTTGCCAATGCGCTCAACCATGCGCTTGCCGACGCCGGCCGCCCCCTGCTGGCGCGCGACGCGGTGCGCACCATGATCGGCGGCGGCGCGCGACATATGTTGATGCAGGGGATGGCGAGCACCGGCGGCTGTTCCGAAATGGAACTCGACCGGCTCTACCGCCTGCTGCTCGACCATTATGAGAGCCATATCGCGGTAGAGAGCGCGCCTTTTCCGGGCGCGATGGAGGCGATCGACGTGCTGGAGGCGCGCGGCGTCAAGGTGGCGGTCGTCACCAACAAGCTGGAGACGCTCGCGGAACAGCTGCTGCGCGAACTCGGCATTCGCGATCGCTTCGCCTGCCTGATCGGGGGCGACACCATGGGCATGGGCTTCGGCAAGCCGCACCGCGCGCCGATCGACGAGATGATCCGGCGCTGCGGCGGCGGGCGCGCCGCGTTCGTCGGGGATTCGATCTACGACACGGGCGCCGCACGCAACGCCGGCATCCCCTCCGTCGCATGCAGCTTCGGCTTCCTGATGCAGCCGGTCGAGGAGCTGGAGGCGGACGCGGTGATCGACGGGTACGACGAATTGCTGCCGGTGCTGGAGCGGCTGGGCACGGTTGCGCGTTGAGCCGCCCATGAGCAATTCCACCCGCCCCGCCGCCCTGGTCACCGGCGCCTCCGCCGGCATCGGCAAGAGCTTCGCCACCCACCTCGCCCGCACCGGCCACGACCTGGTGCTGGTCGCCCGCCGCGCCGATCGGCTGGAGGCGCTCGCGGAGGAACTCTGCAAGGCGCACGACATCGTGGTCGAGGTGCTGCCTGCCGACCTGGAGACGCCGGAAGGCGTCGCCGCAGTCGAAGCACGGCTGGCGGAAGGCGATCCGATCGACCTGTTCGTCAACAACGCCGGCTTCGCCGCGCGGGGCGCGGTCGGGGGCCTCGATGCTGCCGCCCTGGAGTCGATGATCCAGGTGAACGTGCTTGCCTTCGCGCGGCTCGCCAACGCGGCGGCGGCGCGGATGCGGGCGGAGGGCCGCGGCACCATCATCAACGTCGGCTCGGGCACGCTGTTCATGCAGTTCGCCGGCAACGCCGGCTATGGCGCGACCAAGGCGTTCGTCGCCTATTTCACCCGCACCATGCAGCTGGACCTGGCCGACAGCGGTGTCCGGGTGCAGCTGCTGATCCCCGGCGTGATCGCGACCGAGTTCCACGCGGTGGCGGGCAATGCGATCGAGAACTTCCCGCCGGAGCGCGTGATGCAGGCGGACGACCTGGTGGTCGCGTCGCTGCGCGCGCTGGAGATGGAAGAGCCGGTGTGCATCCCCTCCCTGCCCGACATTCGCGACTGGGAAGCCTATATGGCTGCGGAGGCGAAGATCGCTCCCAACAGTTCGCGCGACCGCACCGCCGATCGCTATCACTGAGGCGATAGGTGGCCAGCCGGGAGCATCGCTACGCCGTGGCGGTCGAATGGACCGGCAACACCGGGTCGGGCACCGGGAGCTATGCCGACTATAGCCGGGATCACCTGCTGACCACGCCCGGCAAGCCCGACATCGCGGGATCGTCCGATCCCGATTTCCGCGGCGATCCGGGTCGCTGGAATCCCGAGGAGATGCTGGTCGGCGCGCTCGCCGCGTGTCACCAGCTGTGGTACCTCCACCTCTGCGCAAGCGCGGGCATTCGCGTGCTCGCCTATCGCGATGCGGCGACCGGCGTGATGGCGGAGAATGCCGATGGCTCCGGGCAGTTCGCGCAGGTGACGCTGCGGCCGGAAGTCACCATTGGCGCGGACGCCAATGTCCAGCATGCCCGCGCGCTGCACGAGGAAGCCGCTCGGCTATGCTTCCTCGCGCGTTCGGTCCGGTTCCCGATCAAGCACGAGCCGGTGATCGTCACGGAATGATGGTCAGGGCGTGACCCGATGTCCCTTGCGCCACTTGGTCCACAGGTGGCGGGCGAGCATCCCCGGCGGCATGCGCAGCAGGTGCGAGCGAAGGTAGAAGGCGGTGCGCGTCGCCCTGGCGGTCGGTCGCCCCCACCCGTCGCGCGCGAGCAGGCGGCGAACGTAGAGGCGATCGGTCGCGCTCAGTCGCGCCCCTTCCCCGTACAGCGCCTCCCGCAAGCGCAATGCCCGTTCCAGATGCGTCGCGATCTGGTGCAGCGATGCGCGCGCGCGCAGCCGCGCCAGCGCCTCGGGCGCTTCGAAGGCGTCGAGCAGGCAGTGAATATCCCAGAGGTTCCGAACCCCGCCGGCAAGATCGCCGTCGGCGAACAGGTGCGCGACGGCGTGGCAGACCATGTCTTCGGCCGACAGCACGCTCAGGCCGTTTGCGAGCGGCACGCTGCCTGCCAGCAACGCGTCTGCGTCGGGGGTTCGGCGCGCCGTCAGGGGGAGGATCGTGTGATGCACGTCGATCATCCGGTCGCGCTCGCGGTGGATCAGCGGCGGCAGCTCGTGCATCCAGCGCCGGTAATAGGCGTCATCATAGGCGTCGGGCTTCACCCACTCCCAGCCGGCCACCAGCAGCGCCGCCTCGACCGCAGCGAGCGCGTCGCGGGGCACCAGGATATCGAGGTCGCCGATACTCCGCCCCTGCCCCGCCGAAAGGCCGGCGGCCACATAGGCGGTCCCCTTCAACAGCACGACGGGGATGCCGAGCGGCAGCAGCGCCTGTGCCGCCATCTCCGCCTCCCACAGCGCAAGCGTGCGGCCTTGCTCGGCTGTGGCGCGGGCGTCCGCCAGGATCCGCTCGACGGTAGCCGGCATGGGAAGCCCATGCAGCCGGTGGGCGAGCGTGCCGAGGATCTGTTCCGCGCGCGCCGCGGCGATGAGGCCGGTCCAGCCGGCGGCGTCCAGCTCGCGGGTCGTGGCGGGATCGCGGAGGGCCCGGACCAGCGTGGCGCCGCTCACGCGGCCTCTTCCCACAACCGCTCCACCATGGCCAGGGCAGTCTCGGTGTTCGGATAGTCGATGGCCTGCACGGGCACCGTTGCGACGAGACGGGCGAGCGCGTTGAAGCCCCGCTCTCCGAGCGCGACATAGTTGGTCGACGCCTGGGTCAGCCGCACGAAGGTCTCGGCAGGCGCCACCGGCCGCACGTCGGGCGCATGGCCGAAGCTTGGAAAGAGGATCGCCACCGGTTGTGCGGGCACGTCCATCGCCGCGACCGATGCGGCATCCGGCTTCAGGTGGCGGATGTCGCCCTTGGGGGTGTCCGGCTGGAGCGGGCCGAACCTGCCCGCCGGCAGCGCCTGTTCGACGACACCGATCGCCTGGTTCTTGAGGCTCACCAGCCTCGGGAAGCCGTGCACCAGCCCGGTGGCGGGATCGAGCAGCGCGAACTCGTCGCCCATCAGCCGCCAGCCGCGCGCCATCAGCAGCGCCGCCAGCGTCGACTTGCCCGCGCCCGAGACGCCGGTCATCAGCAGCGCCCGACCGTCGCGCTCGACTGTCGCGGCATGCAGCAGGAGGTAGCGGCGCTGGCCGAGCGCCATCTGCAGGTTCATGCCCATTTCCGCCGCGAGCAGCCCGAGCGGCAGCGGCAAGGGCGCGGCGTCGGGCAGGACATAGTCACCGCCGATCGTGATCGAGGGCCGCACCCACCGCCGCCAGCGGCGCGCGGCGAACAGGCGAACGGAGAAATCGGGTATGCCGTCGTGCGGCTTGGGATGACCGTCGTACAGCGCGGCCAGCGTCTCGATGGGTTCGCGCCAGTCGGCACCGACCCGAAAGCCGACTGGGCCGATCCGCAGCTGGAAGGCGTGCCTCACCCGCGCTGCACCAAGCCGAGGCCGACCAGTTCGGCGACGCGAGCGCCCAAAGCCTCCGCGTCCGGATCGGCAAGGTCGTAGCGCGCCGCCAGCCGGACGAGCAGATCCTCGATCGAGGCGGGTGCTTGGGCCAGGGCGGCCAGGATCTCCGGCACGGGAGACGCGACCAGATGGGTCTGGCCGGAAGCGCGATGATAGATCGCCGTGAGTTCGTCGAGCGGCACGATGCGCAGCACGCCCGCCGGGGGCGCGCGGAACCGCACCGGGCCGTCGCCTGCCTCCGCCTCCATGCGGGTGGACGCCGCGGGGCCGTTCAGCCGCGCGGCATCTGCAGGGAAGCGAAGCAGGTGAACCCGCTCGTTCCCGACTGCAGGCGGCGGATGTAGTTGGTGTAGGCGCGCGACTGGTCGGTCGTGGTGCCCGGCAGGTTGATGCCGTTGTTGAGCGCGCGCTTCACGTCCGCCGCCTTGAACGGCCGGCGGGCGGCCGGATAGGCACCGCGGGTGCCCGGCGGCACCAGGTCGCCGTTGGGTGCGACATAGCTGCCCGCGCGGCCGGGATCGGGCACCGGGATCTCGCACAGCGACACTGACGCGGCGGTGTTCGCCAGCGCCGGGCGGATCGACACCACCGCAGAGGCGCCTGCCGCCCCCAGCAGCAGCGTGCGTCGGCCCATGCCGGAGCGGGCGCCATGGCCCTCGGGTGTCTGCTCGTCGCTCACGAGGGCCTGTGTGTTGGAAGCGAGGCGAATGCGCAATCCCCAAGCACGGGGTCGCCTCGGGATACGCCGTATCGCGGCGGGACGTTTCCGCTGGCCTCCGGCTGGCCTATAGGGCGCCCATGGCCATCGGTTCAGGGATTCGCACGCTCGTCGCCGCGGGGGTCGCGATTGGCGGTGCCGCGGCCGGTTTCCTGCTGGGCGCCGACATCAATGCGGTCGTCGTAGCCGCGGTCGCAGGGCTCGCCGCCGTCCTGATCGCGGCATCGGGCGAGGCGCCCGAAAGCGTGCCGCGGCCTCCCACCCGCCCGCGCCCAGAGCAACCGAGCGTCCAGGCGCTGATCGACGCGCTGGCGGGCCCGGTGCTGGTGACGGCGGGCACGCGCGTGGCTTGTGCGAACGAGGCGGCACGCACGCTGCTGGGCGCCCATATCGTCGGGCAGGACGTCCGCATCGCGATCCGCCACCCTGCTGCTGCCGAGCGGCTGATCGCGGACCCGGCGGAAGACGCCGGCAGCACCACGCACCTGGTCGGCATCGGCACGCGCGAGCAGCGCTGGGAGATGCGGGTGCGGCCCTTGGGCGACGAGCGGCGCCTGGTGCAACTCGTCGACGAAACCCAGCTTTATGCCGCCGAGCGGATGCGCGTCGATTTCGTGGCGAACGCCAGCCACGAACTGCGCACCCCCCTCGCCTCGCTGCGCGGCTTTGCCGAGACGCTGCGTGAGGAAGCGGGCGAGGACCCGCAGCTGCGCAACCGCTTCCTCGGCATCATGCTCGACGAAACCCGGCGCATGCAGCGGCTGATCGACGAACTGATCTCGCTGTCGCGGATCGAGGCGGGCAAGTTCCGTGCGCCGGATACGACGGTCGCACTCGACGGGCTGGTACGGGAGGTTCGCGGCGCGCTGGTGGACCTGCACGGCGGCCGGGGTGCCGACCTGGTGCTGGAGGTGGCGGAGGTGCCGGCGGTGAAGGGCGACCGCGCCCAGCTGTCGCAGCTGATCCACAACCTCGTCGGCAATGCCATGGCATATGGGCGCCCGGGTACGCCGGTGCGCGTGGAGCTGGAGTCGATGGAGGACATGGTCCGGCTGCGCGTGATGGACCAAGGCGAAGGCATCCCCGCCAAGCACCTGCCCCGCCTGACGGAACGCTTCTACCGCGTCGATGCGGGCCGAAGCCGTTCCGTCGGCGGCACTGGACTTGGCCTTTCCATCGTGCGCCACATCGTCGAGCGGCATCGCGGGCGGCTCGACATCGAAAGCACAGTGGGCGTCGGAACGACGGTCACCGTGATTTTGCCGAGGGCGGATGACGGCGCAGTGTCATAAAAGCGCAACCAACGTACGGAAGGGCGGCAGCAACGGACGGCCGAGTCCCTCGCCCGCTGTGGAGATGACGACGATGATCCGCCGTATCGCGATTGCCACCGCTGCGCTGCTCGCGCTCGCGGCGTGCGATCGCAACGTTTCGCGCGACCAGATACGGGTGGTCGGCTCCTCGACCGTATTCCCGTTCACCACTGCCGTTGCCGAGGCGATGATCAACGCCAATCCCGCGCTGCGCGCACCGGTGATCGAGTCGACGGGCACCGGGGCCGGCGTGAAGCTGTTCTGCGCGGGCGTCGGCCCGCAGCATCCCGACATCCTCAACGCCTCGCGCCGCATCAAGAAGTCGGAGATGCAGGGCTGCATCGCCAATGGCGTGAAAGAGGTGATGGAGGTCCAGGTCGGCGTCGACGGGGTGGTGCTGGCAGAGGCGAACAACGGCCCCAAGCTCCAGCTCAACGACCGCGACGTGTATCTGGCGCTCGCCGCCAATCCGCTGGGCAAGCCGCAGAAGGCCCGCTTCTGGAGCGACGTGAACCCGTCGCTGCCGCACCTGCCGATCCAGGTGTTCGGCCCGCCCTCCACCAGCGGCACGCGCGATGCCCTGGTCGAGCTGGTGATGGTTCCCGCCTGCGAGGCCGGTCTGCCCGAGGCGAAGGCGCTCAAGGAAAGCAACAAGGAACGCTACGAAGACGTCTGCACGCGCATTCGCGACGACGCCGCGTACGTCGACAAGGGCGAGAACGACAATCTGATCGTGCAGAACCTCTCGACCAACCCCAATGCGATCGGCGTGTTCGGCTTCAGCTATCTGGAGGAAAACCGCAGCCGCCTGCATGGGGTGCCGCTCGACGGCGTCACGCCGACCTACCAGACGATCTCGGACGGCAGCTATCCCGGCGCGCGTCCCTTGTTCATCTATGTGAAGAAGGCGCACCTGCGCGCGGTCCCCGGCATGGCCGACTTCCTGACGCGCTATGCCGACTCCTGGAACCCCGACGGTCCGCTCACCCGGCGCGGCATGATCGCCGCTCCGGACGCGGTCCGGTCCGCTTCCCGCGCGACGGTCGCGCAGAGCACGCCCCTCGATCCCACGACGTTGCATTGATCCGCCCATGAGCAGCTTTGCCCTTTTCTTCCTGCTGATCGGCCTGGCGCTGATCGGCTGGATCGTCGCCCGCGCGCGCGCCGGCAGCTTCGCGCGGCTTGGTGCCGGGCGCGTCCACTCGCTGCCCAGCCAGCACGGCTGGTACATGGCGATGTGGGTCGCGATCCCCGCGCTGCTGTTCCTCGCCGTCTGGTCCGCGGTCGCCCCGCAGCTGGCGCAGGAGGCCGTGCTGGCGAGCCCGGCCGCGGCCACCCTTCCCACCGACGGTTTCGAGCGTGCGGCGGTGCTGGCGGAGGCACGCGCGCTCGCCAACGGCACCGCCTATGGCGCGTTCAACCCCGCTTCGGAGCCGCTGGCACCGGTCTTCGCGACGGCGCAGGCGCGCTATCGCTGGATCGGGACGGCGGTGGCGCTGCTGCTCGCCTTTGCCGGTGCGGCCTTTGCCTTCACGCGGATCCGCCCGGAATTCCGCGCACGCACCCGCGTCGAGCGCGCGGTCATGCTGCTGCTGCTCGGCGCCTCGCTGATCGCGATCCTGACCACGCTCGGCATCTTCCTGTCGCTGCTGTTCGAGAGCGGACGGTTCTTCTCGATCGTGCCGATCACCGACTTCCTGTTCGGCACGCGCTGGAGCCCGCAGGTGATCCGCGCGAGCGACCCCGGCGAGACGCTGGGTGCGGTGCCGCTGTTCTGGGGTACCTTCTTCATCGGCGCCGTGATCGCGATGCTGGTCGCGATCCCGTTCGGGCTGATGAGCGCGATCTACCTCACCCAGTATGCCCGACCGACGACCCGGCGCTGGATGAAGCCGATCCTGGAAATCCTCGCCGGCATTCCGACCGTGGTCTACGGCTATTTCGCAGCCCTGACGGTGGGGCCCGCGATCCGGGATCTCGCGGTGATGCTGGGCATGCCCTATGCCAGCTCCGAAAGCGCGCTTTCGGCAGGGCTGGTGATGGGGGTGATGATCATCCCGTTCGTATCGTCGATGGCCGACGACTCGATCGCGGCGGTTCCCCGCTCGATGCGCGACGGCAGCCTGGCGATGGGCGCCACCACGTCCGAGACGATCCGCCGCGTGCTGCTCCCCGCGGCGCTGCCGGGCGTGGTCGCCGGCGTGCTGCTCGCCGTCAGCCGGGCGATCGGCGAGACCATGATCGTGGTGATGGCCGCCTCCGGCGCCGCCACCATCACGCTCAACCCGTTCGAGAGCACCACCACCGTCACCAAGCAGATCGTCGACCTGCTGACCGGCGAGGCGGAGTTCGACAGCCCCAAGACCCTCGCCGCCTTCGCCCTGGGCCTGACGCTGTTCGTCGTCACCCTGCTCCTCAACATCGTCGCGCTGCGCGTCGTGAAGCGCTATCGGGAAGCCTATGAATAGCCCCCTCGTCGCGGGCGTCCCCGCCGCTGGCCACGAGCCGGCCGAGCGCCGCCCGACGGACTGGAATACGCAGTCGATGCAGCGGCGCATCCGTCGCCGCTACGCTGCCGAGCGTCGCTTCCGGCTGATGGGGCTGCTGGCGGTGTTGCTGTCCGCCGGCTTCCTCGCCTTCCTGCTGGTGTCGATGCTGACCGCCGGCATCGGCGGCTTCCAGCGGGTGCAGGTTGCCCTGCCCATCGACTTCCCGGCAGCGCAGCTGGAAGTGGCTCCGGCCCAGCTCGCAACCGCGGGCGCCGACCTGGCGCTGTCCGGCGCAGGCCTGGAAGGGGTGACCGGCCTCGCCGCGGTGAAGGCCTTTGGCGAGGACCAGCCGGTCATCGCCGAAAGCGCTTGGCTGACGGTGCGGGATGCGATCAAGGCCGACCCGACCCTGCTGACGCGCCGCGCGGCGCTCTACGTGCCCGCGGCCCCCGGGATCGAGGAAGCGTATAAGGCGTCCGGCGAGCCTGCTGCCGAGCAGATGGTCCAGCGCCTGAAGACAGCCGGTGCGATCCGAAGCGGCTTCAACTGGGGCTTCCTGACGGGAGCCGATTCCACCGATCCGACCGCGGTCGGCATCTGGGGTGCGCTCAAGGGCTCGCTGCTCACCATGGCGATCACGCTGCTGATCGCCTTCCCAGTGGGCGTGCTCTCCGCGCTCTACCTGGAGGAATATGCGCCCAAGAACCGCTGGACCGACCTGATCGAGGTGTCGATCAACAATCTGGCGGCAGTGCCCTCGATCATCTTCGGCCTGCTGGGGCTGGCGCTGTTCCTCGGCACCTTCAACCTGCCGCGCTCGGCGCCGATCGTCGGCGGCCTGACGCTCGCGCTGATGATAATGCCGGTCATCGTGATCGCCGGGCGCAACGCCATCAAGGCGGTGCCGCCCTCGATCCGCGACGCGGCGCTGGGTGTCGGCGCAAGCCCGGTGCAGGTGGTGTTCCACCATGTCCTGCCGCTGGCGCTGCCGGGCATTCTGACCGGCACGATCATCGGCATGGCGCGCGCGCTCGGCGAAACCGCGCCGCTGCTGATGATCGGCATGCGCGCCTTCATCGTTCAGGCGCCGGACGGCCTGAGCGCCCCGGCGACCGTGCTGCCGGTGCAGATCTTCCTCTGGTCCGACCAGGTCAGCCGCGGCTTCATCGAGAAGACGTCGGCGGCAATCCTGGTGCTGCTGGCGTTCCTCCTCGCGATGAACGCCTTTGCCATCTACCTCCGCAACCGTTTCGAGACCCGCTGGTGAACCATAGCTCCACATCCGACACCGCAGCGCCGAAGATGTCGGCGCGCGACGTCAACGTCTTCTACGGCGACAAGCAGGCGATCAAGGACGTGTCGATCGAAGTCGACATGGACCGAGTGACCGCGTTCATCGGCCCCTCGGGCTGCGGCAAGTCGACGTTCCTGCGCACGCTCAACCGCATGAACGACACCGTCGGCAACGCGCGCGTGACCGGCGACATCCGCTTGGATGGCGAGGACATCTACGACAAGTCGATGGACGTGGTGCAGCTGCGCGCCCGCGTCGGCATGGTGTTCCAGAAGCCGAACCCCTTCCCCAAGTCGATCTTCGAGAACGTGGCCTATGGCCCTCGCATCCACGGGCTTGCCCCGAGCCGGGCTGATCTGGAGGCGATCGTCGAGCGCTCGCTGCGGCGCGCAGGCCTGTGGGACGAGGTCAAGGATCGGCTTTCGGACAGCGGCACGGCGCTGTCGGGTGGCCAGCAGCAGCGCCTCTGCATCGCCCGCGCGATCGCGGTCGATCCGGAAGTGATCCTGATGGACGAGCCCTGCTCGGCGCTCGACCCGATCGCGACCGCCAAGATCGAGGAGCTGATCCACGCGCTGCGCGGCCGCTACGCGATCGTGATCGTCACCCACAACATGCAGCAGGCGGCGCGCGTGTCGCAGCGCACCGCCTTTTTCCATCTAGGCAACCTGGTGGAATATGGCGTCACGTCCGAGATCTTTACCAATCCCCGCCAGGAGCGGACCAAGGATTACATCACCGGCCGCTATGGCTGAGGAGACGAGCATGCCCACGGGCCACGAACATACCGTCAAGGCGTTCGACGAGGAGATCGGGCACCTGCGCGCGCTGATCTCGCAGATGGGCGGCCTTGCCGAGCAGGGCATCTCGGACGCGATGCTCGCACTCCAGCGCAACGATCCGACGCTGGCGAAGGAAGTCCGCAGCGCCGACGCGAAGATCGACGCCATCCAGGCGGAGGTCGAGCGGCTGGTGGTGCGGGTGATCGCGCTGCGCGCGCCGATGGCGGACGACCTGCGCGAGGTGGTCGCGGCGCTCAAGATCGCGGCGGTGGTCGAGCGCATCGGCGACTATGCCAAGAACATCGCCAAGCGCGTGCCGATGATCCACCAGGGCGACGACCGCATCGAGGCGGTCTCGCTGCTGCCGGCCATGGCGCAGATGGCGAGCGACATGGTCCATGACGTCCTCGATGCCTTCTCTGCACGAGATGCGGAGGCTGCCGTTGCGGTGTGCGAGCGCGACCGGGCGCTGGACGATTTCTACGACAGCATCTTCCGCACGCTGGTGACCTTCATGGTGGAGAACCCGCGGACCGTGGGCCAGGTCGCCCACCTGCTGTTCGTCGCCAAGAACCTGGAGCGCATCGGCGATCACGCCACGAACGTCGCCGAGATGGTCTATTTCGCGGCGACCGGCCGGTACCTCGCCGACCGCGAGACCGCCGACACATCGAACCGCTGAGGGACCCGCCATGGCCAAGCCAAGCATGTTGCTCGTCGAGGATGACGCGGCACTGGCGGAGTTGCTCGCCTATCATTTCCGCCGCGAGGACTTCGACGTCCGCCACACGCCCGACGGCGAAGAGGCCCTGCTGCTGGCGCGCGAGGGCACGCCGGACTTGGTGCTGCTCGACTGGATGGTGGAAGGTCTGTCGGGGATTGAGGTGTGCCGGCGCCTGCGTCGCACGCCCGAGACGGCGAACGTGCCCATCATCATGCTGACCGCACGAGGCGAGGAAGAGGACCGGGTGCGCGGCCTGGAGACGGGTGCGGACGACTATGTCACCAAGCCCTTCTCGCCCCGCGAGCTGGTCGCCCGCGTGAAGGCCGTGCTCCGCCGCGTGCGCCCCGCCCTTGCCGGCGAGACTCTGAGCTATGCCGACATCGAGATGGACACCGTGGGCCACAAGGTGCGTCGCGCGGGCGAACTCGTCCCGCTTGGTCCGACGGAATTCCGCCTTCTCAAGCACTTCCTGCAGCATCCCGGCTGGGTGTTCTCGCGCGAGCGGCTGCTGGACGCGGTTTGGGGACGGGACACGGAGATCGAGACGCGCACGGTGGACGTCCACATCCGACGCCTGCGCAAGGCGATCAATGGCGAAGGGATGCCGGACATCATCCGCACCGTCCGGTCGGCAGGCTATGCGCTGGATGCGGGAAACTGAGAATCGTTACGGAAAGATTCCGAAAATCGCGCGTTGAGGGTCGGCCAGAACCAGTTCCAGGAGAAGATACAATGAAACTCCTTGCTCTTGCCGCCGCCCTCACGCTCAGCGGCGCCGCGGTTGCCCAGACGACCCCGGGCACCACCGGACAGACCACCACTGGTGACATGACCGGCACGACGACGTCGGACACGACCACGACGACCGGTACCGATACGACCACCACCACCGGCACCGACACGACCTCGGGCGTGCCCTCGTCGACGATGACGCCGTCGACCACCGGTCCGGTGACCTTTGCACCGCCGTCGACCACCCCGCCGCCGGCCGCACAGCAGAACTATCCGGTGTGCTCGCGCACCGTGAAGGACAGCTGCCGCAATCCGGGCGGAAAGTAAGCCTTCAAGCGTCGGAAGACGCCAGCAGCGCGCGTCCTCCCCAGCGGAGGGCGCGCGTTTGTGCATTCAGGGGTGCCGGACGCGAACGCCGCGCGTCGAGTGCGGTGTCAGTCCTCGACCAGCTTCATCAGGCGGCGTTCCACCGGCGCCAGCACGGGCCCAAGCTCGTGCCCGCGCTTCAGCACCGCGCCAACCTCGTTGACCAGCGCCCACATGCCCTGGCGATTGCGGAGCGCCGGGCGCTTCTCGATGCGGAACTCCGGCCGCTCGGCAGATCGCCGGAAGGCGGAGAACACGGCCGCATCGCGCCCCAGGTCGATCGCATAATCCCGCCAATGGCCGGCTGCGACCATTCGGCCGTAGAGGTCGAGGATGCGCGCCAGTTCGGCACGCTCGAACCCCGTCTGGCTCGGGCGCCCGGCGCTGGCTGGAAAGGGGGTGACGATTCCCATCAGGCGCGGTTGCGATGCTCTTCGGCTTCGGCCACCGCCGCATCCAGGCGGCGGCGCAGCGCTTCCAGCTCGCAGCGCAGCGTCTCGATCTTCTGCGCCTGCGGGTCCTGCATCTCCCGGCACGGCGTCCCGTAGGGCACGAAGTCGCGCTGGTAGGCGGTGGAGTCGACCAGGGTCGGCCGCGCCGGAATGCCGACCATCACCGCCCCCTCCGGCACGTCGCGCGTGACGACGGCGTTGGCGCCGACCCGCGCGCGCGCGCCGACCTGGATCGGCCCCAGCACCTGCGCACCCGAGCCGATGATCACGCCATCGCCGATGGTCGGGTGCCGCTTGCCGGCGATGCCGTTGTCGGGGCTGGTCCCGCCGAGCGTCACATTCTGGTAGATGGTGACGTTGTCGCCGATCTCCGCCGTCTCCCCGATCACCGTGAAGCCATGATCAATGAAGAAGTTGCGGCCGATCTTCGCGCCTGGGTGGATGTCGATCACCGTCAGGAACCGGGCGAGGTGGTTCACCGCGCGGGCGAGGAAGAACAGCCGCGCCTGGAACAGGCGGTGTGCGATGCGATGGAAGCCGAGCGCCCAGACACCCGGGTACAGCAGGATCTCGGCACGCGAACGCGGCGCCGGGTCCCGGGCCTTGATCGAATCCAGATACGCGCCGAGCCGGCCGACCATGCTAGTCCCTTCCCCGTTTCGAGGCCATTTAGGGCGCCTCCTGCGGAATTTCCAGCAACCGCAGTATGAAACGCGCGGCGCGGCGTTTCGGAGCATCAACGCCCTGCTCGCTCAATCGCTGGAACTTGATCGACGCCGCCGATAAGACGGCGCCATGAGCACCACCTATCTGCCCACCCTGAAGCAGCTCCAATATCTCGTCGCGCTGCGCGACGCAGGCCATTTCGGACGCGCGGCCGAAGCATCGTTCGTCACTCAGTCGACGCTCTCGGCCGGCATTCGCGAGCTCGAAACGCTGATCGGCGTCACGCTGGTCGAGCGGACGCGGCGGGTGGTGCGGTTCACGCCGCTCGGCGAAGCGATCGTCGACAAGGCGCGCACGGTGATCCGCGAGGCAGAGGAGCTGGCCGACATGGCGCGCGCGGCCGGACGGCCGCTGTCGGGCGAAATGCGGATGAGCGTGATCCCCACCATCGCCCCCTTCCTGCTGCCCCGCATCCTGCCGCGGCTGCGCGAGGATTATCCGGACCTCAAGCTGTTCCTGCGCGAGGAGCCGAGCCAGGCCGCATGCGAAGCCCTGCATCACGGGCGCTCGGACTGCGTGCTGCTCGCCCTCCCCTTTGCCTGTGGCGACGTGGAGGTGGCGCCGCTGTTCGACGACCCGCTCTACCTGGCGGTGCCGCAGGGCGAGGCACGTCCGGGAGCCGGGCCGATGGTGGCGGACGACATCGACGCCGCGCGCCTGCTGCTGCTGGAGGACGGCCACTGCCTGAAGGACCATGCGCTTCGCGCCTGCCCGCATCCGGAGCTGCGCGGACGGGCGACGATGCTGGGCACCTCGCTCCACACCATCGTCCAGATGGTCGACAACGGCCTGGGTCATACCATGCTGCCCGAAATGGCGGTGGAGGCGGGCATCCTCGACCATACGCAGGTGATCGCCCGCAAGATCGACGCTCCGAAAGCGTCGCGCGAGATTGCGCTGGTGTGGCGCCGGGCCTCCCCGCGCGAGCGCGACTTCCGACTGCTCGCGGGCGTGCTCTCCACCGCGCACTGACCACGGCTCATCCCGGCGGGGTGGACAGCATGTCCCCTGGAAGCTCCGATCGTCCTCCCCAGGCGTTGCGCTGCTGACGCGCAATCCGCCCCTGTTGAGGAGAAACTGATGTTCCGTCTTCCGATCGTATCCGCTCTGGCCGTCGTTGCCGCTACCGCGGTGCCGGCGCTGGCGCAGACCACGACCGCGACGCCCGCACCCCAGACGGCTCCGCAGACCACGCCGGCCGCGCCCGGCACCACCGCCGCACCGGCCGATGCAGCAGCCGCCAAGCCGAACCCGGCCGTGGGTGGCGCACAGATGGCAGCCACCAAGCCGATCGTCGAGAACCTGGCGGCCGCGCCGAACCTGGCGACGCTGGTCAACGCCCTGAAGACCGCAGGTGTCGATACGGCGCTCGCCGGCCCCGGCCCCTTCACCGTGTTCGCGCCCGACAATGATGCGTTCGGCCGGCTTGCGCCCGGCACCATGGACACGTTGCTGAAGCCGGAGAACAAGGCGACGCTCGCCAAGATTCTCAACTACCATGTGGTGTCGGGTAAGCTCGATGCCGTGACGCTCAAGAAGCAGATCGAAAGTGCCGGCGGCACGCTGACGCTGACCACGGTCGCCGGCCAGCCGCTCACCGCGGGCCTCGAGAACGGCGCGATCACGCTGACCGATGCCAATGGCACCAAGGCCTATGTGACGACCTATGACGTCAACCAGTCGAACGGCGTCTTCCACGTCGTGAACGGCGTGCTGGTGCCAAAGCTCGGCTAATCGTTATCGGGGGAGGGTTCGCCCTCCTCCGCTTCTTTAGCGCCAGCGGTCCGCCGCGCCGGCATCGCCGTCGCGCGCCGCCACCCAGCGCGCACCCTCTTCGCGACGCTCGCGCTTCCAGAACGGCACATCGGTCTTGAGCCGATCGATCAGGAACGCGCAGGCCTCCAGCGCCGCATGCCGGTGGGGTGCGGCGGTCGCCACCAGCACGATCCGCTCGCCGGGAGCCATGGGGCCGACGCGATGGACCACCGCAACCGCGTGCAGCTGCCAGCGCGCGACCGCCTCCTCGGCGAGGGCGTGCAACACGGCCTCGGTCATGCCCGGGTAATGCTCCAGCGCGAGCTCGCGCACGCCGTCATCCTCGCGCACGAAGCCGGAGAAGCTCGCGACTGCGCCGGAACCGCTGCCTTCCACCGCCGCGAGCGTGGCGGCGAGGTCGATCGGCTCGAACTGGACCAGCGCGCAGATCATCCGCCGGTCACCGGGGGAAAGATCGCGACCTCACGGGCTCCGCTGATGGAAGCGTCGAGCGGCACGAAGCGCTGGTCGAGCGCAGCACGCAGCCGCGCGCGATCGGCCAGGGCCTCGGCGTGCGCAGGGCTGCGGGTCGAGAGCCAGTCGATGAGGTGCTCGACCGTCGTCACGTTCGCGGGAGGATCGACGCTCTCCGCCCCCGTCCCGATCGTCTCGCGCACCCAGGCGAAATAAAGCATGGCAAGCGCCATCAGCTGTCCATGTGCTTGAGGCCGACGCGCAGGTAGTCCCAGCCGGTAACGAGGGTCAGGACGGCCGCCCCCCAGAGGCAGGCGAGCCCGACCGCGCGGACCCACGAGATGTCCGGCACCGCACCCGCCAGAATCAGCGCCCCAAACGCGACGAGCTGCAGCGTCGTCTTCCACTTGGCGAGCTTGGAGACCGGCAGCGAGACCTGCAGCCCTGCAAGAAACTCACGCAGGCCCGACACGGCGATCTCGCGCAACAGGATGACGAGCGCGGCGATCAGGTGGATTCCGGTGATGAGGGCGGTATCGTGCCGCGTTCCCACCAGCATCAGGATCACGGCAGCGACCATGATCTTGTCGGCGATCGGATCGAGGAAGACCCCGAGCTTCGACACCGTGCCGTTCGAGCGGGCGAGATACCCGTCGAAATAGTCGGTGACGCCCATCAGGCAGTAGAGGGCGAAGGCGATCGCGTAGCCGGCATGCCATTGCGGCCACCAGAGGAACGCGACCAGAAGGGGCACCGCGAAGATCCGCGAGAGCGTGAGGATATTGGGAAGCGTCAGCACCCGCCGGGGTCTAGCACCGGGGCGCGAGCGGGGAGAAGCTTTAATCGCGCATTGAAGCCGCTTGCCACGCTGGGCTATGGCTGCGGGCATCAAGCCTGCGCGATGCAACGACACAAGGTACTGACGACACGATGCTGAATGCGCTCGGGCTGCTCAGGAAGCGCCGCTTCCTTCCCCTGTTCGTCACGCAGTTTCTGGGTGCCTTCAACGACAACCTGTTCAAGCAGGCGATCGTGCTGTTCGCGACCTACCAGATCTTTTCGGACGCGCAGGCAGAACAGAATTTCAACGCCCTGGCGACGGCGATCGGGATCATCCCCTTCTTCGTCCTCTCGGCGCTGTCCGGCCAGCTCGCGGACACGAGCGACAAGGCACGGATCATCCGCATCGTGAAGACGGCCGAGATCGGCATCATGATCTTCGGCGCGGCCGGCGTGTTCGTGGCGCAGGCAGGGTGGATCAATCTTGGCCTCGCGATGATGCTGGGCGCCGTGCTGCTGCTGGGCACCCACTCGACCTTCTTCGGGCCAATCAAATACGCGATCCTGCCGCAGCATCTGAAGGAGGATGAGGTGCTGGGCGGCACCGGGCTGGTGGAAGCCGGCACCTATCTCTCGATCCTGCTGGGAACGGTGATCGCAGGATGGATCTCCGTCGAGGCTTCGGCGATCCTGGTGATCGGGGTTGCGGTGATCGGCTGGATCACGGGCCGCATGGTGCCCGCGGCCCCCCGGCTGGGTGCCGAACTGAAGCTCAACTACAACCCGATCACCTCCTCGTGGAAGCTGGTCGCGGCGACGATGCACATCCGGCGGCTGTTCCTGGCGATCCTCGCCATCAGCTTCTTCTGGACGATCGCGTCGGTGATGATCGTGATCTTCCCGCCGCTGGTGAAGAACGTGCTCACCGCCAACGAGCGGGTCGCCAGCCTCACCATCGCGATCTTCTCGGTCGGCGTGGCGATCGGTTCGGTGGTCATCAACGCGCTGCTGCGCGGCAAGGTCTCGGCGAAATATGCGCCGGGCTCGGTGATCGCGATGGGAGTCGCGGTGATCGCGCTGTCGCTGGAGGCGCGTGGCTGGGTGCAGGCGCCGGCCGGGACGTTGTATGGCTTCTACGACTTCATCACGTTGCCGCGCGCGGTCGGGTTGTTGCTGACGATGCTTGCCGTCGCGGTCACCGGCGGCATGTTCGTGGTGCCGCTCTACGCCTTCCTGACCACCACCGTCACCAAGGACCAGACCGCCCGCACGGTGGCCGCCAACAACATCGTCAACGCCGGCGCGATGACGATCGGCGCGATCGTGGTGAGTGCCGTCAGCGCGGCGGGCGTGACGCCGGAGGACATGCTGCTGGTGGTCGCCGGCATGTGCGTGCTGTCGGCCTGGCTGGCCTGGAAGCTGCACTGCGCGTGCGATTGAACCGCCGCGCTGGCCCGCGACCGCGGCTATAGCAGGAGGGTGTAGAAGCAGACGAAGAAGGCGGTGAAGCTCAGGACGAAGAGCTTCAGATCCTCTTCGCTGCTGGCGTCCTTCGATGCTTTGCGAGCATCCGCCAAGGCGCGGCGAAAAGGATGCGATGGGCCGGAAACGGCCACAGGCGAGTGCGCGTGTCGTTGTTCCATAGGAACAGTTTAACGCGCTGTTTACGATTTGCACGTTCGTCGCCGACGTTCTGGGTCCCGATATGAAACGCCCCGCCCCGGCGGCTGCCGGAGCGGGGCACGTAGGTCCTCAGGAGGCCGATCAGGCGCGGGCGCGCAGCGGCTCCTGGATCTCGGGCTGGGCCATCTCGACGCCGAGCTCTTCCGCGAACCAGGCGCTGGTGCGGGCGAGCCCGTCCTCCAGCGGGACCGTCGGCTGCCAGCCAAGCACGGCCTTGGCACGGCTGATGTCGGGGCGGCGGCGGCGCGGATCGTCCTGCGGCAGCGGCGTGTAGGTCACGCGGCCTTCGACACCGGTCGCGAGCAGCACCTTCTCCAGCAGCTCGTTGACGGTGAACTCGGTCGGGTTGCCGAGGTTGACCGGCTCCATGGGGTTGATGTCGCTTTCCATCAGCCGCATCAGCGCGTCGACCATATCGGAAACGTAGCAGAAGCTGCGCGTCTGGCTGCCGTCGCCGTAGACGGTGATGTCGCGGCCGGACAGCGCCTGGCAGATCAGGTTGGAGACGACGCGGCCGTCGTCCGGGTGCATCTGCGGGCCATAGGTGTTGAAGATGCGGGCGACGCGGACGTCGGCGCGGTTCATGCGGGCATAGTCGAAGGTCAGCGCCTCGGCAGCGCGCTTCCCCTCGTCATAGCAGGCGCGCGGGCCGGTGCAGCTCACCCAGCCGCGATAGCCCTCCGCCTGCGGGTGCACTTCCGGATCACCATAGACCTCGCTGGTGGAGGTCAGCAGGAAGCGCGCGCCGGTCTTCTCAGCCAGGCGCAGCAGGTGGTTGGTACCGACCACGTTGGTGAGCATCGTGTGCTCGGGATCCGCCTGGTACTGCGGCGGCGAAGCGGCGCAGGCGAGATTGTAGATGCGCGTGATGCGATCGGCCCGCTCCAGCACCGCCTGGGGCAGCGGGTTGACGATGTCGGCCTCCACGAAGGTGAAGTTGGGCAGCGCCTCCAGCAGCCGCAGGTTGGACGGGCGCGCCGTCTGGAGGTTATCGAGGCACAGCACCTCATAGCCCTGCTCCACCAGCGCGCGGCAGAGATGCGAGCCGATAAAGCCCGCTCCACCCGCGACCAGCGCCACTCCAGCTTCATTCTGCGCCATGTTCCGCTCCTTCTTGTCCCTTATGTCGTTCATCAGGCGGCTCCTGCCAAAGCAGACTGCGGCACCTGTCGTTCTGCCGCTTCGGTGAGGTGCAGTTCCAATTCTGCGGCGCGGTGCGCAGCGGTATGGGCGTCCAGCACGCGGGTGCGTGCCGCCTCCCCCATCGCCGCGGCATCCGCCCCTTCGATCGCGGCGATCACCGCGGCACCATCATCCGCCAGCAGGATCTCGCGGCCGGGAGCGAACAGGTCTTCGATCCCCTCCCAGCGATCCGACACGATCGGGGTTCCGCAGGCGCCCGCCTCGAACAGGCGCACCGAGGGCGACCAGCCTGCCGCGATCATGTCCGCACGCGTCACGTTGAGGGTGAAGCGCGACGCCGAGTAGAAGTTGGCGTGCTCGGACGGCGGCAGATGGTCGATGCGCTCGACGTTCGCCGGCCAGTCGATGGTGTCGGGATATTGCGGCCCCGCCACCACGAACCGGCGGTGCGGCAGCGCGCGCGCCGGCTCGATCAGCAGCCGCTCCAGCGTGGGCTGGCGATCATCGCTGTAGGTGCCGAGGTAGGAGAGGTCCCAGCGCTTCTCCGTGCCGGTCGGCGCATAAAGCGCCGGGTCGACTGAGCAGTAGAAGGCACGCGCCGCCGGCGAGCCGAAGGTGCGCTCGAGCCGTTCCAGCGTCGGACCGCCGGTGAACGACAGGTAGAGGTCATAGCCGGGGATGACCTCCGGCGAGAGATATTCGAAGTCGCCGCGTTCGAGCTTCGCGAGCGTCACCGGCGTGTCGATGTCGTAGAAGGCGGTAACGCCCTCAGCGACCTGCTGGACATAGCGGGCGACCGCTACGCCCTCCGGCACATAGGAGCCGACGATCACCGCATCGGCGCCCGCGATCTCCTCGCGCCAGGCGTCCAGCCCGTCCAAGTCGGCATAGAATTCGAGCCGGCAATAGTCGGGATCGACATGGTCGCGATGCGCCGCATACCAGGGCACGTCCCGCTCCAGGAACAGGATGTCGTGCCCGCGCGCGGCATAGGCCTTCAGCAGCGCGCGAAAGGTGGTGGCATGGCCGTTGCCCCACGAGGACGACAGCGAGAGGCCGAGGACGACGAGCTTCATGCGACTTCCCGCTGCCGCTCGGCATGGGCCTGGAACAGCTGGTCCACCTGCGCGCCGCGCAGCGTGTAGGTGTGCTCGGCGAGCACGCGCTTGAGCGCCGCCTGGCCGATCGCCTCGGCGCGTTCGGGCGTGAGCGCGGCGAGGTGATCCGCCACGTCCTGGCCGTCGCGCGCGACCAGCACTTCCTCGTCGGGCACCAGGAACTGCTCGATGCCTTCCCAGGCGTCGGTGATAAGGCAAGCGGCAGCGCCCGCTGCCTCGAACACGCGGGTCGCGGGCGAGAAGCCGACGTTGGCCATGCTGTCGCGCGCCACGTTGAGCACCGCGCGCGGCGTGCAGTTGAAGGCGTTGTGCTCGGCCGTATAGACATGGCCGCGATGGCGGACGTTGCCGGGCATCGCCTTCGTCTCCCAGCCGTTGCCACCGATCAGGAACTGCTGCTCAGGCAAGCGCTCCGCGGCCTTGAGGAAGAACTCCTCCACGCGCGCTTCACGGTCCGGAAGGCGGTTGCCGAGGAAGGCGAGGTCGCAGGCGAAGCGCGGATCGGGTTCGACCGGAAAATGGGTCGTGGGATCAAGCGCGTTGTAGACCGGTACACAATCGGCAGCACCGAAGCCCTTGTACGCGTTCACCACCGGCGGGCCGCCGCCATAGGTGAACACCGCGTCGAGGTCCGGCAGCGCGCGGCGGACGGGATGATCCTCGTCGGCGCGCATCTCGTCCAGCGTGGCCGCGGCGTCGACGTCCCAGAAGATCTTGAGCGCATGCGGCGCGGCATGCTCAACGATGCCCTCCAGCAGCTCGCGGTCGAACACGCCGACACCGTTCGCCTTGACGACGATGTCCGCGTCGGCCGCCTCCGCGAGTACGCCGCGCATCGCCTCTTCCGTCGCCGGATAGACGACCGAGCGGGCCCAGTCGGGTGCGTCGATGTCGCGATGCTTCTGGCGATCGAACGCGTCGGGTTCGTAGAAGCTGATCTGGTAGCCGCGCTGCGCCAGGTCGCGCAGGATGCCGCGGTAATAGGTGGCGGCGCCGTTCCAGTAGGACGACACCAGGCTCGATCCGTAAAAGGCGATTTTCACGCCACGTTCCTCTCAACTTGCGGGGCGCCGAGGCTCGCGACGACGGCGAGCAGCTCGTCGACGCGGTGGGCGCAGGTGTGGCGGGCGCGGATCGTCTCCAGCCCAGCGGCGGCGAGGCTCGCGCGCAGGTCCGGATCGTCGCGCAACGCCGTCAGGTGGCGGGTCATCTCCGCACCGTCGCGGGCGACGAGATAGTCGGTGCCGGGGCGGAACAGCCCCTCGGCATCCTCCCACGGCGCCGACACAAGTGGCAGCCCGCAGGCCAGCGCCTCGAACACGCGGATGGTGGGGATGCCGGGCAGGATCGTCGCATAATAGCGGCGCGGCACGTGCACGGTGGCGAGGTGGCGGGCGAAGATCTCCGGCGCCTTGGCGTTGGGTGCCCAGCCGCGATAGCGCGCGCCGTGGGAGGCGAGCATCGCCTTGGCCTCGTCCGGGTAGCGCACGCCGTAGATGTCGAGCGGCAGGCCCGCGGCATTGGCCGGGCGGAAGAGGAAGTCCTCCAGCTCCTGCGTCCGCTCGCCGTCGCCCCAGTTGCCGATCCACACCAGCCCCTCGGGTGTGCCCTCGCGCACCGGCGGGTGGAAGTGGCGGGTGTCGGCGGCCTCGTGCCAGGTCCAGACGCGCCCTTCCCAGCCCCAGCGGCGGTAAACCTCGGACAGCGTCTCGCCGAACGCGAGCACGCCGTCGTAGCCCGAGAGATCGAAGGCGCGAATCGCGTCCGGATCGCTGACGGCGCGGTGGTGGGTGTCGTGGAACAAGAGCGTGAAGCGGCCGCCGCGCTTGCGCAGGTCGCCGATGGCGGCGACGAGCGCAGGGTCGTTCCACTCGTGGACGATCACCAGCTCGGCATCGCCGACCAGCTCGGCCGGATCGGTGCCGGGCGCGAAGCTCTGCGACGACAGCTCCGGATAGGCGGTGCGATAGGGCTCCAGCCCCGCGTCGCCACCGTCGGCGAGCAGGTTGGCGAGGCTCCAGTTGCCCTCCGGCTCCAGCGTGCGGACGTCATGGCCGCGCGCGATCAGCTCCCGCAGCACGCCGCGCAGGAAATGCGCGTTGCCGTGGTTCCAGCAGGACAGCAGCGAATGGGTGAAATAGGCGATCTTCATGCCGCGGCACTCCGCGTGAGGGTTGCGGCGGGTTCGAGCAGGTCGCGGTAAACTGCGGCCATGTCGCGCGCGACTGCCGCCGGCGTGTAGCGGCCCGCGCGCGCCTGCGCAGCCTCCCCCAGCGCAGTGCGGCGCGCGGGATCGGCCCGGACCGCCTCGATCGCGGCGACGAAGCCGTTCTCGTCCTGTGGCGCCACGAAGACCGCCGCGCCGTCCCACAGCTCGCGGAAGGTCGGCAGGTCGGCGAGCACCAGCGGACAGCCGGCAGCCGCCGCCTCCAGCACCGCCAGCCCGAACGGTTCGAAGCGAGCGGCAGAGACGAAGATCGGGCGCTGGACGAGCCACTCGGCCAGTTCCGCCTCGCTCAACAGGCCGAGCGGCTGGAGATGGTCGGCGGGCACCTGCTCGCCATGCGGGCCGACCAGCGCGCCGGCAGCATGGAACGGCACCGGCAGCCGGGCGGCCACGCGGTCGAGCAGACGCGTCTGCTTGACCTGGTCCCAAAGTCGGCCGGCGGTGAAGACGCAATCGGTGGGCGCGCCCTCCCCTTCGACCAGCGGCCGGCGGCCGTTGTGCACGGCGAGCGGCAGGTCGGTGAGGCCATAGGTGCGCTGGATCACCGCGGCGAAGGCTGCGGTCGGCGCCACCACACGGCTGGCGGCGCGGAAACCCTGTTCGGTCAGCGTGCGCTGCCAGCGATAGTCCGGCGGCAGCTTGGTGCCGTTGGCGGCGTCCCACCAGGTGGCGAGGCAGCCGTGCGCCACCGCGACCACCGGCACGCCGAACGCGCCGCTCGCCGCCAGCGTCGGCATGTTGCAGTGGACGAGGTCGAAGCCCTGCTCCCGGACCAGCGCCGCCAGCGCCTCGCCGGCCTCGCGCACCGGAACGGGGCCGTCGCACAGCCAGTCGAGCGGCAGGCCGGTCTCCAGGATCGGAATGCCCGCCGCCTCGACCGGCGCGCGCTGCGGGGCATTCGGCTCCGGCCCGAGCACCGCTACGGTCGGCTCCAAGCCGAGGGGAGCGAGCGCACAGGCGAGATCGGTCGCATATTGCCAGACCCCGCCCACGGCATCGGCGGTGATCAGGATCCGCGCCGCCATTAAGCAGCCCCTGCCGGCGCATCCGCCGCCGGGACGCCGATGGGCGCGTTGATGCCGCGCGCCTCCGCCAGCCAGCGGGCCAGCCGGGCGACGCCCTCGTGCCAGTCGACGTGCTTGCCCAAACCCAACGCAGCCTGCGCCTTGCGCGTGTCGGCGACGAAATAGCGCTGGTCGCCGGCGCGCCAGTCGGAGAAGCTCAGGTCCACGTCGCGACCGAGCACTTCGCCGATATAGGCCAGCAGCTGGCGCAGGCTGATCGCATTGTCCGGGCCGCCCCCAAGGTTGAACGCCTGACCCGCGACCGCATCGATGTTGCGCCATGCCGCGACATAGGCGTCCACCGCGTCCGACACGTCGAGGATGTCGCGGACCTGATGGCCGTCGCCGTAGAGCGTGATCGGCTTTCCTTCGAGCGCGCGGATCAGGAAGTGGGCGACCCATCCCTGGTCCTCGGTGCCCATCTGGCGCTGGCCATAGATGCAGCTCATCCGCAGCACCGCCGTCTTCAGGCCGAAGCTGCGCGCGTAATCGAGCACATATTGATCGGCCGCGCCCTTGGAGCAGCCATAGGGCGTGTGGAAGTCGAGCGGGCGCGCCTCGCCGATACCGTGCGCGCGCACTTCCGCGTCGACGGGACGATAGGCCTGGTCCTCCAGCACGAAGTCGAGGTCGATCAGGTCGCCGTACACCTTGTTGGTGGAGGCGAAGATCACCGGCGTCTCGGGCGCGCGCGTGCGGATCGCGTCGAGCAGGTTGAGCGTGCCGGCGATGTTGATGGCGAAGTCGTCGCGCGGATCGACCATGCTGGTGGTCACCGCCACCTGTGCCGCCAGGTGGAACACCGCCTTGGCGCCGGCGGCGGCATCCGCCAGCCGCGCCTCGTCGCGAATGTCGGCGTGCAGGAAGTCGATCCGGTCGCCGTGGCGCTGCTGCAGCCAGGCGAGGTTGGTGTCGACCCCCGCCCGCGACAGCGCGTCATAAACGAGCACCCGATGCCCCTCGCCGGCCAGCCGGTCGGCGAGGTTGGATCCGATGAAGCCCGCGCCGCCAGTGACCAGGATCGGCCGCGGGTCCGCCGCAGCGTTCCCCTCGCCCGTCATGCCACCAGGCCCCGCTTTTCCAGTTCGGAGCGCATCTGCTCGACGCGGTCCTGGGCGGTCTGCTGCGCGACCCACTCGGCGAGTTCGGCCAAGCCCTGCTGGAAGTCCTGCTTCGCGCGGAAGTCGAGCTTCTCGGCCGCCAGCGTCGTGTCGCAGAAGCAGTGGCGGATGTCGCCGATGCGCGCCTTGCCCACCACTTCGGCGGTCAGGTCGTTCTTGCCCATCGCCTTGGCGAGTTCCTCGGCCACTTCCTTGACCGAGCGATGATTGCCCGAGCCGATGTTGAACGTGCCGCCGACTGCCTGCGGCAGCACCAGCGCGTCGGCAAAGGCGCGTGCCACGTCGCTGACATGGACGAAGTCGCGGCGCTGCTCGCCATCCTCAAAGATCAGCGGTGACTGGCCGTTCAGGAAGCGCGAGGCAAAGATCGCGAGCACGCCCGTGTACGGGTTCGACAGCGCCTGGCCGGGGCCATAGACGTTGAACAGCCGCAGGCACACGCCCTCGATGCCGTACGGCTCGGACATGATGTGCGTCGTGCGTTCCTGCACGTACTTGTTGAGCGCGTAGATCGACGCGAGGTTCGGGCGCTTCCATTCTGGGGTCGCGACGGGGCTGAGCGGGCGGCCCTGCACGTCGGTCGGCTCCCAGTTCTTCTGCCCGTCCTTCAGCGTCTTGCGCTCGGCATTCTCGACGAGCTCACCATCGGCATCGCGATAGAGGCCCTCGCCATAGATGCTCATCGATGATGCGGTGACGACGCGACGCACCGGCTTGTCGATCAGCGCCTCGAACAGCACGGCGGTGCCGACGTCGTTGGTCGAGGTATAGCGCTCGACCTCGTACATCGACTGGCCGACGCCGACTTCGGCCGCCAGGTGGACGACGCTGTCGATGCCGTCGAGTGCCTTCAGCACCGCGTCCTTGTCGCGCACGTCGGCGCGGATCAGCTCGGCTTCCTTGTTGAGCATCTGCGAGCCGTCGGTCGCGCCATGGACCTGCTCGATCAGGCTATCGAGCACCCGCACTTCGTTGCCGCGTGCCAGAAGTTCGTCGGCGACGAAACGTCCAATGAATCCCGCCCCCCCGGTAATGAGAACTCGTTCCATTCTTCCTCCCGCTCTAGGTGCCGGCTGCATCCCCCAGCGGCACCTGCGTTGACTTGGCTCGCGCAAGCCTGTTCAAAGGCTTGTGTCCGTGATGAGGAAAAGCTTCTTCTTCATCTTTGTTCCCTAGGTTCGTTCCGGATCGGAAACTTTTTCCTGACAATGGGAACCAAAGGACGACGCAATGCGCTTTCAGCATCTATGTTGATCCTGCCCGACGCGGGCGCGCATTGAGCGCGACCGTCCTTCTTGCGCGTCACGGAAGCCATGATGAGGTTGGCGCGATCCTGAGCGGCCGGTCGGAGATCGCGCTCAACGCCGCGGGCCGTGCCGAGGCCGAACGGCTGGCCGAGCGCCTCACCGGAACCGCGCTCACCGCAATCCACAGCAGCCCGCGCCGGCGGACCCGCGAAACCGCCGAGATCGTCGCCGCGCGTCACGGTCTGGAGGTGGTGCTGGTCGACGCGCTGGACGAGGTCGACTTCGGCGCCTGGACCGGGTGCAGCTTCGACAGCCTCCACGGCGACCCCGAGTGGGATCGCTGGAACGCCGAGCGCGCGACCGCCTCCACTCCCGGTGGGGAGACCATGGCGGCCGCCACCACGCGCGCAGTCGCGCACATCGCCTCGCTCGAAGGGGCCGGCGGCCCGGTGATGTGCGTCAGCCACTGCGACGTGATCCGCGGGGCCGCAGCGCACTTCCTGGGGCTCAGCCTCGACCGCCTGCTCGCGTTCGACTGCGCGCCGGGCTCGCTTACCACGCTGGCGCTGGCAGGGGGCCAGGGCCGGATCGTCACGCTCAACGAGGTGCCGCAATGACGAAGATGCCGACCGATCGGCTCCGCGAGGAAGTGGCGCGGCTCGCGCCCTGGTTCCACAACATCGACTTGGGGAACGGCATCCAGACCGCACCCGATCACTTCCTGGGCGACTATCCGCGCTTCAAGTTCGAGCGCTTCGGCCCTGCCCTGCCGGAGGACATGACGGGCAAGACCGTGCTCGACATCGGCTGCAACGCCGGCTTCTACTCGGTCGAGATGAAGCGCCGCGGGGCGAGCCGTGTGCTCGGAATCGACAGCGACGAACGCTATCTGGCGCAGGCGCGGCTGGCGACCGAAGCGCTGGGCTTCACCGGCGTCGAGTTCGCCAAGCTCTCCGTCTACGACGTCGCGTCGCTGGGCGAGAAGTTCGACCTCGTGATCTTCATGGGCGTGCTCTACCACCTGCGCCATCCGCTGCTGGCACTCGACCTCATCCGCGAGCATGTCGCCGGCGACATGATGCTGTTCCAGACGCTGCAGCGCGGGTCGGACGAGGTGTGCGAGGTGCCGGAGGATCATCCCTTCTATGTGCCGGGCACCTATGACGCGCCCCCCTATTTCGACGATCCGGGCTATCCCAAGATGCACTTCATCGAGCGCGAGTACGCGCACGACTGGACCAACTGGTGGGCACCCAACCATGCCGCGTCGGAGGCGATGCTGCGCGCCTCGGGCTTCACGGTCGAGGCGCGCCCGGAACGCGACGTCTATCTGTGTCGCGTGGCGCCGGTTCCCTATGCGGAATACGGCCCTGCGGCAGTCTACCCGGCCCGCGGGCCGGAACAGGGGGGAAGCAAGTGATCGAAGCCGCGATGCTCTGGAACGAGCCCAACAACAAGTCGCACTGGGATCCCGAACTCGATCCCGAGTGGGCGATCTTCGCCGACACCATGGTTCGGGCGGGCAATGCGATCCAGGCGATCAATCCGGCGATCACCCGCGTGCTCGGCGGCATGTCGCCGATCGATCCGGCCTGGGTGCAGCGGATGGAAGATCGCGGCGTGCTCGACGCCGTCGATGCGGTCGCGGTGCACGGCTTTCCGCTCGACTGGAACCTGTGGCCGATCCACGCCTGGCCCGAGAAGATCGCCGAGATCGAGGCGGTGACAGACAAGCCGATCTGGGTGACCGAGGTCGGCGTCGGATCGTTCGGGGCGGAAGAGGTGCAGGTGTTCGGCGTCAACAAGACCGCGGAGCTTTTGATCGGCCGCGTGCCCCGCATCTTCTGGTATTCGCTCTACGACCTCCCGCAGAGCTGGGGCGCCACCACCCGCCATCGCGAGGCGGAAGGGTCGAGCTACTACCGCCATTTCTACATGGGGCTGATCCGCGAAGACGGCACCCCCAAGCCCGCGCTCGACGACTATGCCAAGGTGGCCTCCGAGATGGGGCTGATGCAGTGGTTCCATTATGAGGATCCGCGCCTGGACGAGGCGGTCGCCTGGATGAAGCGACTGGGCACGAAGAAGCTGCGCACAGGCCTGAGCTGGGCCGACAGCTTCCGCCCCAACGCGCTCGACTGGTTCGACCGGCAGATGGAGGCGATCGCCGACTTCGACGTCACCGTCACCTTCTGCTTCACGCCCGAGCACCTGGGGCCGGGCAAGCATCACACCAGCCCCCCGTATGAGCCGCAGCAGTTCGCCGATTTCTGTGCGTGGATGATCGACCGCTATGCCCCCGCGGGCGGCATCCAGGCGACGGCCGAGCCCGCGCTCGAAGTGCGCGCCTGATCCTAGATCCAACCAGGAATGACGATGACCGAAACGATGCGCGCGGCGGTGCTCGCCGCGCCCGCCACCATGGAACTGCAGCAGGTCGCCCTGCCCGAGCCTGGCGCAGGCCAGGTCCGGGTGAAGCTGGAAGGCTGCGGCGTCTGCGCCTCCAACGTCGAGCCGTTCGAAGGCCAGCCTTGGTCGCAGTTCCCCGGCGAACCGGGCGGCATGGGGCATGAAGGCTGGGGCATCGTCGACGCGCTCGGCCGGGACGTGAGCGGCGTCGCGATCGGCGACCGTGTGGCGATGCTGTCGGGCAAGAGCTACGCCGAATATGACGTCGCGGACGTCGGGGCGCTGGTGAAGCTGCCAGAGTCGCTAGCCGGCAAGCCCTTCCCCGGCGAGCCGCTGGGCTGCGCGTTCAACATCTTCCGCCGCGCGGACGTGCAGGCGGGACAGACGGTGGCGATCGTGGGGATCGGCTTCCTCGGCGCGGTGCTGACGCGGCTGGCGACGGAGGCGGGTGCACGGGTGATCGCGATCTCGCGGCGCCAGTCGTCGCTCGATCTCGCCCGTCACTATGGCGCGGCCGAGACGATCGTCATGGATGACCATTGGCGCATCCTGGAGGACGTGAAGCGCCTCACCGACGGGCGCGGCTGCGACCGGGTGATCGAATGCGTCGGCAAGCAGTGGCCGCTCGATCTGGCGGGCGAGCTGGTGCGCGAGGGCGGCCGGCTGGTGATCGCGGGCTATCACCAGGACGGTCCCCGCCAGGTCAACATGCAGATGTGGAACTGGAAGGGCATCGACATCGCCAGCGCGCACGAGCGCGACCCAGCGGTGAACCTGCGCGGACTGCGGGAAGCCGCGGAGGCGGTGGCCTCCGGCCGGCTCGACCCGACGCCGCTCTATACCCACCGCTATCCGCTCGACCGGCTGGACGAGGCGCTGCTCGCGACCCGCGACAAGCCCGACGGCTTCGTGAAGGCGCTGGTGACGTTCGGAGACGCCGCATGACCCGCCCGAAGCTCGGCTTCCTGGGCGTCGGCTGGATCGGCCGTCACCGCATGGAGGCGATGCTCGCCACCGGCGTGGTCGAGGCAGCGGCGATCAGCGATCCCTCACCCGAGATGGTGGCGGAGGCGCAGAAGCTCGCGCCGGATGCAGCGATGGTCGATTCGCTCGGCGCGATGCTGGCGCTCGGTCTCGACGGTGTGGTGATCGCGAGCCCGAGCGCGCTTCACGCCAGCCAGTCGATCGAGGCACTGGAAGCCGGCTGCGCCGTCTTCTGCCAGAAGCCGCTCGGCCGCAGCGCCGCCGAGGCACGCGCCGTGGTCGATGCCGCGCGGCGAGCCGACCGGCTGCTGTCGGTGGATTTCTCCTACCGGTTCACGGCCGGCATGCAGCAGATCGCGCCGCTGGTGCGCGACGGCGCGCTCGGCCATGTCCACGCGATCGACCTCACCTTTCACAACGCCTATGGCCCGGACAAGCCGTGGTTCTACGATCCCGCCCTGTCGGGCGGCGGCTGCGTGATGGACCTGGGGGTACACCTGGTCGACCTGGCGCTCTGGACGCTCGGCTTTCCGGAGGTGCGGGAGGTCACGTCTCACCTGTCGAGCGGGGGGCACCCCCTCGCCGATCCAGATCGCCAGGTAGAGGACTATGCCGTGGCCACGCTGGTGCTGACGGGCGGTACGGTGGTACGCCTCGCCTGCTCCTGGCGCCTGCCTGCCGGCCAGGACGCGGTGATCGACGCGAGCTTCTACGGCACCGGCGGGGCGGCCGCGCTGCGCAACCTCAACGGCTCCTTCTACGACTTCCGCGCCGAACGCTTCGAGGGCACCACTCGGCACCTGCTTGCGGAGGCACCAGACGCGTGGGGCGGTCGCGCCGGCGCGGACTGGGCCGAGCGCCTGGCCCGCTCGCCCCGCTTCACCGAGGATGCGGAAGAGCTGGTGCGCAGTGCCGAGGTGCTCGACCGCATCTACGGCCGTTGACGAGGGGCTTGCACCGACTCAGGCGCATGGCGGAACCGGCGTGGATCGTTCCTGAGGATCGCCCATGATCGTCCTTCGCCGGCCCACGCTGTGGGATATCCTGTTTCGCGTACGCGGATCGATCATCGGCAGCATCGCCCCCCGCCTGGCAGCGATGCTGCTGATCGCCAGTGCCGCCGTGCTGCTCGCCGCGCGCACGCCAGCCATACTCACACAGCTCGGCGCGATACCCTTCACCCTGATCGGCCTCGCACTCTCGATCTTCATGAGCTTCCGCAACAACGCGTGCTACGATCGCTGGTGGGAGGGTCGGAAGCTCTGGGGCCAGCTGATCATCGAGGTTCGCACCTTCGCCCGCCAGACCGCGCACCTTTCGCCGGAGATCCGAACGCCGCTGCTGATGGGGCTCGTGGGGTTCAGCCACGGTCTGGCAGCGCGCCTTCGTGGCAAGCCCGAAGCGGCCGCGATCGTCCCTTGGTTTGACGGGAAGGACTGGGCAGACCAGCCGAACCCGACCGATGCGGCCTTGCGGTCGGTGGGGCGCACATGCAGCCGGCTCGTACAGGACGGCCACATCAGCGACATCCGCTACTCGGTGCTGGAACAACCGCTGACCGGCCTGGCTCAGGTGCAGGCCGGATGCGAACGCATCAAGGCGACGCCCCTGCCCTACGCCTATTCGCTGCTTCTTCACCGCACGGCCTATACCTTTTGCCTGCTGCTGCCCTTCGCGCTGGCGCAATCGCTAGGCTGGTGGACGCCGCTAGTCGTACTGGTGGTCTGCTATACCTTCTTCGGGCTCGATGCGCTGGGGGATGAGATGGAAGACCCGTTCGGGCAGGAGACGAACGACCTGCCGCTGGACGCCCTCGTCCGCACGGTGGAGCGGGAACTGCTGGCAGCCGTGGGACGGACCGATCTGCCGCCGCCGCTCCTTCCGAAGGATGCGGTGCTGCTCTAGCTCAGCCGACAACGGCCGGCGGGCGGGTGCTCGCGTGCCAGTTCCAGCCGTGTCCCAGGGCCAACAGCAGCGCACCGGCGACGCTCAGCGCCGTCTCCACCACGGGTCCGGTGGGCAGAAACGCGCCGGCACCCAGCAGCGGCAGCCCGAGGGCCGCGATCACCAGCGGCAGCGGATGACGATGGCGGCGGAAGCCCAGCCCCAGGGCCACGGCACTAGTCGGCACTGCGAAGGCGAAAGCGAGCGCGTGGAAGCTCTCCGGCAGCGTTAGGAAGGCGGCGAGCATCGGCACCGCGACGATGAGCACGGGCAGCAGCAGGCAGTGCGCCAGGCAGAGCAGCGATGCCCCCATTGCTGCGCCGTCCAGCCATTGCTGCCGCCGCGCGGCCATCTGTCGTTCCATGCTTGCACCTCAACGCCAACGAGCGCGGGAGATGATACTTTGTATCATGGACGTCAAGGGCACCTCGGGGAAAGGTTGCATGCCTCTCAGCGGGGCCGCTACCCTCTGCATCAGAGAAGGAGAGGATCATGCGCCATTCCATCAGCCGCTGGCTCGGATCCGCATTGCCCCTGGCGGCGCTCGCCGGGTGCGCGCACGCGCCAGCCCGCCCGGCGCTCGGCGCGAACGCCCGCTATGTCGCGATGGGCAGTTCCTTTGCCGCCGGCCCCGGTATCCCCGAGCCTGTCGCCACCCCCGCTGCCCGCTGCGGCCGATCGACGAACAATTACGCGCACCAGTTCGCCCGCATGCGGGGGCTGACGCTGGTCGACGTCACCTGTTCGGGCGCCACCACGGCGCATATCCTGGGTCCCTGGAACGAGCTGGCGGCGCAGCTGGACGCGCTAACGCCCGACACGGCGCTGGTGACGGTCACGATCGGCGGCAACGACGTGAACTATGTCGGCAGCCTGATGAACGCCTCGGCCGGACGCGAGATTCAGCCGCCGACGAACGAGGCATGGGAGCGGCTCGCGCAGAGCTTCGATCGCATCGCCGCCGAGGTGCATCGGCGCGCACCGGGTGCCAGGCTGGTGTTTGTCGACTATCTCAGCCTGCTGCCGAACGGTCAGCCCTGTGCGGGCACCCCGGTCTCGCCGGAGCAGGCCGAAAAGCTGCGGAGGACGGCGCGCCACCTGGAGGAGGCGACCGCGGCAGCCGCGAGCCGGGCGGGCGCCGGCCTGATCCGCGCCTCCGCACTGTCGCGCGAACACGACGTCTGCGACGCGGAACCCTGGACGACCGGCTATGCCGCGGAAGAAAGGGGCCCGGTTCCGTACCACCCCAACCGCGACGGCATGCGGGCCGTCGCGCAGGCACTCGACGCGAGCTTGCCGCGATGAGCGCGGCTGTCGTTCAGAACAGCCGCGTCAGGAGGTAGAAGAGCGCACCCACCGCGGCCGACGCCGGGATGGTGATGACCCAGGCGACGACCACGCTGCTCGCCACGCCCCAGCGGACGGCCGAGGCGCGCCGCGCAGTTCCCGCGCCGATCACCGCGCCGGTGATAGTGTGGGTCGTCGACACGGGGATACCGAGCAGGGAGGCGCAGAACAGCACGATTGAGCCGGCGAAGGACGCGCTGAACCCCTGGTGCTGTGACAGCTTGGTGATGCGCGAGCCCATCGTCTCGATGATCTTCCACCCACCCGTCAGCGTACCGAGCGCGATCGCGATGTAGCAGCTGATCGCTACCCAGTGCGGCACCTCGAACGCGCCGTGCAGATAGCCGGTCGAGTAGAGCAGCACGGTGATGATCCCCATCGTCTTCTGCGCATCGTTCAGCCCGTGGCTGAGCGAATAGGCGCCGGACGAGAGAAGGTGCAGGACCCGGAACGATCGCTCCGCATTGCGCGAGGTGGCACGCGCGAACAGCCAGCTCGTGATCAGCATCACCAGCATCGCCAGGATCATGCCGATGGTGGGCGACAGCACGATCGCGATGAGGGTCTTGTTGAGGCCGCTCCACTGGATGCCGGTCATGCCGGCATGGGCGACGCCCGAGCCGATCATGCCGCCGACCAGCGCATGGCTGGACGAGGAGGGCAGCCCCTTCAGCCAGGTTACGACGTTCCAGAACATGGCGCCGACGAGTGCCCCGAACACCACCGCCGGCGTGATCAGGTCCTTGTCGATCAGCCCCTGGCCGATCGTGTCGGCGACCTTGTGCAGCGCCGGAAAAGCGATGGTCAGGAAGTAGGCGGCGAAGTTGAACACCGCGGCAAAAGCGACGGCGTGGACAGGACGCAGCAACCGCGTCGCCACCACGGTCGCGATCGAGTTCGCCGCATCATGCAGGCCGTTCAAAAAGTCGAACGCAAGCGCGACCAGGATCAACCCGATCAGCAGCGGCAGGGCAAGTTCGTGCATGGGGTGCGTCAGGCGTGGTCGACGACGATGCCGTCGATCTCGTTCGCCACGTCCTCGAACGCGTCGACGATGCGCTCGAGATGCTTGTAGATCTCGCGCTGGACCGAGAAGCGCAGCGCATCCTCCGGCCCCAGTTCCTTGAACGCGCGCTTCAGCCCCGCCGTGTGGATCTCGTCGGCGTGGCTTTCCATGCGGACGAGGCGTTCGGTCAGTTCGTGAAGACGCCCGCCATTGCTTCCAAGGTCGCGCAGCAGCGGCATCGCCTCTGCCGTGATCCGGGACGCGTCGACGATGATCGCCGCCATGTCCTTCATCTCCTGCTCGAACTCGGTGACCTCGTAGAGGTCGATCGCCTGCACGGCTGCCTGCATCTCGTCGATGGCGTCGTCCATCGAGCCGATCAGGCTGATGATCGCGCCGCGATCGAACGGCGTCAGGAAGGTCTCGCGCACGGTGCGCAGCACCTCCCGGATGATGTCGTCGGCGTCGTGCTCGCGCTCGATCACCTCCTGGATGTGGTCGCGATTGCCGTCCTGCAGCAGCCGCGCGAGGGCATCGGCACCCGCCGTCACGGTCCGGGCATGCGCCTCGAACATATCGAAGAAATTTCCGGTCTTCGGAAGCAGCCGTTGAAACCATCCGAACATGCGATTCACCTTAGACTTTTCGGCCACCGTGCTGAGCAGATCGGTGCGCCGTATTGCTGCTTTCATTTCCGAAGGCCCGAAGGAACGGATCAGTTCGCGCAGGTCCGGCTCCTCGACCGCGGCCGCAGCCTCGGGCAAGCTGAACCAGCGACGCTCGCGCTCCGACTGTTCCTTCCAGCTGTCGAGTTCCTGGCTGACCGCCAGCGGAAACACCTCGACGTCGATCATCAGCGAGGCGCCGTTGCGCCGCCGCTTGCGATAGCGATAGGAGCCCAGGGACGTCGGGCAGACGAGGCCGAGAACACCGGCCTCTTCCTCCGCCTCCCGCGCGGCGCCGGCATGCGGCGCCTCGCCCTTGTCCAGGTTGCCCTTCGGGATCACCCACCGCTTGGTTTCGCGCGAAGTCACCAGCAGGACGCGCACGGACGCGTCCCTGGCGGGACCTTCGGAACGATACGGCAGGGCGGCAATCTGGGGAATGAAGGGAACTCCGTGGCGGGCGGGGCCCGTTACAATCTGCGCCTGCCTTGGCGCAAGACAATCCGGTGAGGCCGTGCCCTGATCCTGAACGGTGCATGTCCGGCACCTTCCCGCGAAAGCCTTAATGGAAGGTGCGGGCGATGCATCACCGGAGGTCGGCCGGACGCGCAGCGGCAATGCCGCGCCCGTCAGCCGCGCCGGCCTAGCGGAAGGTGTAGCTCAGGGCGACGCCGCCCGACAGCTGGTCGCGCGAGCCGAAGTTGCGCACGACGGGGGAGCGGCCGGCATCCGCCACCAGACGGTCGTACTTGGCGTAGCTGTAAAGCCCCCAGCGTGGGGTCACCTGGAAGATGAGGCCGGTCGTCGCCCCTACCGACTGCAAGCCGCCCTCCGCGTCGTATGCGGGCAGCCCCGTCGTTGCCGCGGTCTCCTCGCTGATGCCGAAGTATTCGCGGTGGTAGCGACCATTGGCGAAGGTGGCGCGCGGGCCCAGGGAGAACAGCCACTGGTCGCCGTCGCGCGCGACATAGTCTGCACTTACGGTACCGATCAGCCCTTCATGCCCGCCCAGACCCTGCCGGAACTCGGTCCGGAGGCGGAACGCCGGCGCCACCTCATATTGCACGAACCCGCCTAGTTCGACGGTGAAGCCAACCTTGGGCAGCACCCCGTCGGTATCGTTGCGCGAGCGATCGCCTTCGAACCCGAATGCGACACCGAACTGCCACCCGTTGCTCCGCGCCAGAATGGGGCCGGAGCCTTCGTCCGGCGCCTCGAACGGAAACGGATCATCGCCCCGGGCTCGGGCGATGTCGATCAGCGGGCGCACGCTGACCGAGTCGGATCCCGGAAAGCTCGGCACGAGCTGAGGCCCCAGTGCGATGCGGGTCCTCCACGGAGCGCGTTCCTCGCTCTCCTCCTGGGCATACGCCGCGGGGCCGGTCGCGAGCAGGGCCAGCGAAAACGCCCTTCCGGTATATCTGAGTGCGTCGCTCGGCCTCATGGCAGACGGTACCTCCTCACCTGCGGTTCACGGAGCTTCCCTGCACAAGGCTTCTTGCGGCGTTCGGCTTACCGGAAAGTCGTTCTCACAAGAACTTACCCGAACCAGCGAGAAGCGCCAGTACGCCGTAGACCAAGCAAAGCGCCAGCGACGACGAGCAGCGCGGCGGCCGCAGTGGAGGCCGCGACGACGCCGGCCTGCTGCCCGCCGGAGGCATAGATGGCGGCGAGCGCCCAGAGGAATACGAGCGCAAAGGGCGGGTTGCCCCAGCCGCGGATCAGCGCCGCTGCCGCGATGATGCCGCCCACCAGCACGACCAGCGCCGTCACCACGGCACCGTTTTCGAGCTCCACCCCGTGAAAGCGCAGCGCCGCCGCGATGTTCACGATGGTCGCCGCGGTCAGCCAGGCAGCGAGCGCACTCAGCGGCAGAACCGCAAGCCAGCGCTGGCCGGTCGTGAAGCGCGGCTTCCAATCGGAAATGCGGCGATAGGCGGTGAGGAGGCACAGCAGCGTACAGACGATGATCGCCACCGAGATCACCGTCAGCCCGGCAACCTGCGTGTAAGCAGCCCAGAGGGCGTTGCCCAGGAACGCCCCCGCCGCGGGCCACCGCAATTCCGCTACCAGCGCGTCGTTCCGCTGCCCCGGAAGCGCCTGGTAGATCGCGAACAGCATCGAGCCGAGGTAGAGCAGGCCCCAGATCGAAAACGCCCAGCCTGCCGGCGTGATCAGCGTCCGGACCTCGTCGGACTGGGAACCGATCGGCTCACCGATCCCCAGTGACGGAAGCACCGGCGTCAGGATCTGCAGAACCGCCATGAGGATGACGGCGATGCGAGGCGCCGAATCGGCGGGCGATGCATGCGATGGCGCGAGGCTGGACATGGCGGCAGAACGCGCAGCGATACTGCGGGTTGCGGCGGTCTCGGGCGAGCCGTCGCCCCGCTCGAAGGGGGACGACCTAGTAGATCTTCTGGTGCAGGGGCTCGATGCGCAGCGTTACCACGTCCACGCCTCGAGGCCGCGTCGCCGCATAGAGGATGGCATCGGCGACCTCGGCCGGCGGCAGCATCTGGAATTCCTCGATGAAGCGGCTGCGCTCCTCGGCCGAATAGGGCTGCATCGCGGATCCGATCGCACCGGGTTCGATCAACGTCAGGCGGATGCGCTCCGGCATCAGTTCCTTGCGCAGCGTCTCGGCAAAGGAAGCAACGCCGCCCTTGGCGGCATTGTAGACGCTCTCGCCCGCCGCTTTGATGTGGACGCTGATCGAGCCGACGAGCACGATCATGCCATGGTCGATCCCGGCCGCGCGGATCCGCTCGATGGCGGCGCGGGTGCAGCCGACATAACTCGCAAGGTTGCTTTCGAGCACGTAGCGCCAGCCCGCATCGTCCATTTCCATGAGCGGTCCCGATCCGACGCCGGCACAGGCGATGAGCATGTCGAGACCGCCAAGCTTCTCGTCCACCGCCCCGAAGAGCGCAGCGATGCCCGCACTGGTGGAGAGATCGGCCGCGAAGGCGTAAAGCGGTGCGCCGCCGCCGAGCTCCGCCGCCGCGCCGGCAAGGTCCGCCTCCGGGCGGTCGGTGATCAGGATGTGCGCCCCTGCCGCGATCATGCGGGCAGCGACCGCCCGACCGACACCACCGGCGCCTCCCGTGATCAGGACCCGCCTGCCCGCAAGGATCGCCCCGTCGATCATAGCGTGATCGCCACGAAGACGGCGCCGGTTTCCTGCTTGCGATCGGCCGTGTCGAAGGCCTCGTTGATGCGGTCGAGCGGGAAGCGATGGGTGATCAGTTTCTTCACGTCGATGCGTCCCTTCGCGATCAGGTCCAGCACCATCCCCTGTTCGCGATAGATCTGGTGCATGGCAAAGCTGGCGCTGGGGATCAGTTGGATCTCGGACATCTGGATCCGCTGCCATTCGAGCGGGATCGCGATCTCGCCCGCATCGAAGCCGCCGACGATCACGACCTTGCCGGCACGGCGCACCATCTTGGTGGCTTGCGGCAGCGTCTGGGGCATCGACTCGCCGCCCGCGCATTCGAAGACGATGTCCGCGCCGCGTCCGCCGGTGAAGGCCTTCACCCGCTCGACGGCATCCTCGGTGGCGCTGTTCACCACCGCATCGGCGCCCAGTTCCCGTGCCAGTTCGAGCGCGCTCTCCACCACGTCGCAGATGATCACGTCGGCGCCGCTTGCCTTCGCGAGTAGCATCTGCCCGAGGCCGATCGGTCCTGCGCCGATCACCGCCACAGTGTCGTTGATGCCCAGTCCGGACAGGTGCTGCGCGTGCAGGCACACCGAGAACGTGTCAATCAGCGACGCTTCCTCGAAGCTCACATGGTCAGGAAGCTTGTAGAACTTCTCGGCCGGGCCGGCGACATATTCGCCATAGGCACGCGACACATATTGGGTCCGCACGTCGTAGAGGTGCTCGCAGATGTTGTAGCGCTGGATGCGGCAATAGTCGCAGACGCCATCGCCCATGACCGTTTCGATCACGACGCGGTCGCCGGGCTTCACGTTGGTGACGCCCTCGCCGACTTCCACCACTTCGCCGGCCAGTTCATGCCCCATGATGTGGCATTCCAGCTCCGGCTCGTGCTTTTTCCAGTGGCGCAGGTCGGTCCCGCAGATCCCTGCCACACGCACGCGTGCCAGCACGAAGTTGGATGCGGGCAGGATCGGCCGCTCGACCTCGGTGACGACGAACGTGCCTTCGGCGGTCTTGAGTGCAGCCTTCATCGAGCGGCCGGCTCCTTGTTGTGGGATGGGGCGGGAAGTTCAGCTCGTCTTCTGCACGCGGGGCTCGATCCGCAGATTGACGACGTCGCAGGCCGAGGAGCGGCTGAGGACGAAGAGGATCGCCTCGGCGATTTCCTCTGCCTGGAGCATCTCCTGCTTGGCCACCGCTTCCCGCTTCTCTTCCGGGCTGCACTCCTGCATGTCGGTGTCGACCGAGCCAGGCTGGATCACGCTGACCTTGATGTTCTTGTCCGCCACTTCCTTGCGGAGGGTTTCGGCGAACGCCTGAACCCCGGCCTTGGTCGCGGAATAGACGCTCTCGCCCTCCGCCTTGATCTCGGTGCTGATCGAACCGACGAAGAGCAGGTGCCCGCCGCCCTGTGCCTCCATCCGCGTCATCGCCGCCTTCGCCGACGCAAGGTAGCCGACCAGGTTGGTCTGGACCACGTAGCGCCAGTCTTCGTCCGCCATCTCGTCCAGCGGATCGGCGCCCAGTGCCGCGCAGGCGACCAGCATGTCGACGCCGCCGAGCTTCTCGTCGACTGCCTGGAAGACGGCGTCGATCCCCCCCTTGGTCGCTGCGTCCGCGGTGATGCCGAACAGGTCCTGCCCGCCGCCCGCCCTTGCGAGCGCCTGGTCCAGTGCCTGCTGGTCTCGCCCGAAGGTGAGGACACGCGCACCTTGCCCGGCAAGGAGCGCAAGCGTCGCGCGACCGATGCCGGTGGTACCGCCCGTCAGAAGGATGCGCTTGCCCGCAAGCGACGTATGCTCGATCGCCATGTCTATTCCCAGCTGAGGACGATGCGGCCGTTGGCCGGCACGTTGTAGTCGGTGCGGTCTTCCGAACTGCTGTGTGGGCGGACCGAATCGCCGCCCGCAGTGGTAACGCTGCTCTTGGGAAGCTTGCGCCGCTTCAGCCGCACGAGCCGAAGGTTGGCGGTACAGGTCTCCACCCCGTCGAGGGTGATCGTCACGGCGCGCTCACCGGTGCGCTCGATCCGTCGCAGCAGATAGTCGCAGTAGATCCGGAAGGGTGCACCCTCGACATCGTGGAAGGCTCGTGATGCGAAGATGAACGCAGCGCCGGCGCCATAGACCTCCTGGCCGACCTGCCCCGCCTGCTGCCCGTCGGGATACAGGTCTTCCAATGGGAAGGAGAGCTTCGGGTCGATGTGTCCGTTGGACTCGCGCTGCTGGTCCGCCACTGCCTCGGCCGGCAGTGCGTCCGGGTAATAGTACCAGGCACGCGACAGGACGTATTTGCAATACTCACTGATCAGCATGCGCGCTTCGGGTTCGAGTTCCGGGCCGCTGTCGTTCAGAAACCGCTCGAACGCGACGAAGGTGTCGAAGCATTCGTACATCGCCATGTACGGGGCATCCTGAAGACAGGTTACCCCGAGGAAGGTCTCGTAGCTCTCGGCATGGCCGATCTGGCTGTCCCACAACACGCTGTTGTGGAAGAAGCTCGCGAGATAGACGTAGCTTTGCTGGAGATAGACTTCGCGATTGGTGATCCGCCAGAGGCGCATGCAGGCGGCGGCGCCCCAGGCCGTGAGATTGGCCTGGTAGTTGATGTTGAACCGCAACTCGATCGCCGCTTCGATCGCGGCCCGCGCCTCGTCCAGGTAGCGCTTGTCATCGGTCAGCTCGAACGCCTGCAACATGACCCAGGCGTAAATGCCACCCACGTCGGTCTGCCCCCGCCCGTCGGCAGGCGCGGTCTTCTCGATGATGGAGAAGTCGGTGACGTTGTACTGGATCGGCCATCGGTATTCGAAATGCTGCGCGGCCCGGATGCCGTACTCGAGCGAGGACAGGAACAGCTCCCGCGCATCCGCGTCGCCGTCCAGCGCCAGGATGCCGAGGTTGAGCAGCGGGTGGTACAGGTACCAGCTGTCGACCGCGTCGGCGTCCTTGTCCTTGCCGACGTTGGGAAGATAGCGCCGCAGTGTAGCGAGCTTCGGATCGTAGAACTTCTGCAGGCCCGCCTTCAGTTCGGCTTCCAAAGGATGCGGTTCACCCCGCCACTTGCCCCAGTCGTGCAAGGCGGTGATTACCGACATCTGGACCATGATGTCG
Source organism: Microbacterium terregens (assembly GCF_027922045.1). Next base: position 125,769 of record NZ_BSEX01000023.1, read on the forward strand.
GGATACTCCGCTGCGGTATACGGATGGACGTAGCGGTGCCCGTAGTGGCGGATGGTCGCCTCCGGCGCCTCCGCCAAGTCGCGGGCAGCCCGTTCCGCTCGATCCACCCAGTCGCGATACTGAACCGGCGGAAGCTCCAGGGCCTTGTAGGCGGTGCCCAGCATCTGGATGAACTGGCGCGCGGACTCCCGTTCGTCCGGCGGTGCCGTGTAGCGGAACACCACGATCGCATCGGAGATCGTGACGGTCTTGCCCGCCTCCAGCGCCGCGGACGCCGGATCCTGGTCGCGCTCGGGCGTCGGCAGGAGATAGCCGAGCTCGGGCCATTCCCCGCCCACTACCCCATCCGGCTTGGTGCCCGTGTCCCGATAATAGTCGTTCAGCGCGGTGAGGTTCTGGAAATACAGCACATTGCCGAAGTCCGGCTCCTCGATGCGGAAGTAGAGCAGCCCGCCGTTCAAACCCCGCTGGGCCGCTTCGACCGTGCCGCTTGCGGCAACCGGATCATCCTCGCGCCCGAGGGGATAGATATCCCGCGGCGCAAACGGGATGAGGATCGACGTTTCAGGGGTCAGGCAGACGGTGATGCGCAGGATCTCCAGCGCCTCCGATCCGATCCCGAAGACAATGTGATGCTCGCCCATGCCGCTGATCACCCGAAGGCGAGCGGATTCGCCGGGCCGGGCATCCAGCACCTCGCATTCGAACGGTGCGGCGATAAAGGCAGCCCGCAGCGCGAGCCCCCCTTTGCCGGGACGCCGCACGATCGCAAAGACGCCGTCCCGGGCGGCGACCACCTCCACCTCGAGCTCACCCGAGCGGAATCGGGAAAGAGGCTTTTTGTGGCGACGAAGATCTTCGCGCAGCGCCAGGAGGTAGGGGCTGACCGGCAGGATCTCCTTCGAGATCGCCGTTGTCGCCATCAACACCTCCCTGATCTGCTTCGCCCTGCTTTCAAATGCCGCCAGCGATCGGGTTGTTCCCGTTGGAAAGGGAACATACGACGAATTGTCGGAGCCTTCTAACGTACGTTAGTTCAAGCAGGAATCCTGCCGTCACCGGCAGCATCATGGAGGGTGAGACCGGTCTGGCCGACCGTGATCTCGCCCGTTCGCAGTCTACGCACAAGTGCGTCGCCATCCCGGCGTCCGCTGTTCCACCGCTGCAGCACCGACCGCGGGGAGAAGTCCATCGCCTTGCCGGCGACCTCTTGCTCCTGGTCGCGGTAGGCGGTGGTCACCAGCGCTACCGAGCGGCACGTCTCCCGCCCAGGGCAGCCGTTCTCGAAAAAGGTGCGCCAGCGCGAGAGCGTCCTGCGGGATTGGGCCGCAAAAGCGAGATCCTGCATCCGCCCGGCAACTTCACCGATGGTCTTGGGCCGGCGCGAGGAGAGCGGAAGAAGGTCCGACGCGATGCACAGGATCGGCGTGGAACCGGAGTCGAGCATCACCGGATCGATCGGGAGGTTCATCGACAGTCCGCCGTCTCCGAGGAGGCGGCCGTCCACCTCCACCGCCGGATAGGCGGTCAGCAGGGCTGCGCTCGCGCGGATATGATCCGCCGACAGCCGCTGCCGGGCGGTATCCAGCAGAACCTCCTCACCGGTTTCGATATCGACCGCGACGGCCGTCATGCGCATCGGGCCGCGGTTGAGCAGGTCGAAGTCGACAAGATCCTGAAGCGTGCTGCTCAGCGCCTGGGTGTCGTAGACGGCGGGCGAGCCGGCGCCCCCGTCCCCCTGCCGCCACGCGGGAGAGGAGCCGAGCGGCCCGAACAGTCCGGGGCGGCCCGTCAGAAGCGTTTCCACTACGGCACCGGTCCGGCGCCACCCCTCCGGCAGCATGTCCCACGGCATCGGCCAGCCCTGCTCGTCCGCTGGGCGCCAGAGCTTGCGGAGGCGGTCCACCCGGTCCTCCGGGGCATTGCCTGCGATGATCGCGCCCGTGACCGCGCCGATCGAGGTGCCGACGACCCACTCCGGCTCGATGTCGGCATCGTGGAGGGCCTCGTACAGGCCGGCATGATAGGCGCCGAGCGCGTTGCCGCCGCCAAGCACCAGGACGATCTTCACGTCCTGGATTTCTGGCCGGGGCTCAGTTGCTGGCAAGGAAGCGCTCGAGATCGTCACTGCCGCCGATCCGTTCCCCGTCGATGAAGACCTGCGGCGTGGTGGAAACGCCCTGCTCCTCCTTGTACCGGTCCACTTCCTCGCGGGACCGGAGCAGATGGTCTTCGACCTCGTAGCCGGCGGCTTCCAACATGGCCTTGGCGCGAACGCCGAAGGGGCAGGTGTGTTCCGGCAGCACCATCCGGTACAGCGTTGCCTTACGTTCCGTGCTCATCGGTCGGCTCCTTTGCGTCGTCGGCCGAAATCCTGTTCAGTCGACGGAATGGTGGGGACGGCTCTTCGGCGCGGGCTCGACAGGCCACGATCGTTCATCGCGGGCATCTTGGGGGATTCCTCGTCGCGACAGAGAGGGAGTGGCTGAAGGGCCGCTCGTCCAGTCCAGAACGCAGCGCGGTCGCAAGCGTTGCGCCCTGCCGGGCAGATGGCCGGCATTCGCTGCCTTCAGCGGCGCCGACACAGCCACCAGCCGACCGCGACCATCCCTGCTCCCCATAGCAGGAAGAGGCCGTCCCACACGGAGAGCCCGGCCGGTTCATAGACGTGGTGGACTTGAAGCAGGTGATGATCGATCACCCCCTCGACCAGGTTGAACAGGCCCCAGCCGATCAGCAGGGCCCCACCGAAAAGGCGCCCAGACAGGTCGGCGTCGCCCCGACGCCCCGCGCGCCAGAGAAGCGCGATGCCGATGGCCGTGAGCATCCAGACGCCGGCGTGAAAGAAGCCGTCCCACACCATGTTCACCTTGGCCCCGACATAGTCGGTGTTCGGTATGCGACCGGACAGCATGTTGTGGAACTGCATGATCTGGTGGAACAGGATCCCGTCCACGAAGCCGCCCATGCCCATGCCGAGTGCGAGGCCGGCGGACAGAAGCGGTCGGCGGCTGGCGATCATGACCGGGACCTTTCCTCAGGCTCTTGAAGGACCAGAGCGACCACCGCGAGCAGGAGCGTCAGCGGCAACGCGACCGCGCAGGCATTCCACCACAGGTCGCCCGCCAGCAGGCGTTCGCGCACGGATGCTGCCTGGGGCGAATGACACAGGGTGCATGCGAGCGCCGGCACCGGAAGGAGCGCCGCGGGCGCCAGGACGGCGATCCCGGCGAGGTGCCTGAACCTTGCTGCCATCCCGTGCAGACGCGTGGCCGGCGCCAGGGTTCCGGCGCTCAGGAACTGCCGCTATTCGCCCTCGTCCGGATCAAGCTCCCCGTGCACCTGGCCATGGGCGAGCACCGCGAACAGGCCGGTGCCGCCGATGATGTTGCCCAGCAACGACGGCAGGACGATGCGGCCGATGGCATCGGAGAGACCCACCTCTCCTTGCAGCCACAGCAGCCAGGCCTCGCCCGATCCCGCGACCACATGGCTGAAGCCACCCAGGGCGATCACATAGGTGATCAGGACGATCACCCAGAACTCGCTGCCTCGCGCATTCGGCAGGATCCATGCGATCGACGCCACCAGGAAGCCCGCCGGCATGCCCAGCATCAGCGTCGTCATCGCATCGTGCCGGAGTAGCGAGCGCGAGACCTCCAGCGTGGCGGAGAGTTGCTCCGGCCCGACGATGATCTGATGGGCGACCAGCAAGGCGACGAAGAAGGTGCCGATCAGGTTGGCGATGAGGACGGTGACCCAGAGACGAAGCAGCCGGGCAAGGTTCCGGCGCGTCGGGTGAGTGGCGAGCGGAAGCACCGCCGTCACCGTATTCTCGGTGAACAGTTGCAGGTTGCCCAGGATCACGATCACGTAGCCGACCGAATAGCCGAGCGAGGAGATCAACTCCGCCCAGGGTTCCTTGGGCAGCTTCTCCTGCAAGAACGCCTCGGCCAGGATCGACGCGCTGAGGCCCACCCCTGCCGCAAAACCGGAGAAGATCAGCGAGGCCAGCGGCCTTCCGAGCTCCTCGTCTCCCTGGAGCCGGATAACCTCGTGGACGACCTTGGGCGAGCCCGAGCGGCGCTCGTCGACGGAATCAACCTCCTCCTCGGTCAGACCTTCCACGGGCTCGGCCTCTGGACCGCCCTCGCTTTTCAGGTCCTCGTCGCGCGAGCCGGACATCTGCTCAGCGTCCCAACGGGGAGCGGTCATACTCCGCAAGCAGCGCCGCGACATCGTTGTAGATCGCGATCGCGCCTGCTTCGCGGAGCGTCTCCTCGGGGAACTTGCCCGAAAGCAAAGCGATCGTCGCGATGCCGCATTTGCTGGCAGCCTCCACGTCATAGGGGCTGTCGCCGACCACCAACACCTCCTCTGCCGACAAGGGTGCCACCTTTTTCAGTGCAGCCACGAAGATGTCGGGCGCCGGCTTGGTATGTTCGACATCCCCGGAGCTCGTGGTCGCCTGGACGAGGTCGCGCGCATCGAGCAGGTCGAGATAATGATCGACCTCCTCGGCCGACGCGGACGAGGCAAGCACCACCGTCTGCCCCGCCGCATGCACGCGGGCGAGCAGATCATGCGCGCCGGGGAACGGCCGCACCTGTTCCAGCAGGTCGGGCTTGAAGACCGCGCCATGCGCCTCCCCGAGCTTTTCGATCAAGTCCGCGTCCGCATCAGGGATGAGCGTCGGCACCAGCATGTCCTTGCCCTTGCCGATCTGGCCGTGGATGGTCGCGCGGTCGAAATCGGCTTCGATGCTCCGGAATGCTTCCTCCCAGGCGAGCACGTGCATGTCGTTGCTGTCGACCAGCGTCCCGTCGACGTCGAAGAATACGGCTCGATATTTCACGTAGGACGGTTCCCTTCCGGAAAGGTGATGGCGGCAAAGCCGAGGCTCAACGCACGAACGTGCCGGAAGGACCGGCGGATGTCGGCCCCGCTCAGGCGCGGCCGCGAGCGGAGCGGGTCGGCAGCACCAGATGGGTGAGGAAGTTGCGCAGCTCCGTCATGCGCGCAGTCGCATCCGTCACCTGCTCGTTCAGTCCGAGCCGCCACGCGAGATCGCGCCGATCGGGCTGGCGGTGCAGTTCCTCCACCAACGCGGCATGGCTTTCCACGTCCTGCTCGTTCTGGGCGAGACCGTGCTCGATCAGGTCTTCCGATTGGCGGCGGAGGGCCGCGGCGACTTCGCGCAACGAGATTTCCGGATGATATTGCACGCCCCAGAAGATGCCGTTCCCGTGGCGGATCTCGGCTGCCTGGACCCGCGTCACCGAGTTCGATGCCAGCAACCGGGCACCCTCGGGAAGCGCGGCGACTTCGTCGGTGTGGATCGCCGGCGCATCGAATACCGGCGGGCGCCCGTCGAGGAGGAGATGGCCCTCTCCCGCCGGTTGGCGCGCGATCCGGCGTGCGAAGCCCGCCTCCCGCCGCTCCTGCATCGCCCGAACCGTGCCGCCAGCCGCGACCACCGCCACCTGCAAACCGGCGCACGAACCGAAGGCAGGGGTGCCGGATTGGAAGACCGCGCGCATGAAGTCGATCTCGCGCCGTGTCTCGGGCGTGTCCTCGTACAGATGCAGCGGCGAACCGGTGAGGAACACCGCGTCATAGCCCTCCAGCCCGACGGCATCGGGCACCCTGCTTCCGCGGTCGGCCGGCTTCACGCGGTCACAACTGGCGTCCGGCGCCAGGTCGCCCAGGCGCTTGAGGAAGGTCTCGCCGGAACTGCGGCCGACACTGTCCCGCCGCTTCTCGCGGGCGGCGGGCGGCTCACTTTCGGCGACAAGGATACGCATGGACGCTCGCGGACAACAGGGGATGGGAACGGGCGGCGGACAGCCTTGCCCTGCCGGGTCGGAGGAGCTGAAACGTCAACTATCCCAAATGGTTGCGCCCCAATCCATCGACCCTATCCTCCTCGCTTCCAAAGGACTCGATGAGCTGCAATGCGTTGGCGAGGGCCGCGCCGGACGCCGTGTTGTCGAAGATCGTCCAGCACTCGGCAGCGGTGGTGCCCGCCGCGGCCATCGCGTCATGAAGGCGAGCGATCGCGCCCGCATCGTATGAGGATCGATAGATGACCGGCGATCCGTGCAGCCGGAAATAGGCCAGCCCCGCCCATCCGCCCGGCTCGGCCGCGCGGGGATGAACCGCAGGGTCGGCAGCCACGCGCGAGACGGCATGGTCGCGGAGCAGTCGTTCGGCGGCTTCCTCGAACCAGCTGGGATGCCGGGGTTCGCAGACGATGGCAGGCCCCAGCCGCGCGGCCAGTTCCGTGAAGAACGCGGTCGCAACCGCCGGCTCGAATGCAAGGCTGGGTGGCAGTTGCACCAGCGTCGGCCCCCGATTGCTGCCGAGGCCCGCGACCTCGTCGGCGAAGCGCCCCAGCAGATCGCCACAGCCGGCCAGCTTGTGCTGGTGGGTGATGGTCTTCGGCAGCTTGACCGAGAAGCGGAAGTGCGGCGGGACGCTCGCCGCCCAGCGCGCGTAGGTGGAAGAGCGATGCGGGCGATGAAAGCTGCTGTTGATCTCCGCGGCGTCGAGCCGGCGCGCGTAGCGCTGAAGATGGGTTCCCTCGCCCGGCACCACCCCGGCGGCTTCGCGCGGGATCGACCAGCCCGCGGTACCGATCCGCAACCGCACCGCTGTGCTACCCGCTCCTAGAGCGTCCATATGCGATAGCAGCGGATCAGTATCTCTTCCTGCGAAAACCGGGCTTCTAGATCGCGTCGGTACCGGGCCCACCAGTCCCGGTCCACGTCGTCGACCACGACTTCTGCGGTGATCATCCGATCACGGGCGGTGCCGTCGCCGCGCCCCTCCGCCCAAAGCCCCTCGGCCGGGCTCCGGCTGAACAGGGTGACGCCACCGAACGCCTGCAGAAGCTCATGGCGTACCCGGTCGAACATCTCTCGTGCGAAGGGGGCGCCTTCATTGGAGGTGGTCGGCAGGAAGAGCTCGACGAGCCAGCGGGGCTGCAGATCGTCCACCGCTTCCCTCACCCGACCAGCAGCGATTCCGCGCCGTCGATCCAGACCGGTGTGCCGCTGATGTGTCGCGCCTGATCCGAAAGCAGGAAAAGCACGAGGTCCGCCACTTCGTCCGAGGTGCCGGGCTCCCCATCGGTCAGCGGGATCTTCCCTTCCGGATATTCGACCGGCTCGCCCGCGACCGCCGCGTCGCGGTGTACCGTGCTGTCCTCGATATCGGTCTCGATCTGCCCCGGGCAGATCACGTTCACGCGGATCCGAAACTTGGCGAGTTCCAGCGCGAGCATCTTTGCCATCGCGACCTGCGCCGCCTTGGTGCAGCTGTATGCGGTCGCGCCGGCGTTCGAGAAGATCCGGGTGCCGTTCACCGATGCCGTGATGACGATGGCGCCGGCACCCGCATGCTTCAGGTGCGGCACGGCATAGTGGAGCGTGAGATAGGTGCCCCGCAGATTGGTGTTCATGGTACGGTCCCACTCGTCGGGCCCGAGTTCGTCGATGGGCGCCCAGACGCCGTTGATGCCGGCGTTCGCGAACACATGATCGAGCCGCCCATAGGCGCGCACGAGATCGGCGACCGCGGCCTTCACCTGATCCTCGGCCGAGACATCCGCGACGAGCGGCAGAGCGCGACCGCCTGCATCCGCGATCTGGCGCGCGACCTGTTCGGCATCCTCGGCGGTGTGGGTCAGCACCCCGACTGCGCAGCCTTCTTCCGCCAGCCGCAGGGCAACGGCCTTGCCGATGCCTGAGCCCGCGCCGGTTACCAATGCCACCTGTCCCGAAAAGCGCATGCCGTCAGCCCCACTATCCAAGCTTGTGACGTCCGAACGATCCCGAGGGCGCTTCTATCCCGCCCCGCCAGCCGGTCGTGGCGACCGGTTCAAGATTGGAGGTGATCGAGGATCCGCGCCGTCACCCGCTCGGGCTGCTCCAGATGCAGCCAGTGGGTCGCATCCTCCAGGATCTCCAGGTCACCCTGCTCGCACTGCCCCAGGCTCGCACGTGCGACATGCGGCTCCAGGAAGCTGTCCTTCCCGCCCCACAGGATACGCGTGGGCACCGCGATCCGCGCCGATCCGCCGGACCTTCGATGCCGAAGCGCGCGATAGTAGTTCAGCATGGCGGTAAACCGCCCCGGCCGCTGCCAGGCCTGCATGTAGCGGTCGAGCGCTCCCGCCTCGAATGCGCCGGGAGCGGCCGAGCCCTCCATCATCGTGCGCAAGCCTGCAAAGTCGAAGCTTCCGAACACGGCTTCCGGCAGCCACGGAAGCTGGAAGAACATGGCATAGCTGCTCCGCAGCGCCTGGGTCGGGTGCTTGAGCGCCTGCGCTCCCCATACGTCCGGATGCGGCGCGTCGAGGATCACCAGCTTCTCGACATGGCCGGCGTGGCGAGCCGCGACCCACCAGGCGATCACCCCGCCCCAGTCGTGGCCGACGAGGTTGAAACGCGGCACGTGGAGAGCCTCGGCCAGGGCAACCACATCGGCTGCCAGCACGTCGAGATCGTAGGAGGCGAGACCCTGCGGCGCCTCGCTCAGATTATAGCCTCGCAAATCCGGGACGATCACCCGGAAGCCGGCATCGGCCAGGGGCTGGATTTGCTTGCGCCAGGCCCACCAGAATTCCGGGAACCCGTGCAGCAGGATGAGCGGCTGCCCGTCTCCCGGTCCGGCCTCCACGACATGCAACTCGATGCCGTTCGCCCGCACCTGCCGGCTCGTCCAACCCGCGGCGATCCATTCGTTTTTGGTCATGCCGGCTCAAGCCGCGGGAACCAGAGGAGTTCCCGCGCTCGCGACCGGGCCGGCGGCGTCAGGGGTTCCCCTTCCCGCCATTCGCCCCGACCACACCACCGGTGGTGAAACCCGAATCGTCGGAGGCGAGAAGCACGTAATGCGCCGCCAGTTCCGCCGGTTGGCCGGCGCGTCCCAGCGGCGTGTCCTTGCCGAACTCGCCAAGCTTCCCGGGCAATTGCCCGCCGGCGACTTGCAGCGGCGTCCAGAACGGGCCCGGCGCGACCATGTTGACGCGGATCCCCTTCTTGGCGAGTTGCTTGGCGAGACCCTTGGTGAAGATCAGGATCGCGCCCTTGGTCGAGGCGTAGTCGAGCAGTTCCTCGCCCGGATCATAGCTGTTCACCGAACCCGTGTTGATGATCACGGCGCCGGGCTTCAGGTGCGGGATGGCGCTCTTGCTGAGGCGGAAGGTCGCAAAGATGTTGGTCTCGAATGTCCGGACCATCTGCTCGTCGCTGATCTCCGAGATGTCGGCCTTGCTTTGCTGGTAGGCGGCATTGTTGACGAGGATGTCGAGGCCGCCCAGCCCTTCCACTGCGCGCGCGATGATGCGCCTGCAATTGTCGAGGCCGCGAATGTCCATGGGGATGGCCACTGCCTTGCGCCCGGCCTCGCGGATCAGGGAGACGACCTCGCGGGCATCCGGCTCCTCGTCCGGGTGGTAGTTGATGGCGACGTCGGCACCTTCCCGGGCATAGGCGATGGCTGCCGCACGTCCGATGCCGCTGTCGCCGCCGGTGATCAGCGCCTTCCGGCCCAGGAGCTTGCCCGAGCCCTTGTAGCTGGTCTCCCCGCAATCCGGCCGCGGGCTCATCTTGCTCTGCAGGCCGGGCCAGGGCTGGCGCTGTTCGGGAAAAGGCCCGGCTGTATATTTGCTCCGCGGATCCCGCAGCGGAGCCGGTGCCGCGCCTGGGCCTGCGCCCTGGGCCAATCCGGGAGCGGCAGTCGCCGCCAAACCCAACGCCGCCCCGCCAAGCAACGCCCGGCGCGAAGGTTCGCCTGTGCTCACTGTCTGTCTCCTGATTGGGAAAACCCCGAACGGGCGGCAGCATCAAAGGTTTCGCGATGCTGGGACAAGGATCGCCCCAACCCGAAAACCGCGACATCGATGGCGCAATCCGCGGCATCTGTGCGTTGACCAGATACACACGGAGGTTCGCAATGGACGAGCGCAAGATCAGCAACGGCCCAAACGAACGCGCGCGGGACGAAAGCATCGCGGGGACGGGTCCCGGCATCCCTGACGAAGCCCTTGCCCCCGGCGAAGCGCTTCCGGCCGCGCCTTCCGACGAAGAAGTTCAGCGCGTCGCGGCAAAGCTCGGAGTAGCGGGGACAGCTGAGCGCAAGGACGATTGATCGGGCCGATCCGGGTCGACGGTCTTTACACCTTGCTCCGGAGCCCCGCTCGTCGCAGCCCGGTCGCCCTTCTATTTTCCTGCCGGCCCGCACTGCGGCCCGCTTCCCGCGTTGAGCGATCGGATTGGCAGCAGGAAAGGGAACGACGTGGACTTGGCAGAACTGTTGCTGGGCATCGGGCGTGAGGCGCAGGCGCTTTCGGCCGGACAGATGGCCTGCCGCGCAGTCGTCCTCTATGTCGCCACGCTCGCGATCGTCCGGATCGGCAAGAAACGCTTCCTCAGCCGGGCGAGCGCGTTCGACGTAATCGTCGGCATCGTCATAGGATCGATCGCCAGCCGCGCGATCACCGGCAACGCGCCCATCCTGCCATCACTTGCAGCCATCGCGGCCGTGGTCGCGCTGCACTGGCTGGTCTCGGCCGTCGCGGTGCGGTGGCATGGCTTCGGCCATCTCATCAAGGGAGGCGATGAGATCCTGATCCGCGAAGGCGTCGTCGACGAGCACATGCTCCGTGCCGCCCATATGACCGACCGCGATCTCAGCGAGGCGCTGCGCGAGGAAGGTGTGGCGGACCCCGCAGGCGTGAAGCAGGCGCACCTTGAACGCAACGGCAAGGTCAGCGTGATCAAGTCGGAAGGCGGGGCGAAGGTCGTCGATATCGTCGTTGCGCCTGGGGTGCAGACGGTGCGGATCGAGATCGACTGACGCTCCTTCGGTCGATGCGCGGGAACCCGTCCGCAGTGCCGTGGATTCCAGTTCTACCTATCAGGAGGCAGGAAATGGCAGACGACAAGACCAAGATTGGCGGCAGCGATCGCCGGACGGTGGCAGCCGACGAACCTTACGAAGTCGAGTATTTCGCGCGCAAGCACGGCTTGCATGCGGAGCAGGCCCGCGAACTCATCGGCCGGATCGGCAATGATCGCGCCGCACTCGACGCCGCCGCTGAGCAGCTGAAGGGCTAGGCCCTTGTTCCTGCTCTTCTCCCGCCGGATCGGCTGCCTGGGGTCGCTGGTGATCTCGGCCATCGCGACCGTGCTGATCCTGGCGCTAATGGGAGTCGTGCAGATCTAGAAGCGCGCAACTTTCCTGTTGGCCGCCTGAACTCCGGCATCGCAATGGTTTGTCACCGATGGCCGGTGTCCTCATGCGGCCAACACCTCACGCAGGTTTGGCCCGCCGTGCCGCCACTCGTTTCGAGCAGGCTGTGGCACAGGCCCCCTCCGCACCCATGTCGAGGGTCCGCTGAGCGATACCCCAACCTCCCGCTGACTGATCGCCCCACCCCACCTACCCGCCCTGTCGCTGCGGCTGGGCCACCTCCGCCGATCTGCCCGTCCGAGCTGACGGCGATCTCCCACCGTGCCGTTTCTCGGTGAGCAGCATTCATCGCTTCGTTGAGTTGCTTTGCAGGCGCGATCGCCTGTGCCAAGCGTTAGAAGGACCGAAGGTGCGCGCAACGGCGGTGCGGCCATGCGTATGCGCGGCGCCGACGGACCGGCGAAGGAAGGAACCTTTATCATGGCCGCAGAGGCTGAATTTGGAATTTCCCGCCGAACCGTTCTTGCCAGCGGGGCGGCAACGGCGGTCGCCGCGACTGCGCCGGCGAGCGCCGCGGCAGCGCAAGCGACAATCGCTGCGGAAGCGGTGCCGACCATGCCCGTCTCGTTTGAGGTGAACGGCCAGAAGCGCGATCTCACCCTCGATCCGCGCACCACGCTGCTCGACGCGTTGCGCGAGCACCTGCACCTCACCGGCACCAAGAAAGGCTGCGACCACGGGCAGTGCGGCGCCTGCACGGTGATCGTGAATGGCGTCCGGATCAACTCCTGCCTCAGCCTCGCCGCCCAGCACCAGGGCGACACGGTCACGACGATCGAGGGCCTGGGCACGCCTGAGAAGCTGCACCCGATGCAGGCCGCGTTCGTGCGCCACGACGGCTATCAATGCGGCTACTGCACGCCGGGCCAGATCTGCTCGGCGGTTGCGGTGCTGGACGAGATCAAGCGCGGCGTGCCGAGCCATGTGCAGGCCGACGTGACGAAGAAGCCCGGCTTCACCAACATCGAGATGCGCGAGCGGATGAGCGGCAACATCTGCCGGTGCGGCGCCTATTCGAACATCGCCGAGGCCATGGCCGAAGTGGCGGGAGCCAAAGCATGAAGGCCTTCACCTACGAGCGCGCCACGGACCCGGTAGCCGCCGCCCAGGCCGCGGCCCGGCCGGGCACCAAGTTCCTGGCCGGCGGCACCAACCTGCTCGACCTGATGAAGCTGGAGATCGAGGCGCCGACCCATCTCGTCGACGTCCAGGGCCTGGGTTTCGACAAGATCGAGAAGACCGCGGACGGCGGCCTCAGGATCGGGGCGCTCGTCACCAACACCGATCTTGCGACCGACGCGCGCGTGCGCCGCGACTATGGCGTGCTCGCCCGTGCGATCGTGGCCGGCGCCTCCGGCCAGCTTCGGAACAAGGCGACGACCGCGGGCAACCTGCTCCAGCGCACCCGCTGCCCCTATTTCTACGACACCAACCTGCCCTGCAACAAGCGCAAGCCGGGCTCTGGCTGCGGCGCGATCGGGGGTGTCTCGCGCCAGCTCGCGGTGATCGGATCGAGCGAGGCCTGCATCGCGACCAACCCCAGCGACATGGCGGTGGCGATGCGCGTGCTCGACGCCACGGTCGAGACGGTCAACCCGCAGGGGCAGACGCGATCGATCCCGATCGCCGACTTCCATCGGCTGCCCGGAGACACGCCGCACATCGAGAACGTGCTGACCCCGGGTGAGCTGATCACCGCGGTGACGCTGCCAAAGCCGGTGGGCGGGTTCCAGATGTACGAGAAGGTGCGGGACCGCGCGTCCTATGCGTTTGCCGTCGTGTCCGTCGCCGCGATCGTCCAGAAGGATGGCACGGGCCGGGTCGCGCTGGGCGGCGTCGCGCACAAGCCGTGGCGGGTCGAGGCAGCGGAGGCGGCGATGCCGCAAGGCGCCAGGGCCGTTTCGGCGAGGCTGCTCGCCGGGGCGAAGCCCACGCACGACAATGCATTCAAGCTGCCGCTCGCCGAGCGCACGCTGGCAGCGGTGATGACCGAAGCGAGGTCCGCATGAAGTTCGATACGCCCGCGGGCACCAACCCGATCGATCAGCAAAAGGTCGTGGGCCGCGCCCACAGCCGCATCGACGGACCGCTCAAGGCGACCGGCACGGCACCCTATGCCTATGAGTTCCACCGCGAGATTGCCGACGCAGCCTATGGCTATGTGGTGGGAGCCGCGGTCGCGAAGGGCCGCATCCGCGCGATGAACCTGCGCGACGCGAAGGCGGCGCCGGGGGTGATCGCGATCGTAACGGCCGCCGATGCCGGCAAGCTCGGCAAGGGCAACTACAACACGGCCAAGCTGCTGGGCGGCCCGGAGGTCGACCATTATCACCAGGCGGTCGCCCTCGTCGTGGCCGAGACGTTCGAGCAGGCCCGCGCAGCAGCCGCGCTGGTCCGCGTCGACTATGACCGGGGCGCCGGCCGCTTCGACTTGGACGAGGGGCTGAAGACGGCACCGCTGACGGGGGGCAACAGCGGCGAGGGCAGCGAATCCCCGCCCGAGCACCGGGTCGGCAAGTTCGAGGAGGCCTTTGCCGCCGCGCCGGTGAAACTGGACGCACTGTACACGACGCCCGACCACAGCCACGCAATGATGGAGCCGTTCGCCTCCATCGCCGCCTGGAACGGCGACGAGCTGACGCTCTGGACGTCCAACCAGATGATCGACTGGGGGCGTTCGGACCTCGCCAGGACGCTGGGGATGCCGAAGGAGAAGATTCGCTTCCTTTCGCCCTATGTCGGCGGCGGCTTTGGCGGGAAGCTGTTCCTGCGCACCGACGCGGTGCTGGCGGCGCTGGGAGCGCGCGCGGCGAAGCGGCCGGTAAAGCTCGCGCTGCAGCGGCCGCTGATCGCGAACAACACCACGCACCGGCCGGCGACGCGCCAGCGCATCCGCATCGGCACGACCCCGGACGGCACCATCACCGCCATCGCGCACGAGAGCGGATCGGGCGATCTGCCCGGCGGCGGCCCAGAGACCGCGGTGAACCAGACCGAGCTGCTCTATGCCGGCGCCAACCGGCTGACCTCGCTGCGGCTCGCCGTGCTCGATCTGCCGGAGGGCAATGCGATGCGGGCGCCCGGCGAAGCGCCGGGCATGATGGCGCTGGAGATCGCGATCGACGAAGTGGCCGAGAAGCTCGGCATGGACCCGATCGCCTTTCGCGTGAAGAACGACACCCAGGTCGATCCCAAGACGCCGACGCGCCGGTTCTCGCAGCGCAACCTCGTCCGCTGCCTGGAGGAAGGCGCCGACCGCTTCGGTTGGTCGCGTCGCCAGGCGAAGCCCGCCCAGGTGCGGGACGGCCGCTGGCTGGTGGGAATGGGCGTGGCGGCGGCGTTCCGCAACCACCTCGCCCTGCCGTCCGGCGCGCGCGTGCGACTGGGCCGCGACGGAGTGGTGACGGTCGAGACCGACATGACCGACATCGGGACCGGCAGCTACACCATCATCGCCCAGACCGCGGCCGAGATGATGGGCGTGCCGATCGAGCAGGTGGCCGTGAAGCTCGGGGATTCGAGCTTCCCCATCTCTGCCGGTTCGGGCGGCCAGTTCGGTGCCGCCAGCGCGACCTCGGGCGTCTACGCCGCCTGCGTCAAGCTGCGCGAGGCGGTGGCCCAGCGGCTCGGCTTCAACTCGGCCGACGCGCAGTTCACCGGCGGCAAGGTCACCGGCGGCAATCGCTCGGCCAGCCTAGCCCAAGCGGTTGCTGCCGGAGAGCTGGTCGCCGAGGACAAGATGGAATGGGGCGACCTTGGCAAGCAGATGCAGCAGTCGACCTTCGGCGCCCACTTCGTCGAGGTTGGGGTCGATGCCTATACGGGCGTGACCCGCGTGCGGCGGATGCTGGCGGTCTGTGCGGCCGGCCGGATCCTGAACCCCATTACTGCCCGCAGCCAGATGATCGGCGCGATGACGATGGGTGTCGGCGGCGCGCTGATGGAGGCGCTCGAGGTCGACAAGCGCTTCGGCTTCTTCGTCAACCACGATCTTGCCGGCTATGAAGTGCCGGTCCACGCCGACATCCCGCACCAGGAGGTGATCTTCCTGGACGAGGCGGACCCGACGGCGAACCCGCTGAAGGCCAAGGGCGTGGGCGAGCTGGGGCTCTGCGGGGTCGGGGCGGCGGTCGCCAACGCGATCTACAATGCGACGGGCGTCCGGGTGCGCGACTATCCCATCACGCTCGACAAGCATCTGGAGAAGTTGCCTGCGATCGCCTGATGCGGACAGATGCCACGCTTCTCCCCTTCGATGCGGTTGTTCCTATCGAAGGGGCGGGGCTGACGCGCAGAAAGATCTAGAGCCATGATCCGTCTAGCGCTCCATCGTTTGATTGCGGACGACAGCACCGTGCTCGGCTTCGGCATGTATCAGGCGGCGTTCGAGAAAAATGCTCGATCCTTCGAGACGCTGATCAATCCAGGCGATCGGCTGTAGCCCGTGGCTGCGAACCGATCCGATCTCGCCGACATCACCTACTTCCTGGCCATCGCCAGGCACCGCAGCTTCCGCTTGGCGGGACTGGAGGTAGGGGTCAGCGCATCCGCGCTGAGCCATGCCTTGAAAGGACTGGAAGGGCGCCTCGGCGTCAGGCTGCTCAATCGCACCAACCGTAGCGTCACGCTGACTGCGGCGGGTGAGGAACTGCGCGACGCGATCAGCCAGCCGTTCACCGCGATCGACCGGGCGCTTGAGGATCTCAATCGCTACCGTGATGCGCCAACCGGCCGCATCCGCCTGAATGTCGTCGCCGATGCGGTCCCGTTGCTGTTCGGATCGGTGCTGCCGCTGTTCGCCGAGCGCTTTCCCGACATCGAAGTCGACATCGTTGCGACCAACCGCATGGTCGATGTGGTCGGCAGCGGCTTCGACGCGGGGATCCGCTATGGCGGCACCGTTCCCGAAGACATGGTCGCCCAGCGTCTCTCCGCCAACCTGCGCTGGGTCGTGGCGGCATCTCCTGCGTATCTGGAGCGCTACGGGGTGCCTGGTGCGCCGCAGGACCTCCAGCAGCATCGCTGCATCGGCGTGCGGCTAGGGAACGGGCGTATCTATCATTGGGAGTTCGAAGGACCGGAGGGCGAGTTCGCCCTGCCGGTTCAGAGCAAGATCACCGTGGATGATACCCAGGCTCTGTTGACGCTGGGCTTGCAGGGCATGGGGCTCATCTATGGTCTGGAACCGGCCTTCGCGCCCTATGTGGCCCGCGGCCAACTCAGTCTGGTTCTGGAGGAGTGGGCTACCCAGGGACCAGGCTATCACATCTATTATTCCAGCCGCCACCAGGTGCCGACCGCGCTTCGCCTCCTGATCGAGCTCATCCGCGAAGTTCGGCCCTTGGGCTTGTGAGCGCGGGCGATGAGCGACGCTCACCGTCTCATGAACGGCTGCCGGGCTAATCCCGCCCTGGTTCGAGGCCTACGTCCCGGGTGACAAGCTTCGGAGGCCAACAATGAACCCTACCTACGACTTCACGGGCCAGGTCGCATTCGTGACTGGCGCAAGCCAGGGCATGGGTCTGGCCGCGGCGAAGGCCTATGCCGCAGCGGGTGCCATCGTGGTGCTCACCGATGTGCAGGCAGAACGCGTTCAAGCCGAAGCCGAGGAGATTCGCGTCCACGACGGTAGAGCGATCGGCCTTGCCTGCGATGTCCGCGAGGAGGACCAGGTGGCGGCAGCGATCGAACGGACGGTTGCGGAGTTCGGGCGCCTCGACATCGCCTTCAACAACGCCGGTGTGCAGGCGCCCGCAAGCGATCTGGCCGACCAGCCGACCGAGGACTTCGATCGTGTCATGGCGATCAACCTGCGCGGCACCTGGGCGTGTATGAAGCACGAACTGAGGCAGATGCGGGCGCAAGGATCGGGTGCGATCGTCAACATGGCCTCGATCGGCGGGCTGATCGGCAACCTCGATCTCGCCGCGTACAACGCCACCAAGCATGGCGTGATCGGGCTGACCAGAAGCGCCGCACTGCGCTACGCCAAGCTCGGCATCCGCATCAATGCAGTCTGTCCGGCCACGATCAACACTCCGATGGTGGCGAGCATGCTGGAAACCCAGCCTGAGGCGATGGAGGACATCATGCGTCTTCAAGTGATCGGGCGCCTTGGCGAACCCGAGGAAGTCGCGGCCGCCGTCCTGTGGCTGTCGAGTTCCGGCGCCAGCTTCGTCCACGGAATCGCGCTGCCCGTCGACGGCGGCTTCACGGCGAACTGACGATGATCGTCAACTCGCTCTCCGCCCCGGCAATTCTGGCCGGTTCACTGGCTCTCTCGACCATCGCGCATGCACAGCAAGGAGAACCGAAGATGGAAATCACCCGCAAGGCAGATATGAAGACCGTGGACGGCTCCGAAGAGTATTTCACGGGCAAGGTCACCATCACCGGCCAGTTCCAGCGCCCGGATCCCTCCCGCGTCAGCGGCGCGATCGTCCATTTCGAGCCGGGCGCGCGCACCGCGTGGCACACGCATCCGGCGGGGCAGACGCTGATCGTCACGGAGGGCGTGGGCTGGACCCAAATCGAGGGCGGACCGAAGCTCGAGTTCCATGCCGGCGACATCCTGTGGTGCCCTGCCGGGCACAAGCATTGGCACGGTGCGACCCAGCACGAAGCAATGACCCACATCGCGCTCCAGGAAGCGGTGAACGGCTCCCCCGTAACCTGGATGGAGAAGGTGACGGACGAGGAGTATCTTGCCCCGGTCGCGAAGGATTGATCCCATGCCGCACGTGATCGTGAAGCTCCCCGGCCGGGCCCTTGGAGTTACTAATAGGCACGGTATTCGCGAATAAGCGAGGAGTCCCGTCTGCCAAGTTGTGGAAGGATCGGAGGTTTGTTTCAGCTCGCCGTCTTTGCGGTGCTCGCCTCCAGGTGAGCAGCCAACCCGTGTCTTGCCCCGGCGCATTCTCGAGCCGCTGTAGCGGCCCCACCGGCTTACCGCTAAAGCAACGATGCCGATGTACCGCGAAGGTTACGATAGCTTGTCTGATCCTGTCCCGCTTCGATCCCGCTCCGCGGAAGAACTGTTTGCCGGCCCCGGTGAGATCCGCGCGCTTGGTCGCGTCATCGATTGGTCGGCTACGCCGCTGGGCCCCGTCGAGCGCTGGCCGCAGAGCCTTCGCTCGACGGTGCGTACCCTTTTGTCGTCCCAATATCCCATGGTTCTCACCTGGGGAGGCGCGTTCACCCAGATCTACAATGATGCCTATTCGAAGCTGATTGGCGACCGGCATCCGGCGGGCCTCGGCAACGATATCCGGATCACCCTTGCCGAGGCCTGGGACACGCTGGGGCCCATGATCGACCGGGTGATGAGGACGGGCCTGGCGAACTGGACGGCGGCCCTGCCGCTGGAGATGCATCGTTCCGGCTATCGCGAAGAGGCCTACTTCTCGGTCAGCCATGCGCCGGCCGAAGATGACGACGGCAACATCGTCGGCATGCTGGCCGTGTGTTCGGAGGTGACCGAGCAGCTGGTGAGCGAACGACGGCTGCGCCTGTTGAGAGAACTCGGTGCGAGGGCGGGTGAAGCGCGCGAACCCGCCGAGGCCGCCCGCGACCTCGTCGAGACCATGGCCGAACATCCGCTCGACGTGCCCTTCGCCGCCATCTACCTCTGCGAGGGTGACGAGCTGATCCGCACGGCGGCAGTCGGCATCCCGGAGCACAGCGTGGCCGCACCGCCCCGCATGCATCAGGGGGCGGGTGCCGTGTGGCCCGTCGCCGCGGCATTGCGCGGCCAGGTGACCCCGGTCGACCATGTGCAGACCCTGGTCCCGCTGGTCGGCGGACCCTATGCCGATCCCGTCCGCTGTGCCCTTGTCCTCCCGATCACCGGGGCGCAGGGAACGGCGCTGGGCGTGATCATTGCGGGCGTATCCCCGAACCGCTCGCTGGATGAAGGCTATCGCTCGTTCTTCGAGCTGCTGGCCGGTCAGGTTTCGGTCGCCATGCGCAACGCGCGCGCCCGCGAGGACGAGCGTCGGCGCGCCGAGGAGTTGGCTGAACTGGATCGGGCGAAGACCGCCTTCTTCTCCAACGTGTCGCACGAGTTCCGGACGCCCCTCACCCTGTTGCTCGGGCCGCTGGAGGACGCTCTGGCCGACAGCCCTGACCGCCTGCCTGCGCATCGCGGCGAGCTGGAGATGGCGCATCGCAATGCGCTACGTCTGCTCAGGCTGGTCAATGCGCTTCTCGATTTCTCGAGGGTAGAAGCCGATCGAGCCGAAGCGAGCTTCGAGCTCGTGGACCTTGCGACGCTGACCGCCGATCTATCCTCCAACTTCCGATCCGCGATGGAGAAGGCCGGGCTGGACTTCACCGTCGACGTTCAGCCCCTTCCTCGCCCCGTGGCGGTCGACCGCAGCATGTACGAGACGATCGTGCTCAACCTGTTGTCCAACGCCTTCAAGTTCACGCATCAGGGAGCGATCCGGGTTCGGCTGGCCGCGTTGGACGATGGGGTCGAACTGACCGTGACGGATACCGGCGAGGGCGTCGCGGCGGAGGAACTGCCCCGGCTGTTCGAGCGGTTCCACCGGATCGAGGGCCAGAACGCGCGCAGCCATGAAGGATCGGGGATCGGCCTGGCTTTGGTCCAGAAGCTGGTCCAACTCCACGGTGGCACGATATCGGCCGAGAGCGAGGGGCCGGGCCGCGGCGCGACCTTCAGGGTGATCCTCCCCTATGGCCGCACCATCGGCGACACAGCGGTTTCAGCTACCGCGTCCGCCCGGGCGGACGCCTATGTCGAAGAAGCGCTTCGTTGGCTGCCCGGAGAGGCGGTAGCGTCGCGGACGTCACCGCCCGACGCGCGGCCGCATCTTCTTCTGGCCGACGACAACGCGGACATGCGCGCCTATGTCGAGCGCCTGTTGCGCGACGACTATGAGGTGACGGCGGTCGCGAACGGCACGGAAGCCCTGGCGGCGGCAAAGCGGATCGCACCCGATCTCGTCCTGTCGGACATCATGATGCCAGGCCTGGACGGGTTCGCGCTGCTTCGGGAGCTGCGGGCGGACCCGGCCACGGCCGCCGTCCCGATCATCTTTCTGTCAGCACGCGCTGGTGAAGAGGCCAGGGTGGAAAGCCTGGAGGCCGGGGCCGACGATCATATCGTGAAGCCCTTCAACGCCCAGGAGCTGCGCGCGCGTGTGGCCGGGGCGCTTCGGCTGGCGGACCTTCGCGGCGAAGCAGCGTCCCGCGAGCGCGTGCTCGAGGCGAAGCTCGCCACCAGCCAGGCCAGGGCCGCGCTTGCCGACAGTGAGGAGCAGTTGCGGATGCTGGCGGACGCGCTGCCCGTGCTCATCACGCATGTCGACAAGGATCTGCGATACCGGTTCGTGAACCGGACCTTCGAACAGTGGTTTGGCCGGCAGCGCGAGAACGTGATCGGACAGTCCGTGTTCGACGTTGTGGACCCGGAAACGCTCGCCCAGGGGAGAGCGAACATCGACGGCGTGCTAGCGGGCGAGCACCTCTCCTTCGAGCAGGAGCTGATCTTTCCCGACGGGGTGCGCCGTATCGTACAAGCCGAATACCTGCCCCAGCTGACGTCCGACGGGCAAACAGAGGGCTTTTACAGCCTGGTTCAGGACGTGAGCGCCACGCGGGAGCAGGCCCGTCTGCTCGCCGACAACGAGCGCCGGATGCGGACGGTCCTGGAGGCCGTGTCCGACGGCTTCTAGGGTCAGGACTCGTTGATCACAGCCAGAAGATGACGGTGGCAGCGAGGGCGATT
>NZ_BSEX01000024.1 GCF_027922045.1 Microbacterium terregens
TGCTGCGGGTCGGCCAGGGTCAGGAAGTGCATGGATTGGCGACCGCCGCGTGCATCTGGGTGACGGCCACGATCGGCGCGGCAGCGGGGTTGGCAGTGTGGCCGCTCATCATCGGCGGGGTGAGCCTTGCAATGCTCGTCCTGTTCGTCGGTGCGCCGCTGGAACGCCGCATCCGCGAGCGGGCTCGCCGGACGCCGGCCGAGGCCGACAGGAAGGACGTCGAGCGCAAGCCGTGATCCCGCTGGATCGCCCGGTGCCTGTCGGCGTCGGGAAGCGGCAAGGTGCAATCAGGACACCAGCGCCGCATCGGCCTGGCGCCGGACCTCGTCGGCGATCGGATGCAACTCGGCCGCGGGTCGCTCGCCCACCACACTATAGCCGATCCCATCAACCGCCCATGTGACCCGGCCCATGGTCCCGCTGGACGTGCTGGTCATGCTCGCGGTCTTGTCGATCTGCATAGGCCTCGTCAGCACCGCGAGTTTCGACGCTTGCGGTCCGTCGTAGAGGAGCAGTGCCGCAGGGCCGTGAGGCGTCGCGACCAATCGCCCCCCGCCATAGCGATAGCCGGCTGTGCTGAGGTCCGGGATGGTGACGCGCTCACCCAGTCGGGCGGAGGTCCACCGGATCAGCATGGCGCGCTGGTCGGGGCCGATTTCCGCCGGTCGTATCCGGTCGGCGGCATAGACACGGAAATTGTCACTCGCCTCGTTGGCCAGCGCCGCGATGCCCGCGCGGGGTTCACCGCTCCACCGCGCGCTCGACCAGCCCCCGCCAAACCCCAACGCCAGCAGAAGTGACGCGGCAATGGCGAGTTGCCAACGCGGTTGCCTTTGCCGTCCCCTGATCGCTGCCACGCGCATCGTCGCCGGAATGGGTTCGTCCGCGATCGTGGTGAACAGGGATGCAAGGGCTCGCGCCTGCTCCGCCTGCTCCCGCAAACGGGCATGCAGATCCGGCTGGCCTTTAAGGTAGGCGTCAACCAGGCGCTGCCGCTCGGGCGACAACCTGCCATCGATCCATGCGGCCAGATCGTCCTCGCCGATCGGGCTGGTCATTGCACGCTCCTCAATCGCGGCCGTTCACCCTCCCGGAGGAGTGTCGCCAGACGGTCGCGCCCCCGCGATATGCGCGACATCACCGTGCCCAGCGGCACGCCGACGACGGCAGCGACCTCCGCATAGGGCAGACCCTCGACCGATACGAGGAGCAGCACCGTTCGCTGCTCTTCAGGCAACGCATCAAGCGCGCGCAGCAGGTCGCGGTGGTGCAGGCCTGTGTCCTGATCGGCCGGACGGCCGAGCGCGGCGTCATCCACGAGGTGGAGCGGAACCGCCGTGCCTCGCCGGCTACGCTGCCGCTGATGGTCGACCAACAGATTGTGCAGGATCGCGTAGACCCATGGGCGAACCTCCACCCCGCGCCGCTGTCGCCATCGCCCGACCGCGCGCTCGAGGCAATCCTGCACCACGTCGTCCGCCATCGCCCGATCGCGCAGCCACGACCGGGCATAGCGGCGCAGGCCGGGGATCAGGGGTTCGATCGCGGCGGCAAGAGGGTCCATTTCAGTCGCGCTGCACCTGCACGATGCGTCCAGGCGCGCCGTTCACCACCTCCGCCACCGCCAGAAAGCGGCGGGGCGTCGCGGTGCTGCCCTGAACGATCTGCCGGATCGGACCCGATGCGTTGACGATCGCCGCACCTGCCGGGTTGCTCATGAAGTTCGCAAGCGGCTCTAACGCACCACTGCCGTCCGCATTGGCGGTCAGCACGAGCATGTAAGGCTTTTTGGGCTGCAAACCGGTAACGGCACTTTGCACGACCTGAATGATGCCCTGGTCGAAGAGGGTGATGCTGCTTGCTGTACCTTTGCCGCCGATCGGCCCCATGGTCAGATGCAACGCCTTGCCGGCCGTGCCGAGCGGCTGGAGATTGTCGGTGCCGGGGCCTGTCGGAACTGCGTTCGACACATAGGCGATCGCCTGCGGTGCCTGTCCGACCGGCACGGTGGCAACGACCGTGTTGCCAGCGGTGTCGATCGCGGCGAGCTCATCGGCATTCTCCAGCCCGACGTAGATGCGCCGGCCGTCGCCCGATGGCCAGACACCGTGCGGCATCTTGCCGACCGGGATGGTGGCGACGGGCGCGAAGTCGGATGTGCGGAACACCTTCACCGCATTCTCTCCGCCGACCGTCACATAGGCGAACTGCCCCTTGGCCGTGCGGGCGAAGTTGACATGGTTGGTGATCGGCCCGGTATCCAGCACCTTCAGGATCGCGAAGGGTGGTCTCGCATCGAATGCGACCGTCTTGCCGATGTCCTTCAGCGTGAACCACACCTGCTTGCCGTCCGGCGTCGCGGCAATATTGGGACAGAACGGGCTTGGCTGTGCCACCTGTCCGACCTGCGCGTGGGTCGCGACATCGAACACGGCCAGCACCGGATTGAACGACGAACAGACATAGCCGTACCGGCCATCGGGAGAGAAGATCGTCATGCCCGGACCACCGGGCGTCTTGATGCGCCCCGTCTCCTTGTACGTCGTAGGGTCGAGCACGGCGATATAGTCCTCGCCGCGTACCGTAACCCACACCTCCTTGCCGTTTGGCGTGAAGAACGCCTCGTGCGGACTGCGCCCGACATAGGTCGTGTGCTTGACGGTGTTGGTGGCGGTGTCGATCCACGACACGGCGTTCGATCCGATCGACACGACCGCCAAGGTCTTCCCGTCCGGCGAGAAGCCGAGGCCGTGGACCAGCACCTGTCCCTTGTAGAGCGGCGAAAAGTTCATCGGCTGGGGATCGCCCAGCTTGATGACGCCGAGCAGCCGGTTGTCGGCCGGGTCCGTCACCGACACCGTGTTGGAGAATTGTTCGGACGCATAGACGCGGTCGCGGTGGCTGACGGGTACGTCCCTGGCGTTCCATGGCGCCTGCTGGGCCATGGCGATCCCCGGTGCGGCGCTCATCAGCAAGGCGGCCGAGCGCAGGATGGTCCGGATCATGTCAGTGCTCCATATGGCTGTGGTGGTCGCCGCCCTGCGTCGGGGCTGGCGTCGAAGGGGGTAGCGGCTGACCGATCGCCAGCTTCATGGCGGCGATCTCCTGCTGCTGATCAATGATGATCTCCTGCGCGATGCGCTTGAGCTGCTCGTTGTGGCCGTAGCGAAGCTCCGCCACCGCCATATCGATGGCACCCTGATGATGCGGAAGCATCATCGTGACGAAGTCGCGGTCGACGTCGCCGGACGGCTTGACCATCATGCCCGCCATCATCCGGTCCATCGCGGCAGCCACCATGCTGGCGTAACCACCGGCAGGGGCGGCCGCGACTGCGCCTGTGAGCAGGGCCGAAGCAGTCAGACCGAGCATCCAATATCGTCTACGCATAAGCCTCCGGCGCATCAGTCCTGAAAGCATAGACGACGCTCGTCCGGGTTTATTCCATGGGTGAGCCGGTTATCAGCCTTCCCGATTGGGAACCTCCAACGGGACGACCGTCACCGGCAGAAAAATCCGCTGTATCCCCGCCGGGGCTTTCCCAAAATATGTTCCCGAAATATGAGTCCCGAAATTCGCTGTTTGAGATGGGATAACGGGACTCATGCTGGTTGGTTATGCGCGTGTCTCGACCTCCGATCAGGACCTGACGCTACAAACCGATGCGCTGACCAAGGCAGGGTGCGAAAAGCTGTTCACCGACAAGGTGAGCGGTGCGAAGCTGAACCGTCCCGGTCTGACCGAAGCTCTCAATTTCGTGCGGGCCGGTGACACGTTGGTGATATGGAAGCTCGATCGCCTTGGCCGTTCGATCGGGGGCCTGATCGAACTGGCGGCCGACCTGTCCGCTCGCAAGATTGATTTCCGATCGCTGACGGACGGGTTCGACACGGCCACCCCATCGGGCCGGCTGCTGTTCCACATTCTCGCCTCGGTCGCGGAGATGGAGCGCGAACTGATAAAGGAACGGACGATTGCCGGTTTGGCAGCGGCACGGGCAAAGGGCGGCACGGGTGGAGGCCGCAAGTCCGTAATGACGCCCGACATGCTCGACACCGCCCGCAAGCTGCTCAAGGCCGGCGACAAACCAGCGAAGGTCGCAAAGCTGCTACAGGTCGGCCGTTCCACCTTCTATCGCCATTTCCCTGCGGCCGAACGCGAACCCGGCTAATCGGTGTCAGAAGATTGTCGCGTAGTAGGATTGCTCGAACCGGCCCCGGCTGATCCGAGCCATGTGGTCAATCCGCTCCGGGGGCGGGCGGCGGGTCCGTGCCGGTCGTGCGTCAGGACGGGCCAATAGCACGAGATTGGCAATGACCGCGCCCAACAGAAACTCTTCCTCGGCACCGCGCAGGCCGCGAAGGTGCAAACGGGTCAGCCCTCGCTTGCCTTTGGCATCGGCAAACACCCGCTCGACACCCCGGCGTAGCCGCATCGACCGCTTGAATAGCGGCGTTTGCATCTCGCCGCGCACCAGCTCACGCACGTCCTCATGTTCGCTGTGCGTGACCGACCTGTTGCTGCCTGCGGTGCATTTCCGTTTGAGGTGACAGGCGCGGCAATCGGCAGGACTGGCGCTGTATCGGAGAAAGCCCGCCCGACGATCGGCACCGCGAAAGGGCAGTATCTTCCCAGCGGGGCAGACATAGCGGTCCTGCTCCCGCTCATAGCGGAAGGCTTCGCGGGGGAATTTACCCTTGGTCTGTTCGGATCGTTCCAGCACCGGGATATGCGGGATGGTGCCGCGATCGGTGACGAACGCCAGAAACGCGGCGCTGCCATCGGCGGTGTCGGCCGCGACACGCTTTGGCCGGTAGCCGAACCGATCGTCGGCCCGTGCCAGCATGGTCCGCCCCGCATCGACTTCCGCCGCGAAGCGGGCGGGACTGGCCTCCACGTCAATCGCCACCCCTCCCGGCGTGTCGATCAGGACATTGAAGGCATAGCCGAACCGGCCCCGCGCCGTGCGCGCTGACCATGCCGACGCCGGATCGGTGCGTGACACCTCGGCCGGCTTTCCACGCGGTACGCCATGTTCCTGCGGTGGAGCATTGGCCTGATCCGCCAGCCATTCACAAACCGGGCGGGAAAGCCGGGGCGCGGCCATGTCGGCGTCCCGCATCTTGCGCTGCCAACTTGCATCGGCCGCGACGAACGAAGCGTCGACTGCGGCATCCTTGTGGACGATCATTCCCGCGTTGGCGCTGCGCCGCACGGTCTGCTCGAACAGGATGCGGAAGATGCCGGCATCGCGAAAGCGGCCATGCCGGTTCTTGCTGAACGTCGAGTGGTGCGGCACGGGCGCATCGGGCGGCAATCGGCAGAACCAGCGATAGGCGAGGTTGAAGCGGACTTCCTCGCACAGCCGGCGCTCCGACGTGATGCCATACAGGCGAGCGATCAGCGCCATGCGGACCAGCAATTCGGGCGCGATCGAGGGACGCCCACGGCGGCTGTAGTGCGGCGCGAGCGCATCGCGCAGTTCACCCAGGTCGATCAGCCCGTCTATCCTGCGTAGGATGTGATCGGCGGGGATCATTACTCCCAGCGCCCGCCAACTTGCGCCCTTGCCGCCTCGCTGTTGCTCACCCATCATGGCCGCTGCTCCTGATGTGTCGAAGCCGGGAACCCGTTAGGAACGCGATCGGATCACCCCGCCTTTTTCAACAGCCCCGGCCGTTTTACGAACAGTTTGAGCCTGATGTCGCGGGTGAGCTCGCCGATCGTTGCCCGAAAATGGCTGCTCGTTCACGGATCCGACAGACGGGAACCATGCCGCAGCCCAAGGCGTTGAGCGCCTTGGGCGAGGTCCTTACGACGGGGACGTCCGATTAGATGGGGGAAACGACATGCGCGCACTATGCTGGCACGGTAAGGGCGATGTCCGTGTCGACACCGTCGCGGATCCCGAGATCAAGCACCCGCGCGATGCGATCATCAAAGTAACCGCCTGCGCGATCTGCGGGTCGGACCTTCACCTGCTGGATGGCTACCAGCCCACCATGGAGGCCGGCGACATCCTCGGCCACGAGAACATGGGCGAGGTCGTGGCGCTCGGGTCCGAGGTCACCAACCTCAAGATCGGGGACCGGGTGGTGGTGCCGTTCACGATCAGCTGCGGCGATTGCTGGTTCTGCAAGAAGGGTCTGTTTGCGGCCTGCGATCGGACCAATCCGAACGCCGAGATGGCCGCCAAGGCGATGGGCCATTCGCCCGCCGGGCTGTTCGGCTTCAGCCACATGCTGGGCGGCTACTGCGGCGGTCAGGCGGAGTATCTCCGCGTGCCGATGGCGGATGTCGGTCCGATCAAGATTCCCGACAACGTTACCGACGAGCAGGCCCTCTTCCTATCGGATATCTTCCCGACCGGCTACATGGCCGCCGAGAATGCGCAGATCGAGCATGGCGACACCGTCGCGATCTGGGGCTGCGGTCCGGTCGGCCAGTTCGCCATCCGCTCCGCGCTGATGATGGGCGCCGGCCGCGTGATCGCGATCGACGAGGTGCCCGAGCGACTCGCCATGGCGGAGGCCGGTGGCGCTGAGACGATTAACTTCGCCGAAACCGATGTCTATGACGAGCTGCAGGCGCGAACCAAGGGCCGGGGCCCCGACAGCTGCATCGATGCTGTCGGCTGCGAGGCGGCCGCGCACGGGGCGGCGGACGCGGTCATGGACAAGGTGAAGGCAAGCATGATGCTCGCCACTGATCGTGTCCACGTCCTGCGGCAGGCGATCATGAGCTGCCGCAAGGGCGGCACGGTCTCCGTGCCCGGCGTCTACGTCGGGATGGGTGACAAGCTTCCGATCGGTGCAGCGATGAACAAAGGACTAACGATCAAGCTCGGCCAAACCCACGTGCAGCGCTATACTAGACCGTTGCTGGAAAAAATCGTCGCGGGCGCGATCGACCCCAGCTTCGTGATCACCCACCCGGCCAGTCTTGAAGACGCGCCAGAAATGTACGCTAAATTCCGCGACAAGGAAGAAGGTGTGATCAAGGTTGTTATGCGCCCGCACGGTTGATTGGCGGAATAACCGGAAACAGGGCGCTTATCGATGCCGATCGACACCGCCGCTTTGGAGCACGTGTAGCGGCGGTGTCGATCAGCTTGCGACCAAGTATGTCGGCAGACCTAGGGTCAGGACTCGTTGACCATAGCGAACAGCGATGGCCGACGCACCAGGAAGCGAAGCGCCACTTGGCGTGCGGTCGCGCCGTGGCTGGCCGCGATCTCCTCCAGCACGCGCCCGCCAGGGGTGCGCGGGCCGGGGAAGTCGCCTTGGCCGAACGGGCTGTCGGCGCCCGGCCGCGCGAACTTCCCATGATTTAGGCCCAGGACGCCTTCCGTGGAGCTCGAGGCGCTACCATCGGAACAAGGAGAGAAAAGATGCACAAGGCACTGTTCGTAGGCATTGAAGCCGGGCCGACCCACCAGGAAGATGCCGCTGAATTCCTCCGGGGTGCGCTGGAGCCGGTCGAGCATGAGCAGGACACGCGGCACTGGTACGCGCTGCGCTTTGGCCCCGCCGACTTCGCCATCTTCGATACCTTCCCCGGCAATGCCGGCCGGCTGAAGCATCTGTTCGGCACGGTCGGCCGGGCGCTGGTGGTGAAGACCTTCACCATCCTCAACGGATTGCCGGAGATCGAGCCGGCCGACATCCTCGCCCTCAAGGTGCCGGCGGCGGACGCCCTGCCGCGCTTGGCCCTGCATGTTCCGCTTGAAGCACGGGACGGTGCGGAGGAAGAGGTTGCCCGCTTCCTCCAAGGAGCCCGATCGGCCGTGGAGCGGGAGCCTGGCACCCTGTCGTGGTACGCTCTGCGTCTCGGAAAGACTCGGTTCGCCATCCTCGATACCTTCGCCGACGAGGCAGGGCGCGAGACGCATCTGTCGGGCGAAATCGGCACGGCGCTATCCGGAAGCGCTGCTTCGCTGTTCGCCGAGCCTCCCCAGATCCACCGCGCACAAATCTTGGCGTTCAAGATTGCATCCGCTGGTGATGAGGAGAGGACGAGCAGGAACACGTCGGTCGCGCGGCCGCTTGAGAGAGGGACAGTCTGATGGACACGAAGCAGAAGGTGCTCGTTGGAGCGGCCGTCGCCAGCACCGCGGCAGCCGGGGCCGCGTTCGCGTTCAAGTCCGCGGGCACGGATTCGAAGCTCACCAAGGCCCCTTGTCCGCCGTCAGCACCAATGGCACAGATTTGAGGTTGTGATTTAAGGAGGATCTGGGCTTCGTCGTAGTGACGAAGGAACGAAGATGAAGCCCAGATCCTCCAACGTAAAATCGCCCGCCAAGGCCTCAGCAGAGCGGGTAGTGAACCGTGGATTTGAGGGATGCACCTGAAGCCGTCTCTCGTGACCGTGCTGCGCAACCACGACTTCAAGAACGACTGGAACCCAGACATCTACGTCCGCCACCGCGACAACGAGCAGATCTTCATCCAGGCGATGGGCTATGACACCCTGATCGCCCATGCGAAGAAGCGCAATCAGGCCTTCTTCAGCGTCCTGTTCGGCGAGTAGACGCTCACCGGCTAATGACCTTACCTACGGCTTTACGGCTGCATGCACCGCCGTTGACCGTCATAAGGTCAGCGTCGGCCGGTTGGTAAGGTTCCTTGCTACTGGAACAGGGACAGGAAGTCGGCCTGGCCGGCGACCAACGCCACGCGATCGCGGACATCGGCTCGATCAAGGGAGAGGCGCCTTAGGTCGCCGCTATGCTGATGGGTGAGCGACGACCTGCGGTGGAATACCGCTGACGCTTCGCCTGAGGGTTGCTGACGTGGCCTGACGACCACGGCCGGGACGAAAGCTGCGCCACCAGCAATGGAGGAACAGACGATGACCCTTTATACTCCCATCATGGCGTTCGGCGACCGCGTGAAGACGCTCCGCAAGGAGCGGGCGATGACCCAGGAGGATCTGGCCGGACGGTCAGGCCTGGCGCTTGCGACGATCCAGCGCGCGGAGCGGGGCGAGCGGCTCTCGGCCGACACGATCGCGTCGCTAGCGGCCGCGTTCGATCTCCATGCGACCGACCTGACATCGTCGGAGCAGGCTCAGGACGATCAGCCCTATCTGCCGCTGGAGACGATCCGCAGCGGACGCCAGCTCGTTGGCCTGATCGGGCGGAGCGAATCCCTCGACTTCGGCTTCGTCGAGCTGAGCGATCTCGGCCAGGCGGAACTCGTCGAACAGCTTCAGGCATGGTGTTCGCCGCTCGGCCCGAGCCGCATTCCGGCCGGTGCCGTCGGGCAGGTGAAGCTGGAACTCGAAGCCCTGCAGCTTCTCAACGCCATGACCAAGCACGGTCTGACCGTCACCGGCGCCACCTTCACCGTCACGGCCTACGAAGTAGATGACGATTGTGGCGCCGGACAGCCCGTGCTCATGGGGCAATGCGACTACGTCTGCGCGGTGCTGCGCGTGGGTACGCGGGACGAACTCATCGACCGGGCCTATGTCATGGACGGCCTGGGCAAATGGGAGAATCCCGGCCAGGAAGTTGTCTTCCCGGCGCAGCCCGACACCCTGGAAGACTGGCTGCGCGACCTGGGAACTGCCTAGGCAGGCCGTACACGGCTGGGCGGCGAGCGCGCTCGGCGACGGTCCCGCTCAGCTGGTTGATGGAGCTGGTCGTGGAGCCGACGCCGTCGGGCTGAGCTGCGGGGTCTTGGCTGGCTCTTTCATGGAAGCGAATTGCAGCTCCCCCATGAGCCTGCTTCACCGGCAGCATGATCACCTTGCTCGCGGGTTCGAACGCCCTTCGCCATGTCGGGCTAAAAGCCTATCTGCAGGCGTCGCGCGACCATGCTATTGCGCTCTCGGATCTGACCCTCGTCGAGATGCGCAAGTCGAAGGCGCTGGCGACATCGCGCGAGTCGGTCCGGATCGCCGCGCAGTTCCCGACCCAGCTGTTCGTGCTCCGCCGCACCGACCAGATCCTCGATGAACATGTGACGTGCGAAGCAGCGACACACGCGCTGTTCGATTATGACGAAACGATACAGTTCGCGGCCTTGTGCCGGCGTCTGCAGACGCTCCCTCCGCCGCCGGGCTTAGCGGAAGAGATGGCCGAGCATGAGGCGAATGCGCGCCTGATCATGTCACGGCTCGCCGACCAAGTGGCCGAGCTGGAGCCGGGCCTCGTCAACGCCGCCCGGGATTTCACGCAGGCGGAGCTGACGCAGATCCGCACCGTGCAGCACATCGAGGATAGCACCCGCCGCAAGCTCCTCGACCTACTCAAGCAGACCACCGGCAGCTTCATCCTGCAGAACCAGGATCCGGTCCGGCGCGCACCGATGCTGCTGCGCGACGCCATGGGCCTGTTCGCCTTCCGTTACTCGCTCTGCATGCTGCTCTACTACATGGAGTGGGTCCGCGTCGGCCGGACGGTGGGAAAGAACCTGCCGCGGCGGGTCAACGATGTCGTCGACATGCAGATCGCGGCGATGGGGACCTTCTTCAACGGTGTCCTCAGCGCCGACGACAATCTGCAGATCGTGTCCAACACGGCGCGCCGGGTCCTGCGCGGGTTCGGCGCCTATGTCGGAACGGACTGGCGGCCTCCGCAGCCGCCGGACACGGACGATGGCGCATCGCCCGATGCACGCGCCGCCGATCCGCGCTAACTCTCCGTCATGCGCTTTCTCGCCAACGGCCCCTCGATCCCCGACGATCTGCTGATCGCGCGTGATGCCGGCGACGTCATCTTCTTCTGCGGGGCGGGCGTCTCGCGTCACCGCGCCGGCCTTCCCGACTTCCTCAAACTCGGCGGCGACGTCATCGACATCCTCGGCGCAGGCGAGAAGAGCCTCGCTCGCAAGCTCTTCCTGCGCATCAAGGCGCTCGATCCGATCGACGGGGTCGGCGGCCTGATCGCGACCGACCGCATCTTCAGCCTGCTCGAGCGCGAGTTCGAGCAGCGAGACGTCCAAAGGGCGGTTGCGCGGGCGATCAAGCCGGCCGACGATGCCGACGCCAGTGCGCACCGGACGCTGATCGATCTATCGCGCGGACGCGACGGCACGGTCCGGCTGGTCACCACCAACTTCGACCTTTTGTTCGAGGCCGCCGCGCCCGGCATTGCCTGCTCGGGGCCGCCGGCGCTGCCCGATCCGCGCAGCGCCGAGTTCGGCGGAATCGTCCATCTCCACGGCCGCGTAAACGGCGACTATTCCGGACCGGGGGACGAGGAGTTCATCGTTTCCAGTGCGGACTTCGGCCGCGCCTACCTGTCGGACGGCTGGGCCACACGGTTCATGCAGTCGCTGCTGGCGCGCTTCCAGATCGTCTTCGTCGGCTACGGTGCCGACGATCCGCCCGTCCAATATCTGCTCGAGGCGCTCAACCTCCACGCGGGCAACCGCAGCCGGCTGTTCGCCTTTCAGCCGGGCAGCAATGCGGACGACGCCGCGCTTTGGGAACATCGCGGCGTGCGGGCGATCCCGTTCAACAACAGCCAGAATTTCGATCCCCTGTGGGACAGTCTCGGCGCCTGGGCCGAACGCGCGCGCGACGTCGACGGCTGGTATGCCGGTCTTCTGGAGAGGGCCGCCGTGGGGCCGGCCGCGCTCGATCCGCATGTGCGCGGGCAGATCGCGCACATGCTCTCGACCCGCGAGGGCGCGCGGCGCGTCAGCATCGCCGAACCGCCGCTTCCTGCATCCTGGCTGCTAGCGCTCGATCCGCGCCAGCGCTTCGACAAGCCCGGTCCGGTCGACCCCTATGGCGAGTCGGGCGAGCGCATCGATCCGTATGAGAGCCTAGCGCTCGACTTCGACACGCCACCGCAGCCGGTCGACGAGGGCGACGACCTGCGCGACCGGCCGGTCCCAGAAGGATCGTGGAGCGCCTTCGCGCCGACCCGCTTCGATCAGGACGATGCTCAGGACGCGAGCTTCGGTGACTTCTGCGGCGATAAGGTGACGGCGACCGGCGCGCTCAGCACGCGCCTCGGCCATCTCGCGATCTGGTTCCACAGCGTCGCCCACCAGCCGATCGCGCTCTGGTGGGCGGCCGCGCGCGGCCCGCTTCACCCGCGCACCGTCGACATGATCCAGGCTTGGCTGCGGCAAGATCCCGATCGCTGGCCCGACGACATCCGGCGCGGCTGGCGCTTCCTGATCGCCAGCTGGTCCGATCGCCGGGTCGATCCGAACCACGGCTATTACGAGCTCAGCACCCGCGTCGCCCGCGACGGCTGGTCGCAATCGCTGGTGCGCGACTATGCGGCACTGTTCCGCCCGCGTCTCAAGGTGGATCGCAAGTTCGGCATTCCACACCCCCTATCGTGGACCGAAAACGATCGGCCCAATCCTCTGCTCTCCTACGACGTCGACTATCCGCATCCCTACGAGCTGCTGGAACTTCCCAACGAGCAGCTTGGCTATGCGGTCACGCGCTTTCGCGAGAACCTCGACCTCGCTCGCTCGCTCGAAGTCGAGATCTCTGGGCACGATCACGTCTATTTGGAGACGACGCGCTCCGACGACGGAGCCGCGCCGATCGCTTACGACAGCTTCGGCCTCACCGGCCCGATCGCGCTCTTCCTGCAGCTGATGGACCGGCTCGCTGGGATCGCGCCGGTCCAGGCCAGAGCCGAGATCGCGGGCTGGCCCGCCGATGACCAGCATATCTTCGGGCGACTGCGGATCTGGGCCGCGAGCAGGCCGATCACCGACGCAGCCGAGGCGGCGGACATCCTGCTCGGCTTTCCCGACGACATTTTCTGGGGCTCGGAGCATCAGCGCGATCTGCTCTATGCGATCCGCGATCGCTGGCCCGACTTCTCCGTCGAGGACCGGGCGCGCTTCGAGCGGCGGCTGCGCACCACCACCTATCCGTGGTCGGACGACACCCGCAGCGGCAAGGCCCGCCCAGAAGCGCACTATCGCCTTGACCGGCTGCACTGGTTGGCAGGCCAGGGCGTGGAATTCTCGTTCGATGTCGCGGCGGAAATGGCCGCGCTGCGGCCGCTCGCCGTGAATTGGTCGGAGCGCTCGGGCGCGGAAGCCGCAGACTCGCACGCTCCAGTCGTGCGCACCGTCAATACCGACCGCAACCCGCGCGGGCTCGAGCAGCTGCCGATCGGACAGATCCTCGATCGGGCGCGCCAGGCCGGCCAGTCCGACTTCTTCGATTTCGTCGAGCGTCGGCCGTTCACCGGCCTGGCCGAGGCAAAGCCAGCCAGGGCGTTGGCGGCGCTCGTCCACGCCGCGCGCCAGGGCGACGTTCCGGTCTCGTTCTGGTCGGCCTTCCTCTATGCCGAGAAGCGCAAGACCGATCCGGTGCGGCTCGCCCGCGCGATCGGTGGCAGGCTCGCGGCCTTGCCGCCCGCGTCGCTCAGCAGCATCGCCCATCCGGTCGCCGATTGGCTGCAGGGGCTCGGCGAGCGCCTGTTCGGCGAGCTCGCGCCGGTGCTCGACCTGCTATGGCCGCCGCTCATCGCCGCGCTGCCGCTCCGCAACGACGATCGCAAGCACAGGGTCGACAGCAGCTGGGCCAATGATGCGCTGAACGCGCCGGCGGGCAAGCTCGCCAGCCTGTTGATGAAGGACCCCGCCACCAAAGGGCGCGAGCTCGGCCAAGGCTTTCCCGAGGAATGGACCGCGCGGCTCGAGCAGCTCCTCGCCCTCCCCGGCGACATGCGGCGCCATGCCCTGGTCATGCTCGGTTTCCAGATCAACTGGTTGTTCGCCATCGCCCCCGACTGGGTTTCGGCACATCTGCTCAACGTGGTCGACGACGGGGGCGACGACGGCGACGCGCTCTGGGACGGAATCCTGTGGGCTGCACGCGCGCCGCGCCGCGCCCTCTACGAGCAGTTGAAGCCCGGACTTCTCGCGCGAGCCATGTCTCCGGTACGGCGGCGCGCGGAGGCGAACGTCATCGCCGGTTTCCTGCTGATCGGGTGGGGCGGCAACGCCGATGCCGATCCACCCGAGCAGCTCGTCACAAGCGCCGAGCTGCGCGAAATCCTGGTCGAAGGCGACGATGACCTGCGCGGCCAGGTCCTCTGGCATCTCGAACACTGGTCGGCGGACCCCGAAGGTCAGTGGCGCGCGCGCCTGGTACCGTTCCTGACCGACGTGTGGCCCAACCATCGCACCGTGCGCACACCGGCAATGTCGACCCGCCTCGTCGATCTCGCCATGGCGAGCGGCGACCTGTTCCCGGAGGTCGTGCAGGCGATCCTGCCGCGGCTGGTGGCGGTGCGCGGCGGCATGCTGCGCGGGTTCATGCTCCAGTCCGAGGCTGAGCAACATCCTGCACTGATCTACCCCGCCGCCATGCTCGATCTTCTCTGGGCGATCCTGGCCGAGGACGCGACGCTCTGGCCTTACAAGATGGAGGAAACGCTCGACGTTCTTGCCGATGCACCGGAGACCCGAGCCGATCCACGCTTGTCGGAACTGCGTCGGCGGCGCGCCGGCTGATCCCGGCTGCGGCACTATCGCGTAAGCGAGCGCAAACCGGAACCATAGAAAAACAGCTTACGCCTGCGATCCGCTAAGCGGAACACACGACGGGCCGGCATTCAGTCGCCTCTTCGCATCTCCATGCGAAATCGGACACTTAGAATGGTGGAGCCGAGGGACATCGAACCTCTGACCGCCGAATGCCATTGCGATGGTCAGCTTCCCGGCCATTCGCCGGCCGGGTTGCGTGACTCAAATTTGAACAAACGGGCGAAATGCCTTAGCTATCGCTTTGAGGCGGCCAGTCCGGTTTCCCCCACAGTGCGGACCTTCTGCTCTCGCCCTTTGTGCCGGGGACGGCTACGGAAGCAGGGGCCGGGTCCGAGTTATGCGGCTGGCTACGGCATGGGTGGCGCTAAGGCGCCTTGAGAGGAGGCATGCCGTAGACGGGGAATGAGCCTGTCGGTTTGGAGAGAGCGCTGCTATGATGAGTGCCCGAACGGACAGGTGCTACATGCCGGACCCGAATTTTTCCGATTTGACCACAAGCGGCGATCGGCTTCGGGCGACGGAGAATGATCGAGCTTGGCAGGAAGCAGCCAACTCAAAGCATCACCTCCGAGGCTTGCAAGAGTTCGACAGAGCGTTGGCGAATAACCGGCTAACTAGCTACTTCGCTAAGAAGATGTGGAGTGACCCGCTCGCACGTCTGTTTTTAATGTTTGGCGCCGTAATAATTCTTGTTGGTTGGACGTATTTGGCCTTTCAGTGAGCCCGTATAGAGACTTAGTGGTCTCTCGCGGCCTTGGCCGCTTCTCGCGAAATCGATCCCGCTCCTTGTGTTCGCAACTCAAGTTCGGCGTGCCGACGCGAAATGATCTTTTCACCTTGTTGCTGGACCGATCGAACCTCCGGCAGCAGGTCCGTCGTGCTCGGTGAATTGCTACGGGAAAGGTGAACGCCCACCTGCCGAGCGTCCGCCTCTCGTCCCGCGATTCTAGACGTGCTCGGCGAAGAAAGGCCGGTCGCAGTTGGGCTTGCCAGACGCTCCTGGACGTCTCTTCGCATCGTCTCCGAGGCTCGGGAGATGTACCGAGTCACGAGCAGGTCCCGCTCGCTGCTGATCTGCGAGTCTGAAGAAGCCCAATGCGTGGCGTTTGCCGGATCGAAGGATCGATACACAAGCGGGGTGCCGAAAATCTCTTCTCGCGCAAACCGGAGAAATGAGTCGCTGGTGTTGATTGAGCCTTGCACTCCGTTTCCATCGGAGGTCGACCAACGTTCCTCGACCCTACGCGCCTCCTCGAAAAACTTCCTGGCTTCGGCGCTTCTAGTAAAGGCCTCGGACATACTCGAGCTTATACCCGATGTACTCGAGTTAACATCAGAGCGCCCGCTGGTCACCATTGAACGATTGAAAGAGTCCCTATTTTGTGACCAGCCATGCGTCTGAGACCATTGGTGCAACGCATCGTCGATGCGAGCGTCATCTCTCGAAACAGACGCCAGGTCGCTGTCGCTCCACCTTTTCGACTTGCCACCGCTGAGGTTGGCACTGGCCCCGATACGAGCGGCCCCGAAGTTTGCGCCAAGGCCGCCTTCCACAGAAGCGGAGCCAGACACAAAACTTTCGACTGCGATGCTGTCAGCCACTTCCGCCCGCAGCCCGAACCGGCTCTGGAGCATGCGCGAGGCCTGATCTACCTCGCTAAACGTCGAAGAGATGT
The DNA here is from genome assembly GCF_027922045.1 of Microbacterium terregens. Next base: position 16,160 of record NZ_BSEX01000024.1, read on the forward strand.
TCGCTCGATCCTCATTACCGTAGCTGTCGGAAACGGAGCGGTCGGTGCTCATGGCATGGCGGAACTCCTGGAACCGGGTCACCGCAGTACTGGTGCTCTGGACCGCTTGATTGGACAGGGTCTCACCACGGCTCCGCGTCTCCGAGGCAACCTTCGCAGCCTCGGCGGCAACGGACTGGGTTACCTGCGGCATGAAGGGCAGCTTGGAGACGGGCACGTCGAGTAGTTGATTGCCCGCAAAGCTGGTCGCGAGCGTGCCCGTGTCGTTGAACGCGCGGGTCTGCGCGGCACCGTAGGTGAAGCTGGGCGCCTGGTTCCACTGGTCGTGTTGGCGGGTCTGCACCGTCTGGTTGTCGAAGCTCGAGTTGCCTAGCGCGATGTTGCCGGTCGACGCTTCCCGCGCGGCTTCCTCCGCAGCATTCTGCGACGGGTTCAGGTAGCTGGTCGCCTGGCTCGAGATCGCCATCGCGCCGCGCGCGATGCCGCCCGCGAGGAACGGGATCGAGGCGACAAGATATCCCGCGAGCAGGCCGATGTCGTCGTTGGCCTCGGTCATCCCGGTGAAACTCGCCAGCGTCAGACCGCTGCCGCTGCTGGCACTCGCCACCTCGGCGGCCCCTTTGAACATCATCACCATGTGTAGGATGACGTAGAGCGGTCCCCAAGCCGCGAGATAGAAGAAGCCGGTCAGGTAGCCCTTCAGGGCGTACGGCCCGCTTCGCGGCATCAGGAACAACGGGAAAAGCACCGGGAAGAGCGCGTAGAAGACCACCGTCAGGACGATGTTGAGGACAGGCACCCACTTCATCGCGGCGTGCGCGATCGAGCCGTAGGTCCGCTCGGTCTGAATGTCGGCGCGGGTCTGGGCATAGACGTCGACGCTGCCGGTGCCGCTGGTGCCCGCCGCGCTGTGCATGGCCTGCTGCATGGCATTAATCGTGAGCGACTGCCGCAGGATGGTGCTGGCGGACGCGGAGACGCCGGTCAGGTACTGGTAGGCGACCGGCAGGTCGGCGAAGAGCTTGGCGCGGGCGAGGTCCGCCGTCTGCTTCGGGTAGAGTTGCCTGCCGAAGACGCGGCCGAGATCATCGACCATGCCGTTCCATTGGCCGCTGAGCGTCCCGTACGCCTCGCGGCAGGTCTGGATGCTTGAGGTCACCGCGCCTGAGCCGTCGCGCGTCAGGAACCGCTGTGCACGCGCCTGACTGCCGGGCGCGATCGCGTTCCAGAGATCGGGTGCCTTCGCCAGCGTCTCCATCGAGTAGCGGCCGAGCAGCACGTCATAGAAGACGCATTGCTTGAAATGCTCGTCGAGATTGGCCGCGAACTCGGGATCGTTGATCCTGAGGCTCCGGGTGGCCTCGAACAGCCGCGAGCCGTAGATCATGCCGTTGCGGCTGTAGTCGAGATCGCCCGGCAGGCCGAAGACCAGCTCGGACGATCGAATGAGATAGTCGCCGACCTGGCTCGTGAAGCTGGCCATCATCGCCAGTCCGATCGGGACGTTGGCGACCTGCGCGGGCGCAAGGCTCGGGTTGATGCGATCGGTGACGTGCACGTCGAGCCGCGGCACCATCAGCACCATGTACATGAGCGTCGCCTGGAGAAACCAGTGCAGCCACGCCTTCCAGTCAAGGTTGAAGGCGACGATCAGGACGGAATAGGCCAGCCCCATGACCATCACGACCTGGAGCAGGCTTTTGTAGCCCCCTGCCCCGGTCCAGGCCGCGACCGCGTTGAGGACGGCGACGATGTACTCGCCGCCGCCGATCGTGAAGAGCTCGACCGTGCCCATCTCGTGCTGATCCCGAAGCTTAGTTGAGGCCGTGCGCGGCGACGCCGCGAGACCAGTCGAGGGACGCCGCCATGCCCGGCGACATTGAATTGGCGAGCACGTTCTCGAGGAACTGCGTCTTCTGAATGATCGCCATGATCGCGGTCACGCGTGCCTGCGTCGTCTGCTGGCGATCGGCGAGCGTGGTCCGCGCCGTGTTGATCTGCGCCGTCCAGGCCCCGAGCTTCGCCTCGTCGGCGGCGATGAAGGTCGCCCTCGACTTGCCCACCTCGCTGACCAGTTGGTCGAGGATGGCGTAAAGCAAGTCGATCGAGGCGATCTCGGCCAAAGTCGAGCGATCGTCGCTCGATAGCCCGCGGGCATAGGCCGCCTGCACGGTCAGGATCTTGTAGAGCGGGATCGAGGAGATCTGGAGCAGCTCCTTCTGCTCGGGGCTGATCGCGGTGTCGCTGCGGATTGCCTCCACCATCCCGTCGATCAGTGCAGTGACGCGGGGCCGGAGCGCCTTGGCGGCTGGGACCGACAAAGGCGCGAATGTCGGGTTGAGGCACTGATCCTCAGTGTCGCAGTGGTAGACCTGCACCTCGCCTGCGCTGGTGCCGTCGAGGAGGGCCGTTACGAGCGTGGACGTCGTGTCACCGGTCAGCGGCTGAAAGCGGCCCGGATCACTGTCGGTCGGCGGCACGTAGATGATCGTGCCAACCATGGTCATGACGTACTCGGCGAGGTCGCGATCGAAGCTGCCGCCTGCGTTGAAGAACTTGGACCCGCGGAGCACGTGCCAGGTGTAGTTGCGCGGCACCGCGCTGTTCACCGCATCCCATTTGGACGGGTCGGCACCGTTGATGGTCGAGCTCCGCTCGCCCTTGCTGCCGCAGCCGTGCTTGGCGGCGGCATAGTCCGAGAAGATGCCGTCGGAGTTGCCGATCGCCTCGCAGATCGCCTTGTCGGCGAGGTCGCCCTTCGGCCACACGGACCCGACCAGGGCCTGGGCGGCCTCGCAGCTCGAAATGTTGAGATTGTTCATGAGCTGCGCCTTCTGGGCGAACTCATCCATCACCTTCGAGCATTCGGGGCAGACGGTGTCGATCGCGAGCTTGAAGGCGAAGCCGACCGCATTGTTCGCGACCGCCTTCAGCATGGCGACGATCTCGCTCGAGTTGATGAACGAGAAGGATCCCGCGAACAGGTCAATCCCGCCGCAGCCGGCACGGGCCGAGGGCAGCTGCAGGTTGGCGAGGTTGGTCGTCTTCTGGGGAAAGCGCGTCCAGACGTTGCCGAGGCTGTAATAGCCCGCCGACTGGCCCTGAAAGGCGCTCGGCCCGGTCACGTTGGCAGCGCCGCCTGCGTCCGCCACGAACTTGTCCATAGCGCCGCCGACGTCGGCCGCTGCGGGGGCAGCCGGCAGGACCAGCGGCACCACGGCGCCGGCGAGGCTCAGCGAGCAGGCCAGCGTGCCGGCAATGCGCCCGCAGCGGCTGAGCGCAGCGCCCGTTGTGTCGAGCGCGGAACGGGCGAGCGCACGCAGGCGCGCGCCAACGGACGCTGGGTCAATAGTCACTGCCGGCCTTTCGCTGGGTGAGGAGGAAGATGCGCTCCATCAGCTCGTCGGCAGCGATGATGCCGTAGCCGATGGGAATCGCGGTCTTGGTCGCGCTGTCGAACAGGACCACGGCGGGCGTGATCTTGGCGGTCAGGCCCATCGCCGAGCGCTGGTTGGTCTCCACCGTGTAGCGCGGGAAGGTCTCGGACGGGCCGCCGTCGGTCGAGATCGCGCGAACGGTCAGGTGATGCGTGTCGGCGACCGCCTTCACGATCGGGGACATGACCCGGCACGCCCCGCAGCTCTGCGCGAAGAAGTAGAACAGCCCGTATCGCCGGCCAAGGCGGTCGAGCGCCTGGTCGCGCTCGACCTTGCGGGCATCGGACCATTGCTGCTTCGCGACCGTCCCGACCGGCCGCTGCAGCGTGTAGTCGAGCTCCGGCGTCTGCCAGAGCGCGCGCTGCCAGACGTCGCCGAACAGCGAGGCGCGGTCGAGCTGGGCTCGCTGGAAGCGGATATAAGCCGTGACATTGTCAGGCGTCGGCTCGAGGATCGCGCGCGCCTTGAGCTCGCGCAGCTCGGCGGTGATCGCGTCAAGCTTTTCCGCCGCGGTCGGTGCCGAGGGCACCGGCGCGGCCGCCGTATCGGGCTCCTCCACCTTGGGCCGCTCGCAGTAGAACCAAGTTCCGAGATGGCGATCCTGGCAGTAGAAGCGGTCGCCGATCTGAACCAAACGCGCCGGGTCCGGCGGGGTCTGGGCCGGGGCCGATGCGGCAACCACGAGGCTGAGCGTCGTCAACAGGTGGCGGCAGAAGCGAGCGAGTTTCATCGGCCGCCTCCGTTCACCGCATAATAGTCTGCGATCTTCTGCTGCAGGGTGACGACCGTGCCGAGCTCATCGGGGAGCTTGGCTGCGTCCTGGAACTCGGCATAGACTTCGGAGAAGTCCATGCGGCTGAGGTCGAGCCGGGCGAACTCGTCGATCGTGAAACCCTGGCAGCTCTCCTTCTTCGGACTGCCCCACGGCTTGTTGATCTGGGCCCTGCCCTGCTCTTGGAGGATGCGGCTGAGCTTCGACTCGAAGCAGCAATAGGTCTTCTTTTTGGTGACGCAGATCCCGAAGACGCTGTCCGAGCAGTAGCTGCCGACATAGTGGCAGAGCCCCTGGGCGTCGCGTTGATGCAGCAGGACCTCCTCGCGATCGCAGCCCAGCGTCACCAGCAGCTGCGAATAAGGGATCAGCGGGAAGGCCTTACCCGCGCAGCAGTTCAGAATGCCGAACACCTTGGAGTGGCAGGTATCGCGCTCGCCCTTGAACAGCGTCAGCTTGGCGGGATCGAACTCCTTGCCGGCTTGGCTCGCGGCATTGAGCGCCACCGCGGCGTCCTTGAACTCGTCATTGGACTGGCGGTTGATCGTCTCGCACTCGCCGTTGACGCAGTAGATGTCCCCGTCGCAGACATATTGCTTGGCTGGCGCGGGCCCGTCCGGGACCGTGCAGCTGTAGATCCGCTCGCGCGTCGGACACGGCGCTTCGTCGGTCAGGCACTCCTCGCGCGCGAACCGGCAGTCCTTGTTCGCCTCCAGCGCATCGCAGTTCTGCGCCGGTACGGCCTTGTGGCATTCGTAGGTCCGCTGCCACGCCCAGCACGGCTTGGTCACCGAGACGCCATCGATCACCCGCGTCACGGGATCGCTCGAGGTGCAGATATCCGCCGTGCTCGTGCAGCCGCTGTCGCCGGCGAGGCTCGCGCAGGCGCCCTCGTCGCGGCGTTCGGCGACGGTGCTCTGGGTCTCGGTCCCGCGAAGTGACCCGCCGGGTACCGGCGCGTCGCAGAGCAGTTCCTCGACTGGCTCGCCGGGCTCGGTGCAATATTGGTAGGGCGGCTTGCTGTAGCCCTGCAGGCAGCGTCCTTCGTGCGAACCGGTGCGCTGGCACGAGGCCTGCTCGAACAGGCTGCAATCATCGACGCGGTTGAAGCCGGCGTTGAAGTCGCTGCACCAGTAACGATAGCCGGTCTTCTTAGTCACAGAAACGACCAGCGGGATCGTGCAGCTCGCCGTCCGCTGTTCCAGCGCGACCCCGTCGTTGCAGGTGGCCTCATAGGTGCCGCTGGCACCGGTCGAGGGGGGCAGCTCCCGGCAGCTGCCCTGGCCGCCGCCGACGCTCATGCCGCTCACATAGGTCGCGGGATCGTCGGAGATGGCGCGTCCGCGCGCGATCGTCGCCTCGATTTCCTCGATGGCCACGCGCGGCCGGCCGTCGAGCGAGGAGCGGACGGTCGCATAGCCTTCATTGCTCGACGCCGCCGAGGTTGCCTGGGCGGCGATCGCGTCGGGATCGTCGAACAGCGGCGATTGCGAGGGCGTGCCGGCGAAGCCCGGCACGCGATCGGCGGTGGGCGCCGTCTTTGCCGCGTCCTGCGCCTTGCCGAGCGCATCGCTGCCGAACGCCTTGCCGTCGGCGCGTGCGGCCTCGGTCTGGCTCTGCCCGAGCGCTCCGCCTGCGCCGAGCCCGGCGGCGAACAGGGCGAGCGCGAGCCCCAGGCTGGTGCGGGCCGGGCTCACTGCGCCTCTCCCAGCCGGGCACGGTAGACCGCCGCGATGCGGGCACCGGGACCGTTCCCGCGGGCGAAGGTGTCGAGCGCGTGTGCCAGCGTGACATTGCCGTCCATGCGATCATGCGGCGGCAGCGTCGTGCGGCAATCGAACCCGTCACACAGGTCGAAGTCGGTGGCGGTCACAACATAAGCCGGTACGGCCTCCACGTCGAAGGCGCGGAACAGCCGCGGGTCAATACCCACTGCCGCCTTGACCTCACCGGGCGGCAGCACCTTGGCGAGCGCGGTAGTGAACGTCCTGGCCGAGTTGCCTGGCAAGCCGCGGAACACGACCACGCCGCCTGCCCTGCTGACGTCGGCGATCATCGCTTGGAGCGAGGCCGAGGGCATCGAGAGGCTGGCGAACGCGAGCAGCCGCGGCGCGTCCTCCGGCGCCATCTGCTTGCCCGAAGCGGCGACCATGCCGTCGAAGTCGAAGGTCGCGGCTGGATCACCGCTGGTCTTGGTCGAGGCGTAGCGGGCGGCGACAGCGCGGGCCGAGGCCGCATTGTCGGCGGCGTCCCGGCGGAGCGCCTCGCCGCGCCGGGCGACGACATTGGTGAGCGCTTCGGCTTCCTGCGGCGAGAGCTTGGCGCGCGCGCGTACCTTGGCGAGATCGAGCCCGTCGACGGTCTGGGCGCCGGAGGTGGCGGCGAGGCCGAGCAGCACGCCCGTGAAGGCAGCGGTGCCGGCGATGAGGGGCAGACGGCGCCGCATCACAGCACGCAGCAGTTGCGTTTGCGCCAGACGAGATAGCCCATATCTTCTCCGATTGCGGGATAGACCTGGCCGGCTGACATGAAGGTGGTCGACGCGCCGATCGGCGCGCAGGCGTAGCGCCCGCCGGTCTGGGGATTGGGGTTGGTGGCCTGGAAGCGATATTGCTGCTTCCGCATCACCGGCATGAGGTAGCTGCCGCACAGGCCCTTGCTGCCCATCGTGCCCCAGGCGACGAGCTCGCGGTGGAGCTTGTAGGCGAAGCGGGCGAGCGCGAGCCGCGAAGCCTGCACATGACCGATCGAGGCGGCAACGTTGCCGTTGAGCGGATACATCGTACCCTGGCAGCCTGCGCACCAGAACAGGGGATCGGTCGGCAGCTTGGCGGTGGCCGCGACGCAGTCGGCCGCGCAGGCCGCAAGCGCCAGCGGGTTGGCGAACAGCACCGCCTCGGGGTTGATGATCGCGGTCAGCTCGGAGTCCTGCCAGAGCGGATCGACCTCGGTGATGTAGAGGATGTCGATCGAACCGGTCTCGAGGCAGAGGAAATCCGCCACGATGTTCATCCAGTAGATGAGCGGATAGGCGTACCAGTGGACGTGCCAGCCGCTGGTGTTCTGCGCCTTGCCGCCGACGGCGCTCGGCCCGGCGATCGTCTTGAAGCCGATGTCGAAGCCGGGGTCGAGCTTGAGCCCGCCAAGGTTCACGAAGCACCACGGCTTCATGCTGACGTCGGCGAGCCGGACCGGCTCCCAGAACCCCATCGCGATCCCGACCCGAAGGCCGCACGCGCAGACCGGCAGGGTCGGATTGTCGGTGTCGGGACGGCCAGCGAGCGACGGCCAGATGTTGAGCCCGCCCACCGACATCGGGAACAGGCAGCTCCAGCACACGTCGGTGATCGGGTTGACGAAGCGGCCGGTGCACTTGCCGGGCGTCCCCTCCGCCCGCGCCGGTGACGCGAGCGCGAGGCCGACAATGGCGAGCAGCGCGACAAGCGCAGCCAGACCGAAGCGACGGTGGCGACGCGCGGCCGCATGGCGCTCTCGCGATGCGGCAAACCAGTCGCGATTGCTCATCGCGCTCACTTGTGATCTCCTTTGTTTCCCCGGAGCACCAGCTCACTGACCGCGAGCGTGCGCCCCTGCTGCTCGACCACGGCCGGCACGGCGCGGATGCCGAAATGGCGGGTAAGCGTGCCCTTCTGGTCGAAGTAGAAGCGGCGCTGCTCGGCCTTCATCAAGGCGAACGGCGAGCCCGACACCAGGATCAGCTTGGCGTTGAGCGCCGTCGGGGCACCCATCGCCCAGGCAACCTGCCCCTCATCGTCGCCGTCGAGGAAGACGAGCCGCTGGCGGAGCGGCACGGTATCGAGCGGGTTCACACGGGTGCCGGCGGCGACGACGACGCGGCCACGCCCATCGCGCAGATCCGCATTGACGGTGATGGTGGGATCGAACGTCCAGCGCCGCTCCTCGGCGGCATGGCCGATGCCCGACACCGGCGCCGGCCGGCGGACCTGGACGGCGGTCCGCTCTGCGAGTTGGCGATTGGCGCGATCGATCTCGCCCGAAGCCTGCATGGCGGTCAGCCGCTTCTGGATGACCGAGAGCAGGTCGGCCTCGACCACCGGAAACAGCGCGCCCTGCTGGCCATAGTCGCGGGCGAGCGCCGGCGCGGCCGCGGCGAGGCAGGCGACAAACGGGATGAGGTGGAGGCGCCGGCTCACAGGATCGGCTCCCCCGTGCCGAGGACCTGGTGGCGGCAGACCCAGCCGATCAGGGCATAGCGGCTGTCGAAGCTGTCCTTGTTGGGCGTCGCGACAAAATAGCAGCCGCGCGGGATCGTGCCGGTCGGGCCAAGCTTGAGCGGCTCGCCGCGCAGCGTCCTGGGCTTGGCGAGCGCGACCGCATGGCCGTTGACGAAGAACAGCCGACCGCGCCGGGTCACCTCATCGCCGGCAACGCCATAGATGATCTTGCCGAACGGCTGGTGATCGCGCCCGAAGTGACGCTCGAGGAGCGGGCTCGCCGGCGGATCGAAGAAGACATGCTCGCCGCGGCCGGGCAGCCGGCGGCGGTCGACGAGGAAGGCCCAGTTGGGCAGGCTCGTGCTCTGATTGACCAGGAGGACGTGACCGTCGCTCCAGTCGGCAAGCGCGGCATAGGCGGTGCCGCTCACGCCCAGTAGCGCGAGCGTCGCCCAGCGGCGCGCCCGCGCCGGCGACCAGAAGCGCGGATCGGCATCAGCGCGGCTCATGGTCAGCCTCCACGGCCTTCGTGACGCGGGCCCGCACGTCGTCGGTCCGATCCTCGACCGAGCGGCCGAGCGTCGCCTCGGAAACGAGCACGGTCGTGCCACCTGCCCCCATGTCGGCGACCGCCTTGTTGATCGCGGCGAGATAGGTCGCGGTGCGGCGCCCCGACTGTTCGGGCGTGCCGCCGTTGCGCGCTTCCGCCGCGACGAAGTCCTCGACCAGCCGCGACAGGCTCACCGCGACGATGCGGCGGTGCTGCAGCTCGAGCAGCGAGCGGGTCGCCCACGCCGTCCAGATCAGGGCCGCGATGAGGGCGATCCCGAGCAGCACGCGGGTCACGGGCCAGCCCGCAATGGTGCGCGAGGTGGTGACGGCAGGCTCAGCCATGCCGGCCTCCCCGCACGAGCTCGCGGCGCAGGCGTGTGGCGAAGCCGGGCAGCCGGGCGATCAGGAACAGGCCGACGACGCCGAGGAACAGCACCAGCACCTGGCCATCGAAACGCGCCCGCGCCGCCGGATCAGCGAAGAGGTAGTGCGTCGACAGGTTCTGGAGGTGCGCGAAGAAGCGTAACGGACGCCCGTCCGCGGCGACGATGACGAAGGCGAACACCGCACCCAGCGCCGCCAGCACCGTGCCGGCGAGCCAGAGGGTGACGCTGAGCGTGACGTGGCAGGCGTCGGCGAGGATGCGGCCAGCGCGGGCGAGCCGCGGGCGAAGGCTGGGAAAGCGGTCAGCCATGATGCGGCTCCGGCGGGAGGGGTTCGGTCTCCCCGCGCGACACCGCCTCGATCGCCTCGGCGATCGTCTGCCCTCGAGCGTGGCGCCGCTCGATCGCGGCATAGGTGTCGGGCGAGGAGGAGAAGACGGTGGCGGAGAAGGGATCGAGCACGAGTCGGCCGATCGCCTGGCATTCGGGGCCGCGGATGAAGACCTCCGAATACTCGCTGCCGGAGCGCTTGAGCGACCGGATCAGCCCCTCGGTGCGGTCATCCATGTCGAGCCGGGCAGACTTGCGGAGGTCGGCGATCGTCTCCGGCTTCTGCTGGAGGACCAGCATCCAGTCCGAGTTCTCGAGCGCCGCGGTCGCGCCGTCCGACTTGTAAAAGTCGTTCAACGACTGCGTCGCGGTGCAGAGCGCGCCACCATATTTGCGGGCGGTCCGGGCATAGGTCTCGACGAAGTCGGACATCGACCCGCCCTTGAGCATCGCCCAGGCCTCATCGATCAGCAGCAGCTTCTTCACCGACCGCGGTGAGCGGGTCATGGCCTGGCCGGTCATGAACATGATCGCGGTCAGCACGACCGAGCGCAGCTCCTCGCGCGTGGCGAGGTCGGACATCTCGAAGACCGTGAAGTCAGCCTCGAGGCGTAGCGTCGCCTCGCCGTTGAAGAATCCGCCATAGGTGCCGCCCGCGCGGAACGGTCCCATGGCGATGGCAAGGTTGGCGGCGTCGGCATTGCCCGTCGCTTCGAGCGCAAGCGCGACCGCCTCGACCGACCCCGCCCTGCCCTGCTCTTCCCACACCCGATTGACCGCCTGGTCGATCAGGCCGCGCTCGGTGTCGGTCAGCCGGTCGATGAAGCGCGCCATCTGTCCGACAATGGCTTTCAGCATCGCCATGCAGTCGAGGCGGTAATCCTCGTCGTCGACCACGCGCTCGGCATCGATCATCGAGAAGGGATTTAGGCAGAAGCCGCTCGCCAGCGTGAACTCGATGAAACGGCCGCCCTGGAGACGGCAGCTGTTCATGAAGCTACGGCCGTCGTCGATCACCACGACCTTGGCGCCGGCGCCGCACAGGCTCGCGCACATCTCCTGGAGCAGCACCGACTTGCCCGAGCCCGACTTGCCGAGGATCGCGACATTGTGGTTGCCCGCGCCATTCTCGAACGGCGACCAGAAGAAGGGCTGCCCCCGTCGGCCTAGGAACAGCAGGTGCGGCACCGCGCCGCCGAGATACTCACCCTGCACCGGCGCGATGTTGGCGGCCGTGGTCGACAGCATCGTCCGCATGCGCCGGCAGCGCTCGAGATCGGCGGCGAGCCCGTCGGCGAGCGTCAGCGGCATCGCCGCGAGCAGGCCCTGGACCTGCAGGTAGCGCTCGTCGGCCAAGTCCCAGCCCGCCGCTTTGTAGAGCGACTTGACCATCCGCTCGTTCCGGTCGCCGTCGCCTGCCGGCGAGAAGGTGGTCACGCCATAGAAGGCGCGGACCAGCCGCCGGCCCTCTTGCAGCTGCGCCTGGACTTCGCGCCATTCGGCCGCCTGCTCGCGCAGCTTGGGCACGTAGCGGGCCGACTTGCCTTCGGAGAGGCTGGTCGTGCGCAGGAACTTCATGCCCGCGCGCGTCGAGGCCGCCTCCTGGTCGGGATAGACGAGGCAGAGGATCGTGCCGGCCGGGCACGGATAGCGGAGCTTGTCGGTGAACAGGTCGCCAATCAGCCGCGCCGTCTCCCACGGCGTCCAGCGCGCGGGCATGTTGCGGACGCCGAAATGCCGCACGTCGAACCGGTCGGGGTAGATTTCGCCGATCTCGGGCGCCTCGCCGTCGCTGGCGCCGGTCGGCCGGAAGCGCTCGGTCCGGAGCAGCATCCGGCTCTCCTCGACGGTGAGCTCGATGTCGCGCCGGATCGCCTGGTCGGCAATCGGGTCGAGCGGGTTGTAGTCGATGGCGTCGTCGCCGCTCGCCGTGGTTGGCGAGGTCAGGTCGTCGACGAAGGCGATGAGCTCGACCGGGCCGACATCGAGCGAGGGCACGTCGAGCGAGCGCAGCACGCCGACCAGGTTCTCGCGAACCGCGATAAGCTCGTCCTTGGTGGTGCTGCTGCTCGAAGGCACGCCGACTGAGACGAGCAGTTGGTGATGGCGCGCATGGAAGGGCGCGCCCCCCGACCCGCTGGTCCAGACAAGGTCGTAGAGGCACTGCGTACGCGCCCGCGCGATCTGCTCGTAGACGCCGCCGCGCGCGTAGCGGGGCGCGAACCAGGGCGCGATGTTGCGGCTGATCCTCGGACTTGCCCAGTGGACAATCTGGACGCAGGCGCCCGCCGGCAGGCCTTCGGACAGGAACTGGCCAAGAAGGTCGCCGACGCGCTCGTCGGCGCCGACCAACGGCGCCACGTTGAGGATGAAGCCGGTCGAGCGCGCGTTGAGGTAAAGCCGGGTCTGCGGCTCGTACACGCGGTACGGCAGGAAGCTCGACAGCATGTCGAGGCCGAGCACCGGGCGATCGCCCTCGCTCTCCTCGGCATCGCCGAACAGGCCCTTGAGCAGCGTGCCCGTGAGCGTCTTGAAGGAGAGGCTCATCGCGGCTGCTCCTGGCCAACGGGCGCGCTGAAAGGACTGCCCTCCATTTCTGGCGTGACCGGGCCGACCGGCCTGAGCGTGGTGCCAAGCCGCGACAGCTTCCGAGCTGCGAGCGCGTTCAGCCTCGCTTGGGCCGCCCCCGGGTCGCCCTGCGGCAGAATAACCTTGCCGGCGGGTAGCGCCGACGTGGTCGGCCCGAAGCGCTTTGCCGCAGGCGCAGGCACGGTGGCTGGCGGCTTGGTACCGATCCGGTGCCCGGCGCGAGCGGCGGCGATCGCCGCGGCGCTGGGCGCCGCGGGATCATGGATGCGCGCCGTCGAAGCGGCCGCGCTGAACGGTTGAGGGGCTTGAGCGGGAGGAGACTCAAGCCCCTCGATCACCGGTGCCGAAGCACCAGCGACCACCTCGCGCAGGGAGGAAGGGGCGGGACTGCGCGAGAACTCGGAAATGGATGTGGGCTCAGCGACCGAGGCGAAGGTCCAGGCGGGCTGCTCGACGACGGCGTGGACCGTCGCGGCATCGTGCAGCACGCCAGCCTCGTCGACATGCGCCGGCAGGAGGATGGTCAGCATGCGCTCGCCGGTACGGACCGCGACGCTGCCGCCCTTCCCGCTCGCGCCCTGCCGGCGCGGGCCGACCATAGGTGCCGACGCGCCCTCCTCGTCGACACTGCCGATCGCGGCAGCGTCGATCTTGGTCATGGGCGCGCAGGTCCCGGCCGGCGCGCGGCAGGTGAAGTCGCCCTTCACGGTGCCGCCAAGCGTGGTGCAGCCGCTCGCGCCAAGCGCGGTTGTGAGCAGCAGGGCGAGGGTGGCGGCGCGGCTCATGCCCGGCCTCCCGCGACAAAGGCTTTGAGCTGGTCTGCGGTGTGGAAGCCCTGCAGGACCGCGCCATCGCTACGGATGATCACCGGCGTGCCGCCAAAGCCACGCGCTTTGGCGAACGCCTCATTGGCGTCGAGCCCGGAGGTGTCGCACTTGGCGCCGGGCGTGACCGGCCGACCGTCATAGGCAGCGTGAACCGCCGCCTGCTGGTCGCCGGCGCAAAGCACGGCCTCGGCAAGCTTGCGGCTTTCCGCGCCGAAAATCGAGATCGGCCGCTCCTCGACCCGGGCGCCCATCTTCACGAGCTCGCTCGAGAGCTTGCGGCAATAGCCGCAGTGGAAGTCGCTGAGCACGACCAGCTTGGGACCGGTCGCCGGACCCCAATGGATTGCACCCTTCGCGGGCAGCTGGCCGAGGTCGACCTTCGCGGCCGCAGGCGATGCCGCCTCCGGCTGCTCGTCCCCGTCGCTGTCGCGCTTGCCGGCGGCACCGGCGGCGAGCAGGTCGGGATTGAGCTCGAGCAACCGCGCGGCGGTAACGTCGCTGCGCGTCTCCATATCGTAGAGCCGCCCGATCATCAGGTAGCGCGCGGTCCGGTCGACATAGAAGAGCGTGGTGCCGGCGACGACTTCGCACAGCCCGCCGAAGCGGCTGCAGTCGATCGCACCGATCCGCGTCTTGGGCAGGCGCAGCTTGAGCGCTTCTCGAACCAGGTCCGTGTCGACGTGCACCGAGGCGATCGGGGCGGCCTGGACGCTCTTGGCGACCACGCCCGCCCCCATGCCGAGCGTTAGCGAGGCGGACGCCAGCAAGGTCCAGAAGGGAACGCCCTCCATTCGGCGCATCTTGGCCAGCTCGCGGCCAAGTCGAGTGTCAGCAGAATTCATTGAGAGTCCCTCACATAGACGCCATCGAGGAAGACGATCTCGACATCGATGCCGGTCGGCATCTCCACGACTGGCTGATATTGTTCGGCGCGCTCGATCAGATATTTGGAGACCGTGTCCGACGCGTCGGCGACGCCTTGACCGAGGCCGCCCTGGACGATGTCGCCGCCCGAGAGCTGCTGGCGCTTGCCGTCGACCCCGGTGGTGATGCCGGAGAAGACGCTGTTCGCATTAGCCGAGAAGCCACGCCCGAAGCCGCCGACGATGCCGGCGAGCAGCGCCTGGCTGACAAGACTGCCCTCGCGGCTGACGACCCGGCCGCGCACCCCGGTTTTGCCGGCGAAGCTGATGAAGCCCTTGACCTCGCTGACCGCGACCCGGCCACCCGGCTGGTCGCAGGTCATCTTCTGGAGCTTGACGTAGACCTTCTCGGCCGAGAGATCGCCGCGCGCCGCGCCGTTGACGACGCAGCCCTGGAGGCGGGTGGTGAGTAGCTTGCCGTCCTTGACGACCGAGCGCGCCGGGCCGGTGATCCGCAGCACGACGGGCAGCGGATCGGTCTGGCTCGCGACGCCCGCGGAGGCGTCGACGCCGACGATGACGCGCGCCGGGGCATAGCTGTTCGGCGGCAGATAATCGGGGCTGTCCTCGACCTCGATCGCGGGTGCCGTCGGCCGCCCTGCCCTGAGGCCCGTCTTGCCCGCCGCGCCAATTTCGCCGGCACCGCCGGTGAACGAAACTGTCTTCACCTGCCGCTCCGCGGCGGCCGGCAGCGCCGCACCCGAAGGACCGGCACCATTGTTCGGGTCGAGCGGCGAGCCCGACGGGATCGACGGATCACGCACGGCGACCGGCGGCGGGACAGCCGCCTGCGTCTGCGCGCGGGTGAGCTCGCCGCGCAGCGTGCTGTTCTCCTGCGTCAGCGCGTCGATTGTCTTGGTACCGTCGCTCTTGAGCGCCTGGTTCTCCGCCGAGAGCGCATCAAGCTTGGCCTGCACCTCGGGGGCGACCGCCTTGCTCTCCTCAAGCGCCTTCAGCTGGCGCGCCTGCGCATCCAGCCGGTTGCCATAGATAGCGACGAACTCCTTCTGGCTGAGGTCCCGATTAACGATGCCGTCGGTCTCGATTTTCTGCGGCGCGTCCGCGGCCGGCGTGTGATCGCCGGTGCCGCCGAACACGAACCAGAGCGCGAGCATCGCCGCGGAACCCCCACCGCCGAGAAGCAGCATGCGCTGGCGTGCGCGGGTCTTCGCGTTGAGCGCGCCCAAAGCCGTGACGCTTTCCTGCGCCGGGCTGGACGGAGGGGTGGCCTGCTCGCTCATGCGCCGGCACTCCCGTCGAGCACGACGTAGAGCGTCGTCGCCTGCTGGGCGCCGAGCTCGCGATCGGCGACGCTCACCGCGAGACTGCCGGCCGGGGTGAGCTGCGCCGGATCGATGGTGACAGGCTTGGCGCCGCGATTGTCGATCCGCAGCACGCGCCCCGTGAGCGCGGCACCGCGATACTCGGCGACGAGGCGTACGGTGAGGTCACCGACACGGGCCGGGGCGGCGGCGACCTGCCGCATCGTATAGCCGTCCGGCGCGCTGTTCGCGGCCATGGCCTGCACCAGGCGCACCGCGGCGTCTCGGGGGGTCGCCTTCGCTTCCCAGGCCTGGGCCCGCTCACCAGCGATCGCGGGATTGGTGACGAAGATCTGCTCGGCCTCGGGTCCGCCGACGCTGCACGCGAACTTGTAGACATAGCCCTTGCGGGTCGTGGCGAAGAAGCTCAGCCGGCCCGGCGCGAAGCCCTCGGGCACCGACAGGTAGATGTCGCCCCGGACCGGCTCGTTGGTGACGGTGAAATCGTTGTACGGGTAGCCGGTCGTGATCTTGCTGACGCTGGCAAAGGCATCGCCGACCAGGCTGATCCGCGTCAGCTCATGATTCGAGACGACGCAGTCGACCTGCGCATTGTCGGCAGCCTGCCGATACTGGTCGGCCCACGCCGGGGTGGCGGCGAGCGCGATGGCAGCGCCGATCAGAGCCATGCCGAACGGCTTCAGGCTGATGTCGCGCGGTCGGGACGTGCCGGCCGCAAAGGTGGCGGCGCCGGCTCCGAGTAGGCAGGCGGGTGTCGCGGCGATCATTGGAGCGCCTCCTTGTGATCTTGGATGAGCGCGAAGCTCGAGAGCGAGAGGCGCAGCCCCACGTAGGTCCAGCCAAACCGGAACCGCTTCTTCTCGCTGGCGATGACCTGGCCGCCGACGAAGGTCTTGAGGTCGCCTTCGACGGTGGAGCTCAGGCCCTTCGGATCCACGGTCATGCCGGTGATCACGAAGGCCTGGGCGAGGTCGGAACCGCGCTGCTCGGTGACGATCTTGACCAGCTCGGCCTTGAGCGCCCCGTAGGCAGACGGGTCGGCCACCTTCAGGATCTGCTCCATCCAGTAATCAAGCCCGGTCGGCGACCGATTGAGCAGCATCAGCGCCACATCGCGCGTCACCAGCTCGAGATAGTCGGCCGACACGCCCGACGAGCTGATCGCCAGCTGCCGGGTCGTTACCGGCTGCAGGATCACTTCGCGGTCGCGGCTGCTGAGCGCCGTCAGCAATGCGAAATTCGCCAGGAACGACGCGGCGGCCGCGACGACCAGGACCTTGCGCTGGCGGAGCAGCGACTGGCTGCGCTGATGCGCGATATCGGACAGCATGGAGCCCCTCCCCTCAGCCGGCGAGCCGGCGGCAGTGGGAGGGCGGCGTGGCGCGAAGCCTGACGAAGCTTGCCCCCAGGTACCAGTAGGCCGCGTGGATGATCCAGGAACTGGCCCGGCCAGCCTTGGCCTTGCGAAGCGCGAACCACGCTCCTCCGGCACCCACGAGACCCAGAAGGATGTGCTGGGAGAAGATGCCCCAGGCGAACGGCGCCGCGAGCCCCAGGAATTCGTCCAGGGTCCAAAGGCCGATGAGCTCCGGATCGTCGAGCCGCCGGGGGACAAGGTACTTGTCAGTCATGTGCGCTACGCCGCCCTCGCCGCCGCGATCAGATGATCGCGGTCACGGTGGAGGTGACGATCGGCACGCCCGTGCCGACGCCGATGCCGACGGCGACGGGGATCGCCACCTGCCCGAGCGTGAACCGGCCGGACGCCATGCCGATGATGCCGCCGGCCAGGCTGAGCACAGCGATGATCTTGCCGCCCGAGCCCTCCAGAAAGTCGGTGAACTTGGTGAGCGCCGGACCGAAGGTCGTGTCGGCGCCGGCATAGGCCGCGCTCGCCACGGCCATGAGGCCGATCGCCGGGATGAGATAGTCGCTGGCCCGGCCGAGGCCGGCACGGGTCAGCGGGAGCTTGAGGCTGTGCATCGAGAGCGTCTCCGAGAAGGTGTTCGCCGCGGCCGCATCCCGACCGCACAGCCACCTTCACGCCGGCTCGGGCCGACGCTCAACGAAAAGGAACATCAGGAGAACGGTCAGCCGATTGGTCGCGAAATCCGCGACACCGATCGCGTCCGGAGTGTGAAGTTTCCTAGCTTCGCGCGATGCCGCTCGCGCTGAATGACAAGGCACACGCGGTCGCTGGCGACAGCCGTCGCGAATCGCCTTCCGGCTTCATTCCTTGCACTTCCGGTGAGAGGCCGGCGCCGTAAGCGACGCGACTCTGCCAATTGCGAGTTCCGCAAATGGCTAGGATGTTCCTGTTTTGTTTTCCTACAGCCTCCGCGATTGATACCGTGCGTGCGAATCAGCCCTTGGAGTTGGAGTCGTGACCACCAGCAGCCCGGCAGCCCTGTCCTCGATACCGCTGCACATCATCGTTGGAGACCTCGTCGATCAGAGCGGGCTCAGCCAGCGCGACCTGGCGGCCAGGGTCGGCCTGTCGAAGGATCAGATCTGTCGTACGCTGAAGGGCACGCGGCATCTCAGCCTCGAGGAAGCAGGATCGATGCTCTCCGCCGCCGGCCTACCGGCGCGCGGTGCCCTCACCCTCGCCCTCTTCGATCGCCGCGATCTCGCCAGCGAATGGTCACGGTCCGGCATGGCGGCGTTTCTGGAGACACTCGTCGCCGCGCTGCCGGACGCGCTAGCGGCCGAGCTCGCCGAAAGCAGCGATCGCGTCGATCCGCGTTGGGGTCCGGCGGTAGCGAAGTTCGTGGCACAGCGGATTGCAAGCCACATCGATGAACTGATCGAGCGAGAGGCGAAGCTTGGCGAGTTTAGGCAGACCGGCGTTCTGCGCGGCTAACCACCTCGACGAAGGTCGCGCTGAACGCATAGCTGGTGAAGGTCGCGCGCTTGCAGCGGTGCGCGCCGATCAGCTCGAGAGAGCGGCCTCACGGCAGCCCCCCGGAGCCCGGTCGCAACTCCTCGACGTCGAAGTCGCGCGCGCCGATCTCCCCGGTACCATTCAGCATGTCGCCCGCCAGCGCCCGCTTCCGTTCGAGCAGCTCGTCCAGCTTCACGTCAAAGGTCGTGAAGTCATCGGCGGCGACCGTCGGATAGTAAACGAACACGTCACGCCGCTGGCCGATGCGGTACGCTCGATCGGTCGCCTGGTCCTCCTTCGCCGGGTTCCAGGTGCGGGTGAAGTGGATCACGTGGTTGGCGGCCTGCATGTTGACTCCGAAGCCGACCGCCACCGGCGACAGGATGATCACACCAAATCCTGGTGCCTCCTGAAAGGCCCGGATCCGCTTCTGCCGGCTGTCCGCCGCTCCGGCTGCCGCCGAGGTGTCACCGTTGATGACATCGACGGGGATCGCGAACGCCTCGCGAATGTAGTGACGCAATAGCCTCTGAACGGCCTTGAACTCGCAGAAGACGATGGCCTTCTCGCCACGCTCCCTGACCTCGGCGAGCGCCGACAGCAGCCAGTCGAGCTTAGGTGACCGGGCGCGATAGGCGTCAACGGCGTCGTAGGCGCCCGCCTCCTCTGTCTGCGCCGGGTCCGAGCAGATAAGCCGCAGCCGGTGCAGCAGACCAAGGTGCGCGCCTGGCCGCCCCGCCTCGCGACGGAAGCCCTCGATCGCGCCGACGTAGAGTCCGCGCTGCGGGACGCTCATCGGCAGGCGTCGGCTCGCCTCGTCGACGAGCTTGGCCTTGAGATCGGCCGCCACCTCCGACTTCATGCGCCGCAGGATCTGCGGCTCGATGAGCGTCCTGAGCTCCTCCAGCTTCGCGCGGTCCGCGTCGCCCTCCGCCTCGATCGGCCGACGGTAGGTGCTCCCGAACTCGTTCAACGCGCCCAGTAGTCCGGGCTGCACGAAATCGAAGAGGCACCAGAGATCGACGAGGCTGTTCTCGACGGGGGTGCCTGTGCAGGCGATCCGGAACGACGCGTGCTGCTTCTTCGCCGCGCGAGTCATGGCCGCATTCGGGTTCTTGATCTTCTGCGCCTCGTCGCAGACCATGATCGACCAGCGCTCGCGGGCGAAGGAGAACTCCAGGTCGCGCAGGGTCTCGTAGGTTGTCAGCACCACGTCTGCGTCGCCGCACCAGTCGGGCCGCAGGAAGCGGACGAGCCCCTCTCTACGGAGCTGCTCGTCGACTGACGACTTGCCCACCCTCAACCCGGACAGCGTGTCGCCGTAAGCCGTCAGGATCTTCAGTGATCCGGGCAGCAGGAACTTCTCGGCCTCCTCCCGCCAGTTCTCGAGAAGAGTCAGGGGCGCGACGACGAGCGCGGGAGGTGTGGCGGGATCGTCCTCCCTCGCGCGCGCCATGAGACTGAGGATCTGGAGCGTCTTGCCCAGCCCCATGTCGTCGGCGAGCAGGGCGCCGCGGCACCGGTCGGGCGCAAGGCCGAACAGGTGCTGCATCCATGCGAGCCCCTTCAGCTGATGGTCCTTCAGGCGGACCTCCTCGCGCAGACCTGCGGGAAGGCGTGGTGGCCCGGCTGGCGCCGACAGGGCGGCCAGCCGCTCCTCCCGATAGTCCACCTGCTCTATGTTGGCCTTCAGGATGAGCGTGGGCCGCTTTCGGCTCGGAGACGCACGCGCGGGATCGAGCGTGCCCGCCTCCGCCTCCACGCGGACGCGGCCGAACGCCTTGAGGATTGCCTCGGCTTCGCGCACCGGCATCGGCACGGGGCAACCCGGCACTTGGACGGCAGCGGCTCTAGTCCGACGAGCCTCCTCCACATCCGTACGCAGTCGCTCCGCCACATCGTCGGTCAGTGGTGCGGAGCCGGGCTCGCCGGTCGCCGGATCGTTCCAGCCGATGATCGGCACGATGTTATCAGGAAACCAGCCCGCGTCGTCGCTCTTGCGCGCGATGTGTGGCGAGTAGAACGGCCGCTCCTCCCCGATGCCGTCCACACGGTCCGAGTAGCCAGAGAGATCGTAGATCTGCCCATGGCTGATCAGGGACGCCGCACGTCGGCCAACTGCGCGCCGCAACGCCGCGCAGTGCAACCTGCTGTCACCGTCGAGTTCGAACTCGAAGTCGTCCCACGAGCAAAGCTGCAGCCCACGAGCGAGATGGTCCTCGACGCGCGCCACGAACTCGAGCGCGTCCTCGTCGCTCAGCGAGATTTCGCTCGTCTCGATCCGCTCGCCCGTTCCGGAAGTGACCAGCAGCCCGAGCGCGCCGTCGCCGTGCGTCTCGGACGTGATCGCCGCGAACCGGTCGAAGGAGATGCCGGCCTCCTCCTTGGCCGCCTCGAACGCCTCCTGGTCGATGACCTCGGCGGCATCCGGACCAAGGGCTGCGATGGGATTGACCAGGAAGGCCTGCGCGCGCTCGCCCGCGACGCGGCGCCCAGGCATGCGCTTCAGCTCCCGCAGCACCGTCCCGACCGCGGGCGACACCATGACCTGGACCACGCCATCCGGCGTGACGAGATCGTAGCGATCCCTGACTTGAGCGGAGCGATCAAAGGCCTGGAGCCAGTGCGTGGGCGCGCCCTCGAACCAGGGCTCGACTTCGACAAGGCCGAGCCGATCCGACCGCCGGAGTGCGATCTGGAGGCGATCAGGCGTCAGCACGACGGTGCGGAAGAGGAAGTCGTCGAGCGCCGCGCCGACCGCAAGCGCTTCGGCGCGAATGGCGCCCCAGGCAAGCCGCTGCGCGCCCTCCCCCCGCTCGTCGGGTCCACGTCGGCCGAAGGATGCGACCCGGTCCACTAGCCGCCATGCCGCCGGCGGCAGCAGATGTGGTACGCCATCGATCTCCAGCGTTCCGCCGTGCAGCCTGGCACCGTGGATGATGCGCCCGTCGCCATCGAGCCAGCCATCGATCGCGACGGCGAAGCCGCTGTCGGTCAGCGATCCCCTGCTGGCCAGACGCGGCGCGGCGAGAACCGACTCCGGAAGGTTCAGGACGGCAAGGTCCGCAGTCCGCGCCGTGTCGTCGAGGATCGTGTAGAGCTCGCGCCAGCCGATGCGGCGACCTTCCTCCACGGTCGTGGCGAGCCCCTCGTCCTCCAGTTCCTCCAGCAGGGCCGCAGCGGCAACCCCGGTAGAAGGCGGGACGCAATCAGCCGGAAAGATCAGTCCTTCCGGTTCTACACGATAGCCTGGTGTACCCATCACCGGCTCTGGTGCGACCGGCGCCGAAGCCTTGGGTCTCCGCCGCCAGATCACGACTTGAGGTACCAGGCGCCCCGGCGGGCGGACCAGGCGAACCCGCGGCTGCGCAGGCCATCGGCGGCGGGGCCACGCTCCGGCGCATATGCCCACAGGGAGCCACCCTTGTCGCGCAGGTCGGCGGACTTGACCCTGTGCTCGGCGAGAAAAGCGTGCAGGTCTCGCGTGCCATGCGGCTCCGGTGCCACTTGCCGCGCCTCCTGGGGCCGGGCCCATGCGGGCGAGACGGCGCTCGGGATGGGGATCGGCGCGGGACGGATCGGAGGAGCCGCCATCGGCGAGGAGGAAGTCGAACGACCGGTGGTTGATGCCTTGTCGGCGCGGCCGAGGACCTCTGCCAGCCTCCGCTCGAACTTCCGCTCCCACCTCTCGCCGCCGTCGGTGTGGGTGATGCGCGCCACATGCGACGGGTGCTTCAGCGCCGTCCTGTTGCCCGCGATGGACGGACGGCGAAGGTCGAACGGAGCGGCCGCCGCGTCGAAGGCGTACATCGCATTGCCGTGCTCGCCGAATTCGACCACGACGTGTCCAGCCAGTCGCATGATGAAGGCGTTGTTTCGTGCGACGCCACCGTTGTCGAGGCGCAGGAGCTTGCCCGCCATCGCCTTGCGCAGCGCGCGGAAGTCTGCGCTCGGGTTGGTGTAGGCCGCCTCGCCGAGCGCGAAGTGCATGTCGTCGATCCGGTCGACGTAGCGCTTCCAGAATGCCACCCGCCGCTGGTCGTTCAGCTTGTCCTCGGACAAGAGCGAGAAGAACTTCTCGATCAGCGACAGCTTGAGCCAGGACGAAACCATCTGGCGCGTCTCCGCCTCGACCCTCGTCCACTGCGTGTCGTTGCGCTCCAGCCAGGGATTGCCCCAGCGAGCGACCGACAGGTCTCGAAGCTCCGCTTCCACTTCGAGCGGGCGACACCTCGCCCATCGATCGAGCACACGCACAAGCGCGTCGTCCGCCAGGAGGTCGTGCTCCGCGACGAGAGCGACCACTCTCGGCATCACCCGCCGCAGCGCCCGGTCGTCGTGCTTGACCGCGGCATCGATCTGGGCCTCGAAGATGCGCCTGGTCAGCCAGGAGGAGTCGCCCATCGACAAGTCGCGCCGGAGCGGTTCCAGGAGCTTCGCATCGCCTTCGAGCAGCGCCGCTCCGTAGCGATCGCAGGGCCGCTCCCCGAGCAGGTTCGCGTGCTCGTCGATGGTGGACAGCCAATCGGGCATGCTGCCCGACCGCTCGAGCGAAGGCAGGTTGTCGTTCAGGTAGTCGCGCAGCATGGTCCAGTTGCGGCGCCCCGCTTCCGTCGCGCGGCCGGGATCGTAGCGGACGTACCCGTCCAGCAGCCCGCGCCAGCACCGCCGGTAGGGTCGGCGCATATCGCGGAACTCGTCCACGCCGTCGATCAGACCGGGAAACCGTTCGCGGTCCTCGATCAGCGCGGGGTCCCGCCCGTCGCGGAGCGTGGTCCCCCAGCATACCAGGCGCGCCGCGCGGACGTCGGGCAGCGTGCCGCTCCGGCGAAACAGCGAGACCTGCTCGCGCACGCGGTCGGGCGCCGCTCCGGCACCCGCACCCGCCCCGCCTAGCATGGCCTTGAGCTGACGAACTTCGGATCTGAGCGCCGTCAGGTCGGGATCGGGCATGCTGCTGAGGGCGGCCTCTGCGACCGAACGCATCCGCTCGGCCAGCTTGACCGAACGCGGGCTCAGAGGGCGCATTGGCCGAACTCGCCCTGGTAGCCGGCTGCCGCTGAGGCGGCGGGTTCCTCCACTCCGAAGAACTCGAGGCGGAGCTCGATTCGACGGCTCGCATCGAGGGACTCTCGCGCCGAGTTCGACGAGTAGCCGCCGACGAGGAACAGCCGACGGACCTCCTCCAGCTCGGAGCGGGACATCGCCCGCTCGTCAGGACCTGGCCGCGCCATCAGCGCGCACAGCACCCGCTGACTCCGCTGGAGGCTGAGATTGAGATTGTAGAGGTAGCTTCCGCGCCGGTCGGTGAAGCCCTCGACGACGATGCGCTTGAGCCAGCGCCGTCCCGCCTTGTCCCGCGCGATCGCGAGCACTTCGGGGACGAAGGCGCGCAGCAACCGCTCCTGCTCGGCGCTCAGCGTATGGCTCGACGTGTCGAAGCGGGCGCGGTCGCCGAAGTCGATGACCGCCCGGTTCCGGTCGACGTGCACCCCAGGCTGATGCTCGGCCGCCTTCTCTATGCGTCCGAGCAGTTGCTCGATGGCGTCCTGCCTCTGGCTCTCAAGGCGCTCCCGCTCCGAGATCGTCCTCGTGACGGCGAGCAGCGCCACGCTCATGACGAGCAGGAACAGCACCATGAGCGCCGTCATCAGGTCGGCGAAGGAGATCCAGAAGGGCTTCTCGCCCTCGTCGCGCCCGCGCGTCGCGGTGGCATGGCGCTGTCCGAACACCTAGGTCAGGCCGCACGCCGGCCGGCCTGCGGCAGCGCCAACTCGAGCTCCTGGATCGCCTCCCTGAGCAGTCCGGTCGCCTGCGACAGCTCTGCATGGAACTGCCGGTTGGCGTCCACCACCGTGCCCCGCATGCCCTCGGAGAACTTCTCGTGCGAGGTGGCGATCACCTGCGCCACCTCGTCGAGGAAGCCGTCCGCCTCGACCTGGGCCGCGGCAAGCCGCTGGGTCGCCCCCTCGATTCTCGTGAGAACGTCCGCCGTGAGCGACGCCTCCCTCGACGCGCTCTCCACCGTGGCGCGCAGCCCCTCGACCATGGTTCCGACCGCGTCCCGCGCGCTTCGGTAGTCGGCCACAACCGAGTCGAGGCTGCGGGCCGCGCCGGCCACGCTTCCCGCCGCGTCGGCGAGGCCGGTCGTCACGGAGGCTATGCGGGAGAAGCCGTCCGCCGCCTCGCGTCCCGAAGTCTCGAAGCGTCCGGCGGCGGCCAGGAGGGTGTCGGCGCCTCCGTTTAGCCGAGAGAAGGCGTCGGACGTCACGAGCTCGATCCGGGAAACCATCTCCCGCACGGCGGCGAGCATGGTGTCCACGTTCGTCGTCAACACGCCGACGCTCTCCCCCATGCCGGCGACCTGCCGGGCGGCGGTCTCCGACCTGCGGCCATCGTCCTCGGCCTGTCGCCGCGACCGCTCCTCCGCGGTGCGCTCGATGCCGGCGACGGCCTCGCCGAGCCGGCGGCCGAGTTCGTCCAGCATCTCCTCGAGGCGGGACCGGGTCTGCTCCTGCGCCGCCCCTTGGCCGGAGCGCATCTCGGACAGTGCGGTGCGCAACTCGTCGGTGATCGCCGCCTGTCGCGCCTCGGCGGCCTCGACCGCCTCCATCAGCTTGGCCGACATCGCGTCCGTGGCCCTGGTGCCGGCCGCTTCCATGCCGGCGGTCAGATCCTGGAGCCGCGCCACCGCCGTCTGCATCGCATCGACCGTCCGCTGCTGCATGTCACCAATGCCGGAAAGCTGGCTTCCGAACATGCCTTCGAGCCGGTCGCTGAAGCTGGCGAGCACGTCGGTGAGTAGCTGAGTGACGGCGGACGACTGATCCTGGCTGACGCGTCCGACGGCACCCGCGATCTGATCGAGCGGCTCCCTCAACGCGTCGGTGAGCGCACTGGCGATCGAGGTGCCGAGTTCTCCCGACCGCTGAGTCGTCGCCGCGATCTGCCGCTCAGCGAGGTCGGTCAGGATCTCCTTCAGGTCTGAGACCAGAGCGTCCTTGAGGATCCGGGTCTGGCTGGCTGACTCCTCGGACGAGGAGACGAGGCGCGCGAGGTACTCCTCTCCGGCTCCTGCCTCGTAGGTGGCGTCGATCGCGTGGGCGAGCCTACCGACCTTTCCGTACAGGCTGTTCAGCCGATACTTCTCCAGCACGGTCGCGACCATCGCGAGCAGGATCGCGAAGGCGGAGACCGCAAAGGCTTCGCTGACCCCGTGCAGGAGCGAGGTGAGGCTGTTGCGTACCACGCCTGCGTCCTCGGAGATGCGGAACAGCCACAATCCCTTCAGCAGCCCGAAGAAGGTGCCGATGATGCCTACGCCGGTGAAGATGCCCGGCAGGTGCTTGAAGAACTCGGCGTGGACCCGACCGTCGACCACGGAATGCGGCGAGAAGTAGACCTCGGCAGGCACCGTCGATCGCACCGCGCGCACCGCGAACTCGCCCGTGGACGGATCGATCTCCCGCTGCGAGTGCAGCGTCTCACCGTACTCCTGCCAGATGGCGGCAAGCCGCTCGTCGCCGGCGAAGCAGGAGGCGAGTTCCAATTGACCGGCGGCGCGCGCCGCGTCGACCTTCCGGATCACATCCTCGAGCGAGCCGTCCAGCTTTTTCGCGGGAAGGTGGAAGTGGCGCACGAACGCGTAGGCGAACGTCAGGAGCACGATCGCGACGAGGACCGGCACGACCGGTAAATCCGACAAGGCCATCTGCTTCAGTTCCCCCCGACGGCGCGTCCCCAGCGCCGAATCCAGACAGAGCGTCCCGGATGCTTGTCATGCTGCAACAATTCGATCGCCCGTTCAAAGAGTAACAGCGGTCCGCGTGAGGACCTAAGACCCCGTTGCGATGCGAAAAACTATGGAAAAGCCGCCCGGACTGGGACAGCATGGCGACCGTGGGGGGAAGATGAGCGACTCTGGAGGCTGGATCGCGCGTATGGCGCGTCGATTCGGCGACATTCTCGGTGGCGGTGCCGCATCGAGCGTCGATCTTGGAACGTCGTCCGAGGTCCGCGACGACTTCTGGGCGGAGGAGCCCGAGCGGCATCGCGCCAGCGATGCCGCGCCCGCCTCGCCAGCCGCTTCGAACCAAACTAGCGGCGGTTCGGGCATTCGCCGTGACGGCAACGGCCGCTACGTGGTGGCGGGCTGGACCTTCTCGACGCTCGACCAGGCGCTCGAGTTCGAGGCGGACCGTGCTCCGGCTGTGCGGACGCCGACATCGCAGCCGCCGGCCTCACCCGCTCCTGCGGTCCCGGCCACTCCGGTGGCTTCCGTTCCCACGTCTCAGAGCGTGACTCCGGCTTCCAGCGGACGCGCCGCCCCGCGCTGGATCGGATCACCCGAGGCGCTTTCGGCGGGCGGCGTCGGCTTCGAGACCGAGATGGTGTACTTCGGAACGCCGCTTCGTCACGAACCGAGGCACGACCACTCGCGCATCGATCCGACGCTGAAGGTCGACACGCGCGGTGATCCCGCGGGCGCAACCCTTGGCTACTGGCCGTCGTATCGGGAGTTCGATCCACGCGCTCGCGCGACCTACCTCGGTTGGCTGACGGGCGGGCGCCGCGCCGTGTCCGTGCCCAGCGGCTACCTGTTCGTCTTCTTCTACGGATTGGAGCAGCGCCTGCTGGTGGACGACGCGCGTGCGGATGCGCCCGCGATCTTCTCCGAGCTGCGCCGGCTCATGGCGCTCCACCATCAGGACTACTCGTTCCAGGGCCACGCCTCCAGACTCCTCGCCCTCGCCGCACTGTACGAGGACGAGGACGACGCTCCTCCGACCGCCGAGTGCGCCCGCAACTGGGACGTCGAGCTTCCGCTCGACGTACGCATCCGGCTCGGGCGGCGGCTTAGGGACGGCGTACCCTTCAACGCCGACGACGCGCTCCGGTGGGTGCTGGCACTTCCCGACGTTCACCTCCGCACGCCTGGGCAGCGATGCTTCGCCGAGCTGCGTGACCTGTGGAGCGCCAGGTTTGCGATCCGGCACCCCGACGGGCTGACCGTGCGACGCCCCAAGAGGACGCTGCGGCACGAGTACAGGGCGGCCAGCGGCAAGTTCAGCGTCGACCTCAGCGTGGACGAACTACCCGACGTGTCCGGCATCTCCGCGCCGCTCGGACCGCTGCGGGCCATGCTCGACCTCTGCATCGACGACCTCTCGGCCTACAGCCGGCTCGTCGGCCGCGATCCGGACGCGAGGGGCAGGCTTCACGCCGAGCTCCTGCTCCCTGTCGAACTTCGGGACCGCAACCCGGCGCTCGCCTCCTGCCGCGAGCGGCTGGAGAAGCTGGTCAGCGGTGGGACGCGCGGCGTCATAGCGGCTGTCGAGCTCGCGCGACTGCTCGACCTCGACGTGAACGAGGCAGCCGACAAGCTGCCCACCGCGGTGGTTCGCCAGATTGGCATGGCGCTCGATGCGCTGCAGCACGGCTTCGAGCCTGACCGCCGTTACGGTCCGGCGCCGACCCCGCGGGCTGACACACCGATGGCCGTCTTCCCTGCCCATGGCGGCGGCGCGGTCGAGCACGAACGGCAGGCCTATGCCGATGCGCGAACGGCCATGGAGGTCGCCGTGCTCGCTGCCGCGTCCGACGGCGAGGTCGTCGCGGCCGAGCTCGAAGCGGTCGAACGGCGCCTCCGGTCAACGCCCAATCTCGCGGAGCACGAGATCGCCCGCCTGGTCGCGTCCGGTCGTGCCCTGGCGGCGGATCCGCCAAAGGTGCGGGCGGCGATGAAGCGCCTGGCGGACGCTCCCGCCACGGCCCGCGCCTCGATCGCGACCGCGGCCGTCGAGGCGGTGCTCGCCGATGGCATGGTGCAGCCGGGCGAGGTGAAGTTCCTCGAGACGCTGCACGCCACGCTGAACCTTCCCGCCTCCGCTCTCTACGCGGCGCTTCATCGCGGGGCGGAGGACGTGGGGCCGATCCTGGTGGAGCCCGGACGTCCTGAAGAGCTGATCTCCATACCGTCGGAGCCGGTCTCGTCCTCTGTCGCGATCGACGCTGCGAGGCTCGCGCGCATTCGGGGAGAGACGTCACGCGTTTCCGCGCTGCTCGCCACCATCTTCGTCGAGGAGGAGCAAGAGGCTTCGGCATCGGCCGTCGCGGCGCCCAGGCCCACTCCCCGCGCGACCAACGGCTTCGATGGTCTGGATGGACCGCACTCCGAGCTCCTGACGCGTCTCCTGTCCGGCCCGCTCGATCGTGACGCGTTCGACGGCGCGGCGGCCGCGCTTAGGCTCATGCCGGAAGGCGCAATCGAGACGATCAACGAATGGGGGTTCGACCGGTTCGGCGAGCCCGTCCTTGACGATGACGACATCGTCCGGGTTTCACCCGAGATCATGGACCAGATCATGCCCATGGGAGCCGCAGCTTGAACGCCATCCGTCGCAAGGACCGTGACCTGATCGTGCAGGCGCTCTCCGCCGGGGTCGTGCCCCGTGTCGGGCTGCGTCACATCCAGGTCGGCCGCTCGCGCGAGGTCGAGGCGCTCGTGCGCGACATCGATCGCATCGCGGACGCGGGTTCCGCCATGCGCTTCGTCATCGGCGAGTACGGCGCGGGCAAGACCTTCTTCCTCAACCTCGTCCGGCTCATCGCCCTCGAGCGGAAGCTCGTGACCGTCCATGCCGATCTCGCCCCGGACCGCCGCATTCACGCGACCGGAGGTCAGGCGCGAGGGCTCTACGCTGAGGCGGTGCGCAACATGGCGACCCGCACCCGACCCGAAGGCGGAGCGTTGCCGAGCGTCGTCGAGCGCTTCGTCACGGACTGCGTGCGCGAGGCCGAGGACGCCGGCAGCCCGGTCGAGCGGGTGATCGACCGGCGGCTCGCCCCGCTTCTCGACATGTTGGGTGGTCACGACTTCGCCTGCGTCCTCAAGGCGTATTGGCGCGCCCACGAGGACGGTGATGACGCATTGAAGGCGGCGGCGCTGCGCTGGCTACGAGCGGAGTTCCCGACCAAGACGGAGGCGAGACAGGCGTTGCCGGTCCGCAGCATCATCGACGATGTAGACGTCTACGATACCTTCAAGCTGCTGTCCGGGTTCGTGCGCATCGCCGGATACGCCGGCCTACTCGTGGTCTTCGACGAGCTCGTGAACCTCTACAAGCTGCAGAGTGCCCAGGCTCGAAACCAGAACTACGAGCAGATCCTGCGTATGCTGAACGACGTCCTCCAGGGCAACGTCGAGGGGCTCGGCTTCGTGTTGGGCGGCACCCCCGACTTCCTTCTCGATAGCCGCCGCGGGCTCTACAGCTACCAGGCGCTGCAGTCGCGTCTCGCCGAGAACAGCTTCGCGACCGAAGGCCGGATCGACATGACGGGGCCGGTCTTGCGCCTGCAGAGCCTCTCCCCGGAGGACCTGCTCGTGCTGCTCTCCAACATCCGGTCCGTGTTCGCGATCGGCGACCCCGCAGCCCAACTCGTGCCGGATGAGGCGCTCACCGCTTTCATGGAGCATTGCAATCGCCGCATCGGCGAGGCCTACTTCCGCACACCGCGCAACACGATCAAGGCGTTCGTGCAGCTTCTAGCCGTCCTGGAGCAGAACCCGGGCACGGACTGGCGAGGACTGATAGGCGGCGTCACGCCGGAGCCTGAGGAGGCCGAGGAGGCGGACGCGGACGACGAGCTTGTCGACCTCCGCCTCTGAGCCGTCCGCCTTCGACCGCCTTCATCCCGAGATAAGGCGCTGGATTCGAGACCAGGGATGGATGGGCCTGCGGCCCATCCAGGATGAGGCGATCCGCACGGTGCTCGGCTCCGAGGCGGACGTTGTGGTCATGGCGGGAACGGCCTCGGGCAAGACCGAGGCCGCCTTCCTGCCGCTTCTTACCCGAGCGGCGGAGCCTGGCGACGGCGGCCTGCGCATCCTGTACGTGAGCCCTCTTAAGGCTCTCATAAATGACCAGTACCGCCGGCTGGAAACGCTGTGCGAGCGGCTCGAGATGCCGGTGACCCGCTGGCACGGCGACGCGCCGGCAGCGGCCAAAGCCAAGCTGCTGCGTCACCCCGCGGGCGTCGCGCTGATCACGCCGGAGTCGATCGAGGCGCTGTTGCTTCGTCGGCAGGCGGACGCGGCCAGGCTCTTCCGGGGCCTCCAATCTATCGTCGTCGACGAGCTGCACGCGTTCCTCAAGGGACCACGCGGTCTCCACCTCTCCTCCCTGCTCGGACGTGTCGACCGGCTCTGCGAGAAACGGCCGCGGCGCATTGGATTGTCCGCTACCTTGGGCGACGATGATGCGGGCCGTTGCTGGCTGAATCCCGCGCAACCCGAAACGCCGGTCGTGCTCCGCTCGCGGGACGGCGGCTCTGGGCTCAAGCTGCAGGTGCGGGGCTACGAGGAGCCACCCGACGCCAGCGGCGTCGATGAGATCGCCGATGACGGAGACGACGCGCTCAGCCGCATCGCCGACCACATGTTCGAGCACCTGAGGGGTTCGAACAACCTGGCTTTCGCGGGGTCGCGCAGGACGGTGGAGGCGCTGGCCGATCGCCTCCGCCAGCGCTGCGTGGCGAAGGGCCTGCCCGAGGAGTTCTTTCCGCACCATGGCAGTCTCGCGAAGGAGCTGCGCGAGGAGCTTGAGCTGCGCCTCAAGTCGGGCGACCTTCCCACCACGGCGGTCGCGACTACCACGCTCGAACTCGGCATCGACCTCGGCAACGTCAAGTCGGTCGCGCAGGTCGGCGCGCCGAAGTCGCTGGCGGCGCTCAGGCAGCGGCTGGGTCGGAGCGGTCGTCGCGGGGATCCCGCCGTTCTGCGCATCTACGTGCGCGAGCGCCACGTCGCGGCGGACGCCGATCCGCTTGACCAGCTTAGGATCGCTACGGTCCGCTCGGTGGCGGCGGTGCGCCTGCTCGTCGACGGCTTCGTAGAACCCGCGGGCGACGACCCTTCGCTTGCCACCGTAGTGCTGCACCAGACCCTGTCGACGATTGCGGCGGATGGCGCGATCCGCCCGGTCGCGGCGCACAGGGCCATCTGCGACAAGAATAGCTATCTGGCGATGGGCACCTCCGACTATGCAGCCCTGCTGCGTGGTGCCGCGCGAGACGACGTTGGCCTGCTCGAGCAGAGCTCCGACGGCCTGCTGATGCTGGGGCCGGAGGGTGAGCGCGTTACCGCCGCGCACGACTTCTATGCCGTCTTCGAGACCGACGACGAGTGGCGTCTCGTTGCTGAAGGCCGGACGCTGGGCACCGTGCCCATCTCGAACGTTCTGGCGATTGGAGCGCTCGTAGGCTTCGCGGGACGGCGCTGGCGCGTTGAGTCAGTGGACGACAGGTCGAAGGTGCTCGTGGTTGCGCCGCACCGGGCGGGCAAGCTGCCGAAGTTCGATCCCCCGACCGGCGAGCCCGTCCACGCCCGGCTTTCGCAAGAGATTCGCCACGTCCTCGCGTCTGAAGATGTGCCGTCCTACCTGGACCCCGCCGCGCGCGCCTTTCTTCAGGAGGGCCGAGCGGCCTACAGGCGGCTCGGGTTGGATCGGAGCTGCGCGATCGCGTCGGGCAGTGACACTGTACTGGCAACTTGGGCCGGCACGGCGGTCAATGACATCCTTATGGTCCTCCTGCAGTCCGCGGGATTGGAGTGCCAGGCGGACGATGTCGCGATTGAGATCGCCGACTGCTCGCCGGACGAGCTGCGCAAGCTGCTCGGCACTATCTCTGAGGTACCCTCCACCGAGGCTCTTGCGAGTTTTGTAGAGAACCTGCGCAGCGCCAAATACGACCAGTTCGTGGACGAGGACCTGCTTCGCCGACTTTGGGCGAAGAGAGCCAAGCCTGCGCGCGAGCAGGCGATCGCCACAATCGGCGATCTTGTTTGGTGATTCGCGCGAAGGCGGAACGTGGGCGCTCAGCTAGTTCAACAAGACCCAGTTCCGGTCATCCGGCGGGCAGAACCGCATTCCCGACTCCGGCCGCTTGTTCACCTTGCACAGCGTCCGGCTTCCGCCGCCCGCCCCCTGGAACGCGAGCCGCCGTTTAGAGGGTCATTAGGAGCGGGCTACGATCTGCTGCATGCGGTGTAACGAGCGCTTGGGCCTAGTCTGCCGGGTGCTACCTGGTATCGTGCCCCGCGGTCTGGTTTCGGGATGGCCTATGGCGCGTGGGGAGGACTGGTCGGATATCGAGCTAGACGCCATCGTTGCGGACTATTTCGCGATGTTGCGGGACGAGATAGGCGGCATCTCCTTCTCGAAGACTGCTCATCGCCGCGCTCTGGCGGAACGCGTCGACCATTCAGAAGGCTCGATCGAGTTCAAGCACTGCAACATCACGGCGGTGCTCGAGGAGCTCGGCGTCGCCGGGATCAGGGGGTACCGGGCGAGGGCCAATTATCAGGGTGCGATCCTGGAGGCGATCGAGCGGCATCTGGACCGCGACGGCGGGCGTGATCTGTCCATGGTGCCGACGGCTTCGGCCCCGACGATCCGCATGGTCGACGTACCTGGTATTGAGCTGAGGAACGAGCCCCCGCCGACGGCAGTGCAGCGGATGGTTCGCCGGTTCGATCCGGTCGAACGGGACATGCGCAACCGCGAATTGGGGCTTGCCGGCGAGCACGCCGTTTTAAGTTTCGAACGGCACCGCCTAGATTCGGCGGGCAGACCGGACCTTGCGGCGCGCGTGCGCCATGTCTCAGTCGAAATCGGTGATGGTCTCGGCTACGACATCGCCTCCTTCTCGGAACTGGGGGATGATCTGGTCATCGAGGTTAAGACGACGCGCGGGCTGGCGCGGACGCCGTTCTTCATGTCCCGCAATGAGCTTGAGGTCGCCGAGCGAATGGAGGGCGGGTATCGGCTCTATCGATTGCACGAGTTCGGCCCGAAACCCGCCCTGTTTATGATGACGCCGCCATTGGCCGGAAGCCTGCGGTTCACCACCGAGACGTGGCGCGCAGACTTCAGGTGATGGGCTTCCGGAGTTGATACCAGTCGCCTGCGCCCACTGCTGGCAGGCTCATCACCCTTCGTCTTCTTCGTCGGCCCTCACGAAATACCATGTCCCATCCTGCTTCCAGCTTCGGGCGAGCCCTTTTCCGACCAAGCGGTTTGCAGCGCGATTCACGTCCCAGACGATCTCGTCGATCGCGTCCGCGATGGCTTCCGCGGTGAGCGGGATCGTCGCATCCAACCCGGCGAGAACCCGCTTTTCGATGTCAGGGTTGTAGCGCGGTTCGACATTCCCCGAAGTGAAGCGGTCACACCAAATTAGCACGCCGCGCCAGACGACGAAGTGGCTCTCGCAGCCCCCATCCCGCCACACCGAAGGGTAGAGCGTGACGCCTTCCCCGCGCATGTCGAGACGCCACGCTTTGTTGGCGCGGGGGTCGAGATTGACGACCAGCGTCTCGCCACAGCCATCGGGGCAAGTCATGATGACCGAGCGGGCGCGGCCGCGCACGACCAGCGCGGCGTCCCCGGGCCCGTTCAGCAGGGCTTCCGCTTCATCGCGGTATTTGGCCTGGCCTACGAGCCGCAGCGACCTGGCGGGCGCCGTCACGATGCCTCTCCGTCATTCGGCGCGTGCCGAACCGGCATCGGCCACGACAGGCCCTTCGCATGTGCGCCTGCGCTCGAGCAGACGATGCACTCCGGGTGTATGGCAGCGGCCAACTCGCTCACCCGGCCGCGAATTCCGTCGTAGCTCAGATGCCGCGGACGGGTCGGAACCGGGGTCACGGCTCCGAGCAGCATGGTGATGGCCAGCGACGTCACCGTGGAGTTGATCGAGATGACTGCTGGCTGGGGCTCATGAACCCCCAGAACATACGGGTCGGCGGCCCGCTGTTCCGGGGTCTGCAGTTCGCGCAGAATGGCCTTCCCGTCCAGCGCTCCGGTGCAGGTGAGGCAGGGCAGTTCCGGCGCGATCATCTGGACCCGCCCAGTGATGTGCGTGATGACGTCGTCCTTGACGGTGATGCTGACGCCCATGTCGATCGCCGGGACGAGAAACTGGTGGGCCGCCTGGTTCACGACCGCCCGGCTGGCATGCGAATCCGTGCAGAGGAGGATGAAGTCGAACGTCGAGAGGAGATGCGCGACGTCGCTATCGACGATGTCCGCCTGAAGCGCCGTGACGTTCGCATCGGGGTTGATGCTGCGGATCATGGCTGCGGCGACCTCGACCTTGGCGACACCGACGGTTGCCGGCGTCGATCCCACCACACGATTGAGGTTGGTGGTCTCGACATTGTCGGGATCGATGACGGTGACGTCGCGCGCTCCCAGGTGCGCGAGCTGCTGGCAGACGAGGGATCCCGTGCCACCGGCACCGACCACGCAGTAGCGGAGGCTCTTGAGAAGACGCTGCCCCGGTTCGCCGAAGGCGCGCACCTGCCGATCGTGGCGCTCCTGAGCCTCGCCGTCCGGGCGTGGCGATAGGAGCGTCAGGTGCTTTCCAACCTCCCACACGCTGATCTCGTCGCCGGACCCCAGGCGCCGCGCCCGGCAGCCGTTGGGGCTGATCACGAGAGCGGCGTGCGGAACCGGCGCGCCACGCCTGCCGAGATAGGGAGCGAGCTGAGCTTCCCCGTTGTCGTCCGTCGTCGAGAACGCCGGCCAGTCCGGGCAATCGGGATGGGTATGGATGAGGATCGCCGCCATGCCGGTGACGCGGCTGCGGTTGGCGACGTCCAGCAGGTACTGCGCCTTCAGGACGGCGGAGATGCGATCGCGCCGCTCATATGCGTGTTCGGGCACGGCCGCCGCGTCCGCCACGATCCACGCATCGGCAAGGGCGACGTAGTGGGCGTAGGCGATCGCGCAGCTCTCGACGCCACCGGCGTCGAGAAGCGTCGCCGACAGTTGACGGTAGACCGGCGATGGGAATCTGATGCCGCTCATCGCACTTCCTTCAGACGGTTGATCACCACGTTCATCCAGGTGGTGAGGGTGTCGCGGTTGGGGTCCCACGGTGCAGTGAGATGCCACGAGAACCAGAGCATGGGATCGGCGACGCCGGGGATCGGGTTGAATCCCGTGTTCTGCGGCTGACCGCCGTTCGCCAGCTTCAGGTCGGCATCGGCCCAGAAGCAGTCGAGATGCGCGTAGGGATACCCGGACGGGATGATGAAGCGGATGGTGGTCGAGGGCTTCGACCACCCATCCGGCAGGCGGACGTTCGGCACGGTGACGAGCATGGTACCGCTCATCGCCGGCCGAACGTCAGCGCCGCCGAACCGCTCCCGCAGCTTGTCCAGCTGCATGGTGACAGGGCCGGACATCAGCCGAAGTTCGCCTTCGGGACCGACGAGAAGCGGCGGACGCCGTGCTTCGGGTCGAGGCTGACGGTCTCTTCGTCGCCGATGGTGCGGTCGGGCTCGTCACCGTGCCCTTCCAGCGCCAGATCGTGCGTCGGGTCCCAGCCGGGCACCATCGCCTTGATCTCGGCGCCGGACAGCTTCTTCTTGTCGGTCTCGTAGCGCTTGCCGTTCACGAAGAAGAAGTAGGTGACCTTGATCGTCGCGGTGATGAACTTCTCGACGCCGG
The DNA here is from genome assembly GCF_027922045.1 of Microbacterium terregens. The sequence goes on from NZ_BSEX01000024.1 coordinate 51,852, forward strand.
GGGCGGTGAGATCGACCTCGCTGCCCTCCTCGATCAGCTTGTCGGTACCGCCGCGGACCTCGAGGAACACCGCCTTGTCGGGGCCGATGCCCGCGAGGGTGCGGAGAACCGCTTCGGGGATGCTCGGCTTGCCCCAGACGATGCGGCTGTCGTCGAGCATGATGCGGTAGAGCGGGTCGGTGCTGAAGGCGACGAAGTGGTGGGCGACGCGATCGCGCAGGTCGATTTCCTCGTCGGCGCGGACATCTTCGAAATCGCCCTCGGGGGTGATCACGAAGAGCGAGTGACCATCGACGTCCTTGATCCCCGCGGCCTTCAGGACCTGACGGCCGAGCGGGACGGGGTCATCGAGAACGGTGGGGCGGTAGTCCACGCTGTCGAGGGCGAACGACACGCGGTAGCGCCCGGAGCGCAGCGGGCGGTTCTCCCGAACGGCGAGCTCGACGTCGTCGATGTCGGGGTGGTCGGTGATGGACATGGCTTGGTGTTCCTCTTGCGACCGCGGCGGCATTGCGTCGGTCTCAAAGGGTCAATCTCGCCAGCGCCGGACGACCGGTAATTTCAGTCGAAGATTTTTTTCAGGCCGCCTTCCGCGATCGGGCCGCAGGTGAAGAAGGCGGGACAAAAGGGGCACGTCCGGTCGGAACGCTTCGGTTCGAAGCGTCCGTTGCTGATCGCGGTGAGCGCCTCGACCAGCTTCTCCGATCGCTTGCCCAGGTCCTTCTGGTCGAAGGTCACCGGCACGATGGGATCATCGTCGCCGAGGTGGACGATTTCGACGGCGCAGCCTGGCAGTGCGTCGGCCGCGGCCATTTGGAAGGCTGCGTCCGCAAGATCCTTTCCGGTCGTGGAGGAGCGATGGCCTGTCCTGATCATCCGCGTGATGTGGCGTCCGCCGGCCGTGGTGACGACGTCGTCTGCGACTGCCGTCACCGTGTCGTTCCCGATGCGGGTGCGCATCGGACTGGGATCGAGCCGACTGGAACCGGCGCGGATCTCCACGAACTTCTGGATCAGCAGGTCGGCGATTTCGCGATAAAGTCCGTATTCGTCGCCTGCGAGCGGCCCCTCCGACCACAGTCGTTCCAGAATCGTGGCGGCCTCGGCGGACGAGGCCGGAGTGGGCTGCCTGCTCGAGATCTCGTCGATCACGGATCGCACGATGTCGTGCATGCTGGTCATCGTGGTCGGTGTGCGCCTGCCGCCGACGCCCAGGACGTGTGTGTACAGGAACCGGCGACGGCAGCGGGAATAGAGGTGTAGCTGGGCCGTCGCGATCTTGATGGGCGGGCCGAGCCGGATCGGTAGCGGTTCTTCCTCCGGGTCGCCGATGCGATCGGCGCGCGGTGTCGCCGCGCGCGTGCCCGTCACGCCCAGGCGGGCGATGAAGGGCGAGGGATCGCGACGCCTCGTGGCCCCGGTTGCCGACGGTGCCGTTCGGGTCGCCGAATACAGAAGGAGACGGTCGCGCGCGCGCGAGGCGGCCACATAGAAGAGGCATTCCTGCTCCAGGTCGTGGTCCATCGCGGCGAGGGCCATGGTGCTGCGTTCGCCCTGGTCATCTCCCTCGATCAGCCCGTCCGGCACCGGGCAGGTCGGCCTGCGCGTGGCGGATGAGGTGGGAAGGCTGTTCTTGTTGAGCCCCATGACGTGCACGACCGGGAACTCCAGCCCCTTGCTGCCATGGATCGTCATCAGCCTGACGGCATCGATACCTTGAGCCGCCTGTGGCAGCTGCCTGAGGTCGCGTTCGTCGGCGAGCTGGACGAGGCGGCGCACGCCGTCGAGCATCCGTTGCACCGGCAGGCCCGGGCCCGCACGCTCGGCGCGAAGGAACCCCATGAACTGCCAGATCGCGACGCCCATGGCCCGGCTGGCGACGCTGTCGGTCGCGGCGAGAAGGGCGGCGGTGCGTGTGCGGTCGAGAAGAAGTCGAGCCAGTATCGGCCACGGCCTCCCCGTGACCTCGAAGCCCGCAAGCATGTTGACCATGCGCTGAAGCGCGGCGGCATCTTCTTGAGACAGCTTGGGCAGCGAATTTTTCACGTCGGTCCAGGCGAGTGGTTCGGCGTCGGTAGCCCGCAGGTGCTCGACGACAGTCGCGGCGCCGGCGAGGCTGAGCCCGGTCTCCAGCCCCGCGAGAGACGGCTTTCGGACAAGGCCCATGGCCCGGCGGTCGACGAGCAGCGAGAGGATGGACAGCAGATCCTTGATCTCGGGACGTTCGAACAGGTTTCCGAGATAGAGGACCGGAATGCCGCGCCGTTCCAGTTCGCGCCCGATGCGGGTCAACCGGTCGTTGCCGGAGCATAGCACCGCATGGTCACGGTATTCGGTGTCCACCGATCGACGTTCGATCTCGTCGGCGAGCGCGTCGGCCTCGTCGTCATTGTCTCCGAACGTCACGTGTTCCGGTGCATTCCCGGTGGCAGGGCGATCAGCCGTCAGCGCCGCGTCGCTCGTTCCGGCCTTCATCTCCCGGCCGAAGGCGGAGAAGGCGCCGACGATCTCGGGCGTCGATCTGTAGTTCAGGCGGAGCCTTCCACCCTTCGCTCCGGGGAAGTCGCCGGTGGCGAACCTCGACATGTTGTAGGACGACGCGCCGCGGAACCGGTAGATCGCCTGGCGCGCGTCCCCGACCGCCCAGAGGTTGGCGCCGCCGTCGGTCAGCAGTTGGAGCAATCTCACGCTGCTTCGGTTCACATCCTGATACTCGTCGACGAGGATGTGGGTGTAGGTGTTGCGAAGGATCGACGCGGCTTCCGGATCGGAATCCAGGAGCGTGACCGGCAGCGACACCAGGTCGCCGAAGTCGACGGCTCCGGCAGCGTGCTTCAGCTCCTCGTAGCGGCTGTAGACGAGACCGATCTCGGCGCAGCGCTCCGCGGCCATGCGCTCGGCCGGATTCGAAGCCAGATCGAGCATCGTCCGGGCGAGAGTGGCGAAGCGTTCCGGGCCGGCGACCTCGTCCTTCGCGCGGGACATCGCGCCGAGCATCTCCTTCAGCGGCTTTGCTGGATTCATGATTTCGCGATGATGCTTGAGATCGAGGGCGAGATATTCCCGCTCCATGATCGCGATCGCCTCGCTCCGATCCATCATCCGGGGTTCGGAGGCGAAGCCCAGCTGCCGATGGTAGCGCCGCACGATGTCCAGCCCGAAAGCATGGAAGGTTCCGATCCACATCGCGGACGCCGCCTCGGGCCGCATCCCCGCGATGCGCTCCGAGAGTTCTCCGGCAGCCTTATTGGAGAACGTCAGGACGAGCATGTTCCTTGGGTCGACGCCCTCGTCGACAAGCCCGGCGACGCGTCCGACGAGCGTCTGCGTCTTGCCGGTGCCGGGACCCGCCTCCAGCAGATATGGCACGCCGCGATGCCGTGCTGCCTCGGCCTGCTCGGGATTCAGGGGCTTCGGGGGCTTCTCCGCCGCGTCTTCGGCCTGCGGCTCAATCTCCGGAAGCAGCAGTGCGTCGAACAGCTGCATCGCGACGACGTCGAAGGGTGCGCCCAGCCGTTCTGCGATCTCGGTCGCGGTAATTCCGTCCAGATGGAGGGCTTTGGCTCGCTTGCGGGGTAGGATGAGCTCGCGACCGAAGAGATCCATCTGGATCTCGCGGCGTTGTCGCCGACTGTAGTCCACGACCCGGTCCTCTCCGACCGGCGCTGCCTCGGAGGACCGGGTCGGATCGACGTCATGGGCGACATGCTCGATGCGATCGTCACCGAGCGTCGCGTGGCCGAGTTCATGGCCAACCAGGAAGGCTTTGTAGAAGTCCGTGCCGGCGTCTTCGTGCCGGATCGTCCTGTTCCTGGGATCGAACTGCGCGCGGCCACCGGCGAGCAGCGTACTGCCGGGCTCGATCGGTTCGATGTCGAGCCCGATCGCCGAAGCCGCGGCGCTGACGATCGCCTGGGGAGACCAGGGATCCGCACCATTGGCCGCCGCGCTCGCATGGAGGGCGGCAGCCCGATGTCTGGCGAGTTCGACGGCGTCCAATGGTCAGGCCCGATCTTCCAGCAGCCGCTGCCGCTTTTCCTCGGGCACCTTGCACTGAACGAGAAGCTCCTCGAACGATATCTTGCCGTCCGCCACGCGGGGCGCTTCGTCGGACTTGTAGCTCAGTCCGGTGGCAAGCCGGTTTGATCCCGCCATGAACGCGCGGATGTCGTCGGCGGTCGCCCGGATGCCCTGCGCGATGGTTTCGACGACCCACGCCGGAACGGACGCGATGTCGACGAGCCTCGTACTGAAGGCATGGATAACGCCGCTCGGCACTCCGAGAGTCCGACGCAGGGCGACGAGTTCGTCCGCCGTGGCCGACGCGAATGGATCGGCGACGGTACTCCCTGCAGGAGCACGAGCAGGGGCTGCTGACTGAAAAGCCGTCCACGACGCTTCGACCCAGGCCTCGTCAACCGAAGCGCTGGCGCCGTCGCTCGCTCGTAGAAGACGCAGGTCGAGCGACAGGTCGATCAGGTCGTCGGCGAGGTGCGGGTACGCCTGCAGATACCGTTCGAGCGTCGAACGGTCGTGCGCCGGCTCTACGGCGAACGCGAGGAGGATTTCCTCGTCGTCGTGTGGCAGACGATCAGTCATGGTCTGATCCGATCTCGAGCGCCTTGCGTATCGAGGCGAACGCGGCGTCGCGACGGTTGCGGACGGTCTTCTCGGACGAGACCCCGATCGCCTTGCGGATCGATAGGACGCCCTCGTCCGAGGAGTCGATGGGCATTTCCTGGAGTATCATCTCAATCACCCGGCGTTGCTTGTCTGGTAGGGCTTGTATCGCGGCGACGACGCGGGACCGGTAAATCGGGTCCTCCGACAGCAGCTCCTGCTTCAGGTCCAGGCTGCCGACGGCCTTCTCGACGGCGAGCGACGGTTCGTTGGTCTCGTCGTCGGCCTCGATGCGTTCGCTCCGCGCAGCCTGTCGTGTCGCGCGCTTCATGGCCGTCTTGCGCAGGGCGGCGATGGCGTCGGCGAACATGACCTCGAAATAGTCGAGCGCGGATCCCGATTGGGTGCGGTCGACGCTCAGCCTCTCGTTGAACAGGTCTCGGACGCGGTCGCGAGCGTCCGCTGCATGGACGTTTTCCACAAGGCCGGATCGTTCGCCTTCGACCCGCGGAAGCACGGCACCGATGCGTCGCATCAATTCCCGATAGAGCTCGGCGAAGTAGGACTGGTCGTTGTCGTTGCGAGCGGCCCGGATCAGATGGACGACGCACTCTGACTGAACATAGAGGTCGGAGCGCGCATCGCGTATCTTCAGGGCGGCGATCACTTCCGAGCGCGGTAGTTCGACGAGCCTCTCGAGCGACCCCTCAACGTCTGCGCGGCGGGAATATATTGTTCCGTCCGGCTTCTGCTTCGTCAGTGGCGGTACTGTCCGCGTTCCCAAAGTCGACCCCTCGCACAACTTCGATTTCGGGCCATCGTATCGCCCGTCGGATTCCCCGTCGATGGAAAGCGGATCGGATTTGCCGACTAAATGCGTCTTTGCCCCTCGCGTTTCAGGAGGGTGTGCTCCATCCACCAAGCGGGTAGTTGCGATCCCGAACCGCAGTCAGAGGGGGATCGTTCTTGATCGTCAGGGAGTACGTCAGGTGCACGGAGTGCGGCACCGCGCATGTCCTGCGGATCGGATTGGGCGGCGAATCCGTGCAGGCGCACCAGTTCGCGTGCAACAGTTGCGCTCAGGAGATGGGGGTTCGCCTCGAGCTCGGGGTCGGCTGGTCCTATGGGCCGAATACCGAGAAATCCGAGGAAGACAACGACGCGCCGATCGTGAACCTTCACCCGTCGTTCGTCTTCTCGAAATCGAAGATCGGCAGCGCGGACGCGTTCCCCAGCCTGGATTTCGGGAAGCGGATGATCGACGGGATACTGGCGGCTCGGACGCGTGCCGGCCTGCCGGCGACGCTTGAGCTCCTGTCGGACGGGCAGCCTCGACGGGCGCGCATTACAGAGGAGTGGGATCAGCTGAGGGCGGCCTGGTCGCTGCATCGGAACGGTAAGGATGAGCTTGCGAGGAAGCGGCTGGAGAAGTTCATCCCGGGCGCGGGATATTCCGATCCCCCCGACACGCTGGCCGACTGGGTGTTCCAGTTCGCGGCGAGCCTGATCCAACCACGGTTCGAGGAGCATTTCGAGGGCCTGTTCCAGCAGCTGATGATCGCGAAGGACAAGCCGGACTTCGACCGCTTCGTTCGTCATTTCGGTGACACGATGAGCGTCGCGCATGCGCGGCGCGCCTTCGAGGTCTGTAAGGCCTATCTCGGCGCCTTCTCCGAATTCTCGCAGGTACACCATCTGGTCGCATCCGGCGTCGAGGTCGGCGATGATCATACGGCGGCATCGACCAATTTCGACGCGACGCGGATGTTCTACGGAAATGCCTTCGAGGCGTTCGGCGACAATGTCGAGTTCCTCACCTGCCTCAATAACCTGATCGAGGGTCGGCCATTCGACCAGCTGCGCAACATCGCGCTGGCCGACTACCAGCGCACCGACAAGGCCGGACGGTGCAGGGCGATTTCCGAGAATGCCGCAATGGCTTTGGTCTGCGTGGAGTTCGACAACCAGGTGCGCAATGCCTCTCACCACGGTGGGATGGTCTTCGACAGGGCGACCGGCAGCATCGAGTACCGGTCGGGCAAAGGTGGTCAGGCCGACGTGCAATCCATGGGATATGCGTCATATCTTGCCCGGTGCTCGACCTTGTTCGCCCAGATACTCCTTCTCATGCGGCATGAAATCCTGGTCGCCAACGAGTTCAAGGTCCGGCTTCCGCTCTGACTCAAGTCCGGCGCCGTTCGGCGACTGGCTTGCGAGCGCTGAGCATTCTTTCTGCTTCATTGTACTGGATGGTGCATTCGGGCTGACAGCGCACTCTCCTCGCTTCGCCTAGTTCAACCTACCTGGCCCGAGGGGCGCCATAGTTAGGTTGCCGGCGCGCAGCCGCTCCAAGCTTTTAGTCGACAATCCGGAAGGTGAGCCAGACCGGCCCCATCCTACCAGCAATGCGGAATGCCACGTCCCCGTCGGCGTTGAGTTCGTCCACGTGCGCGATGAACTCCTCGCTCGGCTTGACGGCCGATCGCGGCACGGTCACGAGGCAGCCGACGCGGCGATCCGCCTCGTTCCTGTCGACCTCGCGGGCGTCCTTCGACGCTCGGTCCAGTTTGGCCTCGAAAGTGCCGCGACGCAGCCCGGCAGCGGCGAATTGCTGCTTTACCTCGAACGCCCAGGAGATCTCCTCGGCGACCTCAGCCACCCAGAGGTCACATCGACCCTGTCGGAAGGGCCTGCCACGCGAGGCGTGCCGCTTGAGCGCGACGTATTCCGTATGTGCGAGGTAGCCCGCCTGCGCCGCCGCGTTGGCGAGCACGGCGACGCTCGCCGCCTCGTTCGAGTGGAATGGATCGAAGTCCTGAGACCAGCGACAGAACTTGCGTCTGATCGCGGGCACGCGCCGGAACCACTCGGTCCAGTGCTTGACCTCTCGCGTCCGACGGTCGCCGGCCAGCAGCTTAACGCTCCGATGTTCGCGCAGGATCATCGCTCTCCCCCCTGTCAGGCCACCGCGCTAAGAGCTCGCTGAAGGCGGTGCAGCACGAATCGATCAGTGCCGATCGCGGCTGTCGCGACGTCGACCAGGTGCTCGTGGTGCGTGAAGAGGATCACCTGCGTGCCCGCGGATGCCGCAGCCAGCACCCTCAGCATGGCGCCCGCGCGCGCATCGTCCGCCGTGATCAGCAGGTCGTCGCACACGATCGGCAGCGGATGACCGCCAGTATCTATCGAGCCCAGGCGCAGCGCGAGATAGAGCTGATCCCGCGTCCCCTCCGACAGTCCCTCGACGCCGACTATCAAGCCGTCCTGGCGAACTGCAACGATCGTAGGCCGATCCTCTTCATCGTAATCGACCCGGAGTCCCTGGTAGGCGCCGTCGGTGACAGTAGCGAACAGTCCTCCCGCCCGCGCGATGAGCGGCGCCTGGTTCACCTGCCTGTGACGATCCAGAACCCACCTGAGCAACGCGGCCGCCGCGGCGGCCTCGACGTGCGCCTCCGCCGCCGTCGCGAGCGCCGCGCCGGTCTCCGCGACGACCTGCTGCGCGTCGGCGGCCGCGCTGTCGCGCGCCGCTTGGTTCCAAGCCTCGTCGGCCTCGGCGAGCGCCCGGCCGACCTCCTCGCGTGCCGCCGCCAGCGCTTCGCGGCGCTCCTCGATGCCCCGGCGCGCCGCCGCCTCCTCGTGGGCGGGGAACTCGGCGACCGCCGCGGCGAGCGCGTCCGGTCCGGACCCGTCGTCGAGCAGCCTGAGCTCCTCCTCCGCCGCGCCGATCGCGGCGACAAGTTCCGAACGTCGCCTCGCCGCGGCGACGGCGGCGTCGAGCTGCCGCTCGTCGGAGACGCCCGCCCGGGCCACGAGCTCGTCCAGCTCCGACTGGGCGCTCTTAATTCGCAGTCCGGACTTCTCAAGCTCCGCACTAAGCCTCGTGCGATCACCCGCCATCTGCTCCAATCTGTCCCTCGCCGTCTGCGCCGCCCGAACCTGCGATGCGAGGTCGGCGACTGTGCGGGTCGGCGTCTCGGACGCCGTCCTGCCGAGGGCGGCCAGCACCTCGGCCAGTCCGCCCACGAACTCGCGCACGTCGCGTTCCATTCCGGCGATCTGCCGCTCCAGGCCAGCACGCACCACGACGTCCTCCGAGATTGCTTCGAGGGCGACAAGGGCGTCGGACAATCCAGTCTCCCCGAGTTCAACCGCCAGCCCGACCTCGTTGACGAGCTCGGCCAGAGCCCGGTCGCGCTCGTCCGAGAGCTTCCGCTCGGAGTCGGCGGCGGTGGTCGCGACGGCAACCGCGTTGGAAGCCTCGGCAATCCGCTCCTCGAGCTGCTCGTGCCGAACCGCGGCGTCGGCCGCTTGGCGCACCAATGCGCTCGCCGCGGAGATCCGGCCGGATAGCGTCTCCGGCGCTTCGGCACCGGCCCCAGTCAGCGCCTGCTTCAGCGCGTCGGAGGATTCGCTCAGCGTCCGGCGCAGCTCGCTGGCGGACTCCTCGGCGTCGCGTACCTCGTCCGCGGCCGCTAGCGCCAGGGAGCGCCGATCCAGCCAGGACGCGAGGTCACCGGGCGCGACGGCTCGGGCGAACCCGAGCGCCGCCAACCGCCCAGTCCACTCTTCCTCCAGCGCACCAAGTTCCTGCTCCCGGCCTGCCACACGGGTTCGCGCGAGCTGCTCGAGTTGCACTGCGGTCGCCTCGGCGGCCCTCGCGGCAGCGTGCTCGGCGACCCGTTCGGCCTCCGCATCCCGCCGGTCCGCAAGTTGATCCGCCTCTGCGACGGCCGCGAGCGCCTCCTCGCCGCGGGCGAGCGCCCCCGCCACCACCTCGTTCAGCAGCATGTCGCGCCTCCGCCGGGCGTCACCGATCACCTCGGGCGTCGGCAGCGCGCCGCTGCCCGCCAGCGCCGTAGCCCGCGCCTGCGACCGGGTGGCGTCCGACAGGTGGGTGTCCGCCTCGCGGCGCGCCGCCTGGATATCGGCGCGCAGGTCGTCGGTTTTCCGCGCCGCTGCGGCACCCTCGCTCGCGCCGGGCGGGTCGAGCGAGCGAAGCTTCGCCACGTCGCCCGTCCAGGGCGCGAGCGCCGCCAGCGCCTCGTCCGCCCTCGTCCGCTTGCGCGTGGCCTCCTGCTGAAGCCGCTGTAGCCGATCGTCTCCCTCGGCGGGAACCGCGGCGAGGGCGGCTTCGACCGCCGCCAGCCCCGGAAGCTCCGTCAGCGAGCCCCGTCGCTGCAGCAGTTCCGCGTGAGTGCGCTCCAGCTCCGTCCTGCGCAGCGCGGTGGCGGCCGCCGACGCCGCGGCCTCCCGCCGCTGCTGGAGCAGCTGCTCGCCGCGCCGGCGCCAGCCGGCGGTTGGAAGCGGCGCGCCCTCCGGCAGTCGCGCCTCGGCGCGGGCCGCGGTGATCCGCTCGTCCGCGCTGTCGCGATCGGCCCGTCTGCGGAGCAGGTCGCGCTGGGCGGCCTCGATGACGGGGCGCCTCTCCTCCAGGTCCCGGACCCGGTCCGCGAGCCCGAGCAGGTCGGCGGGAGCTACGAGCGCGGAGGCCGCCTCGTCCTGTCGGCGCAGATCCTCGGCGTGCGCCTCCGCGCGTTCAGTCGCCGAAAGCCGCTCCGCCCTCGCCCTGGCGAGGCGTTCGGACGCGTCGACCGGCAGGTCGGTGGCCGGTCCGAGCCCTTCGAGTTCGGCACGGTTGTGGGCAAGCCGGGCGAGCGGTGCGCGCGCGCGCGCGATCCGCTCGAGCTTGGAGGCTTCCCGCTCGATCTCCCCCGCTTCCTGGAGCAGCGACGCCTTTTGATCCTCGGCCTCCTGCCGCCGACGGCGCTGATCGGACCACTGCGACTCCGTTATGCTGCGCTCGCGCACCTCCCTCAGAGCCTCGGCGCGCTCCCGCATCAGCCGGTTGACCAGCGGCACCGAGCCGCCGGGTTTGAAGAGCTCGGCCGCCATGCCGGACAGCAGTTCCATCTCGCGCCCGATACCGGCGACGCCGGTGCCGGCCTCCAGCGTGATGCGGGCGACGTCGTCGCGGCCCAAAAGAATCGCGTCGCCGCCTTCCCGCAGACGCTGATGTGTGAGGCCGTACATCCGCTCGAACGCAGCGCGGTCGATGCCCCGCAGCAGCGGCGCGATCGGGTCCGACCGCAGCGGACTGCTGTCGCGGTCCAGCAGCGTGTCCTTGTTGCCCTTCCGGCGGACGGCCTCGATCGTCTGGCCGTCGTGCTCGAGGACGGCCCTGATCCGCAGTTCCTGGTAGCCCCATCTCCAGCCCTGGCTGGTCTGGCCGCCGATGCCGAAGAGGAAGTCGCTGACTGCCTGCAGCGTGGTCGACTTGCCGGCTTCATTAGGGCCGACGACAACGTGCAGGTCGGGGCTACCATCGCCGAGGTCGAGGAGCCGGTCGGCGAAGCCGCCGTAGCGGATGAGCTCGAGTTCGCGGAACCGCATCAGTGCCCCTCCCCTCCGAGTCGAGCGGCCACCGCGGCCCTCGCTGCGCGCAGAAGCGCGTCCGCGTCGCCCGTGCGGGCGGCCGTCAGCAGCGGCGCAACGTCGGCCTCCCCGACGTCGGCAGGCAGCTTGCCCAGTAGGGGGGCGGTTGCTGCACTGACCGCCCGGGCGCAGTCCGGATCATTTACGGCTTCGGCCAGCAACTGGACGAGTTCGGGCGGCAGTCCGGCGCGCCCGCCCTCGGCCACCTCCAGGCGGACACGCTCGATCCACATGTCCTCGGCGACGCTCGCCGCCGCAGACCGCACCTCGCCCTCGCTCCATGCCGGGTCCGCCTGGAGGGCGCGTCCGACCTCGCCGTCGGCCCGCAACGAGACGCGCACGGCGAGCGGCCGCCCGTCTGCCGAACGCGACGCCTCCTGAAGCCGGCGCCGCACCTCCCCGACCGCCTCGACGGTGTCGCTCGCCCCGCGAATGTCGGCGTTGACGCGCGCCCAGCGGGCCTCGTCGCAGGCGCGGTGATTGACCGACCTCACCGTCCCGTCCTCCACCCGCACCACCATTGCTCCCTTGGCGCCGGTCTCCCGTGCGTGACGCCCCTGCGTGTTGCCGGGGAAGACGATCCACGGGTGCTCGGACCGGATCCCTGGCTCGTGCACGTGGCCAAGCGCCCAATAATCGTGGCCGGACGCCCGCAACTCGTCGATCGAGCAGGGGGCGTAGTTCGCATGGCCGTCGTGCCCGCCGAGCGCGGTGTGGAGGGCGGCGATGTTGAGCAGCCCGGACTCCGGCGGGCAGTAGGTGGCGGCTATGTTCTCGGTGGTCGCGGCGTCCTTGTAGCTGCGGCCGTGCACCGCGGCGCCGAGGTCGTCCAGGCGCACCGTCTCGCATTGCTTGTTCGACAGGAGGTGCACGCCCTCGGGCGGCGCGAAGTGGCGCGAGACCCTGCTCTCGGCGTCGTGGTTGCCGAACAGGACGACCGACCGGATGCCAGCGCGGGTGAGGCGCGCCAGCTCCCTGATCGCGAACTGTCCGGTGGACTGATCCTTCCAGGTGCCGTCGTACAGGTCGCCAGCGATCACAACGAGCTTGGCACCCTCCTCAATCGCGAGGTCCACGACGTTGGTGAAGGCGCGCCGCGTCGCGCCCCGTATGAGGCTCGAGAAGCCCTCGTCCTTACGCGATAGGCCGGCCAGCGGGCTGTCGAGGTGGATGTCGGCAGCGTGGATGAAGGTGAAGCTGCTCATGCCGTAAACCTACGCGCCTATGCGGTTGTGAGAAGAGGAAACTTCGTCGCGGGTTGGGACGAACTCGGCTGACCGCGACGTCAGGGGTAGACGGCCCCTCGGCGCTGCCTGGGGAAGCTGATCAGGAAAAATCACGATCGACAAGAGCCGCACGCAATCTCGTTCATGACCACGTCCGCTTCCGGGCTGGCAGCAGCGGCACCCGAACGGCCGACACGGGGCGCGCAGCTGCCAAGCACTCGATGGTGAACGAACGTCGGCTCACCTCGACATCTCGCTTCAAACCGGCCTTTCCGGTCGCACCAGAAAATGTCAGGCGATCGGCGTCTGTACGTCTCGGGGATTGTTGCCGAGCAGGCGCGTCCCGCCTTCTCTCGGCGTGTCCCCTATTCTCCAGGGCCCAAGTTCGCTTGTCATGGCTTGGATGGTGATTCGCGCGACAGGAATCGCGATAGTCGCGAGCCCGATCGCGTTTGCAGCGCCATGCACGTCGGAAAGGCGCGGGTGAGATTGTCGATGCCGCGATCCGCCTCCCCTCTACCGAGGCACAAAACGTCTTTTACCGGCTGCTGAAGCCCCAACGTTTCCCTGACAGTCCCTCAGGCCGTAGCATCGTACCGGAAGGGGCTATCCTGCTTGGAGCAGTTCATGGCCAAAGATGCTCACACACCCACGCGCCTTATACGGCTGCCTGAAGTCAAGCTTCGGACTGGGCTCGCCCGATCTTCGATCTACCGAATGATGGAGGAGGGCGGCTTTCCACGCCCTCGCAAGCTCGGACCGCGGGCCATCGCCTGGCTGGTGAATGACATCGATCAGTGGATCGACAGCCGGCCTGCGAAGCCGGGCGGTTAAGGCTGCAACGAAGAGAAAAGCTGGCGTAAGTTCGGCGAATTCGGAGGACAGCGTGGCAGACTCATCTGGCAGCTTGAACGGCTCTCGCCTCTCCCTGTGGAGAGACGTGTTACCTAGAATGTTACCTAGAGCCACTCGGGTGAGGGATGGCCCCTGCTAACCCTTTGAAAAATGGCGCGCCCGGAACGATTCGAACGTCCGACCCTCAGATTCGTAGTCTGATGCTCTATCCAGCTGAGCTACGGGCGCCCGGTGGAGGTGGCCTAATAGGCGCGGCTTCTGGGGGACGCAAGCCCGTTGCGCAGTTTTTCTGCACGACCTAGACCCGCGTCATGCGTAGCCCCGTCCTTCCGCTCGTCGTCCTTCTCCTCGCCTCCGGTTGCGCCAAGGAACGCGGCGACTTTCCTTCGCTGCTGCCGCGCGCGATCGAGCAGCGGAGCGATGCCGAGCCGGAGCGTCCGGTGCCGGTCGCGACGCCCGATCCCGCGCTGGACGCTCAGATCGCGAAGCTGACTTCCGCGGTTGATGCGGCAGACACCGCCTTCCGCAAGGCAGCCGATCGTGCCGAGCAGTTGGCGCGTGCCGCAAAGGGCGCGGCACAGGGCAGCGAGCGCTGGCTCGACGCACAGATGGCGCTGGCGGAGGTGGACGTCGCCCGCAGTGAGATCCAGCAGCCGATCGCGGAGTTGGAGCGGCTGGCGATCGATCGCGCCGCCGCGGGCGAGCCCGCCTACCCTGCCCTCGACGCGGCGTTGAAGAGCGGCCGCGAGCGCGCCGATGCGCAGGTGCAGCGGGTCCGCACGATCGAAGCGCTGCTCGCCTGATCCGGGCTAGTTGGCGTCGATCGTGACGCCGCGCAGCACCGGCACGATTGAGGCATAGTCGTCGGTCCAGGGCGCAAGGCCCGGCTCGCGGCGGAGGGCACGCCATCCGGCATCCGAGCGCACGAGGCGGCCGAAGCTGTCGCCGCGGCCGAGCACGATCCACTCCGATGCGGTCGCCTCCTGCCCTGCCTCGTCCTCCGTCGGGAAGTATTCGAAGGCAGCGGCCTTCCAGCCGGTGCCAGCGACGGTCGCGGCAACCACCTGTTCCATTGCGAGATAGCGGTTGGAAGTGTGCAGCAGCAGCAGCCCGTCGGCCGCGAGCACGCGGGCATAGGTCTCGAACGCCTCGCGCGTCATGAGGTGCAGCGGCACCGCGTCGGAGGTGAAGGCGTCGAGCACCAGCAGGTCGAGGTCGCTGCTCCGCTCGTCGGCGAGCGAGAGCCGCGCGTCGCCGAGCTTGATATCGGCGCCGGGCAGGCAGCGGTCGAGGAAGCTGAAGCGGCGCGGATCGCTGGCAATGCGGACCACCGCCGGATCGATCTCATAGAAGCGCCAGCGCTGGCCGGGACGCGCGTAACAGGCGAGCGTGCCGGTGCCGAGGCCGACGACGCCCACGCGGGCGTGGCTTCCGAACAGCGCCGGGAGCGCGCGCATCGCTTGCCCCACGCCGGAGCCGGGAACGTAATAGGTCGTCGGCTGGCGCAGCCGCGCCTCGCTGCCGAGCAACTGGACGCCATGAAGGGTCGTGCCGTGGGCGAGATCACGCGCCTCGGGTCGTTCGGTGATGGTGTAGACGCCGAAGTAGCTCCGCGTGCGGGCGCCGGGAATCGCCGACAGCCGCAGCGCGTCGTAAACACCGAAGAGGAACAGGGCGCCGGCCAGCACGCCAGCGAATACCGGCCGCACCCCGATCGCAAACAGCCCGAGCAAAGCGAGCGCCACGAACACGATCCCCTGGCGAGCCCCGCCCGACAAGCCGGCTTGATGGTCGAGGCCGAGCCACACGGCGAACGCTGTCGTTGCCAGCATCGCGGCAGCGATGATCCGGCGCCGGGCACGCCCTTCCCTCCAAAGCTGCGCCGTGATCGGCAACAGGAACTGCTGGGGCACCAGCACGCCCGCTGCCAGGATCAGCAGCGGGAACTCATAGGTCCAATCGAACAGCACGGGTGCGACCAGCCCGGCGAACACCCCGCCGAGCGCGCCGCCGACGGACATGGCGAGATAGAAGCCGGTAAGCCGCTCTGGCGCAGGCCGGTTCTCGTACATGCAGCTGTGGAGGGCGACCGACACCACGAACAGCAGCAGCAGCGCCACGGCGGCGTTGGCCGCGGCGTTTCCGTGGTGGCCGGCGATCACCATCGTGCCGAACACCAGCACCGCCACGGGTGCGTAGCGCGTGAGGAAATTGGCGAGGCCACGCCGCGCGGCAAAGGCGACGGTGAAGCTCAGGAGATAGAGGCCGAGCGGCAGCACCCAGAGCAGCGGCACCGCGACGATATCCGTCGTGAGATAGCTCGACGTCTCAATCATCAGGCCCGAGGGCACGAACGCGAGTGCGATCCACCACCACAAGCGGGCGCGTGTGGGCGCCGGGCTGGTCAGCGGCGCACGGTGGGCGGCCGGACCGCTGCGCGGCAGCAGCAGCGCGCAGGCAAACACCAGCAGGACGAGGAAGAGATAGCCGGCGGTCCAGAGCCAGCTCTGCCCCGCTAGCGCGAGCTTGGGCTCGACCAGCAGCGGATAGGCGAGCAGCCCGGCAAAGCTGCCCACGTTGGAGGCGGCGTAGAGCGCATAGGGGTCCCGCCCGCCGGTTGCCGTCGAGTACCAGCGCTGCATCAGCGGAGCCTGGGCCGAAACGGCGAAGAACAGCGGGCCGATCGAGGCGCCGAGCAGCCACGGCACCCAGAGCCCCGGCTCCGCGCCAGCCGGTAGGCGCATCGCCGACAGGCCGATCGGAAGCCACAAGGCAGCGAGGGCCAGAACCGAGAGGTGGGTCAGCGCCTGCGTACGGGGCCGGCGATGGGCGAGCCAGTGCGCATAGGCGTAGCCGCCGAGCAGCAGCGCCTGATAGACCAGCATCGCCGAGTTCCAGACGGCGGGAGCGCCGCCCAGCCGCGGCAACGCCATGCGCGCGACCATCGGCTGGACCAGGAACAGCAGGAACGATCCGGTGAGGATCGTCAGCGCGAAGAGCGCGCGCGCGGGGCCGGGGCGCGGAAACGCCGGCTGGGTCACCGCCGCTCCCCAGGCAACAAGTCCATGCCGGTAATCCGGTCGGCGCTTCGGGTACGCAAACGCACGCGGTTCAGATCACGCGCCGAGCAATCGGGCAGCATGCGCCGCATGGTAGGTCAGGACGCCGGTGCAGCCCGCGCGCTTGAACGCCATTAGCGTTTCCAGCACCAGGGCGTCGCGGTCCCCCGCGCCGACCGCGGCAGCCGCCTCGATCATCGCGTATTCTCCCGACACTTGGTACGCAAAAACAGGCACTTCGAAGCTGCTCTTCACCCGGGCGATGATGTCGAGGTACGGCAGCCCCGGCTTCACCATCACGCTATCGGCGCCTTCGGAAAGATCCAGCGAAACCTCCCGCAGCGCCTCTTCGGCGTTGGCGGGGTCCATCTGGTAGGTCTTCTTGTCACCCTTCAGCAGCCCGCGCGAGCCGACCGCGTCGCGGAACGGACCGTAGAAGCCGCTGGCGTATTTGGCGGCATAGGCCATGATCTGGACGTTGTGGTGGCCGTCGCCCTCGAGCGCGTCGCGGATCAGGCCGATCCGGCCGTCCATCATGTCGGAGGGCGCGATGATGTCCGCCCCGGCGCGTGCCTGCGCCAGTGCCTGGCGGACCAGCTGTTCCGCGGTCGCATCGTTCATGACATAGCCGCGATCGTCCACCAGACCGTCATGGCCATGGGTCGTATAGGGATCGAGCGCGACATCGGTCAGCAGCCCGACTTCGGGCACCGCATCCTTGATGGTCGCGATTGCGCGGCACATCAGGTTGTTCGCGTTATAGGATTCCTCCCCCAGATCGGTGCGCAAATGGGCGGGCGTGTTCGGGAACAGCGCGAGGCAGGGGATGCCGAGGTCGCGCGCCTCGCGCGCCCGCTCGACCAGCCCGGCCATCGACCAGCGCGACACGCCGGGCAATGCGGCGATCGGCTCCTCCCCTTCCCCTTCCGTGATGAACAGCGGCCAGATCAGGTCGGCAGGCGTCAGCACCGTTTCGGCATGCAGCCGGCGACTCCAGTCGGCGGCGCGGGTACGACGAAGGCGGAGGGCGGGATACGCGGCGATAGACATGCCCCGCTGTGTGGGCCAAGCTCCGGCGGTGCGCAAGCGCAGGCCACGCAACCCCGCGTGCATCCGGCGGCCCCTTTGCGCGTTGAGGGTGCATGGACAAGATCCGCTCGGCCGCGCTGGTCGTCAATACGCAGTCCCGCACCGGGCAGGATCAATTCGACCAGGCATGTGCCGCCCTGTCCGGCCTGCCCTTCGAAGTGGCGCCGCATCCGGTCGATGATCCCAAGCGGCTGCACGAGACGGTGGACCGGGCGATGGCACGAAAGCCGGACCTGCTGATCCTGGGCGGCGGCGACGGCACGATCAGCAGCCTGGTGGACCATCTGGTGGGCACGGACACGATCCTGGGCGTGCTGCCGCTCGGCACCGCCAACAGCTTCGCCCGGACCCTGGGCATTCCGTTGGAGATCGAGGGCGCGGTGGAGGTGCTGCGAAACGGCACGCCGCGCCGGATCGACCTGGGAATGATCGACGGCGATTATTTCGCCAATTGCGCGGCGATCGGCATCTCGCCCCAGATCGCCAGCACCATCCCGCACAAGCTCAAGCGCTGGTTCGGTCGCGCCGGCTATCTCGCCTGGGCGACGCTGCAATTCGTCCGTTTCCGCCCGTTCGAACTGGTGATCGGCGAAGGTGCGGATGCCAAGCGGCTGTCGGCGACGGAGGTCCGCATCTCCAACGGCCGGTTCCACGGCGGCGTCGAACTGATCGAGGAGGCACGGCTCGACAGCGGAGAGATCATCGTTCAGGCGGTGGCCCGAAACGGCCGCCGTGGGCTGCTCCGCAACTGGGGCGCGACCGTGCTGGGGCTCGACTCCCGCCGCGACGACACCGTCACCTTCCACGCCCGCGAACTGCGGATCGCGACCGATCCGCCCTTGCCGATCTCGATCGACGGCGAGGTGCTGGCGAAGACGCCGGTGACCGCCCAAATCGCCGCAGGCGTGATCCGGGTGATGGCGCCCGCGTCAGCCTAGCTGGCCTCCCAAAAGTCGCAGCGGTAGCGTGTGGCGAAGTCGGTCTCCGTGCGGTCCCCTTCCGGGGAGAACACGCGCACGACCGGCTCGGAGCGGGTGAATGGCGGCCAGTGGGGCAGTGCCTCGCCCCGCGCGAACGCGCCCCAGAGATCGCGCATCCGCCGCGCAAGCCGGGCCTGTGCAGGGGTGAAGCGCGCGGGATTGGCGAGTACCCAGCGGGTGCCGAACACATAGGCGATCTCGCCTGCATGATAGGCGCGCATCGCCATCGGCGCCCAGGGATGCGGGATGGTGAACGGCGCCTCGATGTCGTCGAACCGATAGCCGTAGACGGGCGCGCGGCCGGCAAGCAGCCGTCGCATGCGATCCGCCGGATGCGCAAAACGTGCGTCGGTAATCAGGGAAGCGAAGGCAAGCTGCGCCTCGCTGCGGGTCCAGGCGGGATAGCGGGCGAGCACGGCATCGGCGTCCCTGCCCCAGTCCGCGCGCACGCGCGCCTCGAAATCCGCGCGACTGAGGATGCCGAGGCCGAACACCCGCCCCTCGTCGCTGTTGGTGCCGACGATCACCGGCACCGGCCGATAGCGCCCCTCCGCGAAGGCGCGCGCGGGCTCCTCCGGGATCACCGCGTCGCCCGAGACCGGACCCCAGCTCCCCGGACCGAGGATGCCGCGCCGGATGGGGGCTGCGCGCGCGATGTCGGCGGCAGGCAGCGCCCGCAGCCGATCGAACGCATAGCGGCCGCCCGCGTCGAACCGTTCCGCGAAAACCTCGCCGTCCGCCTGAGCCTCCGCGGCTGCTACGGTGGAGAGCGGGTCCACCGCCACGCCGCTTTGCAGGATGGCGCGGTGGAACAGTCCCGCCGCTCCCGGTGAAAGCATCTGGTAGGAGGTGCTCCAGGCCCCGGCGGACTCGCCGAACAGCGTCACCTCCCCCGGGTTTCCCCCGAAGGCGGCGACGTTGTCGCGAACCCAGCGGAGGGCCGCCTGCTGATCGAGCAGTCCGAAGTTGCCCGACCCGCCGTCCGGCTGCTCGGCAGCAAGCGCGGGATGCGCGAGAAAGCCGAAGGCGCCCATCCGGTAGTTGGGCGCGACCACCACCACCTGCTGCTCCGTCGCCAGCAAGCTGGGGTCGTAATTGTCTGCGGCGCCCAGCGAGAAGGCGCCCCCGTGGAGGAAGACCATCACCGGCCAGCCCCTGATCGGGGCAGTTCCCGGCGGTGTATAGACGTTCAGATACAGGCAGTCCTCGCTCCCTGCGACGGGGGCGAACCGGCCCTGGCCGACGCTCTGGACCGCGGGCGACCCGGTATGGGTCGCATCCCGCTCACCCTGCCACGGCTCGACGGGCTGCGGCGCACGCCAGCGAAGCGCGCCCACCGGCGGCGCCGCATAGGGAATGCCGAGGAACGCCCGGCCGTGCGCCGCCGCGACGCCCGACAGGAGACCGGACGCGATCCGAACGGTTTCCCGCCTCGCATCGGGCGCCTGGACGAGGTGCGACACCCGCCCGGGATAGACCAACTCGCCCTGAAGCAACGGCAGCAGACGCTTCCATCTCATCGCGCAAAGCTGGGCCATCGACGAAAGCCCCGCAAGGGGGCGAACTGCGGATGTGGCAGAGCGCCCGGGCCGGAGGATGACGCATCGGCACCATCGCTCACTTGACGGACCGCTTCACCGTGAACGATACCGCTAACAGGGACGGAGAGGACATGACAGAAACTCAGCACTCGATTCTCGGCGCGCTGCCGGCTGACTGGCGCAGCGCCACCTTGCTCGGCCGCATCGATCGCGGCGACGGCCCCTCCCCCGTGCTGATCAAGGACGGCATCGTCCACGACATGGCGCGCGTGGCCCCCACCGTGTCCGCACTGGTCGCACAGGGCGTGACGGATGCGACCGGCGGCGAAGCGATCGGCGACCTGGAGACGCTGGGCCTCTCGCCCGATGCCGACGCGGCCGTGCGGCTGCTCAGCCCAATCGACCTGCAGTGCGTCAAGGCCGCGGGCGTGACCTTTGCGGTCTCCGCGCTGGAGCGGGTGATCGAGGAAGGTGCGCGCGGCGACCATGAGCGCGCCGCCGAAGTCCGCACGCGCCTGGAAAGTGCGCTGGGCGGCAGCATCCGCTCGGTAGTGCCGGGTTCTGCCGAGGCTGCGGTGCTGAAGGATGCGCTGATTGCCGATGGCCTCTGGTCCCAGTATCTGGAGGTCGCGATCGGCCCGGATGCCGAGATCTTCACCAAGGCGCCGGTGCTTTCCACCGTCGGCTGGGGCGCCGAGGTCGGCGTCCGTTCCGATTCGACCTGGAACAACCCGGAGCCCGAGGTCGTGCTGCTTGCCGACGCGAACGGCCGTGCGGTCGGCGCGATCCTGGGCAACGACGTCAACCTGCGCGATTTCGAGGGCCGCTCCGCCCTGCTGCTCGGCAAGGCCAAGGACAACAATGCGTCCTGCTCGCTCGGGCCGTTCATCCGGCTGTTCGACGACGGCTTCGGCATCGACGACGTGCGTGCGGCCGAAGTGACGCTGCGGATCGAGGGCGCCGACGGCTACACGCTCGACGGCTACAGCACGATGCGCGAGATCAGCCGCGACCCCGAGACGCTGCTTGCCCAGGCGATGAGCGAGCATCAGTATCCCGATGGCCTGGTGCTGTTCCTGGGGACGCTGTTCGCGCCCACCCAGGACCGCGATGCGCCGGGTCGGGGCTTCACCCACAAGGTCGGCGACCAGGTGACGATCGCGAGCGCCCGGCTGGGCACGCTGGTGAACACGGTCACCACCTCCAAGGCGGCAGCGCCGTGGAGCCAGGGCATCGGTGCCCTGATGCAGAACCTGGCGCAGCGCGGCCTGCTCGCCCGCTGAGC
This sequence comes from Microbacterium terregens, assembly GCF_027922045.1. The sequence continues at coordinate 72,942 of NZ_BSEX01000024.1, forward strand.
GCCGCTAGAACATCAGTTGAGAAGGATTTCCGTGTTGCAGCAAACGAGTACGGCCGAACGGCGGGCGATCTACCCAAGCCTGAAGAACAAGCGGGTGATCGTCACCGGCGGCGGCTCGGGGATCGGCAAAGGGCTGACCGAAGCGTTCGTGGCCCAGGGTGCACGCGTCGCCTTCGTCGATATCGCCCAAGAAGCGAGCCAGCAGCTGGTCGCGCGCCTTTCGCAGGACGCGGAGCATGCCCCGCGCTTCTTCCGCTGCGACCTGACCGACATCGCGGCGCTGCGCGCCTGCTTTGCGGAGATGGAAGCCGAGCTCGGCGGCGTCGACATCCTGATCAACAATGCCGGCAATGACGATCGTCATACGGTGGAGCAGGTCACCCCGGAATATTGGGACGAGCGGCTGGCGGTGAACCTGCGCCACCAGTTTTTCGCCGCGCAGGCGGTGGCTCCGGCGATGAAGCGGAACGGCGGCGGCGTGATCCTGAACTTCGGTTCGATCAGCTGGCACCTCGCGCTGCCCGAACTGGTGCTCTACCAGACCTCCAAGGCGGCGATCGAGGGGCTCACGCGCAGCCTGGCCCGCGACCTGGGTCGTGAGAACATCCGCGTGAACACCATCGTTCCCGGCAACGTCCAGACGCCCCGGCAGGAGCGCTGGTACACGCCCGAAGGCGAGGCTGAGATCATTGCGGGCCAATGCCTGAACGGCCGCATCCAGCCCTCGGACGTGGCAGCCCTGGTGCTGTTCCTGGCGTCCGACGATGCCCGGATGTGCACGGGCCACGACTATTTCATCGACGCCGGCTGGCGCTGAGGCGTCATCAAGCAGGTGGAACGGAGGGGGCCTGGATGCGAAGCGTCCGGGCCCCTTTTGCTATCGCCCGGCGCGAACCACGACGCGCGGCCGCTTGCGCGGCGAGGCATCGGACTGGCGCCGGATCAGGGTGTAGTCGAGGACGAGGCGGCGAGCCGCCTCCCCGTTTCCGGCGCGGCGCGCACGGATCCGTTCGGCAAGCAGGTCCACTGCGGCACGCGACATGTCCGCGATCGGTTGATGGATCGTGGTGAGCTCCGGCCAGATGGTGGTCGCAAGCGCGCTGTCGTCAAACCCGCAGACCGTCAGGTCACCCGGCACGTCCAGCCCGCGGCGGTGCGCCACGGCGACCGTGGCTGCGGCCATGTCGTCGTTGCTCGCGAAGACCGCCGTCGGCCGGGGCTGCAAGTCGAGCAGGGTCTCGGCCGCATCGAGACCGGACCGATAGGTGAAGAGCGCCGCCACCTCGAGTGCCGGATCGTGCGGGATGCCCGCTTCCGCCAGCGCGGCGCGATACCCCTCCAGCCGCAGGGCGCTGGCGGTCTGGTTCGGATTGCCGATGATAAAGCCGATGCGGGCATGGCCGAGCGACAGCAGGTGCCGCGTCATCGCATGGGCGGCGGCACGGTCGTCGATGGAGACCGCAGTGGCGTCCTCCGGTGGCTTTCCCGTCGCCACGACCACGGTCGGGACGCCCTCTTCCGCCAGATAGTCCAGCACCGCGCGCGAATCGCACAGCGGAGGGGGGAGGATGATGCCGTCGATGCCAGCGACGAGCCGCTGCACCACGCGCCGCTCGTCGCCGTCGCCTTCGCATTTCTCCACCACCAGCTGGATGTCGCTGCGCCCGGCCTGGTCGACGCTCCCGACCAGGAACTCGCTGAGATAGGCGGCGCTGGGATTGCTGTAGAGCAGCGCCATCCGAAGCTGCGCGGCCCCCGCCAGGCTGCGCGCCGCCCGGTTGGGCGCATAGTTCAGGTCGGAAATCGCCTGAACCACCGTCTCCCGAGTGGTGTCCCGGACACTTCCTTCGCCGTTGATGACGCGCGAGACCGTCATGGTGGAAACCCCGGCGCGCGCCGCGACGTCCGAGATCGTCGGCGCGCCGCTCTGGCGAGCGCTCCGCGCCCTGGGTTTCCTGTTGCTCTCTCGCATGTTGCGGCTGATGAAGCATCTGCGGCAGCCGCCGCCAAGCCCAGAAAGGGTTGCGAACGCAAAGATTTTCAGATGGCACGCTTTAAGTCCACATAGCGGGACAAGGTGCGCCGGTGTGCCGAACACGGCAACAGGGAGGGAGAGGTAGATGAACAGGGTATCGACGCTGCGTGGACTGCTCGCCGGTGCGGCGATCTTCGCGACTCCGGTGGTGGCACAGCAGGCGAACCAGCCCGCTCCCGGGCCGCAGGCGAGCACCGCCCACCCGGATCGCTGGCCGGCCGCCAAGAGCCCCGACCTCATCGATCCAGCCACCGAAGCGTTCGTCACCCGCCTGATGGCTTCCATGTCGCTGGAGGAGAAGGTCGGCCAGATGATCCAGGCCGATACCAGCGCGATCACGCCGGAGGACCTGCGCCGCTACCCGCTGGGGAGCATCCTGGCCGGCGGCAGCTCGCCGCCGCTGGGGGCCCCCGATCGCTCGCCGGCAGCGCCGTGGGTCGCGACCAGCCATGCGTTCAACAAGGTCGCGCTGGAGAAGCGCCCCGGCCATGTGCCGATCCCGCTGATGTTCGGCATTGACGCGGTGCACGGCAACAACAATGTCGTCGGCGCGACGATCTTTCCCCACAACAGCGCGCTGGGCGCGATGCGCGATCCTGACCTGATCCGGCGGATCGGCGCGGCGACGGCGGCCGAGACGGCAGCGGCGGGCTTCGACTGGGCGTTCGGGCCGACGCTGGCGGTGCCGCAGGACGATCGCTGGGGCCGTGCGTTCGAAGGCTATTCGGAGGATCCCGCCGTGGTCCGCTCCTACGCCGGGGCGATGATCGAGGGGTTGCAGGGGCGCGGGAAGGCGACGGGCGGCGGCAAGGGGCCGATCCAGCAGGGCCATGTCTCCGCGAGCGTGAAGCACTTCCTGGGAGACGGCGGCACCAAGGACGGCGTCGACCAGGGCGACACGCAGGTCGACGAGGAGACGCTGATCCGCATCCACAACGCGGGCTACCCGGCCGCGGTGAACGCCGGCACGATGACGATGATGGCATCGTTCAGCAGCTGGAACGGCGCCAAGATGCACGGCAACAAGTCGCTGCTGACGGACGTACTGAAGGGCCGGATGGGCTTCGACGGCTTCGTCGTCGGCGACTGGAACGGCCATGGCCAGATCCCGGGCTGCACCAACGCCGACTGCCCGGCGACCTTCAACGCCGGGCTGGACATGGCGATGGCGCCGGACAGCTGGAAGGGCTTGTTCGAGACCACCGTCGCGGCGGCAAAGGACGGCCGCATCCCGATGGCGCGCATCGACGATGCCGTGCGCCGCATCCTGCGGGTGAAGGCGAAGCTGGGCCTGTTCGATCCTGCGCGCCCCTATGAAACGCGGGCCGACGTGTTCGGATCGGCAGAGCACCGGGCGGTTGCCCGCGAGGCCGTGGCCAAGAGCCTGGTGCTGCTGAAGAACACCGGCGTGCTGCCGATCAAGGCGAGCGCGAACATCCTGGTCGCAGGCGACGCCGCCGACGACATCGGCCGCCAGTCGGGCGGCTGGACGCTGAGCTGGCAGGGCGACGGCAACACCAATGCGGACTTCCCGAACGGCCAGTCGATCTATGCCGGCATCGCCCAGGCGGTGAAGGCCGGCGGCGGCACCGCAACGCTGAGCGCCAACGGCAGCTTCACGAAGAAGCCGGACGTCGCGATCGTCGTGTTCGGCGAGATGCCCTATGCGGAGATGCGGGGCGACGTTCGCACGCTGGAGTTCCAGCCGGGCGACAAGCAGGCGCTCGACCTGCTGAAGAAGCTGAAGGCTGCGGGCGTGCCGACCGTGTCCGTCTTTCTCTCCGGCCGTCCGATGTGGGTCAATCCGGAGATCAACCAGTCGGATGCGTTCGTCGCCGCCTGGTTGCCCGGCACCGAGGGCGCAGGCGTGGCCGACGTGCTGGTGGGCGACCGCGACGGGCGGCCGCGCCGCGACTTTGCAGGCAAGCTCGCCTTCAGCTGGCCGAAGACCGCGGGGCAGTTCACCCTCAACAAGGGTGCGCCCGGCTATGACCCGCTATTCCCGTTCGGCTATGGCCTGTCCTACGCGCGCGGCGGAACCGTCCCGCGGCTGGCGGAAGTCGCGGGTGTGGACGCAAGCCTCGGCAACACCAGCCTTTACTTCGCGCGCGGCCAGGTGCCTGCCCCGTTCAAGCTGGCAGCCGATGCAGGCGTCACCGTCACGGCGGTCGACGGGCCGCAGACCCAGGAAGGCGCGCGCCAGTTCAGCTGGAACGGCGCTGGGAGCGTGCGGATCACCGGGCCGGAAATCGACCTGACGCGCGAGACCAACGCCGACCTGCTGCTGCAGGTGACCTATCGCGTCGGCGCGCCCGCAAAGGGGCCGGTCACGCTAGGCTTCGGCGCCGGCCGCATTGACGCACGCACCCTGTTCGGCGCGGCAGGCGCCAACTGGCGGACGGTGCGGGTGCCGCTCAAATGCTTCCGCGACAAGGGGGCTGACGTGGCCAAGGTGGGCGAGGTCTTCTCCGTCACCAGCAGCGCGCCGCTACGCTTCGCGATCGCCGACCTCCGGCTGGTGACCGACCCCGCCGGCGCCGTCTGCCCGAACTGATCCTTGCGGAGGCCCGTGATGAACCATGCTGTCCGTCTGTTCTTGGTGCCGCTTCTCCTGGCGGCACCTGCCTCTGCCCAGGTGAAGCTTCCGGGCGATCCCCATGCCAGCGATCCCGTGGGGATTGTCGCGGACCCCTGCCCCAGCCGTGCCGAGGAGACCGATCCCGAGGGACGTGAGATGCGCAAGCTGCACCAGGTAACGCGCGACTGGGCGCAGTTGTGCCGCTACCACCGCGACAATGCTGCGGTCCGCGGGCAGCCGGTCAGCGTCGTCTTCATGGGCGACAGCATCACCGACGGCTGGATCAAGGGCGATCCCGATTTCTTCAAGGAGGGCCGCATCGACCGCGGCATCGGGGGGCAGACCACGCCACAGATGCTGGTGCGCTTTCGTGAGGATGTGATCGCGCTGAAGCCCAAGGCGGTGCACATCATGGCCGGCACCAACGACATCGCCGGCAACACCGGAGCCGCGACCATGGCGATGGTCCAGGGCAACATCCAGGGCATGGCCGAACTGGCGCGGGCCAACGGCATCAAGGTGATCCTGGCCTCGATCCCCCCTGCCGCCGCGTTCCCATGGAGCCCCGACAAGCGGCCGGCGCCGCAGATCGCGGAGATGAATGCATGGCTGAAGCGCTATGCGGCAGCCGAAGGCTTCACCTATGTCGATTACCACCCGGCGCTCGCAACGGCCGAGGGCGCGATGAAGCCGGGGTTCGCTAACGACGGAGTGCACCCGACGCCAGCCGGCTATGCGGCAATGCGGCCGGTGGCGCTGGAGGCGATCCGGCGGACGCTGGGCAAGTGACTTCGCGGACCGGGTGAAGCGGCCTGCTGACGCCGTATACCCGCGCCGGCGCGGATACTTGGCCAAGCAAAACGGAGCGTATTGCTCGGCACCTAGGCTCCTGCCTTCGCAGGAGCACGGAAATTTGCAGCCGAACGCTTTGGTTTTGCTGCGTTTTGGAACCTCAAACGCCGGCCTGGCGTTCACCCTGCCCGACCATGCGCTCGATCCGCGCCGCCTGGTCGGGACAGACGAGGCCGCGGCTCGCCATCCATTCGTCGGAGAAGCAGGTGGAGGCGTAGCGCTCGCCGGGATCGCACAGCAGCGTGACGATGGAACCCTGCTCCCCGCGCGCGGCCATCTCCTCGATCAGCGTCAGGCAGGCGATGAGGTTGGTGCCGGTCGACGGGCCGCAGCGGCGGCCGAGCACCGCCGAGAGCTGCCGGGCGCCGCCGAAGCTCGCGGCGTCGGGCACCGCGATCATCCGGTCGATGACGTTCGGCACGAACGACGGCTCGACGCGTGGGCGGCCAATCCCCTCCACCAGCGTCATCGGCCCGTCCCAAGCGGTGACGCTGCGATCGGCGAAGTAGCGGTGGAAGACCGAGCCCTCCGGATCGGCGACGCACAGCCGGGTCGCATGCCCGCGGTAGCGCAGGTAGCGGCCGATGGTGGCGGAGGTGCCGCCGGTGCCGGCCCCGCATACGATCCAGGTCGGGATCGGATGCGCCTCCAGCGCCATTTGCGCGAAGATCGACTCCGCGATGTTGTTGTTGCCGCGCCAGTCGGTCGCACGCTCGGCATAGGTGAACTGGTCGAGGTAGTGGCCGCCGGTTTCGGCCGCGATCCGCTCCGCCTCGGCATAGACGGTGCGCGGGTCAGCGACCTTGTGGCAGCGGCCGCCGAGATGCTCGATCGCCGCGATCTTCTCGGGCGAGGTCGAGTGCGGCAGCACCGCCACGAACGGCAACCCGAGCAGCCGGGCGAAATAGGCTTCCGACACCGCCGTCGAGCCTGAGGATGCCTCTACCACGGTGGTGCCCGCATCGATCCAGCCGTTGCACAGCGCGTGGAGGAACAGCGAGCGGGCGAGCCGGTGCTTGAGGCTGCCGGTCGGGTGGCTCGACTCGTCCTTCAGGTACAGGCGCACGCCGCCGGCCGCCGCCGAAAGCGGCACCTCGATCAGGTGCGTGTCGGCGGAACGCCGCTGCTCCGCCGTCAGCCGGGCGATGGCGTCCGCCACCCAGCCGCGATCGCCCGGGCGCGACGCGCGCGATTGAACTTCCCCAGGGGCTGTGTCGTTACGGAGCACGGATGATCCTTTCGTGGCGCCACTCTGCGCGCGCTCGTCGCGCAAGCCTCGGGGTAGGTCAATGCGGCGGCCCTGCGGCCGGTGCAGGGCGCGGCGCGTGACTTGCCTGCGCCCTCCCGGTACAGCGGATCTGTGACCGCGCTTCGCCGCTACCTCCTGGCCCATCGCCGGTCGGCCGCCTGGCTGATCGCGGCGGCGCTGTTGATGCGGCTGCTGATCCCGACCGGCTACATGCTGGTGGCCTCCCCGGCCGGCCTTCCGACCTTTGCGATGTGCTCAGGCTATGGCGCGGTCCTGCCCGCGGCGGCCGCGCACGGGGCGGGCCATGGCGCCCACGACAGCCACGCGACGACGGGCAGCGGGGAGCACCACGGCCAGCAGCACGATGTCAAGGAGCAGCCCCCTTGCGCGTTCGCGGGGGTTGCGACGGCGGCGCTTGCCGCGACCGATCCGCTGCTGCTGGCGATCGCGCTGTTCTTCATCCTGGCGGCCAGCTTCCGGTTGCCCGTGCGGGTGCCCGTCGCGGCGAGCCCGTTCCTGCGTCCGCCGCTGCGGGGACCCCCCACCACCGCCTGATCCGCTCATCACGTCAAGGGCGTCCCCAAGGGGTCGCCGGATCAGGATATTTGCATGACCTTGTTTCGAACCGCCGCATACGCGGCGTTCGTCGTCGCGGCCTCTCCCGCGGCGGCGCAATCGAGCGACCGTGACGTCGCCGACACCAGCCTGACGGTGGGATCCGTCGTCGTCACCGGCACCCGCCTCCCCCGCTCCGGGGACGAGGTGCTCACCTCCGTCGACGTGCTGGGCGGCGATCTCGCCCAGCGCCAGAGCGTGGACAATACATGGGAGCTGTTCGCGCGCCTGCCCGGCGTGACGCTCACCGACTTCAACCAGGGCAATACTTCCGGCCGCTTCTCGATCCGCGGCTTCAATGGCGAGGGGGAGATCAACGCGGTCAAGCTGCTGATCGACGGCATTCCCAGCAACGCCAACGACGGCGGCATGGTGTTCATCGACATGGTGATGCCGCTGGACATCGCCGCGGTGGAACTGGTCCGCGGCACCGCAGACCCGCGCTATGGGCTCCACAACATCGCGGGCAACGCCAACATCCTGACCCGCATCGGCGGCACCTACCTGGACGCGCGAGCGCTGGCGGGGGCGTTCGGGACCTATGAGGGACAGGTCTCCGCCGGGATCGAGCGCGGCGGCTTCAGCCAGAACTACTTCGTCGGATATCGCCAGACCGACGGCTTTCGCGAGCATGCCGACCTGCGCCGCGCCAACCTGGCGGGCAAGTGGTTCTATGATCTCGGCGGCGCCGCGGTGGGCGCAATCGCGCGATATTCGACGGCGAAAGCGCAGGAGCCGGGCTATCTGACGAGCAGGGACAACGCCGAGAACCGCTCCACCTCCTACGCGATTTCGGAGACGGACGGTGGCAAGCGGCGGCTGGGGGAATATAGCCTGCATCTCGACGCGGATGTCGCGTCCGAGCTGAGCCTTGCTGCCAAGGCCTATGTCACCACCCAGTTCGATGACCGCTACGTGCGCTTCTCCGCCGACGTCTCGCAGCAGCGGCGGCTGACGGAGGAGACGCAATATGGCGGGCTGCTCACGCTCCACTATCGACCCGAGGTGGCGTTCCTCCACCGGCTGCAAATTGAGGCGGGCGGCGACGTGCAGGTGCAGGACAACAAGAGCCGCCGCTGGCTGACCGAGCGGCGGGTGGCGACCCGGCAGACCCGGGACCAGGCCTTCGATCTCACCGTCTACGGCGGCTATGTGCAGGCGGTGATCGAGCCGACCGGGTGGCTGAAGATCACGCCGGCCTGGCGGGTGGACCGGGTATCGGGCGAGCTTGACGACCGGCTTGCCGGCGCGCGCTATGCCGTCAACGACTATGGCACGATCAGCCAGCCGAAGCTCAGCGTCGCGGTGACGCCACTGACCGGGCTGACCGCCTATGCGAACTATGGTCGCACGTTCCAGATCGGCGCGGGATCGGGCGCCTATAAGGTGCCGCCGCGGACGACTGACCTGGCCCCGTCGATCAACACCGGCTGGGAGGCGGGGGTTAAATATGCCCGCGGCACCTGGCTGGAGGGACGCGTCGCACTGTGGCGGCAGACCGCGACCGGCGAGATCAAGCGCCGCCTGAACGACCCCAACGGCGACTTCGACAATCTGGGCGAAACGCGCCGGCAGGGGATCGACGTGCAGGTGAACCTGGCCCCAATCGCCGGGGTGAGCCTGTGGGGTGCCTACTCCTACCAGCATGCTCGCATCCGGACGCCCGATCCCGCCACCCCGGCGCAGGCGGGGAACTGGATCGACCACGTTCCGCAGAACCTGTTCTCGGGCGGGCTGGACCTCGTCCCGGCCGCACGCTGGCGCGTGTCGCTGTGGGGCAATGGCCAGTTCTCGTACGAGCTTACCGCCAACAACGATCGCGGCCGTTACGGCGCCTATGTGGTGGTGTCGAGCGAGGTCGCGTTCGAAGTGACGCCGCAGGTGGAGCTTTCGGCCCAGGTGAAGAACCTGGGCAATGAGCAATATGAATATGTGTGGTGGGACGGCACCCAGCTGCTCAACGCCCCTGCGGACCCGCGCGCGCTGTACGGCGCCGTGCGGCTGCGATTCTGAGGAAGTCGCGCATGGCAACGTCTGCAGCCGCGACCGGCGGCTTCTATCGCGCGGTATGGCGCTGGCACTTCTATGCCGGCCTGCTGGTGCTCCCCTTCCTCATCTGGCTGGCGATCACCGGCGCCTTGTACCTGTACAAGCCGGAGCTGGAGCGGCTGATCTATCCGCAGCTGGTGGCGGTCGAGCCAGAGGCTGCGCCGCTCCCGCTCGGCACCCTGCTGGAGCGGGTACGCCATGAGACCGGCGGCGCAGTAATCGAGGTGGATCGCCCTGCCGGGGCCGCAGAAAGCTGGCGTATGCTGGTCACCACGTCTGAAGGGACGCAGCAAACGGCGTGGGTGGATCCGTATCGCGGAACGGTGCTGGGACTTACGCGCAAGGGCGGCGCGTTGCAGACGGTGCGCGATCTCCACAGCCTGATCCTCACCGGACCGGTCGGCAACGCGCTGATCGAGGCGGTAGGCGGCTGGGCAATCCTGCTGGTCGTGACCGGCGTGTACCTGTGGTGGCCGCGCGGCGGCAGTCCGGCCCTGCGCGTACGCGGGACCCCGGGAGGACGCCTGTTCTGGCGGGATCTCCATGCGGCAGTCGGCGTCGTCGCCGGCACGGTGGTACTGTTCCTGGCGGTGACCGGCATGCCGTGGACCGGCACCTGGGGCAATGCGCTACGCGGCACGATCGCGAGCCAGGGGCTCGGCCGCCCGGAGCCGCCACAGGCAAGCGCGATGCCGGGCCACGGCGGCCACGCCGGCCATGACGTGGCCGAGGCGTTGCCCTGGTCTCTCCAGGAAGCGTCGATGCCGCACGGCAGCCACGGCGACATCGGCGTTGACCGGGCGGCTGCGCTGGCGGCGCGCCATGGCATGACGGCGCCCTGGGTGCTGAGCCTGCCCGCGGCGCCGGGCGAGCCCTACCTCTTTTCCAAGACGATCCGCCGGGCGGAAGACGGCCGCGCGCTCTACCTGGACGCAGGCAGCGGCCGCGTGTTGCAGGACGCGCGCTTCGCCGGCTTCGGCGCCGGCGCGAAGGTCGTCGAATGGGGCATCGCCACGCACAAGGGCGAGGAGTACGGCGAGCCGAACCGGCTGCTGATGCTGTTCGGATGCGTCGCCGTGGTGCTGCTGTCGCTCACCGGCGCGGCCATGTGGTGGAAGCGGCGCGCGCCGGGGACTCTTGCCGCCCCGCCCCGCCACCCGGACCGCCGCGCTGCCCGGGCGCTCCTCCTCATGATGGCGGCGGCCGGCGTCCTGTTTCCGCTGACGGGGCTCACCATGCTGGTGGCACTCGGGATCGAAGGATTCTTGCGAATGGCTCGCACGGAGCCTTTACAGTTGTGACGGGCGCTTTATTGAGAACCACACGCAATAGCGGAGTGGGGAATTACCGTGATCGTGTCCTTCGGCTGCCTTCAGGCTGCACGTCCTGTCCCGTTCGCGGCGGCATTCCCTAGCATCCTCGGTCCGGACAGCGGCCGGTGAGCGCGGCCGCTGCCAAGCACAACGGTGGTCACCGCCAGTCGCTGGCGCTCAGCGCCCGCATCGTGGCGGCGACGCTGGGCAATTATGTCGTGACCTCGCTCGCTACGGGGCTGCTCGCGCGGACCTGGCCGATCGCGCCGGCGCAGGCGACGATGGCCTCGACGCTGCTGGCGTTCGTGATCTTTCCGGTCATCGCGCTCACCGCCTTTGCCATTCGTTCTCCCTGGAAGCTCTGGGCGGGGCTGATCGCCGCCGCCGTCCTGCTGGGAGGCGGGCTCTGGCTCTCGCTGGCGTCGGGAGGCCGGCTGTGAAGGACGGGTTCCGCCAGTGCATGGCCTGGCTGCACACCTGGACTGGGCTGCTGTTCGGCTGGCTGCTGTTCGCGGTGTTCGCGACGGGAACGGCCGCATACTTCCAGGACGAGATCACGCGCTGGATGCGCCCGGAAGTGAGCGGCCATCCCTCCACCGTGCAATCCGCCCAGGGCGCGGTACGCTGGCTGGGCGAGCATGCCGGTGATGCGCGCAGCTGGTACATCACGCTCCCCAGCGCACGCGGTGCCGAGACCACGGCGTTCTGGGTCCCCGGCGAAAAGGCGGGCGCCCCGGGCAAGCCCGGTGGGCGCGGCGGTCGCGGACGCGGCGACACGCAGGCGGTGCTCGACGGTGAGGGCAACAAGGTTGCCGCACGCGAGACGCGGGGCGGCTTCTTCCTCTACCGCTTCCACTTCGACCTTCACTACATGCCGGTGCTGTGGGCGCGCTACCTGGTGGGCATCGCAGCGATGTTCATGCTGGTCGCCATTCTTTCGGGAATCATCACCCACAAGAAGATCTTCGTCGATTTCTTCCTGCTGCGGTTCGGCAAAGGGCAGCGTAGCTGGCTGGACGCGCACAACGTTACGGCGGTGACGGCGCTGCCGTTCCACCTGATGATTACCTATACCGGGCTGGTAACGCTCGCGGTGATGTACATGCCCTGGGGCATTGCTGCGAACTATGCGGAGCCGACCGGCTATTACCAGCAGCTTCGAGGCGAGGCGCCACCGGTCGAACGGTCGGGGATCGCCGCGCCGATGGCGCCGATCGCGCCGATGATCGCAGAGGCGCAGCGCCGCTGGAACGGCGCCGACGTGGGCGTAGTCACCGTCGCCAATCCGGGCGACACCACCGCGACCGTGACGCTGGTCCGCGCGATGGGAAGCGGCATCGGCACCCGCGGGCCGTCCGTCACCTTCTCGGGCGCGACCGGCAAGTTCGCGTCGGCAAGCCCGGAACAGGGCGGCGCGGCGGCGACCGAAAGCGTGATGGTGGGCCTTCATGCCGGCCGGTTCGCCGACATCGCGCTCCGCTGGTTCTATTTCCTCTCCGGCGTGGGCGGCACAATCATGGTCGGTAGCGGCCTGGTGCTGTGGACGGTGAAGCGGCGGGCGAAGCTGCCGAACCCTGCCCGACCGCATTTCGGCTTCCGCCTGGTGGAACGCCTGAATATCGCCGCGATCGGCGGGCTGATGGCCGGCATCGCGACCTATTTCCTCGCGAACCGCCTGCTGCCGGTGCAGATGGACGGTCGTGCGGAGTGGGAGATCCACTGGATGTTCATCGTCTGGGGCGCGTCGCTCGTATGGGCGATCGCCCGCCCCGCCCGCCGCGCCTGGGTAGAGGTGCTGACGGCCGGCGCGGCGCTTTATGCCGCAATTCCCGTGGTCAACGCCGTCACCACGTCGCGCAATCCGATCACGAGCATCGCCGCTGGCGACTGGCTGTTCCCGAGCTTCGACCTGGTGATGCTGGCCATCGCAGCGGCACTCGGCTGGAGCGCACGCAAGGTCCACCGCAACGCATCCAAGGCGACCGGCCTTCGCACGCCGCGCGCAAAGGAGCTCGCACTCGCATGATCCACCTGCTGCTCCTCCTGGTCGCGGCGCTGAGCTTCAGCGCCCTGATGCACGGCCTGCCGCGCCACCAGGGACCCCTGCTGCACCGCATGCTGCCGCGCCAAGCGAGCCGGCGCCTGCGGATCGCCGGCTGGGCCGGCATCGCGCTCGGCACCGCACTGGCGGTACTGGCGTTCGGCTGGGGCTATGGCCTGATCGTCTGGCTGGGAGCCTGCACGTTGGGCGCGACCGCTGCGGTCCTGCACCTCGCCTTTCGCATCCAGGCCCGGCGGCACGTGCGCTGACTTCATCCGTGACACGCAGGTGACCGGGCGATGACAGCGGCGTCACCCGATTGCAAAGCGCCTGTAGCCTGTCTGCCCTAAAGCTCCCCTCGGCCCGACGATGGGAGTTCGCACATGCCGCGCACCGCACTCGCCCCCGCCCTCAAGACCCTTCCCGCCTGGATCGCCGAACCCGAGTCCTACGCACCCGAGGCACCGCGGCGGGCGTTTCGGACGGTGTTCGTGTCCGACGTCCATCTGGGCACGCCCGGCAGCAGCGCCCGCGCGCTGGTGGAGTTCCTGCGCTCCGTCGAGTGCGAGACGCTCTACCTGGTCGGCGACATCGTGGACGGCTGGCAGATCCGCAAAGGCTGGTACTGGCCGGCCAGCCACAATGACGTGGTCCGCACCATCCTGAAGTTCGCCCGGCGCGGCACGCGCGTCGTCTACCTGCCGGGCAACCACGACGAGGCTTTCCGCGACTATGTCGGGCTGGAGTTCGGCGGCGTCGAACTGCTGGACGAGGACATCCACACCACCGCGGATGGCCGCCGCCTGCTGGTGCTGCACGGTGACCAGTTCGATGGCGTGGTGCTCTACGCGCGCTGGCTCGCCTTCCTTGGGGACCATGCCTACACGCTGCTGCTGAAGGCGAACCGGCTGTGGAACGCAGGCCGCAGGCGGATGGGCCTGCCCTATTGGTCGCTCTCCGCCTACGCCAAGAACCGGGTGAAGAATGCGGTGAGCTTCATCTCCCGCTTCGAGGAAACGGTCGCCCATGCCGCCGCCGAACGCGGGGTCGACGGGGTGGTTTGCGGGCATATTCACACCGCGGAGATCCGTCGGATCGGCGACGTGACCTATTACAACGACGGCGACTGGGTGGAGAGCTGCACCGCGCTGGTGGAGCACGCCGATGGCCGTATGGAGTTGATCGACTGGCATGCCGAGGCGGCAGTCGCTGCCGCGGCCTGCGCCGGCGTGGCGGTCGAGGCATGAGGATCGCGATCGTCACCGACGCCTGGGCCCCGCAGGTGAACGGCGTCGTCCGCACTCTCGCCGCGACGATCGACGAATTGCGCCGACGCGGTCATACCGTGGAGACCGTGACCCCGGACGGGTTCGTCACTTGGGCGTGCCCCGGCTATCGCGAGATCCGCCTGGCATTTGGCCAGTCCTGGGCAGTGGCGCACCGGCTGGAGCAGTTCCGGCCCCAGGCGGTGCACATCGCCACCGAGGGGCCGCTCGGCTGGGGGGCGCGGCGCTGGTGCCTCGATCGCGGCCAGCGCTTCACCACCTCGTTCCACACCAACTTCCCCGACTATCTGGCGCTGCGGACGCATCTGCCGGCGCGATGCTTGTGGCCCGCATTCCGGCGGTTCCACCAGCCCTCCAGCGCCGTGCTGACCGCCACCCCATCCGTGTCCGCGCGGCTTGCGGCGCAAGGGATTCGCCATACCAAGCCGTGGTCCCGCGGCGTGGACCCGGCGATCTTCCGCCCTGGCGCCCCCCGATCGGCGCTGCGCCGCACGACCGGACCCGTGATGCTGCATGTCGGGCGTGTCGCCGTGGAGAAGAACCTGGAGGCTTTCCTGGCGCTCGACCTTCCGGGAACCAAGCTGGTGGTCGGTGATGGTCCGGCGCGGCCGATGCTGGCGGCCCGCTATCCGGAAGCACGCTTCCTCGGCACGCTGCACGGGGCGGCGCTTGCGGAAGCCTATCGTGCGGCCGACGTGCTGGTCTTCCCCAGCCGCACCGACACGTTCGGCCTCGTGATGATCGAGGCGCTGGCCTGCGGCACGCCGGTCGCCGCGTTCCCGGTCGAAGGGCCGATCGACATCCTGGGGCCGGAGGGCCGCGGTCTGGGTGGCCGGCGGATCGGTGCGGTGGACCGGGACCTGGCAAGCGCGATCCGCATCGCGCTCACCGCAGACCGCGACGCCTGCGCAGCCGAAGGCCGGCGCTACGGGTGGTCGGCGTGCACCGACCAGTTCCTCGCCCACCTCGCCACCGAGCGGGAGGCACTGGCGGGCTAGGCGTCGGGCGCGTTCGGGTTCTTGCCGCCACCCTGGATCCAGCGGTCGATCTCCTGCTCCAGCACCGGCAGCGGCACGGAGCCGAGCCCCAGCACCACGTCGTGGAACCAGCGCTGGTCGAACGCGGTGCCGAGCTGCCGCTCGGCGTCGGCGCGCTTGCGGCGCAGCGTCATCTCGCCAAGCTTGTAGGCGAGCGCCTGGCCCGGCCAGCTGATGTAGCGATCGACCTCGGTCTCGATCTCGTGCTGCGACAGGGCGGTATGCTGCGCGAGATAGGCGATCGCCTGCTCTCGGCTCCAGCCCTGGTGGTGGACGCCGGTATCGATCACCAGGCGGCACGCGCGCCACATCTCGTAGGAAAGCCGGCCGAAGTCCTCATAGGGCGTGCGGTAGATGCCCATCACGGTGCCGAGCCATTCGGTGTAAAGCCCCCAGCCTTCGCCATAGCCGGAGAAATAGGTCTGGCGGCGAAAGGCGGGGCGGTCCGGTCCCTCCAGCGAGATCGCCGCCTGCAGGCTGTGCCCGGGATTGCATTCGTGCAGCGTCAGCGCCGGGATCTGGTAGAGGGGGCGCGACGGCAGGTCGTAGGTGTTCATCGAACACGCCTCCAGCCCGCCGCGACCGGCGGTGTAGAAGGGCGCGATCGCGTCGGGCACCGGCACGATGGTGAAGCGGTAGCGCGGCAAGCGGCCGATGGTGTTCTTCAGCTGGCCGTCGACCCGCTTCGCGGCATAGGCGGACACGCCGAGCAGCTCGTCCGGCGTGCGTGCGTAGAACTGCGGGTCGGTGCGCAGGAACTTCAGGAATTCGGCCATGCTTCCCTGGAAGCCGGCCGCCGCCTCGGTCTTCTCCATCTCCGCGCTGATCCGCGCGACTTCCTTCAGCCCCAGCGCATGGATCTGCTCGGCGGTGAGGTCCAGCGTCGTATATTCACGGATCTGCGCCTGGTAGAAGGACTTGCCGTCCGGCATCGCCTCTGCCGCCAGCGTGGTGCGGGTTTTCGGCAGATACTCGCTTCGGAAGAAGCGCAGCAGCCGATCATAGGCGGGCGCCACCTGGCCGGCGATCAGCGCGCGCGCTTCTTCGCGCAGCTTTGCCTGCTCGGCCGCCGGAATGCTCGACGGCATCGTCGCGAACGGCGCGTAGAAGGGGTTCTTCTCCACCCCTGCCACCGCATAGGCGGCGATCGAGGAATCGCGGCCGGCGAGCGTCACCCGCGGCACGCTGAAGCCACGCTTCAGGCCCGCCCGCATGTTGGCGATCTGCTCGTCGAAGTAGCGCGGGACGTCGCGCATGCGGCCGAGATAGCGCCGGTACTGCTCTGCACGGGCATAGGGCTGGCGCGCAGCCAGGCCGGACCAGAAATTGCTGTCCGCGTTGAGCGGCATTTCCCAGTGGCGGAACTTCTGGTTGGCGATGTTCGCCTCCAGCGTCGTGCGGAAGACCGCAGCGTTGATCCGCTCCTCCGGCGAAAGCTCCGCCGCGGAAATCGCATCGAGTTCCCGGGCGATCCCCTGCCAATAGGTGAGCCGGCGTTGCTGGGTGGCGGCATCGACGTGGGGCAGGTGGTCGCCGCTCGCGCTCCAGCTGTCGTCCTCTGCAACGCGGGCAAATTCATTCTGCCGCCATGCCCACTCCTTTTCGTAGAGCTTCTGCAGTCGAGCGTCGGCAGCGCCGGTGCTCACGCTCGCCTGGGCAAACGCGGGCGCTGGCGCGAGCGGAACGAACGACAGCAGGATGGCAGAGGCAAGAAGGCGCATGGAGAGGCTTCCCGTTTTTCTGGAGTGGACGAAGGTCAGGCGCGCGGCGGACGGGAACGCAGCCAGCCGGTGATCGCATAGCGGCGGTACGCAGCCTCCGGTGCGACGCGGGAGACGCTGTGCAGCTGCGGAACGGCGAAGACATCCAGCGTGTTGAACCCCGGGGACATGCCGGTGACCGCGCCGCGTTCCTCGTGGAAGAGCAGCAGCCCGCCCCACTCGGTCCGCCATTGCGGCGTGAGGCCGAAGACATAGGCGGCATGCCGGTGCTTGCCGGATACCTCGTCCGTATGTCCGGTCAGGAAATCTCCTGGCGCATAGGCGGTCGCCTGCCCGTCCGCGAAGTCGATCGCCTCCGAGCCGGTGAGCTGGCGAAGACGGTAGCGCGCGGCCCCGCCCGACATCCAGCGGGTGAAGGCGGAAAGCTCCGGATCGCCCGCATTGCCGCCGCCATCGCCGTCTATCAGGCGAAGCGTCTCGTAGCGGTACTGGAAGCCAGACCGGGCGCCGGCCTGTACCGCCGCCTCCAGTGCCTGCATCTGCTCGGCAGACATGGCGGCGCGGGTGGCCCGATCGAGCTCGAACAGCTTGTCGCCGCTGTTGACCAGCTGGCGCCAGTCCTCGCGCCGGCGCAACTCTGCGTGGAGCAACGCCGGCACCGGATCGGCGAGGAAGCCGTGGATCCGGATGCGCCCGCGCGCGGCAAACTCTGCCGCGAGTGCCTCCCAATCGAGCGCCGGGTTGAGCTGGAGTCCTTCGAGCACGCTCACCGATCCCGGAACCAGCCGGTGATCGCATAGCGGCCCACCGGGGCGAAGGGAGGCACGTAGCTGACGTTGTGCCGCTGCGGCACGCGGAAGAGGTTCAAGCAGTTGAAGCGGGGTTTCATGCCCGCGATCACGTCGTCGTCATCGTCGTAGAACAGCAGATAGCCGCCCCAGTCGGGGCGCCATTCCCGGGCGAGGCTGAGGACATAGGCGACCTGCCGTCCCTCCTCGCCGGTGCCGCGGTCGTCGTGCATCGCGAGGAAGTTGTTGGGCGCGAAGAGCGTCGCCTGCGCATCCGCCTTGATGAGCGACGGCATGCCGGTGATCGCCCGCACGAAACCGAGGAACTCGGGCGTGTTGATATATTCGAGGACCAGTTCCAGCGGATGCCCCGGCGCCCATTTACCCAGATAGGCGTCCAGCATCGGATACTGGCCGTAGATGAAGCCATAGTCCCCCTGCCCCACCCCGGCGCCGATCGACTGCCACAGGCGCCCGTGCTCGGTCCGCGGCATGGCACGCACCGCATCCGCGCGGACCGACTTCGGCGCCGATCCCGGCTCGCGATAGGCCAAACCGTACGGCGTCTGCCGCTGGATCACGTCGGCGAGCACATCGGCTGAGCGAGGGGTGAGCAGGTTGCGCACCTGCAGGCGGCCGGTTCCGGCAAACTCCCGTGCAAGTGCCGCGACATCTTGCGCGGGGTTGAGATCGAACAGCGGCAGGGGCTCGTTGGGCATGCCGCCACCTTCCGGGGTCGGAGCCGAACATTCAAGCGCTTGTGTTCGTTCGCGGACGAAGTCCTGCTGGACAGGCGGGAGCAAAGCTTAAACCATGCGCCATGGACAGCAGACTTCTCCAGCGACTTGCGCGCGCTGAATCGGCATTTCGGACAGGCGATCTGAACGGCGCGCGCGCTGAACTGGAACCGGTGATCGCGCAGGAGAGCGCACCGGCGGCAGCCTTTCATCTGATGGCGCTCATCGCGCGGCGGCAAGACCGACTTGCGGATGCCAGCGACTTCTTTCGCCAGGCGCTGGCGCGCGCGCCGCAGGACGGGCAGATCAACAACAATTACGCGAACTTCTGTGCGCACGCGGGCGATGTCGAGGCGGCGCTTCGGCATTATTCGGTTGCCGCAGGAGGCTCTGGAAAGGCGCGCATCGACGCGCTGGTGAACCGCGCCGTGCTTCGACAGCAACTTCAGCAGCTGGACGAAGCGCTGGCCGATGTGGATGCGGCGCTGGCCTTGGACCCGCGGGCGGCGAACGCGCACAGCATCCGCGGCACCATCCTGCGCGACCACGACCGGCTCGACGAAGCCGCGGCGGCATTCGACCAGGCGCTGTCGCTCGAGCCGGCGCGGCCGACCGCCTTACGAGGGCGCGCGCGTGTCGCCCTGGAACGCGGGGAGGCGGATGCGGCGGCGCGGTTTCGTCACTGCGCGACGGCGGGTGCGGCCGGGCCGGACGTGCTGCTGGGACTGGCCAATGCGCTGGAGGCGGATGGCGATCCGGGCGGGATGGCGTTGCTGGAGGACGCTGTGATCCGGGTGCCCGAGTGGGTGGAAGCGCATGAGGAGCTTGCCCGCATGCGTTCCGAAGCCGGCCTCGCCGATCGCCTGACCGAAAGCCACGAGGCGGCGCTCGCGCGGGTTCCGGAGAGCATCGCGCTGCACCAGTCCCGCTGGCGCCTGCTGCATCGCGCGGGCCGGCACATGGAGGCGCTGGCAGCGCTGGAGGCGGCGCGAAGCACGCTTGGGCAGCGTCCGGAATGGCTGCTGGAGGAAGCCGATCTGGCGATCGAGGCGCGCGATCTGGATCGGGCGCACCGCGTGCTTGATGCCCTGCCGGACGCCGAAGAGACGCTGATGCCGCGGGCGCGGTGCGCATTGACGCAGGGAGACGCGCAGCTCGCCGCGCGGCTGCTGGAGCGACATGTCGCGGCGGATGGCGCAAGCGTGGCAGGCTGGGCCTTCCTGGATCTGGCATGGCGGCTACTGGACGACCCGCGCCACCAATGGCTGAGCGGGCAGCCCGGCCTATACGCACCCCGGCAGCTCGCCATTGACGTGGCCGAGCTGGCGCAACTGGCGGACCTCTTGCGGGACCTGCATCGAAGCCGGGCGCACCCGGTGGGGCAGTCGCTGCGCGGCGGGACCCAGACGCGCGGGCGTCTGCTTGCCCGGACCGAGCCGCAGCTACGCCGGCTGAAGGCGCTGTTGCTGGAGGCGATCACGGCCCATATGGCCGCACTTCCCCCGGCAGATCCGCGCCATCCGCTGCTCCGCCACCGGGAGACTTCTCCCCGTTTGGCCGGATCCTGGTCGGTACGATTGCGCGGTGCGGGCTTTCACGTCAGCCACATCCATCCGCGCGGGGTGCTGAGCTCCGCCTTGTATGTGAGTGTCCCGGTCGATCTCGATCGCGCCGCACGCGAGGGGTGGCTGGAGATCGGGCGCCCGCCGGACGCGGCGAACCTTCCGCTGGGGCCGCTCGCCCAGTTCGAGCCGCAGCCGGGACAATTGGTGCTGTTCCCGAGCAATCTGTTCCACGGCACCCGACCCTTCTCCAGCGGAGAGCGGCTGACCGTGGCCTTCGACGTGTTCTTCTAAGCCGGACAAGGAAATGGCCCGAGGTTTCCCCCGGGCCACACCGTTCTGCTTGGTCGCGCGAGCGCGTCAGAAGCGGAAGCGAACCGCCGCGTAGAAGTCGCGACCCAGCACGTCATAGACGCCCGGATAGGTGTTCGCCTGTTCCTGATCGTCGCCGATCAGCTGCGGCTTCACATTGCCGACGTTGTTGACACCGAAGCTGAAGTTGTAGGTGTCGGTCAGGTCGAACGAGAAGGCGAGGTCGATGTAGTTCTTCGCCTTGAGCTTCGGCACGGCCAGCTCTGCCGGATCGACGTCCGCGTTGGCGATCGAGTCCGCCTTGACGCTGGACAGGTACCGCCAACGCAGGCTGGCGGTCATCGGCCCATCGATGAGCGACAGGCGCGACGACCACTTGTACTTCGACTGCGGGGTGCCGCAGTAGTTGGCACCGAAGTAGCCGGCGCAGGTATAGGGCGCCTCGCCGACCACCGGAGCGAACTCGTTCTTCTCCGTCCAGGTACCCTGGAAAAAGGCGTTGAGCTTGCTCTCGGCCCCGAACAGACCGAAGCCCAGCGTCTGGGTGTAGTCCGCCGAAAGGTCGATACCCGAAGTCTTGAGGCTCGCCGCGTTGGCATTCACCGCCGTGACGAAGCTCGGATTCTGGATCGTGCCGTCCTCGTTGCGGGCGATCGCCTGGCAGTAGATGCTGTTCACGTCTCGGAAGACGTTATAGCAAAGGTTCAGGATGCCGCCGACGCCGCCGCCCAGCGAGGTGACGACATTGTCGACCTTGATGTGGAAATAGTCGGCAGTCAGGTGGAAGCCCGGCAGGAAGCGGGGCGCCAGGATGACGCCAGCGGTGTAGGTATCGCTGACTTCTTCCTGAAGGTTCGGGTTACCGCCGAACACGCCCTCGATCTGGCTAGCAGGCTGCAGCGACGTGCCGGAGCCCACCGCACCGGCGGGAACGCCGGTGGCGGTGCAGATGGCGACGAGCCCGGCGTCGTTCTGCGCACCCGGCGTTGCGCACGGATCGGTCGCGCCCGGAAAGCCGTTCGACAGGCCGCCGAAGAGCTCGGCCACGTTCGGCGCACGCACCGCCCGCGAATACTGGCCCCGGAAGGTGATGTCCCGGATCGGCGCCCACTGCGCACCGCCCGTGTAGGTCCAGACGCCACCGACGCCGCCCAGCGAATAATCCGAATAGCGGAACGCGCCGTTCAGTTCGAGACGCTCTGCGAACGGCATGCCGCCCAGCAGCGGAACCCGAAGTTCGCCGAACACTTCCTTGACGTTGTAGCCGCCGGCGGTCGGATCACCGCCGTTGAAGCCCACGACATCGCCCGAGGACAGCGCCTGATCGGGGATGAACTGGCTTTCCACCGAGCGATATTCGGCGCCCAGTGCGAAGCCGACGTCGCCGCCACCCAGACCGAAATCGAACAGCGAACCCGAGATGGATGCCTGCGCCACCTGCAGCTCGGAAATATCCGTGTTCTGCGTCGTGATCGAGATCGCGGCGATCTCCTCGGCCGAGATCAGGCCCGGGCCGAAGATGTTGAGGCGGTTCGCCAGCAGTTCGGCCGCAAATGCGGAGCGCGAGATGTTGCCGTACTGGATGTTCGAGTTCCGGGTACGGGCGTAGCTGTAATAGGCGTCATACTTGATGTCGCCGGTCACCGCGCCCGTGGTGCCGATCAGCACGCGGAACGCGTTGCGATCGTCGAGCGCCTGACGCGAGGAAACCGCGTTGGTGCGCGACGCGAGCGCGACGTTGACCACGCCCGGGTTGCCGTAGCGCGCCGTGCCGCCGGCCGCGATCAGCGCTGCGTCGATGGCAGCTTCCTGCGCATCGATGGCAGCCAGCGACGAGGCATCCGCCGCCGAGAGGAACGGGTTGTCCAGCGCAATGCCGAACGTGCCGCTGATCGGCGTCGCCGCCAGCTCGTTCTGAACGCGGTTGTTGACGAACGACACCTCCAGATACGGGTTGAACCACTCGTTCACCTCGTAGTTGGCGTAGGCGCCCAGCATCCAGCGTTCTTGCGGAACCTGGAGCAGGTTGTCCGGCGCGTAGTTGTAGTAGTCGTCGGTCGTGAACGGGCGCGAAGTGTTCGGGCCGGTGTAATATTGACCAAGCGTACCGTTCGCCGACAGCGAACCCGCGCCGCGGGTGAAGTTCGTGCCGCCGGCGCAGGTCGCGCCGGTGCCACCCACGCAGACCGTCGACGGGTTCACGTAGAAGCGGCCGTTCGGGACCGACGGGCTGCCCAGCGGCACCAGGCTGGTGCCGTCGTCGCCCAGGGCAACAGCCGAGAAGTCGCGTGCTCCCTGGAAGATCGCGCCGCGCTGGTAATACTCACCATAAGCCGTGATGTGGCCGCGACCCTCGTCGAAGTCGGTGCCCATCGCGAGGTAGGTGTCCCAACGACGGCCATCGCCTTCGCCGGTGATGCTGTACTGGCTGCCGGCTTCAACGCCGTTGATGTCGTTGCGGAGGCGGAAGTTGACCACGCCCGCAATCGCGTCCGAGCCATACACGGCCGAGGCGCCGCCAGTGACGACGTCGACGCCGTCAATCAGAAACGCCGGGATCGTGTTGAGATCGACCACCTGCGAGGTGTCATAGAACATGTAGCGCCGGCCGTTGACCAGCACCAGGTTCCGGTTGGAGCCGAGACCGCGCAGGTTCAGCGTCGCGACGCCGCCACCAGGGTTGTTCGAGAATCCGGTCGATCCGGGAATGACCTGCGGCAGCGTGTTCATTACGCTTTCGACGTTCACTGCGCCGGAAAGCTTGAACTCTTCCTGGGAAACGACTGCGAGCGGGCTGTCGGAAGTCAGATCGCGGCGTGCAATACGCGATCCCGTAACAACGATCGTACCCTGGTTTTCGTCAACACTCTGGTTCGGCTCGCCGCTGCCGGTCGGTACGGCGCTGATGCCGACATTCTGCGAGGTTGAGGTGCTTTCCTGAGGCGCATCCTGCGCGAAAGCAGGAAAGCCGAGTGTAGCGGCGATCAATACCAAAGGTGCGGCGCCGGCGCGCAGCGCCAGGCGGCGTCCACGATTGCGATTCATGCAGTTCCCCTTCTGTTGCCCCCGAGCCAGACGGGCTCGAATCTTTCAGGATCATGCCTCTCGAACTTTTGTTCGTCCGCCTACGATGCACTGCACAAAAATAGTTGCAAGACTGCTTTCACGATGAAAGAAAATGGCGCGACACTGTCGCATAAATGCAACGTTCAGGAACAGCGCGTCGCCACTGGCGTGCGTCGGGGGATCGAAGTATGGCTTCCGCACATACGGCTTTGGGAATGGCGTTCGGGCTGGGACTTGTGCTCACCTCCCCCACTGCCCTCGCCCGCCAGGCCGACCCGGGTCGGGCCGAGCCCCTGCAGGCCCTGCTCCAATGCCGCACGATCACCGACGCGGCGGCGCGACTGCGCTGCCTCGACGCCCGCACCGCAGAGGTGGAGGTGTTGCTGAACAAGGGGGATCTGGTGGTGGCGACTCGGACCCGGATCGCGGAGGCGCAGGCGGCGCAATTCGGGCGCAGCGCTTCCGCCCCGGCGATCGCCGTGCGCGAGCAGGAACAGGCGCCCCCTCCGCCCACCCGCATAGATACCAGCATCAAAGGTGTCAGCACGACGCCGGACGGGAAGTGGGTCATGGTGCTCGCCGATGGCGCGCGCTGGCAGCAGATCGACGGACGCACCTTGGCGCGCGACCCGAAGCCGGGAATGGCGATCGCGATCCGCCGGGCGGCAATGGGCAGCTATCTGGCGAATGTGGCGGGCCAGCCTGCCATGCGGGTGCGGCGGGTGAACTGACCCTGCCGATGGTGCGGCCAGCCTCGTGCGGGCGGCTGGGCGCCGGTGCCGAATTCATGTTTTCTTCTGGGGGTTTGTGAATGTCGATCGGTGTCAGGTTTCTCGTCGCCCTGCTGCTTTGCTCTTCTGCCGCAGCGACTGCCCAGGGGGCTGCAGAGCCCAAAGTGGAGCGCGGGCGCGCGGGGGCCGAGGATCACAAGGACAAGATGAAGGAGCAGGCCGAGGCAGGCTGGGCCATTCCACCAGTCGAGGAGCAGGAAGCACGATCCAAGGGCCGGGTGACGGTCGGCGGCCGGTCGCTCGGCTATACGGCGATCGCGGGCACGCTCACCGTGCGCGACATCGAGGGCAAGCCGACAGCGAGCATGTTCTACACCGCCTACACGCTCGACGGCACCAAGCCCGGCACCAAGCGCCCGATCACTTTCTTCTACAACGGCGGTCCCGGCAGCCCGACCTTCTGGCTGCACATGGGCTCCTTCGCGCCCGTCCGCCTGAAGACCACCAACCCCGAGTTCATCAAGCCGGCACCTTATGATTTCGGACCGAATGGCGAGACGCTGCTCGACAAGACGGACATGGTGTTCCTGGACGCGATCGGCGCGGGCTATTCGCGGCCGCTCGGCGACGCGAAGCCCGAGGCTTTCTACGGTGTCGACGAGGACGCCGACGTGTTCGCCAAGGCGATCCTGCGCTACGTGACGAAGAGCGGACGCTGGAACAGCCCCAAGTTCCTGTTCGGCGAAAGCTACGGCACGTTGCGGTCGGGGACGCTCGCCTATCAGCTCCAGGACCGGGGCATGGCGCTGAACGGCGTGGTGCTGCTCTCCTCGATCATGAACTACGGCTATCGCCAGCCGGGACTCGACCAGCTGTACCTGAACTATCTTCCGAGCTTTGCAGCGACCGCCTGGTACCACCGCAAGCTGCCGAACCCGCCCGCCGACGTGGCAACGGCCGTCGCCCAGGCACGCGCCTTTGCGGTCGGGCCCTATGCCGCGGCGCTTGCGAAGGGGCAGACCATCTCGCCCGCGGAAGAAAACGCGATCGCCGAGCAGATGAGCCAGCTGATCGGACTCTCGCCAGCGTTCATCAAGCAGGCAAACCTCCGCGTCGACCTCGCGCGCTTCCAGAAGGAGTTGCTGCGCGACCGGCGGCAGACCATCGGCCGGTTCGACTCCCGCTACACCGGGATTGATCCGGACGCGGCCGGCGAACGGCCGGAAACCGATGCCTCATCGGACGCGATCAGCGGCGCGTTCATCGCGACCTTCCACGATTACGTGACCCATACGCTCGGCTACAAGACGGAGATGCCCTACCGGCTGAGCGCCCGAGAGGCCGCCGGCTGGACGTGGAACTGGCAGCACAAGGCCCCGGGACGCGGCTTTGGCGCGCAGAACAACCCCAACACGGCGCTGGACCTGGGCGCGGCGATGCGCGCGAACCCGTATCTGAAAGTGCTGTCGCTGAACGGGTACTACGACATGGCAACGCCGTTCTTCGGGACCGAAAACGACCTGGGGCACATGATGCTGGAGCGGTCGCAGCAGGGGAACCTCTCGTTCCGCTACTATCCCGCCGGGCACATGAGCTATGTGAACCCGGAAGCGCTGCACCAGATGAAGGTCGATCTGGCGGGCTGGTACGACGAAGCGGTCGAGGCGGCGAGCAGCCCCGTGCCGCCGCAGGCGCCATCGCTTTCCGCAGGCGAGCCCGGGCAAGGGCCGAACTGAGGCTGGCGGCCGGCTCGGGCACCCTTGCGCTTCCCGCGGCTGCACCGGCAGAGTGGGCGGATGACGTACAGGATGCTTTCCCACCATCGTCGTAGCGCGCTTGCAGGCGCCGCGACCGCCCTGCTCCTCTCAGCCACTGCGGGTGTGGCCCAGGACGTTCCGTCGGTCTTTGCGGGGGCCGACCCCTCGGCCATGGTGGCGGAGGGCAAGATGTGGATCTATCCCACTGGCGGAGACGGCCTTCAGGCCTGGTCCACGGCGGACCGGCGGAACTGGAAGAAGCACCCCTTGCTGCGGCTGAGGGACATTCGCTGGACCAAGGCGGACGGCGCGCCGGTGCACTACCTCTGGGCGCCGGACATGGTCGTCGATCGCGGCCGATACTATTTCTACTATTCGATCGGCCCGCAGAATCCGACGCCGAGCCGGCTGGGCGTGGCCGTCTGCTCCAGCCCTGCCGGCCCCTGCACTGACAGCGGCAAGCCGCTGCTGACGGGCGGCGACGGCTTCGAAGCGATTGACCCGACCGTTTTCATCGATCCGAGATCCGGACGCCGACTGCTCTACGCGGGGGGCAGTGCCGGCGCGAAGCTGCGGGTGTTCGACCTCGCCCCGGACATGGTGACGATCGCGCGCGAGGTCCCCGTCGAGCAGCCGCCGCACTTCACCGAGGGCGCGTTCGTGCACGAGCGGAACGGCGTCTACTATCTTTCATACAGCCACGGTCGGTGGAACCGCTCGGACTATTCCGTCCATTATGCGACCGCATCCTCGCCGACCGGGCCCTGGCAGTATCGCGGCGCGATCCTGACGGCCGATGCCAAGTACAAGGGCCCTGGGCACCACAGTTTCGTGCGGGATCCGAAAACGGGTGAGTGGCTGATCGTCTACCACCGTTGGGAGGGGCAAACCGGTAACGGCCCCTACGTCGGGGAACGCCGGGTGGCGATCCAGCAGATCCGCTATGATGCGTCCGGGCTGATCCAGCCGGTCAAGATGAGCGACTGACACAGCGAGCGCCCTGATCTGCCGGGGCGCCTGCGCGAGGGAAGTCGCGGCGCGTCTGGAGTTTGGAGGGCGGGCGGCGTCGAGCGTACGATGCGGCGGCTCGCGGTGCTCCGTGCGGTACGGCGCGCACAACCTGGCGCCGTGAGGCGAAGGGCTACGCTGACGTTCGGCAGCCATCGCAGCTGGGCCCCGGCCTCCGCCGGGGTACGAAGTAGGTGAACTCTCCTACTTCGGCGTGAAGTCACGCTGGCAAGGGAGTCCCTCGAGCATCCGGCAACGAGAAGATCCTGGCCGCGGCCGAGTGTAGCCATAAAAAAGGCCCGCCGGCGGGAAGCCAGCGGGCCTTTTCTCAGGGCATCAGCGGGCGATCAGAGATCGTCGTCGCCGTCCTCGGCATCGGGGCCGGTCATCATTTCCTCGGCGACCTTTTCCGTACGCGCACGGATCGCGCGCTCCAGGCGGTCGCGGAGTTCGTCATTCTCCTTGAGGAAGGTCTTGGCGTTCTCGCGACCCTGCCCGATGCGGACCGAGTCGTAGCTGAACCAGGCGCCTGCCTTTTCCACCAGCCCGGCCTTCACGCCCAGGTCGAGGATCTCGCCGATCTTGGAGATGCCCTCCCCGTACATGATGTCGAACTCGACCTGCTTGAACGGCGGGGCGACCTTGTTCTTGACGACCTTCACCCGCGTCGAGTTGCCGATGATGTCCTCGCGGTCCTTGATCTGGCCGGTGCGGCGGATGTCCAGGCGGACCGAGGCGTAGAACTTGAGCGCGTTGCCGCCCGTCGTCGTCTCCGGATTGCCGTACATCACGCCGATCTTCATGCGCAACTGGTTGATGAAGATCACCATGCAGCGCGAGCGGCTGATCGAGCCAGTGAGCTTGCGCAAGGATTGCGACATCAGGCGGGCCTGGAGGCCGACGTGGCTGTCGCCCATCTCACCCTCGATCTCCGCCCGCGGCACCAGCGCCGCGACCGAGTCCACCACCAGCACGTCGATGGCGTTGGAACGCACCAGCGTGTCGGTGATCTCCAGCGCCTGCTCGCCGGTGTCGGGCTGGGACACGATCAGTTCGTCGATGTTGACGCCCAGCTTCTTGGCATAAACGGGATCGAGCGCGTGCTCGGCGTCCACGAACGCGGCGGTGCCGCCGTTCTTCTGCGCCTCTGCAATCACGTGGAGCGCGAGCGTGGTCTTGCCCGAGCTTTCCGGACCATAGACCTCGATCACGCGGCCGCGCGGCAGGCCGCCGACGCCGAGCGCGATGTCGAGGCCGAGCGAACCGGTCGAGATCGCCTCGACCTGCATGGCTTCCTTCTGGCCCAGCTTCATCGCCGAACCCTTGCCGAACGCGCGGTCGATCTGCGCGAGCGCCGCATCGAGCGCCTTCTGCCGCTCGCCCGCAGCCTTGTCGTTGGTCGCTGCCATCTTGCTGTCGATCACCTTGAGGTTTGCCGCCATTCGTGGCCTCCATCGCTAGAGCAACCGCGCGAGCCGTTCAACGCGTTGTTCGCCATGTATTCGATTTGTTCCGTGAGAACAAGAGGCGAACTACATGAGACGGACACGCCGCATCACTCCCGCGGATGGAGCGCCCCGGACGTACAACAACTGGAGAAACAGAACGGCGCTCAGCCGAGTTCGGTAAGCGCCTTCTCCACGCCATCCATGGTGAACGGCTTGGGCAACACCGGACGGTCGCGGTGCGTGGGCTCCACCGCGTCGCCGGACCCACCGGTGGCAAGCACGAACGGAATGCCGGCAGCGGCAAGCGCATCCGCGATCGGCCAGCTCTTCTCACCGCCGCGCAGATTGACGTCGAGGATCGCGGCATCGATGCCGCCCTCCTCGATCCGGGACAGCGCATCGCTGACGCAATCGGCGGTGCCGGCGACGGACTTGCCGAGGATATCGAGGAAATCCTCGAGCATCATCGCGATCAGGGGCTCGTCCTCGACGATGAGGATACGCTGGGGAGCTGTCATGCCCGCGCGTCTAAGCAGATGACGGCACGAACGCCAAGCCTCATTTCGTTGCCAGAACGTCACGAGCAGCTTCGCCAAGCTGCTGAACGGAGAAGGGTTTCGGCAGAAACGCGACGTTGCCAAGATCGATCGAGCGGCGAAGCTGCTCCTCGGCATAGCCCGACATGAAGAGGATCGGCAGGTCGGGATAGATGCGCCGGACGTGCCGGGCCATGGTCGGCCCGTCCATCGCCGGCATCACCACGTCGGACACGAGCAGGTCGATCTGCGGATGGTCGGCGAGGAGCTCCAGCGCCGCCTCGCCATTCTCCGCCGTCAGCACCTTGTACCCCTGGCGCGTCAGCGCGCGCTCGGCGACCGAGCGGACCATGTCCTCGTCCTCCACCAGCAGGATCGTGCCGGTGCCCCAGATGTCGCTGGGGCGCTCCCGCCGCGGCAGCACCGGCGCGGGCGGAGCAGCGATCGCCGGCGCCGAATGGACGGGAAGATAGATGGTGAAGGAGGTCCCCTGCCCCACCTGCGAGTCGGCAAAGATATAGCCGCCCGACTGCTTGATGATGCCGTAGACGGTCGAGAGGCCGAGCCCGGTGCCCTTGCCCACTTCCTTGGTGGTGAAGAAGGGTTCGAAGATCTTGGGCAGCACGTCCGGTGCGATGCCCGTGCCGGTATCGGTGATCCGCACCGCGGTGTAGTCGCCGACCGGAAGCACCTCGTTCTCCATCGCCCGCACCTCGGCCGCGCCGATCGCCAGCGTCTCGATCACGAGGCGGCCGCGGCCGTTGGGGTTCTTGGCGACCATGGCGTCGCGGGCGTTGACCGCCAGGTTCACCACCACCTGCTCGAGCTGGCCGGGATCCGCGCGCACGGGACCGAGGTTGCGACCGTGCCGCACCACCAGCTCGACCGCCTCTCCCAGCAGGCGCTTCAACAGGTTCGACACTTCGGAGATCACGTCGGGAAGCTGCAGCACCTGCGGCCGAAGCGTCTGCTGGCGCGAAAAGGCGAGCAGCTGGCGGGTCAGGCTGGCTGCGCGGTTGGAGTTGGCGCGGATCTGCTGGATGTCGTCATAATCGCTGTCGCCGGGGGTATGGCGCATCAGCATCAGGTCACAATGGCCGATAATAGCGGTCAATATGTTGTTGAAATCGTGCGCAACGCCGCCGGCCAACTGGCCGACGGCCTGCATCTTTGTCGCCTGCGCGACCTGGCGTTTCAGGCGCGACTCCTCGCCCGTATCCTTGAGGGTCAACAGCACCGCAGCGTCCCCAAGCCCGCGCCCGCCGCCGATGGTGACCGCAATCGGCTCGTCGGGGTGGCTGATCAGCCGCACCGCCATGTCCGAGGCGTGCTGCGCCCCGCCCGCAAACCGGCGGATCGCGTCGGCGAGCGCGCCCTTGTCTTCGCGTACCACGAGATCGCCCGGGTACAGCGGCGGCGCGTTGGTGTTGACGCCGGTCGCGCGCGCGAAGGCGTGGTTCATGTGCAGGAAGCGGCCGTCGCGGTCGATCAGGGCCATGCCGACCGGAAGCAGCGAAACCAGCGCCCGGACATGCCCCGCCGCCCCGCCGGAGATCGGCGCGGCAGCCTCGGCCGCCTCCTCGTCGAGCAGCACGACGAGCATCGGCGCCCCTTCGTCGGGCAGGAACGGCACCTGGAGCAGCCGCAACGGGTTTCCGCCTGCGCCCTCGCGTTCAAAGCGGATGCGCCCCTCGCCGTCGGTGGTGAGGAAACGGGCGAAGTCGCGGCCGACGATCGAGCCCTCTTCATGCCCGAGGGCTCGGGCGCGCAAGACGCGGTTGGCGGAACGGATACGGCCGTCGGAGCCAAGCAGTGCGGCCATGATGCCTGCCCCGCCGAGCCGATCGCCGTGCGGGCCCGACAGCCACTGCTCCGCCTCCACCGAAGCGGTCGCGCGGCCGCCACCGAAAAAGCGCCACACCAGCGTCCCGTCGCCGACGCGCTCGATGGCGGCTTCCAGCACGGTGCCGTCCGCGCGGATCCAGGCAGAGGCACGACCGTCGCGCCACGCCGCGCGTCCGGCGGCTGCAAGCTGCGCCGCGCCCTCTTCCTCCAGCGGCAGTCCTGGCGGGGTCGGATAGCCGCCGAACCGCTCGGCATAGCGCCCGTTCGCGCAAACCAACTGCCCTGCGCGATCGGTGACGGCGAGCGCTTCCTCGCTCGCTTCGGCAAGGGCGTGCGCAAGGGCCCAGTCGGCAGGTGGCGCCTCGACCGGAGGCACGCTGGAAAACCGGTACCAGGCGAACAGCGCCGCCGGGACGATCAGCGCTGCGGCCAGGAAGCCGGCCGCAAGCACGGGCTCCCCGACCATCTTGAGGACGAGGAGCGCCGCGACGAGGCCGATGCCGAGCGCAACGAAGAACGGGAGACGGTCGACCTTGGCCGGGCCGTCGGTGGCGGTGGAAACGCGTGCCATCGCGGCGTGTTGGGCGCCCTTCCAGGCACCGTCAAGCGGGCTGGCCGCAGGCCGGCGCGCACCACGGGTGGCGTGGCGCGCGCCGGGGCGGGATCACCAGATCCGGACGCGCGCGTCGGGTGCCAGGTACAGCTTGCTGCCGGGTGCCGGCTTGAAGCCCTCGTACCAGGGATCGAGGTTGCGGACGACCCAGGCGCGCTGCTGCGACGGGGAGTGCGGGTCTGTCAGCAGCCGCTGGCGAAGGTTCGCCTCGCGGTAGCTGCGCCGCCAAACCTGCGCCCAGCCGAGGTAGAAGCGCTGCTCGCCGGTATAGCCGTCCACGACGCCGGCAGGCTTGCCGCCGAGCGCGTGCTGATAGGCGTCCCACGCGACGGTCAGGCCGGCGAGGTCGGCGATGTTCTCGCCCAGCGTCAGCGCGCCCTTCACGTGAAGGCCCGGCAGCGGCTCATAGGCGTCGTACTGGCGGACGAGCGCTGCAGTGCGTTCCTCGAACCGCTTCACGTCCTGCGGCGTCCACCAGTCGGTGAGGCTGCCGTTCGCGTCGTACTTGCGGCCCTGGTCGTCGAAGTGGTGGCTGATCTCGTGGCCGATGACGGCGCCGATGCCGCCATAGTTCACCGCGGGATCGGCGTTGGGATCGAAGAACGGCGGCTGCAGGATCGCGGCCGGAAACACGATCTCGTTCATGACGGGGTTCGCATAGGCGTTCACCGTCATCGGGGTCATGTACCACTCCCACTTCTGGATCGGGCGACCCAGCTTGGAGAAGTTGTCGGCATGTGCCCAATTGGCGGCCCGCACCGCATTGCCGAGCGCATCACCGGCGCGGATCTGGAGGTCGGAATAATCCTTCCACTTGTCCGGATAGCCGATCTTGGGCGTGAAGGCCGCGAGCTTGGCGCGCGCCTTCTGCTTCGTTTCGGGCGCCATCCATTCGAGCTGGTCGATCCGGCGGCCCATCGCCTCGGTCACGTTGCGAACCAGCGCATCGGCCGCAGCCTTGGTCTCGGGCGGGAAATACTTCGCGACGTAGACCTGGCTGACCTCGTCCCCGAGCGCGTCGCTGGTGAAGTCGACCGCGCGTTCCCAGCGCTGCTGCTGCTCCGGGGTGCCCGACAGCGTGGTGCCGTAGAAGGCGAAGCTCTCCTGGTCGAACGCCTTCGGCAGGACGCCGGCATATTGGTCGAGCGAGCGCACCAGCATCTGGTCCTTGAGGACCGACACCGGAGCGGCCGAAATCGCCTTGGCGATGCCTGCCACCGCGCTCGGCTGCGCCACGATCACCGTGTCAACAGTCGCGCCCATCGCCTTGAAATAGGTCGGGAAGTCGAAACCGGGCGCCTGCTTTTGAAGCTGCGCCAGCGTCAGCTTGTTGTAGGTCTTGTCGGCGTTGCGGCTTTCGACCCGGGTCCAGTGCGCCTTGGCGATGCTGGTCTCATAGGCCAGGATCGCCAAGGCGCGCGCCTGCGCATTGGGCTCGCCGGCCAGGGTGAACATCTTGGCGACGTGCGCGACATAGGCGTTGCGCGTCTCGACCATCTTGGCGTCGGTGGAGAGGTAATAGTCGCGGTCCGGCAGGCCTAGGCCGGACTGGCTGAGGTTCAGCGCATAGACGTCCGGGTGCTTGTCGTCCGGGCCGACATAGCCGCCAAACGGACCCTCGATGCCGTTGACCGAAGCCTCGGCCGCGAGCGCGGCATAGCCGGCCTTGCCGGACAGCGCCTTGATCTTGCCGAGCCAGGGCTGGATCGGGGCGAGACCCTTGGCGTCGATCGAAGCCTGGTCGAGGTAGGTCGCATAGGCGACGCCGATCTTGGAGTTCGCGTCGGCGCGCACGCCGTCCAGGATCTCGCGGGTGCGGCTGCGGGACAGATCCTCCAGCACCGTGAACATGCCGAAGTTGGACTTGTCGGCCGGGATCGGCGTCGTCTTTTCCCAGGTGCCGTTCGCAAAGCCGTAGAAGTCGTCCCCTGGCGCGATCGTGCGGTCCATGCCGGCTTCGTCGAAGCCGAAGGTCCCGATCTGCGGCTTGGCAGTGCCCGCGGCGCTGACCGGGCCGGTTGCAGCCTGGCCGACGGCCTGCGTCTGCTCGGCGACGGCAGCGGGGTCGGCGGCGCCAGTGGTGGCGCACGCGCCGAGCAGCGCGGAGCCGGCGAGCAGAGAGGATAACAGAAGCGAACGCCGCATGGTGAGTCCTTCACACTGGGTGGAATGCGGCTGTCTTAGTGGGCGGGGATCACCCGTCAATTCAAAGACGTATCCTCGTGCCGTGCGGAACGGCGATGGCGGCGGCGCCACTTGCGCCCGATCCACAACCGCCACCCGAACGCGCTGCCGAAATAGCCGAGCAGCGCGCCCAGCAGGGAGAAGAACAGCAGGCCGACGAGCGTCGCGGGGCCCGCATCGACCAGCAGCCAGTCGAGCCAGCCGACATCGACCTGGGCATGGGTGGCAAGCGGTTGGCCGGGCACCTGTGCATTGAACCGCAGCAGCCAGGCTCCGACCCAATAGGCTGCGACCCACAGCGGCGGCGTCGTGATCGGATTGGTGAAGAAGGTGGTGAGCGCCGCGGCCGGGATGTTCGCCCGAAGCGGCAGCGCCAGCACGGCGGAGGCCGGGATCTGGCCCATCGGGATCAGGATGCCGGTCACCATCCCGAGCGCGACGCCACGAGGCACCGAGCGCCGGGTGAATCGCCAGAGTTCCGGGGCAAGCACGCGATGCGCCACCGGACGAAGCCAGCGGTTCTCGCCCATGCTCTCGCGCGTCGGCATGTTCGCCGCCGCCCACCGCAAGATGCGGACGCCGAGCTGCTTGTCGCGCAAGCGCGTCAGCCGCGGTCGCGCAGCAGGCGCTGCTGCTCGCGCTTCCAGTCGCGCTCCTTGATGGTGTCCCGCTTGTCGTGGGCCTTCTTGCCCTTGGCGAGGGCCAGTTCGACCTTCGCGCGGCCCTGCCCGTTGAAGTAGACCGACAGGGGGACCAGCGTCATGCCCTCGCGCGCGACGGCGCCGTGCATCTTGTTGATCTCACGCATGTTGAGCAGCAGCTTGCGGGGCCGCTTGGGCTCATGGTTGAAGCGGTTGCCGTGGCTGAACTCGGGGATGTTGGCGTTGATCAGCCAGACCTCCTCGTCCTTCACCTCGGCATAGCTCTCGGCGATCGAGCCTTCGCCGAAGCGCAGCGACTTCACCTCGGTGCCGGTGAGCGCGATGCCAGCCTCGTAGGTGGTCTCGATGAAATAGTCGAAGCGTGCGCGCCGGTTCTCGGCGACGGTCTTGCGCTTGTCGAAGGTGGCGGGTCTGGGTCGGGCCATGGGAGGCCGGACATAGGCGCTCGCGTCGCGCAGGGAAAGGTACTCGACGGTGCGATGTGCACGCCGCTGGACGGCGCGGCCAGGCAACTGCAAGAAACAGAGCATGACCGAACCGCTGCGCAGCCTTTACCCGCCGATTGAACCCTATGAGGCCGGCATCCTCGACGTGGGCGACGGTCACAGCGTCTATTACGAGCGGTGCGGCACGCCGGGCGCCAAGCCCGCGGTGTTCCTGCACGGCGGCCCCGGCGGCGGCATTTCCGCCGACGTCCGCCGGCTGTTCGACCCGGCGCGCTACGACGTGCTGCTGTTCGACCAGCGGGGCTGCGGGCGCTCGACCCCGCACGCGTCGCTGGAGGCGAACACCACCTGGCATCTGGTCGCCGACATCGAACGGCTGCGCCGCCACGTCGGCGTGGAGCGCTGGCTGGTGTTCGGCGGCTCCTGGGGCTCTACGCTTTCGCTTGCCTATGCCGAGACGCATCCGGAGCGGGTGAGCGAGCTGGTGCTGCGCGGCATCTTCACGCTGACGGAGCGCGAACTGCACTGGTACTACCAGTTCGGCGCGTCCGAGGTGTTCCCGGACTATTGGGAAGCGTTCCAGGCGCCGATCCTGGAAGCCGAGCGCGGCGACATGCGGCGCGCGTACCGCCGGCGGCTGGTGGGCGACGACGTGGAGGCGCAGATCGAAGCGGCCAAGGCGTGGAGCCTGTGGGAGGGACGCACGATCACGTTGCTGCCCGATCGGAGCCTTAGCGCCGGGTTCGAAGACCCGCACTTCGCCCTCGCCTTCGCGCGGATCGAGAATCATTATTTCGTGCATCACGGCTGGTTGCAGCCGGACCAGCTGATCCGCGACGCGCACCGCCTGCGGAGCATCCCGGGCACGATCGTGCACGGGCGCTACGACATCGTATGCCCGCCGCGCACCGCCTGGGCGCTGCACCAGGCGTGGCCGGAGGCGGACTTTCGGCTGGTGGAGGGTGCCGGTCACGCGTGGAGCGAGCCGGGGATCCTGGACCAGCTGGTCCGCGCTACCGACCGGTACGCGGCGGCGTAAGCGGCGCTCAATCTTCTTCGTACCCAGCCGACGGCCAGGTACAGTATCGTCTCCTGGGTGCTCAGCCCGACTTCTTCGGCGTCACCCAGACCGACACCGGTACGACGACCTTGCCCGGCGCGGGCTTGCCCACTTCGACGCGGTCCGCAGTGACGAGTTCGCCCGTCTCCAGCGTGAAGGAAGCCCATGGCTTCGGCATACGGCCGAAGCTCATCCGCTGGATCGGCTGGCCCGTGGTCGTGTTCATGATCGTTGCAATGATACCCATCGCCGGGCGGATAGCGGCGCGATCCTGCCGCTGTCCAGCCGCCGTGCGATCAGTCGCCGTGCTTCCAGTAGCGGACATAATCGACCGACATACGCTGCGGGAAGCTGCGGTCGTCGACGCCCTTTGCCCCGCCCCAGTCGCCGCCAACGGCAAGGTTCAGGATCAGCGGATAGGGTTTGGTGAACGGCCATGCCGCTGCTCCACCCGGCTGGTCGTTCGCCACCCGCATATAGGCACGGCCGTCGATGCCGATGGTGATCGAATCCGGCTTCCAGTCGAGCTGGTAGTTGTGGAAGGCGGTGCACGCGGTCGCCACCTGCTTCTGCGCGCCCCGCTGCGTGCCGAGGCGATGGTTGAAGGCGCCGCTGTGAAGGGTCGCATGGATGACGTTCGGGTCCCAGCCGACCATCTCCATGATGTCGATCTCCCCGCCGGCGGGCCAGGAGGCGTCCTCCGGAACCATCCAGATGGCAGGCCAGGCGCCGCGGCCGCAGGGGAGCTTGGCACGCACCTCGTAGAAGCCATAGCCGAGCGTTTGGCGGGTCACGAGCTTAGCGGAGCTATAGGCCTGCCCTCCCCAGTCGGGGAACTTCGCCTTGGAGAGCGGCTCCCGCCGCGCCTCGATCACGAGCACGCCGTCTTCGATGCGGGTATTCTCCGGCCGGTCCGCCGCGTAATATTGCTTCTCGTTGTTGTACCAGCCGGCGGCGTTGCGGGAGGTGTCGAACCGCCAGACGCGCTGGTCGACCTTGTTGCCTGCAAACTCGTCCGCGAAACTGGCCGGAGCCGCGGGCGCCGCCATCGGCGCGTCCACGGCATAGTTGGTGGCGCCCAGCGTCGCCGCCTGAACCGCGAGCAGCATCCATTGCATCGGCACCTCCTCCACTGCCCGGTCTCCAGCCGCCGGATGAAACGATCCTAGGCGATACCGACAGGAGTGGGAAGCGGATGCCGGCGTTACTCGCCCGAGCTGAGCCCGCGAAGCGCCCGCGCGCGCTGCACGTCGTGCTCGACCACGGCAGTGGTGAAGCGGCGGAACAGACGCTGTGCCTGGCGCCAGGAGCCGCCGGCGGGTACGTTCCGCTCCCGCGTGCGCACCACGCCACTGCCCCAGTCGCTCGCGATGCGCTGCAGCTCCGCATCCTTCTCGTCGAACGCATCGTCGATCACCAGCGAGGAGAAGGGCATCGCGATCCGGGGCGCGGCGAAGCGGCCACGCAGGTCCTCCCGT
Source organism: Microbacterium terregens (assembly GCF_027922045.1). The sequence goes on from NZ_BSEX01000024.1 coordinate 109,951, forward strand.
GCTTCCCCCGGCGCGAACAGCAGCGCGCCTGCGACCCGGGCGGCATAGTTGGCCGGCGACAGTTTCGCCCACCAGCCGACGGCAAAGCAGCTGAGACCGCTGGCGATCAGCAGCACCGACCGGTCCGACTCGGTGACGGCGCGGTCCAGCTTGGCAGCCCAGCGTGCCCGGTCGGACCGCGTCGCGAAACCCCCGCTCAGATGCCGCGCGCCTTCGGCCGGCCATCCCAGCTTCCGCCATGCAGGCAGCGGGTCTTGCGGGTCCGAAAGCGTGATGACGGAGAGATCCTCTCGCCACATCGCCAGACTGGTCATAGGCAGCTCCCTTCCCTGTTTTATGCGGCGGTCGCGATCCCTCGCCGCCTTGCTTATTTCCCTGACGCCGAGCTCACGCCCCGTGTGCCTCGAAGCCGCCGAAGCCCGCGCGGCGCCGTACCTCGCGTGTAACCAGGCTGCGTGCTTCCGTCGGGGCGGTGCCGTGCCCGCCCGCTTCGAAGCTTTCGAGGAGGACGCCGTCGAGCAGTTCCTGTCCCGCGCGCCAGTCGCCCAGGCCGCTGTCGGCGTTCAGGTGGCCGCGCTCTCCGGCATCGATGAACTCGCTGCCCCAGTCCGCGGCAAGGCCGCGCGCACGCTCCAGCGTGATCCAGGGGTCGTCCCGGGAAGCGACCACGATCGAGGGAAACGGCAGCCGCAGGCGCGGCGTCGTGGCAAAGCCCTTGACCTCGGCAGGCGCCTCCGGCCGATCGACGTCCGCGGGTGCCACCAGCAGCGCGCCGACGACGGGCCCGTCCGGCAGTTGCGGCGAAAGCTCCGCCCACCAGGCGACCGCGATGCAGCCCAGGCTGTGCGCGGCCAGCACCACCGGGGCCTCCGCCCGGCGGATCGCCTGGTCCAGCTTGGTGATCCAGCTGTTGCGATGCGGGGTGTGCCACATGCCGAGATCGACGCGCACCGTATCGGGGCGGCGCTGCTCCCACAGCGTCTGCCAGTGAGAGGGACCCGAGCCGTTCAGCCCCGGCACCGTCAAGATCGTCGGATGCAGTGCTTCGTTCGAAGAGGAACTCGCCATCGTGCTTCTCCTGGTTCCGAGAAGAACCCTTTGACTATCACGCCCGCCAGCCAGTTCGAAGATAATCCTACTATGTAGCTAGACAATCAAGCTGCGCCCGAACGGCCTTGCCGTGCGGCCAATGATGTGCCCGTCAGGCGGAAAGCGCCTGACGCGGCTGGAGGTCCGCAGCGCCGCCGGCATGGTAGCGTGCCAAGTCGAGCATCCCGGCGCGCTTGGCGACGATCGTCGGCACCAGCGCCTGCCCGGCGACATTCACCGCCGTGCGCCCCATGTCCAGGATCGGATCGATTGCGAGCAGCAGCCCCACGCCATCGAGCGGCAGCCCGAGCGTGGAGAGCGTGAGCGTCAGCATCACGGTCGCGCCCGTCATGCCGGCCGTGGCGGCAGAGCCGAGCACCGAGACGAACACGATCAGCAGATAGTCGGCGAAGTGAAGCGGTACGCCGAAGAACTGCGCGACGAAGATCGCCGAGATGGCCGGGTAGATGGCCGCGCACCCGTCCATCTTGGTCGTCGCGGCAAGCGGGACGGCGAAGGACGTGTAGGCGCGCGGCACGCCGAGCGCCCGCTCCGTCACTTCCTCGGTCAGGGGCAGAGTGCCCACCGACGAGCGCGAGACGAAGCCGAGCTGGATCGCCGGCCAGGCGGATGCGAAGAACCGCAGCGGGCTGAGCCCGTGCGCCGCCAACAGCAGCGGGTAGACGACGAGCAGGACGAGCGCGAGGCCGAGGTAGATCGCACCTGCGAAGGACCCAAGGCTCGACAGCGTGCCCCAGCCGTAGCGGACCGCGGCATCGCCGATGAGCGCGGCGGTGCCGATCGGCGTCAGCGCGATCACCCAGCGCAGCAGCCGCCGGAAGATCTGGAGCGCCGATGCGTTGAACGCCAGGAACGGCTCGCCGGCGGCACCGATCCGGACCGCGGCCGCGCCGATCGCGATCGCGGCGACGATGATCTGGAGCACGTTGAACGACAGGGTGGTCGAGAGCTTCGCATCCGCCTGGCTGGTGGCCGCGGTGATGCCCAGGAAGTTCGCCGGGATCAGCCCTTTCAGGAAATCGACCCAGCTGCCGGTGGTCGCCGGCACCGCGGCCGCTGCCTGATCCACGCCCGCATGGAGACCCGGCTGGATCAAGATGCCCAGCACGATTCCGATCGTCACCGCGATGCCCGCGGTGATCGCGAACCAGACCAGCGTCTCTACCACCAGCCGAGCGGCGTTGCGCAGCTCGCGAAGCGCGGCGATTGAGCCGACGATAGCGGTGAACACCAGCGGCGGCACCAGCGCCTTTAGAAGCTGGACGAAACTCTGCCCCACCGTGTGCAGCGTCTGCGCAAGCCAATTGGCGTCCCCGCCCGGGATCGAGCGTGCGAGCAAGCCGAGCAAAACGCCCGCCACCATGCCGACTAGGACCTGAACGCCGAACGAAGGTAAGCGAACCGCGCTGCCGCTTGCAGAAACCTGGGTCATGAACCCGATCTGGGGTTCGCCAGGAGACATCCCAACGTAGCTTTTCTGCTGGACGGAAAAGCTGGCGCCCACTCGGGATTACGGCAGGGGCATCAGCATGCGCAGCGTACCGCCGTCGTTCCGGTCGAACTCCTGAACGACGGCGGGTGCTACGGCTCAGAGATAGGCGAGTGCCTGCAGGACGCTGGCGTAGTAATCGGCCTGCGGGGTCGGTGCCGGCAGCGGCTGGCCGAGCAGGCGGCGTACGCCCACCATCGCGCCGCTCGATAGGGCGAAGGGTGCGGTCTGCCCGGTGCGGACATCGATCCACGCGGGAATTGGCCCGGCGCCATAGCCGCGCCAGAAGCGCGCGATCGCGTCCGCCTTGGCACCGCGCCCCGCCATCGCGAGGTAGAGCGGCACGCGCACCGCGTCGAAGCCGAAGCGCGGATCACGCCCCGCAGCCGGCGACATGCTGCCGTCGGGCGTCACATCCACCCAGTCGGTGGGCAGGGCATGCTGGCCGAAGCGCGCGCGGGCGATCAGCGCCTCCCCGCCCTTGATGACGGCATCCCACTTCTTGTCGCCGTCGGCCGCCCGGAACCGTTCGAGCGCGGGCCACACGTAATAGGAAGGGTTGAGCGTCAGCCGGCCCTGCTGCTCGAACCCGGTGCCGCCAGGAACCAGGAAGAGGTCGTTCCCGACCTGCCGCAACATGGTGTCGTGCAGCGCGTTCCGGATGGCCGCGGCCCGCTCTGCCAGGAAGCGCTCGCGCCAACGATCTGCACCGATCATCAGCCCCCAGGCGATCAGCATGTCGCCGTCGGTGGCGTTGTTCGGATCGCGCACGGGCTGGGCGGCATTGGGGTCGTAGCGCCAGGAATAGAGCGGGTCGCTGCTGCGCGTTAGCGTCTTTTCCGTCCAGGCGAGGATCCGGTCGAACGCGTCGCGGTCGCCTGCCGTGGCGGAAAGGACGAGCGCATAGCCCTGCCCTTCCGTGTGGCTGACGCCGTTGTTGCCGGTGTCGATCACCCGGCCGTCCGGCTGCACGAAGCTGCCCTTGAAGCCGGTCCAGAGCGACGGGATCAGGGCGGGGTTGCCGCCTGTCACCGGGGGCGTCTTGCGCGGTGCCGCTGCATTGCCGGCGGTGTCGTGGCCATTGTCCGCCGCGCGCCCCGAGCATGCAACGACGAAGCTGCTGCCGGCACCGAGCAGCAGCGCGCGTCGATCAAGCACCATAGAAGAATTCCACGCTCCGTTCGCTGGAACCGAGGACACGCGTGCGGATGCTCGCGCTGCCGCCGAGCTGGCCGAGCCAATGATCGTAGATGCCGGCGAGCACGGCCACCGCGGTGTCGTGCCAGCGGCCGTCATCCATGCCGTGCGGCGCCGGCGGCAACTCCGAATGGAGGATCTGCAGCCCGCCTTCGGCAAAACGCAGCACCACCCGGCCCCAACCGCTCTCGGCCCAGAAGGCGTTCATGGCGGCGAAGATCTCGTCGTTGGACTGCGCCTCGCCGAGCGGGTAGGCACGCGCGATGCGGGCGCCGATGGCACGGAAGAACGCTTGCGCCTGCTCGGGCTCCGCTACCTCCCACGCCTCGTCCACCATGTGGCAGGCGAGCATGACCGGCGGCTGAAGCCCGGTTTCTGACGGATCAAGCCGCCAAGGCATCAGCATCGGCTTGCTCACTTGTCGCCTCCCAACGTCTGTTTGATACCTACCGAGGTACGCACTTCGTTGTATTGGCCAAAAGTGTTAACATTGATGTCACCACCCACGCGGGTGCTGCCGGCGAGCCCGTAGTAGACCGACGCCCCTGCAGCGAGGCCGAAGCCGGTATCGCTGAGGCTGTCGTAGCTCGCGCGGACATCGGTGTTCTGGGCCTTCAGCTGGTCCAGGACCGTCTGCGCGCCCGGATCGGTCGGATACAGCGGCGCCGCGTCCTGCTCGTAGCTCTGATAGCCGGGCGCCGCGTTGGCGCTGATCTCGAAGCCGTTGGTGTTCATCGCGAAGCGCACCGGGAAGCTCACGCTGAAGAAGCTCTGCGGGCTGAAATAGCCGCCATGCCCATAGCTGAAGTAGTTCTGATTGTTCCCGAACGCCTGGTAATTGGCATTGATCCCGATCGTCAGCGACGAGCGCGAATCGCGATAGGCGCGGGTGTAGCCGCCCGCGTTGAACTGGATCGAGTGGTTGTCGCGAACTTCGGTGCCATCATAATGATGCCAGGCCCCGTCGACATAGGCGCCGGTGCCGTCGCGATCCCAGGACAGCGAGGCACCGCCGCCGGTGCGCATCACGGCGCCCCAGAAATCCCCCGTCACGGGATCGATCGTACCGGCATAGGAAACGATGCTGTCGGTCACCGGCCGCCGCTCACCCCAGACGCGGCCGCTCGCCTCGGCGGAGAAGCGCGGCGTCAGCGCGACCCCACCCGCCACATGATGCTTGGCGAAGCCAAGGGGGGTGGTGCCCACGTCTGCCTGCACCAGATCGCCCTCATAGGTGGCGGCAACCGCGACGCCTGCATCGTGCTGGGTCGCTGCCTGCGTGAGTTCCGACGGCTGCTCCGCCACAATACCTTGCGCTTCGGCCGTGCCGTTGCGCCCGAAGCGGGCGAGCCCGGAGCCGGTGGGACGACCGGCGTCGAGGACGACGGCCTGCGCCTGTACGCCGACGCGCCCGCCGGCAAAGCCGGTCGACAGCTTGGCAGTGCCGCTCACCTCCTTGAGCGAGCTGAGTCCGGTTTCGCCCGAGCGGTCGCGGAAGCCGGTGGTGACGTCCGCGCGCGGAGCGCTGCTGGCGGCGAGCCGGCGCATGTCGGCTTCGATCCCCTGGAGCACCGGATCGCCGCCTTGCGCCGCCATCTGGGGTGCCGAGCCGGGGGAACCGGGAGCGCCGGGCATCCAGCCCTGTGGTGCCGCCGCAGCGCCAGCCGCCGGATAGGGAGCGGCGTAGCCGTCCGATCGGGGCGAGGTGGCAAAGGGCGACACGGGCGCCCCACCGACGGGCGCGAGCCCCATCGGCGCCGCAGACGCGGTCTGGACGCCGCCGGCGCCGAAGGCGAACGGATTGCTGCCGGAGGGGACGGGGGCAAAGGGATTGGTCGCAACCGCCGGCTGCGCCATCTGCGCGAACGGATTGCCGGCGAAGGGATTGGCGCCGCCGGCCCCCGCCTGTCCCACATAGAGGGTCCGCGCCTGCTGGAGATATTTGCGCGCGGCGCCGTCGTCTCCGCGCGCCTGCTCGATGCGCGCTGCCGCCAGATAGGTGCGATAGTCGCTGGGCGCGACGCGGATCGCCTGCCGGGCCGCCTCGCGCGCGGCGCCGTGCTCGCCGGCCGACGATGCGGTCTCGGCAAAGCCGATCAGCGCATCGCGGTTGTTCGGGTCCTTCGCCAGGATCATGCGATAGGTCTGCGCCGCCTGAGCGTTGAGCCCTCCCGTCTGGTAGAGCCGCCCCAGGGAGGCGAGCACGTCGGTGTCGCCGGGCGTCGCGGCCCATGCCTGCTGCAGGACGTCGAAGGCCGGGGCATATTGGCCCGCGAGACGCAGGCGGTCGGCGCGTGCGACGGCCACCGCGGAGCGCAGCGTCGCCACGGTTTGCATCCCCTGCGCCGTGCCGCCGGCGAGCTGGGTCGCACGCGAGAGCGCTTCCTCGGCCGCCATGTCCTGGCCGGTGGCGGCCAGAACCCGAACGATCGGATCATAGGCCTCGGCAGAGGCCACCGGCATGCCGGCAGCGCGCTGCGCCAGCACGGAGGCGGTCTGGGTGTCGCCAAGCTCGAACAACGCGGTCGCGATGGTGGCGGTCTGCGCCGCCGGCAGGTTGGGCATGTCGGCAATCTGGCGGAGCGACTGGAGCGCGGCCTGCTGCTGCCCCTGCGCACCCAACGCCCGCGCGCGTGTGACGGCGGCTTCGGCGCGCAGGCCGAGCACGAAGCCGTTCATCTCCTCGGTACGCGACCCTTCCGGGATGCGCGCCATCAGCGTTTCGGCCGCGCCCAGCTGGCCGGACTGCTGCGCGAACAGCGCGGCGGCATAGAGAGACTCCGGCGCGGCCGACTGCGCGAGCGGGCTGATGATCGTGGTCGCATCCATCGGCCGGCGCTGGTCGCGCAGGAACCGGGCGTAGTCGTAGCGAAGCCACGGATCGTTCGGGTCGAGCGAGATGGCGCGGTCGTAGAGCTGCTGCGCCTGGCCCGGGCGACCGGCGGCCACCTCCGCCTGTGCCTGCGCACGGATCGCACTTACCCGCAATGCACCCACCTGGGCGCCCCCGCTCGCGCGGGCGGCCTGGGTATAGAGATTGGCGGCGTCCGCATAGCGGCCCTGCTGCTGGTAGATGCGGGCAAGCAGTTCGGTTGCGGTCTGCGCGGCGGGATTGTCGCTGCGCGACAGGCGCTCGGCCGTTGCCTGCGCCTCTGCGACACGCCCGGCATCGAAGTCGGCCTGCGCCGCACGCAGATCCGCAAAGAAGCTCGCCGACTGGAGTGCCTCCGCCCAGCGGTTGCCGGTACCGCGGCGCGAGGCGCGCTGCAGCAGGTCGCGCGCCTCCGCAAAGCGTTCGCGCCGGAGCTCGACGAGGCCGAGGCCGCCCAGCGCGTCGCCATCGTTCGGCGAGCGCTTGAGCGCGCTGCGGAACAGCGTTTCCGCACGCTCGAGGTTGCCGTCGTCGAGCGCGGTGAACCCGGCCGCGCGAGCATCGCCGCCGGGATCGCGGGAGGGCGCGGGCGCTGCCGGGCGGCGGGGCGCCGCAGGAGCCGCGGGAGCCGGAGCGGCAGGTGCGGGCCGCGCTGCGGGCTGCTGGGGCTTAGGCTGCGGACGGGCGGCAGCCGGCTTGGCCGGCGCCGGTGCGGGCGCAGGCGTCGACGCCGGGCCCGCCATGCCGCGCTTTGCAGTGGCGTTGTTGGGGTCGATCGCGAGGACGCGGCGGTACGCCTGGACGGCCAAGTCGCGGCGGCCGCGGCCTTCCCAGTATTTCGCCTGGCGGAGCAGTGCCGGCACGGCATCCGCCTGCGCCTGTGCCGCCACGGGAGGAGCAATCGTGACGATGACGGCGCCGCTCAGCAGCCACTGCAAGGATCGGGTTCGCATTACTTTTCCACCGCTTGGAGCCGCTTGCGCTCCTGTCGCTTGAGCAGGAAATAGGCGGGCCAGGACAACAGGATCGCCGCCAGGATGCCGGAAAGCGCCAGTAGCCATGGACGCTGGCTGGTCCAATAGGCTGCCTTCATCCAGAACGGCAGCGCACCGACCCAGTAGCGATCGCCGACCGCGAAGCTGGCCATGTCGTCGCCCGTGAAGATCGAGAGATCGCCCTGGACCGCCGCATTGATCTTCACGTCGGCCAGGCCCGCGACCATCTGGGGCAGGTTCAGCGGATCGGTCGCCAGCAGCGCCACCACGGTGCGGTCGCTGTCGAACGGCGACTGGAAGCTCACGATGCCGCTGAAGTTGTCGCTGCTGTAGAGCGCCTCTCCCACCGATTCCTCTGCATCGCGGCTGTCGGGGGAGACGAACTGGACCGCGCGCATGATCGGGTTCCGCTTGCGCACCTGCAGGCGGCCGTTCTCATAGTGGACGGGCGCGCCGGCGAAGAGCGAGCCGGCTGCGAGCTTCATGTCGCCGACGACGAGCACGTTCTTGCCCGTCGCGCGATCGGCCGAGCCGTCGGTCACCACCGTCACCTGGGTCGCGGCGGCGCCGGTGGAATCGCCCAGGCGACCCATCACTGCCAGCAGCGCTTCCACCGTCGCAGGTGCCGGGTTGGGACCCACCATGACCACCGTCTCGCCCAGGTCTGGTCGGATGGTGAACGGATAGCCCGCGCCCGCGAAGGTCGCGAGGTCCGGCATGCGGATGGCGTGGTAGGCGTGGCCGAGGTCGATCGTGCTGTCCGGCAGGATGCTGACCCGCACATTGTCCGGAAGCGTGCCTTCGCACCGCTTCTTGTCGGCAACGATCAGGTTGTAGTCCAGGATCAGCTGGTTCTGACCGAACAGGTTATAGTCGGGCAGCACGATGTCTGCGGTGGACGTGTAGGACTCCGCCGCATCGTCACCCATCAACCGCCGCCACCAGGACGCGCCGCGCAACGGCTCCGTGCCGAGATATTGGTTGTTGATCGAGATATCGAGCCGCGAGGCACGCCGGTCGAGCCAGGGCGCCCCGGGGTAGCGGTAGTGCAGGCGCAGGTCGCCGCCCTGACGCGGCCAGAAGAACAGATCGGGCGCGACGCGGAACGAGGTCGTGAGCGGTCCGGGCGGCAACCCCTGCCCCTGCAGCGCATAGGCCTGGGTGAACTCGCCGAGTTCCACCGGACGGTCGGTCCGCAGCCAGCGCGGCGCGCTGTAGCGCGGCATCGACGGGATACGGACGCCGGCAAAGGACGCGCTCGTTCCACCCGCGAGCCCGCGGCTGAGCGCCAGGGCCGCCGCCGCCTGCTTCAGCTCGCGGTCGTCGCGGCCCATCACCAGCAGCAGCGTGCCGGAGGGATCGGCCGGATTGCGGACGACGGAGGCGGACGGCCCCTGGATGTTGCCGCCGAAGCTCCCCATCCGGCGCGCGTTGGTCAGGAACAGCACGGCGTTGCCGCGCGGCAGCTGGTTGTAGCGCGGCGGGAAGGAGAAGCCGCGGTAGCTGGCCAGGCTGCCGAACCAGGAGGCAAGCGCGGACGCCGCCTCCAGTTCACCGGCCGTGGGGGTGCTCAGGAACACGAACGGCAGGTTGAGCGCGCGCGGATCGGCGCGATCGACGAACGGCGCCGGCCAGCGGGAAAGATTGGGGTCGAGCGGCAGCGGCTGGACGGAAAGGTCCAGATAGGTGCGCGTGTTGCTGATGTTCGCCCACAGCGAGCTGTGGAACGGGTCCTCGCAGTCGCGGGCATAATGGCCCAGGAACCGCAGGTTCAGGCGATTGTCCCCCGGCAGGAACAGCGCCGGATCGACCGGAAAGGTCAGCTGGGTACCGCCTGCGGTTTCCCGCACCAGCGGGATGGTGCGAACCGTCTCGCCATTGACCAGCACCACCATCTGACTGAGGTCGCCCAGCAGCGCGGGCGAATAGGCGAAGGTCAGCGTCATCGTCGCCGCGGTGACCACCGCGTCGGAGCGCACGCCGAACGGGATGCCGATCTCACCATGGGTGCTGCCCAGACGGATCGGCTGGCGCTGCTGCAGGTCGCGCAGCGTCAGGCGAATCTGGCGTGCCGTGCCATCGGCAGCCGGAGCAACCGCCGCCCCGGCCGTCTCCGGCGCCACCTGTGCGTGGGCGGCGTCCGGACGCAGCATCGCCGCACCGAGGACGGTGAGTGCCAGGGCCGCAGCGGCCTTGATCGGCGCGGGGGTGCCGGCCGCCACGTTCTTCGGCTCCCGGCGGAAGATGTTGCCGAGCGTGCCGATGCCGATCGCGGTGATGTGCGCGAGCGAACGGAAGCCCGAAACGGTCGGGTGCGGCCCCGCGGGCTGCCAGGCATCGGCGCGACCCATCACCGACCGAACCAGCAGGCGAACCCGGTCGGGGGACAGTTCGGGGAAACGGAGAAAGGCGTTCGATCCACGGCTCCGCATCGTCTCCACCGGCAGTGTCAGCATGTCGTCTCCCATCGGCAGGGCAACGTCGGTCACGGTCCGTCCCGTCAGCGTCACGCCTTCGGGCAGCGTGAGCGACAGGCCGCCCAGCGACACGTCATTGGTCGTCCCGTCGAGCACATATCCATCGTCGAGGTACACGGTCACCGGCAGCTTTACCGGCAAGCGGATGTGCTGGCGCGTCTGGCGCCGCTCGCGTGCAACCGAAACGGCCGCCAGCAGGATGACCACGCTGAACATCGCCCAGGCGGTGTTGAGGAACAGCGTGTCCAGCTGCACATCGAACTCGCCCGGGAACAGAAGCCGCCGCGCAAAACCGAAGGCGATGCCGAACAGCAGCAGGCCGATCGTGATCAGGTGCGGCTTGACCGTCGCGAAGTCGAAATAGGTCCGGTCGAGCAGACTGCCCTTGTCCGTCACGTTGAACTTGCCCTCGTGCGGACGGAACAGCGTGTAGACCGTCGGCTTGACGAGGTGGAAGGCGAGCAGCGTCTCGTAGATCTCGCCCCAGAACGGACGGCGCTCGCCGCCCTGGATGCGTTCGCTCGACTGCATCGCCAGGAACAGGTGCGGTGCTGCATAGGCGAAGATGAGCCCGGCCGAGGCGTGGATGATGTTCGCGCCGGCAAGCAGATAGGCGAGCGGGGAGGTCAGGAACACGATTCGCGGCAACGGAAACTGGAAGTGCAGCATCGCATTGATGTAGCAAAGGCGCTGCTGCCAGTTCAGGCCGCGCCCGAGCAGCGGATTGTCGATGCGCATGATCTGCGTCATGCCGCGCGCCCAGCGAATGCGCTGGCCGATGTGCAGCACCAGGCGCTCGGTCGCCAGACCGGCCGACAGGCGCGCGGCGATGTACGCGGTGTTCCAGCCCATGCGCTGCAGCTTGAGCGCGGTATGCGCATCCTCGGTCACCGTCTCGCCGGCGAAGCCGTTGGTCTGCATCAGCGCCTCGCGGCGGATGATCGCGCACGAGCCGCAAAAGAAGGTCGCGTTCCAAAGATCGTTGCCGCGCTGGACAGCGCCGTAGAAGAGGTCGCCCTCCCCCGGCATGTCGCCCGCCCCCGCCAAGTTCCGCTGCACCGGATCGGGCGAATAGAAGTGGTGCGGCGTCTGGAGCAACGCGAGCTTCGGATCCTTCTGGAACCAGCCGACGGTCAGCTGGAGAAAGGCGCGGGTCGGCACATGGTCGCAGTCGAAGATCGCGATCAGCTCGCCCTCCGTCTTGCGGAGCGCGGCGTTCATGTTGCCCGCTTTGGCGTGCAGATTGTCCGTACGGGTCAGATAGCCGCATCCCACCTGGCGAGCCATCGCCCGGAACTCCGGGCGACGCCCGTCATCCAGAATGAACACGCGGAAGCGTTCCCGCGGATAGTCCATGTCCATCGCCGCGTAGGCCGTGTTGCGGACGATCTCGAGGCTCTCGTTGTAGGTCGGGATGTAGAGATCGACCATCGGCCAGGTGTCGGGCGTCCCCTCGATCTCGATCACCGGGCGGTCGAGCGGCCAGCTGGTCTGCAGGAAGCCGAGCACCAGGATCACCCAGGCATAAAGCTCGGCCAGGTAGAGGCCGGTTCCCAGCAGCATTTCGGGGATGGAGTCGAACTCCAGCGTCGTCGTCGTCCGCCAGATCAGGTACCGCGTCGACATCAGCAGCGAGAGCGCAGCGATCGCAAGGGTACCACGACGGGACTTGTTGCGCCCGATCAGCAGCGCACCGATGATGGTGGTGCCGGCGAAGATCCATTGGGTGCGGAAATCGAGCGGAATCAGAAGCACCGCGACGACCGCCATCAGGACGGGTATCGCGATCAGCACGCGCGCCACGCGCGACATCGGCGAGGCGGGCTCCGTCATCGCCGCCCCTTGGCTCACGCGGCAGCGTCCTGCAAGCGTCCGGCCGGCGTGAGGCCGCATCGTGCGATCACCGTCTCCGTCAGCCGTTCGACATCCGTCAGGGCCGCACTGGCCGGGGCGAAGGTGGCGAGCGGCTTCATGGCGGCCAGGGCCTCCATCACCGCCTCGTCGCGCCGCACCGTGCCGAGCAGCTGGTCCCCCAGCAGCGTGCGCACCAGCTTGTGAATGTCGTTCGACAGGCGGCGGCGGTCGTCCATCTGGTTGAGGACGAAGGCCGTACGCGTGAGCGACAGAACCGAGGTAAGGGCATCGACCTTGGTTAGCGAAGCCAGCGCCAGCGGTGAAGGCGCCAGCGTGCAGATCTCCAGCGCGGCATGCGGCAGCAGACGGTCGCGCAGCTGCGCGGCCGCCGTACCGAGGTCGACGAGGCAGACCTTTCCCTTGGCGCAGCGGGCGAGCAGCTGGTCCGCCACGTGCTCCACGTTCTGCTCGGGATACGCCTGGAACAGCTCGACGCCGGCAATCGCGTCGGGCGTCGCCTCGGCATCCAGCATCTCCAGCGTCTGGGCGGGCGACAGGCCGAAATAGAGCTTGAGCGCTTCCTGAGTGGTGCAGTCCACCGCAGAAACATCATGCCCCCGCCCCGCGAGCGCGATCGCCAGTCGGGCCGTCAGGAAGGTCGTGCCCACGCCGCCCTTGGGCGAGCGCATCAGGATCATGGTCATGCGCGGCCTTTCCCGAGATCGTGAAGGAAGTTGCGGAGATCCGGCTCACGGGCCGGCTCGGGAACCTTGGGGGCAGGTGCTGCGGCGCGCCCATATCGGCCGAACAGACCGGCGGCCGGCCGGGCCTCCGCCTCTGCGGAAGGAGACCGAGGCGCGGCAGGTGCCACCTCCTGAGCGGACGGCAGCGTACCATCCGCAGCAGCAGAGCCCGACGCCGGCACGGATTGCTCGCGGTTTCCCACAATCCGCGGATCGCGCAGCAGCGTCTGAAAAAGCGGCCACAGCTCGATCTCCTCGGCCACCGCCGTGAAGTCCTGATATTCGAGATAATGCCGATCGAGACGATCGAGCAGCGTTTTCGCGTCCTGCCGCATGGCTGTCCCCTTGTTCAGCTCGACACCTACGGCAAGATAGTTAACGAAGCATATTGCATAGCGGCGGCGCCCCCGTTTCGCCACTGGCAGATCGATTTCTTCACCGTAGAGGCTCCGTGTGGACTTGGGCCAGAAGGAACCCGGGTGCAGTCGACCCATTTTAGAACGGTGTTCGCAGTTTTTAACTATTCCGGTTTAACGACGGAGCCACCTGGTGAGGTGTGCGTGTGAGACGAGCGAAGATTAGTGCAGACGAAGGCGCCCGGCTGGCTGCGGTTGCAGAATATGGCCTGAGCGATCCAAAGGCGGATCCGCGCCTTCAGGAGATCGCAGGCGCAGCAGCGCGCCGCTTCGAGGCTCCCGTCGCACTTGTCACGCTGGTGCGGGAAGCCGACCAGTTGTTCGTCGCCCGCCTGGGCCTGGAGCAAGGCGGCACTCCGCGCGACGTTTCCTTCTGCTCGCACGCACTGGAAAGCGACGACCTGCTGGTCGTGCTCGATGCCAAGCTCGACCCGCGCTTCACCGACAACCCGCTCGTGGTCGGCCCGCCCTATGTCCGCTTCTATGCAGGCGCCCCCCTTCGCGCCCCGTCGGGCCACATCGTCGGCACCTTGTGCGTGATCGACCAGCGTCCGCGCGGCGGCTTTTCGGCACGGGATCGCCAGGCGCTGCGGGCGTTGGGACTTCGAGCCGCCGAGAGGATGGAGGAACTGCGGCTGGCGCATGCGCGCGCCGCTGGTCCTGCCCGTTTTCGCCCTGCCGCCGCCGCTTCTTCGGAGGCGGTCGCCTGTACCGATGCACAGGGCCGGATAACCTTCTGGAACGAGGCGGCAGCGCGCCTGTTCGGTGTTGCCGCGCCCGAAGCGACGGGATCCCAGCTGGTCGATTTCCTCCCCTCCCTCCGCGACGGGGCGGGAATGGCATCGCTGCTCGACACGCCCACGGACCTGGATGCCCGGCGATCGAACGGGACGTTGTTCCCGGTCGAGGTGCTGGTTCACGCAAGCTCCTCCAGCGGAAGCCCAGCCGGCTACGACGTCGTGGTGCGGGATATCGGGTCGCGCCGGCGCAGCGACGACCTCGCCGTGCATGCTGCGAACCAGGACCCCATTACGGGCCTGCCGAACCGAACCGTGCTGGTGGAGCGGATCACCGAGTTCCTCGAGCGAGGCGAGCAGATCCATCTGCTGCGCGTCGGCGTGGCAGGGCTCCGTCAGCTGGAGCCTACGGCATCCCCGGGGAGCCGCGACATCGCGCTGCAGAAGGTTGCGCGCCGCCTCCTCGACAGCGTGTCGCCAGGGGACACGGTCACGCGGCTGGACGAAGAGGAGTTCGCAGTCCTGCGCCCGATGCAGCCGGGCGAGCCGCGTTCCGCCGCGCTGGTCGTCGCGGACCGTATCCTTGGATCGTTGATCGCGCCGTTCGAGATCGGCAAGCAGCGCCTCCGCCTCCGCGCTCAGGTGGGCATCGCCTGCTACCCCAAGCATGCCGACAACGCCGAATGTCTGATGGCAGCCGCCGGCGCCGCGCTCCAGGACGCTCGGCGGGACGGAAAACGGACCCGGCGCGTGTATGGAGAGGCCCTGAAGCACGAGCCTCTGGACGAAGGCGATGCCGGAGAGGCACTGGCCCAGGCGCTGGCCCGGGGAGAGTTCGAGCTGTTCTATCAGCCCCAGGTGGATCTCGCGGACGGAAGCCTCATCGGTGCCGAGGCCCTGATCCGCTGGAACCACCCGGAGCGCGGATTGCTGGTGCCGGGCGATTTCCTGGACCAGATCGAGCACGGGCCGCTGGCGGCGGAAGTCGGCACCTGGGTGCTGGAGACCGCCTGCTCCCAGGCCGTCGGGTGGCGGCGGCGCGAGCCGCGGTTTCGGATGAGCGTCAACCTGTTCGAGGCTCAGTTCCGCGGCCGGGACCTGGCAGGCGAGGTCCGCGCGATCCTCAACCGGACCGGACTGGCCCCGACCGCGCTGGAACTGGAGGTGACCGAAAAGGTCATGCTTCGCCACGACGCAGCCACGCTCGAGGCGCTGATGGCGTTGCACGCGCAGGGGGTCCGCGTCGCGTTCGATGATTTCGGCACCGGCTATGCGGCACTGAGCATGCTCAAGGCCTGCCCACTGAACCGGCTGAAGGTGGATCGCAGCTTCGTGAAGGACATCACGGCGGACGGGCCGGACGCCCTGATCGTGGCAGCCATCGCGACGCTTGGCGCCGGGCTCGGACTCGACGTGCTGGCCGAGGGCATCGAGAACGAGGCGCAATGGGAGCTGGTACGTACCAGCGGCTGCCGGAGTGGCCAGGGCTATTTGTTCGGCCGGCCCATGCCGGCGCCCCGGTTCGAGGAATGGATGCGGCATCGAGGCCCGCTGCAACTGAGCGGAGTGCGCGCGTGAAGATCCTCGCCTCCCTTAGCGCCCGCATCTATGCGGTAATGGCCCTTTGCGCCATCGCCACCCTGTCGCTCGGCGGGCTTCTCCTTCACAGCAGCTACCAATCCCGCGCCGCCTTCGACTGGGTCGGGCACTCGCAACGGGTCATCATCAGCCTGAATTCGCTGCAAGCCAACCTCGGCCAGGCCGAGTCCGGGCTTCGCGGCTATTTGTTGACCGACGACGCTTCGTACCTCGCGAACTTCGACGACAACATCGCCCGTGCGTCCACGCTTCGCGATACCGTGATCGAGCTCGTCCAAGACAATCCACAGCAGTTGCAGCGGGCCGAGGCGTTGCGCAGCCTCGCGACCGACAAGGCCCTGGTCATGACGCGGGCGGTGCAGCGCGGCCGGCGAGTTGGAGCGACGCAGGCGGCGAACCCCGTCTCGCGGGAGCGCGGCCGATCGCTGATGCAGCAGATCAACGCCATCACCATGGCGATGCGGGACGACGAGCGGCGCCTTCTCCTCCAGCGGACGGAAGACGCGAACCAGAGCTACGAACTCGTCCGCGTGCTCCTGTTCGTCGGCTGCCCCTTGCTCGCGCTGTTGATCCTGCTGCTGGGCTGGCAGATCCGCACGGGGATGACCCGGCCGCTCGAGAACCTGCTCGACGCGGTCAACCGCTTCGGTGGCGGGGACCGGGATGCCCGCGCGAAAGTGGCAGGCGGTGTCGAATTCCGCGAACTTGCCCGCGCGCACAATGTCATGGCGGAGCAACTGGCGAGCGCGATCGAGCAATCCAACATGGCGGAGGCACAGCTCGCCCGTGCCAATGCCGAGCTGGTCCAGCGAAGCCGGGCCCTGGAGACGCGACAGAAGTCGATCGAGCTCCTGAGCGGGATGGCGCGCAGGCTGCAGGCGATCCGCGACGAGGGCGAGCTCACGACCGTGCTCGACTGTTTCCTGCCGCAGGTCCTGCCGGACCTGGCCGGCGCGCTCTACGTCCTCAACCATTCGCACAACCTGCTCATCCGCATCTCGACCTGGGGGGAGCCCTACGCGAACCCGGAGACCTTCCTGCCGGACCAGTGCTGGGCGCTGCGGCGCGGCCAGTCGCACGAGGTCGCGCGGCCGGGAGCCGACATCGTCTGCGTGCACGCCAGCGGAAGCGTTCCCGTCGAACGGATGTGCGAACCGGTCATTGCGGGCGGCGAGGTCCTGGGCCTGATCTACGTGGAGGGGCTGTCGAGCCCGGAGGACCGCTTCCGCCTCGAACTGCTGATGGAGAATGTGGCGCTCGCACTGGTGAACGAGAACCTGCGTGCGCGCCTTCGCGAACAATCCATCCGCGATCCACTCACCCGCTTGTTCAACCGGAGGTACCTGGAAGAGGCGATGCAGATCGAGGCGGCGCGCGCCCAGCGAACCGGCGCGCCGCTGGCCGTCGTCATGGCGGACGTGGATCACTTCAAGCGCTTCAACGACACGCACGGCCACGAGGCAGGCGATGCGCTGCTCCGTGAGGTTGCCGGTCAGATCCAGGCGCACTTCCGGCATGGCGACATCGTGTGCCGCTATGGCGGCGAGGAGTTCACCGTCATCGCCCCGGGTGCCTCGCTGGAGTTGATCTGCCGCCGCGTGGACGAGCTTCGCCGCGCCGTGCGTGAGATGACGATCGAGTTTCGTGGACAACGCCTCGGGCCGGTGACCATGTCGTTCGGCATCGACGTCTGGAACGCTGCCGACGAACGATCGACGGACACACTGATCGGAGAGGCGGACCGGGCCCTGTTCCGCGCCAAGCGGCTGGGCCGCGACCGCATCGAAGTGGTGCCGCCGCGGGTGGAAGAGGCGGCGGAATAGGCTGCCCGCTCAGGCGGCGGGTGGTTGCGCCCGCATGCCCGCGCTCTCCCGAAGCACGTCGATCTGGAGCGAAAGCCAGTTGCGCACCGCTCCCGCGTAGTCACGGATGGGTACGATCGTCCATCCGAGCACATACTCCTGGCGGCGTTTGTCATAATTCATGATTTCGCCTTCGGCCTGGCCCCGGCTCTCAAGCTCGCGCCGGAGCCGCGCCAGTTCCTCCCGGTCCGTGTCATAGCCCTGCAGCAGGCGAGGCGTGTTCCCCAGCAGCTCCTCGCGCGAATAACCGCACAGCCGCTCCAGCGCGGCATTGACGTAGACGATGCGGGGGCCGGGCGCTGCAAGCGCCGCCTCCGTAATCAGGATTGCGTCTTCGCAGTCGTCGAGCGTGTCGAAGGGCTCACCCGCCTCGATGCGGTTCGCATAGGCCGTCGCGCGCTGCATTCTGAGCATCACCACAGCCCCCCCAAAGAGAAGACGTCCTCATGACCATCTTTCCCGCTGGGGACATTAGCTTACAGGCGGCGCATCCGAAAGCGGGGTCGTGCCGCCCCTGACGTTATTGAATGAGCCCGGCGTGCGCCAATGCCGCGTCGACCGCGTTGCGGCTCGCTTCCGACGGTGGCGTCATCGGCAGGCGCATCTCGGCAGAGAAACCGGGGCGCAGGCGATTGAGCGCGTACTTGACCGGGCCCGGGGACGCGTCGCTGAACAGCGCCGCGTGCAGCGGATAGAGCTGGTCCTGGAGCGTGAGCGCACGGCCATAATCCCCTGCCAGGCACGCGTCCTGGAACTCCGCGCAGAGCGCCGGCGCCACGTTCGCGGTGACCGAGATGCAGCCGCGTCCGCCCATCGCCATGAACGCCAGCGCCATGTCGTCATTGCCCGACAGCTGGCAGAAGTCGGCGCCGCAGGCGGCACGCTGCGCCGAGACGCGCTGGATGGCGCCGGTGGCATCCTTGAGCCCGACGACGACATCCGGGAAGGCCGTCACGATTCGCGCCATCGTCTCGACGGCAATGTCGGTCACGGTGCGGCCCGGCACATTGTAGAGGACGATCGGCAGCCCGCCGTCGCGCGCCAGCACCTCGAAATGGCGGAACACGCCCTCCTGGTTGGGGCGGTTGTAATAGGGAGGCACGAGCAGCGCCGCAGCCGCGCCCGCACCCTTCGCCGCCCGCACATGCTCCAGCGCCACCGACGTGTCGTTCGATCCGCAACCGGCGATCACCGGCACGCGGCCCGCGGCCTGATCGATGCAGACGCGCACCACATGATTATGCTCCGCGATCGTCATCGTCGCCGCCTCCCCCGTCGTGCCGCAGGGCACCAGGGCGGTGGAGCCGCTCTCGATCTGCCAGTCGATGTGCGCGCGGAAGGCGGCCTCGTCGAACGCGCCGTCCGTGAACGGGGTGACCAGGGCCGGGATCGAGCCGGAGAACATGGGCAGGGACGCTCCAAGCAACAAAAGGGAAGAATTGGCTGGCGACATAGGGCCGGCTTCCATATCATGTCCAGCATGCTCACCCCCTTGCTTTCGAACATGTTGAAGGGCGGGTTGCTCGCGGCGGGCGTGACCGGCGCGTCGGTCGCCTCCGACCCCCTCCAGCATCATGCCGCCTCGTTCCTCTACGGCCAGGCGCTGCCCGTGCCGCAGCAGCTTCCCGGCCAATATCCGGCGAGCCAGCAAATGGTGCAGCCGGTGGTGCCGAGCGATCCGATCGCGGCGCCGCTCGCCGAGTGGAAGCGGCTGCAGCAGTCGGACAACCTGCCCTTCACCGACTATGCGCGCTTCCTGCTCGCCCATCCGGGCTGGCCAGGCGAGACGAGCCGTCGCGCGGCAGCAGAAACCGCGCCGGGTGCGGGCGATCCGTCGATCACGGTGCGGTTCTTCGAGCGGTTTCCGCCGCTGACCGCGGCCGGTCGCCTCCGCAATGCCGAGGCGCTGATGGCGATGGGCCGCGCCGACGCGGCGCGTGAGGCCGCCCGCGCTGCCTGGCGAAGCGGCGTTCTGCGGCCCTCCGACGAGGCGCGCCTGATCAGCGTCTTCTCCAGCGCACTGACGCCGGCCGATCGCGAGGCGCGGCTGGACCGGCTGCTGTGGGCGAATTCGACCACCGTGGCCGCGCGCGAGCTTCCCTATGTCTCGCCCGCCAAGCAGGCGCTCTTCCGCGCCCGCCTCGCCTTCCGCACGAACGCGTCGATGCTGGGCGGCATGGTGGTGGGCGCCGATCGCAACGATCCGGGCTTCATCGCGGATCGCGCGACCTGGCTGCGCAATTCCGGGCAAAGCCCCGCCGCGCGCGCCTATCTGGCCCAGCCGCGCACGCTATCCGCGCTGCCGGGCAATGTGGAGAAATGGTACGAAGTGCTGCTCGCGAACGCGAGCGGCGCGGCGAACGACCGGCAATATGCGGTGGCGTTCGACATCGCGCGTCAGATCGACGACGCCTATCCGGCCGGCACCGACGTGTCGGACAAGCCCTATGGCGAGCGTGACGACTATACGAGCCTCGCCTGGCTCGCCGGGCGCATCGCGCTCAAGAACCTCGGCCGTCCGGCGGACGCGGTCGGCATGTTCAGCCGCTACGGCAACGGATCGCGTACGCCCACCACCCGCGCCAAGGGGTTCTACTGGGCGGCACGCGCAGCCGAAGCCGCGGGTGACACGGCGACCGCGAACCGCTGGTACGAAAGCGCGGCGGCCCTGTCCGACGTCTACTATGGCCAGCTTGCGCTCGAGCGGCTGGGCCGGCCCTTGCGGGCGCCCTCCGCGACGGCAGCGGTTGCCCCGGATCCGGCGACCCGCCAGGCATTCTATGGCCGCGAAGTGGTGCAGGCGGTGCAGTATCTAGGCCGCACCGGCGCCTATCAGGACCAGACGCTGTTCGTGCGCCAGATCGCCAATGCCGCGACCAGCGACACCGATCATGCGCTCGCGGCCGAACTTTCCAAGAAGATCGGCCGGCCGGATTTGGGCGTGATGGTCGGGCGCAGCGCGCTGATGAACGGCCACAGCGACTATACGGTGGCAGGCTATCCGTCCGTGCCGGTGCCTGCGACGCAGCAGAGCAACTTCACAATGATCCACGCGATCGCGCGGCAGGAGAGCCAGTTCGATCGCGCCGCGGTAAGCCATGCCGGCGCGCGCGGACTGATGCAGCTAATGCCGGGCACCGCCCGCGAGGCGGCGAGCAAGCTGGGGCTGAGCTACGACAGCGGCTCGCTGACCAGCGACACCGGCTACAACATCCAGCTGGGATCGAGCTATTTCCAGCGGATGCTCGACTATTACGGCGGCAGCTATCCGCTGGCGGTGGCGGCGTACAATGCCGGGCCAGGCAACGTGAACAAGTGGCTTGGCGCCTTCGGCGATCCGCGTACGGGTGCCGTGGACACGCTCGATTGGGTGGAATCGATCCCCTATACCGAAACCCGCAACTATGTGCAGCGCGTGCTGGAGAATGCGGTCGTCTATGACCTGCTGAACCCGCAGCACGCCCGCTCGCGCGGGCCGGCGAACCTGTCGTGGTACCTGGGCAAGAACCGGCCCGGTTGAGTTCCTTTCCGATGGATCGCCCGAACTACATCACGCCGGCCGGCTATGCCGCGCTGAAGGCGGAATATGACGCGCTGTTCGCGACCGAGCGGCCCCAGCTGGTGGAGACCATATCCTGGGCCGCCGGCAACGGCGACCGGTCGGAGAACGGCGACTATATCTATGGTCGCAAGCGATTGCGCGAAATCGACCGGCGGCTCGGCTGGCTGGCAAAGCGGATGAAGGCAGCGAAGGTCGTCGACCCCGCGCAGCAGCCGGACCGCAGCCGCGCCTGGTTCGGCGCGACGCTCACCATCGCGGACGAGGACGACAACCAGCGCGTGCTGACGCTGGTCGGCGACGACGAGGCGGAAGCGGGCAGCGGCCGGATCGGCTGGAATGCCCCCCTCGCCCGCGCCTTGCGCGGCGCCGCGGTGGGCGATCTGCGCCGCGTGATGCTGCCGGCGGGCGAGCGCGAATATGAGGTGATCGCCATCACCTATCCGGCGGGCTGACGGAACGCCCCTGCCCCTTCGTCGATTGATAGCGGCGAAGGAGAGCAACCATGGAAAACCCGCGCACCGAGAGTGCCCGCATCCACGACGACAACGCCGTGATCGACGCGGCCCAGGCCGAGGACACGCCCGCCACCGCAAGCAGCGCCGGCGGCAACCTGCAGCGCGACGTGGCGAGCCAGAACGAGGTGGCCGAGGCGCTCGATCCCGAGGCGATCACCCGCCCCAAGAAGGACGATGCGATCCATAACGACCAGGCGCGCCGCAACCAGCGTGCGCCCGACGCCTGAACCTCAAGCGTTACTCCGTTAGCGAGTTCGTCGCGCGGACGGGCCCTCGCCATCGGCGGGGGCCCGTTTTCGGTCGCCGCATCGCCAACCGCCGCCGGCTGTTCTAGGGATTGGCCATGGATCGCTCCCCGCCCCACCCGACCGCCCCTACGGGCAACGTCGCGCTGCTGATCGACGCGGACAACGCGTCCCATGCCTCGCTGGACTATGTGCTCACGATCCTGGCGGAGCTGGGTACGGTCAACGTCCGGCGCATCTACGGCAACTGGCGCAAGCCGGCGTTGAAGGGCTGGGCAGACCTGACACTGCGCTATGGCATCGAACCCTTCCAGCAGTTCGACGTCACGAAGGGCAAGAACGCGACCGACATGAAGATGACGATCGACGCGATGGACCTGCTGTTCCGCGGGCGCATCACGGGCTTTGGCATCATGTCTTCCGACAGCGACTTCATGCCGCTGGCCCAGCGCATCCGCCAGGAGGGGGTGCCGGTCTATGGCTTCGGCACCGACCGCACGCCGGAGGGATTCCGCGAATCCTGCACCCGCTTCATCGACGTGTCGCGTGCCCGCGCACTCCAAGGCGAGGCGGAGCCCGAGCCCGAACTGATCCTGCCGCCCGCGATCGGGCGGACGCGGACCGCGGCCAAACCGGCAGCGGCCAGCAGCACCGCGGCAGTAAAGCCGCCGGCCGCCGAGCCCGCGGCCGCCAACCAGAAGCGCAAGGTCGATGCCGCGCTCGTGAAGCTGCTGCTGGATGCCTATGCCCAGTCGCGGCAGGACGCGCAGAAGTTCGCCAGCCTTTCGGAAGTGGGGCAGCGCGCCGGAAACCGCTCGAGCTTCGATACGCGCAACTACGGCTTTGCGCGCCTGTCCGACCTGATCGAGCAGGTGCCGAACTTCCAGGTCGAGCGGCGGGACAATGGCGTGTTCGTGAAGCGGGTGCGCTGAGCCGGGGAACGCTCCGGCGGCTCGGTCGCTTCTGTCGGGATGGAGCTTCCCCACGACTCGTCGCTCGACAGCACCCGCGCGTTCTTTTCCGAAGGATATGATTGGATCGGCAACCGCTGCCGCGCGCTCGGGACCGATGTGTTCCGCGCGCGCATCCTGCTCCGCCCGGTCGTGTGCATGATGGGAGAAGAGGCGGCGCGCCGCTTCTACGACGGGGAAAGCTTCACCCGCGCCGGCGCCATGCCGCAGACGACGCTGCGGCAGCTACAGGACAAGGGCAGCGTCCAGACCCTGGACGGCGCGGCCCACCGCCATCGCAAGCAGCTGTTCCTGTCGACGATGGTCGGTGATCCGGCCGAGGCGCTGGCGGACGCGTTCGAGCGCCGCTGGCATGCCGAACTCCCGCAGTGGCGCGACCAGGAGGAGGTGCAGATGCACGAGGCGTTCGGACGCCTGCTGTGCGGTGCCGCCTGTGACTGGCTGGGCGTGCCCATCGAGGACGATGCGCTGGACCGCCGCACCCACGAGATGCTGGCGATGATCGACGGTGCCGGCAGCGTCGGTACGCGCGCGTGGCGCGGCCTGGCGCTGCGCCGCCGCGCCGAGCGCTGGGCGCGTGAGGTCGTGACGCAGGTGCGCGACGGCACGCGGACGGTGGGAGAGGACACGCCGATCGCGCGCCTTGCCGGCTTTCGCGATCTCGACGGCGGACTGCTGGACCTGCGCACCGCGGGCGTCGAACTGCTCAACATCGTGCGGCCGACGGTCGCCGTGGCGCGCTTCCTCTGCTTCGCCACCCTGGCGCTCCACCAGGAGCCCGGCGCGGCAGCCTTTGTGGCAGATCGGGAGCCCGCGCGGCTTCAGGCATTCGCGCAGGAGGTGCGGCGCTTCTACCCCTTCTTCCCTGTCATCGGCGGCCGCGTCCGGACGCCCTTCCGGTTCCGCGACCACGAGTTCGGCCAGGGCGACTGGGTGATGCTGGGGCTGCACGCCACCAACCACGATCCCCGGCTGTGGGAGGCACCGGAGGCGTTCCGACCGGAACGCTTCCTTGATCGGGAGCCCGGCGCCTTTGCCCTGATCCCGCAAGGCGCGGGCGCTCATGCGGACGATCACCGCTGCCCCGGCGAGTGGATCACCCTCGCGCTGCTGCGGCGGCTGGTTCCGCTCCTCCTGGCCGCCGAGTACCGTCTGCCACCGCAGGACCTGGCCATTCCCCACGACCGCTTCCCGACGCTTCCGCGCAGCGAAGTCCGCCTCAGCTTTGCCTGAACGGCTCTAGCGGCGGATGTTGAGCAGCCATGGCTTGCTCAACCCCGTGGGCTTGGGAACCCCGTCGAGGCGCTGTGCCCGCAGGATCTGCACCGGCTTGACGATCATCTGCCCCTTCATCGCCTCGCGTCCGCAGCAGGTCGGCAGCGCCAGGATCTTGCGGACGATGTCCATGCCGCTCACCACGCGGCCGAAGGCTGCATAGCCGCGATAGCTGCCGCGTGCGTCGAGCGACGGGTTCGGCCCCACCATGATCGAGAAGTTGCCCGTGGCCGAATTCGGGTCGGCGGCGTGCGCCATCGACACGACACCGTCGAGATGCCGGATGCCGGTCTTGTCGGTCGGCTCCAGCACGACCGGGCTCAAGGTCCGCCGCGCGTCGGTCCCCACCCCGCCCTGGATGAAGCCCTGCTTCGGATCGCCCTTGCGCGGGGCGGAACGGTAGAATTTCGTGCCGTCGAGCCGACCATCGTCGACGTATTTCAGGAAGTTCGTGGTGGTCTTCGGCGCGCGTTTTCCGTCCAGCGCGAGCACGATGGGCCCGGCCGAAGTCACCAGTCGTACGCGGATGGTGCCGGGCGCCGGCTTCGCCTGCGGCAGTGCGGGGGTGGCGAGGAAGAGCAGCGGGGCGGCAAGAGCGAGGCCAAGAATCGAACGCATAGACCACCCTAACGTCTGATCGCCGGCTTTGGGACCCGCTGCCCGCGCCCGCCAGGCAAGCAAAAGGGGCGGGTGGCACCTGGCCGCCCGCCCCTTTCGCGTGTTCAGAAGGACGCGATCAGCGCGTCAGCTTCTTGTAGGCGAGGCTGGTTGGACGATCGGCGGCATCACCCAGACGACGGCGCTTGTCCTCTTCATAAGCCTCGAAGTTGCCTTCGAACCATTCGACGTGGCTGTTGCCCTCGAACGCGAGAATGTGGGTCGCGAGACGATCGAGGAAGAAGCGGTCGTGGCTGATGACCACGGCGCAGCCCGCGAAGTTCTCGATCGCTTCCTCCAGCGCGCCCAGCGTTTCCACGTCGAGGTCGTTGGTCGGTTCGTCGAGCAGCAGCACGTTGCCGCCCTTCTTGAGCATCTTGGCGATGTGGACGCGGTTGCGTTCACCACCCGACAGTTTGCCGACGTTCTTCTGCTGGTCTTGGCCCTTGAAGTTGAACGCGCCGACATAGGCGCGGGTCGACATGTCGTGACCATTGACCTTCACATAGTCGAGCCCGTCCGAGATCTCCTCCCAGACGTTCTTCTTCTGGTCGAGGTGGTCGCGGCTCTGGTCGACATAGCCAAGGCGCACCGTGGTACCGATGTCGATCTCGCCCGAATCCGGCTGTTCCTGGCCGGTCAGCAGCTTGAACAGCGTCGACTTGCCGGCGCCGTTCGGGCCGATCACGCCGACGATGCCGCCGGGGGGAAGCGAGAAGTCCAGGTTCTCGAACAGCAGCTTGTCGCCGTACGCCTTGGTCAGGCCCTTAGCCTCGATCACCTTGCCGCCCAGGCGCTCGGGCACCTGGATGACGATCTGGGCGCCGGTCGGCTTGCGGCTTTCCTGGCTGGCGACCAGCTGCTCGAACTTGGCGATACGCGCCTTGGACTTGGTCTGGCGGGCCTTGGCGCCCTGCCGGATCCAAGCGAGCTCGTCCTGGATCGCCTTCTGGCGACCGGAGGCCTCGCGGTCCTCCTGCTCCAGGCGCTTCGCCTTCTTCTCCAGGTAGGTCGAGTAATTGCCCTCGTACGGGAAGTACTTGCCGCGATCGATTTCGAGGATCCAGCCGACCACGTTGTCCAGGAAGTAGCGGTCGTGGGTGATCATCAGCACCGCGCCCGCATATTCCTTCAGGTGGTTTTCCAGCCACTTGACGCTCTCGGCGTCGAGGTGGTTGGTCGGCTCGTCGAGCAGCAGGATCGACGGCTTCTGGATCAGCAGGCGGGTGAGCGCGATGCGGCGCTTTTCACCTCCGGACAGGTTCTCGACCGGCCAATCGGACGGCGGACAGCGCAGGGCCTCCATCGCCACCTCGAGCTGGTTGTCGAGCGTCCAGCCGTCGACGGCGTCGATCTTCTCCTGGAGCGTGCCCATCTCTTCCATCAGGGCGTCGAAGTCGGTGTCGTCCTTCGGGTCGCCCATCTCGGCCGAGATCGCGTTGAAGCGATCGACCATGTCGGCCACTTCGCGCGCGCCGTCCTTGACGTTCTCCAGCACCGTCTTGCTCGGATCGAGCTGGGGCTCCTGCTCCAGATAGCCGACGGTGATGTTCTCGCCGGGCCAGGCTTCGCCGGTGAAGTCCTTGTCGACGCCGGCCATGATCTTCATCAGCGTCGACTTGCCGGCGCCGTTCGGGCCGACGATGCCGATCTTGGCGCCCTGGTAAAACTGCAGGTTGATGTTGGACAGCACCGGCTTCTGGGCGCCGGGGAAGGTTTTCGTCATGTCCTTCATGACGAAGGCGTATTGGGCGGCCACAGGGGTCTCCAAAAAAGCGGGTCTACAGGTCTGGGATTTTCGCACCGGGACATAGCGATCCGAGGCGCGATTGGCAACGCGGAGGCGGGCGACTTGCGCCCGAACGGGCTGCGCCGCATCATGGCCGCGGGGGGCGTCCGCTTCCCGTGCCACTCCCATGACGGAACGCCCATGCCGCTCAAGCCTGCCCTTCTGCTCGCCGCCCTCGCCCTGCCGCTGCCTGCGATGGCGCAGATGTCCCCCGCCCAGGTCGCGAAGCTGCGCGACGCCGCGCTGAAGGACGAGATCGCCTGGGACATCACCGAAGGGCTCACCACCGAGATCGGGCCGCGCCTTGCCGGTACCGACGACGAAGCCCGGGCGCGCACCTGGGCGGTGGCCAAGCTCAAGGCGCTGGGCTTCAGCAACGTCCGCATCGAACCCTATCAGATGCCGGTCTGGGTACGCGGCGAGGAGAAGGCGTCGATCGTCGCCCCCTTCCCCCAGCAGCTCCACCTCGCCGCCCTCGGCAACTCGGGCGCGACCCCGGCTGACGGCGTGGAAGCGGAAGTGGTCTATTTCCCGACCCTCGCCGACCTGGAAGCAGCACCCGCCGCAAGCGTCGCGGGAAAGATCGTCTTCGTCAGCCATGCGATGCACGCGGCGCAGGACGGATCGAGCTACGGCCCGTTCGGCCAGGTCCGCCGCGCGGGCCCGGCGATCGCTTCCCGCAAGGGCGCGGCCGCGATCCTGATCCGCTCGATCGGCACCGACTATCATCGCAACCCGCACACCGGCGTCACCAACTTCCCCGAAGGCGTGGCACCGATCCCGGCCGCCGCGCTCTCGCTTCCGGATGCGGAACAGCTGGAGCGCGTGCTCGAACGCGGCAAGCCCGTGCGCGTGAAGCTGCTGCTCACCCCGCGGCAGATCGGCACGCGCGAGTCCGGCAACGTCATCGCCGAGGTACCCGGCCGCGATCCGAAGGCGGGCGTCGTGCTGGTCGGCGGCCATCTCGACAGCTGGGACCTGGGCACCGGCGCGATCGACGACGCGAGCGGCGTCGCGATCACGGCTGCCGCCGCCAAGCGCATCATGGCGGCCGGCCGGCCGCGGCGCACGATCCGGGTGGTGTGGTTCGGTGCGGAAGAAGTCGGCGGCTTCGGCGGCATCGCCTATGCCAAGGCACACGCCGGCGAACGACACGCGCTGGCAGCCGAGTCAGATTTCGGTGCCGACCGGGTCTGGAAGTTCGACACCGCCCTTCCTGCCAGCGCAACCGCGGTCGCCGACCGGCTGCAGACGGCGCTGGCGCCGCTCGGCATCACCCGCGGCAATGCCGTTGCGGGCGACGGCACCGACATCGCGCCGACGCTCGCCCAGGGTGTCGCCGCCGTGGACCTCTCCCAGGACGGCACCCGCTACTTCGACTATCACCACACGCCCGATGACACGCTCGACAAGATCGACCGTGCGCAGTTGCAGCAGAACGTCGCTGCATGGACGGCGATGCTGGCCGTGGTGGCGGATGCGCCGGAGGAGATCGGGGCAGTCACTCGCCCTGCCGCGGGCCACTGATTGCCACAACAATGCCGCGATGATGACACGCCGATGAATTTGCGGGATTGACGCCGCAGACGCGAACGTTATTGCGGCAGCCTCGCGACGGCGACGGGCCGGCCGCGAACTTTGGATTGCTTGGGAGCACCCGAATGAAGAAGATCGTTCTTGTCGCTGCTGCCGCCGGCCTGCTGTCGCTCACGGCCTGCGGTTCGAACACTCCGGCTGAAAACGCGGCTGACGCGCAGGCGGACAACCTCGAGATGATGGCCGACAACATGGAAGACATGGCCGACAACGCCACCACCGAGGGTTCGGAAGCCGCTCTCGAGAACCAGGCTGACAACCTGCACGAGGCAGCCGACAACGTCGAGGACGCGGGCGAAACCAACGCCATGTGATCCGACGCCCGTCCGGTTCCTCCGGACGGACCGGTTAGAAGGGGCGTCCCGGCAACGGGGCGCCCTTTTCTTTTGCCTGCGCGAGAGAGGGGCCGCCCGGAACCTTTCCGGGCTCTCGCTCCGCCGCGAAGATCCTGGTTCAGAGAAGTTGGCGAACTTCCCGCGATCCCTTGGACATCCTCCGGCACTCGTGGCGCGCAGTCCTGCCGCATTCTGCCTTATCTTGCCGCGAGCGATATTGCCGCTTGCCCCGGTGTGGGGGGTGAGCCTAAGGGCAAGCCGGCGTCGGGGAGTGGCGCAGTCTGGTAGCGCGCCTGCTTTGGGAGCAGGATGTCGCAGGTTCGAATCCTGTCTCCCCGACCATCTCTGCGCCATTGGTCGACTCCAAGCCCCAGCGCGGGCTGTGCCTCGATCTTGCCAGACGCCGGTAGGCTCAGCCCGGAGCCTGCCCCTTCCCTTCCTGTTCGGCCCCGGTCAGCGGATAGCCGGAGCCGCCCTGGCGGTCGCTGTCATAGTCCTCGCCCGGATTGCCGCCGCCGGCGCCTGCGCCGCTGCCGTGCACCTCGCCCGTCTTCTGGTTGATCCAGGCCCGGCTGCCATTGTCGGGCGGGAGGTCTTGCCCCGCGGGCGTCGCCGCGCCGCCCTGCGGCAGGCCGCTCTGGTGGACGGGCGCGACGGGACTGTCGCCATATTCCTCCAGCGCACGCTCGGGCGTGTACTCCTGACCGGAAGCGCCGTCGCTGCGATCAAAGGCGTTCTTGGGCTTAGTCCGCTGCGGATCTACCTGCGGGTGATCCCGGTCCAAGGGTCCGGTGTCGTTCATGGGCAATCTCCTCGTCCTCCAAACGGCGGCCGAAGCGCAGCGTTCCGCCCCGGCCGCGGGCCCGGGAGGGACCGGTCACCTGACGAGCCAGGGCGTTGCAGTGGGATCGAGGGTGCAGCTTTCCTGGGGAAGACGCTGGTGGGCCCGGCAGGACTCGAACCCGCAACCTAGCCGTTATGAGCGGCCAGCTCTAACCATTGAGCTACAGGCCCCCAGCGGGGCTGCGATAGCGGAGGCTGGGGCTTTCCTGCAAGCGGGCTATGCAGCCTGCAGCACCTCGTCGAGCGTGGCGGGGCGGACGCCCAGGCGATCGAGCAGGTCGAGGACACCTTCCCACCACGCCCAGAAGCGCCGCAGATCGGCCGCGTCGCGGACGTACGGAGTGTTCCCCGGCACCAGCGAGGGCGAGTGGAAGGCGAAGTTCAGGAGCCGCAGCCCCTCTCCCACCGAAACCCGGATCGCTTCCAATGCCTCCGATCGAGACACCCCTTCCGGCGACAGCGGAACGCGGTTCAACAGGCCCAGCTTCGCGGCGACTGCGGCGCCCTTGGGAAGCCGCGAGAGCCGCTTGTGGAGGGCGCCCCCCTGTCGGCGTGCCCGGCCGGTGAACACGGTCGTGAACGGCAGTTCGAGAAGCGTCTCGTGCGGGCCGGTGCGGAATGCCGCGTTGCCGATGTCGCTGTAGTTGGGGCCGTCCTCCCGGGAGTAGTCGAACCTCGCGCGCATCGACGTATCCACCCGGTAGCCGCGGGCGGCAAGCAGACGGAGCGTATGCGGACCTAGGCCATATCGCCCGGCGCGATAGGCGCACGGCAGTCGACCGAATGCCCGGCTGATCGCATGACCCAGCCGGTCGAGCTTGGCGGCCTCCACCGCTTCCGCAAGATTGCCGGCGAAGCTGTTGGAAACGTTAACCCTTTCCTCGAACGGCGGCGTCACCCAGGGATGCAGCTGCGCACCGATCTCCGAGCGGCCATCGGCTAGCGGCTCTTGCAGAAACGCGACTGCCGCTGGATCGCGCGCGATGGGATAGTCCACCAGATAGACGACACCGATGCCGCGCTCGAAGAAGCGGCGGTGCGCCTCGGGCACCGCGGCCATGGCGCCGGTGGTGAAGCCCTCACGGCGGAACCCGGCAGACCAGTCGAACTCCTCTTCGGTGTCGACGAAAAGGGTAAAGCGGGTTCCGAAAGCGTCCGGCCACCGGACCAGCGCCTCAGGAGCGGGCGCCGGCGGATGGAAGACCATCGGCGCCTCCACGATCAGCCGCCGTGCGCCTGCCCCAGCGGGATGGTGTCCGCGGACGGCAGTCGCAGGATCAATTGACCGGGTTCGAACAGCAGCGCACCGCCAAGCTCCTTCGCCAGATTGCGCACCAGGCGCATCGCGAAACCAGTGCCGAGGAGGGCGGCATCCTCGCCCTCGTCGTCGATCGCAAGCAGCGCGTCGCCGGGATAGGCGTCCAACGCAGCGGGTCGCGCGAAGGCGAGCACCGGCGCCTCGCCGGCGCCGGCAAGTGCCTCCACGCGGATCGTCTCTCCGGACCGTGCGGCCGAGACCAAGGTTGCCAGCAGCCGGGACAGCAGTCGCTCCACCGCGCGGCGGTCGCCGCGCACCATGGTGTCAACGCCCTCTACCGACAGGGACGCGCCGCGCAGCTCCGCAAGCGGCGCCAGCTCGCCGGCAATCTCCGCGAGCAGCGGCGCAAGCGGCACCGTGCCGGGGCGCAGATCGAGTGCGTCCTCTTCGATCCGGGCGGCGAGATCGAGATCGTCGATGACGCCGAGGAGATCCCGCGCCTGCTGGCGGATCACGCCGGCTTGCCCGCGATAGACGGGCGGGACCGGGCCGAGCATCTGTGCCTCGATCATCTCGGCAAAGCTGGAGATCGCGCCCGCCGGGGTGCGCAGTTCGTGCACCAGCTGCCGGAGCGAGTCGGCGGTTGAAGGCGCGAGCGTGGGTGCCGGCTCCGCGCGTTCGTCCGAACGCGGGCGTCGTGCCGAGCCCCGGTAGCCGATGAACCGACCCGATGCGGGATCGAAGCTCGGCACGCCCGAGATGCGCCAGTCGCCTGCCGCGTCGCTGCTGCCGCCGACCCGCAGCCGTGCGTTGGAAAAGGCCGCGCGACGGCGAAGGGCCCCGCCGGGCACGCCATCGATCTGCGCCAATCCGGTTTCGCCGGCACGGGCGAGCGAAAGGCCGAGCAGCGGCCCCCGCTCGACCCCGTCGACGCGGGAGAGCACGCCGCGGCTGTCGGTTTCGAACCGGAAGCTGGTGACGATTCCCGGAGCCGCAGCCGGACGACGCGGCTTGCTGTCGGCCTGGCGCTGGTAGGCATCGATCCGCGCCACGACGTCGGCGATGCGGAACGGACCTTCCGGTACTGCCGCCGGGGCCTCGACCACGGGTTCCGGGACGGTGGCGATGGGAGCTTCAACCGGCTCAGCCATCCGCGCCGGCATTGGCTCAGCCTCCGGAAGCGGCGCCGGCGCTTCGAGTGCGGTCGCCGGCTGCGCGGTGCTCGCATCCGCGGCGCTCTGGTCGGTCAACACCATGTCGGCGGGACCGAAGCTTGCCAGCGCCCGCTCCACTTCGGCAGGCAGGTCGCGGCGGTTGCGCAGCACCGAGCGGGTCGAAGGGGTAAGATCGGGAAGCAGCGCCACCCATTCCGCAGCGTCCAGTCGGGCGCTCGCAAGCACCGGGGCTGCCACGGTAAGCGTGTCTTCGGCGAGCAGGCGAACCAGGGTCGCGGGCGGGTTCGCGAAGACGAGGGCACGTGCGCTCGCCGCCCGCACCGACTGCGGTACCGCGTCGCGGATGTCGGCCAGCAGCGCGATCGCGCGCGGGTCGGCGGAGGCACGGCGTCGGCCGATCAGGTCGACGAGTTGCCGCCACGCGGACTGGCGTGCCTGCGGATGGCTGAGGTCCGTGGTGAGCACTGTTTGAAGAGTATCGTCGAACCGCACGCGCCACCTGATCCCCGGCGCCGTTCGCGCCTGCCGCATCTCCTTACGCCGGGAAAAGGCGTTCGGGTACAGACATTTTGCGCCCGTAACATTGTGGGACAATTGCTTTGGCGTGTAATTATCTTATAGGGGGCGGACAGAATCCTTTTTCCTTGTATCAGATTCCCGGAGTTGCCCCTTCCATGGTTCTCGACCGTATCGACCGTCAAATCCTCTCGCTGCTTCAGGAGGACGGTCGGATGACCAATGTCGAACTCGCAGAACGTGTCGGACTGACGGCTCCGCCCTGCCTGCGGCGGGTTCGCGCATTGGAAGAGTCGGGCACGATCGGCGGTTATCACGCGGCGCTGAACCCGGCACAGCTGGGCTATACCATCACGGTGTTCGCGCTGGTGAGCCTGCGCAGCCAGGCGGAGAGCGACCTTGCGGCGTTCGAGGCACATGTCGCCGGCATCCCCGAGGTGCGTGAATGCCACATGCTCAACGGCGAGATCGACTTCATCCTGAAGATCGTCGCGACCGACCTTAAGGCGTTCCAGGACATCCTTACCACGCGGCTGACGACCGCCCACAATGTCAGCAGCGTCAAGACCTCGCTGACGATCCGCACTTCCAAGCAGCTGCCGGGCATCCCGGTGCCAACGGAATAGGGCCGCGCGACACAGTCGCACGGCCCTTCTTCCATTCCGGAAACAGCGGGCGGCAGGGCAACCTGCCGCCCGTGTTCGTTCAGCCCGCCGTCTTGGGCGAGTCCAGCCACAGCGTCCAGAAGGCCGCGAGCTCGTTGCGCGGTGAGCCCGTCACCTTGGCGAAGGCCGCCTTGGCTTCCTCGCGGCGGCCGCTCTTGGCGAGTGCGATGCCGAGACGGGTGTTGACCTCGTCCTGATCGACGCCACCCTTCTGCAGGGCGAGCTGGAAGAACTCCGCCGCCTTGGCCGCATCGCCGTTGGCGAGGTATGCGTTGGCGGTGCCGGCGGCGAGCTTGCCGTTGGCAGCCGAGCGCGACTTGGCGTCGAGCGACGACAGCGAGCCCTCCGCACGGATGCCGGCCTGCGCCTCGGTCTTGAGCGCGTTGTACTGGGTGGCCGATGCCGGGATCTTGCCGGCCGCACGGCCCTGGTCGATCACGGCCACGGTCTCATACGGCAGGCCCAGGTCCTGGGCGAGCTGCGCATATTCGCCGAACTCGGCCTGGTCGGTCAGCGCGCCCGTCTCCCGCATCAGGCGGAAGGTGTCGAGACGGGCCGAGCCACCGAGCGCGCGGCCCTGGTCCGCACGGTCGCGGAACAGGATCAGCGCCTTGCGCCAGTTTGTCGCGGTCGGGTAATCCTTGAGCTGGCGGCGCATCCAGGCCGCGGTCTCCGCCGGCTTGTTCGCCTTGTACAGCTGCGAGATCGCCAGGTTGTACCAGTCGTTCGGCACGGGCTGGCCGGCTGCAACCTTCGCCTGGATCGCCTTGTCGAGTGCCGAGACGCCCTGATCGACGTTGCCGCCCTCAAGCTCCAGGCTCGCCATGCGGAGGTCGTATTCGGGGTCGTTGTAGCCCAGCTGCTTTGCGCGCTGGAAATACTGCCGGGCCCCGGCCTTGTCCTTGGCGTTCAGCGCCAGGATGCCGCGGTTGTAGTTCAGCGTCGCCTGCTGCTCGGCCGGCGTATTCGGGTTCGCGATCATCTGGTCAATCGCGGTCGCCAGCAGCGCGTTGTCCTTGGACGCCTGCGCCACCTGCAGACGCAGGTTGGCTGCGTAGAACTTCTCGATGTCGGAGGTCGCGGCTGCGTCCGCCTCGGCCAGGCGCGCCTTCGCGGTCGCGATATCGCCCGCCTTCGCCGCCGTCTCACCCGCAACCGCTGCGGCGCGGAACGCGTCGTTGATCTGGACCTTGGGAGCCTCTTCCTTCTTCTTTTTCTGGGCCTCGGCAGGGGCTGCCGTCAGCGCTGCCGCTCCCAGAGCAAGAACCGCGGCAAGCGCCGACTTCGATACGAAACCCATTCGGAACTCTCCTGATGCTGTGCGCACACGCGTCGGACCGTCTGTAAGTTGCGCAGATACGCCAGACAAGTCGCAGCGGCCATCCGGACGGATGCCCTTGCCCCGGTGAACGCGAATTGAACGGAGCCGATCCCGGAGCGCGGACGCCCGGGCGAAATTTTTGACCCGCTCGCGCTTGCCCGCTAGGCAGCCGCGCGATGATTGCCGTTGTTTCCCCCGCAAAATCGCTCGATTACGAAACCCCCGTTCCTGCCAGCAGCACGCCCAGTGTGCCCCGCCTGGCAAAGGAAGCGCACACGCTTGCCGAGGGCGCCGCGTCGCTTGGCGCCGAGAAGCTCGGCAAGCTGATGCACATCTCGCCCAAGCTCGCGGAGCTGAATGCGGCCCGCTTCCGCGACTTCGCAGAGGCGCCCGAGCGCCCCGCGATCCATGCCTTCGCCGGGGACGTCTACACCGGCTTCGAGGTGACGACGCTGGACGCGCCGGCGATCGACTTCGCGCAGGACCACCTGCGCATCCTGTCGGGCCTGTATGGTCTGTTGCGCCCGCTCGATGCCATGCGACCCTATCGGCTCGAGATGGGCACGCGCTGGGCTCCGGGCTCGGCCAAGACGCTGTACGACTGGTGGAAGGATCGGATCGCCGATCTGCTCGCCGAGGATGTCGCCGCAGAGGGATCGGGCGTGGTCCTGAACCTCGCCAGCCAGGAATATTGGAAAGCGGTGGCGGGCAAGCTGCCGGACACGATCCGCGTGATCGACGTCGATTTCCGCGAACCTGGCCCGAACGGCCCTCGCTTCCTGAGCTTCCACGCCAAGCGGGCGCGCGGCATGATGGCGCGTTGGATGTGCGAGCACCGGATCACGGAGGTGGAGGCGATGCGCGGCTTCGACAGCGACGGCTATCGTTTCGATTCCCAGGAAAGCAGCGACACCCGCTGGCGGTTCACCCGCGCATGAGCGGCTCGGCCGTCGTAATCGGCGCCTCCGGGGCGATCGGCGGTGCGATCGAGCGCGCGCTGATCGAGGAAGGCGTGCACGACCGTGTCTGGGGCTTTGCCCGCTCCCGCACTGGGGCGGACCATCTCGACCTTCTCGACGAGGCGAGCATCGCGGCGGCGGCGGCGCGGGTTGCGGCCGGCCCCTCCCCTTCGCTGATCCTAATTGCAACCGGGCTGCTGCACGAGGGCAATCGCGTGCCGGAGCGCGGCTTCAAGGAACTGGACGCCGAATGGCTGGCGCGCAGCTATGCGGTGAACGCGATCGGGCCGGCGTTGGTGCTCAAGCATTTCCTGCCGCTCTTGCCAAAGAACGGCGAGCCGGTGGTCGCCGCGCTCTCCGCGCGGGTCGGCTCGATCGGCGACAACGGCCTGGGCGGCTGGCACGGCTATCGCGCGGCCAAGGCGGCGCTCAACATGCTGATCCGCAACGCCGCGATCGAGGCGAAGCGGCAGAGCCCGCGCGCGATCGTGGTCGGGCTCCACCCGGGCACCGTGGACAGCGCGCTGTCGAAGCCGTTCCAGGGCAATGTCGCACCCGGCAGCCTGTTCGCACCGGATCGCGCCGCGATGCAGCTGCTCGACGTGATCGAGGAGCTGAAGCCGAAGGACAGCGGCAAGCTGTTCGCCTGGGACGGCGCCGAAATCCCGTTCTGACCCTGCCCTCGCGTACGCGCACGCGTGCGCGCGGCTTGGCATAGGAGCCTCTCCCCGCTAGTCAGGGCGTCGGATTTCAATCTTCCCGAAAGCAGGACGCCTTGACCGACGAGATTCGCCTCGCGGACCCTTCCGACATTTCCCCCGTCTCCATCGTCGACGAGATGCGGTCGAGCTACCTCGACTATGCCATGAGCGTGATCGTCTCGCGCGCGCTTCCCGACGTGCGCGACGGCCTGAAGCCGGTTCACCGGCGCATTCTGTTTTCGGCCAACGAGAGCGGCTTCCACTACAACCGCCCGTATCGCAAGTCGGCGCGCATCGTCGGTGACGTGATCGGTAAATACCACCCGCACGGCGACACGGCGATCTACGACGCCTTGGCGCGCATGACCCAGGATTGGTCGATGCGGGTGCCGCTGATCGACGGCCAGGGCAACTTCGGCTCGATGGACCCGGATCCGGCCGCAGCCATGCGCTACACCGAGGCGCGCCTGCATCGTGCGGCCGCCTTCCTGCTCGACGACCTCGACAAGGATACGGTCGACTTCGTCCCCAACTATGACGGGTCGGAGCGCGAGCCGTCGGTGTTGCCGGCGCGCTTCCCCAACCTCTTGGTCAACGGTGCGGGCGGCATCGCCGTCGGCATGGCCACCAACATCCCGCCGCACAATCTGGGCGAGGTGATCGACGCCTGCCTGCTCACCATCGACCGCGCGGTCGAGGGCGGCGAGCCGGTGACCGTCGAGGAACTGTCCGAGATCGTGCCGGGCCCGGATTTCCCGACCGGCGCCCTGATGCTGGGCCGCGCCGGTGCGCGCGCTGCGTACGCCGGCGGCCGCGGCTCGATCATCCTGCGCTCGCGCTACACGACCGAGGCGCGGGGCGAGCGTCGCTCGATCGTGCTCACCGAAATCCCCTTCCAGGTCGGCAAGAGCGGCTTGGTCGAGAAGATTGCCGAAGCGGCCAAGGACAAGCGGATCGAGGGCGTCAGCGACATTCGCGACGAATCGAACCGCGAGGGCGTCCGCATCGTCATCGACCTGAAGCGTGACGCGACCCCCGACGTGGTGCTCAACCAGTTGTGGCGGCACACGCCTGCGCAGTCGAGCTTCGCCGCCAACATGCTGGCGATCCGCGGCGGCCGTCCGGAACTGCTCAACCTCAAGGACATCATCGACGCGTTTATCTCCTTCCGCGAGGAGGTGATCACCCGCCGGTCGAAGTATGAGCTCGCCAAGGCGCGCGATCGTGCCCACCTGTTGCTGGGCCTGGTGATCGCGGTCACCAATCTGGACGAGGTGGTGCGCATCATCCGCGGCGCCGCCAACCCAGCCGCCGCCCGCGCTTCGCTGCTCGCGCGCGAGTGGCCGATCGCTGAGATCGCGCCCTACATCCGCCTGGTGGAGGCGGTGGAGGCCGAGGTCACCGGCGACACCTATCGCCTGTCGGACGCACAGGTCCGCGCGATCCTCGATTTGCGTCTCCATCGCCTGACCGCGCTCGGCCGCGACGAGATCGGGGACGAGCTTTCGAAGCTGGCGGACTCGATCGCCGAGCTGCTCGAGATCCTGGGCAATCGCGCCAAGCTCTATGCCGTGATGCGCGGCGAGCTGGTGCAGGTCCGGGCTGAGTTCGCGACCCCGCGCCGCACCGAGATCGCCAATGCCGTCGACGGCATCGACGACGAGGACCTGATCGAGCGCGAAGACATGGTCGTCACCGTGACCATGCAGGGCTATATCAAGCGCACGCCGCTCGACACTTTCCGCGCGCAGAAGCGTGGCGGCAAGGGCCGCGCGGGCATGGCGACCAAGGACGAGGACGCCGTCACGTCGCTGTTCGTGACGTCCACGCACACGCCGGTGCTGTTCTTCTCGACCGCCGGCAAGGTATACCGCATGAAGGTGTGGCGCCTGCCGGAGGGTGGACCCGCCACGCGCGGCCGGCCGATGATCAACCTGCTGCCGCTGGCGGCGGGCGAAACCATCTCCACCGTGCTTCCGCTGCCGGAGGACGAGGCGAGCTGGTCCGACCTGCACGTCATGTTCGCGACCGCCAACGGCACCGTGCGCCGCAATTCGATGGACGCGTTCACCAACGTGCCGACCGCCGGCAAGATCGCCATGCGCTTCGACGAGGAGAGCGATGATCGCCTGATCGGCGTGGCGCTGCTCACCGAGACCGACGACGTGCTGCTCGCCACCAAGTGCGGCAAGGCGATCCGCTTCGCTGCGACCGACGTGCGCGAGTTCCAAAGCCGCACCTCCACCGGTGTGCGCGGCGTCAGCCTGGCCGAGGGCGACGAGGTGATCTCGCTGTCGATCCTGGGCGGCTTCCAAGCCACCACCGAGGAGCGCGACGCCTATCTCAAGGCCGCGCCGTGGAAGGAAGGCGACCGCGAGGTCACCCTCTCACCCGAGCGCATGGCCGAGTTCGAGGCGGCGGAGCAGTTCATCCTGACCGTCACCGCCAACGGCTATGGCAAGCGCACCTCCGCCTATGAGTATCGCCGCACCAACCGCGGCGGCCAGGGCATCACGAACATCGTCACCTCCGATCGCAACGGCCATGTCGTCGCGAGCTTCCCTGCGAGCTCGGGCGAGCAGCTGATGCTGGTGACCGACCAGGCCAAGCTGATCCGCATGTCGGTGGGCGACACCCGCGTGACCGGCCGCGCCAGCCAGGGCGTGCGCCTGTTCCATGTCGCCGCCCAGGAGCATGTCGTCTCCGCCGCCCGCATCGACGAGGAGGAAGAGCCGGAGAACGAGGCCGAGGCGATCGTGGCCGAGGAACGTGCAACCGCAACCCCGGCTGCGGGTTCGACCGACGACGCGATCCAGCTCGATGACGGCACCGGTCCAGAGACCCTGCCCGAGCGGATCGAAGAAGAGGACAGCGGGAGCGACGAGGAATGAGCAAGCCCAACGCCGCGTTCAAGGTTCTGACGGCCGATCAGATGGCCGAACTGGAGGCCGGCAGCTTCGCCGGTGCCCCGATCGACCAGCAGGACGGCTATATCCACCTATCGACGGCAGCCCAGCTGACCGAGACGGTGGACAAGCACTTCGCGGGTCAGGAAGGGCTGTGGGTCGCCGAGGTGGATCTGGAGGCGCTGGGCGACGCTATCCGCTGGGAGCCTTCCCGCGGCGGTCAGGACTTCCCGCATCTCTATGGGAAGCTGACCTTGGACACGATCGTCGCCTACTCCCCGCTCGAGCGGGAAAGCGACGGCAGCGTGCGGCTGCCGGTCACCGGCTGACAACGACTCCGGCGGTGATCCGCCGGAGCCTCACCGGCGCCAAGGGCGTTCGTAACGTCGGCCAGCCATTCGGCGCCGGTGGCGCAGCAGCGCCCTAGGCCGGCGGAGACGTGGAGGCGTCTGACTGCGCCAGCGGCTCGCCTGCCGACGGCAGCGGCACCGCCGGCGTGTTCTCCGCATCGCCGGGACCATAGACACGGTCGAGATAATAGCCTGCAAGCAGATAGTGCGCCTTCACCACGGCGGGGTGCTCGGCATTCTGCGCTAGCTTCAGTTCCGCTTCGGCACGTTCGTAGAAATAGGCGTTGTTGTCGACTTCAGTCATGATTGCCTCTCGAACGCATCTTGACGATGCGCCGATCCTGTCCTGGATGGAGCCGATCATGCCGGCTCCTGATCGTCATTTTATTTGAGTTTACTTAGGGCAAAACGCCCTTGAAGGGAATGGCCAGCATCGCTGTCGATCGCGGCGCACGGGCGGATCGGCGATCGCCCCTCCCCTCGCAAGGCGAGGTCGGAGCGGCCGGGTCATCCGGGAATGGCATGAGACTTCCCCCACAATGCCGGAACGTTCCGCCGCCGGCTTGGTTCCGGACGCTACGGCACCAGATCGACGATGCGCGCGTCCGGGGCTTCCGCCTGGAGCAGCAGCGTTCGATGGCAGTGCCCGGGCTCGCGCTCGTAGCAGAGCAGCGCCGACGGCATCTCCGCGGCCAGCGCCAGCATCGCCGCCGCCTGTGCCTGCGCCTCGGGCAACGCCAGTTGATGTGCGTACACGTCCCGGAGGGTTGCCACGTCTCCCTTTTTCGCCGCGTCCCGCCCGCGCTTGGGCGTACCGAGCGCCTTCAGGTGGTGGTACTCGATACCGACCTCCGCGAGATGCGCGGCAAGCGACGATTTGGAGAAGCCCGGACGGCGCGACAGCGGAAGCGCGCGCACGTCAATCACCCGCCGGACGCCTGCGCGCTGCAGGGCGGCAAGGAAGTCCGCCATGGTCGTCGCTTCATAGCCGATGGTGTAGATCGTCTGCGGCGCGTCCGGCATGGCATGTCCTTCGTTGCGGCTGTGCACCCGCTCCTGGATCGGCTAGGCAGCCTTCGATCGCGGCGCACGCCGCCCTCCCTCACCTAGCAGCTTTCGAGACGTTCGTGACGCATTCCCACCAGATTCATATCATCGGCGGCGGTCTCGCCGGGTCCGAGGCAGCCTGGCAGCTGGCCCAGGCGGGCTTCCGCGTGCGGCTTTCGGAAATGCGCGGCAGCGGCGACTGCACGCCCGCGCACCAGAGCAAAGGGCTGGCCGAGCTCGTCTGCTCCAACAGCTTCCGCTCCGACGATGCGGAAAGCAACGCAGTCGGGCTGCTTCACGCCGAGATGCGCGCGCTCGGATCGCTGATCATGGCGAAGGGCGACGAACACCGCGTGCCCGCAGGTTCGGCTTTGGCGGTGGACCGCGATGGCTTCTCCGCCGGGGTCACCGCCGCACTGGAGACGCACCCCAACATCACGATCGTTCGCGAACGGGTCGACATCCTTCCCGCGGAGGGTCCGACGATCATCGCGACCGGCCCGCTGACCGCACCCGCGCTGGCCGAGAGCATCGGCGGCGCCACCGGCAGCGACGCCCTCGCCTTCTTCGACGCGATCGCGCCGATCGTCCACTTCGACAGCGTCGACATGGACGTCGCCTGGATGGCCGCGCGCTGGGACAAGGGTGGCAAGGACTACATCAACTGTCCGATGGACAAGGACCAATACCTCGCCTTCCACGCCGGGCTGCTTGCGGGCGAGAAGACCGAGTATCGCGAGTGGGAGAACGTCCCCTATTTCGAAGGGTGCATGCCGATCGAGGTCATGGCCGAGCGGGGCGTCGACACGCTGCGCTACGGCCCGATGAAGCCGGTCGGGCTCGACAATCCGCGTACCGGCCGCTGGCCCTATGCCGTCGTCCAGCTGCGCCAGGACAATGCCCAGGGGACGCTGTGGAACATGGTGGGCTTCCAGACCAAGCTCAAGCATGCCGAGCAGGTTCGGTTGTTCCGCACCATCCCGGGCCTGGAGAAGGCCGAGTTCGCGCGGCTGGGCGGGTTGCACCGCAACACCTTCATCCGCTCGCCCGAGCTGCTCGACGCCACGCTTCGGCTGAAGGCGCGGCCCCACCTGCGCTTCGCGGGGCAGATCACCGGCTGCGAGGGCTATGTCGAGAGTGCGGCGATCGGCCTGATGGCCGGCCGCTTCGCGGCGGCCGAACTTGCCGGCAAGGACCTTCCGCCGCCTCCGCCCGAGACGGCACTGGGCGCGCTGCTCGGCCACATCACCGGCGGCGCCGAGGCCGAGACCTATCAGCCGATGAACGTCAATTTCGGCCTGTTCCCGCCGATCGAGGGCCGCACCAAGAAGGCCGATCGCAAGAGGATGTACACCGCGCGTGCCCGTGCTGCGCTTGCGGACTGGATGCCCGCCTAGTCTTCTGCCTCCGCGCGCGGGGCTGGACAGGCGCAGCGCGCGGCAGGCTTGCGCGGGATCGCGGTGGTCGCGAACTCCGCCGGATTCAGCGCCGTCGACCGGTCCGCATCTGCCTTGGCGAACTTGGTCGTGGTGGCGACCGCCCATTCGTCGAACGAGAGCTGGCCGTCGCGGTTCGTGTCGAGTTTGGCATAGGCCTTGCGCCGGCTGGCGAGATATTCGTCGCGCGTGATGCTGCCGTCCCGGTCCTTGTCATAGCGATCGAAGCGCTTCTGCTCGCGGGTACGTTCGGTGGCGCTGGGTATCGTGACGGGTACCGGCGGCAGCGGTGCCATGCCGACGGGCGCCGCCTTTGGCTGCGGCAACGGCGCCTCCGTCTGCGCCGTGCCCCGGAACAGGATCACGCCGCCCCCCGCCAGAAGCAACGCCGACAAGACCCCCGCCCCGTACCGCCACATGCCTGCCCCCGCCCCGCTGTGCCGGAGCGCAGGCTATCGCAAGCTGCAGGCGGCGAATAGCCCTAACGTCCGGTTAACCGATGCCACAGCACCCGCGAGAGGCGGCGCGGCGAGCCGGACGGCAATGGAGCATCGAGCGGCACATCCAGGTCCATTCGGGCGAAATGGGCTGCCGCCCCAAGACTGCGGGCGGCGCTGCTCCATCGCATGCCCAGCGCCTGGTCCAGCAGCACCCGCGCACGCGCCGCCGCCATGGTTGCCAGCGCCGGCTCACGGACGTGTCTGGCCAGGTCTGCTAGAGCCCAGCCTGTACCGGCATCGATCAACGGGTCACCTGGCTGCGCTCCAAACATCTGCCCGCACGCCTCGAACAGGCTCCCGCCGCGCAGCCGCCCCTGCCGATCCAGCGTTTCCGCGTCGAACGCTTCCTCCTCCAGCAACATGCTCCACCCATCCGTCATCCCACTGAGCATCGACGGGCGAACCCCGGTGCCGGCGAACGCCCGGGCAAGGTCCGCCAGGACGGGGACAGCAGGCGCAGGGCCGTCATCTAGCGCGCGCAAGGCATCGCCCCACCACCGCAGGCGGATCTGACCCAGCACAGGCTCGCTTGTAGAGCGCAGCACCTCTGCAAGCGCTGCGTCCAAGGCCAGAGCAGCCGCAAGCGCTGGTCGTCCCTTCGCCGGGGCGTAGGCAAGAAGAACAGCATGTTCGGGATTGTTGCCGGTCATGCAACGGCCTCCCGCAATTGGGTAAACATCAAATCAACCATGATGGTTCAACCAAGCTTATCCCTCCGCGAACCATAGGAGACCGTCGAACGTCATGGTCCCAAGGCACTGAAATGAAGAAGCGATTGCCCAAGCGGCGTGCAGGTGCGCGGCCGTTCCTGAGCGCGCTCGCCCGGGACGTTCGCGGCAACACGCTGATGCTGGTCGCGGCCGCCCTGATTCCCTTGATGGCGATGATCGGGTCAGGGGTCGACATGGCTCGCGGCTATATGGCGCAGGACCAGTTGCAACAAGCATGCGATGCCGGAGTGCTCGCTGCCCGGCGGCTGCTCAGCGGCTCCCAGCTGACGGACGCAGTGAACAACGAAGCCAAGGCGTACTTCAATTTCAACTTTCCGCAGGGAACGTACGACGCGGCAGCCTTCACGCCTGTGGTGACCGTTCCGAAGCTGGGCACCGTGCGGATGACGGCCAGTACGACGATCCCGACGGCCATCATGGGCATTCTCGGCTTCAAGACGATGGCGCTCTCGGCGAGTTGTTCGGCGACGCAGGACTTCGTCTCGACCGACATCATGCTGGTGCTCGACATGTCCGGTTCCATGAACTGTCCGCCGGGCCAAGCCGGCGCGTGCAACGAAGTCGAGCAGCCGGGGTCCAAGATGGCCGCACTACGCTCGGCCGCAACATCCCTATACGATACCCTGGCGGGCGCGCAGAACCAACTGCATGCGAACAGCCTGCGGCTGCGCTATGGATTTGTGCCGTATAACGGAACGGTCAACGTCGGAAGGATTCTGTACGCTAAGAACCCAGACTATATCCGCGGTCCAACATACCCGTACCAGACACGGGTATGGGTGCCCACCACCCGAACAACAACTTCGTTCAGGTCGGAGTCGGACTGTGCCGCCCTGGGCGGGACGTGGAGCCGCTTTTTCTTGTCTCTCGGATACTGCACGTACCAGGAGGTGACGGGAGGGGCCTGGTCCTACGGCCAATATTGGGTCGACGTCTCCAGATATGTTACCGGCGCTACGGTTCCCGTTCCGACGCAGACGAACGGCAGCACGGCACGCTGGGCCGGCTGCATTGAAGAGCGCAAGACGAACAACGGCACGATCAACGGTGGAAGCGGTACCACCGCGCCGGCGGATGCTTGGGATCTCGACGTCACACGCATTCCGAACTCGGATGACAGCCGTTGGGGACCTTGGTGGCCGGAAGTGGAATTCGGCAGAGACGCGACGGCGCAGCGAACCAGAAGTGACTATTGTGCGAGCGAGGCAAGCCGCCTCACCGAATATTACAATAACAAGCAAGGGTTCACGAACTATCTGGCCAACTTGAAGCCGCTAGGATCGACCTATCACGACATCGGCATGATCTGGGGTGCTCGGTTCATCGCGTCGGAAGGCATTTTTGCGGGGCCTGCGGAGACCAACGATCAGTTCACTGCGGACAATCCCTCGAAGAT
Source organism: Microbacterium terregens (assembly GCF_027922045.1). The sequence goes on from NZ_BSEX01000024.1 coordinate 154,051, forward strand.
CCGCGGTTTTTCCGTGCGGAAGTACCTCATATTCATGACGGACGGTGATCTCTCGCCGACACTCGACGAATATTCCAGCTATGGCATCGAGAACCTGGATAAGCGGGTTCTCGGCTCGGCGGCAGTGACGGGCACCAACCAGGTAAACCGCCATCTTCAGCGCTTTCGTATGGCGTGCAACGCGGCAAAGGGGCAGAACATCGACGTGTGGGTGATCGCCTTCTCCACCACCCTCACTTCGGAAATGCAGAACTGCGCGAGTTCGCCCAGCCAAGCGGCCGGCATCAGCACCTCTGCAGACCTGATCGCGAAATTCCAGGAGATCGGTTCGAAAATCGGATCGCTGAGGCTTAGCCAGTGAGCGCGACCCGCTCTCGTCTGGCGTTGGCTTCGGATCGACGCGGTGCGACGATCGTGGAGTTCGCGCTGGTGACCCCGATCCTTCTGCTCGTCCTGATGGCCGCGCTCGAATTCGGGTATCAGGGCTATATCAACGCGATGGTGCAAGGTGCGATGACCAAGGCCGCTCGCCTGGCGACGGTTGGCGGCCGGACGTCCGCCGACGTGGAGAAGATGATCAAGGACGAGGTCGGGCAAGTCGTGGATCGACAATACATCTCGGTCGAGACCCGAAGCTATTACAACTTCTCCAATGTCGGGTCCGCAGAAAAGATCACTCAGGATACGGATCCGAAGACGGTGTACAATAAGGGTGATTGCTACGAAGACGCGAACAACAACGGCCAGTATGACACGTCCTTGGGCTCCGCGGGCTTGGGAACCGCAGACGACATCACCTACTATAAGGTTACCGCCAACTATCCGAACCTGACGCCGATCTCGCGCTTCGTCAGCTGGGTAGGCAGGCGATCGGTTTCGGCGACGATCGCCCTGCGCAACCAGCCCTTCACCTCACGCGCCTCGGCGACCATCCGATGCGACTGACGCCATCCCGGGAACCGCGGCACACTCCCGCCGCTGTCGCGGCCGACGTCCGCGGCGTGGCGCTCCTGGAGTTCGCGCTGTCGCTGCCCTTGCTGCTGACGGTCACCCTCTATGGGGTGGAGACCGCGAACCTCGCCATCGCCAAGATGCGGGTGAACCAGATCGCCAGCACGATCGCCGACAATGCGGCGCGCGTCCGCGACAATATCGATGAACGCGATGTCAACGAGCTGCTGCTCGGCGCCAACCTGCTTGGCGGCGGGATCGACTTCGGCGCGCGCGGGCGCGTCGTCGTCTCCAGCGTCTCCCCCAACGGGCTCAGCGGCAGCCAAGCAGGCCAATGGATCCGCTGGCAACGATGCACCGGGGCACTGAACACCCCGGAATCCCAACCGCGCTACGGCAGGGAAGGAACCGGCAAGACTACGGGCAGCCTGAAGTTCATCGGGAGCAGCACGCGTTCGATTGCCGCCAGCAGCACCACCAACCTGATCCTGGCCGAAGTGACCTACCGCTATAAGCCGATCGTTTCGGAGACATTGTTCGGACCGATGGTCCTACGCTCTGAGACCGCCTTCTCCGTCCGCGAACGGCGGACCGAGGATATCCAGAGCGCTACCGGCGTGACGCCGAGCGTCTGCACCGTCTACTCGGCGACGTGAGGGGCGGCGAAGCTTCTTCAGCCCGCCGCCCTTTTCATCTTCAACCCTTGTAGGTGACCTTCTTCACCGTCTCGACCACGCGGTCGGCGGTGACGAGTGCCAGCTTCTCCAGGTTCGCCGCGTAGGGCAGCGGCACGTCCTCGTTGGTGACGCGGAGCACCGGTGCGTCGAGGTCGTCGAAGCCCTGCTCCATCACGACTGCCGCGATCTCGCTCGCGATTGAGCAGACCGGCCAGCCTTCCTCGACCACCACCAGGCGGTTGGTCTTCTTCAGGCTTGCGAGCACCGTCTTGGTGTCGAGCGGGCGCAGCGTGCGCAGGTCGATGACCTCCGCCTCGATGCCCTCGCCGGCCAGCTTCTCGGCTGCTTCCAGCGCGACGCCGACACCGATCGAGTAGGACACGATCGTCACGTCCTTGCCCGGACGCATGATGCGCGCCTTGCCGATCGGCAGGACATAGTCGTCGAGCTTCGGCACCTCGAAGGTGCGGCCGTACATCAGCTCGTTCTCAAGGAACACGACCGGGTCTTCCGAGCGGATCGCGGCCTTCAGCAGGCCCTTGGCATCCGCCGCGTCATAGGGCGCGATCACGACCAGGCCGGGGACGCTGGCGTACCACGGGCCATAGTTCTGCGAGTGCTGCGCGCCCACGCGGCTCGCGGCGCCGTTGGGACCGCGGAACACGATCGGGCAGCGCATCTGGCCGCCGGACATGTAGTTGGTCTTGGCGGCCGAGTTGATGATGTGGTCGATCGCCTGCATGGCGAAGTTGAACGTCATGAACTCGACGATCGGCTTCAGGCCGCCCATCGCGGCACCGGTGCCGACGCCGGCAAAGCCGTATTCGGTGATCGGCGTGTCGATGACGCGCTTGGGACCGAACTCCTCGAGCAGGCCCTGGGTGACCTTGTACGCGCCCTGGTACTCGGCGACTTCCTCGCCCATCACGAACACGCGGCCGTCGGCGCGCATTTCCTCGGCCATCGCGTCGCGCAGCGCTTCGCGGACCGTCACCTTCACCATCTCGGTGCCTTCCGGCACTTCGGGATCGGTCGACGTCTGCTCGACGGCGTTGACGAGCTGGGTCGTGCCGGTCTCCTGCGCCTTCGGTGCATCGGAGACGGCTTCGGTGCGCTGGTCGGACGGGGTCTGCACGCCGCCCTCGCCCTCGGCCGGCTTGGAGCCTGCGGCTGCACCGGTGGAGGTCTGCGACGCGTTGGCGGCTTCGGCCACGTCCTCGCCCTCACCCGCGATCAGCGCGATCACGGTGCCGACCTTCACATTGTCGGTGCCCTCGGTGACCAGGATCTTGGCGATCGTGCCTTCGTCGACGGCCTCGAACTCCATGGTCGCCTTGTCGGTCTCGATCTCGGCCATGATGTCGCCGGATTTGACGACGTCACCTTCCTTGACCAGCCACTTCGCCAGCGTGCCCTCTTCCATCGTGGGCGACAGCGCCGGCATCTTCAGTTCGATCGCCATCTCAGTAGTTCTCCACCAGCACGTCCGTATAGAGCTCGGCCGGATCGGGCTCCGGCGTGCTCTCGGCGAAGTCGGCGGCCTCGTTCACCACCTTGCGGATTTCCTGCTCGATCGTCTTGAGGTCGCCCTCGCCGACGCCCAGCTTCTCAAGCTCGCGCTTGGCGGCCTCGATCGGGTCGGAGTTGTCGCGCATCGCCTGCACTTCCTCGCGCGAGCGGTACTTGGCCGGATCCGACATCGAGTGGCCGCGATAGCGATAGGTCTTCATCTCGAGGATGATCGGGCCCTTGCCCGCACGCACCCACGCCAGCGCCTCTTCGGCTGCACCGCGGCAGGCGAGCACGTCCATGCCGTCGACCTGGATGCCCGGGATGCGGAAGCTCTCGCCGCGCTTGTAGAGCTGGTCTTCCGCCGACGAGCGGTTGACCGAGGTGCCCATGGCGTACTGGTTGTTCTCGATCACGTAGATGATCGGGAGCTTCCACAGCTCGGCCATGTTGAAGCTCTCGTACACCTGGCCCTGGTTGGCCGCGCCGTCGCCGAAATAGGCCATCGCGACGCCGCCGTCCTCGTTGTACTTGTGCCCGAACGCGAGGCCGGTGCCGAGCGACACCTGCGCGCCGACGATGCCATGGCCGCCGTAGAACTTCTTCTCGGTCGAGAACATGTGCATCGAGCCGCCCTTGCCGCGGCTGATGCCGGCGGCACGGCCGGTCAGCTCGGCCATGATGATCTTGGGATCGATTCCATAGGCCAGCATGTGGCCGTGATCGCGATAGCCGGTGATGACCGAGTCCTTCTCGCCATCCAGCGCCGACTGCAGGCCGACGGCAACCGCCTCCTGGCCAATGTAGAGATGGCAGAAGCCGCCGATGAAGCCGAGGCCGTAGAGCTGGCCCGCCTTCTCTTCGAAGCGGCGGATCAGCAGCATCTGCTTGTAGAAGTCGAGCAGTTCCTCCTTCGAGGCCTCGTAGCGCGTCGGTTCGTTGGGACGCTCACGGTTCGGAACGGCAGGTTCGCTCTTGGCGCTCTGCGCCGGTGCCTTTGCCACGATGTAGGTACCCTCATGCCTGGGAAAGGGGAAAGGAGCCGAGCCTATAGGCCGGTTTCTCTCCCAACTGCAATCACCCGGCCGGAGCGGCTGGGCGACCGCGCTGGAGCCCTGCTAGCGCAACTCGGCCTAGCCGTCGACCGTCCCTGCGCAGCGATCCGCATTGCCGGCACCGCTGCCGAGCGGCATGATGAACTCGTCCGGGTGCGCGACGTTCAGCTGCTTGCGGACCAGTTCGTCGACCATGTCGGGATCAGCGTGGCGGGGATCGAGCAGCGCGACGCGGTTGCGCAACTCCGCCCGCGCCTTGTCCAGGCAAGCGTAGTAGGCCTGACGCTGGGCCAGCTTGCGGGAATAATCGCGGTAGGCGAGAATGCCGTTGGGTCCGAGCACCGCATAATAGCCGAAGAACCCCATGAACAGAATCGCGAACGCGGGAAACCCTGCACGACGGAGTATCGGGTGAAGCGGCGAGGAGCGCGGCATGCCCCGATATTTGCGCAAGCCGCGGGCGTGCGCAAGGTCGCCCGAGTCGAAAACATCAAGAGATTCGAAGCTGATGCATCTACGCCACGACCCCGCCAGCCCCGCTGCCGAGCCGATCGACTTCGATGCATTTCTCGCGGTCGACGTCCGCGTCGGAACGATCGTCGCCGCTGAAGAGTTCCCCGAGGCGCGCAAACCGGCGATCAAGCTGCGGATCGACTTCGGCCCGACGATCGGGGTTCGCCGGTCGAGCGCGCAGATCATGGAGCATTACACGCCCGAGGCGCTCGTCGGGCGGCAGGTGGCCGCGGTGGTGAACTTCCCGCCCCGCCAGATCGGGAAGTTCCTGTCGGAAGTGCTGACGCTCGGCTTTCCCGACGAAGACGGTGCCGTGGTGCTGTTCGCGCCGGATCGGAAGGTGCCGGATGGTGGGCGGCTGTTCTGACATGAGGGGTGGTGGAAAGGGGTCGCGGGGGCCGGTCGTCCACAACCCACGGGCTCGGAAAGTCAGCCCGCCAACATTAGTAGCGCAAGAGGCGGGTAGCGGCATGTATGACGAAGCTTTCCGCGACTTACGCGAGCTTTATCGCGGAGACGCTCCTGAGACCGGTCGATCACGCAGCGTCGGGAAAGAAGATGTGGTTCGGTGGTCCGTGGTTGGCAGCCTCAACCTCACGCAAACCTTTGATCGGCTCGGCATCGAGCTGTCACGCGATGATGCCGCCGGAATCCTGACGTGGGAGTTCTGCGACGTCACCGCTAATACCTTGTTTGGCGTGCTTACCGATATACAACTGGATGACGCCCACCCTGTTGATGAGCCCAAGATGTTTTGGAAGTTCTACTTGGCATTCGATCACAGCGAGACAGTTCCCGCTACAGAGGCAGAGCAGGTAGCACGCGAGGAGATCCTGCGCTTTCTCGCGTCAGCTAGGCTGGCGCCTTGATCTTCGCGACTTCTCCCCCGTCCTTTTCCCCCGTCACCCCGGCGTAGGCAGAGGACCAGGATCGAGCGGCCGGCGGAGCGGGCGGCTCTTTTGGGCGTTGGTGTAGAAAGAACAAGAGGTCAGAAGCGTGGGAGATGGCGCAGCCCGCTCCGCGTCCCGCCGCAAGCCCAGATATCCAGAGCATCTGCGCTGACGACATAGGTCGCGGCGGCGCTAAAGCGCTCCCGCTCATCGATACCAACTTGGCTGGGAGGGCTGGTGATGATCCTCCCCGCAGGAAGTCCATCGAAGCCGGCGCGCTCGATGCTGACGTCAATCCTGTTGGGATCGATCTTCCAGCCCCGTCTCGCAAACGCGTACGTCCGTCGCATGCTGGCGATGTTCTTGAGACAAGGATCGGCGGCCAGCTGTCCTTCTATCTGCTCCACGACCTTTTCACTCGGCTTGCCCGCGGGACAGCCCACCATGAAGAGGACGGAAGGGAGTAGCGCGTAGTTAGAGCAGGCCATCAGCCGATGTTAGCCGGTTACGCGACGGCTACCAGTGCTACCGCCCCTCTTCGCCACCCGACGCTCTCCAGCTTAGGATGGCGGGGGAGCGCGCGTTGCCCGCGCGTCCCCCACTTCCCCTTACGCGCGCAGGATCGAGCGGCCCGCGTAGCGGGCGGCGTCGCCCAGCTCTTCCTCGATGCGGATCAGCTGGTTGTACTTCGCGAGCCGGTCCGAACGCGCGAGGCTGCCGGTCTTGATCTGGCCGCAGTTGGTCGCGACCGCGAGATCCGCGATCGTCGCGTCCTCAGTCTCGCCCGAACGGTGCGACATGACGGCGGTGTAGGACGAACGCTGGGCCAGGCTCACCGCCTCCAGCGTCTCGGTCAGCGTGCCGATCTGGTTGACCTTCACTAGCAGCGAGTTGGCGAGGCCCTTGCCGATGCCCATCGCCAGGCGCTCCGGGTTGGTGACGAACAGGTCGTCGCCGACCAGCTGGACCTTGTCGCCGATCTTGTCGGTGAGCGCCTTCCAGCCCTCGAAATCGTCCTCGCCCATGCCGTCCTCGATCGAGAAGATCGGGTAGCGCGCGGCGAGGTCCGCCAGATAGTCCGCCATCTCGACCGGGGTCAGCGACTTGCCCTCGCCGACCATCTCGTACTTGCCGTTCTTGAAGAACTCGGTCGCGGCGCAGTCGAGCGCCAGCATCACGTCGTCTCCCGGCGTGTAGCCGGCCTTCTCGATGCTGGTCATGATGAAGTCGAGCGCGTCGGTGGTGGACGAGAGGTTGGGCGCAAAGCCGCCCTCGTCGCCGACCGAGGTCGCGAGGCCCTTGTCGTGCAGGCCCTTCTTCAGCGTGTGGAAGATCTCCGACCCGCAGCGCACGGCCTCGGCGAGGCTCGGTGCGCCGACCGGCATCACCATGAATTCCTGGAAGTCGATCGGGTTGTCGGCATGCTCGCCGCCGTTGATGATGTTCATCATCGGCACCGGCAGCAGGTGCGCCGAGACGCCGCCGACATAGCGATAGAGCGGCAGGCCGCGCGCATCCGCCGCCGCCTTGGCGACCGCAAGGCTCACGCCCAGGATCGCGTTCGCGCCCAGGCGGCCCTTGTTGGGCGTGCCGTCGAGCTCGATCATCGCCCGGTCGACGTCTGCCTGATCCTCGGCGTCGAGGCCCAGTACCGCCTCGGCGATGTCGGCGTTCACCGCGTCCACGGCCGCCTGCACGCCCTTGCCCATCCAGCGCGACTTGTCGCCGTCGCGCTTCTCGACGGCTTCGTGCGCGCCGGTGGAGGCGCCCGAGGGCACGGCCGCGCGGCCGGTGCTGCCGTCTTCCAGCATCACGTCGACCTCGACGGTGGGGTTCCCACGGCTGTCCAGGATCTGGCGTGCGTGGATGTCGATGATTGCGGTCACGTAACGATCTCCCTACCTTCTCGGCCGGACGCTGCCGGCGATCGTGCGCAGCCCTATCCGCTCGGCCCCCGCGGGGCAATTCGTGCCGGATCGGGAACCGCCGTCGCCGGCTTTGGTTCTCCAGGCGAACCACGAAGGGAAACGCACGATGAGCGACACCAACCGGACCGACCCGCTTTCGAGCACGGGCCCTAGCGACACCAACGTCGAGTTCACCCCCTCTTCCAGCACCGCCGGTGGCGCGGACGTCAGCTTCAAGCCAACCGGCAGCGACGAGTCCGTCTTCGAGACCGCAGGCACGACCGACACGGGCGGCAGCACCACCGGCACGACGGCGGACAAGGCCAAGGGTACGGCACAGACGCTGAAGGACGAGGCGAACAAGCTGGGTCGCCAGGCGACGGACAAGGCGCGCGGCCTTGCCGATGAAGGCAAGCTGCGCGCGACCGGCGCACTCGATGAATTTTCGAAGATGATGGAAGATGCCGCCGGCACGGTCGACGACAAGCTGGGCGAGCAGTACGGCCAATACGCCCGCTCCGCGGCACAGGCGCTGTCGGGCTTCTCCGACTCGCTGCGCGACAAGGATGTCGATGAGCTGATCGAGGACGTCCGCGGCTTCGTACGCAAGAGCCCGGCAGTCGCGATCGGCACCGCAGCCGCCCTGGGCTTTGTCCTGGCGCGCGTGGTGAAGGCGGGCGTGGACGGCGCCGCGGACGCCACCGACACGACCCCGACGGCCTGACCCCGAGCGAGTGGACGCGATGCGCGATAGCAGGAGCGACGCCAGCATCGGCGAACTGATCCAGCGACTGGTCTCTGACGGCCGGACGTGGATCCAGGCCGAGCTGGCCGTGTGGAAGGCGGTCGCCGCCTCCCGCAAGAACGACGCGATCCTGGGGATCGCCTTCGGCGTCGGGGCGCTGGTGCTCACCTTTGCAGCAATCGGCGCCCTGCTCGTCGGGCTGATCCTGGTACTTCGCGGGCCATTGGGCAACGGCGGCGCGACTGCCGTGGTCGTGCTCGTGGCGCTCGCGATCGCCGGCATCCTCGGCAAGATGGCGGCGACGCGGCTGGGCCGCGCCTTTTCGGGAGACGGGCTGTGACCGAACCCCAGGGCATCGCAGCGGCGCGCGCGAACGCGCAGCAGGCCAAGTCCAGGATGCTGGGTACCGTCGACGCGCTGAAGGCCCGGCTGAACCCCGGAACCGTCGCGGAGGATGTGGCCGGCCGAGTCAAGGAACGGGCGTCGGCTGCGGTCGAGCAAGGCGTCGCCGTCGTCCAGCGCGAGCCCCGCGCCGTGGCGGCGGGTGCAGCCGGGCTGTTCGCCCTGTTCATCACGCCGAAGCTGATCCGCAGCCTTCGGCGGCGCTGCAAGCAGAAGCGGGCACGCGCCAAGGTACCAGCCACGGTCGCTAGCCCGGAGCCGCCGCCAGCACCGCCCCCCGCAGGATCCTGACACCATCACTGGGCCGTGATCGGCCCCTAGCAAGGACAAGTGGAATGACCACGAACGGCAACAACACCACGGCTTCGACCAACACGTCCGCGGACACCCAGGGCGACGCAGGCACCCTCGCCCACCTGCGCGAAAGCGCGAGCCACGCCTATGAGAGCACGCGCGAGAGCGCGGCGACGGCAGCGGCGCGTGCGAGCGAGGGCATCGAGGCAAACCCGCTCGCGGTGCTGGCGGGCGGCATTGCGCTCGGCGCCATCCTCGGCGCGCTCCTGCCCAAGTCGGAAAGCGAGCAGAAGGTGCTGGGCCCGCTCGGCAAGCGTCTGTCCGAGACGGCCGCGGCTGCCGCCACCGCCGCTCGCGAGGCGGGCAAGGAACAGCTGACCAGCGCGATCCCCGACAAGGATGCCGCCAAGGAGTCGCTGAAGAAGGCGTTCGGCAACGTCGTCGAGGCGGCCAAGGACGGCGGAAAAACGGCTGCTACCGGTAGCAGCGCGGCCTGATCGCCTCTGCGCCCTTGAGTGCTCGGCTCGAGCCGCTATGCGGCAGTGCAGCACACATCAGGAGCTGACATGAGCAAGATGCATCTCGTTTTCGGTGGCCGCGTCAGCGACCCCCAGACGCTCGACTTCGTCGATCTGAAGGAAGTCGATCTGGTCGGGCTGTTCCCCGACTATGAGAGCGCCGAAAAGGCGTGGCGCGCCGCCGCGCAGCGGACGGTGGACGATGCCGAGATGAAGTATGTGGTGGTGCCGCTGCACCGCCTGCTCGAGCCCGAGCTGAAGTAACGGCAGCCCGAGAGAGCCGACACGAGACGGGGCCGCTTCCGGATTGGAAGCGGCCCCGTTTCTGTTTCGTGCGCGGGTGACCCGAAGCGGGTGGCCCCGCCCCGGCCCCTTACAGCGCGAAGCGGGCGGTGACGCGCAGATCGCGCCCCGCGAGCGGGGCATAGTCCTTCAGGTAGCTCGCGTGCCGGCGCGCGACCACATCGAACAGGTTGTTGGCGGACAGAAGCAGACTGGTGGGGTTGTCGCGTCCCCAGGGCTTCAGCGTGAGCGAGGCATTCACGAGCGTATAGGCGCCCGTCTCGGTCTCGTTAGCGGCGACCCGGTCCTGCTTGGTGACATGCTCCACTTCCAGGCGTCCCTGGGCGAGCACGCCCTGCGCCTCGATGCCGCCGAGCAGGCGGAGCGGCGGGATGCGCGGCACCGGTCCGCCGTTCTTGATCGTCGCATGGGTATAGTCCGCGACGCCATCCACCACCACGGCGGTGCTGCCGATCTGCGCCAGCCGCGCAGAGGCTTCCGCCTCAAGGCCGTAGAAGCGGGCATCGACCTGGTTGTACTGGTAGACCGGCAGCCCATCCTCGAGCTCACCGGTGGGCTGCTCGTAGATGAAGCCGTCGTACCAATTGTGGTAGGCCGCGAGGCTGAAATCGAAGCCGTCGCCGCCGCCCTTCAGCGTCGCCTCCACGCCGTTGCTGCGCTCCACGCCCAGGTTCACGTCGCCGATCTCGAACGCCTGGGTGCCGGCGTGCGGGCCGTTGGCGAAGAGTTCCTCGGCGGTCGGGGCCCGCTCGCTGTGCGACAGCGACACGCCGAAGCGCACGCCGCTGCTGCCCAGTTCCACACTGGCGCCGCCGGCGGCCGAGAAGGCATTGAAGCTGCGCTCCAGCCGGCCGTTGCCGAGGTCCGCGTCCGGCTGTGCCACCGCTTCGGTGCGCTCGTAGCGGCCGGACAATTCCCCACGCACCGCGCCGAAATCGGCACTCTGGAGGGTGAAGACACTATATTGCTGCGTCTCGTTGCGCGGCAGGAATTTCTCCTCGCCGATGACGTTGAGCGTGCGGATCAGCATCTGCGCGCCGGTCGTCCCGCGCCAGCCGCCGCGAACCGCCTGCTGCGCTTCCACGCGCGCTTCCAGCCCCTGGCTGTAGAAGGTCGTCCCGACTTCGCCGGTGTCCTCCAGTTCCTGGTGGCGATAGTCGGCGATCGCGCCGCGGAAACGAAGCCGGTCGATGAAGCCGCCGGTCTCCACCTCACCGCGCATGTCGAGGCGTGTCTGGCGCATGGCGATACGCACCGCTTCCGCTTCCTCGCCAGGCTCGATCGCATAGCGAATGGGTACGCCATAGTTGGTGTCGTAGTGCGACACGGAGAAGCCGAGGTTGCCGCCATCGGCGACGACGGCCGCGCCGCCAGCGACCTGCCAGGTCTCGGCCGAGCTGTTGGGAAGCGTTCCGCTGAGGTTTGCCAGATCGGCGATGTCGGGATCGCTGCTGGCCGCCGCCGCGCGACGCTGCGGCCCGGCCAGGATGTGGCCCCCGGTCTCCAGGTCGTCCGACTTGGTGTAGCTGCCGTCGGCGTGGAGGACGACCTTGCCGCCGACCGGCACGTCGATGCTGCCCGAGGCGGTACGCTCATCCGCAGCCGATCCATAGCCGACGATACCGTCGAGATGGACCGGTTCCTCCGGAAGCGTGCGCGGGATGCGGCTGTCGATCACATTGACCACACCGCCGATCGCCGACGGACCGAACAGCAGCGCCGCGGGACCGCGGAGCACCTCGATGCGGTCGGCGATCAGCGGGTTGATGGCGACCGCATGATCGACGCTGGTGGTCGAGACGTCGAAGCTGCCGATCCCCTCGGTCAGCACGCGTGCGCGGTCCCCCTGCAGGCCGCGCAGGATGGGCCGCGAGGCGCCGGGCCCGAAGCTGCTGGAACTCACGCCGGGCTGCCGCGCCAGGGTGTCACCCAGGGTAGGTCGCAGCGAACGGTTCAGCGCGTCTCCCGAAAGCACGGTGGTGCCGCCGAGCAGATCCGCCTTCGGGCGGTCCAGCGACGCCGTGACGACGATGTTGGCGCCGATCTCCTGGTGGTTCGCGTCGGTAGTGCTGCCCTGCCCTGCCTGCGCCGCTGCATCCACCGGGGCGCCGTCGGTCTCTGCCGGGGCAGCATCCGGGCGCGCATTGGCCGGAAGCGCACAGGCGAGCGCAGCACTACCAAGAAGAAGACGAGCAAACGACATCGAGACCCTCCCATAAGCGGATGGCCTCCCCTAGCGGGCAATGATACAACGTCACAATAGGCGAATTGCTTTTGTGACAAAGTTTTTCTGATGGATGCGCCGGCTAGCCCAGGATCCGGCGATAGAGCGCCTCGTACCGCTCTGCCATGCGCTCGACGGAGAAGTGCGCCGCCACTCTCGCGCGGCACGCGGCGCGATCGATCTGGTCGACCCGTGCCACGGCGTCGATCGCCCCGTCCAGGTCGTCCACCAGGAAGCCGGTAACCCCGTCCTCGATCAGTTCCGGCATGGAGCCGCGCCGGTAGGCGATCACCGGCGTGCCGCAGGCCATCGCCTCGACCACGGAAAGGCCGAACGGCTCGTCGAAGCCGATCAGGTGGAGCAGCGCCCGTGCCTGCCCCAGCATCGCGGTCCGCTTTGCGCCGCCGACGGCACCGTGATGGAGGATGCGGACGCCGTCGATCCCGGGCTCGACCTCCTCACGCCAATAGCGCTCGTCCTGGACGATCCCGGCCATGTGCAGTCGCCGGCCGGTCGCCCGAGCGACTTCGATCGCCTCGCGCGGCCCCTTGTCGGGGTGCATGCGGCCGAAGAACAGCAGATCGTCGCTGCCCGCTGCATCGAAGGGGAAGTCGTCGATCGGAATGCCGTGGTGAATGGTGGCCGCATAGCGCAGCGCCGGATGCCGGTCCGCGTCACTGATCGCGACGTAGTGCACCCGATCCTGGTAGGGCGCGTACATCGGCAAGATCCGGTCGGAGGAGAAGCCGTGGATCGTGGTGACCATGGGCGTCGACACTAGCCCGGAGAAGGCATGCGCCGGAAAATCCGCCTGGTTGTGGATCAGGTCGAACTCGCCCGCGCGCTCGAACGCATGGGCGAGATGGCGGAACTCCCACACCTTCGCGTCGACCGCGGGATCTTCCGAATAGGGTGCGGGCACGATGCCCGCGAGGGTCCCGGACGTGATCGAGTCGAGGGTTGCGAACAGCGTCACGTCCACGCCGCGCGCGACCAGCGCCTCGGTGAGTAGGCTGGTGACCAGTTCCCAGGGACCATAGTGCCGCGGCGGTGTGCGCCATGCGATCGGCGCCAGCATCGCGATCCGCATCAGGCGGCAGTCCCCAGGATCATTCCTTCATTTCCCCTCAAGCGCAGCAGCGCGCCGGTCGGGCCCGTTGCACCCCCCAGCGTGGAGAGCAGCGGGCGACAGCCTGCCGCCCAATGCGGCACGTTCATCTCCACGGGAGTAGCGCCAAGGTTCAGCGCCACCAACACCCGCGTGTCGCCGTCACGCCGCTCATAGGCGAGCAACCTGCCCTCGCCCTCGACGAGGTGCCAACTGCCGACCGACAGGGCCGGCGTGTTCTTGCGCAGCATCAGGAGCGCGCGCGTCAGCGTCCACATCGAGGCGGGATCGTCTTGCTGGAACGCAACGTTGCGGGTCGGGTGATCCGGGTTGAGCGGCAGCCAGGGATCTCCAGTGGTGAAGCCCGCTCTGGCACTTTCGTCCCACGGCATGGGGGTACGCACCGGATCACGACCGCGGCCGGGCTCGCGCAGTTCCTGCGGGTCAACTGCCTGACCGGGCGGGATCGTCACGTCCGCAAGCGCGAGTTCGTCGCCATAATAGAGCGTGGGCGTACCCCGCAGGGTCAGCAGCAGCATGGCCGCGACGCGTGCCTGCGCTTCCCCGACCCGCGTCGCGATGCGGGAGCGATCATGGTTGCCCAGCACCCAGTTCGGCCAGCCGCCGGGTGGAAGGGCCGCTTCATATTTCGCGATCCGCTGCGCCAGTTCGGCTGCGTCCCACCGTACCTCGATCAGTTGGAAGTTGAAAGGAAGATGCACGCCCGGGCGGGCATTCCCGTAATAGGCCACCAGCCGCTCGACGGGCAGGTAGATCTCGCCGATCAGCACCCGCTCCTGCCCCGTCGCGGCGAACCCGTCGGCGACCGCGCGCATGTCGGCGGCGATGTCATGGACTTCCGGCTGGTCGGTCGAGTGAAGCTGCAGCACCCGGTTCTTCTCACCCGAGCCGGGCAGATAGCCTGGGTTGATCGGATTGTCGGGGAAGTCGGCGTGCTTGATCATGTGCCAGAGCACGTCGACGCGGAAGCCGTCGACCCCGCGCGCGAACCAGAAGCGCAGGACGTCGAGCATGGCGGCCCGCAACTCCGGATTGCGCCAGTTGAGGTCCGGCTGCTCCTTCAGAAAGGCGTGAGAGTAATACTGCCCGGTCGCCGTGTCCCATTCCCAGGCGGGGCCGCCGAAATCGCTGATCCAGTTGTTGGGCGGACCACCACCGGGCGCCGGATCACGCCAGATGTACCAGTCCCGCTTCGACGAGGTCCGCGATTGGCGGCTCTCCACGAACCAGAGGTGCTGGTCCGAACTGTGGTTGGGCACGAAATCGAGCAGCACCCGCAATCCGCGGGCGTGTGCGGCCGCGAGCAGCGCGTCGAAGTCAGCCAGCGTCCCGAACCGCGGGTCGATGTCGCAGTAATCGGCCACGTCATAGCCGAAGTCCGCCATGGGCGACGGGAAGATTGGCGAAATCCAGACGGCGTCGATGCCGAGCTCGACGAGATAGTCCAGCCGGTCGGTTATCCCTCTGAGATCGCCGATCCCGTCGCCGTCACTGTCCTGAAAGGACCTGGGATAGATCTGGTAGATGGTGGCCGCTTCCCACCACGGCCGCGCTTCTGCCATGAGCACTCCCCGTCCGATCGCCTGCACCCGAAAGCGGTGGCGGGTCGCCCCCCGCCACCAGTCACGTCACTCGCCCGAGGAACGGGTGGCCGTGTGGCCGCCAAGGGCGCTGTCCTGCTCCCGGTCGGCAGTGCTGCCGGCGACATCGGCCTCGCGCTGATCGCCCTCCCGCGCGCCTTCTGGCCCGCTGCCGATCGCGTCGCCGGGAGCCACGGGATCCTCGTACCGCTCGTGCCCGCGCTTGGTGTCCATGCCGGGCGTGTTGTGGCCGTGCATGCGGATATCGTCCTTGGCCATGATCGCTCTCCTCCTGCGGAGCCCGATCAACGGCCGGCACCCCGCGGAGTTGCAGCATTCGCCCTCCAGACGCATCGGTTCAGCCGAAGCGGCAGGTGGAACCGCTCCAGCGGCGCAAACGCGCCGTTTCGCGAACCCCGCCGCTCGGCTAGGCTGCAGGCTCATGACCCGCTTCACCGTGAACAACCAGCCCGTCGAATATCAACTGGACCCGCAGACGCCGCTCCTGTGGGCGCTGCGCGATGCGTCGAACCTCACCGGCACGAAATACGGGTGCGGTGTCGGAGAGTGCGGCGCCTGCACCGTGGATGTCGATGGAGAGGCGGTGCGTTCCTGCCAGGTCGCGATCGGCGCCTTAGAAGGGACCTTCGTCACCACCATTGAGGGACTGTCGCGCGATCGCAGCCATCCGGTGCAGGCCGCCTTCCTCGCCTCCAATCTGGGCCAGTGCGGCTATTGCATCCCCGGCCTGGTCATGGCGACGGCCGCGTTGCTGCGGACGGACCGCGATCCTTCCGATGCGGCGATCGCCGAGGCGCTGACGAATCTTTGCCGTTGTGGCATCCAGCCGCGCCTGACGGAGGCCGTCCGGCGGGCGGCGCGGCTTGCCCGGGGCGACGAGATGCTGGAGCCGGCGCCCAGGCCCGGCACCGACCATGACGAGGCGGCACGCGCGGTGCCGGCGCTCAGCCCGCGCTGATCCTTTCAGGCGGCTGTCACCCGAGTTCAGCCGCGGCTCATCGCGCAGGGCCTATCTGCGGATCAACGTAACCGGCGGGTCCGGTTGGGAGAGCCGCAGTGACCAAGTTCTTGTTGATGGGGTTGATGGCAGCCACCGCGCTGGTGCCTGCATCGGCATGGGCGCAGGATCGGGGCGATCGCCCCCGGCGCGAAGCGCGTGAGGCGAGCCGCCCTGCACCGCAGCGCGTTCAGCGCAATGCTCCGCGCGAGCGCCCGCAGCCCCAGCGCAACTTCCAGAACGAGCGGGCGCAACAGCCCCGCCCGCAGATGCCGCAGCGGGATTATCAGAACCAGCGGCCGCAGCAGGCGCGCCCGCAGATGCCGCAGCGCGACTTCCAGCGGGAGCGGCCGCAGCGGCGCGAGGAGTGGACTCAGCGCCCGGAACGCCCGGCTGGCTTCGATCGCCCCCGCAGCGACGGGCAGCAGCGGTGGCAGGGTGGCGACCGGCGCCCGGACGGCCGCTTTGATCGTCCCGATCCTCGGCCGGGCAACCGGCCGGACGTCCGCGGCAACGACGGCCGCCCCGATCGTCCGGGGGTCCAGCCCGGTCGTCCAGGCGGCAATTGGGAAGGTCGCGACCGTCGTGCCGGCGACCGCTTCGATCGCAACGATCGTCGCCCGAGCGACCGCTTCGACCGGAATGACCGCCGGCCTGACCGCGGATACGATCGGAACGACGGCTGGCGCAATCAAGCCCGGGACCGGCAGGACTGGAACGATCGCCGTGGGTGGAGCCGCGGCTGGCGCGATGATCGCCGCTACGACTGGGACCGGTATCGCCAGGCGAACCGCAACGTCTATCGCCTTCCGCGCTACTACCCGCCGTCGGGCTACCACTATGGCTATCGCCGCTTTTCGGTGGGGCTGACGCTCGGCTCGATGCTCTATGGATCGAGCTATTGGATCAACGACCCGTTCTACTATCGCCTGCCGCCGGCGTACGGCCCCTATCGCTGGGTCCGCTACTATAACGACGCGCTGCTGGTGGATCTGGAGAGCGGCGAAGTGGTCGACACCGTCTACGACCTGTTCTGGTAACGGGATCGATGCGAGCGGGTCCGGCGGGCGACTGCCGGGCCCCCTTGCGTTCGCCGGCACCTTGTTCGAAGGAACGGTGCCATGAAGGTGCAATCGACCCGTCCGCATGGCTCCCCGTCCCCGGTCCGGGCAGAGTTCGGGACCCGCGTCGCCGAGCGGCTGAAGGCCAATCCGAATGTCCGCCCCGCCAAGACGGAGGCGGCCCAGATGTTCTTCCATCCCGACTTCCTGAGCCCGGACGAATGCGCGATGCTGATGCGCACCATCGATGCGGGCAGCCGCCGCTCGACGCTGCTCACCGAGTCCAACGACCCCAATTTCCGCACCAGCGACAGCTGCGACCTCGACCGCTGGTCTCCCGAGATCCAGCCCCTGGATGAACGGATCGCGGACCTGCTCGGCATCGAGCCCCAGTTCGGCGAAACCATGCAGGGCCAGCGCTATGCGCCCGGCCAGCAGTTCCGCGCGCATCACGACTATTTCCACGAGGGCGAGCGCTACTGGGCCGACATGGAGCAGCAGGGCGGGCAGCGGACCTGGACGGCGATGGTGTTCCTGAACACCGTCGAGCAGGGCGGCGCCACCTGGTTCCCGCAGGCGGGCGTCCGCTTCAAGCCCAATGCCGGCCAGCTCGTCGCCTGGAACAACATGAACCCGGACGGCAGCCCCAACAAGCTGACCCTGCACGAGGGGATGGCGGTGGTGCGCGGCACCAAATACATCATCACCAAGTGGTTTCGCGAGCGCCCCTGGGTCAAGTGATGGAAACGACGGCGATTTCCATCCTCCTCCGGTTGGCGTAAGCGCCGCCCATGCGTCCCGTACTGAACATCCACCGCTCGATCCTCGGGCAACCCTGGCGCTGGCGCGGCTTGGCCGCAGACCCGTGCGACGCGAGCTTCGCGCCCGACGACCTGATCACCCAGCTGCTGCTCGCCCGCGGCTGCGCGCGTGACGCGCTGGAGGCGCATCGCAGCCCCAGCATTCGCGGCTTCATGCCGAACCCATCGATCTTCCGTGACATGGACAAGGCCGCCGACCGGCTGGCTGATGCCGTACAGGCGGGCGAGCAGGTCGCGATCTTCGGCGACTATGACGTCGACGGGGCGACTTCGGCGGCGCTGCTGATCCTGCTGCTGCGCCAGCTGGGCATCGAGCCGCGCGCCTATATCCCGGATCGGATGACGGAGGGTTACGGCCCCTCGGGCCCGGCGCTGCTGCGGCTGAAGGAAGAAGGCGCGAGCCTGATCGTTACGGTGGACTGCGGCGCCCAGGCGTTCGAGGCGCTGGACGCGGCGCGCGAGGCCAAGGTCGACGTGGTGGTGGTCGACCATCACAAGTGCGCAGCCGCCCTCCCCTATGCGCATGCGCTGGTGAACCCCAATCGCATGGACGAGCGCGAGGGTGCCGAGCACGGGCACCTCGCAGCCGTCGGCGTAGCCTTCCTGCTGGGAGCAGCGCTGTTGCGCACGCTCAGGACGCGGGGCTGGTTCGCCAACCGTCCGGAGCCCAAGCTGATCGAGCTGCTGGACCTCGTCGCGCTGGGCACCGTCGCCGACGTCGCGCAGTTGCGCGGGCTGAACCGCGCCTTTGTCGCCCAGGGGCTCAAGGTCATGGCGCAGCGCCGTAACCTGGGGCTGGCCGCGCTGATCGAGGCGTCCAGGCTGACGCGGGCGCCGACCTGCTCGGACCTGGGCTTCGCGCTCGGGCCGCGGATCAACGCGGGCGGGCGCGTCGGCCGATCGGACCTGGGCGTCCGGCTGCTGACCACCCGGGATCGGGACGAGGCTCGCGCGATCGCCGAGGAACTGGACCGGCTGAACGAGGAACGCCGCGCCATCGAGGCGGTGGTGCAGGCCGAGGCAGAGGAGCGCTGCGTTGCGCAGCAGGACCGCGGCGTGGCGGTGGTTTCCGGGCGCGGATGGCATGCCGGCGTGATCGGCATCGTCGCAGGCCGGCTGAAGGAAAAGCTCGGGCGCCCCGTCCTGGTCATCGCCGTCGACGAGAATGGCGTCGGCAAGGGCTCGGGCCGGTCGATCGCAGGCGTCGACCTGGGCGCGGCGATCCTCTCGGCGAAGGACAGCGGCCTTCTCCACGCAGGCGGCGGCCATGCCATGGCGGCGGGCGTCACCGTGTCGGAGGACACGATTCCGGCGCTCGCCGACTTTCTGCACGACAGCCTCGCCGAGGCCGTGGAACGCGCGCGCGGCGAACGCGCGCTGCTGTTCGACGCGGTGCTCGCCCCCGGCGGCGTGAACCCGATGCTGGTGGAGGCTCTGGAGGTGGGCGGTCCCTACGGGGTCGGCTGGCCCGCGCCGCGCGTGGCAGCCGGCCCGGTGCGCGTGATCCGCGCGGATACGGTCGGCAACGGCCATGTCCGGCTGACGGTCGCCGGAGACGACGGGCGCAGCCTGAAGGCCGTGGCGTTCCGGCAGGCGGACACGCCGCTCGGCATGGCGCTGCTCGGCGCGCCGCCCCACCGGCGGCTATGGCTCGCCGGGCGGGCGAAGATCGACGATTGGGGCAGCCGCCCCGCCGCCGAGCTCCACGTCGAAGACGCAGCCTGGGCCGATTGATGGACCCGAAACAAAAATCGCAAACACCCGCTTGACCGCCCGGCAGCATTTCCCTAGTTCGCCGCAACCGGCAACGGCCCCTTCGTCTAGTGGTTAGGACGCGGCCCTTTCACGGCTGAAACACGGGTTCGAGTCCCGTAGGGGTCACCACGTTGAAATAGCGTGGTTTTTTAGAGGCACGGCGAGCGAGTTCCCCATTTTTGGGGCTCAGTTCCCCAGAGGTCCTCGACCGCCACTGGCTCAGCAGGCTGGTGATGATGCCGCTTACTCCTCTCGTAGCGAGCGAAGTGCCACAGCCAAAGTAGGCCGCGGGAAACTCCTGATCTTCCTGACACTCACGGTTTTCTGCGGCTTTGCGCCCTGATTTTCTTCCTGATCTCATCATGATCAAGTCATGACGTTTTAGGGTGACCTCTCAGGTTGAGAAAACGGCGCATCTTCAACGACATAACGAAAACGGGCACCCGAGGTCAGCAAGAAGTCAGCAGCGAAAGGTGACCCAGAAAACGGCGGAAAATTGTCGTTCTTGGTCGGGTTCAGAGAGGTGGTACGGAAGATCAGGAATTTCCCGATCGACCTTCCCTGCTGGGGCTTGAGCCGCAGAATTTTCGCGGCGGCCGTTGCGGGCTCCGCGTATGTCTCCAGCTGCGTCGATCTGCGTCACGCCGGGGGCACAAAAAGCGGCACACCCTCGGCGGACTTCCTAGGGCTCGGATTATGCTTTTGGATGCGTCGAAAGCGCCACAAAAAGAGCGCGGGCGAGGCGGGGGTCTCTGCGCGTAAATTGGGGTCGCAGGACCGGGGCTGGTCACGCAGGCACAGGCAGCGCACGGGGGCACAGGAACGCGACTAGGCGCGCCGGGCGCGCGTGTGAGGGCTATGCCCTGGCGGCGTTGCACGGGCTTCCTAGGCGGCAATCGGGGCGCCGCTCTGTCTTCGTCGGCTGGCTCGGCCGTGGCGCGCGAGGCAATATTGTTGCAGGGGGCCGCTTCGCCTTCGGCCAGTAGGCTGTCGTCGATCCCGAGGTACTTGCCGAGCAGCTGCCGGTCGGCGTCAGGCAGGGCGGCCGGCGACTGGCGCTTAACGTAGCCGCCGAAGTAGCCGGCGCTCCGCCCAATCAGGCGCGACAGCGCGGTCATGGTCTCGTTGCGCTCGGCCGCCATCGCCAGCAGCGCTTCGCGCGGATCCGCTGGAAGCATTCGCCCACGGCCAAGCGACGCAATGCGCTTGCGGTCAGTAGGCATGATAGTCGACCTCGGCGTCGTCAATCGCGGCGAACGCGTCGCCATCCGCCTGTTGCTAGTTGAGGTGGGCACGCACTTGGTCGGCATCTCCCTCGCGCGGGAACGAACGATCCGCGCGCGCTTGTTCGGCGATGCGGTCGACCCAGTCACCTCGATCCCTCTGCATCAACAACCATGCCGCGAAGCTCGGGCGCGGCTCCCGTAACGATCGACTTGCACCGTGCGACTCATACGATCCATGACCTGGTCGAAAATACGCGTTCCTATTATGTTCCGCAAGGTTCCGGCCGGCGGCACGGCTCATGGCAGCGGTAGGGCCAGGGATTGTCATGGACACCGAACCAAATATCAGGAACAAGATCAGCCGGGGAAAAATCGCAGCGGTGTTCTTGTAGCAATGCCTAAAGGCTATGCGCGTATCTTCATTGCGCTCGCAGGACTCGCACTAGGGTCAGGACTCGTTGATCACAGCCAGAAGATGACGGTGGCAGCGAGGGCGAT
>NZ_BSEX01000025.1 GCF_027922045.1 Microbacterium terregens
TGCTGCGGGTCGGCCAGGGTCAGGAAGTGCATGGATTGGCGACCGCCGCGTGCATCTTGTGGATCGGCGTGCAAAAGGGACCCCGGTAGCGGGGTGATCGGCGTCGAAAAAGGACCCCTCATCCTGGACGTCAGAGCCAGACCGGTTCATCGTCGACCCGATCCACCAGATGCCGGGACTAAACACCTAGAGCAGCACGGCTGCGGATGCCCGTGGAACGCGCGGTGGCGTTGATCCATGCGGTCGGGGTCGGCGCGGTGACGACATTGCTCGCAATCCCCGAGGAGGAACGCGACCCTCAGCTATCGTCCGTATTAGGGGTCCGGTGAGAGGATGGTCAAAATCGTACGGTCTCATGACTGCCATCCGAGACGCTGGCCGAGTTTACCTTGTCGCTGGCCGCAAGACCAGCGTTCGCATTGACCTTGGCGGGTGTGCCGCGGACGCCTGATCGACGACGATTGATCATGCTCTCATCCGCGGGTTGGTTACCGCACTACCCGTATCCGTCGCTGGGCCTATCCTCCGTCTAAGTTCGGGCGTCGGACGAACCTGCCCCACCGTACACCGTGGATTGCCCATCACAGTCGGGTGCCCGCGGCACGCCGGCCAAGGCTATGCAGTTGGTGCCCTGGCGCCTCCTCCTGGAATTGTTCTGTGTGGATCAGCCGGCTATCGCTGGCGACACTCGACGGGCGATGTCCCCAGGCATAGCCGACCAATTCACGCGCGATCGCGGTGGTCACCTTGGGCTGGGGCTTTCCGGTGGCCGCCAGGCGACGGTAGCGCTGGCACAGGCGAACCTGCGCCTTCCACCCGATCGCTTGGATGTCCTCGGGCAAGTCGATGACCCGTTCACGGTAGCGTCGCTCCTCGCGAGCGGGCAGCCGATACGACCAGCCCGCCTCGATCAACATCGTCCGTGCTTGCGCGTTGCCCGCGCGGGTAATCCGGCCCCGCTTGGTCTTGGCACCGCTGGAGTGCTCGGACGGCACCAGGCCGACATACGCCATCAGTTGCTTGGGATTGTCGAAGCGGGTGAGGTCGCCCACCTCGGCGACCAGCGTTGCGGCACTGACCAGCCTGATACCGCGCAGGACCTGCAGATTGCGGACCAGTGGCGCAAAACACCACGCATCCACCGCTTCAGCCAGCGCCGCCTCCAGGCGCGCGACCCGTGCCTGGGCCTCCAGCACCCGCTTCTGCATTTCCTCGAATGCCAGCTGCTGGTGGGGAAACTCAAACCGCTGCTCGGACAACCACCGCCAGTACATTTTCGTCCAAGCCGCCTTGCCGCCAAAACGACGATCATGCCGCAACAGGAAGCTGCGCACCGTCTGCTTGGCCCCGATGGCATCGTCCTGCGCGCTGCGTCGCGCGCGGATGAGATCGCGTACCGCCTCGTGCGCTTTGTCCGGCACCCAGATCGCGGTGAGTTCGCCGGCGCGTAGCAGCCGCGCCAGGGTCATCGCGTCACGCCGGTCCGTCTTAACATGGTCGCCCGGGCGTCGCGGCATCATCGAGGGGGCGATGACGATGCAATTCTGTCCCAGCTTCGACAGCAGCCGATGCAAGCCATACCCACAGGGTCCCGCTTCGTAGCAGACGTTCAACGTCACACCCGGTCCCGTCAGCCGCTTGACCAGCTTCCTGATCGCATCGTCCTCGTTGGCGACCGTGCCGACGAAACGTACCTCGCCTCCGCGTTCCCCATCGGCAACCGCGACCGCGATGGTTTCCTTATGAACGTCCAGACCAACGTATTTCACTGCCTCCGTCATGACTCGTCTCCGCTGCTGACAATCCATCATCAGCATCTCAGATTCGAGCCTCCGAGGCTCCGGCAGTCATGGGGTCTAAGCTCGGCGATCGTCCCGATTGGGATGGTATTTCGGGATTATGGAAGTAGATCGGTTAGCCGGTTCCACCTGAGACATCAGGAGCCACTTTGGGGTCCGGGTCCTGCGCCTTGCCGATCGCGGGTGCCACCTTCTGGCTCGGCATAGCGGTGAGATAAGCAACGATCGCATCGACGTCCTTCTCGGCCACTGGCGCCTTATACACCTCACGCATCTTGGTGACGGTCGCCTTCCACTGATCCGCCGATAGCGCAGGCTGGGTCAGCGCCATGCTGGCTGAGTGGCACGAGGTGCAATTGGCATTGATGACGTCGGCGTGCGGACCGTCGGGGTAGGTCGCGTCGTCGGCCGGCAGGTCGACGCTGGTCGAGGCAAGCGAGAAGCCGCGCGCTGACACGCTGGCGGCCGGTGCCGGCTCAGACATCTCGGAGATCGGAACGGGCGCCTTGCGGCTGCTCGGCGCGCCGATCGAGACGAGGATGATGCCGGTCAGGCCGATCAGGCCAGCAGCCATCACGCCGGGAGACGGAGTCTTCATGATTTGCTCGCTCCTCAGGCCGCGATGATGGTGGTGGTTTCAATGTTGCCGCGCATGAACCCGCCGGGATTCCAGATCGGCTTCATCGGCTGAGCGACACCGTTGGTGTTCCAGCAGCGCACCATGATGGGGTTAGGCCCGCGTCTCAGCGGCACCCGCCCGTCCCAGCGCCGGAAGCTGTACCTGCCCTCGTCCGCTCCGAGCGTCGTCCTGTACCAGGTGCGGCCACCGTCCGACGACACATCGACCTTGGCGACGCCGCAATCGCCGCCCATTGCGATGCCGCCGACCGGGATCGACGCTTCATAGGCGATCGCCTGACCATCGGGCAGGCTGGTCATCCAGCTACGCGGGATCATGCGATTGATCGGTACGGTCGGGAAGTCCTTGGCACCGGGGGCGACATTCGCGCCGGGTGTCGCGGGGATCTTGTAGGCCTTGGCCATCCAATACTGGTCGTCAGGGCCGGGCAGTACCTCGATCGCGTTCAGCATCTTGACCCAATAGGTCGAGTACCAGCCCGGCACGATCAGCCGGCAGGGAAAGCCGTTGAGGAGCGGCAGTTGCTCGCCGTTCATGCCGAAGGCGATCATGACCTCGCCGTCGCGGGCATGGTCGATGTCGAGTGCCTTCTCGAAGTCAGGAGCGCCCGCCACGACCGGCTGATCGAGAGCGCCGAAGCGCACCTGCACCGCGCCTGCCTTGACCCCGGCGAGGTCGAGCACGTCGCGCAGGCGAACGCCGAGCCACTTGGCGTTGCCCATCGCGCCATTGCCCCATTGCGCGCCGGCGACGCGCGGCTGGAATAGCCCGCGACTGTTGCCCGAGCACTGATTGACCGCCGCCATTTCGACCCGTGGAAGGCGCAGCAGCTGAGCGAGGCTGATCGACAGCGGCCGGTTGACGTGGCCGAAGACGTTGAGGCGGAAAGTCTCGACATCGATCGAGGTCGGGATATCGGCCCAGTGCCAGCGGACGAAGAACTGGTCGTTGGGCGTGAACACCGACTTGTCGAACACGTCCATCGGCGTTTCCAGCAAAGGCGGATGGACACGCTGGAGGATCATGCTGCCCTTGCCGGGAAAGGCGCTGGTCATCGGCCGTTCGGCATTGCCGCCAGGCAGCTTCAGGTCGACGAGCTGCTGTGCCAGCGCAGGTGCTGCGGCAAGGCCGGCGCTGCCGAGCGCGGCATGCCTAAGAAAGCGGCGACGGCTGGTCTCACTCGCCAGCCCGGCGTCGAAATTGTCCATGACAAGGCTCTCCTGTGGCCAGCCACGCTGGCGGATCGAAGGGGCGTTCTGCAAGTGATCGAACCGACTGATCCGATCACCACGGCGGATCAGTTCGGGGTGGCGATGCAGGGCGAGACGAACAGGTTGCCCCGCCATGCGCCAGCCAGCGTCTTGGCACCGACCAGCAGCCACATCGCCGCAAGCGCGACTGTCAGCACCGTGCCAGCTATGCCGAAGAAGCCGAGGTTCAGCGTCGTGCCGAGGCGGAAGGTGGCGACGGTGTAGACGCCGAGCGGAAAGGTATAGCCCCACCAGCCCAGGTTGAACGGCACACCAGCGCGCCAGTAGCGGATGGTGATAAGCGTCGCGAGCGCCAGCCACCACAGGCCGAAACCCCACAGGCAGAGCCCGGCGACAACGCCGATCCCCTGCGCGACGGTGCCGACGCCGGCTAGCCCGTGCGCGGTGAGGATCGCCGGCGCATCCGCGCCGAGCACCAGCATGCCCAGAGCACCCGTGCCGATCGGCCCCAGCGCCAGCCAGGAGGATGCCGCCATGCTTTCATGCGGCAACTTGTGGAGTGCCATGCGCAGGATGAGGATGGCGAGGATGCCAAACGCGACCGGCACTGAATAGGCCCACAGCACATAGGAGGTCGCAAGCGTGACTAGCTGCGCGTGGGGATCGGCCAGATGCGGCGCGAGCAGCCCGCCGCTGGCACCCGCCACTTCGGCAGCGACGACCGGCAGCAGCCATACCGCGGTCATGCCGTCCAGGCTATGCTCGTGGCGGGTGAACATCAGGTACGGGATCAGCACGCCGCAGGCGAGCGACATGGCGACGTCGATCCACCACAAGACCTGCGCGACCGGTACGATGCCATTCCCGAACCGCGCGATGCCGAAGGCGAGGCAGCCGTTGATGATTGTCGCCAGCCCCATCGGGATGGTCCCGATGAACATTGACACGGTGTTGTGCCCGAAGATGCGCCGCGCCTCATGCCCGAACATCACCCAGCGCGCGCCATAGAGGCCGGCGAACAGCGCGAAGAGTGCGATGTTGAAGAACCACAACACCTCGCCGAATGGCTTCAGCGAGGGTCCAATGCCGGGTACCTGCGGCAGTGCGAGCGCGAGGATGCCCGTGCCCATCGTCGCGGCGAACCAGTTGGGCGTGAACTGGCGGATCATCTCGCGGGGGTGATCGAGCCGGCTGAGCGGCTTGAGGCCGCTCAGAACGGAGTGCGTGTCGGCAGTCATGCGACCTGCTCCTTGATGAGGTCCGTCAGCGCGTCGGCCGCGCGGGTGCGATAGCGTTCCTTGTGGCGCAGCGCGTGAAAGGCGCGGTCGGGCAGCCCGAGCGGCAGCTCGACAAGGTCACCGGCCTTGAGCGCACGAGCTACGACCAATCGCGACAAGACGGCAACGCCGGCACCGGCCTCGACCGCGGTACGCACCGCCTCGTTGGACGGCAGCGTCATCGCTATCGTCAGCTGGGCCGGATCAAACCCGCGCGTTCGCAGCACGTCCTCGAAGGTCGAGCGCGTACCGGATCCCAGCTCACGGACGATCCAGCGTTCAGTGCGCAGCCAGGCCTCGTCGACACGTTCGGCGTCCTCGCGGCCGACCAGCACCATCGGATCACGCCCGACAGTCCAGTGGGCGAGTGCCGGTTCGTCCACCTCGCCCTCGACAAAGCCGAGTTCCGCCGCGCCGCTCAGGACCTGCGCTGCCGCACCTTCGGTGTTGTCGATCGCGAGCTCAACCGCGATCTGCGGGTGGCGTTCGTGGAAGGCGGCGAGCTTTGCCGGCAACCAGTAGCTCGCGATCGTCTGGCTGGCGACGATCCGCAATGAACCACGGGCAAGCCCGGCATAGTCCGCCAGCATCGTCTCGGCATGCGCTGCCCGCCCCAGCACCGCGCGCGCTTCCTCCAGAAAGCCGCGGCCTGCTTCGGTCAGCTGGATGCCACGCCCGACGCGGTGAAACAGAGGAACCCCGTAGCGCGCTTCGAGGGCAGCAATCGCGCCGGAGGCAGCAGACTGCGTGACGTTCAGCACCTCCGCTGCCTTGGTGACGTGTTCGCGCTCCGCGACACCGACGAATATTCTGAGCTGCTCCAGGGTCATGCAGCTTATATCGCGCAATCTGATCGATACGACCAACCGTTTGATCTGCTCATTCCAATCTGGATATCGGAACGATCGGCAGCCTTTCGTCTGTGATGGTCTTGAAGACTTGAAGCGATCCGCGCGCTTGCGGCGTTTGTTCGTCCATGACCGATATGATCGAGCGCAAATCCGATCCCTACAACGCCGAGCCGACGCCCAGTGCGTTGATCGAGCGGTTCCTGACGCCGCAGGCGCTGTTCTACGTGCGCAGCCACGGGCCAGTGCCGGATCTGCCCGCCAATCATCGGATCGAGGTGAGCGGGACGGGCATGGCGAGCCGCTCTTTCTCGGTAGAGGAACTGAAAGCTACGTTTTCCACGCACTCGGTGACAGCCGTGCTCCAATGCGCGGGTAACCGGCGCACGGACCTCCAGCAGGTCGGCAAGACGTCGGGCGATCCTTGGGATGTCGGCGCGATTGGCAATGCGGAGTGGACCGGCGTACGCCTGGCCGATGTGCTCGATGCAGTTGGCGCGCCTGATGCGTCCAACCTGTTCGTGGCGTTCACCGGCGCCGACGAGGTGGACGTGGAGGGCGAAGAAGCCTTGTTCGGGGTCTCGATCGCCATGGACAAGGCGCGGCAACCCGACGTCCTCATTGCCTGGGCGATGAACGGCGAGCCGCTGACGCCCGAACATGGCGCCCCGCTCCGCATGGTGGTGCCGGGCTATGCAGGCGTGCGCAGCGCCAAATGGCTGACACGGATCGAGGTGCGAGACACGCCTTCCGACGCACCGATCCAGGCGCACGACTACAAGCTGTTTCCCGCCGATGTGACGAGCGACACCGTCGACTGGAGCCAGGGTCTGACGATCAACGCCATGCCGCTCAACGCCGCGATCTGCGTGCCCGGCTCTGGCGAAAGCCTGCCGGCCGGGGAGGTGCGGATCGAGGGCTATGCCATCGCCTATGATCGCCGCGTCTCTCGGGTCGAAGTGTCGGTAAACGGTGGTCGCGAGTGGCAACAGGCGACGTTCGCCGATGATCCGGAGACGCACTGGGGTTGGCGGCGCTGGACCCTCGACGCCACGCTTGCCAAAGGTCGCCAGCACCTTGTCGTGCGCGCCTTCGACGGGGCTGGACAGGGACAGCCCGAACGGCCGGACACGATGTGGAACTTCGCCGGATATCTGTGCACCGCCTGGCATCACGTCCACGTGCTGGTCGAATGATCGAAGCGTCAG
>NZ_BSEX01000026.1 GCF_027922045.1 Microbacterium terregens
GGTTTTCACCTTCCAACCGCCATTTTGGGCTGGACTGTCAGGATATGTCGCCGAGCTCGCCTCGGCGATGATCGGCGCCGAACTTGGGCTGCCAGTCGACCATCTCGACGATCATGCGAGCTACCTCGGCAGCTGGCTCAAGGTCCTCAAGACCGATGCCCGCGCGATCCTAACCGCGGCCGCGAAGGCCGAGGAGGCCTCCGCCTATCTGCTGAAGCTCGGCGGCGCCGAGCGCCCCGCCGAGCTCTCGCTCGCCGCCTGACCCGCGCCCTCTCGGCGGCCCGCAGCGCTCGCCGCTGTACCTCCTCTCCTCAGGAGATTTCCTCATGACCTACGACGTCGGCTACCGCTTCGCGCAGGCGCTCGATCCGAGCGGCCTCGACACCATCGCTGCCTGCCTCCACGCCATCCAGGCCGCTGCCAAGGACTGCCGGAACGCCGGCAAGCCGTTCGAGTCCGACCCTGCCGTGGTGCTGCTCGCCCAGCACCTTGGAGCTGTCGCGACGACCACGATGCCGGATCGGCCGGCCCTTCGCACGCTCTGCGGCGATGCTTTGGCCGAGATCGCGCGCACCCCGCTGCTCACCCTGCTCGCGGCGCGCGGCGTCGACCATGACGCTGACGCCAAGCGGACCTTCCACACGGAAGCACGACGGGCGCTGAAGCGGCTTGCCGACGCGCTGCACCTCGAGCGCGGCCGATACGACATTCGCGTCTGTGCTGGCGGTCCAGCGGTGTCGGGCGAGGTCATCCTCCACGGGGACGAGCTCTACTGCCAGGTCTCGATCGGCGGCTTCGGGCCGGGCGAGATCCTGTTCCGCCGCTGCCGCGGCCGGTCCGACTATGTCGGCGAGCGCAACCATTGGGCTCGCATGACCGAGCTGGTCGACCACGTTCGGCTGGCGGCACGGATTGCGCGCGAGATCGGGCTGGCATGCTTGCCTGAAAGCCAGCCGAGGCTCGTCGCCTGAGAGCCGGATACGAGGTCCGGCCAGTGCCGCGGTGCGGGCGCGAGAGGCCCTCTACCCGCCGGCGATCCAGGCGCAACCCGCCCGCCTGCGGCCCGTGTTGCCTCGCCTGGGCTGGCGCCCTCGCGAGGCGGCCCGCGCCAGCCTTGTCGGGGGGTGGCGCCCGGCCCTGATGCCGCCGGGTGGGAGGGCACGCGTCGCCGCAGATCCGCGGCGTCTGACAGGAGACCTCTCATGCCGACCACCCTTGCCGCCCAGCTCGCTGCGCTCGAACTCGGGCATCTCTCGATCGCCAGCGATCCCGGGGCGCGTCTCCTCGCCCGACCCGAGCCGGAAGCAATCGACCAGACGCTCGCAGCCGTCTGGTCAGACCTGTTCGCGCTGTTCACCGACACCATCCTCGAGGACCAGGCCGAGGAGCTCGGCTGGGGTTTCGTGAACCTCTTCCATCGCGCCGCTGCCAAGGCCTCGACCCGCATCGACCGGGCGACCGACGAGATCCGGCTGCTGCTCGCGACCAACGACGGCTCGGAGGTCCACACCGCTGAACTCGAACAGCAGGTCGAGCGCGCGCAAGCGGCCGAAGGCGAGATGCTGGCGCTGGAGGCACTCCGCGAAACGGCGGCCGCGCTCTACCTCGCCGAGACCGGATCGTCCTGGAAGCCGGCCGGCGGCTCGCGGCTCAGCCACGATGCGCTGAGCACCTCCGCTGTGGTCCAGGGACGCGAGTTCCTGAAGGCCCGCGCCGAAGGCAAGCGCCGGGCCGCGATGCCCGAGGGCACGCCCGTCGTCTTTGCCGGCGGGCGGCTGAGCTTCGGCAGCGCGGACGATGCCAAGGCCTATGGCGATGCAATCTGGCGCACGCTCGACCGGGTGCGCGCCAATGTCGCGGACATGGTCCTCGTCCATGGGGGCGACGGCAAGGGTGCCGACCGGCTCGCGGCGTCATGGGCCGAGCGTCACAAGGTGCCGCAGATCGCGTTCAGCCTCGACACCCGGCTCGGCGCCCGGGCAGGCTTCCGCCGCAACGAGCAGATGCTCGGGTTGAAACCGCGCTACGTCGTCGCTTTTGCCGGCAACGGCGTGCTGGAGCGGCTCGTCATCCAGGCCAAGGAGCGCGGGATTGCCGTCGTCGACCGGCGTGGTCCGCTCGGCACCAACCCCAAGCACCACGCCCGTACCTCGGGCGAAGCGGTCGCGGCTTGAACCCTTTCGGGCGCCGCTTCGGCGGCGCCCTTCTTCGCGGCTGCAGGCTATGCCGCTTTCTGCTCCGGGGTCGACGACGAGCTCTTCTCGCTCTCGCCGATCGCGAGCCGGCCACTCTCGGACAGCGCATAGAGCCCCTTCTCCACGCGCTCGAACCAGCCATAAACGTTGCGCAGCAGGATAGCGCCCGCATCCTCCGCGAGCCTGCGCAGCTCCCTCGGGCGCTTCGGTCCATCCCGCATCGCCTCGGCGCACGCGATCGTGCGCTGGCGATACGCCGTCATGATCGGCTGGCGGGTCGATCCACCCTGGGTCGGGTCGCCCTTCCGACGGCGATGCTCGGCCACCAGCCGCCGTCGCTGCGGCAGGTTGGGACGCGGTCGGTAGGTCGCAGGCTCGGCGAGCACGGTGACCGTGCCGAGCCGCAGGTCGACCGCGAGCAGGCCCAGCCCCAGCAACCGGCAGAGCCGATGCACCCGGCGGTCCTGGTCGCGGCCGCGGCGCGTGGCCGACACCGCGACATAGACGATGTCGGACGAGCGCGTCCGTTCGACCGCCTGCAGCAGCAGCTCCAGCGAGAAGGACAGCTTGAGCTCGGTGACGACCACGAGCGGCGGCTCGCCAGGTGCCAGCCCAACGATGTCGCAGCCGCAGATCTCTCCCTTCACCTCGAACCCATGACGCTCGAGGAAGCGCTTGATCGGCGCATAGAGCGCGGTCTCGCTGACAGGCTTGATCAGGGACATTCCGTCCTCACTAGCTCGCTCCCTTGCCGCCTCAAACCGCTCGCCTGTGGGCGCCGCTCCGCTGCAGGGTGGCCTGTCGTTCACGCTTGCGTAAGAGCATCGGCGATGATCCCGCTTCTGCTCCTCGCCAGCGTCGTCGCCCCCGGCGCCACCTTCACCTGCACACCCGTCGCGGTCTGGGACGGGGACGGTCCGATCTGGTGTGCGGAAGGGCCGCGCATTCGGCTGGAAGGCATCGCCGCCCGCGAGATGGACGAGACCTGCCGGCCAGGACATCCCTGTCCTCGCGCCAGCGGTCGCGCCGCACGCGACCATCTCGTCGCCCTTCTGGGCGGGGTCCGCGGCACGCTCCGCACCGGGCACATCGTGGTCCGTGGTTCCCCTCTCACCTGCGTGTCGAACGGCTCCGCGAAGGGCAGTCGGACCGGCGCCTTGTGCCGTTCACCCGACGTCGGCGACCTCTCCTGCGCGATGGTCCGGGACGGCTATGCGCTGGCGTGGGCCCGCTACGGCGGAAACCGTCTGTGTCGATCGGCGCGAACCTCCAGTACCAGACGTTAGCACTTTCGGGCGCCCGCGATCCGGCCGGGTCAGGACCATTCCCATCGACTGCTCACCCCTATGGCGGGCGCGAGCGCAGGCAACCCTTCCCGACCAGGCCCGTGTTGCTCCGGCTTCGCCTCCGCTGCCCGCGCCAGCCTGGTCTCCCAGGGTTCCCCTCCCGGCCCTGCGGGCCGCTCGGTGTCTCCGCCCGGCTGCCTCGCCATGGCCGGGGCTCCGTCGATCGGGACGGTCCCGACGATCCGAAAGGAGCAAGCGCCATGACCAACACCGTTCTTCTCGTCGGCAATCTCGGCACCGATCCCGAGACCCGCTCCACCCGCGGCGAGACCCGTGTCACCACCCTCAGCCTCGGCACCAGCCGGCCCAAGCGCGATCACGAGGGCAAGACCTTCAAGGATGCGAACGGCTATACCGCCAAGGAGACCGAGTGGCACCGCATCACCTGCTTCAACGGCCTCGGCAAGACGGTCGCGCAATACGCGACCAAAGGTATGCTGGTGTCGGTGCGCGGCCGCATCCACTACAGCAAGTGGACCGATCGCGAGGGGGTCGAGCGTTACGGCTGCGAGATCATCGCCGAGGATGTCCAGTTCCTCAGCCGCGGCAAGTCGGCGAGCGGCGGCGAGCCTTCCGGTCAGAACGACATCGACGACGACCTGCCCTTCTGACGGCCCGGAATACGCCCCGGCGGCACCGCCGCCGGGGCGCCTTCGTCATGCCTGGCGAGGGCTGCCGAAGTGCCGCGTGACGATCGCATCGAGGCGGCGGGTCAGCAGGCCGGCGAGCGCCAGGGCGTCCCGCTCGGCGTCGAACGGATCGCGCTGGCAGGCTGAGACGATCGCATCGCGCAGCCAGTAGCTGGTCGCCGGATCAGCAAGGATCGCGATGACCTCGGCGACATCGCTCATCGGCTCACGGGTGATCGGGTCAGGCATTGCCCTCCCCCTTCACCGGCGGGTGAACCATGCCCGCTTGCGATCGCATTTTGCCGGGAGCGGGTTCGCCGCCGTTCCCCTCGAGCGCGAGTCGGATCGCCTGTCTCAGGCCTTCGGCGCCGAGCGCACCGCCGCCGGCATCGAGCGCGATCAGCCCCAGTTCGAGCGCGGCAGCACGCCGCAGCTCCTCGCGCCGGCTCTCGAGCAGGCGCTGTTCTTCGTCATGTCGGGTGAGCGCATCTAGCGCGCTCGGCTTCTTCTTGGCCACGACCATTCTCCTGTCGGTCGAAGCCCCTTCCGATTCTCTCTTCGCCTAGCTGCGTACCTGTAGGAAAGGGACTTCTGCGGGCGACCGGAGCAGGTCCTCCCCTCCAGCGTGCCGCATCCAATCGGCCGCCGCGGGCATCGAGCCCGCGCCGGCCGAGCTCTTCTACTCGCTCGACATGGAGAAGCATGACAGCGGCGAAGACCGGGCCTCAAGGACGACGGGGCCCCACCATTTTTCCGGCCGATCGAGGTTCGCGCTCCACCGCCGGCGTCAGCACGCGGCCGGAAAAATCGTGACCCCCATCGCCGCTGGCGCGGCCGCGCGCGAGCGCGCGGTCCCTGACCCCCGATCTTCCCCGCTGTCCCTCAGACGGAGTCTTTCACTTGAATATTGAGAGGACGGACGATGACCTTCTACAGCCCGATCACCACCACCGCCGCTGCTGCTGCTGCTGCTGCGGAGCACGACGCCTATATGGCCGCCTACGCCAGGGCCGCCGCAAGGGCGCCCTACAGCTACTTCGACCAGCACATCATCCGCACCGACGATGGCTGCTACTGGGTCGCTGACGAGGGTGACTACGAAACCCTGATGCAGGACCTGGTGGACCGGATCGTCCACACCGTGGCTGCCGGCCGCAGCGACGAATCATAAGCCGGCGAGAGGGGCAACCACGCCTCTCTCGCTTTGCTCGTCCAGAGCAGCGTCCCTCTCCCTGAGCACGCCTGCCGCGTCCTTTACCGACTGATCACACCCCGTTTCCCGAGCCAAGGTTCGCGTCGGCGATCCCACCGGGCACCCCGATCAAGACCCGGTCGTCAGTCCATCCATCCCGACCGCAGCACTTCGACGATATGGCGCAAAGGGAGCACACCCTATGCGGCAAGCCCGCAGGACAAGCACTTGAAGAACCTCGCCAAAACCGGTCTCACGGGCAGACACATTTCGTGGTTCCTTGTGGGACGGACAGTAAACCGTTGATTTCGCTTGCTGGAGCCGCCGAGCTGGCACGAGCGAAAGCGTTTTCCTACAGCCCCCGTCCGCTGCTAGATCGACCCTGCCTTGCGACGCGCGACCATGCTCCTCCGGCTCATCGGAGATGTGCATGTCGTACCATCATTTCATCACCGTTCGCATGAGCGGCGCGATGCGCGCTGAGCTCGATCACCTTGTCGCAACCCGCAACACCGACATCGGCAAGCTCGTGCGCGAACTGCTTGCCCGCGAACTCAGGGGCGCGCCCGACCGGATCAGCGAGGCGCTCGGACAGCTCCTATTCGTGGCGATCGCGCTCGACGAGCTGCTCGCCGTTCATCCCGATCCCGATCTGCGCGCGACCGTGATCCGGTTGTGGCGCGAGGCGACCTCCGAGGAGGGCCGGTTCCATGCGGCATAAGCTCGTCAACTTCACCCGCGGCAGCCAGCTGATCGGGCATTTCGGCTTCATGTTCGCGGCCGGCCTCAAGGGCCCTGCCCTAGTCGCGGCGGCTGTGTTCGGCGGCCTTATCTGGTGGCGCGTGAACGGCGCCCTGAGCGACGCCGAGAGCTATCTGAGCTGGATGCGGATCTACGTCGCCGGCTACACCTGGTTCGAGTTCGATCCCGGCAAGCCGGTCAACCTGGCCCGCGACGGTGCGCCGATCCTCGTGCCGATCGCACGTGCCGCCACGCACCCGTTGATGGCCACAGCCTGGGCCAAGTGCATGGTCGCGGTCCGCGGCGGGGCGGTGCTCGCCGCCTTGATCACGGTGCCGGCGACCATCGCCTTTGCCTGGGCGGCGGCCTGGTTCGGACGACGCTCGAAAGAGAGCCGCCACGAGCGCGGCGCGACGCTGGCAACCCTGCCGGCCCTGGTGACCGAGATCGAGGCACATAACCGGTCCGAGCGCGCGGTCGAGTATCGCCGCATCCTCGGCCCCGGCTGGCGGCTTTCCTCAGCTGCCGAACGCCAGGCGGCCAACCTCTACCAGCCCTACACGCTCGCTGGCGTGCCCTTCCCATGGCGGCTCGAGCAGAGCCACGTCATGCTGATCGGCACGACCGGCACCGGCAAGACCGTCTGCCTGCGCGACCTGCTCGGCCAGGTGCGGGCGCGCCGCCACCGCGCGGTGATCTTCGACCTGACCGGGGCCTTTATCGAGGCATTCTTCGACCCGACACGCGACGTCATCCTCAATCCGCTCGATGCCCGCTGCCCGCAATGGTCGGTCTTCGAGGACTGCGTCGACGAGGCGGGCTTCACCGCGGCGGCGGAAGCACTGGTCCCTCATGACGGCGGCGGTGCCGAGCAGTTCTGGGTGCTCGCTGCGCGCATGCTGTTCGTCGAGATGTGCCTCAAGCTGGTCGCGGAAGGCCGGGCAACCAACCTCGCGCTGTCGACCGAACTCATGACCGCCAGCCTCGCCCATGTGCACCAGCTTATGCAGGGCACGGTGGCCGACCCGCTGACCGCGCCCGAGGCGGCGCGGATGGCGGAGTCGATCCGCGCCGTCTTCAACGCCAACGCGAAGGCGCTGCGGATGCTGCCCGTGGATGGTCCCCGCTTCTCGGTTCGCCGCTGGGTCGAGGGCGAGGGCTGCCCCGGCAGCTTCCTCTTCGTCTCGGCGCGCTACGTCGACATGGCGGTGGCCTCCCGGCTGCTCACCGTCTGGATGGACACGGCCATGAACACGCTCATGGCGGGACCTCGCAGCCCCGACCTGAAGCTCTGGTTCCTATTCGACGAGCTCGGCGCGCTACACCGCCTGCCGGCGCTCGAAAAAGGCCTCCAGACCGCCCGCAACTACGGCGGCGCGATCGTCGCGGGCGTCCACGCTTACGCCAAGCTCAAGGAGACCTATGGCGACAACATGGCGATGACGCTCGCCGCGCTCGCCCGCACCAAGCTCGTGCTCGCCACCGCCGACCGCGAGTCCGCCACCTGGTGCTCCGACTTCATCGGTCACCGCCAGTACCGCGAGATGGAGGAGGGTTATAGCTACGGCTACAACAACGCGCGCGACGCGGTGAGCCTTACGCCTCGTCGCCAGATTGAGCCGCTTCTTCTACCCGACCAGCTGATGAACCTGCCGCGCCTTCAAGGCTACCTGAAGTTCCCCGACGGCTTCCCGGCAGCACCCATCCGGCTCGACTATGTCGGCTTCACCGGCATCGCTGCGCCGTTCGAGCCGCGGCTGCCGCTCGCGCCCGGTCCTGCCATCGCACCATCGTCCGCGCGAGCAAGCGACGCAGCCGGCGAAGCGCCGCCGGGCGCCAACGACCAGGGTCCAGGTCCGCGGAACGCGCGCGAGGAGGACGCCTCGGCAGGAAGAGATCTGCGCGGCAAGGACGCCGACCAACCCGGGCCCCGTGCCGCCGATCCAGCCGATCGCCACTGCAACCCGGCGCTTATCCGCTCGACCGGGGCGGTATCCGAGGTGCCGTCTTCGCCAGACGGCCAGAGTTTGGACGAGCCGTCGACCGCGGCTCGCCCGGCAATGGCGAAGCCACCCGGCTCGGGCGGAAAGACGGTCGAGCCGTCCACGGAGCCAGGCGAAGGATCAAGGGCTGAGCGCGCGGGTCGATCAGGCAGGTTCGATCCCGGCCGGAGCGTGCGCCCCCTGCCCTCGCCTGAGAACATCACCCGTCGTGAGCTTCGGGAAGGGATCGCGCCTTCCGAGGACAGGTCGACCGACCAACCTGACCTCGGCTTCTGACCCTCATGTTGTCGGTCGCGAGCGTCAGGTCGGCAAAGGGCGCCGCCGGTTATTTCGCGGCCGACAACTACTATGCGGCCACCGAGCCAGAGGCTGCCGGCGAATGGGTCGGCAAGGGTGCGGCCGCGCTGGGCCTCACCGCCAAAGTCGACCAGGCCGTGTTCGAGGCGCTCCTCAAAGGAACACTCCCGAACGGCGCACAGGTCGGCGTCGCCGACCGCCATAGTGCGGGCGTGGATCTCACCTTCTCGCTCCCCAAGAGCTGGTCGCTGCTGGCCCTTGTCGGCGGCGATCGGCGGATCATCGAAGCCTATCGCGCGGCGGTTAAGGACACGCTCGCCTGGGCCGAGCGCAATGCGGCCGAGACCCGGATGGAGGTGCGCGGGACCGAGAAAGTGGTGCCGACCGGCAACCTGGTGGCGGCCCTTTTCGAGCACAACACCAGCCGCGCGCATGACCCGCAGGCGCATCTCCACGCGGTGGTCGCCAACGTTACGCAAGGGCCCGACGGCAAGTGGCGGGCGCTCCACAACGGCAAGCTGTGGCAGCTGAACACGCTCCTCAACGCCGTTGCGATGGCCGGCTTCCGCGAGCGTGTGGAGGCGCTGGGCTACACGCTCGGCGACCGCTCTAAGCACGGCAATTTCGAAGCGGCCGGGCTTACGCGCAACATGCTGATGGCGTTCAGCACACGCCGGCAGCAGATCCTCGCCAAGGTTGCCGAACTGGGCAATCGCAGCCCCGCCGCGTTCGACGCCGCGACGCTGATGACCCGCCCCCGCAAGGACGCGGTCCAGAACCACGCCGCGTTCTACACCGCCTGGCGCGCGAGCGCCGCCGAGGCCGGCATCGATCTCCAGGGGCTCATCGCCGCTGCCGATCGCGGGGCTGCCGTGGACATGTCGCCCTGGTCACGCCTCGCCGCCTTTGTCGGCCAGACGGCAGCACGGGGCCGCGAACTGGTCCAGGCTGTCCAGCAGAAGCTCGGCATCGAGAAATCCGACCGGTATCTGCCCCGCTACACAAAGGCAATGAGCGCCACCGAGGTCGCTGCAACACACGCCGTCGCCTCGGCTGTCCGGCACCTGGAAGAGCGCGAGGCAGCATTCGCGAAGACCGACATCTTGAAGGCCGCGCTCGACACTGGCCTGCCGGTCGGGATCGACGCTATCGAGCGGCGCGTCGAGGCGCTGCTCGCTACAGGCCAGCTCGTTGCCGGCACCGGCCGGCGCGACCAGATCGTCACTACGGCACGGGCGATCGAGACCGAGCGCGCGATGCTGGCAGCGGTGGAATTGGGCCGCGGCGGCGGCGCGTGCTACGTCGCGGCAGACGTCGCGGCGGCCAGGCTGGACGACGCTGCCCAGGCGCGATCCGGTATCACCCTCAACCCCGGACAGCATGCTGCCGGCGTCATGCTGCTGAACTCGAAAGATCGGATCGTCGCAATCCAGGGTGTTGCCGGCGCCGGCAAGAGCAGCGTGCTCGCGCCCGTTGCAGATCTCATTCGCCAGACCGGCAAATCGGTCCTCGGCCTCGCGGTCCAGAACACCCTGGTCCAGATGCTCCAGCGCGAAACCGGCATCGAGTCCATGACCGTGGCGCGTTTCCTGAAGGCGCATGAAGGGCTGCTCTCACCAAATCCGGATCGGGTCCGGCTCGCCAGCGCGCGTGCCAGCCTGGGCGGTGCCGCCCTGCTCGTCGACGAGGCGTCGATGCTGTCGAATGGCGATCACCTGAAGCTCGTCCAGCTCGCCAACCTGATCGGGATCGGCCGCATGGCGTTTGTCGGCGACGCGCGGCAGCTGGGCGCGGTCGATGCCGGCAAGCCCTTCTCGGTGATGCAGCAGGCGGGCGCCCCGACGGCGCAGATGAGCCAGAACCTGCGGGCGCGCGGAGAGGCTGTCCGCATCGCCGCTGCCGCCGCGCAGATCGGGGCGATCGATCGCGCGATGGAAGCGCTCGCGCCCTACACCGTCGAGGCACCAGAGCGCGCCAGCGCGGAAGCCGCCGAGCGCTGGCTCGCCTTGGCACCGACCGACCGCGAGCGGACCGCGATCTACGCTTCGGGTCGCCGGCTACGCGCCGAGGTCAACGAGAAAGTCCAACAAGGGCTGGTCGATCGTGGCGATATCGGGACCGACAAGCTCGCGGTGACGGTGCTGGACCGGGTCAGCGTCACCGGAGAGGAGCTGCGTTACCCGCACAGCTATGCCGAAGGCATGGTGGTCGAGATCAGCCGCGCCCAGGTGGCTCAGCGGCTCCCCCGCGCCCGCGCCGTGGTCGAACGGGTCGACGCCGGCCGCGGCACCGTCACGCTCCGGCTCTCGGGCGGCGCAGAACGTACGTTCCGGCCCGATCGGCTGCGGATCAGGGCGGGCGAGAGCCCGCTCCAGCTCTACGAGGCAAAGGCGCTCGAACTGCACGAGCGGGACCGGATCCGCTGGACGGCAAACGACCATGATCGTGGCCTGTTCAATGCCGACCAGGCGCGGATCACCGCGATCGCGTCAGGCAAGGTGATGCTGGAGACGAGCCAGGGCCGCAGCGTCACGTTGAAGCCGAACGATCCCATGCTCCAGCGTCTAGACCTCGCCTACGCGCTCAACGCCCATATGGCGCAGGGGCTGACATCGGACCGGGGCATCGCGGTCATCGAGACGCGGGACACCAAGCTGGTCAACCAGCAGACCTTCCTGGTGACCGTCACCCGGCTACGAGATTCGCTGACGCTCGTCGTCGACAATGCCGTCCGGCTCGAACGCCAGCTCGTCCGCAATGCCGGCGGAAAGACATCCGCGCTGGAGACCAGCGGCAAGGTTCTCCCTGCAAGCCCCGAGCCGGCGCGGCAAGCGACGCGCAACGCAAAGCCGGAGAAGGCCCCCGATCTCGAGCCGGGACGCACCAAGCCCTATGACATCGGCATCTGATCCGGCTCTCCGGCTCTGCGAAATCGATCCGGGCGTGGCGAAAGGATGCGCTCTAAGTATGTTGCCGGTCCATGCCGATGACCGAGGACCAAGAACGATGGGCCGAGGCGCTTGCTATCGAGCAGCTCCATGGCGAGCGCGCCAAGGCTTGGGTCGCCGAGCGGATTGCGGTGTTCCGGGAGGCAGGCGACAGCAAGGGAGTGGAGCGTTTCTCCATCCTCGCCGCGTGTCTGGACCAGCTTCAGTTCGGTCCGGCTCGCGGCCAATGAGATGAGCATGACGAGGCGATCGACCGATCCCCTGAACCAGCCTGCCGCCTGCTCGTTCGGACCTGATGTCGTCGCTCAAGATTGCGTCCTCGGCCGAAGCTTCAGCCCCACCGCCGGTGACGCCGGACGGCCGCTACATCGTCGTGCGAGGCCGGCTCTGGCGACGTACCAATCCTGATCTCGACGCTGAGCAGCGGCGAGCGCTCACGGCCGAACTGATGAACGCTCGCCGGGCGGTCGGTGCAGCCCTGAAGGGCCGCGACGACGCCGCGCTCGCGGCGGCGCGGACACGGGTGAATGAAGCGAAGATTGCTCTCGGCGAGCGTGGACCCGTCTGGTGGAGCGACAGCACGCCTGACCAGAGCCGGCGTATGGCGCGGAACACCAGCTATGCCGACTGGTACGAAGCCCTCGGGCGCACGGCATGAGCGACGCCGAGGCGCTGGGTCTGCCGCCCGAGGCGTTCGCCAAGCAGGACGGCGGGGCCGACTTCGACTTTTATGGGCCTCCCCGCCTTGTCACACATATCGATGAGGCGGCAGTCGAGGCCCTGACCCGACACTATGCCTCGCGACTGAAATCAGGCGATCGCGTCCTCGACCTCATGTCGAGCTGGGTGAGCCACCTGCCGCCCGGCGTGGATCTCGAGGTCGTCGGACACGGCATGAACGCGGAGGAGCTCGCCGCCAATCCGCGCCTCGGCCGATGGTTCGTCCAGGACCTCAACCGGGATGCTGTCCTGCCGGAGGCGGACGAGGCGTTCGACGCGGTACTGGTGTGCGTCGCCGTACAATATCTCCAGCACCCTCTTGCGGTGTTTCGCGAAATCCGGCGGGTGCTGAAGCCGGACGGCGTGGCAATCGCCAGCTTCTCGAACCGGTGCTTTCCGACCAAGGCGGTCGCGATCTGGCGCGCGCTCGACATGAACGGACAGGCGGCGCTCATCCGTCTCTACCTGGAAAAAGCCGGCTTCCAGGATGTCCAGGCGCATCTGCTCGCGGACGGGCGGTCGGGCGATCCGCTGATCGCAGTCGAGGCGCGCAGCTGAGCTCAGCCGAAGCGGATGGCGTCCTCCAGCCCGGCAGCCTTGCCCGCCATGCCGGGCCTTCCTCGAGCTGCCGCACCGCCTCGAACCGCCCGCGCTCCGCACGGTAGCGGACGATCTCGTATCCGTGCCCCTTGAGCTGCGGCAACGCGTCGATCTCGTCCGCCGATGCCGTGTTGATGTCGATCATGCCTTGTTGCTCCACAGCCGCGTGAGCGGAC
Source organism: Microbacterium terregens (assembly GCF_027922045.1). The sequence continues at coordinate 12,848 of NZ_BSEX01000026.1, forward strand.
CTCTGTTGCCCTCGGCCGGGTCGGCCTGCGGCAGCGGTACGGCGGCGATGCGCGCGAGCGTTGCCGTGTCTGCCGCCCGGCGGCAGACATCCCAATCCTGTCCTTCCGGGTAGGCGCCCACCAACAGGAAGTCGTCGCTGGCCCTGATCCGGCAATGCCCAGTGCCCGCCGGCAGCACGAGAAGATCGCCCGCCTCGATCCGCACCTGTCGGCCGCCCTCCCCGCCGAGCATCAGCTCGGCCGAGCCGTTGGTGCAGGCCAATGCTTCGTGCGCCGTGGAGTGGTAGTGGTGGTAGGGGTAGACGCCGTCGCGCCAGTCCGGACGCCAGTCATTCCGGCGAAGCGTCGCCTCGATCGCTTCCGGATCGCCAACGGGCACGATGCCGCGATAGACCAGCACCGGCAGCGCCGAATTGTTCGGCACCCAGCCATTCGGGCCCAGCATCAGGGTGTCGGGCTCGCTCACAGGTTCGCCTGCTCGGCGGACGGCAGGTCCGCGTCGGGTGGGTAATAGAGGCCGGCGCACTCCTCGCGGAGGCAGCCGCCCTCGATTACGATGTCGTCGCGATAGGCGTCCGCGATGAAAGACAGCGTGTCGACATGCCGCGCCTCGAAATACATCGGGTGCACGTCCTCGCGCCCGGCGCCGTAGACGACGCGGCCAACCTTGGACCAGATCGAAGCCATGGTGCACATGCCGCAGGGCTGCAGCGTCGAGTAGAGCGTCGCTCCGCGCAGCTCGAGCTCGCCCGTGTCCTCGCAGGCGCGGCGGATCGCCATCATCTCGGCATGCGCGGTGGCGTCCGGCAGTTCTTGGGTCTGGTTGCGCTCGCCCGCGATCTCGCGCCCTTCGAGCACGATCACCGAGCCGAGCGGCGAAGTGGATGGGTCCGAGCCCTCCGAGCGGGCGATCTCGATCGCCCGGCGCATCCAGCGCTCGTCATCCTCGTTCATCGACACCTCCGCTCTCCCCAACGTCGGGCGGCGGCAGATGGTCCGACAGGCGGGGTGGCACGTTGTGCGCCCATGAAGACGATCCGCTTCCCCGACGGCACGACCGTCCCCGCGCTGGGCCAAGGCACCTGGATGATGGCCGAGGATCCGAGCCGCCGCCGCCAAGAGATCGCCGCGCTGCGCGAGGGCGTCGAGCTCGGCCTCACCCTGATCGACACGGCCGAAATGTATGCCGACGGCGAGTCCGAGCGGCTCGTCGGCGAGGCTATCACTGGCATGCGCGACCGCGTCTTTCTCATCAGCAAGGCCTATCCGCAGAACGCCTCCGCCAAGCGGCTGCCGCGCGCGTGCGAGGCGAGCCTCGAGCGGCTCGGCACCGACCGGCTCGACCTCTACCTGCTGCACTGGCGCGGCAGCGTGCCGTTGGCCGAGACGGTCGAGGCGATGGAGCGGCTGGTCGCAGCCGGCAAGATCGTCCGGTGGGGCGTCAGCAATCTCGACGCCAATGACATGGAAGAGTTGGTCGCCGCCGGTGGTGAGCGATGCCAGACCGACCAGATCCTCTACAATCTGACCCGCCGCGGGCCCGAGCACGACCTGATCCCATGGCTTGCCGAGCGACGCATGCCGGTAATGGCCTACAGCCCCGTCGAGCAGGGACGCCTGCTCGCCCATCGCGGACTGGCCGCCATCGCGCGTGAGCGTGGCGTAACGCCAGCGCAGGTGGCGCTTGCCTGGCTGCTGGCGCGAGATGGGGTCATCGCCATTCCCAAGGCGGGATCGGCGGCCCACGTTCGCGAGAACCGCGCCGCGGCGGACCTGGACCTCTCCGACACCGATCTCGCGCGGCTGGACGACGTCTTCCCGCGGCCGCGCGGGCCCGTGCCGCTGGAAATGCTCTAACCGCCCGCGGGCTCGAAGTCGTGGACGGTGCCGGGCTGCGCCGCCATGAAGCGCCGTGGCGGCAGGCCGGCTGCCGACAGCGCGGAGGCGAGCGCCAGACGCGGTGCGTCGCGCGCCTCGTCGGTGAGCTGGAACGTGCCCCAGTGGATGCCGAGCGCCTGGCCGGCATCCACGTCCTTGAAGATGCGGACAGCCTCCGCCGGATTGACGTGCTGCGCGCTCATGAACCAGCGCGGCTCGTAGGCACCGATCGGGATCAGCGCCACGTCCGGCCCGCCGAGCCGCTCGCGCATCTCCCTGAAGATCACGCCGTCACCGTAGCCCGTATCACCCGCGAACCAGATTGAGCCGGCGGGTGTGGTCAGATGATGGCCGGCCCACAAGGCCATGCGCACGTCGGTCGGCCAGCGGTTCGCCCAATGATAAGCTGGCGTCAGCGTGGTCGCGATCCCCTCGCCGAGCGACATCCGGTCCCACCAGTCGCCGACGATGCAGCGTGCCTCAGGAACAGCGGCGCGGACGATGGCATCGTTGCCGAGCGGCATGGCCATCAGCGGCGCATGATCCGCCTGGAGCCGGCGGAGCGTCGCGACATCGAGATGGTCGTAGTGGCAGTGGCTGAGGAGCACGGCATCGATCGGCGGCAGGTCCTCGAACGCGATCCCCGGCGCGGTCACCCGCTTGGGCCCGGCGAAGGCGAAGGGGCTGGCGCGCTCGGACCAGACCGGATCAGTGAGGATGTTCCTGCCCGCCGACTGGATCAACAGCGAGGCATGCCCGACCATGATGATCCGGGGGCCTGTGACCCGCGCCTCCGGCTTGGCCGGGGTGACCGGCACCGAGGTCGGCCACTTGGCGGCACCGCCAGCCAGCTTCCAGCGCAGCATGGCGGTGAGGCCGCGATCGGTCGATGGCTGACCCGGATTGAAGAAGCGGACGCCGTCGAAATGGTCGGTGGGCAGTCCCTGATAGTAACGATTGCGCGCCATCGGCTTCACCTAGCGTCCGAAGACGCCAGGCGCGACCGGGTGAGCACCGTAAGCCCTGGTCAGGACGCAGGGACGTCCGGATCTGGGTTGCGCTGCCACACTTGCTCGGCAAGCAGGGTCGCAAAGCCGAGCCAGCCCACGAAGGGCAGGCCGAGCGCCGCCGCCGGTCGATCGACCTTCGCGACCGCGGCGATATAGCCCGCTCCCGTCGCGATCATGGCGCCGGATGCGAGCGCGCTGACGCCAAGCTCACGCTTGCGGAAGAAGAGCTCGGTCCAGCCGCCGATCATTCCGGTGTTGAGCAGCCACAAGGCCACGCCCAGGGTGCGACCATCGCTTGGCCGGCGGCGGAGCAGTCGATAGCCGCCGATCGCCAGCCCGCTCTCCACGATCGGCCAGACAGCACCGAACACAGGATCGGGCGGCGTGAAGGCGGGCTTGTCGAGCCGCTTGTACCAGCGCCGGATGTTCGGGTGGGATGGGCCAGGCGCGTTGCGACGTCCGAGCAGCGCGCTGACCCCCATCGCGGCCGCCACGATCGAAGCAGCGGCCAGAGGTGAGAGGCCGGCCTTCCCGTCGCGAACCGCCGCCCGGCTCATGCCGCGAGATACCGTTCGAGATCGTCGCTCCCGCCAATGCGCTCGCCATCGATGAACACCTGCGGCGTCGTATCGACGCCCTGTTCCTCCTCGAAGGCGTCCACCTCCTCGCGCGAGGACAGGATGCGGTCGTCGACCTCGAACCCCGCCCCTTCCAGCATCTCCTTGGCGCGCACGCCAAACGGACAGGTGTGGTCCGGCAGGATCATGCGGTACAGGATCGCAACATTCTTGTCGGCCATGTGGGACACTCCCTGGCGGACCGTGACGCCCGCAGCATTCGTATAGCGAAGCGTTGCCGATGCCGTTCCGTCGCTCAGCGGTAGAATGATCCTGAAGCGGCGCAGCAGATCACATGTTCCTCGTTCGTTCGCGCGCTGCTAAGGCGCCCGGCGATGGAAGGCCGTTCGACTCGCAAGATCATCCATGTCGACATGGATGCCTTCTTCGCGTCCGTGGAGCAGCGCGACGATCCGGCCCTGCGCGGGCGGCCGGTCGCGGTCGGCTATGCGGCGGCGCGCGGCGTCGTCGCGGCGGCCAGCTACGAGGCGCGGGGGTTCGGGGTGCGCTCAGCCCTGCCTTCGGTCACGGCACTTCGGCGTTGTCCCGACCTCGTCTTCGTGCCGCCGCGCTTCGACGTCTACAAGGCCGTCTCGCGTCAGATCCATGCGATCTTCGCCGAGTACACCGACCTCATCCAGCCGCTGTCGCTCGACGAGGCCTATCTCGACGTGACCGGCAACCGTGCCGGGCTGCCGACGGCCTGGGCCACCGCCAAGGCCATCCGGGCGCGCATCCTCGAGGAGACCGGCCTGACTGCGTCGGCCGGCATCAGCTACAACAAGTTCCTGGCCAAGCTCGCGTCGGACCACCGCAAGCCCAACGGCCAGTTCGCCGTCACGCCCGACATGGGCGCTGCCTGGGTCGAGACTTTACCCGTCGCGCGCTTCCACGGCGTCGGACCGGTGACGGCGGCCAAGATGAAGCGGCTCGGCATTGAGACCGGTGCCGACCTCCGCGCTAAGCCGCTCGCCTTCCTCGAAGAGCACTTCGGCAGTTCGGCCGGCTGGTACCATGCGATCGCCCGCGGCGAGGATCATCGCCCGGTCAACCCGAACCGCGCCCGCAAGTCGTCGGGTTCGGAGACCACGTTCGATCGCGACCTGACCGAACCGGCCGAGATCGAGACCGGCGTATTACGCATGGCGGACGATGTCTGGAACTGGTGCGAGAACGCCCAGGCCTTTGGCCGCACTGTCACCGTCAAGATCAAGTTCCAGGACTTCCGCCAGATCACCCGCAGCCGCAGCCATGCAGGCGCGGTGACCGATCGGGATCAGCTTCACCGTACAAGCCTTGACCTCGTCCGCTCGATCTACCCGCCCGAAACCGGCATCCGCCTGGTCGGGGTGACCGTCTCCAACTTCGAGGCACCCGTGCGCGACGACGGGCCGGCCCTGCCCCTATTTGGCGCGGGACCGGACTCACGCGGCGCTTCGATGATGGTGGAGGCTCGCTGATGGGCCGGCGGTCGGGGAGCGCCGACCTGCCGCTCCATGGCGGGCGCGTACCCGCCTGGCTTGGCCAGCGCATGACCCGGCTCGGCGCGGTGATCGCGCAAGCGATCGTGCTCGAATATGGCCGGGACGAACTGCTGCGTCGTCTCGCCCACCCCTTCTGGTTCCAGTCTTTTGGCGCGGTAATGGGCATGGACTGGCACTCGTCGGGGATCACGACGAGCGTACTCGGAGCCCTCAAGCGCGGCCTTGCCCCTCTCTCGAGCGAGCTCGGCCTGCACGTGTGCGGCGGTCGCGGGCGGCACAGCCGCGCGACCCCCGCAGAGCTTGTCGCGGTGGGAGAGCGCGTCGGTCTCGATGGCGAGGCGCTCGCGCGTTCCAGTCGGCTGGTCGCGAAGGTCGACAGCGCCGCGGTGCAGGATGGGTTCGACCTCTATCTCCACGGCTTCATCGTCGCTGACGACGGTCGCTGGGTGGTAGTGCAGCAGGGCATGAACGACGGCCGGAAGCAGGCTCGCCGTTATCACTGGCTCTCCGAGGGACTGGAGAGCTTCGTCGACGCGCCCCATGCCGCGGTCGAAGGCGCCAATCAGGGTCAGATCGTTAACCTGACCGACCGGCGCGCCGCCGCCTCGCGCGAACGCCAGCTCGATCTGCTCCGAAATGCGGGACCCGATGGAATCGTCCGCGAGCTTGCTCGGCTCAAACCCGCCTACGGCAAAGCATCTGCGCCGGCCGCGCAGGCGATGTTGCCGCACCTCGTCATGCCCGATCATCATGAGGTCCGTGCCGAGGACGTGATCGAGCGTCGACTGCATGGCGCGCTTGCCGCGGCCGCCGATCGTGGGCCTGAGGACTTCGCCGAACTGCTGCTGGTGCCCGGCATCGGCGCCCGCACCGTTCGTTCGCTGGCGATGGTGGCGGAGGTGGTTCATGGCACACCGTGTCGGTTCAGCGACCCTGCCCGCTTCAGCCTCGCCCATGGCGGCAAGGACCGTCATCCCTACCCGGTCCCGACCCGCGTCTATGACCGGACGATCGCGGTCATGAAGGGTGCGGTCGCGGCCGCGAAGCTCGGCCAGGACGAGAAGCTGGCGGCGATCCGGCGTCTCGACCAGCAGGCGAGACGGCTGGAGGTCACCGCGACCGGCCCATCGGTCGAAGCGCTGATCGCGGAGGAGCGCAGCCGATCGCACGCCTTCGGTGGTCGCAGCGTATTCGGCTGGGAGCCGCCGGGACCGGTACACGCCGACGAGAGCGCGGCTTGATGGCCATGGCGGACTTGTTCGATACCCCGACGCTGCCTGGGCTCGCGTCGCAGGACGATCTCGTCAGCGAGGCCGAGGAGCGGGTGCTGATTGCGGCGATCGACGCTACCGCATTGTCGCCCTTCCGGTTTCAAGGCTGGACCGGCAAGCGGCTGACCAGCTCCTATGGCTGGCGATATGACTTCGACGCGGGACGGCTTGAGCAGGGCGAGCCGCTACCCGATTGGCTGCTGCCGATCCGGGATCGCGCGGCTGCCTTCGCCGGGTTACCTGTCGAGGATCTCGTCCAGGCGCTGCTGATCCGCTACGATCCGGGCGCGGGCATCGGCTGGCATCGTGATCGGCCGGCCTTCGAGCATGTGGTCGGGCTGTCGCTCGGCGCACTGGCGACGATGCGCTTCCGCCGCCGGGTCGGCACGCGTTTCGAGCGCGTCGGCATGCCGCTGCCGCCCCGCGGTGCCTATCACCTCAGTGGCGAGGCGCGCCGTAACTGGGAACACAGCATCGCCGAAATGGACCGAACGCGCTGGTCGATCACGTTCCGCAGCCTGCGCGCGCGATCGTCCTAACCCGCGTCGTCGATCTCAGGATCGGTGCTGGCGCCCTTTGGCGCCGCGTCGGGCAAGCGCGCGGCAAGCGAGCCGATATTGTCTCCTCGGACCTCGATCATCGAAACCCCGTCGACGATCACCGCGTGTTGGGGGATCAGGATCGCGTCCTGCTGGTGCGCCGGATCGAGTGCGAGCCACGCGCGTACCGCCTTCTCAAGGCTGGTGACTTCGACAAGTTCTTCCTGGCCACGCGGCACGTTCTCGAGCGCAGCGCTCATCCGCCACTCGATGTCGGGCGATGCCACATCGCCCCAGCTTGCTTCGGCCATGGTCGTCCCTTCCGTCAACGCCTGCGCATTGTCCGCAAGTCGAGCGCAAGGACGGGCACGAAGTTCCCTCAAGCTCCGTCTAGCTCTGAACGGGCCAGCAACAGCGCTGCGGGCTCCAGACCAGCCTCGCTGCCCCTTCAACGTAACTGGCTGTCCTTGCTGCCCCGCCGATTGATGCCGGACGCCTTCGGCTTGGCATCACGAAGCGATTGACACGCGACGCACGTGCGAACGCCCGGGAGGACAATCCGACGACGCTCGGGGATCGGCTCGCCGCATTCAACACAGTGGGTTTCACTTTCGCCCGTCGGCATGCCAGCCCGGGCGGCGAGGATGGCATCCGCGACCGAGTCGTCGATCTGATCCTGGACGGCACCGTCCCGCGTCCAACCGCCCGCCATCATCTGCTCCGTCTTCGATTGTCATCCGAAATGGGGTGAGCAGGCGCTGTTTTCAGCCTTTCCGGCGCTGGGCAGCACCAGCAGAACACCGTGTCGGGCTGATCCCGGCCAGATTCTTTTACGCTCCGTGGGTTGACCGACGTCGCCGCCATGCGGAACATAAGAGGAACACGAGAGTCGATTCCGCCTGATGTCTGCCGCCGCTTCCAGCTCCGAAATCGTGACACGCCTTCGCGAGAGCGTTGCCGATGCGCGCCCGCGGCAGGTTGCAGCCCTTCCCTTTGGCTTGCCCGAGATCGACCGCCGGCTGGCCGACCATGGGCTGGACGGGGCCGCCCTGCACGACATCGCGCCCGCGGCCCCGTCGCTCAGCGACGACGCCGCAGCGACGCTCTTCATCGCCGGCATCGCCGCGCGCCTGGCAGCGGCCGCCAACAGCCGCGTGCTGTGGGTGGTGAGCCGGTTCGACCTCTACGCGCCGGGGCTTGAGCAAGCAGGATTGCCGCCCGGACGCATCCTCTTTGCCGAAGGACGCGAGGACAAGGACGTGCTGGCGCTGATGGAGGATGGCCTGCGTCACGGCGCACTTGCCGCAGTCGTAGGCGAGGTCCGTCGCGCCGACATGACCGCGAGCCGCCGGCTCCAGCTCGCTGCTGACGCGGGCAGGACGCCCGCCTTGCTGTCGCGCCGGTGGCGCCGACAGGGTGTCTGTCCCCTGTTCGAGCTGTCGGCGGCGACGACGCGTTGGCGGATCGGCTGTGCGCCATCCGAACGGCTGCCCGCGCCTGGCGTCGGCCGTGCCCGCTGGACGGTAGAGCTCGTCCGCCAGCGGAATGGCAATCCCTTTTCCCTTCTCGTCGAGGCCTCAGATGACACGGGTCGCCTCGCTCTACCTGCCGGCGCTCAGCATCGAGCGGCTCCGGCGGCTGGAGCGACCGCGCGCGCAGCCTGAGCCGCGTGCCCTCTCCCCCTTGCCCGTCGACGACGACCCCGGCGCCTGCTCGGTGCCGCGGGGCGGCAACTGGCGGCCGGGTGCACGCTGGGCGCGCGAGGGCACGCGCGATCGCTTGGGCGTGGCGGCCGAGGCGACCGCGCTCCCGCTCCATCAGCAACCGACCATGCGCGAACTCGGGCGCCGGTCGGAAGCCGCCGAGCATCCGTTCAAAGGGCGGCAGCATGCGCCGCTCGCCGCGACCGTATCCACGGCAGAACGGGCGGGAGCGCCCGCACCGCCGCTGATCCTGGCGCACCAGACCGGCAATCAACAGCTGATCGCGGCGGCTTGCCCGGCGGCCCTCGCGCTCGGCCTGGTGCCGGGCATGGCGGTGACCCAGGCGCGGGCGCTCGTGCCAGGGCTCGACATCCGCGCGTTGGATCCCGCCGCCGACGCGGCCGTTCTGGATCGGCTCGCTTACCACGCGGTGCGGCACTGGACGCCGACCGTGGCCATCAGCGGGCCGGTTGGGCTCTGGCTCGACCTGACCGGCGTCACCCACCTGTTCGGCGGTGAGGTGCGGTTCTGCGAGCGCCTGCTCGGCTTCTGCCGGCGGCTCGGGCTGACGGCGCGGGTCGCGGTCGCGGGCAGTCTCGGGGCGGCGCACGCGCTGGCACGGTTTGGCGGCCAGCCGATCGAGCGGATCGAGGCCGGCCGCGAGGCGCAGGCACTCGCTGGTCTGCCGCTCGCGGCGCTTCGCCTGACGCCCGAGGCGCTGGCCGCGGCGACCCGCTTCGGGCTGGAGCGCGTCGGCGACCTGCTACCACTCCCGCGCGGTCCGCTCGCCCGGCGGCTTGGCCTCGCCAGCGTCCGCCGGCTCGACGAGGCGCTCGGGCGTCTGGCTGAGCCGATCGTCCCGGTCGTGGCACACGAGGTTCCGGTCGCAACGCTACGACTGCTCGAGCCGATCGGGACCGCGGAGGCGATCGAGCAGGTCATCCGCGATCTGCTTGCCGACATGGTCGAGCAGCTGCGGACACGGGGCCTCGGCGCGCGGACGCTGGTGCTGGCACTCGATCGCGTCGACGGCAGCGAGCAGCGGCTGACCATCGGCACGGTGCGTGCCACCCGCGATGCGGCTCACCTCGCGCGCCTCTTTCATCTCCGCATCGAACGCGTCGACCCTGGCCTCGGCATCGAGACGATGCGGCTGGCGGCCCTCCGGACCGAGCCGCTCGGCGCAACCCCGCTTGGGGGCACGCTCGCGGGCGACGTCGGACCTGCCGACCTCTCGACCCTTGTCGACCAACTCGCGGGCCGGGCGGGGCCGGAGGCGCTGTTCACGGTCGGCGCGGTCGAAAGCGACGTGCCCGAGCGCGCGACCGTCCGCGTCGAACCGATGGCGAGCCCTCAGGGCTGGCCGGCGTGGAAGCGGCCCGTCCGGCTGCTGCGCCGGCCCGAGCCGCTATCCGGCGTGGTGGCACTGCTGCCCGACCATCCTCCGCGCCGCTTCACCTGGCGCGGGCGTGTCCATGCCGTGGTCGCGGGCGACGGCCCGGAACGCATCCATGGCGAGTGGTGGCGGCGCGACGGCGAGGTCTGGGCGGTGCGCGATTATTTCCGCGTCGAGGATGAGGCAGGCGCGCGCTTCTGGCTGTTCCGGCGCGGTGACGGTGTCCATGGCGCGACCGGCGATCTTAGCTGGTACATCCACGGCCTGTTCGGATGACTCTAGATCTCCGCTCCGATCGGTGCCGTGTATCGCTCGTCCACCACATCGCCCGTGTTGAGCACGCCGGCCGGTTCGAAGATCATCACCTCGGCCTCCTCATCGGCGGCTGTCCGGTGCTCCACGCTGCGCGGTACGATCACAAACTCGCCGGGCCCGAGATCCGCGATGTGGGTTCGGAACTCGACCCGGAAACGGCCGCGATGGACGAGGAACATCTCGTCCACGTCGGCGTGCGTGTGCCAGGGGAACACGCCCTCGGCCTTGACGAGCTTCACCTCCTGTCCGTTGAGACGGCCGACAATCTTGGGCCGCCATTGTTCATCGATGCGCGCGAAGCCCGCCGCCACATTGACCGTATCCATGCCCGCCTCCTGATCGGCCCGCCATACCAAGCCGGCAGGTCGGCGTCATGACCGGCTATGTGGAGCTGCAGGTCACGAGCCACTTCTCGTTCCTGCGCGGCGCCTCGTCGCCCGACGAGTTGTTCGCCGCCGCCGCCCTGCTCGGACACACGGCGCTGGGCGTCACCGACCTCGGTAGCGTCGCCGGCGTGGTTCGCGCCTGGGAGGCGCAGAAGGCGACCGGGGTCCGGCTGATCGCGGGCGCGCGGCTCCTGCTGGACGATGGCCGCGACCTGCTGCTCTACCCGACTGACCGCCCTGCCTGGTCGCGCCTGAGCCGGCTGCTCACGCTCGGCAAGTCCCGCGCCGGCAAGGGCGGTTGCACGCTTGGATGGAGCGATGTCGCGGCACGCGCCGAGGGGCTGATCGCGATCCTGCTGCCCGACCTGCCCGGCGAGACCACCGCCCGCCACCTGGAGGAGCTCGGGGAGGCGTTCGGCACCCGCGGCTACTGCTCGCTGGCACTGCGCCGCCGACCAGACGACGCGATGCGGCTGCACGAACTCGCCGCCCAGGCAACGGCCGCCGGCGTGCGCGCGGTCGCAACCGGCGACGTGCTCTACCACGCGCCCGAGTCGCGCCTCCTGCAGGACGTGGTCACCGCCATCCGCGAGAAGTGCACCGTCGACACGCTCGGGCATCGCCGCGAGCGGCATGCCGATCGCCACCTCAAGTCGCCACAGGAGATGGAGCGTCGCTTCGCCGCCTTCCCCGACGCGATCGCCGCGACGGCCGACATCGCGAGGGCGTGTCGCTTCGATCTCGGCGAACTCAGCTACCAGTACCCACACGAGGAGGTGGTCGAGGGACTGACGGCGCAAGGCGCGCTCGAGCAGCTGACCCGCGAGGCGGCTGGGCGGATGTTCCCAGACGGCGTGCCGCTCCCCTACCAGAAACAGATCGCCCATGAGCTGCGGTTGATCGGCGACCTTGGCTACGCGCCCTACTTCCTGACCGTGAACAGCATCGTCGCGGAGAGCCGTCGGCGCGGCATTCTCTGCCAGGGGCGCGGTTCGGCGGCGAACAGCTGCGTCTGCTTTGTGCTCGGCGTCACCAGCATCGACCCCATCAAGCACGAGCTATTATTCGAACGCTTCGTCTCGGGCGAGCGCCGCGAGCCGCCCGACATCGACGTCGACTTCGAGCATGAGCGCCGTGAGGAGATCATCCAGTGGATCTACGAGACCTACGGCCGTGACCGATCCGCGCTGACCGCGGTCGTGACCCGCTATCGCGCCCGCGGTGCGGTCCGCGAGGTCGGCAAAGCGCTCGGCCTGCCCGAAGACCTTACCAAGGCGCTCGCCGGTTTGGTCTGGGGCTGGAGCCAGGAAGGTGTCGGCGAGAAGCAGGTCAACGAGCTCGGGGTGAACATGGCGGATCGCCGGCTGCGGCTGGCGCTCGACCTCGCCCGCAAGCTGATTGGCGTACCCCGCCACCTGTCCCAACATCCCGGCGGGTTCGTGCTGACCCATGACCGGCTCGACGACCTCGTGCCGATCGAGCCCGCGGCGATGGTCGACCGGCAGGTGATCGAGTGGGACAAGGACGATATCGACGCCTTGAAGTTCATGAAGGTCGACGTGCTGGGCTTGGGCATGCTCGGCTGCATGAACCGGGCCTTCAACCTGCTCGACGAGGCCAAGGACATCCGGGTCGGCATGGCTGACCTCCAGGATGACGACCCGGACGTCTACGCGATGATCCAGAAGGCGGACACGCTCGGCGTCTTCCAGATCGAAAGCCGAGCGCAGATGTCGATGCTGCCGCGGATGAAGCCGCGGCGCTTCTACGATCTCGTGATCGAGGTCGCGATCGTGCGCCCTGGTCCCATCCAAGGCGACATGGTCCACCCTTATCTCCGCCGCCGCGAGGGGATCGAGAAGCCCGACTACCCCCGTCCCGAGCTGCGCGCGGTGCTCGAGAAGACACTCGGCGTGCCGCTCTTCCAGGAGCAGGCGATGAAGGTCGCGATCGTCGGTGCCGGCTTCACGCCTTCCGAGGCCGATCAGCTCAGGCGCGCGATGGCGACGTTCAAGTTCACTGGTGGGGTAAGCCACTTCTTCGAGAAGCTGGTCGGCGGGATGGTCGAGCGCGGCTATCCGCGCGACTTCGCCGAGCGCACGTTCAAGCAGATCGAGGGGTTCGGTTCCTACGGCTTCCCCGAGAGCCACGCCGCCAGCTTCGCCAAGATCGCCTACGCCTCGTGCTGGATGAAGTATCATCATCCCGACGTCTTCTGTTGCGCGCTCCTCAATGCGCAGCCGATGGGCTTCTACGCGCCCGCCCAGGTGGTGCGTGATGCCCGCGAGCATGGCGTCGAGGTCCGCCCGGCCTGCATCAACACCAGCCGCTGGGATTGCACGCTCGAGCCGACCCGCGGGCGCTACCTCGCCGTGCGCCTCGGGCTCAGGCAGGTCCGCGGGCTCGCCAACGTCCATGGCGCCGCGATCGTCGCCGCGCGGGGCGAAACGCCGTTTCAGTCGGTCGAGGAGGTCTGGCGCCGCGCCGGCGTGCCCCGCGCCGCGATCGAACGGCTGGCCGAAGCTGACGCTTTCCACGCGCTGGGCGAGGATCGGCGGCAGGGTTTGTGGAAGGTGCGCGGGCTCGGCGAGGCGCCGCTGCCGCTGTTTGCCGCCGCCGACGAGCGCGAGGCGGCGTTCAGCCCGGAGGGACTGGAGCCGACCGTCGCGCTCAAGCCGATGTCGGACGGACGCGAGGTCGTCGAGGATTATCGGGCGCTGCAGTTGTCGCTGCGCGCCCATCCGCTCGCCTTCCTCCGCGACGATCTCACCCGGCGCGGGGTCAAGCGCTGCGCCGATCTCGCGACCATCCGCGACGGGCGCCATGTCGAGGTCGCCGGCATCATCCTCGTCCGCCAGAAGCCTGGGTCCGCCAAGGGCGTGCTGTTCATCACCATCGAGGACGAGAGCGGGATCGCCAACGGCATCCTCTGGCCTGACCGGTTCGAGGCGCAGCGCCGCACCGTCATGTCCGCTGCGATGATCGGGATGAAGGGCCGCGTCCAGAAGGAGGGCGAGGTCATCCATGTCATCTGCGATCGGATCGTCGACTATGGCGACCTGCTCTCCAGGGTCGGACAGATGGACTTCCCGCACGCGACCGGCCGCGGCGACGGCGCCCGCCATGCAGGTTCGCCCGATCGTGGCGACGCAGGCTGGAAGCCGTCCCCTCGCGACAGCTACTGGCCGCCGCATGCCGCCGGCCTGGATCCCGAGGAGGTCGTGCGGGTCAAGACGCGCGACTTCCGGTGAGCAATGGCAAGTCTGCCGCGCCATCAGCGCGTAATCATTTCCCTGTCGCTCCACATTCTTCGCGCCGCCATGGTTCGCTCGGGCGAGATGCGGGTCGACGCGGTCGAGGTCCGGCTGGCGCTGCGCTGCCTGCTGCCGCACTGCCCCGAACGCTGGCCACTCGAGCTGTTCTGGGACGCGGCCAGCCAAGACAACGAGATCGGCCGCGCCCAGGGTACCACCGCCGCATTCAACGGCATCGTCCGGCAGCTGCGGCTGGCAGGCCGGCATGAAGACTGAACCGGGTCAGGTAACCCCGTCGCCGGGTCGGGCCGACGACGCCATCGATCATGTCGGGCGCAAGCTGCGGACGCTCGAACAATGCGCGCTCCATCGCCGAACCTTCCGGCTGACGTGTCCGGCCTGCGGCCACGTCCGTCTCCTCGATGCGATCCCGCTCTGGTGGCTGTTCGTGAGGCGTGGCTGGGACGATGGCCTGCCGCAGGCGATCCGGCGTTTATGCTGCCAGCCCTGCCGAGACGGCGGTTGCGTTGTTCGGCCCCGCTTCGTCGTTACCCGCGAGCAACCCGAAGGGCCGCAACCGCCCTACCCCGACCGCCATGAGTGGAAGAGGGTTGTGTCGCGCTACCGCTCGTGATCGGATCGCCGCCATGTGCAACCTGTACAATCTCAAGGTCGAGCGCTGGGAGTATCTCGACTATTTCCGGGCCGGCGAGGACGCCTGCAACGAGCTCGAGGTCACCAAGGATTACGCCGCCCCCGGCAAGCCCGGCTATGTGGTGCGCATGGACGCCGGGCAGCGCGTGCTCAGCACCATGAAGTGGGGGTTCCCGACCCGGAAGCCGCGCAAGCGGCCGGCGCGCAAAGGCGAGATGCCCTTCCTGCATGACTGGTGGACCAACTGCCGCAATCTTTCGAGCAACATGTGGCGGCCCTGGCTGCTCAAGCCCGAGCATCGCTGCCTCGTGCCTTTCTCGCGCTTTGCCGAACCGAAGGCCGTCGCCGATCGCAGCGGGCCGGGCGACACGAACTGGTGGTTCACCGTCGCGGACCAGCCAGAGCCCTGCTTTGCGGGCGTCTGGAAGATCGATCAGGATCACGACCGCGTCTATGCCTTCTGTACGACCGAGCCGAATGCACTTGTTGCACCCAAGCACCCCAAGGCCATGCCGGTCATCCTCATGGCGGAAGATCATGAACGCTGGCTCACGGCACCAGCCGAGGAGGCGCTACCCCTCGTGTCGGCCTATCCGTCGCAGCTGATGAGCGCGGCCTGACGCTGCCGCTCTACACCCGATGGATCGGTACTGGCCGCCACGCCCCGCCGCGGTCTGACTGGCTTAGCGAACCGCGCCGGACATGGTATGTTCCGGACGATGAACCTCATGACGAGCATGCGAACCGAGGTAGAAGGCGCTGCGGCCGCAGAACCAAGCGTCGACTTCGTCGTCGTCGATGTCGAGACCGCCTGTTCGCGCGTCAGCAGCATCTGCCAGATCGGCATCGTCGGCTTTCGGGACGGACGGGAGGTGTTCGCCTATGAGACCCTCGTCGATCCCTGCGACGAGTTCTCGCCCTTCAACACGCGCATCCACGGCATCAGCTGCGATCACGTCGTGGGCAAGCCGACATTCGGCCACATCCATGAGCTCGTTGACGGTCACCTCGCCGGCCGGGTCACGGTCGCGCACTCGAACTTCGACAAGGGCGCGCTTGCGGCCGCCTGCCGCTTTCATGACCGGCGCACGATCGAAACGACGTGGCTGGATAGCGTGCGGGTGGCGAAGCGCGCCTGGCCCGACTTGCCAAGCCATCGGCTTAACGTGCTGACCCGCTTCCTGGGCGTACGGCACAAGCACCATGACGCGCTCAGCGACGCCCGGGCAGCGGGAATGGTGATCGTCAGGGCGATCGACCATACCGGGATCGACCTCGCGGGTTGGCTGAAGCCGGCGAACCCGCGGGGTGGCCCGGCGCCGAAGCCGGCGGCAGATGGCTGCCTCGAAGGCGAACGAGCATTTGTTCTCGGACAAGCTCGTGACGGTCCGCTGGCAGTTCGCTTGGCAGAGCTGGGTGCGCGCGTCGTCGCCTCGGTCGGCACGACGACGACGATGCTCGTCGTCAGCGATGATCAACCGTACGGCAGGTTCGTCGAGGCGAGCGCTCCATATCGAAAGGCAGAAGAGCTCCGAGGCGCCGGCGCTGCTCTGCGCATACTCGGCGAGAGTGAAATCGGGGACATGCAGGGCACTTGATCGGAAGCCGTCTGCCGGGCGATCGGCTGCTTCTCAAAACTCAAGACTGAGGGTCGAGAAGGCGGGGTGCATTCGAGAAAGGTTTTTGAGACGCTCTTTCCCTCTGCCGCGGCGTCTCATCGAGCCGACTATCAAAACCGATCGTGGGTGTTGAAAAAGTCCTACTGAAGGCTGCCGATCGTCTGTCGAAATCGCCTTTTTAGATTATGCGAGAGGTTTGCTTATCCGGTTCCACCTGAGACATCAGGAGCCACCTTGGGGTCGGGATCCTGTGCCTTGCCGGTTGCGGGTGCCGCTTTCTGGCTCGGCATAGCGGTGAGATAAGCAACGATCGCGTCAACGTCCTTCTCGGCCACCGGCGCCTTGTACACCTCACGCATCTTGGTGACGGTCGCCTTCCACTGGTCCGCCGACAGCGCAGGCTGAGTTAGCGCCATGCTGGCCGAGTGGCACGAAGTGCAGTTGGCGTTGATGACGTCGGCGTGCGGACCATCGGGGTAGGTAGCGTCATCGACCGGCAGGTCGACGCTGGTCGAGGCGAGCGAAAAGCCGCGGGCTGAGACGCTGGTGGGCGGTGCCGGCTCGGATGTCTCGGAGATCGGGGCAGGCGCCTTGCGGCTGCTCGGCGCCCCGATCGAGACGAGGATAATGCCGGTCAGGCCGATCAGGCCAGCGGCCATGATGCCGGGAGACGGGGTCTTCATGCTACTCGCTCCTCAGGCCGCGATGATGGTGGTGGTCTCGATATTGCCGCGCATGAACCCGCCCGGGTTCCAGATCGGCTTCATCGGCTGGGCGACACCGTTGGTGTTCCAGCAGCGCACCATGATCGGGTTGGCACCGCGTCGCAGCGGCACGCGACCATCCCACCGACGGAAGCTGTACCTGCCCTCGTCCGCTCCGAGCGTCGTCCTGTACCAGGTGCGGCCTCCGTCCGACGATACATCGACCTTGGCGACGCCGCAGTCGCCGCCCATCGCGATGCCGCCGACCGGGATCGATGCCTCATAGGCTATCGTCTGGCCATCGGGCAGGCTGGTCATCCAGCTGCGCGGGATCATGCGGTTGATGGGGACAGTCGGGAAGTCTCTGGCGCCGGGCGCGACATTCGCGCCCGGCGTCGCGGGGATCTTGTAGGCCTTGGCCATCCAATACTGGTCGTCGGGGCCGGGCAGTACCTCGATCGAGTTCAGCATCTTGACCCAATAGGTCGAGTACCAGCCCGGCACGATCAGCCGGCAGGGAAAGCCATTGAGGAGCGGCAGCTGCTCGCCGTTCATGCCGAAGGCGATCATCACTTCGCCGTCGCGGGCATGGTCGATGTCGAGCGCCTTCTCAAAGTCAGGGGCGCCCGCCACGACCGGTTGATCGAGCGCACCGAAGCGCACCTGCACCGCGCCTGTCTTGACCCCGGCGAGGTCGAGCACGTCGCGCAGGCGCACACCGAGCCATTTGGCATTGCCCATCGCGCCGTTGCCCCATTGCGCGCCGGCAACACGTGGCTGGAACAGCCCACGGCTGTTTCCCGAGCATTGGTTGACCGCCGCCATCTCGACCCGCGGCAGGCGCAGCAGCTGGGCGAGGCTGATCGATAGCGGTCGGTTGACGTGGCCGAAGACGTTGAGGCGGAAAGTCTCGACATCGATCGAGGTCGGGATGTCGGCCCAGTGCCAGCGGACGAAGAACTGGTCGTTGGGCGTGAACACCGACTTGTCGAACACGTCCATCGGCGTTTCCAGCAAGGGCGGATGGACACGCTGGAGGATCATGCTGCCCTTGCCGGGAAAGGCGCTGGTCATCGGCCGTTCGGCATTGCCGCCAGGCAGCTTCAGGTCGACGAGCTGCTGCGCCAGTGCCGGCGCGGCGGCAAGGCCGGCGGTACCGAGCGCGGCATGCCTGAGAAAGCGGCGACGGCTGGTCTCACTCGCCAGTCCGGCGTCGAAATTGTCCATGACAAGGCTCTCCTGTGGCCAGCCACGCTGGCGGATCGAAGGGGCGTTTCGCAAGTGATCGGACCGACTGATCCGATCATCATGGCGGATCAGTTCGGGGTGGCGATGCAGGGTGAGACGAACAGGTTGCCGCGCCATGCGCCGGCCAGCGTCTTGGCGCCGACGAGCAGCCACATCGCCGCAAGCGCGACTGTCAGCACCGTGCCCACGAAACCGAAGAAACCGAGGTTCAGCGTCGTGCCTAGGCGGAAGGTGGCGACGGTGTAGACGCCGAGCGGAAAGGTATAGCCCCACCAGCCCAGGTTGAACGGGACGCCGGCGCGCCAGTAGCGGATGGTGATGAGCGTCGCGAGCGCCAGCCACCACAGGCCGAAGCCCCACAGGCAGAGTCCGGCCACAACGCCGATCCCTTCCGCGACGGTACCGACACCGGCCAGCCCGTGCGCCGCGAGGATCGCCGGCGCGTCCGCCCCGAGCACCAGCATGCCCAGAGCACCCGTGCCGATCGGTCCCAGCGCCAGCCAGGAGGACGCCGCCATGCTCTCATGCGGCAGCTTGTGGAGCGCCATGCGCAGGATCAGGATGGCGAGGATGCCGAACGCGACCGGCACCGAATAGGCCCACAGCACGTAGGAAGTGGCGAGCATCGCGATCTGCGCGTGGGGATCGGTCAGATGCGGCGCGAGCAACCCGCCACTGGCACCCGCCACTTCGGCTGCGACGACCGGCAGCAGCCATACCGCGGTCATGCCGTCCAGGCTGTGCTCGTGGCGGGTGAACATCAGGTACGGGATCAGCACGCCGCATGCGAGCGACATGGCGACGTCGATCCACCACAGGACGTGTGCTACCGGCACGATGCCGTTACCGAACCGCGCGATTCCGAAAGCGAGGCAACCGTTGATGATCGTCGCGAGGCCCATTGGGATGGTCCCGATGAACATCGATACGGTGTTGTGCCCGAAGATGCGCCGCGCCTCGTGCCCGAACATCGCCCAGCGCGCGCCATAGAGGCCGGCGAACAGCGCGAAGAGCGCGATATTGAAGAACCACAACACCTCCCCACCGGCTTTAGCGAGGGGCCGATGCCGGCCACCTGCGGCAGCGCGAGGGCGAGGATGCCCGTGCCCATCGTCGCGGCGAACCAGTTGGGCGTGAACTGGCGGATCATCCCGCGCGGATGGTCGAGCCGACTGAGCGGCTTGAGGCCGCTGAGAACGGAGTGCGTGTCGGCAGTCATGCGACCTGCTCCTTGATGAGGTCCGTCAGCGCGTCGGCCGCGCGGGTGCGATAGCGTTCCTTGTGGCGCAGCGCGTGAAAGGCGCGGTCGGGCAGCCCGAGCGGCAGCTCGACAAGGTCACCGGCCTTGAGCGCGCGCGCGACGACCAATCGCGACAAGACGGCAACGCCGGCACCCGCCTCGACGGCGGTGCGCACCGCCTCGTTGGACGGCAGCGTCATCGCTATCGTCAGCTGGGCCGGATCAAACCCGCGCGTTCGCAGCACGTCCTCGAAGGTCGAGCGCGTACCCGATCCCAGCTCACGGACGATCCAGCGTTCAGTGCGCAGCCAGGCCTCGTCGACACGTTCGGCGTCCTCGCGGCCGACCAGCACCATCGGATCACGCCCGACGTTCCAGTGGGCGAGTGCCGGTTCGTCCACCTCGCCCTCGACGAAACCGAGCTCCGCCGCGCCGCTCAGGACCTGCGCTGCCGCACCTTCGGTGTTGTCGATCGCCAGTTCGACCGCGATCTGCGGGTGGCGTTCGTGGAAGGCGGCGAGCTTTGCCGGCAACCAGTAGCTCGCGATCGTCTGGCTGGCGACGATCCGCAATGAACCACGGGCAAGCCCGGCATAGTCCGCCAGCATCGTCTCGGCATGCGCTGCCCGCCCCAGCACCGCGCGCGCTTCCTCCAGAAAGCCGCGGCCTGCTTCGGTCAGCTGGATGCCACGCCCGACGCGGTGAAACAGAGGAACCCCGTAGCGCGCTTCGAGGGCAGCAATCGCGCCGGAGGCAGCGGACTGCGTGACGTTCAGCACCTCCGCTGCCTTGGTAACGTGTTCGCGCTCGGCGACACCGACGAAGATTCTGAGCTGCTCCAGGGTCATGCAGCTTATATCGCGCAACCTGATCGATACGACCAACCGTTTGATCTGCTCATTCCAATCTGGATATCGGAACGATCGGCAGCCTTTCGTCTGTGATGGTCTTGAAGACTTGAAGCGATCCGCGCGCTTGCGGCGTTTGTTCGTCCATGACCGATATGATCGAGCGCAAATCCGATCCCTACAACGCCGAGCCGACGCCCGGCGCGCTGATCGAGCGGTTCCTGACGCCGCAGGCGCTGTTCTATGTGCGCAGCCATGGTGCGGTGCCTGATCTGCCTGCCGATCATCGGATCGAAGTGAGCGGGACGGGCATGGCGAGCCGCTCCTTCTCGGTGGAGGAGCTGAAGAGGACGTTTGCCACGCGCACGGTGACGGCAGTTCTCCAGTGCGCCGGCAACCGGCGCACGGATCTCCAGCAGGTCGCCAAAACGTCCGGCGACCCGTGGGACGTGGGCGCGATCGGCAATGCAGAGTGGACCGGCGTACGCCTGGCCGATGTGCTCGATGCGGTCGGCGCACCTGATGCGTCCGACCTGTTCGTGGCGTTCACCGGCGCGGACGAGGTGGACGTGGAGGGCGAGGAAGCCTTGTTCGGGGTATCGATCGCCATGAGCAAGGCGCGGCAGCCCGACGTCCTCCTCGTCTGGGCGATGAACGGCGAGCCGCTGACGCCCGAACACGGCGCACCGCTCCGCATGGTGGTGCCGGGCTATGCCGGCGTGCGCAGCGCCAAATGGCTGACACGGATCGAGGTGCGCAAGACGCCTTCCGACGCACCGATCCAGGCGCACGACTACAAGCTGTTTCCCGCCGATGTGACGAGCGACACCGTCGACTGGAGCCGGGGTCTGACCATCAATGCCATGCCGCTCAACGCCGCGATCTGCGTGCCCGGCTCTGGCGAAAGCCTGCCGGCCGGGGAGGTGCGGATCGAGGGCTATGCCATCGCCTATGATCGCCGCGTCTCTCGGGTCGAAGTTTCGGTAAACGGTGGTCGCGAGTGGCAACAGGCGACGTTCGCCGATGATCCGGAGACACGCTGGAGCTGGCGGCGCTGGACCCTCGACGCCACGCTCGGCAAGGGGCGCCAGCATCTTGTCGTGCGCGCCTTCGACGAGGCTGGACAGGGACAGCCCGAACGGCCGGACACGATGTGGAACTTCGCCGGCTATCTGTGCACCGCCTGGCATCACGTCCACGTGCTGGTCGAATGATCGAAGCGTCAG
>NZ_BSEX01000027.1 GCF_027922045.1 Microbacterium terregens
TGGACGCCCACGGTAGGCAGTAATCAGGCTGGCCGTAGCGCTGACCCAAGAGCTGGCGGAGGCCAGCCTGATAGCTGCCGGGCCATAGCGCGCATCGGTGTGAAGGTCAGCTTCCGGGTGGGGGGTCCGGGGGGAGGGCTTCGCGCCGGTGTCGATCATTACTGTTTGCGAGCGTCGCGAGGCCAGGGGCCTCGATGCGCATGTGCCGCTGATCCAGCGCGACGACGCGCTCTACGATCCCGATCTGGATCGCTTCTTTCTCGACCTGCCGCTGTCGGGCGTCCGCTCGCGGCACTCGCTTCGCGCCTACGCCTATGATGTCGTAGTCTGGCTTCGTTTTCTCGATGCCTGCGGCAAGACCGTGTGGGCTGCGACCCGCGACGATGTCGACGCCTATCATCGTGAGCGACGCCGCGACGATGCCGATCACCGGATAACGGCGGCAAGCTGGAACCGCGCCGTCGCCAGCCTCGATCGCCTTTACCGTTGGGGCGAGCAGCAAGGGTTGATCGCCGACGCGCCGTTCAGCCGCCGCGCCGTGTGGCGACCGGCGCAAGGTGGCCGTCGCGGCATGATCGCGGCGCGCAACGATGCCTATGAACGTGTCGCCAGGCGATCGGATGTCCGGTTCGTCACGATGGACGACTACCGCATTTTCCGCGAGGTCGGCCTGCGCGGGCTCACCCCTGACGGCACGGAGCGCCCCGGCGCTCGCGACCGTAATGGGCTGCGCAACGCGCTGTTCGCGGATCTTCTCGTCACCACCGGCCTGCGCCTCGAAGAGGCGTCGGGCTTGCTCACCGTCGAGCTCGCGGCGATCGACCGCGAGGACGGTGACGTCCAACAACTTTGGTTGCCCCTTCCGCCGCCGCTCACCAAGGGCGACCGCGGACGCAGCGTTCTGGTCCCACGCCGGCTGCTTCGTCAGATCGCCGCCTATGTCGCGGTCGAGCGCGCCGCGGGCGTGGCCAAGTTCGCCGCGCGCGACGGTGCGGCCAGCTTCGACCGACCGATCCCTGTCACCCGCGCCGGTCTCGACCGCATGCGCGATATCTGCACCCCGGAGGAACGATGCCGCCTGATCCTGTGCGACGAGGATGGAACGCCCCGCGAGCCGGCGGCGCTATGGCTGACCGAGGTCGGCCAGCCTGTCCGCCCCAACTCGTGGGAGGTGATCTTCACCCGCGCCTGCAAGCGGTGCGCACAGAACGGCTTCCCGCTGTCGATCAGCCCGCACCAGCTTCGCCACGCCTTCGCAGTCCATATGCTCGCCTTGCTGATCCAGCAGCGGCTGCGCGAAGCGGCATTGCCGGTGGGGCCGGTGGAGAGCTATCGGCTGATCCTGGGCGACCCGCTGCAACAGGTGCAACGCCTGCTTGGCCACGCCAGCCTCACCACCACCTATATCTACCTCGACCATATCGCGACCCGCGCCGATACGGTGGACGCGGCCGTCGAGGAGCTGCTGGCGTTACTGCCGGGGCCGCAAGGCGTATGAGCGGGCGTCCCCGCAAGGGCCGGCCTGTCGCCTTTGCGCCGATCACGCCGGAGCGATCGCAGCCCGATCCTGTGCTCGGCCTCAAGTTCACCATCGAGGCGCGGCATGGCGGAACGGTCCTAGTCGATATGACCGGGCTCGATCCTCGCCCACTCGCCATCGCTTTCGCCGGTGCGCTGCGTCGATCGGCGGCGCTCGGCGGCCCCATCGGTGCGGCCAGCGTCATCAAGCAGTATGTTCAGGTCTATCGCCACTTCTTCGCCTGGCTTGGCGATGATGCGCCGGAGGTGACCGGCGTCAACGACCTGCGCGCAGTCCATATCGATGGCTTTGCGTCCGCGCTCGAACGGCGTGGGATGGGCGCGATCCACCGGCACATAACGGTCGGCAAGGTCATCAACACGCTGCGCGCGATCGAGGCAGACCGGCCCGATCGGATCGCGCCCGACCTGCATGAGCGGCTGCGCTACACGCTGGCCACTTCGGCGGGCCGCTCGACCCCGCGCGATGCCTATAGCCCCTTCGTCGCCCGCGCGCTGCGCGACGCCGCGAGGGCCGATATCGAAGCGATGCTTCGCCGCCTCGGCGCCGACGACCGCACTGATGAGGGCGACCCTGTCGTCGCCAGGGCGCGCGCCGATGTCGAAGCGATCATCGCGCGGCAGGGCTTTATCGTCGCAGACCAGCCCGCGCTGAAGCGCCTCTATTTCACGCGCATGCGGCGCGGATTGCCGATCAGCACGCTCATCGACGACCTGCATGGCCGCCATCATCTGCTCGCGCGCGATCTGCCGGCGCTGCTCGTGCTGCTCACGCTCGATACCGGCCTCGAGCCGGAGTGCCTGAAGACGCTGACCGTGGATTGTCTCACCAACCCGCATGCCGGCACGGTGGAGCTGCGCTATCTGAAGCGCCGCGCCCGCGGTGCCGAGCACAAGAGCATGCGGGTCCGCGATGGTGGTAGCGGCACACCCGGCGGCCTCATGCGTCGCCTGATCGACGTCACCGCCGTCGCACGCGAGCATCTGACCGACGATTGCCTCTGGCTCTATCACAACGTTGGCGGCCTTCGCGCCGGCATCGTCGATCCCAAGTTCCAACTCGCCGCCTGGGCTCGTCGCCATGGTATCGCCGGCGATGATGGGAAGCCGCTCCATCTGCTGCTTTCCCGGCTGCGCAAGACCCACAAGGCGTTATGGTACACCAAGACCGAGGGGCATATGGCCCGCTTCGCGGTCGGTCACACCCGCGAGGTTGCGGCGCGCCACTATGCCGATCTGCCGTCGCTCCGGCCGTTGCACGAGGCGGCCGTCGCCGATGCCTTCCGCGCAGCGGTCGCTGCGGCGATGCCGACCGTGCTTCCACCCACCGCCGAGCAGGCGCTGCGCGAAGCGCCCGAACAGGTCGCGTCGCTGATGTCGGCTGATACGGTGGGTCCGGTGCTCGACGGCGAACAGGATGTCTGGCTCGCCGCCTGCGCGGGCTTCCATAGCAGTCCTTTCGCCGAGCCCGGTTCGCCCTGCGCGCAGCCCTTCTGGGGCTGCCTCGATTGTCCCAACGCCGTCATCACCGCGCGCAAGCTCCCCGCGATCCTCGCCTTTCTCGCGTTCGTCGAAGAGCAGCGATGCAGCCTGCCGGCGAGCGACTGGGCCGCCAAGTTCGGCCGCGTCCACACCCGGATCACGGTCCAGGTCCTGCCGGTCTTCTCCGATGCCGTTATCGCCGAAGCGCGCCGGCAGATGGGGAGCGAACGGCTCTATCTGCCGCCGGAGGCACGCGCATGACCACGCCCGTCCATGCCCTCGTGCCCGCGTTCGACGATCGCCCTGTGCTGGCGAGCGCGCCGCTCAAGGCGGGCCATGCCCGCGAGGAGCTGTCGCACGTCGGCGACCCGACCTGGGATCTCGGTCCCGCCGTCTTCCGCGAGAACGCTCGGCGCTGCCACGTCACCGTGCATTTCGACGTGCTCGAACATGCCGATGTGCAGGCGGCAATGCGCGCCTATCTCTACGCCCGCCTCAACGTCGGTCTTCCCGGCTACCACCCGAAGCTGCCGCCCGCCAGCATCCGACAGGCATTCAACCGGGCTCGCCGGTTCTTCGCCTTCGCGCGCGAGCGGCTTGGGCGGCTCGACCTGGGCCGCATCGATCAGGCGCTGATCGACGCTTATGCGCGCCACCTGCGGGATGATTCAGCGCGGCGCCCCGTCATCGTCGGCCAGCTCTTGCAGGTGGTCACCGATCTCTACCATCTCCGGGATCACCTGCCTGGAGGCGGTCTCGGGTTCGAGCCGTGGGCCGGGCAAGCGGCTGCGCGCGTCGCCGGATATCGGCATGTGCGCGAGAACCGCACCCCACGCATGCCGGAGGAGATTGTCACGCCGCTGCTCGCCTGGTCGCTGCGCTATGTCACGACCTTCGCGACCGATATTCTGGCGGCTCGGGTCGCGCTCGATCGGCTCGAGGCAGTCCGCGCTCGGCTGCTCGCCGCCGAACGCGGACTGCCTGATGCAGAGCGCCGCCTGCGGCAGCGCGCGCGCCTCGAGCGCTATCTCGCGCGCCGAGCCCGGCAAGGACGCGGCGTGCCCATCTGGACGACGGCACACAACGGCGCCACGCGCATCGATCCCCTCACCGGGGATGCAACCCCGCCGATCAACGCCCATCTCCTCCATTTGCATGCCGGCATCGATGCCGTCGCCGAGCCGGCCATGCATCTCATGCTCACTACCGGCGCACCGGATGTCATTCGCGAAGCGGTTGCATCGCTTGGTACCGAGGTCGGCGGCATGGACACGCCGATCTCGATCGCTCCCGAGAGCGGTCGGCCATGGCGTGCCCGCTTCGACGTGAAGACCCTAGCGATCGAGGAGCGGATGCTGCAGGCCGCCGCCTATATCGTATGCGCCTATCTGACCGGCATGCGCGACTGCGAGGTCCAGGCGATGCGGCGCGGCTGCCTCTCGATCGCGCGCAGCGAAGACGGCCTGATCGAGCGGCAACGCGTCCGATCGACCCTCTACAAGCGCCGATCGAGCGCCGGTGAGTCGGCGAGCTGGGTGACGATCGAACCGGTGGCCGAGGCGATCACGGTGCTCGAACGGCTGTCGGAACACGCGGCACGGAAGACTGGAAGCGACACGCTCTGGCCGGTGCTTCGTCCCCGCGCTGTCACCAAGACGCATCTGTCGAGCGAGGTGGTCCGCCAGCTCAACGCCTTCCGCGACCACCTCAACACCGTCTTCGGCAGCCCCGATGCGCCGGTCATCCCACCCGGCCCCGATGGCAAGCCGTGGCGCATCACGACGCGGCAGTTCCGGCGCACCATCGCGTGGCACATCGCCAACCGTCCGTTCGGCACCATCGCCGGCATGATCCAGTACAAGCATGCCTCGGTCGCCGCTTTCGAGGGCTATGCCGGGACCAGTGGATCGGGGTTTCGCGCAGAGGTCGAGGCGCAGCGCCGGCTCGGTCAGATTGACGATCTGCTGGACTATTTCGACCGGCGGCAGGGCGGCGCATCACTCGGCGGACCGGCGGGACCACGCATCGCGCGGACCCTCGACGATGCCGCCGTTAAGCTCGGGCCACTGCCCGCCATGATCGCCGATCGGGCCCGCCTGCGCGTCATGCTCGCCAGCGTCGCGCGCACCTTCCATGTCGGCCCGCTCGCGGATTGCTTCTTCGATCCCGCGACCGCGCTCTGCCTCAAGCGCGTGACGACCCCCGATCCCGCGCAGCCGCTTACCGCCCTGTGCGAACCGACCCGCTGCCCCAACGCCTGCATCACCGCCCGCCACAGACCGGCCTGGGAACGTGCGGCGGCCGATGCCCGGGCGCACTTACGCGAACGGCGCATCTCCGACCTCCAGCGTCAGGCGCTCCAGCGCGAGCTTGATCGCCTGACCGCGGTGATTGCCGGGATCGACCCTCCCGCGCCGTAGACCACCCCGGCTGTTGGCGGAGTCCTGCGCCGGTCGGCGCGCCCGCGCAACGGCTTCGCCGTCCTTCGCTTCGCTGCGGCCCTGACGGGTGCGCGAGCCCCCCTGTGCCCGGCGCGAACGGGCCTCCGCCGCCGGGGATGGTCCCCGGCGCGAGAACGGAGAACATATCATGTCAGCCTCACCACGCTCAGACGTCTACGCTCGCGTCACGCAAGCGATCGTCGACGCCATCGAAGCCGGCACCGGCACCTGGCGCATGCCGTGGCATCATTTTGGCGCCGACGTCACCCGCCCGACCAACGTCGCCAGCGGCAAGCCCTATCGCGGCATAAATACGATCTCGCTCTGGGCGGCCGCCTATGGCAGCGGCTACGCGAGCGGGGTCTGGGGCACCTATCGCCAGTGGCAGGCGCTCGGCGCGCAGGTCCGCAAGGGCGAGCACGCCAGCCTCGGCGTCCTCTGGAAGGAGTTTCGCGCGAAGGGTGACGACGCCGGCGGCGATGACGACCATCGACGGCTTTTCGCCAAGGCGTTCAGCCTGTTCAACGCCGATCAGGTCGATGGCTACGCGCCCGAACCGGCGCCGGACCTGCCTGAGAGCGAACGCCTCGCCGCCGCCGAAGCCTTCATCGCCGCGCTCGGCATCGATACTGTCTACGGCTCGGCCAGCGCCTATTATCATATCGCCGAAGACCGCATTCACATGCCGGATTTCAGCGCCTTCCACGATGCCCACGGCTTCTACGCCACCCACATTCACGAAGCGGCTCATGCCAGTGGCGCAGCCCATCGGCTTGACCGGGATTTCAGCGCCAAGTGGACCAGGCACGCGCTCGCCATGGAGGAAGCGACCGCCGAACTGACCGCATCGTTCCTGCTCGCCGATCTTGGGATCGCGCACGAACCGCGACCCGATCATGCGGCCTACATCGCCTCCTGGCTGCAACTGCTCAAGGACGAGCCTCGGGCGATCTTCACCGCGGCGAGCAAGGCGCAGGCGGCAGCCGACTGGATGCACGCCCGACAGCCGTAATGCTCACGCGACCCGCACTTCGGCGCCAAGTGTGTCGAGCAGCGGACAGCCCGGATCCCGACCGGCATCGCAGGCGCGCACCGAGTCGGCCAGAACCCGTTCCATCCGCTTGAGGTCCGCGATCCGCGCGCGTACGTCCTTCAGGTGCGACGCCGCGAGCTCGCGCACCTCGGCGCAGGAGGCCTGACCGCCAACCGCGAGTCCGAGCAAGGCGCGTACCTCGTCCAGGGTAAAGCCCAGCTCCCTCGCGCGGCGCACGAAGCCCAGGCGAGCCACGTCCTCCCGGCCATAGCTGCGGTAGCGGCCCCGCCGCGGCGGAGCGGGCAGCAGCCCGATCCGCTCGTAATAGCGGATCGTCTCGATGTTGCATCCGGTGCGGCGTGAGAGTTCGCCGATCTGGATCGCGCCGGTTGCGGCCATCCCCAAAATACCTCTTGAGTCTGTAGTCGCTACAGATGTTAGGACAGCTCAATGCCCGCCACAAGGAGTCGCCCGTGACCCAGACGCCAAGCCCGCCTAAGGGGATCGGCACCGCCACGCTCACGCTGGCGGGGATCGCTGCGGCGTTCGGCGTCGCCGCCTGCTGTGCGCTGCCGATCCTCTTCGCATCCGCCGGGATCGGCGCAGCTTGGCTCGGCGGCGTGGCCATTGTCGCCGCGCCGTATCGCACGCCGCTTCTCCTCATTGGCGCATTGTGCCTGCTTGCCGGCGCGGCGCTGCTGTTGCGCCAGCAAGTTACGGCGGCGCGCTGTGGGCCGGGCGGCATATGCACGCCGCGCTGGATGCGTGTTCTCACGCTCATCGGATTGCTGCTCGGTGCGGCCCTGCTCTGGGCAGGCTATCGCTATGTCTGATGCCACCCCCGAGCTGCGCTCGACGCTGACCTGTCCCCACTGCGGTCATCGGGCGACGGAGACCATGCCGATCAATGCCTGCCAGTATTTCTACGACTGCCGGGGTTGCGGCGCGGTCCTCAAGCCCAAGCCGGGCGATTGCTGCGTCTATTGCTCCTACGGCGACGTGCCCTGTCCGCCGATCCAGGAGAGCGGCGGCAAGGCGTGCTGCGGCTGAGGAGGGCGGGCGATGGCGCGCGCATCATCCGCTGAAGCCGCCTTTGGATCGACGGTTACATTTCCCGGCGGTGCCGTTGTCCCGGACTGGAGCGCAGTCACAACACCCAGCGCCCGCGCAGCCCTGACGGCACTGTTCGCGGCGTTCATCGGTTCGAAGTGGCGCGGGATGGACGGCGTCGAGGAGCGGGTCCGGCGCGCCGTGCTTCAAGCCTATGCTGCCGATGGTCGCTCGCCGGTGCCGGCACAGATCGCCGCCGCATCGGGACTCCCCTCCGGCGAGGTCGGCTCGGCCCTGCAGCGGCTCGCCGGGCGCGATCTCGTGGTCCTCGACGGCGCGGGCCGGGTGACCGGCGCCTATCCGTTCACCGACGGCCCCAGCGAACATCAAGTCGAAGTCAGCGGAGTGACCATGAGCGCCATGTGCGCCATCGACGCGTTGGGGATCGGCGCCATGCTGGAGCGGGACTGCATGATCCGCTCGGCCTGCCGCCAGTGCCGGCGCACGCTCGCCATCCATACCCCCAGCCGCGGCCGCGAGCTGGAAGAGGTTGAGCCGGGCGCGATCGTCGTCTGGTCCGGCCGTCGCTATGCCAGTGGCTGCGCGGCATCGTCGCTCTGCACCTTGCAGGCCTTCTTCTGCGATGACGATCATCTGGCGGCCTGGTGCGCGAGCGGTCCGGTCGGAGCCGATGACGGCATTCGTCTGTGCCTGGCCGAAGCGCTCGAGGTTGGGCGCGCGATTTTTGCGCCGATGCGGATGGAGATGCGACCATGGCTTCCTACGACCTGATCGTCATCGGCAGTGGCACGGCAGCGCAGGTCGCGGTCGGCCGGGTCCGTGCCGCTGGATGGTCCGTCGCCGTCATCGATCACCGTCCGTTCGGCGGCACCTGTGCGCTGCGTGGCTGCGATCCCAAGAGGATGCTGGTCAGCGGCGAGGAAGCGATCGACGCGGCAAGGCGCATGGCCAGACATGGCGTCGACGGCACGCTGGCGATCGACTGGCCCGACCTGATGGCGTTCAAGCGGACCTTCACCGATCCGATCCCCGCCAAGCAGGCGCACCGCTACGCCGAGCTCGGTGTCGACGCATTACACGGTGTTGCTCGCTTTGCCGGCCCAGACACGATCGTGGTGGAAGGCCGGACATTGCGGGCCCGCCATATCCTGATCGCCAGCGGCGCGCGTCCAGTCCCGCTCGGCATTCCGGGCGAAGATCTGGTGAGCACAAGCGATGCGTTCCTGGAGCTTCAGGCCCTGCCGCGCCGGATCGTGCTGATCGGCGGCGGCTATGTCGCTGCGGAGTTCTCGCATCTGGCGGCCCGAGCGGGCGCAGAGGTCACCATCCTACAGCGGGCCGAGCGGCTCCTGCCGCACTTCGATCCCGACCTGGTGGGCTGGCTGACGCCCCGGTTCGAGGCGCTCGGCATCCGCGTCGAGACCGGTGCCACCGTTACCCGGGTCGAGCGCAGCGGGAGCGGTCTGCTGGTCCACGCCGAGCGCCAGGGCGAGCCTGATCTCAGCGTCGCCGCCGATCTCGTCGTTCATGCCGCCGGGCGCGGTCCTGACCTCAAGGCGCTCGACCTGTCCGCCGGCGAGGTGGCGGTGCAGGACGGGCGCCTGCAGCTCGACGCGCATCTGCGGAGCATTTCCAACCCGCGGGTCTATGCCGCCGGCGACGCTGCCGGAGTCGGGCCGCGGCTGACGCCGGTGTCCAGCCACGATGCCAAGGTAGTTGCCGCCAACCTCCTGGATGGCCCGACGCACCAGCCGGACTATCGCGGCGTGCCGAGCGTGGCCTTCACTCTGCCGCCGATCGCCGCCGTCGGACTGTCAGAGGAGGCGGCGCGCCGCGGCGGCGTCGCGCTCCGGGTCAACGCAGCCTCGACGCCAGACTGGTTCACCGCCCGCCGCCTCGCCGAGCCGGTCTACGGCCATAAGCTGCTGATCGACGAGGACACGGACCTCATCCTCGGCGCGCATCTCGTGGGGCCGAACGCCGACGAGGTAATCAACGTTTTCGGTCTGGCAATCCGCCACGGCCTCACCGCGGCCGATCTTCGCTCCACCATGTTCGCCTATCCGACCGGCGCCTCCGACGTCGGCTACATGCTGACTTAACGCACGAGCGCCACTGCCATGGCGGCCGATCCCTCGCGCGATCGGCCGCTTCGCGATGCATGTCGATGCGGGCTGTCGCCCGCCATTAAGCGGACGCCGCTTGCGCGGCGGCTCCGATTTTTTGGCCTCTCCCTCGATGCGGGAGTGGTCGGCGCTCCCTGCTAGGCCCGCCGCGGCGCGCTGCAAGCCTCGGCTTCGCCGGGCTGCTCCATTTCATTTCGCCCCTGCGGGTGCAGCCCGCCGCTTCAGCAGGCCTCTCCGGTCGCTCTCGCCGCCCACCCCCGCCTCGGGGGAGGCCATGGGGCTTTTGGGCAGTGCTGG
>NZ_BSEX01000028.1 GCF_027922045.1 Microbacterium terregens
GGCAGGGCCGCTGGTCGGGGGTGAACGGGGCGTAGGCTGCGGCCTGGCTGTCGGCGGCGGTTTCGCCATCCTGCTCGGCACCCAATGGCTGCTCGAAAAGATACTGCCGGTGTCGATCGCCAGCACCATCGCCTGGGCCGCGCTGATCGCCTTCGGGGTGGCGGTCTGGAAGTTCAACAGGCGCTACGGTCGCAACGAACTGCTCGGCTCGGCCGCGTTCGGATCGCGCGCCGATGTGCGCGGCCTGGAAACCAACGGCGGCGATCTGCTTATCGGGCGTTCAGCCAAATCGGGGAAGCTGCTGCGCTATGGCGGTCCCGCCCATCTGCTGACCATGGCACCCACGCGCAGCGGCAAGGGCGTCGGCACCATCATTCCCAACCTGCTGACCCTCGACCGCTCGGTGATCTGCATCGACCCCAAGGGCGAGAATGCCCGTGTCACCGCCAGGGCACGTACCAGCAAGGGCAGGGTCTGGTGCCTCGACCCCTTTGAGGTGTCCGGGCAACCCCCTGCCCGCTATAATCCGCTCGACCGGCTCGACCCGGCCAGCCTCGATCTGGCCGAAGATGCGATGACGCTGGCCGACGCCCTGGTCCACGATTCCGCAGGGCAAGGCGGCGATGCCCATTGGAACGAGGAAGCCAAGGCGCTGATCGCCGGGCTGATCCTCTATGCCGTGGTCCATGAGGACCGCGAACATCGCACCCTGGCGACCGTGCGCGAGTATCTGACGCTCGCCCCCAAGGGGTTCGCCGATCTGCTCACCCTCATGCAGGACAGCCGCGGCGCCGGTGGCCTGATTGCCCGCGCCGCCAACCGCCAGCTCGGCAAGTCCGATCGCGAGGCCGCAGGGGTGTTGTCGTCGGCCCAGCGCCACACCCATTTTCTCGATAGCCCCCGGATTGTCGCCAGCACATCGGCGTCAGACTTCACCTTTGCAGGGTTGAAAGAGGGGGTTTCCACGGTGTTTCTGTGCCTACCCCCTGACCGGCTCGATGCCTATTCCCGCTGGCTGCGTCTGCTGGTCGCTCAGGCGCTCACCGACATGGCGCGCTCGCCCGTCAAACCGGCGCGGCCCGTCCTGTTCCTGCTTGATGAGTTCGCTGCCCTGGGCAGGCTCGAACCCGTCGAGCGAGCAATGGGCCTGATGGCAGGGTACGGGTTGCAGCTCTGGCCGATCTTGCAGGACATGCACCAGTTGCGCGCCCTTTATGGCGAGCGCGCAGGTACCTTCATGTCGAACGCCGGGGTGTTTCAGGCGTTCGGGGTGAACGACCTCGCCACCGCTGAATTGCTGTCGAAGACGTTGGGGCAGGAAACCCTCGAATATCAGACGGCGGGCTATTCCGAGGCCAGCATGTTCGACGGCGGCAAGCTCACCCGGTCGGCCAGCACGCAGATCAACGCCCGAAACCTCATGAACCCCGACGAAATCATGCGGATGCCGCCCACCGACCAATTGCTGATGCTTCAGGGGCAGGCCCCGTTGATCGTGGAGAAGATCCGCTATTACGATCAGCGCGAGTTTGCTGGGCTGGCCGATCCCGGCTGAGCGGCCACAGGGCGCACGATCGTCGCCGATGGCGCAGCGGAAGGGAAAAGGGACGCAACCCCGCCTACTGACCGCCCTGGACCCCTCCATAGGCGCTTAGGACACGATTGGGCGCTGGACCCGCCCCACTTCCCCTCGGAAGCCTAGCGACCGTAGGTCGCCCTGTGACGGCATCGCCGTCACGCATCAAACAGCGCATTGGCCGGAAGGCCAATTCCATATTCAACTGAGGGTGCGTGCGTAAAGTTATTCACAGGCCAGCCTAGTGTTAAAATATGGGTTAAGTGATGTGTTACGCTTTTTTGGACGCCCCGTATCCATCTGAAATATAAGAAAAAAATAGGCCGTTTTGGGTGGCTTGTGAATCAGCTATGACGAAAACGCGATTCCAGAGTGACGATAAGGTGAATCTACTCTGACGATAGTCTGCCGCTCCCGAAACGTAATCGAAATGACGATAGAGCATGGGTGAATCTGAAATGACGATAATCCTCTTGCGTATGTGAAATGACGATAGTAGTCCTCCGTCAGTGAAATGACGATAGACCCCGCCCCTACCCTGTTTGATGTCGTGCCTGCCATGGCCGTGGACGGCGACGATCGCACCCCCTTGCTGCCGGTGCGCCACCCTAACCAGGACCTGTTTATCTGCGATGTTCTCGATGCCATCCCCAAGGATGACATGGCCTCGATGGAGCATCCCGTTTTCTCGCTCTCGACCAAGCCTGACAATCGGACGCGGCGCTATGAACACAATGGCAATGTCATTGAGATTATCCCTTCGGGGAAGGGCCTGGCGACGATCCACGACAAGGACATTCTAATCTACTGCATTTCGCAGCTCATCGCCAAAATGAACCAGGGCGAAGCTCCTAGCCGCACCGTGCGCTTGCAAGCCTATGACATGCTCGTCGCCACCAACCGACAAACCAGCGGCGAGGGCTATAGGTTGATGACCGACGCCCTCACCCGTCTGCGCGGAACTACTGTACGGACCAATATCCGGACTGGCGGCGTCGAGGAGACGCGGATTTTCGGCCTGATCGAAGAAGCCAACATCACGCGCAAGACGTTCGATGGTAGGATGCTCGATCTTGAAATCACCCTGTCAGAATGGGTGTATCGCTCGGTCATTAGCAAGAACGTCCTGACCCTTCACCGCGACTATTTCCGTCTCCGCAAACCATTCGAGCGGCGCATGTATGAGCTGGCCCGCAAGCATTGCGGCATCAAGGACGAATGGAAGATCGGGCTAGAGCTGCTCCAGAAGAAATGCGGCTCCAACAGCCCGCTTCGAGTGTTCCGCGCCCTAGTCAAGAAGGTCTGCGAGCATGACGCCAGCCACGGCCATTTCCCCGACTATGCGGTGACGATGGACGATGACGTGATCTTGTTCCGCAATCGCTCCGGCCTCAAGGGCAAGCCTGATCCAGTCGCTATCGCCGACGATGCGCCATATATCGACCCGGAAACCATGCACGATGCCAAGACGGCCGCACCTGGCTATGACGTTTACGCGCTCTATGACGAATGGGTGTCGTGGTGGCACGACATGGGTAAGCCCGAACTGAAAAGCCCACGCGCCGCCTTCCTCGGATTCTGCAAGAAACGGCACGAACGCAAGCCATTACGATGATATGTCAGCATGTTTACATGACCTCATGCAAACATGCTCAGGTAAGTCGTGACTGCTCATACTTGCAATTGAATCATATCTTCGGATAAGGGACCAATATCCATTGGACCCGGCTTTGCCGGGTGGCTCGGCCCGGCGCCTATCCCCGGGATAACCACTAGCGAAATTTGGGCTTCGCTTTTCCGAGTTCTGAGCGTTTCCGCGCATAGGCGCGATGCCCCGCTAGCCAATCTGTAGGTTCCTGAATGACAACTTTTGCCTCGCTGAAACGCGAATGGCTCGCAAATCCGCGTGCGGACATACTTGCGGGTATCGTCGTTGCATTGGCGCTGATCCCCGAAGCCATCGGCTTCTCGATCATCGCGGGCGTCGATC
>NZ_BSEX01000029.1 GCF_027922045.1 Microbacterium terregens
GATCTGGAAGAGGTCGCCGACCAGGCCGACGTCGGCGACCTGGAAGATGGGGGCGTCCTCGTCCTTGTTGATGGCGATGATGGTCTTGCTGTCCTTCATGCCGGCGAGGTGCTGGATCGCGCCCGAGATGCCGACCGCGACGTACACGTCCGGGGCGACGATCTTGCCGGTCTGGCCGACCTGATAGTCGTTGGGGGCGAAGCCTGCGTCGACGGCGGCGCGGCTGGCGCCGACGGCGGCGCCGAGCTTGTCGGCGAGCGGCTCGATGAGGGCGTGGAACTGCTCTTCCGAGCCCAGCGCACGGCCGCCGGAGACGATCACCGCGGCGCTGGTGAGCTCGGGACGCGCCGACTCCTGGGTCTCGGCACCGACGAAGCGCGACTTGCCCTGGTCGCCCGGCGCGGGGACGGGTTCGACCGAGGCGCTGCCGCCTTCCGCCGCGGCCTTTTCGAAGCCGGTGGCGCGCACGGTGATGACCTTCTTGGCGTCCGACGACCGCACGGTCGCGACCGCGTTGCCGGCGTAGATCGGGCGGACGAACGTGTCGGCGCTCTCGACCGCGACGATGTCGCTCACCTGCATCACGTCGAGCAGCGCTGCGACGCGCGGCGCCACGTTCTTGCCGATCGAAGTCGCGTTCGCGAGGAAGGCGTCGTGGTCGGCCATCAGCGGCACCACCAGCGCTGCGACATTCTCGGCCAGCATGTTCGCATAGGCCGGATCGTTCGCCAGCAGCACCTTCGACACGCCCGCAACCTTCGATACGGCATCGGTGGCCTGCGCGGCGGCGTCGCCGTGTCCTGCGACCAGCGCGACCACGTCGCCGAGCTTGGCGGCGGCGGTAAGGGTGGCGAGCGTCGCGTCCTTCACGCGGCCGTCGAGCTGTTCGACCAGTACCAGCACGCTCATGCGATCACTCCCAGGCTCTTGATCTTGTCGACCAGCGCGTCGACGTCGTCGACCTTGATGCCGGCGGCGCGCTTGGCGGGTTCCTCGACCTTGAGGATCGTGATGCGCGGGGTGAGGTCGACGCCGTAGTCGGCCGGCGTCTTCTGCGCGAGCGGCTTGGACTTGGCCTTCATGATGTTGGGCAGCGACGCATAGCGCGGCTCGTTCAGGCGCAGGTCGGTGGTGACGATGGCGGGCAGCGGCAGCGCCACCGTCTCCAGACCGCCGTCGACTTCGCGGGTGACATGGGCGGCGTCGCCTTCGACCTCGACCTTGGACGCAAACGTGCCCTGGCCCCAACCGAG
>NZ_BSEX01000031.1 GCF_027922045.1 Microbacterium terregens
GTACATAGCTACCCTGCTGCGCCGTTGGCACGACGACAGGTACACCAGAGGTACGTTCAACCCGGTCCTCTCGTACTAGGGTCAACTCCTCTCAAATTTCGACGCCCACGGCAGATAGGGACCAAACTGTCTCGCGACGTTCTGAACCCAGCTCACGTACCACTTTAATTGGCGAACAGCCAAACCCTTGGGACCTGCTCCAGCCCCAGGATGTGATGAGCCGACATCGAGGTGCCAAACAACCCCGTCGATATGAGCTCTTGGGGGTTATCAGCCTGTTATCCCCGGCGTACCTTTTATCCGTTGAGCGATGGCCCTTCCACGAGGGACCACCGGATCACTATGACCGACTTTCGTCTCTGCTCGACTTGTCAGTCTCGCAGTCAGGCTGGCTTATGCCATTGCACTCTAACAGTCGGTTTCCAACCGACCTGAGCCAACCTTCGCGCGCCTCCGTTACTCTTTAGGAGGCGACCGCCCCAGTCAAACTACCCGCCACAGAGGGTCCCTGAACCAGTTTCATGGTTCGAGGTTAGACAGTAAACAACAACAGGGTGGTATTTCACTTGATGGCTCCACACCAGCTGGCGCCGGTGCTTCAAAGCCTCCCACCTATTCTACACAGTTCTTGTCCACTGCCACTCTGAAGCTGCAGTAAAGGTGCACGGGGTCTTTCCGTCTAACCGCGGGTACTCCGCATCTTCACGGAGAATTCAATTTCGCTGAGCATGTCCTGGAGACAGTGGGGAAGTCGTTACGCCATTCGTGCAGGTCGGAACTTACCCGACAAGGAATTTCGCTACCTTAGGACCGTTATAGTTACGGCCGCCGTTTACCTGGGCTTCATTTCGGAGCTTGCACCCCTCCACTTAACCTTCAGGCACCGGGCAGGCGTCAGACCCTATACGTCGTCTTGAAGCCGACTTAGCAGAGCCCTGTGTTTTTGCTAAACAGTCGCTACCCCCTGGCCTGTGCCCCCCATGAGAGCTTGCGCTTACATGGGGCCTCCTTCTTCCGAAGGTACGGAGGCAATTTGCCGAGTTCCTTCAGGACACTTCTCTCAAGCGCCTTGGTATACTCTACCTGACCACCTGTGTCGGTTTCGGGTACGGTCTATACGGTGGGGCTATTTCCCGGGACAGCTTCGAAGCCAGCTCAATCCGATAAGAGCTGACAACACACGCCATCCGTCACACACCACCAGGCTGCGGAATATTAACCGCATTCCCATCGACTACCCCCTTCGGGCTCGTCTTAGGGGCCGGCTCACCCTGCGCGGATTAGCCTTGCGCAGGAACCCTTGGTCTTTCGGCGAGAGGGCATCTCACCCTCTTTATCGCTACTCATGTCTGCATTCGCACTTCCGATACCTCCACGGTCGGTTACCCTCCCGCTTCACAGGCGTACGGAACGCTCCGCTACCGCGTGCACAAAGTGCACACCCTAAGCTTCGGTGCGTGTCTTGAGCCCCGTTACATCTTCGCCGCAGGAACCCTTGTTTAGACCAGTGAGCTGTTACGCTTTCTTTAAAGGATGGCTGCTTCTAAGCCAACCTCCTGGTTGTTTTGGGATTCCCACATGCTTTCCCACTTAGACACGACTTGGGGACCTTAGCTGTAGGTCAGGGCTGTTTCCCTTTTGACGACGGACCTTAGCACCCGCCGTCTGTCTCCCGAGTAGTACTCCTAGGTATTCGGAGTTTGGTTAGGTTTGGTAGATCTCGCGACCCCCTAGCCCATCCAGTGCTCTACCCCCTAGGGTATTCGCTCGAGGCACTACCTCAATAGTTTTCGCGGAGAACCAGCTATTTCCCGGCTTGATTGGCCTTTCACCCCTAAGCACAACTCATCCGGTAACTTTTCAACGTTAATCGGTTCGGACCTCCAGTGCGTGTTACCGCACCTTCATCCTGGTCATGCATAGATCGCCGGGTTTCGGGTCTAATGCATCAAACTATGGTCGCCCTATTCAGACTCGCTTTCGCTACGCCTACACCTAACGGCTTAAGCTTGCTTGATACATTAAGTCACAGACCCATTATGCAAGAGGTACGCGGTCACACCCTAAAGATGCTCCCACTGCTTGTAGGCAATCCGTTTCAGGTACTGTTTCACTCCCCTCATCGGGGTGCTTTTCACCTTTCCCTCACGGTACTAGTTCGCTATCGGTCATGTACGAGTATTTAGGCTTGGAGGGTGGTCCCCCCATGTTCAGACAGGATTTCACGTGTCCCGCCCTACTCGAGTCCTGATACATCACTTTCGCATACGGGGCTGTCACCCGCTATGGCCACACTTTCCAGAGTGTTCTGCTAGTTGAATATCAGGCACTGGCCTGGTCCGCGTTCGCTCGCCACTACTAACGGAATCTCGGTTGATGTCTTTTCCTCCGGCTACTGAGATGTTTCAGTTCACCGGGTTCGCTTCACCAAAGCTATGTATTCACTTCGGTGATACCTTTCCCATTTAACCCGGCCGATGTTTGCACACCGGCTGAATTAAATGGTGAAGGTGGGTTCCCCCATTCGGAAATCGTCGGGTCAAAGGTTGCTCACACCTCACCGACGCTTATCGCAGCGTGCCACGTCCTTCATCGCCTGTACATGCCAAGGCATCCACGAATTGCCCTTACCTCACGCTTGAGAGTCCACACCACCAACGACAACACTGGATCGGTCTTGCGACCGACACGAAACTCGGCAGAGCAGTGTATCGCGGTATGCTCGGTGTGGATGTTAATCTCAGCCTTGTAAGTGACGGCACCAGCTCGATCCGCAACGAAGCCCGAAAGCCTCAACACGAACCAAACCGAAGCCACCACGGCATCGATTTGAAAAACCCATTCACAATGTCAAAAAACGAGGGGCGCCCTTGGGGCAACCCCGTACTCCACGTCAAGCGCGGAGATCCGATGTCTTCATCTCTAGGTTGTCGGGATGGTGGAGCCTATCGGGATCGAACCGATGACCTGATGCTTGCAAAGCAACCGCTCTCCCAGCTGAGCTAAGGCCCCATGCGCCAGGCATACGACGAAATAGCAACGCTATTTCGCGCAATGCCAAGCACGGCCGGCGGTGCGAAGCACCGTCCGACGACGCGGGCTTTGCCCGCGGCGCTGGCTCGGTCGACGACGCCTGCGATGGTGGGCCGAGCAAGAGTCGAACTTGCGACCTCACGCTTATCAGGCGTGCGCTCTAACCACCTGAGCTACCGGCCCGCACACGCTGCGCCCGTCAGTCGCGGCGAAGCCGCGCCTTATGGGCGCGCTTCTCCGCGCTGGCCGAGCTTGTCTGCGTGCAAAATAGCTCACGCTATTTCGTCTCGCAGACTAACCTAGGATGAAGGGACATGAGGACGGCGGCAAATGTTCTTTGGAATGGAGGAAGCTCTTCCAGATGGCGTACCATCCGGCGCTTTCCGCCGATATCCTTAGAAAGGAGGTGATCCAGCCGCAGGTTCCCCTACGGCTACCTTGTTACGACTTCACCCCAGTCGCTGAACCCACCGTGGTCGCCTGCTCCCCTTGCGGGTTGGCGCAACGCCTTCGGGTGAATCCAACTCCCATGGTGTGACGGGCGGTGTGTACAAGGCCTGGGAACGTATTCACCGCGGCATGCTGATCCGCGATTACTAGCGATTCCGCCTTCATGCTCTCGAGTTGCAGAGAACAATCCGAACTGAGACAACTTTTGGAGATTAGCTCACCCTCGCGGGATTGCTGCCCACTGTAGTTGCCATTGTAGCACGTGTGTAGCCCAGCGCGTAAGGGCCATGAGGACTTGACGTCATCCCCACCTTCCTCCGGCTTATCACCGGCGGTTCCTTTAGAGTACCCAACTAAATGATGGTAACTAAAGGCGAGGGTTGCGCTCGTTGCGGGACTTAACCCAACATCTCACGACACGAGCTGACGACA
>NZ_BSEX01000032.1 GCF_027922045.1 Microbacterium terregens
GATCCGCGACCATGGCGTCGAATATCTGTTCGCCGCCACGATCCTCATGGGCGTGATTCAGGTCATCGCCGGATTCCTCCGGCTCGACATGCTGATGCAGTATGTGTCGCGGTCGGTGATTACCGGCTTCGTCAATGCGCTGGCGATCCTGATTTTCATCGCCCAGCTACCACAACTGACGGGCGTGACCTGGGTGACATATGCGATGGTCGCTGGCGGCCTTGCCATCATCTACCTGTTCCCACGCATCACCAAAGCAGTGCCTTCGCCGCTGGTCGCGATCGTAATCCTGACGGTCCTCTCGATCTATGGCGGGCTGAACGTCAACACGGTCGGGGACATGGGCAAACTGCCATCGTCGCTGCCTGCTTTCCTCATCCCCAACGTGCCTTTCACGCTGGAGACGCTGCAAATCATCCTGCCCTTCTCGCTCACGATGGCGGCCGTTGGTCTGCTGGAATCGATGATGACGGCGCAGATCGTGGACGACCTGACCGACACCGGATCGGACAAGCGCCGCGAGATGAAGGGTCAGGGCATCGCCAATTTCGCTACTGGGTTCCTCGGTGGCATGGGCGGCTGCGCGATGATCGGCCAATCGGTCATCAACGTAAAGTCGGGCGGCTCAACCCGGCTGTCCACCTTCGTATCAGGCGTGTTCCTGCTGTTCCTGATCGTGGTGCTTGGCCCGCTAGTGGCGCAGATTCCGATGCCTTCGCTCGTAGCGGTGATGGTCATGGTGTCGATCGGCACATTCAGTTGGCGCTCGATCAAGGATCTCCGCACCAATCCATGGCAGTCCTCGGTGGTCATGGTCGCCACCGTCGTCATCGTCGTATGGACGCATGACTTGGCGCAAGGCGTGCTGGCGGGCGTTATTCTGTCGGGCCTGTTTTTCGCCAGCAAGGTCAAGCGCCTCTTCACCGTCGCGTCCGAGCTTTCGACCGATGGCAATGCGCGCACCTATCGCGTTGCGGGCCAGGTGTTCTTCGCCTCGTCGGACAGTTTCACGTCCGCCTTCGACTACAAAGAGGTTCTCGATCGTGTCGTGATCGACGTGAGCAACGCGCATTTCTGGGACATTTCGGCGATCGGCACGCTCGACAAGGCCATTCTCAAATTCCGCCGTGAAGGCACGGCGGTTGAGGTCATCGGCCTCAATGACGCCAGCGCCTCGATGGTCGAACGCTATGCCATTCACGACAAGCCGGGTGCGGAAGCGCAACTCGGCGCGCATTGAGGAGAGAAGCCATGACCAAGATACTCGCATGTATCGACGCCTCGGCCTATGCCGCCAGCGTCTGCGATCTCGCTGCCTGGGCGTCCAAACGCCTCGATTTGCCCGTCG
>NZ_BSEX01000033.1 GCF_027922045.1 Microbacterium terregens
CTTTGGCCTGGAGGGCGTCCCTGAACCAGTCGGCGTCGTAGCCGCGATCACCAAGCAGCCACTGCGCCTTCGGCATGTCATCGAGTAGCGCTGCCGCGCCGGTGTAGTCGCTGACCTGGCCCGCGGTCATGAAGAAGCTCAAGGGGCGCCCGTTCGCATCGGCGATGGCGTGAAGCTTGGTGTTCATGCCGCCTTTGGTGCGGCCGATCAGGCGGCCAAGATCCCCTTTTTAACCCGCAGGCTCGATGCCGTGCGGTGAGCCTTCAGGTAGGTTGCGTCGATCATGACCGTCTGCGGCTCGGCGCCGGCTGCAGCCAGACCTTCCATCATTCGCGTGAACACACCGGCCTCGCCCCAACGCTTCCACCGATTGTACAGCGTCTTGTGCGGGCCGTACTCGCCGGGTGCATCTCGCCAGCGCAGCCCGTTGCGATTGACGAATACGATGCCACTCAGCACCCGCCGATCGTCTACCCTCGGCCTCCCGTGGCTCTTGGGAAAGAACGGCCGCAGCCGCTCCATCTGCTCGTTCGTCAGCCAAAACAGGTCACTCATCCCGG
>NZ_BSEX01000034.1 GCF_027922045.1 Microbacterium terregens
ATCGCGTCCACCTTGCCCTGCATTGCCTCGACCTGGCCCGCCAGATTCTCAACCGCCGCAAGCACCGCCCGCTGGGTCGCCAGCAGCGCCATCACCGGATCGTCGCTATCATCGCTCATCGTTCGCGGCCCCTGTCCCGATCTCTGTCCCTAGTGCGCTCCCGATCGCGCTCGGCCTGGTCGTGATCCGATCCGCCCTTGTCACCCATGCGGGATGCAATGCGATCGGCGGCGCTCCCCGGCTCCGGGGCGTCACGATCGCGCTCACCCCGCTGCGCCGTCGCCTCCGCGATCCGCTCGGCTGCACCGCGATCGGCGTCCTGCTCCTGACGCCCCCATGCCGCGCCTAGGCGGTCGCGCAGCCCCTGCGCCATATCCTTGGCCTTGTCGCCAATGCCGCGCATCGTTTCCGCTATCCTGGCGCTGAGGTCGCGAAGCTGCTGCGTCAGCTCGCGCCGCTCCCGGTTGCGCGCCTGCACCCCACGCTGTTCGTCCCCGCGCTCGGTGGGCGTGCCCTTGCGCTCCATCGCCACCGCCGACAACGGCACCTTGCCCAGCGGCTCCCGGCCTAGATCCTCTTCCCGTTCCGCGTCACCACGTGTCCGCGCCGCCTCGCGCTGATCCTTGAGCGACCGATGGTCGATGCGCTCATCGCACCCGGCCCGTTCCAATGCCTGGTTGGCATGATCCGCCCATGCCGAACGCCACCCCTCAAGCCGCTCAGCCGCGTTCCAGTCCCGGTTCTTCTTTCCGAACCCCTCGCCGGTCAGGTCGCGCATGGTCAGCATGACATGCGCGTGCGGCTGCTCCTGGCCGTCCGCCGAATGGCCCCGGTGCAACGACACGTCCGCAATCATGCCCTGGGACACGAACTGCTCGCGCACATAGCTGTCGACCAGGGCGCGCCGCCCTTCCGCGTCCAGCTCACGCGGCAGGGAGATTTCCACCTCACGGGCAAGCTGGGCGTCCTTGCGCCGCTCCGCCGCCTCGACGCCGTTCCACAGGCGCGAGCGATCGAGCATCCAGTCGGGGGTGCGATCCGGGGCCATGATCTCGCGATGCTCGATGTCTGATTTGCGCGTGTAGTCGTGGCATTTACCCAGGCGCTCGTCGGTCAGCCGCTCGCCCGCCCGATAGGCGGCGGCGGCGACCGCGCTGCGCCCAGTGGCCCGCGAGATGACTTTGACGGAACAATGGTAGATCGCCACGACGCCGCGCCCTTCTGCCTTACTGCACTTAAGGGGGAGCCGTCCGGCGGGGGCAACGCCCCCACGAGGACCACGCACATTGGGAACCAATGTATAAGCGTGCCCTTATCTTCGCTAAGGTAGCCTCATGCTGTTCTGCTTGCTATAGCGAACTGACAAGGAGGACCGCATGGCACGGACACCCGTTGAAGAGCGCCTTGAGAAAATGCGCGAGGACGAGCGCAAATTGCGCGAGCGGCGAAAGGCGCTTGAGGCCCGCGTCTCTATCGAACGTCGCAAGGCCGAAACTCGCGAGCGCATCATGCTTGGCGCGTTCATCCTTCACCACATAGACGAGGATACGCCCACGGGTCGCCAGCTCGCCCCGCTCCTGCAACGCGAACTGCCGATGTTCCTGACCCGTGAGCGCGACCATGCGTTGATGGCCCCTCTGCTCAAGCGGCTGAAGGAGAAGGAATGAT
>NZ_BSEX01000035.1 GCF_027922045.1 Microbacterium terregens
AGCTGCTCCATGTCGTGCAGCGCAAGGATGCCGTGGCAGAGCGGCATGATTTGAGCGGTGCTATCGGCCTGGGAGCCAGAACTGACCTTCTCGAAGAACTGACGAAACTGGAGGAGGCCGATGCCAGGCTTCAGGTCGAGCGTGGCCGCATCTTGCTTGCGACGATGGCTGAGCGCCTCCAGGCTGACGGTGCGAAAGAGATTTCCCCCCTGCACCGCCATGGTGGCATCGTGGAAACGATCCTGGAGCGCGAAAGCGATGCCCGCGTCATTGTCATTGGCAAACGCGGAGCCAGCCATGAGTTCGCATCCGATCATATCGGGTCGAAGATCGAACGGGTCGTGCGCGCCAGCGCCAAGCCCGTGCTGATCGCGTCCAGGGCGGTTGCGGAACCGCAATCGGTCATCCTTGCCTATGATGGCAGCAAGGCCGCCGATCGTGCGCTGGAGCGGGTCGCCAACTCACCCCTATTCGACGGTCTACCGGTCCATGTCGTCACAGTCGGTCCTGATGACGAAAAGCATCGCAAGCTGCTGGATAACGCGGGCGCTGCCCTGGCCGGTAGCCGGTCTGTCGAATTGACGGTCGTGCAAGGCAAGCCCGAGGACGCCATTGCCGAGGTGGTGGGCAAGACCCCGGACGCGCTGCTGGTCATGGGAGCTTATGGGCATTCGCCCCTTCGTACCCTGATTGTCGGCAGCACCACGACGACGCTCATTCGCACGGTTCATGTGCCGGTGCTGCTGGTGCGTTGACGTGGCACTCGACCTCGACCTTTTCCGCGA
Organism: Microbacterium terregens; assembly: GCF_027922045.1. The sequence goes on from NZ_BSEX01000035.1 coordinate 786, forward strand.
GAAGCTGCTGCTGTTGAGGCAGATGCTTCTCGCCCAGGAGGAGATGTCGAAAGAGGGCCGCGCGCCGGTTATGCTCGAACAGGACAGCGTAGGCCGACTGTCGCGGATCGATGCCATGCAGGTGCAGGCCATGGCGCTTGCCCAGCAACGTCGCCGCGAAAGTGAGCGTGCAGCTATCGACGCTGCCTTGCGCCGGATCGAACAGGGCGAGTTCGGCTATTGCGTCACCTGCGGCGAGGAGATCGCCGAAGCGCGCCTGTTCAACCTTCCATCGGTGGCGAGCTGTATCGAGTGCGCTCGTCAAAAATAGAAGTGGAGAGGATCATGCCAACGGGCACGGTCAGATATGTAGATCGGGATCGCGGCTTCGGCTTCATTTCCCGCGACGACAAGCAACCCAAGGTCTTCGTGCATGTGACTGCGGTGCTAGACGCCGGATATGCTGATCTTGAAAAAGGCCAGCGCTGGGCGTTTGACCTAGCGGAGGATCGAGGGAAGCAGATCGCGGTCAATCTCATTGCAATCTAAACTGACAGCTCCGCCTTGATTGGCAGGCATCATGTTTGCATGTGAACATGCTTACTTCCCCACAGGGCTTTCCCCCATCTTGCGAAGCCAGTCGTTGAACGCTTCGGCCATTGCGTCCTGCAAACTCATCCCGTTTTTCCGGGCAGTCATGTGCATGGCAAACGACATTTCCGGGCTGAAATAGCCTGTCATGGCCTTCTTGCCCTGACGGCTCGGCGCAATCGGACTACTGCCGGTGCTGCTGGAGACCGACGCACTCACCTTTTCCTTCGGCTCGGCCACCACCGGCGACGGCGCAGAATCGCGGTCCCGCAACGAAAGCAATGATCCCTTCCGGCTCATACGCTGGCCCTCCGCTTTTTAGATGATGGCATGTTTACATGCTTACATGCCCACTTGTAAAGTTCGCGCACTTCATCGGCTGCCTTGCCGTTCGGCTCTACCTCCATCGCCGTTTTTCCCTCAGCCGCCGCGTGACGGAAGGCGGCTCGGTCCGCAATGCGATGTGGGCAGGCGTCCAGCCCATAATCCTGCACGAGCTGCGCCGCTTCCTCATACATACGCGGGGCCGTTGGACTTCCCGCTGTGAAGATCACGAAAGCAGGCTTGCCGCGCATCTTTACAAGACTGGCGGTCGTTTTGATCGCCGCTAGGTCGAACGCGCTCGGCCGACATGGAATCAACACCAAGTCGGCAGCCTCGACGGCGGCACTGGCCGCGCTGTCCGCATGGGGCGGTGTGTCGATCACGATGAAGGCCGCACCCTGCGCCGTCGCCTGCTCGATCTTGGCAGCGAGGCGAGGGGGCGCGCTGTCGATCACAACCGGAGGCGCGTCCTGCCGCCAGGCAGCCCATTGGCTCGCTGTCGCCTGCGGGTCTAGGTCGATCACCAGCGCGGTATGACCGGCATCCTCGGCAGCAGCGGCCAGATGCAGGGCGAGGGTGGTTTTACCCGCGCCGCCCTTTTGACTAATAATTGCGATTGTTGGCATGTGTGTATCCTTACATGACCGCATGTTTGCATGTGGTCATGCCGTCCAATCATTTGCCAATCAAGCGTGAAATGGTTGCTTGGCTAACATTGAACAGTGCCGCGACGGTGCGCTGCGTGTCACCGGCAGCGAGTCTATCCAGCGCCTCTGCCTGCTGATGTGAGGTGAGGACCGTCTTACGCCCGAATTTGACGCCCCGCGCCCTTGCTTGGACACGCCCTGCGGCGGTGCGCTCGGTGATCCGCTCTCGTTCCCAACTCGCCGCGATCCCCAACACCGCGATTATCACCTCGGCAAATTGCGAAGTCGTATCCACCATCGGCTCGGCCAGCGAACGAAAGCCAGCCCCTGCCTCTTTCACCGCATGGAGGATGTTCAATAGGTCGCGGGTGTTGCGGGCAAGCCGGTCTGTCGCCGTCACCATCAGCACGTCGCCATCGTCCAGCGCGCCGATCGCGCGCTTGAGCTGTGGCCGCTCGGCCGTCGCTCCGCTGATCTTCTCACGGTAGATTTTAACGCACCCGGCAGCGGTGAGCTGGGCGAGCTGCTGGGCCAGGTCTTGGCCGTTGGTGGAGACACGCGCATAGCCGTAAATCATAGCAACGATCTGCATCGGATTTTTGCATCAGGGAAGGGCGCGGATTTTGGCCATTCTCAATCTGATGCAAAAGTTTTGAATTTTGCATCAATGCATCACCTGATTGCCAATGTTATTATATCCGTTATGCTGGATATATGGAAAACGAATCTGCTATCGCGGCGCTTGGAGCACTTGCGCAGGGCACGCGCCTTGACGTGTTCCGGCTGCTGGTACGGCACGAGCCAGACGGCTTGGCGGCCGGCGAGATCGCCCGCCAACTGGACGTGCCGCAGAATACCATGTCTGCGCACCTCGGCATTCTTGCGCGTGCCGGCATCGTGCGCTCGGAACGGCATAGCCGGTCGATCATCTACCGGGCCGATCTGGACGGGCTGCGCGCGCTGACGCTGTTCCTGGTCAAAGACTGCTGCGCCGGCTCGCCTGAACTGTGCGCGCCGCTTCTGGCCGAACTCACCCCCTGCTGCTGAAAGGACGCCCCGTGGCCGTCGATATCGTGATCTATCACAACCCTGAGTGCGGCACGTCGCGCAACACGCTGGCGATGATCCGGAATGCCAGCATCGAGCCGCACGTCATCGAATATCTGAAGACGCCGCCCTCGCGTGCGCTGCTGGTCGAGCTGATCGATCGCGCCGGGATCACACCCCGCGATCTGCTGCGTGAGAAGGGCACGCCCTATGCGGAGCTGGGCCTGGGCGACACGTCGCTGTCCGACGACGCGCTGGTGAATGCGATGGTGGCGCATCCGGTCCTCATCAACCGACCGCTGGTTGTCTCTCCGCTCGGCGTGAAGCTGTGCCGGCCTTCCGAAGCGGTCCTCGATCTGCTGCCCGAGCCGCAACAGGGCGCGTTTGCCAAGGAAGACGGCGAAAAGGTCGTGGATGCCTCGGGTCAGCGCATCGCCTGATGCTGCTCGCGCTCGCTATCTTCGTCGCCACGATCGCGCTCGTCATCTGGCAACCCAAAGGCTTGGGCATTGGCTGGAGCGCACTGGGCGGAGCGGTGATCGCCCTGCTCGTCGGGGTCGTCTCGCTCTCTGACGTGCCGGTAGTGTGGGGTATCGTCTGGAACGCGACCGCGACGTTCGTCGCGATCATCATCGTCAGCCTGTTGCTCGATGAAGCCGGGTTCTTTGAATGGGCGGCGCTCCATGTCGCGCGCTGGGGCCGGGGGCATGGTCGCCGGCTGTTCGTACTGATCGTGCTGCTCGGCGCGGCGGTGTCGGCGCTGTTCGCCAATGATGGCGCGGCCCTGATCCTGACGCCGATCGTCATCGCGATGCTGCGCGCGCTGGGATACAAGGATAAGGCGACGCTGGCGTTCGTGATGGCTGCGGGGTTCATCGCCGATACCGCCAGCTTGCCGCTGATCGTCTCCAACCTCGTCAACATCGTGTCGGCCGACTTCTTCCGGATCGGCTTTGCCGATTATGCCTCGGTGATGGTGCCGGTCGATCTGGCGTCGATCGCCGCGACACTGGTCGCGCTGCTGCTGTTCTTCCGGCGCGACATACCGGCAAGCTACGATGTGGCGCAGCTCCGCCCGCCCGCTGACGCGATCCGGGATTATGCCACGTTCAAGGCGGGCTGGGTCGTCCTCGCCCTACTGCTCGCCGGCT
>NZ_BSEX01000036.1 GCF_027922045.1 Microbacterium terregens
CGGCGCGCCGTGGCAGGTCGTGATCTTCTCGCTCGGCATGTACCTGGTCGTCTATGGCCTGCGGAATGCTGGCCTGACCGATCATCTTGCCGGTCTGCTCGATCGCACCGCGCAAGGCGGCGTGTGGGGCGCAGCGTTAGGGACAGGGATCATCGCGGCGCTGCTATCATCGGTGATGAACAACATGCCGACCGTTCTGGTCGGGGCGCTGTCGATCGACGCAACGCACGCCACAGGCGCGATCAAGGAAGCGATGATCTACGCCAACGTCATAGGCTCCGACCTTGGCCCCAAAATCACGCCAATTGGCTCGCTCGCGACGCTCCTATGGCTGCACGTCCTCGGGCAAAAGGGCATCCGGATTGGCTGGGGCTACTATTTCAAGGTTGGCGCGACGCTGACGATTCCGGTGCTGCTGGTGACGCTTGCCGCACTTGCCATAAGGCTCACTCTGTAATGCCGCTCCGCACGCTATCCGATCCCGATCACCTGCCCGCGCTCGATAGGAATTATGCGCTTAACCGCCCTGCCTTCGGCCTTGGTGCGGGCGATCCCCCGCCGCGTATCCTACTGCTCTACGGCTCTCTGCGCGAACGGTCGTTTTCCCGGCTGTGTGTCGAGGAAGCGGCGCGGCTACTGCAATTCTTCGGGTGCGAGACGCGCATCTATGACCCCTCGGCGCTGCCGCTCCCCGATCAGGTGGCCGGCGACGATCATCCCGCCGTCCACGAACTGCGCGAGCTGTCGATGTGGTCGGAAGGCCATGTGTGGTGTTCTCCTGAACGGCACGGACAGGTCACAGGCATCATCAAAACACAAATCGACCACCTGCCGCTCTCCATAGGTGGAATGCGACCGACACAGGGTCGCACGCTCGCGGTCATGCAGGTGTCGGCCGGTTCGCAGTCGTTCAACAGCGTCAACACGCTGCGTATCCTCGGCCGCTGGATGCGAATGGTGACGATCCCGAACCAGTCGAGCGTTGCCAAGGCCTTTCAGGAGTTTGACGATGTCGGACGCATGAAACCGTCCAGCTATTACGATCGGATTGTGGATGTGATGGAAGAGCTGGTGCGGTTCACGGTGCTGCTTCGCCCGCATACCACTCAGCTTGTTGATCGCTATTCCGAACGAAAGGAATCCGGTGTCCTGATCGATAAAGAAACGGATATTTCGAGCATTGCCATTGCTCCGGAACAACCGGATCGGAGCGGATAACCTGATGCAAAAGTTGTGATTTTCGGATCAACTCTACTGAATCAGGTCTTCTGGGTCCGGCCCCTCGTGCCCATGATCTTCCATCTCGGAAACCTCGCCCGCTGCAATAAGGTCGGCTAGCTTTACAGCACCGCGAACCAGCGAACTTTTAATCTGTGCAGTAAAGGCAGACCTTTGAGGCGGGTCTTTATACATGATGGCATTTTGCAAGTTAGTGTGGCTCGTACCTTCCACGTTAACAAGCACAGGCTTAAACTCACCCGGCCTATCAGCATCGCTTTCCAAGCGATAAGTCATGAATATGATGTTGACCTGTGGATCATTTTTAACATCGTTAGTTTTCATAAAGGCCGCACGGCCTAGAATATACTGATATACCTGCTCTGGAATGACCGCGACTATTTTTGATTTCCAATGATGATGAAAATAGCCTTTGCGGATGAGCTGGGTGATGTAACGCTTATAAACGTTATCCCAATTAAACCCATATGTCGGCTTTTTCTCCAAATCCTCCCCTGCCCGCAAAGCCTTATAGGCTGGAAATACAGAGCCAGTAATGTCGATGGCTTGAAGCTCTACCGATAGAAATTGATCGATTTCCTTATCGCCCTTTACGTCTGCGATAACAAAATCGACATTTCCAAAGCCCTCCATTTTAACTTCACGGGCAATCTGCGGATCGGCGGGCTTCTCACCAGGCCAGCAATGTTCAATGACCTCTGTTAGAAAATCGACAGCGTAAAACCGCTTCGGGCAAACGAAGATCAGCTCCGGCCCCTGGGTCGATTTCCGGGGCGCGGGCTTCCAAAGACTGCACACTGGATAAGGCTCGTTGGGGAGCTGCGTGCTGCGCTTAGGGCATCGCGACTGAATATAGGGGCACTCGAAATCGGTGGCAGCGGGATCGACACCCTTTGCCGCCCGCCGACCCAATACCTCCCCAACAATCGACTCAGGTTCAAACGGCAATCGGGAGTTCCTCACGCAGGCTGGCTTTCACCTGCTTAGAGGCCATCCCTGCGGTATCCGCAAGAAGTAGTGCTTCGGCCACACACTTACCAAGTAGCGGTGGGACTGCATTACCCACCTGCACATACTGCTCTGTGCTATTACCCTTGAATGTAAAGAAATCGGGGAATGATTGCAGCCTTGCGGCCTCCCTAACCGTGAATGAACGATCCTGAACGGGATGGATATAAGCCCCCCAATGCACGTCGCACTTAGTCAATACTGTGCACGATAGGTCCGTCTTTTTCGGTCTCCCATATCGCTTGGTATGATCGCTACGCTTGGCCAACTTCATGCCTGCGGGTAGCAGGTCGATCGGTATGTCCCGCCATGATCCACCGGCAGGAATATGGCGCATACGCTCCTGGTTGATCCTCGATAGCCTAGATGCGGAATGGTTCTGCACGATGGTGCAGTCCCCTCTCAACAAAGCCTGATAGCTGTTCTGAGGGCGTTTCCCATATGGTCGGGGCTCTGCACGATCGCCGTTTTCCAACTTCGGAAGATCAGAGATGGCATCCCAGACTGTCACGAAGGGCAACAGACCAGGGCCATGTGTCTGCGCGGGAAACAGGATCGGCGCATCGGTACGGGTAGCGATGAAAAATACGCGCCTCCGCTCCTGGGGCACGCCATATTCTTCGGCGCGCAACACCTTCATATCGACGCGATAGCCGAGGCTTTTCATACCCTCGAATATCTCCTGCACGATACCGCCCCCGCCGATCGACGTGATCCCGGTCACGTTTTCCATCACGATCCAACGGGGCTGAATGCCCTTCACGATCCGAAGGTACTCCCGAAACAGACCTGCGCGTGGGTCATTGACGCCTCGCTGGTGATTATAAACCGAATAGCCCTGGCACGGGGGGCCACCGACGATCACGTCGATTTCACCCTTCTTGACGCCAGCAGCCTTTAAGAGCTGCTGCGCTGTAACGTCCTGGATCGGCCCACCAATGAACTTGGCTTCTGGGTGGGTCGCGGAAAATGTCTCGCCTGCCCGGTCGTCGTAGTCCTGTCCGGCCAAGACGTGGAAACCCGCCTGCCGAAACCCCTCTGAAAGGCCACCGGCTCCGCAGAAAAGGTCGATGACGGTCATGTTATGGCGCGATTTCATCGGCTCCCCCTACGCTTCAATCCTGTCAAGGGAAGCGGCAGTTGCTGCTCATCCCGATCAGTACGCTCGATCAACGAGCTGATTGCATGACGGCCAAGCCATGCCTTCGACACCTTCGACCGCGCCGCGAGCTGATCGAAAGCGGCATATTCATCTTCGGACAAATTGACTGTGATCCGGTTTTTCGACGGCATGGGTTGCCTCACTTTGCCGCAAAGTGCAGCACTTTGCATCTGTATGCCTCCAGTTCAATGCCTAGTCAATTTCATGTTTGTTCACTATTTGTTCTCATAAAAAGCCAGCAAATGCAATGCTTTCGAGGGTCAAATTTGCTATAAAATCGGGATGATAAGCATCAGTCTAATCAACGTGGAAGCTCTCCGTGCCCAGGTGCAAGCAATGGACTATGTTCGCGGCACAGCCGACGAAGTGGCGCTATGGCGCGAAGACATGGCGGAATCCCGCGCTAACCTCGCCATTGAAGACATGATCCTGTCACCCGACGAGGAAGCCATGTTCGCGATGATGCTGGACGAGGGGCTACCCCCTGCGCTGATGCCCTCCGTCATCCTCACCCTCTACGGGCAAAATTCTACCGCTCACGATCGGGCCGCTGCGCCCTAACGCGCCCCGGAAACATCTCTTCGTGGATCGGCTCCACGACCGCTACCGCGCCCCTTCCGCCGTCGCGCACCTTGGCAGGCTCGAACACGCGGCCCCGGTCGAGCTGGTCGGCGATCCATTCCCGCGCCCGCGCCGCATCGCGGGCTGTCCCGTCAGGATCGCCCTTGTTCAGGCCCTTGGCGATCGCCTGGGCCACCATATAATTCCCCTGCGCGGCCCGTAGCTCCGAGTCCGCTGCCGCTTCCTTGTCGGTCGCCTGCCGGAACCTGTCACCCAGGGTCAGCACGCGACCGACGCCGGCACCCGATGCGTGGGCAGTGCCGGCGACGAGCTGGGCCAGCGTCTCG